>CAXBHB010000005.1:0-204199 GCA_963975465.1 uncultured Chromatiaceae bacterium
TCTCCCCCAACCCCCTCTTTGCCAAAGAGGGGGGAACTAACTCGTCCCACTTTAGTAAAGGGGGACCACAGGGGGATTTGTTCCAACACTCAAATTGACGATGCGGTTTTTTTAAAGCATACTCCAAACATACGCCACTGACGCACACAACATGGAGTGTTCGTGATATTTGTTGAAACTGCAGTTTTTACAAAATGTCTGAAAGGGCTAATGCCAGACGATGAATACCGCCAGTTTCAGCAGTTCTTGGCTAATCAACCTAACGCCGGAAAACTAATTAAAGGCAGCGGAGGCTTACGAAAAATACGCTGGGGATTGGAAATGCAGGGCAAAAGTGGTGGTGTCCGGGTAATTTACTACTACGTGCAACCTGACAGCCACATCAGGTTATTGCTTATATACCCAAAGAATGAACAAGATAACTTGTCTGATAAACAACTGAAGTTATTAAAAGATATTGTACAGAGGTGGTGAAATGAACGACAACCTGTTTAACGATTTGCTGGAAAGCGTCCAGCAAATGGATGAGATTGTTCGCGGTGAACGCCAGGCCTCAAGAGAAAGCTTTGTTGCAGCGGTAAAGGTAAAAGAAATTCGCCAACGAACCAAACTTAGTCAAGTCGCATTTGCTCAGTTAATAGATGTGCAACTGGGCACCTTGCGCAACTGGGAACAAGGTCGTCGCGAACCAACCGGCCCGGCTAAAGCATTGCTGCGGGCTATCGAACGTGATCCAGAACATGTGCTGGCGGCACTTAATTAAATTTAGATAACTATACCAACCACCGAATCTCCCCCAACCCCCTCTTTGCCAAAGAGGGGGGAACTAACTCGTCCCACTTTAGCAAAGGGGGACCATAGGGGGATTTGAACCAGAGGGGGATTTGCCTGATTTTTGTTCTGACCCTAATTTCTATTTTCAGCCGATCGCAGGATCGTTTTATTGATCCTGCACGATCAATCTACAATTTTTTGGGCTGAAAAACGGTAATAGCAGCGATAACAGGCGCTACAACTAATACCTTTGTACTATAAAATAAGCCTTTCTCTACATTAGCTAAAAAATATTTTAGTAATAAAAATAATTAGTTAGTAATTCGGCTGGCATTTTTTAACAATTAGCTTGCGCTGCCCTGAAAAATAACCAAAATAGACAGTAGCCCAACGGCTAATTAAATCCTCAGGAGATGTACAAAATGATTAATTTACAACGTGCCAAACAACAAGGTTTTACCTTGATCGAATTAATGATCGTGGTAGCGATTATCGGTATTTTAGCAGCAGTAGCACTGCCTGCTTATCAGGATTACACTATTCGTGGTCGTATGGCTGAGCCTCTGAGCTTAGCATCAGCAGCACGCTCAACCGTAACAGAAAACATTGCCAATGCTAATGCAATTGCTGTAGGTAGCTGCCGCGGTGTAACTGATATTACTGTAGCAACCACTAACACTTTAACGTTAACCTGTACTGACGCAAGTGGTCAAATTCAAGTAGTATCAACCCCAGCTGCTGGTGATGTAACTGTTAACTTAACACCTACATTCGTTGCTGGTGATCCAGAGATCACGTGGACTTGCGCAGTAACTGCCGCTGCAAACAACAAGTATGTTCCAGCTGAGTGTCGTATCTAATTATTCAAGTTCTTTAGCTTGAAACGTAAAGCCAGCTTAAGCTGGCTTTTTTATTCAATAAGTAAAAACCATTGTTCACTATCGCAATGAAAATTGGGGTCAGAACAAAATTTAAAATTGGGGTCAGAACAAAAAATTGGGGTCAGAACAAAATTAACTGACCTTATTGCCTTTAGCTATTCACGCTACAACGCTAGTCTTGCATTTTTGTCTCTGCCAGCCGGGCGTCGGCTTGCAGCATTGTGTTTTAAAACACGAATAACAATAAGCAGCTGATGCCGTACCATGTAATAAATAACATGTCGGCCATGCACAAACAGCCTGATGCCTTCTTTAATATCGTTTCTTGGCACGCCCATCAGGGGGTTGTCAGCAAGGTTGTTAATGGTTGCGCTAATGGCTGTAATATATTTTGCTGATTGCTGCGGCCCCCACTGTTGCAGAGTGTATTGTCTTATTTCAACCAGATCTGCCTTTGCTTCGTCTGATAACTTTTTTTTCAATCGTAACGACCTGCTGCCAGGTCATTTAAAAAAGCATCTGTGTCTGCAAGCTGATTAAGCTGATGTTCTGACATAGCCTGCAGATGATTTGCCGATTCGCGCAGTGAGCGGATGAGGGCTTTGTTCAACGCATCATATTGCTCTGCTGACATAACAACAGCGACCTGACGACCATTTTTGCTGATCTGTACCGGTTCAACCTGTGCTTTTAATAACAGACTACCAAAATTTGTTTTGGCCTGATTTGCTGTTAAAGACTCCACAATTGCCACCTTATTTCGTTCGATTCGACCGGTAAATAATACGCCAGGTTGTAGCTAATTACCAATTCCACTTTAATAAATTAGGGTCAGAACAAAATTAACTGCTGCTTAAATTAGGGTCAGAACAAAATTAACTGCTGCTTGCCGCCCGTGGTCTGCCCCGCTTTGCCAGTTGCTGGCGCCGGCCGGTTAGATCAGCCACCTGCTGGATAAAATGCTCGTTACCCAGCGCCATACCACTGTTGGTTGCACTGCGAATTTGCGGCAGCATGGTGTCATCTGTGTTGTTGGTAAATAACCCCTGATAATGTTGCTGGCGTGCTGCAGCGGTGTCAGCCAAGGCCAGATAACAGCTATGCGGCTGACACAACGCCGAGGGCGTGCCCAGCGCGTTAGTAGCATAACTAGACCAGTGATAAGCTGCCGGCGAGCTAACCATTCCGGCCCGCACCGGGTTAAGCTCAATATAGCGGTACACCGCCATCACATAATGCTCGCTTTGTACCAGGCACGATTTAAAACGGCCCTCCCACAAGGTACCGCTGCGGCTATAACGCCGGTTAAAGTAGCGCACATACTGCCGCCCCAGGCTTTGCATCATCAGGCTTATGCCGCGTTTGTCTGCAGCAGTGCACAGCAAATGCACGTGGTTTGTCATAAATACCCAGGCGTGTAACTGCACCTGAAATTGGTTTGCAAACTCCTGCAACCATTTAGCATAGGCAGCAAAATCATCATCGCAGGCAAAACATACCTGCCGATTATTGCCACGCTGAATAATATGCTCTGGCACACCAGCCAGATGCACCCGGGGCAGCCTTGCCATAGCGCTTTTTCTCCAATGCAGCGGATATATATACATTAAGCGTAGCTGATAATTTAATTTTGTTCTGACCCTAATTTATTGCTGGGCACTATAAACTTGAATAAGTGCTAAATGCTGGCATAATCAAGCAATTCACGATTTTTAAAGCATCTTAGGGATAATTACGCTGTATGGCGGTTAATGCAAATTCCACTCTGTTAAAACGCTTGCTGCAGCAAGGCATTATCGACAATGATAAAGCCACCAAAGCTATTTCTGAAAAAAGCGGCAATTACCGCACCCTGCCCGAGCTGCTCATTAATGAAAAACTCATTGGCTCTGCCCGGCTGGCGGAGCTGGCCACCCAGTTTAGTTCCGCCCTGTGTATTGATCTTGATTACTACGATTTAGTGTCAGTACCGGAAGATTTACGGAACGAAAAGCTAATCCGCAAAAACGATATGTTGCCGCTGTCTAAGCGCGGCCGCACTATGTATTTAGCGGTGATAGACCCGACAAATATGGCGGCGATTGAAGACTTTGAATTTAACACCGGCCTGAATGCTGAAGTGGTGGTGGTTGAATTTGATAAGCTGCAAAAGCTGATTGAAAAACTGTTTGATAGCAGCTTTAACCTGGCCGGCGACGCTGCCGACTGGGACTTGGGCTCGATGGGCATAGTTGAAGAACAGGAAGACGAAGGCGGGGTAACCGCCGATAAAGAAGACCAGCCCATTATTGCCTTTATTAATAAAATGCTGCTGGATGCCATTCGGAAAGGCGCCTCCGACTTACACTTTGAGCCCTATGAAAAACTGTACCGCATTCGCTTTCGGATAGACGGCATATTAAACGAAGTGGCCAACCCACCAGTAGCATTGGCCAGCCGGCTGTCGGCGCGGTTAAAGGTTATGTCGCGCCTCGACATTGCCGAAAAACGGGTGCCGCAGGATGGCCGGATAAAGCTTAAACTGTCGGCTAAAAAATCTATCGACTTCCGGGTCAGCAGCCTGCCTACCCTGTGGGGCGAAAAAATTGTAATGCGTATTCTCGATTCCGACAGCGCCATGCTGGGGATTGATGTATTAGGCTATGAAGATATTCAAAAGCAGCGCTATTTGGCGGCGCTGGCGCAGCCGCAGGGTATGATACTGGTTACCGGCCCGACGGGTAGCGGTAAAACGGTATCGCTTTATACCGGCCTGGCTATTTTAAATACCAGTGAAACCAACATTTCCACCGCCGAAGACCCGGTAGAAATTAACTTAACCGGCATTAACCAGGTGCAGGTTAACCCGCGGGCCGGTTTAACCTTTGCTACTGCGCTTAAATCATTCTTACGGCAAGACCCTGACGTGGTAATGGTGGGTGAAATACGGGATTTAGAAACCGCCGAAATAGCGATTAAAGCGGCCCAGACCGGCCACTTAGTCCTCTCGACCCTGCATACTAACTCGGCGCCCGAAACCTTAACCCGGCTGCTGAATATGGGCGTACCGGCCTATAACGTCGCCAGCTCGGTGAGTTTAATTATTGCCCAGCGCCTGGCGCGCAGGCTGTGCCCTAAATGCAAAGCCCCCGAGCAATTGCCCGAGCAGGAGTTACTGCGCCAGGGCTTTACGGCAGAGCAGCTGGGTAGCATTACCATTTTTAAACCGGTTGGTTGTGACAGCTGCACCAATGGCTATAAAGGCCGGGTCGGTATTTACGAGGTTATGCCAATTAGCGGTAAAATGGCCGATATTATTATGGCCGATGGTAACTCGCTGGACATTGCTACCCAGGCCCAGAAAGAAGGCATAAACAGCTTAAGGCAATCGGGCTTAATTAAAGCCGCCGCCGGCGTGACCAGTCTGGCCGAGGTAAACCGGGTAACGAAAGGTTAGTTTACTGCTGATAAGTGATAATTAACCAAAATAAGAAACAAGTGACACGCAACAAATATTAATAAATCCAGCGCCCTCGCGCAGCAACAGGACATTAAACATGGCTCAGGCACAAAAATTTAAAATTAAAGAGCTGGAAATTTACCAATATAAAGGGGTAAACCGCCGCGGTAAAAAAGCCGATGGCGAGTTAAAAGGTAATAGTATCGCCGAGGTTAAAGCCTTACTACGCCAGCAAGGTATTACCCCGTCCCGGGTAAAGCGTAAGCCAAAATCGTTATTTGGTGGCGAGCGCAAAATTACCGCGGCTGATATTGCGGTCGTTACCCGCCAGATTGCCACTATGCTGGGCGCCGGCGTGCCACTGGTGCAAAGTATCGACTTAATTGCCAATGGCGCTGACAATAAAAGCCTGCGTACTTTAATGCAGAAAATATCGGTAAAAATTCAGGCCGGTTTGCCGTTGTCAGAAGTACTGCGCGAACACCCCAAGTACTTTGATGAGCTGTACTGCGATTTAGTTAAATCGGGCGAGCAATCGGGCGCGCTCGATCGCATTTTTGACCGGATTGCGATATATAAAGAAAAGGCTGAAGCCCTTAAATCAAAAATTAAAAAAGCCATGTTTTACCCTGTAGCAGTACTGGTGGTAGCAGCTATTGTAACCTCAATATTGCTGATTTTTGTGGTACCACAATTTGCCAGTATTTTTGCCGGCTTTGGCGCTGAGCTACCGGCTTTTACGCAGTTTGTACTGGGTATCTCCGAGATGATGCAACAATACTGGTGGGTGGTATTGTTTGGTATTTTTGCTTTTGGCTATGTGGTAAAGCACGCCTATGGCAAAAGTTTAAAATTCCGCACTATGGCCGATGGCTGGATATTAAAAGCGCCGGTTATTGGTAATATTTTAAATAAAGCGGCGGTGGCCCGCTTTGCCCGTACGCTTTCTACCACCTTTGCCGCCGGTGTGCCGTTAATAGAGGCGTTAGAGTCAGCCGCCGGCGCTTCGGGCAATGAAATATACCGCAATGCCATTATGCATATCCGCGAAGAAGTATCGTCCGGCACCCAGATGTATTTAGCCATGAAGCAAACTGATCAGTTTCCTGAAATGGTAGTGCAAATGGTCTCGATTGGGGAAGAGTCCGGTGCGCTGGATAGCATGCTGGAGAAAGTCGCCAATATTTATGAGCAGGAAGTGGATGACGCAGTTGATGGCTTGACCGCACTACTTGAGCCACTGATAATGGCGGTATTGGGTGTGATTATCGGTGGTTTAATTATTGCCATGTACCTGCCAATCTTCCAGATGGGCGCCATTGTATAATGAGTGAATTAGCCAGTTATTTAAGCCAGCATAGCTGGCTTTTTATTAGCCTGACGGCGCTACTTAGCTTACTGATTGGCAGCTTTATTAATGTGCTGGTGTACCGGCTGCCGAAAATGATGGAGCGGGAGTGGCAGCAGGAGTATCAGGCGTATTTTCAGGCAGATGCTGTTGTTAGCGCCACTGCCAAAAACAACACCGCTGCTACAGCAAAACCTGAGCGCTTTAACCTGGCGGTACCCCGCTCGGCCTGCCCTAAGTGCCATACCCAAATTAGCGCGCGCGATAATATTCCGGTAATCAGCTGGTTATTACTAAAAGGCCGCTGCCGCCACTGCAAGGCACCGATAAGCAGCCGTTACCCGGCGGTAGAGGCGCTAACTGCGGTGCTGTCGGCGCTGGTGGCCTGGCAATTTGGTTTTGGTACCCTGGCGCTGGTGCTGATTTTTGTCACCTGGGGCTTAATTGCGCTCAGTTTTATCGACATAGACACCATGCTGTTACCCGACAGCCTGACCCTGCCGTTATTATGGTTAGCCTTGGTATTTAGCCTGACTGATTCAGCCTTAGTTAATCCGGCCCAGGCCATTATTGGCGCCGCTGCCGGTTACCTGAGCTTATGGCTGGTGTACTGGGGATTTAAGCTATTAACCGGTAAGGAAGGCATGGGCTATGGCGATTTTAAATTGCTGGCCATTTTCGGTGCCCTGCTGGGCTGGCAACAGTTGCCACTGATCATTTTATTGTCGTCGGTAGTGGGTGCGGTAATTGGCGCCACTATGCTGGCGATACAGGGCCGCGACAAAGCGACCCCTATTCCGTTTGGCCCTTATATTGCCGCGGCCGGTTTTATTGCCTTACTGTGGGGTGAGCAGCTAACCAATGCTTATCTTGGCTACCTTGGCTAGCAGCGCTAACATTGAAATTGGTACTGGCAACAGCCGTTTTATTGTTGGCTTAACGGGCGGCATTGGCAGTGGTAAGTCGACCGTTGCTGAGCTGTTTACACAGCTGGGGGTGCCGGCGGTAGATGCCGACATAGTGGCACGCGAAGTAGTGGCCACAGGCACGCCACTGCTGGCGCAAATTGCCGGCCATTTTGGGCCGCAGGTATTAAACACCGATAACAGTTTAAACCGGGCGGCGCTGCGCCAGTTAATTTTCAGCGACGTGGCAGCAAAACAGTGGCTGGACAGCGTAATGCACCCGGCCATTCGCGCTGAAATGCTGCGCCAGTTAGCGGCACTGCCGAACGCGCCTTATGTGCTGCTAATCGCACCATTGTTGCTGGAGAATAAACTGCATACCCTGGTGAACCGGGTATTAGTTGTAGATATAACGGAACAAAACCAGCTTGATCGCACTCTAAGCCGTGACGGTGCTAACAGCGGTACTAATGCAACGCAGATACAGGCGATAATCGCCAGCCAGATCAGCCGGCCAGAACGCTTAGCCTTAGCTGATGATGTTATAGACAACAACGCTGAATTGGGTACTGATAACAGCAAAGGCACCGACCTACTGCTGCAGCAGGTGCAGCAACTACACCAACGCTATATAACGCTGGCGGACAATAATTAAAAACAGGCCAACATATCTTATGACGGACAGCAGCGACATTATTTACGAGCACCCGCTAAACGAAAAAATCCGCACCTATTTGCGCCTGGAGTTCTTATTTCAGCAGGTGCACAGTCATTTAGCGCTGGCCGACAATAATCAGCAGCAAAGCTTTTTTACCAGTTTATTCGCGTTAATTGAGGTGCTGGATCGCAATGATGTGCGACCAGACTTAATTAAAGATATAGAACGTTGCGAAAGCCAACTGGTATTGTGGTCGCAACACCCGTCGGTATCCGACACGAAATTACAGGATATGCTGCAGGCCGCGGTGCGGATGCAGTCATCATTACTGCGCAGCGGTAAATTACTCAGCGGCTTAAAAGACGATAACTTTTTAGCTCCGCTGCGCCAACGCTTTAGTATTCCTGGTGGCTGCTGCTACTTTGATATGCCGCAGCTGCAATACTGGTTTAGTTTGCCGCTAAGCGAACGCCAGGCTCAGGCGCAAGACTGGCTGGGCCAGATCGCACTGGCCGAACAGGCGATAAGCTATGTACTAACCTTTATTCGTGAGCGCAGCCAGTACCAGAGTGTTGTGGCCGACAATGGCTTTTATCAGCAAAATGCCGAGCAGTTTGAATTACTGCGGATTAAATACCCCGCCGGCCAGGGCATTTACCCAACGGTGAGTGGCAATAAGTATCGTTATGCAATCCGCTTTATGCAGCTGGACGCCGACAGCGGCCGCAGCGCCGCCGATAAATCGCAGCAATTTAAACTGGCTTGTTGCTAAGCTCGGAGATTAAAGCCGACACCCATTTACCCACGCCGACACGCCGTAAACCCATCCATGGGGTCTCGTTTACGCCCGTCCAGGGCTTCAACGGCCGCTTAGGGTAAACGGGTATCAGCTTTTCAAAACTCTGCTATTTCATTCCCTGTGCAACCATACCGAAGCTGCTATACTAAGCGCCGTTTTAAAGTTTCAAACAGAGTTTAATTTTATGCCAACCACCGTTAAATGCCCTACCTGCGATACTGCCGTTGTCTGGAATGCCGATGCCACCTTCCGGCCTTTTTGTTCAGAGCGTTGCAAGCTGATCGATTTAGGCGACTGGGCTGCAGAAAATCATCGTATTCCGGATAAAGCGCCGATAGACGCTGACTTATCAGAACAGTATCTGGCCGAGCTCGAACAGGAGTTCATTGCTCAGGATAACGCGTTTTTTAAAAACTAGTTGCTGCTAATATGTCGTCACATTATTTTACATTTTTGTAATAGGTACAAGATAAAACCATTAAATATCATCTATTTAAACAATGGCATAGTTTATGCCATTTTGTTACTGCAGTAAAAATATACATATAACTTTCAGGAAGAAACTTATGAAACTTTTAAAACTTGCATCAGCAATTGCATTGTTAGGTATGGCAGGCGTGTGCCAGGCCTCGATGATTATCACTGATGGTAACGTCAGCCTCGGTGTTGACGACTATGGCCAGCTTAACGTCGAAGGCGGCAATGCTGACGTCACCGGCTTAACCGGTGTTGGCTTACGTTATATCAGTGACGGTATTGAATACGAGTCAACCTATCATGGTTGTGTGTGTGAAGGCTGGGGTGTAGCTGCAAACGGCGTTGGCGGCTCTGCCAATAATGATTGGGGTGTATCAGGCCTTAACCTGATTAGCTTTGACAGCACTGCCACTACAGCAACCTCGGTAACGTCTATGGGCGGTTTGCTGCAAATTACCCACGAATTCGTGCTGTCTGCTGAGACTGACAACCTGTTCCGGGTTGCGGTAACCATTGAAAATATCAGCGGTGCCGATATTGCCAACCTGTTATATCGTCGCACCTTTGACTGGGATACCTCACCTACACCATTTAGTGAGTTTGTAACCATTGGTGGTACGGCTGCTGCCAGCGCTGTGTTAGCAGCAAATGACAATGGCTTTTGCAACTCCAACCCGTTAGATAGTTGTTTTGATTTACTAGGCAATACCGGTGATTTTACCGCTGGTGGCCCGGGTGATATTGGCTCTAACTTTGATTTTGATTTTGGTGCTTTACTGGCCGGCGAAAGCTACAGCTTTGAAATATTCTATGGTGGTGCTGACAACCGTGATGCAGCATTAAGTGCATTAGCCAGCGTAGGCGCTGAAGTTTACTCGTTAGGCTGGTCTGGTAACGATGCTAACCAGGACGGTTTTGGTGATGCCAGCGGTGCCATTACCCCAACCTATATATTCGGCTTTTCCGGAGTAGGTGGTACCGTGGTTATTGACCCTACCGATCCGGTTGACGTGCCAGCCCCTGCCAGCCTGCTGTTATTTGGCAGCGGTATTGTAGCGCTGTTTATGCGCCGCAAACGTTATGCTAAGCTGCAATAAGCCGCACAGCGTACAGTAGAAACTCCGTAAAATTAAGAGTATAAGCCTGTAAAGCCTTGCGTTAGCGCAGGGCTTTATTTTTTTAAAGGAATAAATAATGGCATTTAACTATTTAGCTAACACCACACCTGAAAAACAGCTAAAACAGCTGACTCTGGCAACCCTGTTGACAGCCGGCAGTTTATTATTAAGTTCTGCTGCTAACGCCAGTGAACCCAGCCGCAATAAATTTGGTGATTGGCAGCAAAACTGTAAAACGCAAAGTGAGTGCGCTATTTCACAAGGCCTGCAAAACCCGGAGCAGCCCGGCATTGTGTTCTCCAGCCAGATTAGCTATGTCAGTGATAGCAAGGAGCCAATACTACAGTTAAATTTACCGCTCGGTATTTATTTACCGCCAGGTGTGGCGATTGATATTGGCGGTAACCAACACCAGGCACCGGTTATGGTCTGTTTGCCTCAGGGTTGTAAAGTGCTGCTGGTTTTAACACCCGCCATAGTTGAACAACTAAAAAACAGTGCTACCTATAGCGTTAAACTGTTTTTTACTGAGCAACGTGCCAGCACTCTGACCTTTTCATTACGGGGCTTTACCGAAGCACTGGGCAGTTTACCGGCCGGCAATAAGTAATAACGCGATGTGTTAAGTGACAAAACAGGGCAGCAGAGTCAGGCACCCGCCAGAAACTGCTGCTGTAATTTACTGACAATAGGCTGGTTGGCATCAGGAAAGTGAATAGTTGCTAAGTCGGCGATATTTACCCACTGTAGTGGCTGGCCTTCCAGCCCCCGGGGGGTGCCGCTAAAAGTGGTAACCAGCCAGATATCCAGGCTAACCTGCCGCTCCGGATACGTATGGGTTAGCAGCATAAAGGGCTCAGCTTCGCTGATAGTAATGGCCAACTCTTCCTGCAGTTCACGCGTAAGCGCTGCAGCGACCGTTTCGCCCGGTTCAACCTTGCCACCGGGAAACTCCCATTTACCACCCTGATGCTGCTTAGTGCTGCGCAGCGCCAGCAATACTTGTTGTAAGCCCTGCTGTTGTCGCAGAATAACCCCAACCGCCACATGTAAGTGTGGCAGCGGGTTTAATGCGGTATCAGGCGAGTTTGCCATGACACTGCTTATATTTTTTCCCAGAGCCGCAAGGACAGGGGTCGTTACGGCCAACTTTGTCACCTTCACGTGCTACCGGTGCCGGCATTGCATTGCGCTCAGCGTCGGTAGGGGCATCACTGCCCATCTGACCGGCATCAGCATGTTGATAGTTATGCGGCACAGCATCGGCTTTACGACGCTGCTCGTCGACGGCCTCAACGTCCTCAGCGGCTTTTACCTGGACCCGGCTCAAAATACCAATAACATCGGTTTTCAGCTCATCCAGCATATTAGAAAATAACTCGAACGCTTCGCGCTTATATTCCTGCTTCGGGTTTTTCTGGGCGTAACCGCGCAGGTTAATACCCTGCCGCAAGTGGTCCATTGCTGCCAGATGTTCTTTCCAATGGGTATCAAGGCTTTGTAACATAATGGCTTTTTCAAACTGGCGCAGTACGTCTACCCCAACCATCTGCTCTTTATGCTGGTAGCCCTCATTGAATTGCTGCTGAATTTTATCGCGCAGCTTTTCTTCAAACAGTTTTTTATCATCAGCCAGCCACTGGCTTACCGGTAACTCCAGCGCAAAATCAGCCGTTAGCCGTTGCTCCAGACCCGGGATATCCCACATTTCGTCCAGCGATTGCGGTGGAATATACTGGCTGATAACCGAGTCGACCACGTCTTCACGAATGGCAGTAACGGTCTCGCTGATATCGGTTGCGTCCAGCAGTTCGTTACGTTGCTCATATACCACTTTACGCTGATCATTGGCAACGTCATCGAACTCCAGCAATTGCTTCCGAATATCGAAGTTACGTGCCTCTACTTTGCGCTGGGCGTTTTCAATAGCGCGGCTGACCCACGGGTGTTCAATGGCTTCGCCTTTTTCCATACCTAAGCGGCGCATCATACCGGCCATGCGGTCTGATGCGAAGATACGCATTAACGCATCGTCCAGTGACAAGTAGAACCGCGATGAACCCGGATCACCCTGCCGGCCGGAACGACCCCGCAGCTGGTTATCAATACGGCGTGACTCGTGCCGCTCGGTACCAATAATGTGCAAGCCACCTGCAGCAATAACCGCATCATGGCGCAGTTGCCAGTCGGCGGTAATTTTGGCGATGTCGCCGTCGGTTTTTTCAGCCAAGGCCGCCAGTTCAGACTGTAAACTGCCGCCCAGCACGATATCGGTACCACGACCCGCCATATTGGTGGCGATAGTTACCGTACCCGGCCGGCCGGCATCAGCAATAATTTGTGCTTCGTTGGCGTGAAACTTAGCGTTTAATACCTGATGCTTAATTTTGGCTTTGTTCAGTAAATCCGACAGATATTCTGAGCTTTCAATCGAGGCGGTACCCACCAGCACCGGCCGTTTGGCGTCACGGGCTTTAATAACATCGGCAATAATCGCGTTGTATTTGTCTTCAGCCGTTAAATACACCAGGTCGGCCATGTCGTCACGCACCATAGGCCGGTTAGTTGGAACAACGATGGTTTCCAGACCATAAATTTGCTGGAATTCAAACGCTTCTGTATCGGCAGTACCGGTCATACCGGCCAGCTTGTTGTACAGGCGGAAGTAGTTCTGGAAGGTGATAGACGCCAGGGTCTGGTTTTCATTCTGAATACGGACGCCTTCTTTGGCTTCCACCGCCTGGTGTAAGCCCTCAGACCAGCGCCGGCCTTCCATGGTACGGCCGGTGTGCTCATCGACAATAACAATTTCACCGTCTTTTACCACGTAATCAACATCACGCTTAAATAGCTGATGGGCACGCAGCGCCGCATAAACATGGTGCAACAAGGTAATATTAGCCGCAGAGAACAAGGTGTCTTCTTCGCCTATCATGGCTGCTTCACGCAGCATATCTTCGACTTTGATCTGGCCTTGCTCGGTTAAATAAACCTGACGGGCTTTTTCGTCTACGGTAAAGTGGCCATCACCGTGGTTGCCCTCTTCGTCTTCTTTTTCCTGTTTTTCCAGCTGCGGTACCAGGGTATTAATTTTTTTATACAGCTCAGAGCTGTCTTCTGCCGGGCCGGAGATAATAAGCGGCGTACGGGCTTCATCAATTAAAATCGAGTCTACTTCATCGATAATGGCGAAAGCTAAATCGCGCTGCACCCGGTCTTGCGGTGAGAACGCCATATTGTCGCGCAGGTAATCGAAGCCAAATTCGTTATTGGTACCGTAAGTAATGTCGGCCTGATACGCCTGTTGCTTGGCCTGATGGGCCAGACCAGGTACGTTTACGCCCACCGTTAACCCTAGAAAGCTGAACAGCGGCTCGTTAGTCTCGGCATCGCGACGGGCCAGATAGTCGTTCACGGTAATAACATGAACACTTTTGCCACTTAACGCATTTAAGTAAGCTGGCAAGGTCGCGGTCAGGGTTTTACCCTCACCGGTACGCATTTCAGAGATGCGGCCCTGATGCAGCACAATACCGCCGATAAGCTGCACGTCAAAGTGACGCATTTTAAACACCCGGGTACTGGCTTCACGCACGGTGGCAAAAGCTTCCGGTAAAATGTCTTCCAGGCTGGCACCCTGCTGTACCCGCTGCTTAAACTCAGCGGTTTTCTGCTTTAGGGCATCGTCTGATAACGCCTGGTACTCAGCCTCTAACGCATTGATTTGCTGTACCAGTCTCTGTTGTTTCTTAATAAAGCGGTCGTTGCGGCTGCCAACTAATTTGGCGAAAAGTTTTCCAAACATTATCCAGATACCATTTAAGTTAAAACTGCTTTGCAGCCCTGGCCAGGCCAGTTATTTATTGTCGTTGTGATTTACTGCCTGCCGGCAAAGCGGCTATTGGCAGGATATGGTGCCACCGGCCGGCACTTTCAAGAGCGCTCAATATGGCAGCACCAATAAAACCTGTTACACTTACCCGGCCCGCTGTTAAGCCCGATAAGTAAGCTGTTGATGAAACGCTATAACCATAAACCCGAAGATTTAACCAAGCTGTTTGGCCAGAGCACGCTGGCCACTATGCAGCAACAGTATGAACTTATTCGCAAATTAAACGCCGGGTTATGCCAAATTTTACAGCTGGAACAACTGAGTTTTTGTCAGGTGTCGAGCATTAATGCCGGGCGGGCGGTTATATTATGTCAATCGCCTGGCTGGGCAAACCGGTTAAAGATGCAGCGCGATGCCATTCTAGACAATTTCCGGCAAAAAATCTTGCCTGATTTAGCCGGAATTGATATTGAAGTGTCGCCGCATGGCCAGATTGCCCGCCCGCCGGTTAAAGCAGACGCTAACACTGCGGCAAAACCAGTGGTAAAAGCGCTGCCGGAAGCCGCCCGCGCCGCCCTTTCTCACACCCTTGAGCATAGTGACGACAAAGTAAAACAAGCCCTTGCCCGGCTGCTGGCCAAATAAACTAACAAAAAGGGGTCGGAGCTAATTAGCCACATCAACGCTCCAAAAAGGGGTCGGAGCTAATTAGACCCATCAACGATCAACTCCAGGCCTCCCTGGCCCACACTGTCCTAGCCGAACGCCTCGCACCTGCTCAATTTCCGCCCGGAACTGCTCGCCGCCAACGGGATAATTATGCGCTGCACATTGGCGCAATGTGTCCAATTCAGCTTTTTGTAGTTCACTGGAGAATAGCGCCTGATAAGCGATTCGCCGACTTTCAGCGTTATCGCCCAGCATCTGATACACAGTATGCGGCGTCAGGCAAGCGATAGGTTTACCTGCGCCATGAAATTGATAACTTGACCAATGGTATTGCTCAGGATGCGCAACCATTTTCGCCCGAACGGGATTTAGCTCAATATAGCGCTGGCACAGCATTAAGTAACGCTCAGTTTCTATCAGACTGGCTTTATGTCTCCCTTCCCATAATGTGCCACTGCGTTTATATTGTTTGTTAACATAACCCACGTAAGCACGCCCCACACTTTGCATTACGCGTGATATACCGGCGCTATCCTGTGGTGTCATAAGTAAATGCACATGATTGGTCATCAACACATAGGCATGCAACTGAACATCGTAATGCTGCAACGCATCTTGCAGGCTATTGATATAAAAGCCGTAATCGTCGTGGCAGAAAAAACAGTCTTGACGATTGTTACCACGTTGCACTACATGACATGGAACGTCTTTGATATAAAAGCGTGGCTTGCGAGCCATATCAACCTCTAAAGTTACTTATTTGCAACAATTATAGATCAATCAGAAGAATTAAAAGGGGTCGGAGCTAATTAACTCATTATATATCCGACATGATCGGAACCGCCCAGACTACCCGCTATCCATCGTTGTAATTGAGTAGCGCAGCGGGAACGTTGTCTTTTGCTCTAAATTAGCTCCGACCCCTTTTTATTTGGATACAAAAAAACCGACAAAAAGTCGGTTTTTTAAGTCTAAGCACTGAATTACGCCAGTTGCGGTGCCAGGTAAGAGATTGGCATGTCGGCTTTGTCTTCAAAGCTGACGAATTCCCAGTTTTCCTGCTCGGCTAATACGGCGCATAACAGCTGGTTATTCAGAGCGTGGCCTGTTTTGTAGGAAACAAACTCGCCCAGGACGCTGTAGCCAGCCATATATAAATCACCGATGGCATCAAGAATTTTGTGTTTAATAAACTCGTCTTCGTAACGCAGACCGTCCTGGTTCAATACCCGGAATTCGTCCAGTACCACGGCGTTGTCAAAACTGCCGCCTAATGCCAGGTTATTGGCACGCAAATATTCAATATCGTGCAAGAAACCAAAAGTACGGGCACGACTAATATCTTTGATAAAACCGGCAGCCGAGAAATCCAGTTGCATCCGCTGAGTGGTTTCGGCAATAACCGGGTGGTCGAAGTTAATGGCAAAATCAATTTTAAAACCGTTGTGTGGCTTTATTTCGGCCCACTTATCACCCTCTTCTACCCGCACCGTGCGTTTAATCCGGATAAACTTTTTCGCCAGTTTCTGTTCATTGATACCCGCTTCCAGCAACAGGTAAACGAACGGGTTGGCACTGCCATCCATAATAGGAATTTCAGCAGAATCGACTTCGATCACCAGATTGTCGATACCCAGACCGGCAATAGCGGCCATTAAGTGCTCAGTGGTAGACAGGCGCACGCCTTGTTCATTAATTAAACAGGTACACATTACCGTGTCACCCACCATTTCGGGGGTAACTTTAAAGTCGACTATCGGGTCCAGGTCAACACGACGGAACATAATGCCCGTGTTGTCAGGTGCAGGTCGGAGAGTGAGCGTAACCTTTTCACCCTTGTGTAACCCAACGCCAATAGTACTGACGGTTTTAGCAACGGTACGTTGTTTAATCATAATTTTATCCTGCTCAAATTTTAAGCAATAACAAAATGGCGGCGAAGCTTAGCACAACATTAGCTAATTTACCAATTTTAACCGGCCTCAATACTGACAACCGACAGCTGAACTACAGCTTAATTTTAAATATTACTAATATTGTAGACGCTGCGCCTGGTGTGCGCCACAACCCAGTTTTACCGCTGTTGCAGGCAGTTTAATCTGCCTGCTTACGTAAAAACGCCGGGATATCGAAAATGTCGATGCCACCTTTGTTTTCTGGCTGTGTTTTTGTCTGGGCCATTTCTTCTTTTTGCGGGCTTACCGCTGGTGCTGCCTGGCGCATGGTATTACCCTGCTGCACATAGGCCTGTACCGGCTCGGCGCGGTGACTTGGCACCAGGCTGATATCTGGCCGGCGATCCACACCAATACCAGTTGCAACTACGGTTACCCGTAACTCGTCGTGCATTTCCGGGTCGATAACGGCACCCACTACTACGGTCGCGTTTTCTGAGGCGAAAGCTTTAACCGCATTACCGACAATTTCAAACTCTTCAATACTGATATCCAGACCGGCAGTAATATTAACCAGAATGCCTTTAGCACCAGACAGATCAATATCTTCTAACAGAGGACTGGAGATAGCCTGCTCGGCCGCTTCTTCGGCACGATCTGGCCCGGACGCGCGGCCAGTGCCCATCATGGCGGTGCCCATTTCAGACATTACAGTACGTACGTCGGCAAAGTCGACGTTGATTAGGCCAGGCCGGGTAATTAATTCAGCAATACCCTGCACTGCGCCCAACAACACGTTGTTAGCCGCTTTAAAGGCATCCAGCAGGCTGGTGCCTTTGCCTAATACTTTTAATAGCTTGTCGTTAGGAATGGTAATTAACGAGTCAACATATTTGCTCAGTTCCAGAATACCTTCATCGGCATAAGCAGTACGTTTTTTACCTTCGAACGGGAACGGCTTGGTGACTACCGCGACGGTTAAAATACCCAGTTCGCGCGCCACTTCGGCCACGATAGGCGCTGCACCGGTACCGGTACCACCGCCCATACCGGCCGCGATAAAGATCATATCAGCGCCCTGCAGGGTTTTTTTGATGGTTTCACGGTCTTCTTCTGCTGAACGCCGGCCAATTTCCGGATTAGCGCCCGCACCTAAGCCTTTGGTTACACCGGCACCTAATTGCAGGGTAATATTGGCTGAAGAATTACGCAGGGCCTGGGCATCGGTATTCGCCGCCACAAACTCTACACCTTCGATATTGCTGGCAACCATATATTCAACGGCATTGCCGCCACCGCCACCAACACCTACAACTTTAATTACAGCTTCTTGGCTGTGGTTTTCCATTAACTCAAACATAGCTCTCTCTCCGTTTTTACGCTCTTTTAAAACTCACCTTTAAACCAGCTGCTGATTTTTTTCAGCAAGCTGCTAACCGGGTCGCGACTTTGTGCCGCATTTTTCTGTTGGGCCCGCACGTCTTTGCCGTACAGCAATAAGCCGACGACGCTGGCGTAGGCCGGGTCTTGTACATATTCTTTTAAACCGCTGACGTGCATAGGCTGGCCAACCCGCACCGGCATTTGAAACACGTCCTCGGCAAACTCTACTGCGCCTTCCATTTTCGAGGTGCCGCCGGTTAACACTAAACCAGCAGCAATTTGCTCTTCCAGGCCAGAGCTGCGAATTTCTTCCAGCACCAGTTCAAACAATTCGTGGTAACGCGGCTCTATTACTTCAGCCAGGGTATGGCGCGACATAGAACGCGCTGGCCGGCCCCCTACGCTGGGGACTTCAATGCTTTCTTCTTTACCAACCATGCTGCGCAGGGCACAGGCATACTGCACCTTAATGTCTTCAGCATGGCTGATGGGGGTGCGGAAAATTTTGGCGATATCACTGGTAACCTGATTACCGGCCACCGGGATAACCGCGGTATGGCGCAGTGCACCATTGGTATAGATAGATAAGTCGATGGTGCCACCGCCCATATCAACCACACATACACCCAGTTCTTTTTCATCGTCGGTTAATACCGCATAGCTTGACGCCAGCGACGAGAAAATAAGTTGGTCAACCGCTAAGCCACAGCGTTCAACACATTTTTCGATATTTTTTGCCATATCATTGGCGCAGGTAATAATATGGGCCTTGGCCTCCATTCTTACCCCTGACATACCCACCGGGCTTTTGATGCCTTCCTGCATATCTACCGAGAACTCCTGCGGCAATACATGCAACATGCGCCGCTCGGCCGATATCGGTACCGACTTGGCGGCATGAATAACACTGGCCACATCGTCGTTGGTCACTTCGGTATCGTTAATAGGCACCATGCCGCTTTCGTTCTGGCAGCGGATATGTTTACCGGTAATTCCTAAGTACACCGACGAAATCTGACAGTCAGCCATCAGTTCCGCTTCGTTAATGGCACGCTGTACCGCCTGCACTACCAGATTAAGATCGTTGACGCCCCCTTTATCCATGCCCCGCGAGGCATGGGTACCTACACCGACAATACTGAGCCGGTTGTCCGGGGTAATTTCGCCTACTACGGCTTTTATCTGGGCAGTGCCAATATCCAGGCCTACTATCAGATCTCGTTCTATCGACTTTGTCATGCTTTTCTCTTTGGCTCCGTATTGGCATAACGCACGGCAATGCCGGTGTCATAGCGCAAATCGACTTCAGCTAATGCTTGTTCCCGATGATCCCGCATGGCCGGGTACAGCTCAATAAAGCGTTGTAACCGCCGCATGGTATCCTGACGTCCCAGCTTCAACGCCAAACCATCCTGCAGTTGCAGCCGCCAGGAAAATCGCTCGGTTAACCACAGTTGCTCAGCACTGAACTGATGTAACTGCAGCAAACTTTGCATATGGCGAAACATTGTCAGGGCATCCTGCTCACTGCCTTCTGGCCCGTGTAACCGGGGCAAATCCGGGATCAGCTCGCTTAGTGGGGCTGTGAACAGCTCCCCTTTATTATTAAGCATGTGCTGCTGATTCCAGACTGCGACCGGCTGCTGCTCTGTCACAACCACCACCAGGGTATCAGGCCATTGTTTGCGCACGGCTACCTGATACACCCAGGGTTGTTGTTGCAGGAACTGCTGCACCTGATCAACGTCCACCCGAAAAAAATTACCCACGTATTGCTGCTGCAATCGCTGCTGCATTACGTTGGCACTGATATGGTTAAAATCACCATACAACCGTACATGTTTTATCGGTGCCCCCTGCTGGCTTTGCAGCCAGTTGTGCACCTGCACGCCAGCCCAGGTCAGTAGCGCCAGTGCCAGCAGAAAAAACACCAGACCGCCGACGAAGCCGGGCCTGTTGTTTAGCTGCTGCCTGTTGGCAAACTGCTGAAAGTACTGACGCAAACTCATGCTAATTACCTTGCTCTGTGTTGGCTGGCACTGCTTCAGACAGCCGGGTTTGCTGCAAAATCGTCAGCACCAGCTCGTTGAAACTTAAGCCTGCCGCCTTGGCTGCCATCGGCACCAAAGATTTTTCAGTCATGCCCGGTACGGTGTTTACCTCAAGTAAAAAATGCTCGCCCTGCTGGTTAAGCATTAAATCAACCCGCCCCCAGCCCGACGCCCCTACTGCCTTAAATGCGGCCAGCGCATCGGCTTGCATGGCAGCGGTTTGCTCGGCAGTTAACGGTGCCGGACACAAATACTCGGTGCTGTTGGCCTGATACTTTGCTTCGTAATCATAAAATGGCCTCGGGGTTCGCATTTCAACCACCGGCAGTACCGTTTCACCTAAAATAGCGATGGTAAACTCACGGCCACTGATCCAGCGTTCAACTAAAATTTCGCTGTCATATTTAACCGCAGCAGCAATAGCCTGTTGCAGCTCAGCGGCGCTGCTTGCCGCGCTCATACCAATACTGGAGCCTTCGTTGGCCGGCTTAACCATAACCTTGCCACCAAGTTCAGCCAGTAAACCGGCGTAATCCAGCGTATCGTCATGTACTACCGCAAAAGGCGCAGTAGGCAGATTTTGCGCCACAAACAAACGCTTACAACGAATTTTGTCCATCGCCAGCGCCGAGCCCAGTACGCCGCTGCCCGTGTAAGGCAAGCCCAGTAACTGTAAGGCGCCCTGCATGGTGCCATCTTCGCCACCGCGGCCATGCAGAACAATAAATACCCGGTCGGCTTTTACCTCGTTCATCAGCGCGGTTAACGGTTGCTCGGCCGGGTCAAACGCGACAGCGTTAACTCCCGCCTGCTGCAAGGCACTAAGTACCGCCTTACCTGAGCGCAGCGATACGTCACGCTCGGCTGAGTGACCACCGAACATCACCGCGACTTTGCCAAAGTTGTCGTTCGGCTTGCTCATAGGGTGCCCTCCGACAACTGTTTTAACTTTGGAATATTCAGCTGCACTGCGGCCAGCTCTTTAACCAGACTGCCGATATTGCCGGCACCCTGAGTCAGGACCACATCGCCGTCCTGTAACACTTCAGCCAGCGCAGCAGCTAATGCTTTAGGCTCAGCCACGTAAACCGGCTCCAGCTGCCCGCGGGCCCGGATAGAGCGGCATAAATTGCGGCTGTCGGCCCCGGCTATCGGTGCTTCACCGGCAGAATAAACTTCCAGCAGCAGTAATTTATCAACGCTGGATAGTACCTGGGTAAAATCTTCGTACAGATCGCGGGTGCGGCTATAACGGTGCGGTTGATACGCCATCACTAACCGGCGTTCAGGCCAGGCACTGCGCACCGCGGCAATAGTGGCCGCTACTTCAGTCGGGTGATGACCGTAGTCATCAATCAGCAGCGCGGTACCATTACCGGTATTAAATTCGCCATATTGCTGAAAACGCCGGCCAATACCTTCAAATTTGCCCAATGCCGCCAGAATTGCCTGCTCGCTGATACCTTCGTCTGCGGCCAGCGCAAAGGCAGCCGTCGCATTTAAAGCGTTGTGCCGGCCGGGCAAGTTCAGCTGCACTTCGCGCTGATTGCCCGCCGGGTCGGTAATAACAAAGTAACTCCGGGTGCCCTGCTGGCTGAAGTCGGTAATTCGGTAGTCGGCGTCTTCACTGAAGCCGTAAGTCAGCACGGTGCGGCCAATTGACGGAATAAGCCCGCGCACCACTTTGTCATCAATACAAAGCACTGCCATGCCATAAAACGGCAAGTTATGACAAAACTCTAAATAGGTTTCTTTTAGTTTTTCAAAGTCGCCCTGATAGGTGTCCATATGGTCGGCTTCAATATTGGTGATTACCGTGGCCATCGGCTGCAGGTGTAAAAACGACGCATCGCTTTCGTCTGCTTCAGCAATTAAATACCGGCCAGCGCCTAAACGGGCATTTGAGCCGGCTGAATTAAGCAAACCACCAATCACGAAGGTTGGGTCGGTGCCCGCTTCAGCAAAAATAGAGGCCAACAGGCTGGTAGTAGTAGTTTTACCGTGGGTACCGGCAATGGCTATACCGTGGCGAAAGCGCATTAGCTCGCCCAGCATTTCGGCCCGGCGCACCACTGGAATACGCTGTGCCAGCGCTGCCGCTACTTCCGGGTTGGCGGCTTTAATTGCGCTGGATACCACCACCACACTGGCACCGTCTACCTGACTGGCATGGTGGCCAAACTTCACTTCTGCGCCCAGGCCGACCAGCCGTTCGACCACCGGGTTGCTGGCCAGATCAGAGCCGCTAACTTTATAGCCCTCATTCAGCAGTACTTCTGCAATACCGCCCATGCCTGCACCACCAATGCCCACAAAGTGAATGCGCTCGACCCGGCGCATCGCCTGTTTTTTATGTTGCAGCGTGGTAATCATACTACTTGTCCTGTTACTTGGCGGCACAGCACAGCTATATGCGCTGCTGCATCTTCTGTGGCCAGACTACGGGCACGCCGGGCCATTTGCACCAGCGGCGTTTTATCGGTTAACCAGGGCGTCAGCAATGCCTGTACGCCCTGTTGTTGTAATTGGGATTGCGGTAACAATAATGCAGCTTCGCGGCCGGCCAGGACCCGGGCGTTCGCGGTCTGATGATCATCAATCGCTCCGGGCAACGGTACAAAAATAGCCGCAACACCAACTGCCGCCACTTCGCTGACGGTTAAAGCACCCGCCCGACAAATCAGGACATCAGCCCAGCGGTAGGCCGCCGCCATATCATCAATAAATGCGCTTACCTGCACCTCGGTACCGCTGGCTTGTGCTGCCTGATAAGCGCAGGTGACCTCGTCCAGCATCGCCTTACCGGTTTGATGACGGATGGCTATAGCGCCCTTTGCCGCCAGCTCGGTAAGCTGTGCCGGCAACGCCTGATTTAACGCCCGGGCACCGAGGCTGCCGCCAATAATCAGAATATTCAGGCTGGCTGATTCAGGCCGGTTATCCCGGCACGCCAGCAGTTCAGCCCGGATAGGATTGCCCACCAGCTGGCGCTTTTTGTGGCCTTTAAAAGCATTGTCAAAGGCAACCATAACCAGCTTTGCCACGCGGGCCAGCAGCTTATTGGTGCTACCAGCAACCGCATTTTGTTCATGGATTAATACCGGCGTACCGGTCAACCAGGCCGCCAGCCCCCCAGGGCCGCTGGCGTAACCGCCAAAACCCAGTGCTAACGTTGGTTTTAACTGACGGCATACTTTAGCTGCCTGCCATAGCGCTTTAACCAGCATCCAGGGGGCGCTAAGTTTGCTGGTAAGGCCTTTACCGCGCAGGCCGCTGACCTTGACGCCGTAAAACGGCCAGCCAAAACCCGGTACTAGTTGCGCTTCCATCCGATCAGTACTGCCCAGCCAGGCAATGTTCCAGCCTTCGGCTGCCAACGTTTGCGCTACCGCCTGTGCCGGGAAAATATGACCGCCGGTGCCACCGGCCATGATTAACGCCAGTGGTTTAGCCATGTTTGCCTCCACTTAGCGCCTGTTTGCCTTTTAACCGCACTTCAAAATCGATTCTTAGCAGTAAGGCCGAGGCCATCAACATAATGATCAGACTGCTGCCGCCCGAGCTGACAAACGGCAGAGTTAACCCCTTGGTGGGCAGTGCACCGGTCGCCACGCCAATGTTAACAGCGGCCTGAAAGCCAATCCAAATCGCTAATGCATAGGCCATAAAGCCATGGAAACTTAAATTTTTAGCCAGAGCACGCTGGCCTATCCATAATGCGCGGTACACCAACATAAACAGCAAGGCCAGTAAAACGGCCACGCCGATAAAGCCGGTTTCTTCGGCAATAACCGCCAGAATAAAATCAGTATGGGCTTCAGGCAGATATTCCAGCTTCTGAATGCTATTGCCCAGGCCCTGACCAAACCAGCCGCCCCGGCCAAACGCCATTAACGACTGGGTTAACTGATAACCACTGCCAAACGGATCAGCCCACGGGTCTAAAAAGGCCGTTACCCGTTTCCAGCGGTATTCGCTGTAAACAATTAACACACCAATAGCCATGATGCCGGTCGCGATTAAACACAAAAACTGCCAGATTTTAGCGCCGGCTAAAAACAACAAGGCCACTGCCGTGGCAAACATCACGATAACGGTGCCTAAATCCGGTTGCATTAGCAGCAGTACCGCAAATAAAAACAGTACCAGCAATGGCTTTAAAAAGCCTTTCAGGTTCTCGCGTACTTCTTCATGCCGGCGTACCAGATAGCTGGCCAGATAGACAAAGAAGAATAACTTGGCCGGCTCAGCGGCCTGCAAACCAATAGGACCCAGCGACAACCAGCGGGTACTACCATTAACATTGCGGCCGAATAGTAATACCGCCACCAGCAACAAAATACCCAACAGTAATAGCCACATATTACCGCGATGCCACCAGCTTACCGGTATCCGTAGTACCAACACGGCAAGCGTAAGGCCAATGCCCAGATACACCATATGCCGGATAGTAAAGTGCATCGGGTTATCAAACAGTCGCTCGGCCACCGGCATTGAGGCACTGGTGACCATAACGACACCAATAGCGAGGATCAGCAGCAGTAAAGTTAAAAATAGCTGGTCATAAGGCGCGTTATCGTCACGCTGCCAAAGATTACTGATACTCTGCCACGGATTCTGCCAGGCGCTTAGTGCGAGCTGCTTCATTGTTTCAGCTCCTTAACGGCCCGGGCGAATAACTCGCCGCGCTCGGCATAACTTTTAAACATATCGAGGCTGGCACAGGCGGGTGACAACAGCACCATGTCGCCACTTTGTGCCAGCATTGCCGCCTGTTTTATCGCCTCATTCAGATCTTTAACCTGAACCGCTTGTGGCTGCAATGCGGCGATTGCCGGCCCATCCTGGCCCAGGGTGATCAGGCAGTCGACATCACGTTGCAGCACGGGCTGCAGTTCAGTAAGGTCAGCACCCTTGGCATCGCCGCCGGCAATTAAAATAAGCTTGCCACTGACCTCTGGCCGTAAACCGGCAATAGCTGCCAGCGTAGCGCCAATATTGGTGGCTTTTGAATCGTTGATCCAGCGCACACCTTTATCTGCCAGTACCAGCTGGCAGCGATGCGCCAAACCGGTAAAATGTTGTAGTGTATGGATAATAGCCGCCCGGCTGGCACCGACGCTTAGTGCCAGAGCACCTGCAGCCAGCGCATTAAACTGGTTATGGCTGCCACTGATCGCCAGTTGGCTAACGGGCAATAACGGCTCACCGGCCAGCTGCAGCCACTGTTCGCCCTGGTGATTGACCACACCATTGTCGGCAGTACTGAGGCTGATAGCCAATGACGCGGCATTCGCTGCGTGCTGTCCCGGATAGGTAAGCGGGTCGGCCTGGTTGTATACGGCTAATGCCGTATGCTGATATACCCGCTGCTTTGATGCAGTGTAGCCGGCCATATCGGCGTAGCGATCCAGATGATCTGCACTGACATTTAACAGACAACTGGCACGACTTTGCAGGCTTGTTGTGGTATCCAGTTGAAAACTGGATAACTCCAGCACAAAAACCTCTGTGTCTGGCTGGCGCAGAGCATCGAGTACCGGCAGGCCAATATTACCGGCCGCTATCGCCTTGATGCCGCTTTGTTGCAGCATGTCTGCCACCAGCGTCGTCACGGTCGACTTGCCGTTAGAGCCGGTAATCGCCACAACCGGTTTTTGGTTATAGCGGGCAAACAGTTCGACATCGCCCAGTACTTCAACACCCTGAGCTTTAGCGAAACGAATCGCCGGGTGGCTGATGGCCAGACCGGGGCTCAGTACAATCATATCCATTCGTGCCAGCCGGTTGGCGTCAAATTCACCCAGGTAAATACCATCGACTTTATCGGCAGCTATCTGTTCCAGGCCGGCCGGCTTGCTGCGGCTGTCCATTAGTACTGGCTTAACCCCTTGCGCCAGCAAAAAGCGCACTGTGGCCAGACCTGACAGGCCCAGCCCCACTACCGCTATGCGTTTGGCGTTAAGGTTAGTTTGCATGTGTTATCTCAGTTTCAGGGTCGCCAGACCCACCAGTACAAAAATGATTGATAATATCCAGAAGCGGACAATTACCCGCGGCTCTGGCCAGCCTTTTAGTTCGTAATGGTGATGAATAGGTGCCATCCGGAAAATGCGCTGGCCCCGTAATTTATAGGAGCCCACCTGCAAAATGACCGATACCGTTTCCATTACAAAAATGCCGCCCATAATAAACAGCACAATTTCCTGTCTGACTAAAATGGCAATAATACCCAGCACTGCGCCCAGCGCTAAGGAGCCAACATCGCCCATAAAAACCTGGGCCGGGTAAGTGTTAAACCACAGAAAGCCCAAACCAGCACCGATCATCGTGGCGCAGAGCACCACCAGCTCGCTGGCATAGGGCAGATAAGGAATATTCAGATAACCGGCAAAGTTAACGTTGCCGCTGGCATAGGCAATAATGGCGAATGCGCCGGCCACCATAATGGTGGGCACTATCGCCAGGCCATCCAGACCATCGGTTAAATTAACCGCATTGCTGGTACCGACAATGACAAAGTAGCTGAGTGCCAGAAACAGCAGGCCCAGCTGGGGCATAACATCTTTTAAAAATGGTAGCAGCAGGGCCGTTTCTGCCGGGCGCTCTGCGGTCATATATAAAAACAAAGCCGTGATAATGGCAAAAACCGATTGCCAGAAGTATTTCCAGCGGGCGATCAGGCCTTTCGGGTCTTTCCTGATCACTTTACGGTAATCGTCGATAAAGCCAATAGCACCAAAACTGACCAGTACAAACAGCACCACCCAGACATACTTGTTGCTTAAATTTGCCCACATCAGGGTACTGACCAGAATGGAACCTAAAATAAGCAGACCACCCATGGTTGGGGTGCCTTTTTTAGAGAAATGACTCTCCGGGCCGTCATTACGCACAACCTGGCCAATTTGCATTTTCTGCAAGCGGGCAATCAGGATCGGGCCAAAATACAAACTTAAAAATAATGAGGTTAACACGCCCAGAATTGACCTGAAGGTCAGGTAACTGAACACATTAAAAAAGCTGACATACTGGGTCAAATATTCGGCTAACCACACTAGCATGGGCTACGCTCCTGCTGACATCGTTCTAGCAAGTCCTGTACAACTAACTCCATTTTCGCACTACGCGAACCCTTAACGAGTATGGTGACATTTTGCTGGGTTGTAATTATTGGCATAAGTCGGTCTAACATCGACTGCCGCGAGCTGAAATGCGCGCCTTGTCCGTTGAACAAGTCACTGGCGCTCTGTGATAACACACCCAGGGTGAATAACAGATTAATACTGGCGTTTTTAGCGTATAAGCCAATCTCTTCATGGTATAAACGGGCATTGGCACCCAGCTCAGCCATATCGCCTAACAGCAACACCCGGTACCCCGGATAACTGGCCAGTAAATCTATTGCTGCCTTGGCCGACTCCACATTGGCGTTGTACGTATCGTCAATGAGTCTGACCTGTTCACATAGCTGCACAATATTGGTACGACCTTTAACGGCCGCCATTTGTGCCAGCCCCACTTGCACATCGCTAAGCTGCGCCCCTACTGCAACGGCAGCTGCCGCCGCAGCCAGTGCATTTGCCACGTTGTGCTTGCCGGGCAGGCTTAGCTGAACCAACACCTGTTCATTGTTGTATATCAGGTTAAAGCTGGCGCAGCCCTGGCTGTTCAGTTCAATGTCTTCAGCGCGGATATCTGCTGACGCTGCACCATGATCCTGGCTGGCAAAACGAATAACCTGCTGGTTTTGACAGCGATTTAACCAGTAATCGGTAAACTCACTGTCATGCTGGATAATGGCAGTACCGCCGTCACTCAGACCGGAAAATATTTCGCCTTTGGCCCGGGCAACGCCGTAGGTATCGCCAAACCCTTCCAGATGCGAGGCAGCGGCATTGGTTATAATGGCGACATCCGGCTTAACCAGTGAGGTGGTGTAGGCAATTTCGCCGGCATGATTGGCACCCAGCTCCATGACCGCAAATTTATCGCCAGGCGTTAACCGCAATAACGTTAAGGGTACGCCTATCTCATTATTAAAATTGCCCTGTGTCGCCAGTACCTGACCACAACGGCTTAATATGGCGGCCAGCATTTCTTTTACCGTGGTTTTACCGGCACTGCCGGTAACCGCTATCGTTTTTGGCTGCAGCCGGGCCTTTATGGCAGCACCTAACTGGCCCAGCGCTGTGCGGGTATCTTCGACCACAATCTGGCTGATTGCCGCGTCCAGTGGCCGGTCAACCACAATAGCGGCGGCACCTTTGGCCATAACATCATCGACAAAGCGGCTGCCATCAAAATTCGGGCCTTTTAAGGCAATAAACAGGGCACCGGGGCTTATCGTTCGGCTATCTGTGCTGACATGACCAATTTGCTTGTCTTCGCCAATTAACTGCCCATTTAACAATGAGGCTATTTCTGCACAGCTTAGGGTTATCATGATGCCATCTCCGACATTAGTTGCCGCACGTAAGCACGCTCATCATAGTGATGTTGCTCGTGCCCGATAATCTGAGTGGTTTCGTGGCCTTTACCGGCCAGTAAAATTACATCTCCCGGCTGAGCACTGGCCAACGCCAGTTTTATCGCCAGTTTCCGATCCGGTTCAATCCGGTAGTTGTCTGCGTCGTGCATACCCGCTTCGATATCTAAACAAATTTGCAATGGCTCTTCGCTGCGCGGGTTATCTGAGGTGATAATGCTGTGATCAGCATAGTGCTGTGCCAGCTGACCCATCAGTGGCCGCTTGCCTTTGTCGCGATCTCCGCCGCAACCGAACACACACCACAGCTGGCCTTTGCAGTGCTGCCGCAATGCCTGCAGTGCCTGCTGCAATGCATCAGGGGTGTGGGCGTAGTCAACCACAACGGTTATGTCGTGGCTAAACACAAACTGCTCCATCCGTCCGGCCAATGGCTGTAAACGGCTGGCCGCATGCAACAACGCCGTTAAATCAAAGCCCAGTGCCAGCAATGCGCTAATCGCCGCCAGCGCATTCTGCACGTTAAATTCGCCCAGTAATGGCAGCTGTAACTGATGTTCTCCGGCCTGACTGGTTAACAGGCATTGCCAGCCCGTCGCAGTAGCCGTTAACGGGTGATAGGCTAAAAACCGAGGCAGGCCCTGACAATCTTCGGCTTTGCCATAGGCCCATACCGGAATATCATGCCGGCTTGCCAGCGACTTACCAAAACTATCTGACACATTCAGCACCGCACGTCTGCTGATATCAGGCTGAAATAACAAACTTTTTGCCTGACCATACTCCGCCATGCTGCCATGGTAATCGAGGTGGTCCCGGCTTAAATTGGTAAATACCGCAACCTGAAAAGTCAGGCCTGCAACCCGTTGCTGAGCCAGGGCATGCGATGATACTTCCATTGCAACCAGTTGCTGTTGCTGCCGCACAAAGCCAGCGAGAATATGCTGTAAGTCAATGTAATGAGGGGTGGTATTGACAAGCGGAGTCAACTGCTGCCAATGACCATAACCTAAAGTACCAATCACTGCAGCGGGTGTGGCCAACTGCTCTGCCAGCTGATTAATAAAGCAGCTGGTGCTGGATTTACCATTTGTACCGGTAACGCCAATACACTGCAGTTGTTTTTGTGGCTGCTGATAAAAGCGTGCGGCCAGTTCAGGCATTTGCTGCACTAAATCAGTCAGGATAATGACCCGCTCATCGGCATAGCTGCCGCTGTCGGTTAACACCAGCGCGGCACCCTGCGCCAGCGCCTGTTCGATAAACTGGTTGCCGTGTTGGCGGGTACCCGGCAAGGCAATAAATACATCGCCGTCTGCCACTTGCCGGCTGTCCAGCTGCAACTGCTGCAAAGGACGGTCGCTATGCTGCTGCGCTAATTCCAGCAGCCACTGGTGTAAGGAATTAGTTGCCATTGCGCCCTCCTGCCCGGCTTAACAACGCCGGTCCGGTGCTGGCGTCAGGTGTAACATTCAGCAACTGCAAGCTGGCACCCATAATACTGGCAAATACCGGGGCGGCGATTTCGCCACCATGGTAAAAATCACCTGCCGGCTCATTAATCACCACGACAGTGACAATTTGCGGGTTTGACACCGGGCCTATGCCGGCAAAAGAGGCAATGTAGTCATCACCGTAGCCGCCAGCGATGGCTTTGCGGGCGGTACCGGTTTTTCCACCAACCCGGTATCCTGGCACCTGCGCCCGGGTGGCTGTGCCGCCTGGGCCAATATTCGCTTCCATCATTTCCAGCATAGCCAGCGCATGCTGTTCAGCCACGACCCGCTGACCCGGCTCCGGCTCGGTGGTTTTAAGAATACTCAGCGGCCGGTTAATCCCGCCATTGGCCATAGTGGCGTATGCACGGGCTAACTGCACAGCTGTAACAGACAGGCCATAACCATAAGAGAACGTCGCACGTTCAAAGTCTGACCACCGTTGGCGGTAACTGAAAATACCACTGCTTTCGCCATTTAAGCCCAGGCCGGTGTCTTCACCCAGCCCCATATTGTTGTACAAGGCCAGTACGTGCTGATGCGGCACGTCCAGCACCAGTTTGGCCACGCCCATATTACTGGACTTCTGAATAATACCGGTCAAGTCCAGCTCTTTGTAATTCCGGGGGTCACGCACCCAGCTGCCACCAATCCGCATAGTGCCGGGATGGGTATCGACTATGGTATCCAGGGTAGCACTGCCAAACTCCAGGGCACTGAGCACTGCCAGCGGTTTCATGGTTGAACCGGGCTCGAAAGTATCGGTAATTGCCCGGTTACGAAAACGATGTACCGGCGTGTTATGCCGGTTATTGGGATTAAATGACGGGCTGTTAACCATAGCCAGAATTTCACCGCTGGCCACATCAACCACCACCGCCGAACCCGAGGTAGCACCATGCGAAAGAACTGCTTTTTTCAACTCGCGGTAGGCGACCGTCTGAATACGCTGGTCAATACTCAGCTGTAAATTTGCGGGGGCAGTGGCGTCCTGCCGCTCCAGTACTTCTATCTCACGACCTTTGGCGTCTTTGCGGAATACTTTACGCCCGGCGGTACCGGTAAGAAATGCATCAAAGCGTTTTTCAATGCCCTCGACCCCAACGTCATCAACATTGGTGAAGCCCAGTAATTGAGCAGTAACTTCGCCGGCCGGATAGTAACGTTTTGATTCCTGTCTGAAGTAAATGCCCGGTACTTTCAGTTTTTTTACGTAATCCACCACCGCCGGATTAACCTGGCGCTGTAAATAGACAAAGCGCCGCTTCGGATCATCGCCCACCCGGCTTAATAACTGCTGCGGGGTCATTTGCATAATATCGGCCAGCGCATGCCAGCGCCGTTCATCACCCGGGGCATTGCGTTCAATCACAATTTTCGGATCGGCCCAGATGGCTTCTACCGGCACACTTACTGCAAGCGCTTCACCATGGCGGTCAAATACCATTCCGCGCATCACGGTGTCGGCCTCTACCCGCAAACTACGGCGGTCACCCTGGCTGACCAGCATCTCTGGCTCTACCACCTGTAGCCAGGCAGCACGCGCCAGTAAGCCAACAAATACCGCAGACAATGAAAACATAACAAAAGCAAAACGCCAGCTAATCACTGACGGATACTGGCGGGCTTTGGCTTGATTTTTACGTGGTTTGGCGTTCATTGCGGCCTCACCATAATGTCGCGCTCGCCGAGCGGTCGCTGCATATTCAGCCTGCGCCTGGCAATATCCTCTACCCGGCTGTGCTCTGCCAGCGCCCGCTGCTCCAGCAGCAGATTGCGCCATTGGGTATCCAGCTGATCACGCTGCTGATAGTAGGCATCCTGGGCAATGGTCAGCTGCCGGTTTAAATGCGCCAGATAAACTACCGCCAGCGCCGAAACAATACATGCCAGCAATAACACACCGGCCAGCTTATGCTGGCGCCAGTCCTGACTGATTAATCGCTCAAGCTGGATCTGGCTCATGACGCTGCCCCTTTTGCGATATCCTGCTTTTCAGAAATCCGCAGCACCGCACTGCGGGCCCGCGGGTTAGCAGCAAGTTCGGCGTCAGACGGCATTATCGCTTTACCAATCAGTTTCAGTGGAATTGCCTTGTTTAACTGGGCGTCAGTTAACGGCATACCACGGGGCACCGGCTCACCTTTGGAATAACGGCGCATAAACTGTTTTACCAGCCGGTCTTCCAGGGAATGAAAACTGATAACCACTAACCGGCCTCCCGGCTTTAATACCGCCATTGCCGCGTGCAGTGCCAGATTCACCTGTTCCAGCTCACTGTTAACGTAAATACGAATAGCCTGAAAACTGCGGGTAGCAGGGTGTTTTTTCTCTTTGTGGCTTTTTGGCACACTATCACTGATTAACTTTGCCAGCTGGGCTGTGCGACTGAACGGTGTTTCCAGCCGCGCCGCGACAATAGCCTGGGCGATACGCCAGGCAAAGCGCTCTTCGCCATATTCGCGCAACACAAAGCTGATATCTTCAACATCGGCGCTGTTTAACCAGTCAGCGGCCGACAGACCACTGCCAGGGTCCATTCGCATATCAAGCGGGCCATCGCGCATAAAACTAAAGCCACGGTCGGCATCATCCAGCTGCGGCGACGACACGCCTAAATCCAGCAAAATGCCATCGAGTTTGCCACTGAGCTGTTGTTGCTCAGCCACGGTTGCCAGGGCGGCAAAGGGGGTATGGGTGATGTGAAAACGCGCATCGGCTTGCAGTGGGGCTGCAGCTGCGATGGCGGCGGGATCGCGATCAATCGCGTATAAACGGCCGGCAGGGCCAAGTAAGTTCAGAATAGCCCGGCTATGACCGCCACGACCAAAGGTACCATCCAGGTAACACCCGTCGGCTTTAATGGCGAGTCCGTCAATCGCTTCATTCAGCAGGACGGAAATATGAGCTTGGCTGGTCATTTACAGTACAAAGTCCTGTAATCGTTCTGATAATTCAACGGTGCCGGCCTGGGCTTGTTCTAACTCAATATCAGCAGTTAAACGCTCATGCCAGGCAGCTTCGTCCCAGATTTCAAATTTATTTAACTGGCCAACCAACCGGATATTTTTTGCCAGGCCAGCATGTTGACGCAGCGGCGCCGGCACTAAAATGCGGCCATTTTTATCCATATCACAATCGGTGGCATTACCCAGCAGTAATCGCTGTAACCGGCGTTCCTGTGGGTTAAGGCTGGACAGGGACTTCAGTTTTTCTTCTATTTCTTCCCATTCCGCCAGCGGGTACAATAATAAGCACGGGTCATGCAAGTCGATGGTGCAGATCAAGTGGCCCTGATTTTCAGACAATAAGGTCTCGCGGTAACGCGCCGGAAGCGCTAACCGTCCTTTATCATCTAATGTCAGTGTAAACGAGCCACGAAACATAACTTATCTGCCTGGTTTATCTGGCTGCGATTTTCAGCGCAGCGTCAGCCTGAATCGATCGGGTAAACCCCAATTTGATCCACAATTACCCACAAATCCCCACAACGATACAGTTTAGGGCTCAGCTTTAACCAATGTCAAGGTAAAAACTGACTCTGCTGATCGATTAAGATCCAGTAAAAATAAGTGCTGGGCTGAAGTTGATGATTTTGGTGGGGAAAAGTGGTGCAGGTGAACCGTACCGAATTACAGCAATAGCCTGATTAATTTTCAGCCAGTGGCTTTTTCAGCAGAAAACTTGCTATTACCGAATAAATTATTCAATATAAATTTACATATCGCATAACTAATTTTCGCCGGACAAGATACCGGCTAAGCCCAAGAATACCGCCTATGCTGAGTTTACTGAAGATCCGTGGCATGCTGGACCAGATGTCGGTTATTGAGCGCAAGCTGGCCGAGTTTATTCTGGATAATGCCCATATGTTGCGAGACTATTCGTCGCAGCAGCTGGCAGATGCGGTTGGCATTAGTCAGTCGAGTGTGGTGAAGTTTTGTCAGAAGCTGGGCTACAAAGGTTATCCTGATCTGAAACTGGCGATCAATGAAGCGGTGGTAACAGCCAGCACCCTGAACCGCGATCAGGCTGATAAGAACAGTGATGACAGCAGTTTGCTGGGCATTGGCGAGCAATTACAGTTTAGCCTGCAACAACACTTGCATACTTTGCTGTCCATTAACGATGAGAAAACCTTGCTGCAGGCCGCCCGCTTGTTGCAGTCAGCCGATAAGATCTTGCTGGCCGGTTTTGCCAAGTCGGCCATTGTGGTAGCGGATATGCAATTCCGCTTGCTGCAACTTGGCAAGCTGGCGCTGCACCATGCCGACCCCGCCCTGGCCTTGCAACTGGCCCGCAGTCTGACGGATACCAGCGTGTTGTTGCTGGTGTCTGATTCCGGTCAGAACAGTGACCTGCTGAAACTGGAACACTATGCCAAAAGCCGGCAACTGAAAATTATTTCGCTGACCAGTTACAAAACCAATCCGCAAAGTCTGGCAGCTGATGTAACGCTATTTACCTTAAGTGCGGAGGAAGATATCCGGCTGAACCCGATTTTAACTCAGCTGGCACAACAGCACCTGTGCCATATGTTGTACTTGCAGTTGTGTCATTGGCAAAACAACGACTTAGCCCTGACCGAAAGTACCGAGTTGCTGGGCTTACTGGAAAAACCCTAGTTCACGTCAACAAACTCAACATGCTATGGCAGCATCTTTAAACCTTCAATAGCTGTAATGCCAAGCCCGGGCGCATTACCAATGGTAATATCTGCATCATTAAAACTGACACTGCTGCTTACCGGATCGAAGGCACACAATGACGGCCCGTCTAAGTCTATTTTGGTAATAACATCTGATTTAGCCACGGCCACGTGCACCGCTGCCGCAACGCTGATACTACCCTCGAGCATGCAACCAATCATGCACTGCATATCGTAAAATGAGCAAATGTCGGCAATTTTAATGGCATTGGCAATGCCGCCGGTTTTCATCAGTTTAATGTTAATGATATCGGCAGCCCGCATTTTAATCAGCTCGATGACTTCGCGCGGGCCAAAACTGCTTTCATCGGCCATTACCGGGGTGTGCACCCGCTCAGTAATATATTTTAAACCGTCTAAATCGTAGGCTTTTACCGGCTGCTCGACCAATTCCAGCCGTACGCCGGCATCTTCCAGTTTGTGCAGCGCATACACCGCCTCTTTAGCAGTCCAGCCCTGATTGGCATCCAGTCGGATCAAAGCTTTACCTGCTACAGCAGCATAAATGGCTTTCACCCGCTCAATATCGACTCCGATATCTTTGCCCACTTTCACTTTCAGGGTTTCAAAACCACGGTCGATGGCACTGAGTGAGTCAGCAACCATTTTGTCGATATAGTCGACACTGATGGTGATATCAGTAGTAATTTTCGGCACGCCGCCGCCGAGTATTTTATATAACGGTGCCTGATACAGCTGGGCAAATAAATCATATACCGCCATTTCTACTGCAGCTTTGGCACTGTAGTTTTTCATTATGGCGCCCTGAATAAGCCGGATTATATGGTTCAGGTCAGCAATTTGCTGCCCTACCAGCTTGGGCTTTAACACGCTTTTTATCGCATCAATTATTGAACCATGAATATCACCGGTAATCACCGCTGTAGCTGGCGCTTCACCGTAACCAATATGGCCGGTATCGGTTTCAATCATTACCACCACATCTTCAATTTGCTGCACGGTGCGCAGCGCCGTCTTAAACGGCGTTTTCAGCGGTATAGTAAGCATGCCCAGCCGGATATCGGTAATTTTCATAGTAGCCTCAGTTATCGCAACGATTTAATCGCGTAAATTTTATCCAGATAACTGCTGTCAGCCGAGAGCTGCAGCGGTGTTAACGGCGTAACAGCCACGCCGTTTAAAATTCCCTGATAAAGCGAGGGCGTTGCCGGCGCTGTGCTGGCCGTGCCGGCGCTGGTTTTGTCGGTGTGGGTTTTATCAACGTGGCTATCAGTAAAGTACGCCAGGTCGTGCACCGAGTGGATCACAAAGGGTTCACCGTTCTCAACACCTAAGTACAACATTACGTGGCCTGGCCGGTAGATCAGATCACCCGGGGCTGCCTGGCGAATAGCAGCCAGCTTATCGCTGTGGCTGCTCTGGCTGCTAAAACGTATATTCTGACCATAGCGGCCTTCACCCTGCTGGCCGGAATTGCGTGGCATCAGCAAACCAAAGCTACGGTAAATTTCTATAATAAAGCCGGTGCAGTCGCGGCTGTCATAATCGTGCCCCCAACCATAGCGGTCGCCCAGAAACTTAAAGGCCTGGGTCAGCACATTAGCCGGTGTATAGGGCAGATAACCAATACTAACATCCTGTTGCCGTGCAATCAGCGCCGGGGTAAAACCCAGGCTGCCATCCGCTGCTCTGACGGGTAACTTTACAATATGACTGGCATGCGGGTTCTGACCATGTACATTATGCCCGGTATCGTCGCTGCTTAATAACGGCAAGCGGGTTCCCATATCTAACACCAGCTGTGATATTGCCGGCTGATCAGGCGTAAAGCTGGTAGTAACCCGGGCCCCGGTTACCAGTAAAAACGGTTGTTGCTCACTGTACTCCAGCACCCGCTGCCTGCTACCCAAAGCAAGATCCCGGGCCTGCACCCAGCCGCTGTAATGATAGTTTTGCACCAGCAGCCAGTTGTTGTCACGGCTATGGTGCAACACGGCTACCGCTTCGCCCGGAAACAGCCCGGTTTCCTGAAAGCGATCTAAATCCAGTGCCATGTCCTGATTATGAACCCGATCATTGCTTGGCATACTGCGTAAATCAGTCCGTTTAACCACTAACGCAAACTGTATCGGGTTGTCTGCGTCGACCGCATCAATATTCAGACTATGCCGGTATGCCTGCCACTGTTGTTTGCTTACCGCAGTACCATCGGCGTAAAAACGTGGCAGGTCTGTTTTAGCACTGGCGCTGTTAATCACCGTGGTTAATTCCGAAGCCGACAAACTGGCTGGCAATTCTGACAGCAGAATCATTTCTGACTGTCGGGCAAAATTATCTTTGTTTCTGGCACTAATTTGCGCTGGCGTCAGCAGCACAGTATGCGGATCCGCCGTTTGTGCTAACCAGTATTCGGCATTGAGATGATCTGTTTTTAACATTGGAATATCTGACCCGGCATAAGCATTATTATAAAAAACATGACCGCTTAAATATAAAAGCACTAAAAAACAATACTGTAGCTTCATTTTTTCCTCTTATCAGCACGCGATAAGTGCCTTATCACTTTTATAATAGCCGCAAATAGAATCAAATATTCCAATTATTAATAATTTTTAGCATAAATTATTTTCAAAACCAAAAAAATATTGCTATGTTAATTTTGTGCAGAAATTAAACACTGAGCACTATAACTATAAACAGGTATTAAAAAGGGCAAGCAGAACCCTGTTACGGACAGCAACAACACGCAACTCCAGGAGAGATACTGATGAAGTACAACGAGCTTAAATTTATAAAAAACAGATTGGCGCAAGCCACCCAATTCGCATTTCGCTCCCCCGCTACCGTCACCGCTGTCGTACTGGCAGGCATCCTGACTTGCGCTCCAGCCGCAGCACAACAGGTGGGTGGTATTCGCGGTAAAGTCATTGCTGAGCAAACCACCAGCGCTGTTGCAGGTTTAACCGTCGTGGCAACAAGTCCGGTTTTACCCCGTCCCCGCACGGTAGAAACCCGGGCTGATGGCAGTTTCAATTTGCCATCATTGGTTCCTGGTCGCTATACCCTGACGATAACGGCGCCTGACGGCGCGGTTAAAACGATGGAAGTAGATGTATTACTTGACCAAATGTCTACTGTAGATATCGCTCTGGCATCGTTATCCGGGGTTGAGGTTATTCAAATTGTCGGCTCGCCGTTTTTTGCCCAGGTCGGTAACTCATCACTGAGTAATTCACTCGGTGCTGACGTGGTAGAGGCACTGCCAATAGGTCAAACCTTTCGTGACCTGCTAAAAGTTATTCCCGGTGTACAATACACTGAAAACGGGACCTTAGGTCCGTCTGCCGGCGGTTCAGGTGCCCACAACAAATATGGTTTTGACGGGGTGGATGTTTCCATGCCGCTGTTTGGCAATCTGGCATCAGAGCCATCAACCCACGATATCGAAATGGTATCGATGGAACGTGGCGGTGCCAAAGCGGTTGGTTTTAACCGTTCTGGTGGTTTTGCCATTAATACCCAGTCAAAATCAGGCACTAATGAATTTAAAGGCGGTATAGAGTATAAATTACAAAACAGTGATTTCTCTGCATCTCCCAAGGGTGGCACGATACAGGATACGGATTCAAGCTGGATTACCGCCAGTCTTGCCGGGCCGTTAATTCAGGATCAGCTGTTTTTTTACGGTTCTTATTATCGCCCTGAAGTGAAAGGCGACAGTAAAGTAACGGCCTACGGCCCAACCAAAAACTTCCGCAGCGTCCGCGATGAATATTTTGCTAAATTAACCTGGGCACCGATTGATGACTTACTGTTGAACCTCAGTTATCGCGACTCAGACCGTGAAGGTCGTGGCGAAAGCATTGGTGAGTTTGAAACCGACAGTGTTTCAGCAGGCTCGCAAGCGACTCAGAAAATATTTACCTTTGACGGTTCCTATATTCTGGGTGATTACACCACGTTAAGTTTTAACATCAATAAATTTGATTACAAAACCGGTGGCAGGCCGGATGTCGAATTAGCGGTAGTGCCGGAACTTGGCGCTTCGCTTGATGTTATGAACCTCGACCAGATGGGTTATTTCAATGTACCGGATTTATTAGCCGATACTGACCCGGATGCGGCCACTTTTAACCCTGGTGCACAACAACTTATCAACCGTTATGGCTACATGGTAAATGGCGAAGCGACCGGTGGTGGCGGCGTAGGCGCCTTTTATCAGTACAACAACCAAAATTTCTTCCGCGACAGCTTTGAACTGGCCTTAGACCACCAGATTATTGGCGATGTGCTGGTGCACTCTATTCACATTGGCCTGAAATTTTCAGAAGCCGAAGAAGAGCTGAGTCGGTTTTCAAATGGCTGGGGCTTAATAAGCTATACCGGTGGCCGTAATCTGACCCTTGAAAGTGCGGTGGGCGATTTAGATCCAACTTCTGTCTACTACGTTGCTACCACTGAGCAAATGAGCTTTTTGAACGAGTCGGGTGAAGCCGTATCTGCCATCAACTCCTCATCCGAATCGTGGAATCTGGAAATAAACGATACGATTGAACACGGTGATTTCACCTATAATATTGGCGTGTTAATCAGCCAGGATACCTTATACGGACAAGGCTTACGCCCCAACTCTGCCAATGGCTCGGGTTGGGAGTTGGCAATGGGTGAAAAGTACGAAATGTATAAGATAGACTGGCAGGACATGATTCAGCCACGTTTAGGTGTTAACTGGAAATACGATGGTCAGAATACGGTATTTGCCAACTTTGCCAGCTATAACCCTGAAGCCAGTTCTCTGGCCCGGGCGGCGTCATGGGATCGAAATACCCAGCAATCATTGAAAGTCTATTTTGATGAAAACGGTAACTTCCTGGATTCGGGTGCTGCCAGCGGCTCATCAGGCAAACTGTTTGCCGATAATCTGAAACCACACCGTATTGATGAAATAACCATTGGTACGACTAAGGCCATTACTGACAGATTGCAGTTACGGGGTCATACCCGTTATCGTGAAGCAGACAACTTTTGGGAAGATATGCCCAATAATGGCCGCATAGCTGCTTACCCATCTAGTAGTCAGGCAGCGGGTGTACCTGCTCATATTGCTGCTAAAGGTCTTTACATTCCTGATCTGGTCGAGCGGATGGACGGTATAGGCAACCCATCTGGCGGTTCTTATGTCATAGCGGAAATAGATGAAGGTCAAACCAAGTATTGGGAAGTGAGTTTAGAAGCTGAATACTTTGGCGATCGCACCTACTTCAATGCTTCGTATGTCTGGAGCCGTTATACCGGTAATTTTGACCAGGACAACACAACCGGCAATACGGATCAGAATATCTTTATTGGCTCGTCTAACTATGCTGATGGTGCTGGCCGTTATTCATGGGACTTAAAGCAAGGCAAACTGGCCGGAGATAAACCCCATCTGTTCAAAGCATTTGGTTACTACACTACGGATTGGCAGGCCAATATTGGTGCCTACTTTGTATTCCAGTCAGGCCAGCCATGGGAAACCTGGGATGGTTCATATTATGGCTATTCAAGCTCGACAATCCGTTACAGTGAACCAGCCGGTAGTCGCCGCAGCTCAAGCCATTGGCAGTTAGATTTAAGTTATACCCAGAACTTTACGATAGCAGAGAAATACACGCTCAATTTCCGGGCAGATCTGTTTAACGTATTCGACAGACAAACAGGTTATCGTATTCAGCAGGTAGCATCATCGACTAATTATGGCCAACCCACGCGTTACTACAACCCGCGTCGTGTCCAGTTGTCAGTCGGTTTCGATTTCTAAACCCTCGTTGTTCCTGGTACCTTTCGCCCGCCTTGTGCGGGCTTTTTTTATGGCCAGCGCCAGGTAAACACCAGTTTGCTGACGGCTTGTTGCTGCTTAACAGGCCAGCCCCATTGCCGGCGATTCTGTTGGTCACTGTCAAGCCAGACGTGTTCAACACTGACCTGAAATTGAGAATGGAGCTGATACGCCAAAGCGAGCAATACCGCCTGGCCATCACCGGTGTTGTTGTCAGCCGGGGTCAGATCGTTATCATCTACCTTAAAGTTGTCGTAGCGTACTGTTGCGCTTAACTTGTCCTTTTGCCAATGGGCCAGCAAAAACCAGGCGTCAAAATCAGCATCTACCGCTGCCGGCCCCATTAAGGTGTTGCCCTGCAGCCACTGAGCCACAAACTGCCAATGCTCATTAAAGATATGCTGCATAGCCAAACTGGTAAAGCGGGTACGCCAGGCATATTGCTGATGACTGAATACTAAGGGATCACCATTATTGTCATAGTAGTAAGCGCGGATCCGGGTTTGTTGCCCGTATTCCCAATGTAACCCAAAATAATAGCCGGTACGGTGGTCTAATTCCCGGGTTGGTTCAACCCATGGGTTCTGTAATATTAAGTCACCTGCCTGGATGCTGTGGTAATTAGCGAAATTAACCCGCTCGCCGATGCCCGTTTGCCAGTTATGTAAAGCAAAGCCGCGCCAGGCCAGAATAGTGCCCGCCGGATCATTACCCTGAAAAGCGCCAACTACCCCGGTCCAGTTGTGATTCGATTGAAAAAACCGGCCAGGCCGGCTGATACTGAACTCACCACCCCGGGTGCGGACTTCTTCTGCGACCCAGCTATTAATGGCAGAAAAGGTGCTACTGTAGGGTGATGACCAGGCAGTATCGGTATTTTCCAGCGACAACTGCGGATAAAAGTAGCCAAGGCGGCTACGCAAACGATAACCTTGTATCGGCAAAGGTGACCAGCTCAGCCAGGCTTCAGTCACAGAAAAACCATTTTCAGGTCTGGCATGCCACTGAGCATTCACCCTGGCCGAAAAAGGCGATGCTGTTGCGGCATCTATGCTTAAAAGTTGGGGCCCGGCACTGAATGTTTGCTCAGGGTAAGCCAGCTGACCGGTACCGCCACTAAACCAGGTTTTATTGACCAAATTCGCCGGTTCTGTTTGAGAGATAGCAAATTCGCCTTTCGCTTTAACCGTCAATTCAACGGCTGCACTGTCAAATACCAGCAGCGCAGTAATGAGTAATACAATCTGGCGAATTATTTGGGCTTTCATCAGAACGCTCTCCGTTGTTTTTCAATGCTTTTCTGCTGCAAATGTACTATCGTAATCATCTGTTCAGGACCATCGGTCATCAGGATGCTAAAGCTCATTTTATTGATTTTATTTATTATTCCGTTGCAGGCTCTTGCCGCTGAGCTTCATATAAATATTACCGATACTGCACAAAAGCCATTACCTTTTACGGTTATTGAACTGGTTAATGATGCGTATCCAGCCCTGGCTTCGCCAGAAGCCGCACAGGTGATACAAAAAGATTTAAACTTTCAGCCCTTTGTCAGTGTGGTGGCGCAAGGCACCTTAGTTGATTTTCCAAATATGGATAAGACCCGACATCATGTCTACTCATTTTCGCCCGCTAAAGTATTTGAATTGCGATTGTACTCTGGCAAGCCAGAAGCGCCGGTGCTGTTTGACCGAGCCGGTGTCATAACCCTGGGCTGTAATATTCATGACAATATGCTGGCTTACTTATACGTCACTGGCAGTCGATATACTGCCATGACTGATGCCAGTGGCACAGTGCATTTTGCAGACTTGCCGCAGACCAATTTTCAGCTGAAAATCTGGCATCCATGGCAAAATAAAATGTTGCCGTCGCAAGCAGTGACGTTGGACGCAGGCATCCAGCACATGAACATTGCGCTGGATGTGACCAGGCAACCATTGCCTGACGCGCAAAAACCGGGGTTTAGCGACTACTGAAAGCCGCATAAAAATTGAAAGGTGAGTTGGCCATTAAGCCGGGTTCTGTGCTCTGTTGCCAGAGTGACAATCATTCCTCTAGGACTTAGGTCACCCTAAGCCTCAAGCAATCTACCCGCCCTCAACGCGGGCCGCGCCAAAGAGGGCCTATTTGATCTTGCTCCGGGTGGAGTTTACCGTGCCACGAACTGTTGCCAGCCGCGCGGTGCGCTCTTACCGCACCCTTTCACCCTTACCTGATCCCATTCTTTCCGAAGAAAGCGCGGGCCATCGGCGGTTTGCTCTCTGTTGCACTGGTCGTAGGCTCACGCCCCCCAGGCGTTACCTGGCACCCTGCCCTGTGGAGCCCGGACTTTCCTCCCCTTGCTTACGCAAGCAGCGATTGTCTTGGCCAACTCAGCGCGGATTATACCCGAATTGTCAGCTTTCACCAGCCCATTCCAATGCCAGCTTATACAAGGCGTTTTTCTTCTCACTATGAATTTGCGCCGTTAACGCCGCAGCCTGCTTCACCGGTAGCTCGGCCAGTAGAATTTTTAAGGTTTGCTGCGCTTGCTCACTGATATCGCTGGCCGCTTTGGCCGGTTCTGATGCGATCATCAGCACCATTTCGCCCTGACAGCGCTGTGGGTCGTCATTCAGCCAGGCCTGGATCTCTGCCGCAGTGCCATGACAAAAGGCTTCAAAGGTTTTGGTTAACTCTTTGGCCAGCACTAATTCACGGTCGGCACCCAGCACCAGCGCGACATCGTCTAAACAGGCCTGAATGCGCCGGGCGGTTTCATAGCAAACAATAGTACCCACGTCAGCCGGCAACGCCGCCAGCTGGGCCTGGCGCTGACTGCTTTTTGCGGCCAGAAAACCAATAAATAAGAATTTGTCAGTCGGTAAACCTGCGGCACATAACGCGGTAATCACAGCACAAGGCCCCGGGATTGGCACCACCTTTACCCCGGCCTCGCGGCACTGCCGTACCAGGCTATAACCGGGATCGCTGATCAGTGGTGTGCCGGCATCAGACACCAGGGCAATGTCCTCTCCTGCCTGGCAACGGGCAATAATACTGGCCGCGCGTTGTTTTTCATTGTGATCATGCAGGGCCAGGCTGCGGGTTTGCACCCCTAAGTGGGCCAGCAACTTACCGGTATGCCGGGTATCTTCAGCGGCGATACAGCTAACCTGTTTTAACGTAGCCACAGCGCGTTCGCTAATGTCAGCTAAATTGCCGATCGGTGTGGCAACAACATACAAAGAACCGGTTTGTTTAGTCATATTTCGCTATTTAATTGAGCTTGGCGGACAGTCTAAGTAAGATAGCCCTATTAAAAGTCTAATGGTACTGTGCAACGTGAATTCCAGCAAACTAAAGCCACTGCTATTTTTAAGCCTGTGCGGCCTGTTAGCCAGCTGTGCCCAGCAAACCACGCACCCTGCTGAGCGCCCGGCTACCAACGTAGACCAGGCAATAACGCCAACAATCCCCGAAGATGCCACCGACTTATACCAAAAAGCCCGGGATTATCAGGGTGAAGCGCGGCAAATTCATTTGCTACGTGCAGCAAAGGCCGCGCTGGAGCAGCAACAATATCCACTGGCCCTGGCGATAACCCATACTTTAGCTAACAGCGAATACGCAGTCGTTCGCCAGCGCAACAGCCTGTTGTTGCTACAAGCCTACCTTACCAATAACGAAACTGACCGTGCCAACGCCTTGCTGGAAAGCACTAACCTGGACAGCTTGCCACAAGCGGATGTTAGCGAGTTTTTATGGCAGGCCGGACAGTTTTATGCCAGCCAGCAACGCAGCCTGGCGGCCAGCCGCTGGTTATTGCAACTGGATCAACAGCAGCAGACCAACAGCAACTATCCTCAAATGTGGGACTTGCTATGGCAGCAACTTAGCGCACTGAGCCAAAGTAACCTGGCCAGTCTGCGCACTAATGCCACCAACCGCCAGCTTGCCTGGCTGAATCTAACCCAGTTAAGCCGGGAAAACATTGGCCAGCAACAAGCGTTGCAGCAAGCACTGACCGACTGGCATCAACGTTACCCCTTTATGCCCGGGCCTGATGCCTTACCCACAGCGTTGCAACAACTCACCGCCCTGGCGCCCTACCAGCCGGCCAGAATTGGCGTACTGCTGCCGCTAAGTGGCAATTTCCGGGAGCATGCCAAGGCCTTGCAGTATGGTTTATTGACCGCAGCCAGTCAGCAGCAGTCAGCGGTTCAGCTTATTTTTATCGACAGCCAGCAAAGCCCGCAGCAACTAACGGCGGCATTGCAGCAGCAAATGGTCGATTTTGTCGTCGGCCCGTTGCTGCGAGACCAGGTTGATATGATCAGCCAGCAGGCCGACTGGCCTTGGCCGACCTTATTTTTAAACTCACGTGCGGCAGCACAGCCAGTAAAACCTGAACATTTCTTTTTTGCGCTGAGCATGGAAGATGAAGCCAGCCAGATGGCCGCGCTGTTTCAGCAAAAAGGTTATCAGCATCCGGTAGTCATCAGCGCCACTAACAATATCAGTCAGCGCATGCAGCAACACTTTGCCAGTCAGTGGCAGCAACTTGGCCACCCTGCACCGGAACACTATCAGTTCAGCGCCAAAGCCGAGCTGGAAGCCATTGTCAGCGCTTTGCTGGAAACTGATGCCAGTCAGGATCGGATCAGTAGCATCAGCAACCTGTTGGCGCGCAATGTAAAGCTTGAAGCAGAAGGCCACAGCCGGCTGGATATTGATGCCATTTATCTGATTGCCGATCCGGTGCAAACCCGTCTGTTTAAACCCTATGTTGACGTGTCGGTTAATCAGAATGCCCCTAAGTTACCCGTATATGCCAGCTCCCGCAGCTTTAGCGCCAGCCTCGACCGGAACGAGCAACGTGATTTAAACGGCCTGACGTTTACCGAAATGCCCTGGATGCTGGGCGAACAAAGTAGTGTGCAGCTACGTGAACAGTATCAGCAGTTGTTCAGCGAGCAGGACGAAATATTGCAACGACTGTTTGCCATGGGCCACGATGCCTATCAACTTATTGCCCGCCTGAAGCAGCAACAACATTTGCCGGCACTGGGCTTTTCCGGTCTGACCGGACAATTGAGCCTGGCCGCTGATGGCAGTATTGTGCGCCGGCTAAGCTGGGCCAGCTACCGCAACAACCGTTTAGTAGCCGTGCAAGAACCCTGAATATGAACAACAAGGGTGAATACTACGAACAACTGGCATTGGACTATCTGCAGCAACAAGGCCTTAGCCTGCTGTGTCGTAATTTTCAGTGCAAGGCGGGCGAAATAGATTTAGTCATGCGCCACGGCAGTCAGCTGGTCTTTATTGAAGTAAAATACCGTGCCAGCACCGCCTTTGGTGGCGCTCTGGCCGCCGTTACCGCTGCCAAGCAACAAAAAATATTGCGTGCGGTGCGTTGGTATTTGCAACAACATGGTGGTCAGGATCAAGCTTGCCGCATCGACGTGTTAGCTATTGAAGGGCACCAGCCGTTTAATTACAACTGGTTGCAAAACGCATTCAGTTAAAGGACAGGGTAATGCAGGAACATATCCGACAGCTTTTCAGTGAAAATATTCAGACCATGATCGCCACCAGCGAAGCTTTGGCACAACCTATTGAAAATAGTGCAGAAGTTATCGTTAACGCTCTGATAAATGGTGGCAAAGTGCTATGTTGCGGCGTGGGTGCCAGCCATGGCCTGGCCAGCCATTTTGCTCAGTTGCTACTGGACCAGTTTGAAACAGAACGACCCTGCTTGCCCGCCCTGGCCCTGCAAAATGATATCTCCAGCCTGCACCCAAATAACCATATTAATCAGGACTATTTCGCCCGCCAGGTTCGGGCGCTGGGTAGTGCAACCGATGTTTTACTGGTTATTTCGTTGACCGGCTCTGAACAAAGCTTAATAAAAGCAGTCGAAGCGGCGGTAACCAGCGATCTGAAAGTTATCGCCTTAACCATTGATAATGATAGTGAACTGGCCGGCCTGCTGAACCAGCAGGATGTTGAATTAAAAGTGCCGGCACACCGCCCGGCCCGGGTTTTTGAATGCTACACCTTTTTACTGCATTGTATTTGCGAGCTAATTGACACTACGCTGTTTCCACAGCAGGGAGAACTATGAATACCAGCAAACTTATCGCCTTCGTTAGCGCCGTGTTACTGTTACAAGGTTGTGCGGCAGCTGTGGTTGCTGGTGGCGCTACTGCCGCCTCTGCGGCCAATGACCGCCGTACCCTGGGCTCACAACTGGACGATAACAGCATTGTTATCCGGGCCCGGCGGACAATAGGCACCGCTGACAGTATTCCTGACAGCAGCAATATAAATGTCACCAGTTATAACGGTGTCGTGCTGCTGACTGGCCAGGTTAACAGCAATAACATTATGCTCACTGCCGAGCAGTTGATTAAAGACACCCCGGGGGTGCGCGACATTCATAATCAAATCCGCCTGGGTAACAGCACCTCGCTGACCACCCGCACCCGGGACAGCTGGATCACCACTAAGGTGAAAACCCAGTTGCTGGCCGATGATGATGTTGCGGGCCTGAATATTAAAGTGGTAACTGAAAACGCCGAAGTGTTTTTAATGGGCCTGGTACAAGGCGCTGAAGCGGATAAAGCAGTAGATATCGCACGCAACGTAGAAGGTGTATCGCGGGTTATTAAGGCCTTCGAACGCCGCTAAAAAATGGTTTTAAAAAGGGGTCGGAGCTAATTAGCTGGTAATTAGCTCCGACCCCTTTTTCTCTTTTTCTTTCTTTGCACTCCTTTCTTAGCACTCCTGCAGCGCTTTAAGCACTTTCGAGTGAAACTCGCGCTCTTTCATTACAAACATAACCACCACCGTGCTGCCCATAAATAATAACGGGTCAATAAACCAGGATAACGTCGACAACGAAAAATAAATGGCGCGCAAGCCATAGTTGAATGAGTGGCCAGCCTGATCAATCACTTTAGCCGCCCGGTTGGCATATAGCGCCTGATCTTCTTCATTTAAGTTGCGGCCATCAGGCGCTGCGCCAATTAATACGCCGCAAAAGCCATACTGCCTTAATGACCAGGTAAACTGAAAAAACGCAAACACGAAAATAAAGGTCAGCAGCAGTAACTTCAGTTGGACTGAGCCCTCGGTATAACTGGCCCAGGGCACCAGATTTGACAACATCAGGCTGAGTTTTTCCGCCGAAGCCATGGCCGTTAACAAACCAGCCAGGATCAACAACGAGCTGGACGCGAAAAACGTCACATTGCGCTCGAGGGTGGAAATTAACCCAACATCGGCCATTTTGTTATCGCGGGTCAGCATTTTCTGCATCCAGTCGGTGCGCTTACGGCGCAGCTCGAATGACAAACAGCTCACCACCTTTGCCCGTCGCTTGGCATAAAGGGTATAGCCAATCCATAAAACAAAAAACCAGATAACGGCAATTAAATCTAACGGACCCGGCATACCTTGCTCCTGCAATAAAAGGGTAAACACGAACAACCACTATTGGTACTGATTAGCATACCGCATTGCGCAGTATTTTTTGCTGATAACGAATATGCCGCCAGGCGTCCAGACTGTAGATAAGCAGCGCCAGCCAGATAAAGCCAAAGGTAATTAAACTGGCCGGTCGCAATGGCTCCTGATACAGCCACACCCCAAATACAAACATCAGGCTGGGGCCAATATACTGAAAAAAGCCCATGGTCGACAGCTGCAAACGGCGGGCGCCGGCAATGAAACATAGTAATGGAATAGTGGTAACAAAGGCTGCTGCTATCAGCAGCAGGTTCAGGCCAATGCTGTTCTGCAGCATATTAACGGCACTGCTGTCGGCATAAAACCACCAATAACCAATGGCCAGCGGCAACAACAGCAACGACTCAACAAACAAACCGGTAATAGCCTCTACCGCAAGCTTTTTGCGCAATAAGCCATACACCGCGAAAGAGCCAGCCAGCGCCAGCGCTAACCAGGGAATAGAACCAAATATCACCACCTGTATAGCCACACCACTGGCCGCCAGCCCCAGAGCCAGCCACTGCAACCGGCGAAGTCGCTCACCGAGGAACAACATGCCCAGTAATACATTTAACAACGGGTTAATATAGTAGCCCAGGCTGGCATCCAGCATATGGTCGCTGTTGACCGCCCAGATAAACAACCCCCAGTTGGCGCCCAGGATCACGGCGGTAAACAGCAACCACAACATCAAAGCCGGTTGGCGTAGCACCCGCAGCAACTGGGGTCCCTGTCGCAGGGCCAGCAACACCAGCCAGAGCAACAGGCAAGACCAGACAATACGATGGACCAGAATTTCCGTCGCAGCAATAAAGTCAATTTGTTTAAAATACAAAGGGGCGATGCCCCAAAGGGTGTAAGCGCTGGCAGCGAAAGCACCACCGAGCTTCTGCTCCCTGCTTAACGACATCTTGTTACCTCAGACCGTTGACCCTTAGCCAACCAGATAAGTACCGGTACCCAGTGCAATATGCACGCCTTGTTCGTTATGCAGTTCCATCCGGCATACCGCAACTTTATTGCCCGAGCGGATAACCCGGGCCGTCGCGATAAACATTTCACCCCGGCCGGGCCGCAGGTAATCGGTGCGGATATCAATGGTGCTCATTTTACCAAAGCGCTGCACCAGTTCAGCTTGTTCTATGTCACTGAACCGTTCCAGAGCGCTGGCCACCGCCATCATGCCACCGGCCACATCTAACACCGTGGCAATAACGCCACCATGCAGAATTTGCTGAATAGGGTTACCAACCAATTGCCCGGCCCAGGGAAAACGCACCTCGACTTCATCGGCGGCAAAACGACTGACCTGCAGCCCCAGCAACCGATTGAAGGGCATTTGATCGAAGGTCGCAGCAATGTATGGCAATAATTGTTCAGCAGATTGCCCCATATTAGTACAGCCAGCCGCTTAACGTCAGCACTGCGGCCAGTGCCAGAAAAAACAACATATTCCTTTTAGCCAATTGCACCATAGTGCTGGTTTCATCGACCGTATTGCGTTGCTCTGCATCCACAGGTTCGGCGGCAACCGCCACCTCGGTTAGCACCTGTTCATTGTCAGTTTTAAAATCGAGAAAGTAAGCCAGCAATGCATTAGATGCCCGCGAAAAGTGGCCTACCAGCGCAAAACCAACGCCAAATAAGCGGGTTGGTAACCACTGTGCCCAGTAACTCATCACAGAGACCGCATCGGGCTCATCGGTTACCGGTTGCAAGGCACTGTAATCTGTTTCCATCTCTGCTGGTGCAGATTCGTCGGGCGCGAACGTGTGTGGCTGCTGTAACTGGCGCAACAGCACATAAGTTATTACGCCAAAGGGTCCCAGCACTAAAAACCAGAACGCCGTCGCGCCGTAGTAGCGAAAGTTCAGCCATACCAGGCTCTGGCCATAACTGTTTTGTTCAGCGTTGCTGCCACTGTCATAGCAAATTTGCTGCATAACCAAATCAGCCGCCTCAGCGTCACCGCGCTCCTGCGCATTCAGATATTGCTTGTATAGCTGGCGATAATGCCAGCAACCAATGCCCACCAGTAATACCAGGGTATTAACAATCAGTGTCAGCAGACGGTTATCTATCAGGCATAACACCAGAGCTACCAGAGCGCCTGGTAACAACAGCCATACATATTTACCCAGTGGATGACGTGCTAAGGTCAGCAACGGTGTTTTCAGGCTAAGTCGCAAATAAGCCTGTACATAACGGTGGGCCTGCCAGGCATCGCTGCGAACGGCCAGCCGTTCAATAATTAACGCCAGCAACATACTGATTAACGTCATTCCCTGCTCTCCTTAAACACGCTGTGATGCCAGCGCTGCATGATACGCCGGCCAGTCAAACGCCGGACCGGGATCGGTTTTCCTGCCAGGCGCTATATCACAATGGCCCACTATTCGCTGCGGTGTAATGTCTTTATAACGCGCCAGCAAATAGTGGCTAAGCGCAACCAGACTATGATATTGCTGCTCAGTATACGGTATATTATCGCCGCCTTCTAACTCTATCCCAATCGAAAAATCATTGCAGTTAGCCCGGCCGGCAAATGTACTTTGCCCGGCATGCCAGGCGCGCCTGGCAAAGGGGACATATTGAAAAATGCTGCCATCGCGCCATATCACGCAATGTGCTGCTACCCTGACCCCTTGCAGCGAATGAAAGTCTGGATGCACCTGACAATCCAGCTTGCCGCAAAACAGCGCATCAACATAGCTGTCTTGCTGTGGTGCACTGGCAAAGCTGCCTGCCGGCAGGCTGATATTATGGATCACCAGCAGACTAATAACCTCGCCCTCGGGCCGTTGATCAAAATGTGCAGAGGGCCGCTGTACCAGCGGTGGACAATCTGGTAAATCGGGCGGTTCAGTGGAGAATTTCATCAGATTTTTTGCCTTTAGCCTGCACTGTGATTAAGCTAGGGCTCCATTGTCTGGCCAGAGGCAGCTGAATGCAAGCCCCCGAACAACCTACGCCTTTTGCTAAAGTCTTCAGCTGGTTAGCCTGGCTGCTGTTGCTGGCCATGCTGGTAATGTTTTTTCAGGACTATCTGGCCGGTAAGCGTAACCCTAATCAGCAATTGCAAAGTGCCCGCGGCAGTGCCGGTGAAATTAGCACAGTGCTTATCCGCAACCGGGCCGGACATTATGTCGGTACCGCCCTGCTCAATGGCCAGCCCGTTGAGTTTATGCTGGATACCGGGGCCACTACCGTTGCAATTGCGCAGACCACTGCCGAAAAGCTGGGTTTACCGCGCGGCCGGGCTATTCAGGTTGCCACCGCCAACGGCCTGACAACCGCCTACCTGAGCCAGATAGACAGCATTCAACTGGGCGATATTGTGCTGCAGCAGGTTAGTGCCAGCATTGTGCCGAACCTTGGCGGTGCCGAGATATTGTTAGGCATGAGCGCCTTAAACCAGTTAGAATTCCGCCAGCAAGGCAACCAACTTACCTTAATTCAGCGAAATTAATATGACAGCTTCCGCAACAACAACACACCATCCCCATCTGGCCGGCGAGATAACACGCAGTGTGCAGGCTGCTCTGGCTGAAGACTTAGGCTTTTTAGCATTAACAGCGGGCGACATTACCGCCAGCTTAATTCCGTCGTCCCAAACTGCCAGCGCGACAGTTATCAGCCGCGAAGCCTGTGTGGTCTGTGGTACAGCCTGGGTCAATGAAGTGTTTAACCAGCTTAACCAGATGAGCGGTAGCGCCCAGGTAACGGTTGACTGGCAAGTCAATGATGGCGATCACGTTGCAGCCGATAGCGTACTTTGTACACTTAGCGGCCCGGCGCCGTTACTGCTAACCGGCGAGCGCAGCGCACTTAATTTTTTGCAGTTACTCAGCGGCACTGCCACCGTTACCGCTCAGTATGTCAGCCTGTTGGCAGGCACCGCCACCCGGCTGCTCGATACCCGTAAAACCCTGCCAGGGCTTCGTTTCGCTCAAAAATATGCGGTACAGTGTGGCGGTGGTTTTAACCATCGTTTTGGCCTGTTTGATGCCTTTCTGATTAAAGAAAATCATATTGCGGCCGCAGGCTCCATTGCTGCAGCCGTTACCCAGGCCCGGCAAAACTTTCCCGGCAAACCGGTAGAGGTTGAAACCGAAAACCTGAGTGAACTGCAACAGGCGTTGGCGGCCAACGCCGATATTATTATGCTAGATAATTTCAGCCTGGCAGACATCAGGCAGGCGGTTGACATCAACAATGGCCAGGCGAAGCTAGAGGTATCAGGCAATATTACCGCAGCGAGGCTGACAGAGTTGGCGGCTACCGGTGTTGATTTTATCTCCAGCGGTGCTCTGACCAAACATGTACAGGCCATCGACTTGTCGATGCGCTTACGCATAAATTAACGGCAATTGTTCGACTAGTTAAACCACTATTCAGTTAACTTCTGGTACACTCAGCTCATCGGCATAACCGGAGTTTGGTAACAACCGATGCAGCTGACAGGCAAGGTGGTGCACTGGCGCGACGACAAAGGCTTTGGCTTTGTTGTACCTGACAATGACACCCGGCAGGTATTTTTTCATATCCGTGACTTTACCGACGCAAAAACCCGTCCGGTGGAAGGTAGCCGGCTGCAATTTAGTTTGAGCCAGGATAAACGTGGCCGCCCCCTGGCCACCAGTTTGCAGCTAATCAGCAGCACTTCGCCAACGTCCATCCCTGAAACAGATATGATTGATCTGGACTACACCCGCGATGTGGCATTGTATTTTCGCTGTGCCTTCCTGGTACTGGTGGTTATCGCGTTGCTATTTGGCACACTGCCCTACGTCTTACCTGTTCTATATATTGAAGCAAGTTTGTTTACTTACTGGCTGTATAAAACCGATAAAGCGGCCGCAATCGCCCGCCAGCGTCAGCGCTTGCCCGAACAAAGCCTGCAGTTATTCAGTTTAATTGGCGGCTGGCCCGGCGCCCTGCTGGCTCAGAAAAAGCTGGCACATAAGCGCCGTAAGTTTTTATTTCAGCGCGAGTTATTGCTGGTTATTATTGGTAATGGCGTGTTGCTGATTTGGTTGTTGTCACAGCATGGTCAGCTGTTTTTAGGCCGGCTGGCCCTGTGGTCATAGGGTTTGCAATGCCGTGCTGAGTTCAGCAACCGGTGCTGGCCGCCCCAATAAGTATCCCTGAAACTGCTGGCACCCCAACTTGCGCAGGGCATGATACTGCTCGACCGTCTCTACGCCTTCGGCGATAACTGCCAGCTCCAGACTGTTTCCCAGCGCCAGAATGGTTCGGATAATGGCCTCATCGCTCGGATCATCCAGCAAGTCGCGGACAAAGCTGCCGTCAATTTTCAGCTGATGCAGTGGCAGGCGTTTTAAATAGCTAAGCGATGAGTAGCCGGTACCAAAGTCATCCAGCGAGAACCGTACGCCCAGCTCACCCAGTTGCTGCATTTTAATGATCACCGCTTCAACGTCCTGCAGCAACTGGGTTTCAGTCAGTTCCAACACTAAATTAGCCGGGTTAGCACCGCTTTGCTGCAGCGTCTCGCGTACCATTTTAACAAAATTGCTATCATGCAGCTGACGCACACTTAAGTTCACCGCTAAATGCCAGCCGGCCCGGCTGCTATCATGTTGCCAGTGGGCAATTTGCAAACAACTTTGCTGCAACACCCAGGCACCAATCGGGATGATCAGGCCGCAATCTTCTGCCAGCGGAATAAAATCGGCCGGTGAGACCGCCCCCAACTCCGGGTCCTGCCAGCGCAGCAGCACCTCGGCGCCAAGTACCCTGCCATCACTGTGATATTGGGGTTGAAAGTGTAAGTGAAATTGCTGCTGACTCAGCGCCTGGCGCAGCCCCGATAGCATCGCTGAGCGGGCAAGAACTTTCGCCTGCAAAGCACTGTCGTAAAAACAGTACCGGTTGCGGCCCCGGTTTTTAGCATCATACATGGCAAGATCAGCGCGCTGCAGCAGCTCATCAACATTGCCGGCATCGCTAAACATGGCAATACCAATACTGGCGCTAATGATATAACTGCGATCTTCCAGCGGAAATGGCTGGCTTAATATGTCCATCAGTTTCATTGCCAGCAGCTCAACGCGCTGCCCGGCAAGGTCAGCTCTTGGCTGCAATTCCGATAACAGCACCACAAACTCATCGCCACCAAAGCGCGCTAAGGTATCACTTTTTCGCAGTTGACCATTTAACCGGCTGGCAACCAAACTGAGTAATTTATCACCCACGGCGTGGCCCAGCGTGTCGTTTAAATCTTTAAAATGGTCTAAATCAATAAATAGCACGGCCCCCTGGCACGGCATCCGGCCTGCGATATTAAACGCCTGCTCCAGCCGCTCCAGCAATAACCGGCGATTGGGCAATGACGTCAGCGCATCGTAAAAGGCCAGCTGATGTATCGCCGCCTGGTTTTGCTTATGTTCAGTCACATCAGTAGAAATACCGCACAACGCATAAATCTCACCGTTGGCATGGCGCAAGGGCAACTTAACTGACAAATACACCCGCTGCTCATTGTCTTTTATTGTGGTATTGGTTTCTTCTTCTACAACCCGCTCCCCCCGGGTCAGGACCCGCTCATCATTAATATGCAGCTGGTTTACGGTTGCAGTATCAAAAAACAAACTGTCGGTATGACCCACAATCTGCTCTGCAGGCCGGCCGAATAACTCGACCATTTTATGATTGACATACTCGTAACGAAACCGCTTATCTTTAATATAAATATGGGCATCAACACTATTGAGAATAGTGGTTAACCTGTCCTGATCCTGGCGCAGCCGGCGTAGTCGCTGCGTACTGCGTTTTCGATACCAGAAAAGCGCCATAACACTTAGCAATAACAATAGGCCAACAACGACCAACATGAGCTTCACGTCAGCCCCATTGCTTTGGGCCGCAATGCTGGATTCGCTCCAGCGATTAACTACCTGATAATAATAAGATTGCGGGTCATCCTGCCATAACTGCAATTGCTGATCGATTATCGCTAATACATCTTGATTACGATTAAGGGGGCTGGCATAAAATAATTCGACCGGATTAAAGCGCAGTGGATTGGCTTGTAACTGAAATTCAGCCGCCCGGTTGTCGCCAAACAAATGGTTAGCAACGGCGACATCTGCCTCGCCTGCGGCGACCAGATTAAAGGCGGCCTGCAGCGATTTAACCGGCTTAAAGTCCAGCTGCATTTGCTGCTGTTGCTTAAGCTGCTGCAAATAAATATGTTGCACGCTGTCTTGCAATAATGCGACCTGCAAACCGTCCAAATCAGTCAGCTGTTGAATGTTGGTGTTGGTCAAACCGTAAAAGCGTGACCAGCTGTAGAGCGCCGGCGTTTGATGAAAGCTCAGACTTAAGGCCCGTTCGGGGCTGTATGCCACGTCGGGCAGAATATCGATATCGCCGCTTTGCAGCAGCTCCAGGCAATACGCCCAGTCACAACTTACCGGTTTTAATTGCCAGTTGTGCTGCCGGGCAATGTCGACCAGTAAATCGCCAAAAATGCCGCTGGGCATGCCTGCTGCACTAACCGCGATTTTTGGCGGGTTCTGATATATCCCGACGACCAGCTGGCGGCTTTCTGCTGCCAGCAGTGGCTTGCAACAGCTCACCACAGCTAAACCCAATAGCAGTGCTGGTAACATAGCAAAACAGCGCATACACAGGTCACTTTATTGTTATTCTGTTATTGAGCTTACTGCAGGCCGCCGAAATAGCAAATACCTGCAATTAGCATTTAGCTATACCTTAAAAATAAAACCCCGTCGATAACACCAGTGCATTAATAAATAAGACAAGGCCAGAAAGCTTAAAGCAAAAGCCAGAGAGCCATTCAGATTGCCAAACACCGGTTGAAACACCTCGCTGAACAACCAGCCTTTTAATGATGTGTCTGCAAACCGGACCATGTCCAGCACTCTGGCTACCACGCCGGCCAACATATAAAACAAAATGGCGTTGGCACCAAACACCACAAAAGGTGCGCTCCAGCGCCGCCAGCGTTTGACATCGCATAACCAGATACAGGCCGCCAGGGCAATAGCGCAGTAGCCGCTACTTAGCAGCACAAAGCTGGGCGTCCACAAGCTTTTATTGACCGGCAAACTAAAGTGCCATAATTCAGCCAGCCAAACGGCAATAACCCCCGGCAACAATAAACCCCGAATTTTCTGGCCCAGGGTGCGATCGGTTTGCAACCACTGCGCCAGCAACACACCGCTCAGGCAACTGGCTATCGCCGGCAATGTAGACCAGAGCCCTTCGGGATCAAAGGCAAAGGGCGTGGCGGTCCGATAATATAAATGGTTAACACCTAACACACTATGATCAAGCCAGGCAGCAAAGCTGTTGCCAAACAACAGCAAGCCACGGAACTCATTACCTGCAGCGTCCTGATACGGCAGATACAGCATAGCCGCCAGATACAGCACACAGAGCCCGACTAACCAGGCGATGCGGCCACGGGTACCAAAGTACAGCACAATTAATACGGTGGCAAAATACACCAGTCCAATCCGTTGCAGCACCCCCAACCAGCGCAGGGTTAACAGTTTTTGTTCAACATAACTGTACGCCGGATCAGCAAAATTATAGTAGAACAGCGCCAGAAACAGCCCCAGTGCAAACAGCTTTGTGCTGCGTACTGCGGCGTGGCGGATCAGCGGCCATTTTGCCTGCTCAGCCTGTCGTTGCAGGCTGAATTGCAGCGAAATACCGACAATAACGATAAAAAACGGGAAAATCAGATCTGTTATCGTCCAGCCATGCCACTCGGCATGGCGCAGCGGGCTGTATACATAACTCCAGCTCCCCGGGTTATTCACCAGGATCATGCCGGTAATGGTCAGCCCTCGTAATGCATCCAGCGCCAGTAAGCGTCGAGCCGGTAATGTGGCAAGAATGGCATCACAATGGCGACGTATCCAGGCCAGCATCAGGGTGCCTCTTTGCCGGTCAGCGCCGGGGTAACCGTTACCGGTAAGCTGCCAGTGGCAGGCACCTGACCAAGCAACACTCTGGCCAGAGCGGTGTAGGTGGCGCCGGCATCACCCGCGGCTATCGCTTTGTCTTCACTGTTGTAGGCATAACTGGCCAATACCAGATCGGCATACTGGCCATAAATAGCCGCATCATAGGGTGCCCGTAAGCTGATATAAGCATGGGGGGTTTGCCGTTGTTGCACCTGTTGCAGCAAGCTGAGGAAGTCTTGCTGCTGGCGTTGATAGCGCAGGGCCAGCGGGCCAAGCGCACTGACATCATCCATACCGCCTATTTCAGCCAGCGAAGGCATTGGCGTAATAAACCCACTGATCACCACATCGGCATCGGCTAACAGCTGACTGGCGTCAGCTAAATCATCCTGCAGCAAACTGAGGCTGCTAATCGACAGCGTCTGTTCGCTTTGCTGCTGTAATGCCAGGGTTAACGCTGCCGCTTTATTACTATCGGGCATTAACACGACTATCTTTTTACCCGGTTGCAGTACCACCTTGCTTGCACTGCTGTCAGTCGGCGCGATACGGGTTATGGCAGCTTGCGCCAGTGCCAGCTCTGCCTGACGATGCGCTTTGTTACCCAGCAGCTTATCTGCGGTTGCCAGCTGCTGCGTTGCAGAGCCTTCCGGCAATAACGGATACTGCTGTTTCAGGGCAATAATGCGCTGATAAGAGGCACGTAACTCGGCAAGATCCAACTGGCCGCTGGCAACAGCCTGCTCCAGCGCGTTAAGTAACGCTGCCAGATCAGCCAGCTCTGCCGGGCTTTGCAGTTTGACAGGCATCAGCGCAATATCGGCCCCGGCAGCAAAGGTCGCAATAACCGCATCATGCGGACTGAAAAAATGACTGATCCCGGCCATATCCAGCGCATCCGTGACGATAAGGCCTTTGTAAGCCAGCTGCTCGCGCAGCAAATCATGTAAAATTGCCCGCGATAAGGTTGCCGGCTTCACCATTTGCTGGCCATCTTTGGCGGTAAAAGTGCTACTGTCCAGCGCCGGATACTGAATATGCGCGGTCATAATCATGCCCGGGTTGTGCCTGGCGATAATCTCGGTAAAGGGCAGTAAATCGACCTGATTAATTTGCTCGCGGCTGTGTTCAACCCGGGGTAAACCCAGATGACTGTCAACATGGGTATCACCATGGCCCGGGAAATGTTTTAACGCTGCGACAACGCCCCGCTGCTGCATAGCACTTGTCATGGCACCACCCAGCTCGGCGACCACCGCCGGGTTTTCTGCAAAAGCCCGGACATTGATCACCGGATTGTCCGGGTTCACGTTGACATCTACTGTGGGGGCAAAATTAACGTTAATACCCAGTGCCAGCAGCTCGTCGGCAATAATCCTGCCTACCTGTTCGGCATAATGGTTGCCATGCCGGGCATGAGTGGCACCAATGGCCATATTACCGCTGAACGACGTCGCCAGCTGACGGGGTATGCGCGCTACCCGGCCGCCTTCCTGGTCAATACTGATAAACAATGGATGTTGCAGTGCCGATGCCCCGGCTGCCTGCTGTAACTGGCGGTTCAGGCTGATAATCTGCCGGGTGTCCTGCAGGTTTTCTGCGAATAAAATAACGCCGCCGATATCATACTGACTTATTAGTGTCGCCAGTTCCGGTGGTAATACCGTCAGCGGTGTCCGGCACTTGCCGGCTGGCACGGGTTCCGGGCAATAATAGCGTAAATCGAGCATCAGTTTCTGGCCCAACATCTGCCGTACACCGGGTTCAGATTGCTGCGGCTTTGCTGCGGCCTGCAACGGGCTGCTCATGGCCAATACACCAGACAACATAAATGCCAGTACCCGTGATTTTTGCCACTTGCTTTTTTGCTGTTCCAACACACTGTCTACTCCGCTTATGTTAAGGTAACATTCGTTAAAGTAATAACTTGCAGTAGAACAAAAAAAACACGCTGCCGCCAGTAGGGCGAAAAGCAAAACTAAAATAAGCTGATAATAATCAGCCCGGGACCGTGCTATGCAACTGACCCTGTTAGATTGGACCGTATTTGCTGGCTACTTTTTGTTGCTGGCCACCTTAGCTGTCTGGGTAAACCGGCGCCGTGCCGACAACAGCAGTGATTATTTTCTGGGCGGTAATAGTATGCCGCCATTGCTGGTAGCCATTTCTGTATTGGCAACCTCGCAATCTGCCGCAACCTTTTTGGGCGGCCCAGATATGGGGTTTCGCGGCAACCTAAGCTATCTGGCAACCAATATCGGCGCCATCATCGCGGCAATCCTGGTCATTAAGTGGCTAATCCCCCGTTATTATCAGTTAAAAGTCACCACGGTATATGAGCTTCTCGAAAACCGTTTTAGCGCTTCCGCTAAAAATCATGCCGGTAAAATGTATTTATTCGGCCGGGTGTTTGCCAGTGGTGCCCGTTTATATATGGCCGCGCTGGCCGTCGCCATGCTGTTGTTTAACAATATTGAGGCCAGCAGTGTGGTGCTGGCGATAGCCCTGTTAGCGTTGATCGGGCTGGCCTGCACCATGGCGGGTGGCATTCGTTCAGTTATTTACACCGATGCCTTACAATGTGCGGTCTACGTGTCTGCCGCCCTGGTGGTGCTGGGCTATCTGTACAGCAGCTTACAACTTGATCTGGCCACGCTGTACCGGGTATTAAGTGAGCCGCTGGCCGATGGCAGCAATAAATTATTATTATTTGATTTCAGGCCCGACTTTAGCAGCAGCGGCGTATTTACCATCTGGTCTGCGCTCACTGGCTTTGTGTTATTAAATATTGCGGCGTTCGGCCTGGATCAGGATATGACCCAGCGGGTGCTTACCTGTAAAACAGCCGCCGGCGGTGCTAAAGCCCTGTTGTCCTCAGCGCTGATGGTGATTCCGGTCATGCTGCTGTTTATTATGATTGGTTTATTGCTTTATATTTACTATCAACGGCCCGATGTGTTCAGTAGTGCCAGCAGTTACAACGCCAGCTTTGCCGGCGAGCAAATCACCGTCTTTATGTATTATGTGTTGAATGAAATGCCATCAGGTCTGCGTGGCCTGGTGGTGGTGGGCGTTATTGCTGCAGCATTGTCGACGATTACCTCAGGGTTAAATTCAATGGCCTCGGTACTGGTGGCGGATATGTATCAACCCTGGCGCCAGCAACGTCATCCGGCCACGGCGCCGCGGCATTATGTCCGCGCCGGGCAATGGGCCATGTTGTTTACCGCATTGGCGCTATCGCTAATGGCTATCCTGTGTTTTTACTGGCAGCAGTATTCCGACATGCCACTGCTGGCATTTGCGCTGAGTGTTATGGTGTTTTCATACAGCGGCCTGCTGGGGGTATTTTTTACCGCACTATTCAGTAAAAGAGGCAACAGTCGCAGCGTAACGGCCGCACTGTTAACCGGCTTTGCCGTAACCTTGCTGATGCAGCCTTATTTATTGCAATTTATCAGCCCGGCTCTGGCCAGTCTGGATTTAGGCTTTACCTGGCAGTTATGTATCGGCACCCTGATTGCCTGGCTTGTCTGCTACAGCGGTGCACCCGCCACAACAGTGGCGGCAACCGACAAAGCGGAGCGCTGACATGTATTTACTGGCAATAGACGGTGGTGGCAGCAAGACGCTGGCCAGGCTCAGCAACCCTGAAAACGGCCAGCAGTGGCAAGCCGCTGGCGGCCCGGCGCAGCTATCAAATGATTTAGAGCTCGCCCTGACTAATGTTCAGTTACTCAGCTTGCAGGTATGTCAGAAGGCCGGCATCAGCCCGCAGCAAGTGGTCGCCTGCATCGGCCTGGCCGGTGCCGGTAACCCGCAATTACATCAGACGTTTTGTCAGCAATTACCGCTGGAGTTTGCGGGCTGGCAGCTCACTACCGATGCCCGCACGTCATTATACGGTGCCAACAATGGTCAGCCGGTCGTTATGCTGGCGCTTGGTACCGGCTCGGTAGCAATGCGACTGTGCGCTGATGGCAGCGAGCAGCAAACCGGCGGCTGGGGCTTTACTATTGGTGACGAGGGCGGTGGTGCCTGGCTGGGTAAACTGGCAGTACGTCAATTGTTATGGCAACTGGACAGTGACAATGGCCTAAGTAGTCCGTTAACCCGGGCACTGGCCAGCCACTGTGGCGACAATGTTGCCACCATTCTGCCCTGGCTTAAACAGGCTACAGCAACAGATTACGCTGCCCTGGCACCGCTGATTTTTCAGCACAGCAGCTGCCCGCTGGCTCAACAATTACTGCATCAGCAGGCTGACGCCATCGCCGAACTTGTTTTTAGTTGCCGCGGCCAGCGCGATTTGCCTGTGGTCATGTTAGGTGGCCTGGCCGCCAACAGTATGCCGTTGCTTAGCCCTGCCGTCAGTAAACTACTGCAACCGCCCAGGGGCGATGCGCTGGACGGCGGGCTTATTCTGGCAGCACAACAACGGGCCCAACTTGCCGGCGTCACCGGCTGATAAATATTGATTAACCTCAAGCAGAGTGAATGGCAAATGAGTCAAACTGAATTGTTACAACAACTGGCCAGTATGAGCACTGAAGCCCGCAACCCGGCGTCAACGGCACTGGACCAGCTTAATAGCCTGGAAATCGTCAGGCTGATTAACCAGGCCGACCACAAGGTTGCACCGGCCTTAGTTGCCACTTTACCGGCAGTCGCGCAGGCGGTCGATGCTATTGTCACGGCCTTTACCAATGGCGGCCGGCTAATTTATCTTGGCGCCGGTACCAGTGGCCGGCTGGGTATTTTAGACGCTGCTGAGTGTCCGCCTACCTTCAGTGTGCCGGCTAATCAGGTTATTGGCTTAATTGCCGGCGGTACCCGCGCTATTCAGCATGCGGTAGAAGGTGCTGAAGACAGCCCCGAGCTGGCAGTTGAAGAACTGAGCGCCATTGACTTCGGGCCAAACGATGTACTGGTTGGCATTGCGGCCAGTGGCCGCACGCCTTATGTACTTGGCGGCCTGGCCTATGGCCGTAAACTGGGTGCCACTACCGTTGCCATCAGTTGTAATAGCAGTGGCTCAATTCTGCAGGCAGCCGATATCGCCCTGTGCGCTGAAGTGGGCCCGGAAGTTCTTACCGGCTCGACCCGGATGAAAGCCGGCACCGCCCAGAAAATGCTGCTTAATATGCTCAGTACTGCGGCCATGGTACGCAGCGGTAAGGTTTATCAGAATCTGATGGTCGACTTGCACGCCAGCAATGAAAAACTCCAGGCGCGAGCGGTTCGTATTGTGATGCAGGCGACCGACTGCGACAACGTTACCGCCAGTGCTGCTCTGCAGCAAGCCGATATGAACGCTAAACTGGCCATTTTACTGATTTTAACCGGTGATGATCTGGCCAGCTGCCAGCAGGCGCTGGCCAAAAGCCAGGGCTTTGTTGGTAAAGCACTGGAGGCAAAAGCATGAAACTCTGGTTAAGTTTACTGGCGCTCATCTGTTTAGCTGCCTGTAGCAACAGCCATAGTCAGCAACCGTCACCAGCACCCGGCCTGGTTACTGCTGGCGCTGAGCAACTGGCGGCCTATTTGCCGCTATTGAAAGACAAGAAAGTGGGCTTACTGGTTAATCAAACCTCAAGGGTGGGTCAGCAGCATCTGGTCGATGTATTGCTGGCAAATCAGGTAAATGTTGTCAGTATATTTGCGCCGGAACACGGCTTTCGCGGCGATCATGATGCCGGCGCGAAAGTCAGCTCGGGTACAGACAGCAAAACGGGTATTCCGTTGTTGTCGCTGTACGGCGCCAATAAGGCACCCAGTGCGGCGCAAATGCAGGCGCTGGATATCGTTATTTTTGATATTCAGGATGTCGGCGTTCGCTATTACACATACATCAGTTCGATGCATTATCTGCTGCAGGCAGCCGCTGAACATAAGGTGGCTATGCTGGTGCTCGATCGCCCTAACCCGAATGGCCGCTATCTGGATGGTCCGGTGCTCGATTTAGCCTATCAGTCTTTTGTGGGCATGCACCCGATACCGCTGCTGCACGGCATGACGGTGGGCGAGCTGGCACTAATGATTCAGGGCAAGCGCTGGATAACCGACGCCGACCAGCTGGACCTGACCGTGATCCCGGTGGCGAACTACCAGCGCGATATGGCCTACAGCCTGCCGGTACCGCCCAGCCCCAATTTACCCAATGATCAGGCCATCGCGCTATATCCATCGCTGGGCTTTTTTGAGGCGACGCCGTTAAGTATTGGCCGCGGCACCCCGTTTCCGTTTCAGGCGATTGGTTATGACAAGTTTAGTTTGGGTCAGTTTAGCTTTACCCCGGTCGCCACGCCCGGCGCAGCAATGAACCCGCCGTTAAAAGACACCCCCAGCCAGGGCCAGGATTTGCGCCAGGTAACAGCAGCAGGCTTAGATTTAAGCTATCTGATTAACTGGCAGCAGTTGTTTGCTGCGCATAACGAAACGTTTTTTAACTCACCAGACTTTATGGACAAGCTGGCAGGTACTGCCCGCCTGCGCCAGCAACTTGAGCAAGGCTTAACTGAGCAGCAAATTCGTGCCAGCTGGCAACCGGCACTGCAGGCGTTTGCCGCTCAGCGCCAGCCATATTTGCTGTATCCGTAATGTCGTGCCTCCTGGCTAGTGCTTACTGGCCAGGGGGCACTGGCAGGCAGTTATTGTTCTGTAGTGTCTTCAAGTCGGGTAAAACGGGCCAACGGCGCCATTTTTGCCCGGTTTAAGGTCAGTTCATTCCCGGCAATACTAACGTTATCGGCTTTGCTCAGCACATCCAGCAATTGCATCTCTACTGTCTCCTCAAAACAGGCTTTGCGGGTGGTGGCCAGCGGGGTAAACGCCAGCTTAGGCCCCTGTAACTGGTAACCGCCGCTCAGATTGTTGCAACCGGTATAGCCACTAACCCGGCCTGTAGCATCAAACTGCAAAAATACCTTTGCGTCAGGATCAACCGCTTGTTGTGATAGCTCAGTCAACTGCCATTTACCGACAATGTTCAGCGCATCAGCGGTCGGCTCAGATGTCTGCTGCTTATCCAGCCAGTATTGCGCTGCCAGTTCACCGCTAATCCGTTCGCCTTGCGGGTTAAGCTGCAAAATACGGTTCTCACCCACCAGAAACTGACTATTTGCAGCGTCATCCAGCTGAATGGTTCTGCCGTCACTGCTCCAGCGGAACTGACCTGAGGTTTGCTCGGGTTCATCTGCGCGCTCCTGATAATAGCGCGACAGCTGATACTGCTGGTTAGCGTCCAGTTGCAAGGTAACTTTAATGCCCGGGCAATCGGCACAGGGGATAACGCCCTGATAACTGCCTGGCCAGTCCAGCGCCGTCTGGCTGGTATCGGCTGGCGTGGCTATTTGCTGTGTTACCGGTTCGTTCTTTGTCGCGTCGGCCGAATCAGGCTGGCAAGCCGTCAGCATTGCCAGGCCCAAAATAATGCCGCAAGGCAAGCGCAGGGGGGTGTGCATAACGTGATCCTTAAACATAAGGTAATCCTTAAAGTAGCCTTTATAGCGTGATAGTTGCCAGAAATATAGCAGCCATTGTCAACCTGACAGCTTTACCCGCGCTGAACTTATCGCAGAAACCCGACCCAAATGGACTACACTGAACACCACTACTGAAAAACAAACCTGAAAACCGTTCTGAATAATAAGGAGTTAAAATGAGCATTAACGTACTGGCAATTTGCGGCAGTCTGCGGGCAAAATCCACTAACCGCGGCCTGGTGCGCTACGCCATGGCCAATTGCCCTGACGGCATGAAAATTCATCTGGCTGATTTAATGGAGGTGCCCTTTTACAATGCCGACCTCGGCGCGAAGCCGCCAGCGGTTGCAACCCTGTGTCAGCAAATGGCGGAGGCCGACGCCTTACTACTGGCCTGCCCGGAATACAACTATTCGCTGGCACCGGCCCTGAAAAATGCACTCGACTGGGCCTCGCGTGAGCCCGACAATCATTTACTAAGTGGTAAACCGGTGGCGATTATGGGCTCGGCAGCGGGTATGGGCTCGTCGCGTTCGCAGTATCACTTGCGCCAGGTATGCGTTTATCTCAACCTGCATCCGCTGAACCAGCCTGAAGTATTTGCCAACGCCTTTAGCGGTGCTTTTGACACCGATGGCGATTTAACTGATGACAAAATTCAGGCTAACGTGCGCAAGTTGCTGGCCGCGCTGCTTAACTGGCAGCAACGGCTTAATGGCAGTAAATAACGCTAATTGCCACTAAATGCATCTGACAGGCTGGCATCTGCCAGCCTGATCACCCGGCCATTTACCACCGCCAGCTCGACTTTATTTTTGCTACTAAGCAAAAAGGTGGTGGATGAACGGCGCTGCGGCCAGCGGCTTTTCACCCCTGATGGATTTATCGCTACCGGTAACCCTGAGTTATTGGTCAGCCAGTCTGGTTTACCCGTAAAATGGCTGTAACCCCCGGCCAGCATCTGAATATAACTCTCGCTGCTTAAGGTTAGCGGTTTAGTTAACGGGTAGGCCTTTCCGGCGCTGTAATCCATGCCGCTGGCATCTATGCTGTGGTAAGCACCATAAATGCTGGCGTCGCCTATTTCATCCAGCACTACGCTACCCCGGCCATTCCCGCCGGCGTTAAAGGCTAAATCGACCCGGGCCAGGGTGCCGCTGCCGTCGGCCTTCGGCAAGCTAACCTGATTAAGAATTAAATCTTTCATGCCGCCGCTGTTATTCATGGGTATGCTGTTGTAACCGCTTAAATCATAGTCCCGGTAGCGCGTGGTACTTATTAGCTCCAGCCAGCGTAAGTACAGCTGGACATTAAGCTGGCGGGCTTGCTGGCGGAACGGGTCATTGTAGTTACCGCCCGCCTCGACCAATACGGTGCTAATGCCCATTTTAGAAAAGGTATCGCCGAAAGAGCGCACAGAATATTCGTCATCATAGCGGCCCAACTGATCAGGTATCGCCTTATCCAGCAATGGCTTTACTGCGCTTATCAGCTGCATTGCCGCATGGCGGCTGGGGTTAATCTCCCGCGCCTGATTAAAGGCCGGAGCCAGTAGCGAAATGGTTGCTGGTTTTTTATTATCGCCGGCAGCATGGTAACGGTTCTGATCATGCAGGTTAAAGCCATAATGTGGCTTGATGTTTTTGGCTGCCTGCATCAGCATCTGGCCTTCCGGGGTTTGTAGCGCCACGGCATCGCGGTTAACGTCAATCCCCAGCGCATTGTAGCGGCTGTTACGCTCAGCCCCATCCGGGTTCAGCATCGGGATAAGGTATAAACTAATCTCATCCAGCCAGGCCGGCCCGCCTTCGCCCGTTGCCGCCTGCTGTTGCAGTTGCGCTTCAATTATTGCCAGTAAATCGAAAACGGCTGCCGTTGCGGTTGGCTCATCGCCGTGCATTTGTGACCAGGCCAGCACTTTGCGCTCGCCCTGGCCAATTTTAAACAGATAAACCGGCCGCTGTTCAACTGAACGGCCAAGCTCGGTAACCTCAAGCCAATCCTGTTGTTGATAGTGCTTGATCAGGGGGGCAATATCGCCATGGGTTATCTGACCTTTCGCCAGACCGGGCGTGGTGAATTTTGCATAATCTGCTGCCGTGGCCAGCCCCGATAGCATGGCACTTAATGCTAACCATAACGATACTTGCTTCAACATAGCATCCTCTATACCCGTTATCCTTGAAGCTGCAGCGGTGTTGGCTGCGCTCTCTCGCCCCAATCACATAGACAGCTATGCTCATGGATTCTCATTCACTTGCCGCCTACCTGCAACTTCAATGATTTTGGGTATATCCACACTCCACTTGAAGCTGCAGCGATGTTGCCGACGACGTCAACAATAACACAACCAGCAACGCTCAGCATACTGGCCAAATTCAGGCTAAGCTTAGCAAAAGCTAATTCAGCAGGAGTGGTGTCAATTGTTCAGCCCCCGTCAGTTTTACCAGCAACTGCGCCAGCGCAGGGTGCTCAGCACTGTGCTGGCCTACCTGATTATTGTCTGGCTGGCGCTGCAGGTGGTGGCTGTGGTTACCCAGCTGCTGCAGCTGCCGCCGCTGCCCGGTCGTATTATCGCCATCAGTCTGGTCGCGGCGGTGCCACTCGTCTGCTATCTGGCCTGGTTTTATCAGGTTCAGCATGGCCGGCTGCAGTTAATTGCCGCTGCAGATGTCCCGCCACCAGCTTTTGGCGCTAAGCAGCTTAGCAGCCTTCTGCTAATCACTCTTTGCAGCGCCCTGCTCGGGTATCAGTATTATTTACTTAGCCGGCCGGCAGCGACATCAGAGCCACTGAGCCTGACGACCAACTCGATTGCCGTGCTACCTTTTACTCAGCTTAACAAGAATCAAACTAATACAGAGCTGGCGTTATTAATAAACAGCCTGGCCGAAGAAATCAGCAGCCAGCTTGCCCGCAGCCCCGGTTTAACGGTAGCCGCAGCCAGCTCCGGCCAGGTACTCAGCCGCCAGCAATTAAGCCCAACCGACATTGCCAGCCGACTGCAGGTCGCTGCATTGCTGACCGGCACTATCAGTACTACCGGCCAGCAACTGCACATTCGCTTGCAGCTGCTCGATGGCCAAAACGGCCAGACTTTATGGACCCAGCAGCTTAGCCGCGAGCTGAAAAATATATTTTCGCTGGAAACTGAAGTCGCCCGCTCCGTTGCCAATGCCTTACAGGCCAGCTTAACCGACACCTCATCGCTAAAAGATTTATCGGCCAATGCCGGCACCCAGAGTGCCGATGCTTATGTCAGCTATTTACAAGCACGTGAGCAATACCGGCTGCAAACCAGCGAGGCCATGCAGCAGGCCCGCCAGCTATTTGAACAAGCGATAGCCCAGGATCCGGAATACGCCCTGGCGTATGTGGGCCTGGCCGATACCTTGTTATTACTAAGTGATGGCAGCAAAGAGTTTGGCATTATTGAGGTGGATATCGCTACCGGGCTGGCGAAGGAGTATCTGGATAAAGCGCTGACCCGCGCGCCGCAGCTGGCTGAAGCCTATGCCATTAAAGGCAAAATGCTGGAGCTGCAACAGCAATTTGAACCGGCATTGGCCGCCTATCAGCAGGCAATAGCGCTTAACCCTAACCTGGCAGTAGCACATATGTGGCAGTATCTGTTGTTAAAGCAGCAAGGACGTTATGATGACTCGCTGCAAGCGCTGGAGCAGGCTTATCAGCTGGATCCGGTGTCGGTGGCGGTGCTATATAACCGCGGTTATGAACAAGCGATTCGTGGCCAGTTTACTGAAGCCGCCAAAAACTTTACTCAGTTATTACAGGACTTCCCTAAATCACCATTAGGCCATGCAGGGCTGGCATTAAATGCCTTTCACCAGGGGGAACTGGCTGAAAGCCTGCAGCATTGGCAGCAGGCGTGGAAACTATCGAAGGACAATAATTTTTATAGGCAGAATTATCTGGCTTTAGTACTAAATCTCAATTTAATGGAAATAGCACCAGAACTACAAGAAGATCCATATTACCTCCCGAGCTACTTGCTCCGAAAAGGTGACTATAAGTCTCTTTTTACAGAAATGAAATTCAGACTAGCAGCACAGCCTGATGATGCCTGGCTGATGTTTGAAGCAGCCTGGTACAAAATGTTAGTAGGTGAAAATCGTGAAGCTGTAAATTTGCTTCTGCAAAGCTACTCCACCTTCAGTGATGATGAACTCTACATTATGCCAATGTGTTTCCCTGCTATAAAAATTGCCTGGGCCTTTTTGCAACAAAACAAACAGCAACAAGCCGAACGTCTACTAGCCGGTTGCCATCAGCAGTTGCAGGCTGCAATACAGAGCAAATTACGGGAAAGTGAGCTTAATCATCTGGCGGCGCGGCTGGCTGCTTTGCAAGGCGATACAAAGCTGGCAATACAACAGCTGCAGCAAGCGATGGCCTACGGTTGGCGTGAATGGTGGACTTTTGACGATCCTATCTTTGCCTCACTACCGGCTGAGCAGCTGGCGCCACTGCGCCAGCAACTGGAGACCGCGTTGGCCGAGCAACGCCAGTTAGCGCTGGCGCGGGCCGAAAAAGATCTGGCGGCGGCAAAACCACAGCAAACCAGCAAATAAGCTTAACGTTGCCGGCACGGGTACCTGCACAGCACTGGGTTCAAGAATAAATACCCACTCTTCCGGCGAACTAAAACTCAGCACATCGGCCTTGCGACCAAGATGGTAGTAACAGTTGTCATCACCATCATCGATAAAAACCGGATAGCAGTCATCACGTGTCTGGCGGTAATAAAAGTCCTGATCCGCGCCGGAGTAAAAGGTACTGCTAAAGCTCAGCCAGTATTGACCGGGCATTAGCTCAGCTGGCATTAGCGCAGCCGGACTAAAGCTATCGCTGCGATCGCTAATAAAATCCCAGCTTTGCTCGCCTTGGCGTAAAGTCCAGCGAAACTCCGCAGCAAAAGCCGCCGGAAAATCCCACAGTAACGTGCCTTCAAAATCCAGCTGCTCGCCAAGTTCAAACTCATAGTAACAAGGGTCTTCCTGCCAGAACTCCGGTGGCGGCAATAAGTCGGTAATCAGCCAGCATTGCCGTGGTACCGCCAACAACGGCAGATCACCAATGGTAAAATTAACGGTGTTTATAGCTGGTGCACCCTGCACTAAATAACCGGTACTGAGGTAACTGTTATCGTACAGACCGTAACTCTGCGGGTTGGTCGAGGTTTCAGCGCCCCGACCACCACGAATGATTAATGCGGCCTCAGCCAGAAAGCTGCAAAACAACAACCCCACTACTGCAAATTGAAACAAACGCATAACCGGCACTCCCTGTTATTGATGCTGCTTTTCACCGGCTTACTGCTGACCGAACCACGAAGGCAAACTTCAGGTTAATAAAATTGATAATCAGATAATTTAGATTCGACTTATTTTAAAGTTAGCTAAGTAAAGCAGAAAACGGCCAAAACGCCAGTGGCCGACTTGCCCGCTGGCATGCTTATCTGTATAAAAGTAACTGTATAAATTAGTTGTATAAAAACAATAAAAAGGAGCCTAAGGTGGCTGACTGGTTAACCCTGCTTCCGGCGCTTGTTGCCATTGCCGTAGTGTTGTGGCGTAAAGAAGTGATTCTGGCGCTGCTGTTATCACTATGTACCTCTGAGCTGCTGATTTTTCTGCAAAATGGCCAGAGCTTTGGTGCCGGCTTACTGCTTGATGGTAGCATTCAGACTCTGGAGCGGATTATTGCCGTAACCGGCGACAGTGACAACGCCCGAATTTTAATGTTCTCGTTGCTGGTTGGGGGCTTACTGGCCTATATGCGCTACTCCGGCGGGGTGTCGGCCACGGTAGCCATGCTGGTCAATAAAGGCATTGCCCGTAATGGCCGTCAGGCCGGGTTGCTGACCTTTTTTATCAGTAGTGTCACCTTTATTGAATCTAATTTAAGCTCGCTAACGGCCGGTATCAGTTCGCGCGGTTTGTTCGACAAATTTAAAATGAGCCGAGCCCGGCTGGCCTATATTATCGACAGTACCAGCGCCCCTATTTGTATTTTAATCTTACTGAACGGCTGGGGCGCTTACATTCTGGGGCTGCTTAGCACCTATGATTTACCCCAAAGCCCGGTGGCCATTTTAATTGGCACCATCCCGCTTAATTTCTATGCCTTAATTACCTTAGCTGTCGTGTTGTACACCATTATTAGTGGCAAGGTGTATGGCCCAATGCGTAAATCTGAACAGCAGCTGCATACCTTATCGCACCACAGCGAAATTGAGACCGAACCCAGCCACCCATCTTATATGTTAGTGCCACTGGTTACCCTGGTTGGCGCTATGCTCGGTTTTATGCTGCTGACCGGTAATGGCCAGCTGGTCCAGGGCTCGGGATCTAAATCCGTGCTGTATGCCACAGCACTGGCCTGCGTGGTGGTCTACGCCATGATGTTGCTAAGCCGGCGCTTTAAACACCAACAACTTGTCGATATCGGCTTTAAGGGCATCAGTGAATTATTACCGCTGGTGACCATCGTGCTGTTGTCACTGTCGCTCGGCTCCAGCTTAAAACTGCTGGGTACCGGCACCTTTATTGCCAGCATAGTTGATCAGAACCTGCCGCAGGTGCTTATTCCGGCGCTGCTGTTTTTAGCCGGTGCGTTAATCTCCTTTACTACCGGTACCAGCTGGGGCACTTTTGCTATTCTAATTCCGATTGGTATGCCAATGGTCAGCCTGCTGGGCTTGCCGCCGCAGCTTATTCTGGCCGCGATATTAAGCGGCGGAGTGTTTGGCGATCACTGCTCGCCTATTTCCGACAGTACCGCGGTAAGCTCGGTTGCGGCTGGCTGCGATTTACTGGAGCACGTAAAAACTCAGCTGCCTTATGCGCTGGTTTGTGGCGTCATTGCCTTAATCGGCTTTGTCATTGCCGGCGTACTGATGATCTAACGAGGATAACGATGATGAAAATGGCTCTGCTTACCACTCTGCTGGCTCTGACTAGCCCGTTATCGCTTGCTGCTGAGCCAGCAGTACCGGCCGACTTTACCGAGGTTGCATCGCTGGTGCCCGACGCCCAAATTCATATGGCGTACCTTGGCAGCAATAACTTTGTGGGCAGCCAGGTCGATGGTTATCAGGCCAACAAGTGCTATTTACAAAGTAATGCGGCTAACGCGCTGGTCACCGCCCAGCAATTGGCCGCAGCTAAAGGGTTAACCCTGTACATTTATGACTGTTACCGGCCGCAACGGGCGGTTAATCACTTTATGCGCTGGGCCAGCGATTTGGCCGACACCAGCACCAAAGCTGAGTATTATCCTAATCTGGCTAAAAACCAGCTGGTGGGCGAATATATCGCCGAAAAATCCGGCCATAGCCGTGGCAGCACCATCGATTTAACCCTGGCCGCCAAAGATGACAACGGCATCTGGCAACCGCTTGATATGGGCTCACCCTTTGATATGTTTGACCCGGTTTCTAATGTCGGCCACCCCAACATCAGTAAGGCGCAGCAAGCTAACCGCCAGCTGCTGGAAACCATTATGCTGCAGGCCGGCTTTAAGGTGTACAGCATGGAGTGGTGGCATTTTACCCATCAGCCACCGGTGTATACCGAGCAGTATTTTGATTTTGTTATTCAGTAGGCCGCTTTGGAGTTACAGACAATTACATTGTATTAATTATTGATTCATCTGGGGTTTGTTATACCTGTTAGTGACTTTTCTCATCCTATCTAAGGAGTCACTATGCACAAGTTACTTGCCACGGCCGTTTTGACCGGTTCATTTTTCAGCACGGCTGTTGCCGCCCAAACCTACGACAACGGTTTTTATCTGGGCGGCCATTATGGCCAGCATAACGTGGAACTAAAATCTGATTTTGCCAATACCGACATCGACTTTGGCATTGCAGGGGTGACTGCCGGTATGCAGCTTACCAGCTTTTTAGCGGTTGAAGCGCGCTATGCTGTTGGCGTGAAAGATGACGAAATTTTTGATGACAGCGACTCAGCCCGTTATGAAATAGACCGTCATATGGCTCTGATGGCCAAAGGCTCATTGCCACTTGGCGACCGTTTTGCCCTGTTTGCTACTGCCGGTTACGGTGAAACCAAATATAAATTTGCCTATGATATTCCGGGCCTTTCTGGTTCTGAGTCCAGCACTGAAAGCGGCCTTATTTATGGCGCCGGCGCAACCTTTCATATGACCAACCGTTTAAGCCTGGTGGCCGAATATAATATGTTGCCCGACCTGGAAGACGAAGATGAAGGTCTGATAGAGTCTGACGTATCGTTAATGACGGTCGGTCTGAACTATAAGTTTTAGGCTTTATTGTTGCCGATAATTATTGATTATTATTGCAGTTATCTCACCACCGCCGGTAACAGCCGGCGGTTTAATCTCTCTTCACAGTTTTACTTCTGGTTACCGGTGTGTTTGCTCAGGGTCTTATCGTTATTGTTAATAGAGCTATGGCGCAGGATCTGTTAGAATTCTCCGATGTTATATGGTTATCACCCGACAGTTTATTAACTATGGCCAGACGTACCAAAGCCGAGGCGGAAAGCACCCGGGCTGCCATTTTAGACGCAGCAGAATTGTTGTTTTTTCAGCAGGGAGTATCACGTACTACCCTGGAGAAAATTGCCGTTGCCGCCAATGTTACCCGCGGCGCTATCTACTGGCATTTTCAGAATAAAGCCGATTTATTTAACGCCATGCTGGAGCGGGTTCGGTTACCGTTTCAACATATGCTGGACGCGCTGGACAATAATACCACTGAAGATCCTTTTGCCCAGGTACGGCAGCTGTATATCGATGGCCTGCAACTGATTGCTGGCAGTGAGCAGCACCACAGAGTACTGACCATAGTATTTCATCGCTGTGAATATATTGATGAATTAAACCCCGCTGTGACCAAACAAGACGAGTTGGACGATCAAGCCGTTGCTGTAATGCAGCGTGCCTTTGAACGTGCCGAACAAGCCGGGCTGCTGCGGGACGGTGTGTCACCTCGTCTGGCGGCGATGTCGCTGCATATGTATGTTGGCGGTATTATCAGCCACTTTTTGCTTAAGCCGCAGCAATGCGACTTGTGCCAGCATGCACCGGCACTGATTGATACCATGTTGCAGGGCCTGAAAAAGCCCTAGCAGGGCACACAGCGCAGAGTTTTATACGTTGCGCCTTGCTTTCGTTTGCTGCATCAAACACACTGAAACTTCCTTAGTGTCAGCGGTAATTGCGTTTGATCTCTTTGATTGTAAAGCGGCTCATTTCAATTCTGATATTTGGTTGCTGCCCCTTCATGAACGAGGCGGCAAGCGCAGGCTATTTTGAAAAAGTCCTGATCGATAACAACTTACCCAATGTCGGTATCTACAGTATTGCTCAGGATAAGCATGGCTACCTCTGGCTGGCGTCGACCAACACCGGTTTGATGCAATATGATGGTTATGTTTTTCAGCAACACCCGCTATTAAACACCACCCTGACCAAACTGAAATCGGTACCCGATATCGATGCTATTGTCTTTGACCAGCATAATAACCTGTGGGCAGGCAGCTGGGGCTATGGATTAGCAAAAATACACGCCGAGACGGGTGACATTGAGCTGTTTGACAGCGAGTCTACGGTGCTGGCCAGCCCATTTGTGCAAAAACTTTTTATCGACAAGCAACAGCGCGTCTGGATTGGCACCACTAAAGGCATCAACCGCTATGACAACAGCGTTGGTTTCAGCCGGGTCGACCACATAACCGACAACTTGCCCAGCAGACGAATATGGGACTTCGCGCAAACACCTGACAATGCCATATGGATAGCCACGTCGGCTGGCTTAGTAAGTTGGCAGGACGGCAAAGGCTTTGGCGAACCGCTTTACCCCCATCGCGATAACAGCGCTAACAACGTGATCCGGGCGTTGCATGTTATTGGCGACGACGTCTGGCTTGGCACTCAGCAAGGCTTATTTGTCTTTCAGCCTGCCCTGCAGCGTTTTCAGCGGGTAATGCTACCCGACAACCAACCGCTGCCCATTATTAATGCCCTGAGCACCAGTGTTGATGGCGACTTACTGATTGGTACCTATAACGGCATTTATGCGGTTGACCCGGCAAGCCGGCGCTTTGTCAGACGTTTTCAACAACACTATGTTGAACTTGAACATATCAATGTCCGGACCTTTTTTATTGATAAGAGCCAGGTCACCTGGGTGGGTACCCGGGAAAGTGGCTTGTTTTACAAAACAAGACAACGCAATGCCTTTCAAAACACCGCTGATCCGGCACTGGCTTCGCTGCAACACAGTATTGATACCCCGGTGTTAAGCCTGCTGGCAGAGCCTGAGCAACTTTGGCTTGGTCAACACGGTCGTATCAGCCACTACTCTCATCTCACTCAGCAGTTGCAGCATTATAATTTGCCAGGTCGGGTAAATGTGATCCGCCGGGCGCCGGACAACGTGCTCTGGGTCGGTAGCGACAACGGTATTTTCCGGTTTGATAAACGCACCGGCCAGTTTGCCCGTTATGCCAAGCCATACCTTGCGGCAGGACTAGCCCAGCAAAACGCCCGGGACATTCATTTTACCGATGATAATAAAACCGTGATCAACCTGTGGAATAACGGCGTTTTACTGCTGGATAACCAGACTGAACAGGTGCAGCATGTTCTGGCTGATATCAGCCAGAAAATGATAGGCGACGCCATTCAGGCAACCCTGGTTACGCCTGATCACATCTGGCTGGCAAGTCGGCTTAGCGGTTTATATTTGTTAGACCGGCAGACCCTTCAATTAACTAACGCTGAGCCAGTAAGCCGCTCCGGGCTGCTGTCGCCCGACGTAACCGGGCAACTAACCTGTCTGGCCCACGCCCCCGAAAACACCCTGGTTGTCTGCTCAGAGCAAGGCGTATTGCGCATTGCGCTGGATACCGGAGCGGTGCAGTTATTTAATGCCGATACAGGCCTTGCCAGTAAATCACTGTTAGGTGCCCACACTGACCAACATAATAATATCTGGATCATGAGTACCGCCGGGCTCGACAGAATAAAACCGGATGGAACCGTTAGCCATTTTAATAAAATGGACGGCTTAAACAGCAGCGAGATGATGTTTGGCGCAGTCGCCGAGGACGAAAGTCTGCTTTATTTCGGTTCAGATGCCGGCTTAGAGTTAGTCGCCCCCCGCCAACTGCGTGAGCCGCTGCCACCCGTTGCCCAAGCCATCACTAAAGTCACGTTTGATCAAAAACCTGCCACCGCCGAGGGTATGTTAACCCCGATTATGTCGATAGAGGTCCCGGCCAGGGTGTCCAGAGTGGAATTTCACTTCGCCAGCTTTAACTTTAATAACCCGAGGCGCAACCATTACTTGTACAAGCTCAGCGGCTATGACGAAACCTGGCAGCGGCTAAGCGACAGCAATATTGCCTCGTTTACCAGGCTGGCGCCGGGCAGCTATACTTTATATATGCAAGCCAGCACCAACCAGAATATATTGAGCGGTGAAATCAGTCAGATAAAGGTACAGGTGCAACCCCATTGGTGGCAGCGTAAAACTGTGCAGTTTTTAACCCTGCTGGTAATCATTTTCCTGTTGGCCTATGGCGTTAAATCGCGGATCAATAAAGTGAAACAGGTTAATGCGCTTTTAGAAGAGGCGGTAACTGAACGCACCACAGAGCTGGAACAAAGCCTGAAAAAACAACAATTAGCTTACGACGAACTACAGCAGCTTGATGTATTGAAAAACCAGTTTATTGCTACCGTCAGCCACGAGTTGCGAACGCCGCTTACCTCGATCAACGGTGCATTACGCCTGGTGTTGTCTGGCGCTGTGGCAACTAACGAGGCAAAAAAACTGCAACTGCTGCAAATTGCGGACAGTAACAGCCAGCGCTTAACCTTATTAATTAACGATTTGCTGGACTTAGAAAAACTGGCTGCAAAGCAAATGGTCTTTAACTTACAACCACATAACCTCGACCCTATCGTCCGGCGCGCGGTACAGGAAAATTCCACTTATGGTCAGCAACGTCAGGTAAGCCTGCAGTATAGTCTCAGCCCGGATACCGCTGCCGGCGTAGCTCTGGTCGATGAAAATCGTTTACTTCAGGTATTAGCGAATGTGCTGTCCAATGCCATTAAATTTTCACCAGAGCAGGGCGTGGTAAGGATCAGTTTGCAACAGCAAAATGCTGATTTGGTTATTGCGATAGCCGATGACGGTCCGGGTATTGCTGTCGCCTTTCAACCAAAAATATTCCAGCGGTTTGCCCAGGAAAATGCCGGTAACACCCGGGAGCAAGGCGGCACGGGCTTAGGGCTGGCCTTGTCTCAAGAGTTAATGCACGCCATGCAGGGCGATCTTTCCTTTGTCTCAGAACCGGGTAAAGGCACCACTTTTTACCTTAGTTTTGCGGTTGCCGGATAAAAAAACCGGCAAGTCAGTGTGGACTGAAATGCCGGTAAAGGTACTAACTGTCGGCCAGCTCAGCTGGCCCGGTTCTGTTAGCCGGGGGTTTGCTGTGATTTTACCTCAGCGCTTTTAGTAAAAAAGCGCATAATCACCAGATAAAACACCGGCACTAAAAACACCGCCAGCACAGTGGCAGAAATCATGCCGCCCAGTACACCGGTACCAATGGCATTGCGGCTGGCAGAGCCTGCACCGCTGCTGATAACCAGCGGTAATACGCCCAGCGAAAACGCCATTGAGGTCATAATAATCGGCCGCAGCCTTAACCGTACCGCCTCTAAAATGGCAGCGGTCAGTTCTTTACCCTGCTGTTGCAGTTCACGGGCAAACTCGACAATCAAAATGGCGTTTTTCGAGGCCAGGCCCATGGTGGTTAATAACCCCACCTGAAAGTACACGTCGTTACCCAAACCGCGCATATAAGCGGCAATTAAGGCGCCGATAATACCCAGCGGCACTACTAAGATCACCGCAAATGGCACGCTCCAGCTTTCATACAGCGCTGCCAGACATAAAAACACCACCAATATTGATAACGCATACAGCGCCGGGGCCTGCGAGCCGGATAGTTTTTCCTGATATGAGGTTGCGGTCCATTCAAAGCCGATGCCTGGAGGCAGTTGCGAAATTAACTGCTCCATGGTGGCCATGGCATCACCCGAGCTGGTCCCCGCTGCCGGCTCACCCTGAATTTCCATTGCCGACACCCCGTTGTAGCGCTCCAGTCGCTGCGGGCCATACACCCAATCGCTGCTGGCAAATGAGGCGAAACTCACCATCTCGCCGCTGTTGTTACGCACATACCAGCGGTTAATATCTTCCGGGGTCATTCTAAACTCGGGTTCGGCCTGCACAAATACCTTTTTAACCCGGCCGCGGTCGACAAAATCATTAACGTAGGTAGAGCCCCAGCCAATCGCCAGGGTCTGGTTAATGTTGCTTAACGATACCCCCAGCGCCTGCGCTTTCAGCTGATCGACATTAATTTGCAGCTGCGGCGCATCTTCCATGCCATTAGGACGGACACCGACCAGGTTTTGCTGCTGTGCCGCCATACCGAGTAACTGGTTGCGCGCGTTAGGCAGGGCGTCATGACCAACCCCGCCCCGGTCTTGTAAAAACAACGAGAAGCCGGTAGCACGGCCAAGCTCGGCAATAGGTGGCAGGTTAAAGGCAAAAATCTGTGCTTCTTTTACCGTGCCAAAAAAGCCCCAGGCCCGGCCAATTACCGCCTGCACGCTGTCAGCCGGCCCGCGCTCGCTCCAGTCGGCTAAGCGCACAAACGCCAGGCCCATATTCTGGCCACGACCGGCAAAGCTAAAGCCTGATACGGTAAATACCGATTGCACGGCATCTTCCGTCGCATAATGCGCCGCCACTTTATCCATAACGGCTTCAGTGCGTTCCTGACTGGCGCCGGTCGGCAGCTGCACCATAGACAAAAATACACCCTGATCTTCTTCCGGTAAAAATGAGGTCGGTAAGCGGATAAACATCAGCGCCATTATCAGCACAATAACCCCGTACACCAGCATTGAGCGCTTGGGCCGGGCCAGCATACCGGCAACGCCGCGCTGGTAGTTGCGGTTAGTGTTATCAAAACCCCGGTTAAACCAGCCGAAAAAGCCGCCTTTGGCTTGATGGTCACCTTTAAGCGGTTTTAACATTGTGGCGCATAACGCCGGGGTAAAAATAATGGCGACCAGCACCGATAACGCCATGGCGGTAACGATAGTAATAGAAAACTGCTGATAAATAGCGCCGGTGGCGCCACCAAAAAACGCCATGGGGACAAATACCGCCGACAGCACCAAGCCAATACCGACCAGCGCGCCGGTGATCTGGCCCATCGATTTACGGGTGGCTTCAACCGGGCTAAGGCCCTCTTCGCTCATCACCCGCTCAACGTTCTCGACCACTACAATGGCGTCATCTACCAGCAGGCCAATGGCAAGTACCATCCCGAACATCGTCAGGGTGTTAATGGTAAAGCCAAACAACGACATAATGCCAAAGGTCCCCAGCAATACGACCGGCACCGCCAACGTCGGGATCAGCGTGGCACGGAAGTTCTGTAAAAACAGATACATCACCAGAAATACCAGAATAATGGCTTCAATCAGGGTTTGCACGACCGAGCTTATCGACACTTCAACAAAAGGCGTGGTGTCGTAAGGGATAACCGTAGTTAACCCGGCAGGGAAATAAGGTTTCAGCTCGTCCAGTTTAGCTTTTACTGCCGCAGCAGTATCCAGCGCATTGGCACCGGTCGCCAGTTCAATTGCCAGGCCGGTAGCCATTTTGCCGTTGTAGCGGGCAATAACGGAGTAGTCTTCACCGCCCAGTTCAATCCGCGCCACGTCTGACAGTTTTACCATGGCGCCATCGGCATTCACCTTCAGCAAAATCTGACCAAACTCTTCGGCTGAGGTTAAGCGGGTTTGCGCCAGGATCGCGGCATTAAACTGCTGACCGGGCAAGGCCGGGGCACCGCCAAGCTGGCCGGCAGTAACCTGATTATTCTGCACCTGAATGGCGGCAGTGACATCGGCCGGAGTCAGCTGATACTGGTTCAGCTTGTCGGCATCTAACCAGACCCGCATTGCATACTGGCTGCCAAACACCTGAACATTACCAACGCCGGTAGTACGGCTCAGCGGATCTTTAACATTGGCCACCACAAAATCGGCAATGTCATCGCGCTCAAGGCTGCCATCTTCCGAGATAAAGCCCACCACCATTAAAAAGCCGCCGCTGCTTTTGGCAACGCGCACGCCGTTTTGCTGCACTTCCTGCGGCAATAACGGTAAGGCCTGCTGTAATTTGTTTTGCACCTGCACCTGGGCAATATCGGCGTCGGTGCCGGTTTCAAAGGTCAGGGTCAGGCTGACATTGCCCGATGAGTCTGAGTTTGCCGACATATACATCAGGTTATCCAGGCCATTCATCGCCTGCTCTATCACCTGGGTAACCGCATCTTCCGCCGTTTGGGCCGACGCGCCGCGGTAAGAAGCACTGATACTGATCGACGGCGGTGCAATCCGCGGGTATTGCTCTATCGGTAATTGTTTAATCGATAACAAACCGGCCAGCATAATCACTATGGCGATAACCCAGGCGAAAATGGGCCTGTTAATAAAGAAATTTGCCATGCTTTACGCTCCGTCTGCTGCGGTAACAGCCTTGACAGTCACCCCGGGCCGCACTTTTTGCAGGCCGGCCACGATAACCCGCTCACCTGCGGTTAAGCCGTCGGTCACCAGCCAGCTCTGGCCATAACTGGCCCCCAGCGTTACCGACCGCACTTCAACCGTATTGTCGCTATTCACCAGCATAACCGTCGCCTCCCCTTTGGGTGTGCGACTGATTGCTTGTTGCGGTACCAGCAAGGCGTTGTCATTATTGCCGTGATGCAATCTGGCCCGCACAAACATACCCGGCAGTAACTCGCCCTGTTCATTCGGAAACACCGCCCGCAGCGTTACCATACCGGTGCCCGGGTCTACGTTAACTTCAGAAAACTGTAAACTGCCCTGCTTCGAATAACCGCTGCCATCTTCCAGCAGCAAATCAACGTTAACCTCGGCGGTGGCATCAGCGCCCATCTGCCGTTTTAGCTTCAGCAGCTCGGTGCTGGATTGGCTTAAATCAACGTAGATCGGGTGTAATTGCCGGATCGTCGCCAGGCCCTGCGCCTGATTTGCAGTCAGCAAGGCGCCTTCGCTTGCCATTGAGCGGCCAATCCGGCCACTAATCGGCGCTTTAATCTCGGTATAATTCAGGTTTATCTGGGCGGTTAACAGGGCGGCCTCTGCACTAGCCACGGAGGCATCGGCCTGCATTAGGCTGGCGTTGGCATCGTCGAAATCCTGCTGACTAACCACTTTGCCACCCAGTAAGCCCTTAATTCTGTCTGCGCGTAAACGGGCATTATGCTGCGCCGCTTTGGCACTGCTTAGCGCCGCCTCCGCACTGCTGAACGCGGCCTGATAGGTCGCCGGGTCAATTTTATATAATACCTGACCCGCACTAACCTGCTGACCTTCGGTAAAAAGCCGCTGCTGTAAAATGCCGCTGACCTGGGGCCGGATTTCCGCCTCACGGTAATTGGTGGTCCGGCCGGGTAACTCAGTGGTTAACGCCACACTGCTGGTGCTCAGGGTAACCACCGCAACCTCAGGCGTTGGCTGGCCTTGCGCCGCTGCCGGCGGCTCGCTGCAAGCCGCCAGTATTAAAACGCTGGTGGTCACTAATACGGTCAGTGGTTTAACCGAAAGCTTAAAAAAATGCATATGTTGTCCTGTATTACCGCTGTTGGCTATGGGTCGGGATCGCGCGCAGCCGGTCGCTATGGCCAGTTTAGGCCGGCAATATACATACATCAGTGTATGTTATCAAGCAAATTTTAGTCTGTTGCGCTGGTTTGCAACCTTTTCAGGATAGAATAATGCGATAAAAGACGGTAGGAATTTGCGTGCTTACAGTAGCTGCTGCCGCTGCTCCGGCAAGCCCATACTCAGCACAAAGGGTGACGCAGCTTGCTGGGCATCGGTAAAATCCTGCTTACTGGTCAGGCCCTGCCAGTTTATGGCAATCAGGCTTTGCGCAACAGCGCCACCCAAGCCGCTGCCTGGCCCCAGTAAAATAATATGCTCCGGCGCAAACTCTTTAACCGCCACCTGGATGGCACGGCTAAAGTGAAAGGTATCGCTTACCTGCTGCCCCAGAGTATAAGCTTTTAACGCTGCAGGCTGCGCCAGCTGGCTGGGCCAGATCACACCGCGACCATCCACCAGCGGCAGTTGCGGGGTGGCAAAGTGCTGTTCAGGCCAACTGGCCTGGGCCTGCTCTGCTGCCGGCAACATTAACGGGCTGTGAAACGCCGCATGGCCGGGTAATAACAGCGGGAAACGTTCATCACAAACCGGTAACGCCTGCATAGCAGCCTGCACCGCACGTTGGGTGCCGGCCAGCACCGCATAACCCCCATAAACAATCGACATAAACAACGCGCCCTGATGCAAATACAGTTGCTCGGCCACCCGGGCTTGTTTATCAATATCAAGCTGCCAGTCGCTGTTTACTATCGGATAAATAAACTGATTACCCGCCGCACCAGCCGTCAACTGCGCCATGCTGGTGACCAGCTGCATACTGCTGCTGTCCTGCCAGACCCCGGCACAGCCGAGGGCGGTATACCAGCCCATCGAGTTGCCGGTAACGGCCACTATTTCAAATTTATTGCGATTAATCCGGGCAAAGTCGGCCTGGCCGGCACTGTAAATCAGCGCGGCGGCGTTGTCGGCTTGCAGGTGCTGACGACTGCTAAACTGGCTTGCACCGTCAAGTTCGCTTACCGTTGCCAGGCCGAGCTCGCGCCGAACCTGATCAAAGCCGTTAATCAGCGGTTGGATGCCGGGATTAGCGGCCAGCTGCTGGCTGATATAACCCAGTTCGGGCCGGTTGTAACTGCCACGGCCCGGGCAGACCACCAAAGCGGTTTTTTTCTGGCTCATATTGCACGTTCTCCGCTAAGCAACTGCTGCACTTTATCGATAATTTGCTGTTTAGACGGCAGTACTGCATAGGCCGCAGCGCCCAGCGGAATAAAGCTGTCTTCAGCGGTGATCCGGCTTAGCTGAAAATAACCGGGCCGGGCTTCGTGCAGCGTGGTAAACAGCTCTTCACTCAGCGAGCCACGGCGCCGGCATTCATCGACAATCAGCACCCGGGCGCAACCGGCCAGTGCCGCAATAATGGCGTCGGTATGCAGTGGTACCAGGCAGCGAATATCCAGAATGCGCAGGCTGTAACCCGACTCCTCTAACTCTGCCGCCGCTTGCCGGCTTAAGAAGTAGCCATTGCCATAGCTGATAATCACCAGCTCTGGCTGCGCGGCCGGGCCCTGCTCAGGTCCTTGATCAAACACTGCCGGCTCACCTAATGCAGGCAATGGCGTATCAGGCAGCGGGTAGTCATGCAGCCAGCGGCCATCGCCGGGCAGCAGTAAATCACGGGTCATATAAAGTGCTATCGGCTCTAAAAATATCACCAGCCGTTTTTGCTCATATGCCAGCTGCACGGCCTGACGTAACAGCAAGGCGGCATCGGCACCATTGGACGGACACAACACAATAATGCCCGGAATATCCCGAAACACCGCAAATGAATTATCGTTATGAAAATGGCCGCCAAAACCGCGTTGATAAGCCAGCCCGGCTATGCGGATCACCATCGCATTATGGTATTGGCCATTAGAGAAGAACGGCAAAGTGGCGGCTTCACCCCGAATTTGATCTTCCGCGTTATGGACATAAGCCAGAAACTGAATTTCAGCAATCGGAATAAAACCCTGCTGGGCCAGGCCAATGGCCATGCCCAGAATGCTCTGTTCATCCAGCAGGGTGTTAATGACCCGGTTGGCACCAAACGCCTGCAGCAAATGCTGGGAAACACCATAAACACCGCCTTTTTTGGCGACATCTTCACCGAAAAGCAAGGTGTTACTATATTGAGCAAATAAGTCGTGCAGGGTCCAGTTCAGCAGTTTGGCCAGATGTTGCGGCTTGCCCATATTGTGTTTGTCAAAGTCAAACAAGGCACTGCGAATGGCACTTACCGGCAAAGGTGGGGCTGGTAACGTCGGTTTAAGCGGAGCAATGGCCGCCATCACTTCGCTGGCGCTGCTCAGTTTAGGGGCGCTGCTGGCTACTTCTGCCACCCGGCAGATTTGCTGCGCCAGCGCACTGACGGTGCTATAAAGTTGCGGCCCGCTTAACACACCGCGGGCCAGTACGCAGCCGGTGCTGGCCAGCAAGGGATCTTGCTCCAGCTCACTTTCTATTAAATTTTTATGCCGGTAGGCGGTTTCGGTGTCGGCACCGGCATGGCCAAATAAGCGCACGGTGGATAAATGCAGCAGTGCCGGCTGGCGTTTAGTCCGGACATAATGGGCCGCCTTGCGGGCCACCGCATAGGTCTGCGCCAAATCGGCGCCATCGGCCGCAAAATACCGCAGCTCTGGCCGGTCAGCCAGACTTTGCTCTATCCAGCCATGTGGCGTAGGGGTAGAAATACCCAGGCCATTATCTTCACAGACAAACAACATGGGTAGCGGCACATGTTGATAGGCGGCCCAGCAGGCGGCATTAATTGCCCCCTGCGCGGTAGAATGATTAGCCGAGGCATCGCCAAAGCTGCACATCACCAGGGCGTCATCCGGCCAGCTGCCGGTGTGGCCCAGCCGCCGGCTTAAGCCAATGGCAAAGGCGGTGCCAACCGCTTTAGGTAACTGCGAGGCAATGGTACTGGTTTGTGGTGGAATATTCAGTGCCAGGCTGCCCAGCACTTTATGCCGGCCGCCGGAAATAGGGTCATCACTGGAGGCACAAAATGACAATAACATGTCGTGCAGTGGCGTACTGCCGGGAAGCTGCTTGCTACGCTCAATAAAAAAGGCACCACTGCGATAATGTAAAAAAGCCGGATCAGTCGGCCGTAGCGCCGCCGCTATTGCTGCGTTGCCTTCATGGCCTGCGCTGCCAATGGTGTAAAAGCTCTGGCCTTTGGCCTGCAATAAGCGCGATTGTAAATCAAGCAGCCGGCTGCACAGCTGGCTATGCCATAGCCGGTACAGCTCGCTGTCGCTCAGCCCCTGCTGCAAGCTGCTGACCGCAGGCCAGCTACCCTGCTCTATGCGCTGCAAATAGCTCTGCAGCCAGGGGTGCAATGTGCCCGCCACGATTAACTAAACGCCTGCAAGCCTGTTTGCGCCCGGCCTAAGATAAGCGCATGCACATCATGCGTGCCCTCGTAGGTGTTAACCGCCTCTAAATTCATTACATGACGAATAACATGATACTCATCGGCAATACCGTTACCGCCATGCATATCCCGTGACTGCCGGGCAATATCCAGCGCTTTGCCGCACGAGTTACGCTTAATCAACGAAATGGTTTCCGGGGCCAGCAGGCCCGCATCCATCAGCCGGCCAGCCTGCAGGCAGCCCAGCAAACCGATGCTGATCTCGGTTTGCATATCGGCCAGTTTTTTCTGCACCAGCTGGGTTTGAGCCAGCGGCCGGCCAAACTGCTGACGGTCCAGGGTATATTGGCGGGCCGCATGCCAGCAAAACTCTGCTGCGCCCAGCGCGCCCCAGGCAATGCCATAGCGGGCTTTATTCAGACAGCCAAAGGGCCCTTTTAAGCCTTTAATATCGGGAAAAATGGCATCGGCCGGCACTTCAACATTGTCCATCACAATTTCGCCGGTAATCGAGGCCCGTAGCGAAAACTTACCGTCTATTTTCGGTGCGCTTAAACCTTTCATGCCTTTTTCCAGCACAAAACCGCGTATTTCACCGTCTAATTTCGCCCACACCACAAACACATCGGCTATCGGCGAGTTGGTGATCCACATTTTACTGCCGTTCAGCAAATAGCCGTTGGCGGTTTTTTTCGCTACCGTGCGCATCCCGGCTGGGTCTGAGCCGGCATCAGGCTCGGTTAAACCAAAACAGCCTACCCATTCGCCCGTGGCCAGTTTTGGCAGATATTTCTGGCGCTGTACTTCGGTGCCGTATTCATGAATAGGGTGCATCACCAAGGATGACTGCACGCTCATCGCGCTGCGATAGCCACTGTCTACCCGTTCAACTTCACGCGCCACCAGGCCATAACACACATAGTTAACTGCCGAGCAGCCGTACTGCTCTGGCAAGGTTGCGCCCAGCAGGCCCAGTTCGCCCAGTTCGGTCATAATTTCGCGGTGAAAGTGTTCATTGCGATTGGCCAGCAATACGCGCGGCTGTAACTTTTGCTGGCAATACTGATGCGCCGTATCGCGGATCATCCGCTCTTCTTCGCTTAACATTGCAGACAATTGAAACGGGTCTTGCCAATCAAATACCGGGCGGGCCATATCGCTACCTCATGCTGTGTCGATAACTAAGTGATCATTAGATGCTTATTGCTCACTCTACTGCGGCCTGATATAAAGTTAAAATATATTAATCCTGTATCTGGTATAGCCTTTAACTATGGATATTCGCCAGCTTAGTTACTTTGTTGCCGTATACGAACAAGGCAGTATTAGCGGGGCGGCCCGGCAATGTTGCGTGGCGCAGCCCTCGCTGTCCGCCGCACTGCGTCAGCTGGAAGCAGAGCTTGGGGTAAAGCTGTTTATCCGCCTGGCTAAAGGGGTTACCCCCACCGAAGATGGCGATAAGCTATACGGCCACGCTGGCAAACTGCTTAGTCAGCTGCAGTCATTAAAAGCCTCTTTCCACAACCCGGTCGACCGGGTGCAATTCCGGCTGGGTTTAATTAAAGCGCTGGGGGTGGAACGAATGAGCGCGCTGCTGCGCGAGTTCAGCCAGCAGGTCAACGGGCTGGAGCTGCATTTGGTTGAGCCAGACCAGCCTTGTGATGCAAGGATCATTACCCCGCAACAAGTTAAAACCGGTGAAGTACTGCAGCCTCTTTGGCATGACCGTTACCTACTGGCCCTGCCGCCGGCCTGGCCCCTCAGCCTGCAGCCACATATCACCCTAGACGACTTTGCTAACCTGCCACTGATAAAACGGCAGCCTTGTGATGCCTGGGCTGCACTTTACCCCGAGCTGGTGCGCCGCGATATCCGGCCCGACATCCGGGCCGATATTCAGACCATTGAATATGCGCTGGGCCTGGTATCTGCCGGCGTGGGCTGTGCGCTGGTGCCGGATCTGGACAGCCTGCGCCAACGCACCGATGTAAGCTTACGCCCTATCCACGGCCTGCAGCTGGAACGCACCCTGGTGCTGGCCCACAGCCGCAACCATGATAGCCCGGCATTACAGGTGCTGCGCCAGTTGTGTCAGCAGGCTGCCAGCCGCAGTTAAGCGTTTTAATACCCGTATTTTTTGTCTCATGCCAACACGCTGATCTAAACTGGTCGCAGGCCGTACATTTGGCCATAAACCCGGTCTTATTTTTTTAAGGTAACCATCATGCACCTCACCATAGTATTACGTCAGGGATTGATGCTGCTGACAATTCTGGCAATAACCTACCTGGCCGCTGCTATTGGCGCCCTGGGCTCGCTTAATGCACCGGCTTTTTACAGCGATTTACAACTGCCAGCCTGGGCACCGCCGGCGTGGTTATTTGGCCCGGTCTGGTCGGCGCTATACACCTTAATGGCGATTGCCGCCTGGCTGGTATGGCGTAGCAGTAAACAGCACCGTGCTGCGCTGGGACTGTATTATGGGCAGTTGGCGGTTAATGCGCTATGGAGCTGGCTGTTCTTTGCCTGGTATCAGGGCGGGCTGGCTTTTGCCAATATCACTGTATTGCTGGTACTGATTATCGTCACTCTGCTTAGCTTCTGGCGCAGGCATAAACTGGCCGCGTTGTTATTGGTGCCCTATGTAATCTGGGTCAGCTTCGCTGCGGTGCTTAATTTCAGTATCTGGCAGCTAAACCCGGCTTTACTGTAACTGCCTGAATAGCCGCGAGCTGCCGGAAAATTGTGGCGCTTAATGCAGCTTTTTTAAGCGCATCCGCGTACAATATGGCCATTGCAAACCATTACAGGAGTTACCATGCCCATTAGCACTCAGCATAAAGTCTATCTTCCGGCTAATGCGAAGTCTAATCAGTACATTCTGGCCGAATTTAAAGCTACGCCAGCGTTTTATCAGCACTTCAACAGCGAGCAGGCCTGCTACCAGCAGTTAAGCCAACAGCTGTTTACCCTGGCCGACAGCCTGAACTTACATAATGTGCATTTAATTGCCACCGACAAGCTGCCGGTCGTGCGCTTTCATACCGAAGCCCATGTATTTCAGACCGCTGAGCAAATTCTGTTTTTCTATAACCCGGCGTATCACGAAGCACAGAACCTGTTTAGCCAGACGGGCTATCAGGCGCGTAAAATCCGCTTGCTGTTTTTAGCCACCGGTAACGACATCCGCGCCGATGCGGCCGACTTTCACAGCCGGGTGCTGCAATTACTGCAACAGTTCCAACCACTGTTGCCCGAACCGGGTTTAAAAGTAAAAATTCGCGATCACCAGCATTTGTCATACGATTTGCTGGCTAAAAGCAAAGGCAACCGTGAAAGTTATGGTTATAAGCTGCGGGCCATTGCCGGCCGGTACGCTAATCGTAACCTCAGCCTGCCAGAACACAGCGCTTTAACCTATGTTCACCTTACGCTGCCGCTGAGCCGTGCCCTGAAGCAACAATATGTTGCCAACGAAAGCCTCGACTACAGCCCGTTGTATCAGCAACTGGAACAGCAGCTAAAAGCCGCTATTCACGCCAAAGAGTTAAACAGGGTCGCGATTATTGGCAACGGGTTAACGCCGCTGGTGCGTAACAGCAAATTTGATAAACCGGAAACCACCGCAGAATTGCAGTTGCTGGGTTTTGACCCGGCCAATAATGCGCCGCAGTTTATCAGTGACTGGCAGGGCGATAACCTGGTTGAAGCCGTCCACATTATTATTGTGGCAGGCAATGATGATATGACCGAAACCGGTTTTGGCCGCTTTATGAATCAGGTCGAAGGTAGCCTGCGAAGCTTTGCCGACAAACTGGCGGTTAACCCGGAAAAGCAAGACTTAACCGTGCGCTTTCATCAGCATATCAGCTACAACGGCTAACACCTGTTGGCGCAAAAAAGGCTGGCATACGCCGGCCTTTTTTATGCCCGGCTGTTGCGTTAGATCAAGCCTGCCAACGCCGCTTTTCGTTACAGTACCCCCACAATTTCTGCCGGACCTGAATGCCACCCATGCAGCATGTTACACCCACTTTTATTACCGAATGCGCACCTGAGCTACTAAACCCTGCGCTGGATGCGGTAATGGTTACTAATTGTCAGGGGGTCATTTTGTGGGTTAACCCCCGCTTTACCACACTCACCGGCTACAGCGCCAGCGACGCCATTGGTCAGACACCAAGGCTGCTTAGCTCGGGGGTGCATAGCCAGCGTTTTTATCAGGCTATGTGGCAACCGCTGCAACAGCATGGCTTCTGGCAGGGTGAAATATGGAATAAACGTAAAAACGGCGAAATATACCCGCAACGGCTAACCATCAACGCTATTTATGATAAACAGCAGCAAGTGTGTGCTTATGCAGCATTTTTTAATGATATCAGTGAGCAAAAGCCTGCCGCGCGGCTGTTCTGATGCTAAGGCCTTAATACATACCTACCCGGCACGCAAGCAGCTTTACATTGACAAAGCGCCGCCAAGAAAACAAAATACCACTAAAATATTAATTCACAGTTAACATTTGTGATAAATCGCGGCTACTGTTTTGCCCTGTTCACGGGTTTGCCCTGTTTAAACACTGTAACGGACTGAAAAATGATAACGGAAGCGGAAATCCCGGAAGATTTAAAACCCCTGCTCTTCGACGGCCGGCTGTTTTACGGTAAATGGGGTGAATTATTTTTTAGCAGTAAAAATCTGCTGACCTATGCCGACTTAGGTGAGTCGTCACGGTTAACCTCGGTTCAGGACAACATTTACGGTCGCTATTTTCTGAATGACATTGAGCCGCAGTGGCAGCGCGACAGCATTATGCGCGACCTGTATCGCTATGCCAAACCCTGGGCGACCGACTTATCAGGCCTGGATAATCAGCGGCTGATGGATGAGCTGTTAACCCTGTTTCAGCAAGACGAGCTAAGGGTATGGCGCCTGACCGACGGCTGGGCCACCCCACCACAAGCCAGTGGCCCTTACATCACGGCCGGCAGCGCCCCGGTAGCCGGCGGCAGTGTCGGCGCCGCCCCCACCAGCACCGGTAAAGCCAGCAAACCCAAAGGTGGCGGTACCACCACAGCCCAGCCGGTAGCAGCCAAAGCGGCGGTGCATGAGGTTTCCGATAACTCACCATCAAAACCTGCAGGTGCGCCAAAAAGCCTGGCCGACTGTGAAGCCCTATTGCAAAAAGCTGCTGCCGACTTAGCCAGGAATGGCTACGTTCCGAAATACAGTGACATAGAACTGCGCGCGATGGCAGCAGCGGGCACACTGCCAAATGATCGTTTTCTTGTCAGGTTCAGCCCGACCGCTGAGTCGGCAGACCAACCGATTGGTCATTTGCGCGACTCGGGACGCCACCCATTATGGATGTCAACTTTTGATATGCTGGAGCGGGCAGATTCAGACCCTGCGCTTATTGCTGATGTGTTTGGAACGAAATATTATCCGAATAGAAAGTACACCTTATATATCATCGACCGTGGCGAGGATTACCTGACTGAAGGTTCAGACACTTTCGTACCAACCTTTGCTAACATGAAATCAAAACTAAAAGACGAGTTCGCAGGAGATATCGAGCCAGGACTCGTTGATGAGGTAATGACACCTGAATATGCGGAGGAATTTCGAAAGCATTGGGATGCATTTAACAAAGACGTAGTTGCTAACGGCCAGGACCGGCGAGATACTTTTGAAACCAAAGAAGCGCAAAGATTTGCCAGCGAATATTTTGCAAATCCGGTTGAGCAAGACAAATTTATAGCGCGACAAAAAATTCTGTCGGAAATTGGCGCCTGGGAAATTTTCACTGGAGACGGTTTAACTGAAAGATACAGCAAGAAAGGAACACCTGGGGCACTCGAGGTCCTTGAAATACAACACCGACCAGAGAATCTCCGAGTGCTGGAATCTCGAAGAACAGTTAAAGCCATAAAGCTTTCAGGAAAATGATGAATTCAATGAATAAAATAGCTCTCCTCAATAATGCATCTGCAATCGCATCGTTTGATATGCTGGGAAGCGAATTACTCGATGAAGCAGGTACTAAAGAAGTCCGTTATTACAGCAACACATACTTAATCGTAATTTACGAAATAACCCGTGGCAAAATCAGAAATACTGAATACCAGACTGAATTACCGCTAGCAGCGACCGCCTGGCTTAAAGACAAAATTTTAAACGGATTTTGGAAAATGCCTTCAGAAGGTGGTTTACCTAAAGATCAGCATCAATGCATTGCAACCTTCGACAACGAAGAAATTATTCTCGGTAGAAGCATGAACGCAGGCGACTATGGCAAACCGGGTTTTAAGATTGTGAATAAATCCCGTAAATCACATATTCTGGCGTCCTGGCCACAGGAATTTCAGATAACTGATGAGCGGGTAGAGACCGTGCTAATACCATTGTTTAATCGGCTAGGTATTAGTTAATGACCGAACCTACAATCAGTTCCTAAAACATACGCTGAACAAGTCATGGTTTATGGTCTCCTCAAGCTAGCGGCAGATAAAGTAATCGCCGCCATTAATAACAACGCGCCTCAACACATGTCGCCCGACGTACTGACCGCGATAAGAAACCAGATGGTTTTTATTCGAGATAATGCCGCGGCTGGCAAGAACCCCTCGGCTGAGTTATCGTCGGGAGCGAAATTTACCTATGCCGTTCTGGCCTCACGGGAGCTCGCCAGCCCGGAAGAGATGGTGCTACAAGATTTGATTAACGATGCAACCAAGATCCTGCTTAAAAAACAACATAAAAAATAATGTTAGAAACGAGTGCCTGGCCACAAGAGCTTCAGAAAACTTGTATTTACTCGCTCAAACTTTGCCCTCAGACGTGTTTTCAGCACGAGTAACATGCTGCCAAAACTCCGGTTTCAGATGACATAGATCTAACTTATATTGTTCTACCAACTTTGGATGACCGCCAATTAATGCTATCAAGTCTGCAGAATTATTAATTGGCGTCATGTTGTATGCCTGATCAAGCCTTTTTACTACTTCTTTAAAATATAACGTTGTGCCATAAAGTCGTATTAAATCGCTACTCTGATATCGTAGTTCCTGCGCTAGTGCAATCATCCAAAACATTGGCCGCCACCATGAGTAAGAAAAGTCGCAGCGTGCTATAACGTCACCTGCATCTTTTTGATAAGCCAAAATCGTAAAAAAATTAATCAACTCATCCAGTTTATAACGATCATGCTGTTCAGTTGCCGCAAATTCTTCATAACTGGTACAACGGCTAACTTTAGATACTTTCGGCCACACCTGATCTGTTAACGTAATTTGTTCAGCCACAAAAAAGCGACTGACCAGAAATTCAAAATACTCACGGCTAGCCATGGCAGGGATCAGCACATTCATAGATGAGTTTTTTACATTTTGAAAATACTCACTACAGTAGGTTTGGAATAAGTCAACAATCGCACTTTCTTTGGCGTAGTCTGCGGTGGTTTTGTTGGCTTGTGCTGTCTCAGCCAACACCATACGGGTGTCCTGCAACTCTTGAATCTGTAAGTAAACAGTTAAAATAACGCCACAGAAGGCAAAGCCAGCAAAAAGTGCATTCAAGCTAGAAAATACATCAGCCAATGGTTGGTTGGTAAATGCTTTGATCAGCCCTTGCTGAGTGCCAACATACCACCCTCCTAGCCAAACACCCAGAATCAGAGCACTTGAAAAAGAAATCAGTAACAACGTTGTTCTACGCTTCATACGACTTCACAAATTGAAATGTTAATATAGGACAACAACATAACTTATCAACATTAGATATACTAGTTGTAACTTCCGCTAATATTCTAAATATCACATTGCATCATTCTCTGGGCTAATCTGCTTTGCCGGGCCGCGGCGGCGGCTGTAAAAAATACTGGGGCCTGCGGTTTTTTTTGCCTGACTTTTAGCATTCGTAGCCAGTTCTGATACATCGTGCTGGCTGATGCACAGTTGCGGATCGGGCTCTACCACGCCGATTGACAAGGATATCAGCGGAAAAAACAACGGTTGGCCCAGCCGGTCGACGGCACTGCAGCCAACCGCGGCCAAATGCGCAGCGCTGTAATAATGCTTAATCCGCTCATTAAAATGCTGCTGTACCTGCGCCAGCACTGTCGTGCTGTTATTGTGGGTAAACACAATTAAAAAATCGTCGCCGCCAATGTGGTAAACATAGTCTGTTGCCGGCCGCACTTCGGCCTGAATAATCTTGGCCAGTAGCTCGATGACTAAATCACCTTTGCTGTAGCCGCACAGGTCGTTGTAAGGCTTAAAATGATCAATATCGATATAGGCCACACTAAAGTCATTGCCCTGTCGCAACAAAGTATCAATATGCAAATTCAGCGGCACATTGCCCGGCAATAAGGTAAGCGGGTTGGTGTAGCGGGCAAAAAATACTTTGTTTTCACTAATTTGTTTTAATACCTTACGCACCGAGCCTAACCCATAATAGCGGCCATTCTCCGTAACCAGAAAATGCAGGCCGGCATCGTCAGCATCATCGCTGATTAAGCTACTAACATCATCAATAGACAGGTTTCGTTCTACCAGCAGCGGCGCCTTTTCCATGCAGTAGCTAACGGCTTTGCGCTGATACAATGCCCGGCCAAAGGTATGCGAGAATTTCTCATTCAGTACACTACGGCTGACCACCCCAACCGGCCGTTGCTGGCTGTCGACCACCGCAATACAGCTAAGGCTTTTATCACTGGCAAAACGCTCTGCCACCTCTACTGCCGGGGTCGTTTGCAACACCGCCGGCGTGGCGGTTATTACCGGGTCCAGCGCCTGGTTAAGTGCCAGCACGTTATTTTGCAGTAATGGCGCCAATGCGGTCGGGCTGTCCTGAAAATCGCTGTTCGGCCGGCCCAGCAAATAGCCCTGACCATATTCAGCGCCCAGTTCGCGGCACATCTGCAGCTCTTCGCTGGTTTCAATACCTTCGGCAATAATACTGGAGCCGGTGTCTTTGGCTATTTCAATAATGTTTTTAACAAAGGCTTTTTTAATCGGGTCCTGGTGCAGTTGATCAATAAAATAACGGTCTATTTTAACAATATCGGGCTGTAATTCTGACCATAAACGCAGACCAGAAAAACCACTGCCTAAATCGTCAATCGCAATTTTAAAACCAAATTCCCGGTAGTGCTTTACCGCGTTGATAAACAATTCGGTGTCTTCAACCTGAAACTGCTCAGACAACTCAATAACAATTTGCTCCGGTGCCAGACCAGCAGCTTCAATCATTTTTTTGGTCAGGCCAGAGGGGTGATCAGAGGTTAACAGCAGCAGCGGGTTTACATTTAAAAACAGCAGGCCAGCAGCCCCGGCTTTGGCAAAAGCATTAATGCTAAGCTCGCGGCACAGCAATTCCAGTGGTTCCAGCAAGTCAAAGCTGATGGCGGTTTTAAACAGGTTACCGGGCGAGTGCAACGCACTGTTCGACGGCCCACGGATCAAGGCTTCAAAACCCAGGTTCTGGCCGTCACTCAAGCGCACAATAGGCTGAAATAAAGGTGTTAAACGCTTATTAGCCAGAATATGGCATAACTCTTCGCGATGATAATCACTTAAACCCAAGCTGGTTACTCTTTGCGTTAGCGTACTGCTTTAGCCAACCCATTCCGTGGCAGTATATTGCGTCCCTGCAGCACAGTAGAGTAAGTAATAATTATTGCAGCGGTATGACAATGGCGAATCCCCTTGTTCCCCTTTTGCCAAACTGGGAGTTGCATAACCAGAATGCAAAACGCCAACCCGAAGGTTGGCGTTGATGAGCAACAAGCCTGGTTACTGGCCGGCTGTTACTTTGCTTTAGCGTTGTTGCGGCGTAAGCGACGGCCGCCAACCAGTGCTAACAAACCGGCACCAAAAGCTGCCAGGGTGGTAGGCTCTGGAACTGCAGTAGGTGCAGGCAGTGCTGATACGCTGATGGCGTCAATCAGGTTACCCTGAGTGCCACTGTTAAGCGAAGTAAAGGTCAGCTTTGAACTGGTTGCTGTCGCAGTAAAAATGCTGGTAAACATAGTCCAGCCCGCTTTGGTATGGTCGGTTAACGCCTGGGTTAAACCAGCAACACTCACTTCAAATGCTTCGCTGTTATTATTACGGGCACGGTAATAAAAGCTTAACTCGTACTCGCGACCAATTTCGGTAGCAAAAGTCTGGAAAATAGACCAGGCGCCTACATTGCTGCCATGGGCATTTAACTCAATGAAGTTTTTGCCACTGGCGGCAATAACACCATTTAACGCATTCCATATTTCGATATTACTACCCTGCCAACCTGCGACGGCACTACTGGCAAAATATGACCAATTATTGTTGGCAACAACGTTATCTTCAAAATCGCCGTTAACGATTAAGGTAGCCTGGCTACTGAAACTGGCGCCCAGTAAGGCAGCAGCTGCTAATAAAGTACGAACAGAAACTAACGACATCTTGATCCCTCAAACATTCTGATTAATTAACCGACACATCATACCAGTACTTTAGAGTATTAGGAACATATGTTAAGAGTATTTTTTAAGCAGGATGGATATATTTCAAGCGGGGGAATAGCGATTTATCTTTAAACCATTAGCTGTATACGCCGGCTTTGCTTTGCGGCAAAACCGGCAATCATAAAATCGTTAGTTATTTTCTTCAGCTTCGTCCTGAATGGCTTCACCGGCACTTTCAATGTCCTTGCCGGCACCTTCAATAGTGGCACAAGAAACAACAGCGGTACTAAGTACTGCCACCAGAGACAGGGTTAACCAGCGGGGTAATTTAATGTTCATAGGGTTCTCCTTCGCTATAAAACGGTAACCACTGCTGTTACGGCGGCAGCGATAACCAACTGACATTACTTAAAGCAATAATCAAACCAATTATATAATACTGATTTATATAAACTTTTAATAAGCATCAAACCTACCGCCCTATAGTAATTACAACAATTCAGGAATTTCTTGCAATAATCAGGCAAGCCGCATGCTGATTAAATTAATTGTATGTTTTGCTGCTGTTGCCTACTATAAGCCGCTAATCAGCCTTACCTGCCCAGAGTATTTATTATGTCTTACGCTGCTGTTTTCACAATTGCGCTAACCGCCTTAGCGGCTGCCGGCATCACGTTATCAGCCGGGCCGGCGCAGGCAAACCCCGGGCCAGCCACTACCAACCAACACCTCAGCAGTGACGAGTTACTGGCGCAATACCCAGCGTTTGCCAGCGAATATGCCCGCTATCAGCCATCCGCCGACGCCTTGGCTCAAATGCAACAGCTGCAGGGCTTACAGTTAGTTGTGTTGTACGGCAGTTGGTGTCACGACAGCGAGCGCGAAGTACCGCGCCTGCTGAAATTACTGCAGCAGTCGAATGTCGCACTCAGCTCACTGCAATTAGCGCCGGTAAACCAGCAAAAGCAACATCCGCAGCAACTGCACAGCCAGTACAATCTGAAGTATACCCCCACCATTATCGTGCTGGATAACGGCCGCGAGTTAGGAAGAATAATAGAGACACCCGCGAAATCTCTGGCAGAGGATTTAGCGGAAATAGCGGCGAAGCGGTAGTAAAAGAAAGCAAGCTGGCAGTTAAAGCCAGCTCACTTCACCACTTTCAGGTGCTTGCGCTTATGCGCCTTATCAATAGCAATATCTTCAGCAATGGTCTTTTCCGGCATTAGCTCATCCCAACTGCGCGGGCCGGCAATCAGGCCGCTGCCAACATCGGCGAGTTCTTCGGGTATTTCTACGCTAAACAGCTTTTCCGCTCGCTCTTTAGCTCTCTCTATTAACCATTGCTCAAATTCTGGTGAATCGGGTGAAGGTCTTTTATTTTTAGTCATCAATAAAACTCCTAAACTTTTCGCCATAAATGCGATGGGACATTACTGGCCTTGCCGCTGAAATAAGTAAAGCCATGTTTTTCGTAATAGCCGACAACGTCACTATTCACCGGTCGCATAATACGAATTTGCTCTGCACCAAGACTATCAGCATAAGCCTCAGCAGCGGCAACAGTTAACTCTACAATCTTACCTTTTAATGGATGTTGGCCCGGTGCGCCTTCAATAATATCCAGGCGTAATTTTGAACCTGAATAAGTTGGCTTGCCAATACTTAAACCACATAACTGTGCCTTCGCAAACCAGATCGCCAACTCAAAGCGCTTGGGATGCTGCCGAGCATAATGGCTAAAACCCTTGCGCCACGACCAGCTGGCATCAATATGCCTGTCTGCACTGTATTCCCACTGCTGGGCTTGAGCCAACGCTAAAGCGTTTATCTCGTTCAGGTTAACAACGTTCTTAAGCCCTGCTGGCAACGTTGCTTCGGCAATACGTAAACTACTTTCCCTGAAACGCTGGTATTTACCTTCAGCGAACTGATGCGCTGCATTCATTTGTCACCTCCTGTTAAATTGCAAAAATGATAACAAAAGGTAGCAATAATTAGAAATTATTATTCAGTAACTATTAGAAAGAATTTTTTTATGGCAGGATTGACGATATGTTTGACTGGATTAAGTAGTCTGCTTACCAGGGGAGCTACCACTCTGCTACTTGTAGCCGTTGCTTCACACCGATAACCTGAAATTGCAGGGCGTTAAAAACTTCATCAAAATCACGGCAGCCGGTGGAAATATTGGGTAGCGACAAGCCGGCTTCAATAAAAAACCGCTGTTGCTCGATGTCAGTTTGCCAGGCTTGCTGCCACCAGCCCTTAATTAAAGCACCTGACTTGTTAAGCCGGGTCTGGCTGGGCAGCCGGTCCCGTTTAAGTCGGTTTTCCTGAGTACTGGCAGGTAACAAATTCCATAAATCGTTATTGGGCCAGTAACTGAACGGTACGCAGTGGTCGATATCGTAACTGTATAAACTGCTGCCACTCCATACACTGCAAACATCCGCACCTTGTTGCCGCAATTCTTCAACTTTACGTCGCACCAGCTGGGTATCATGCTTTTTATCCAGCCAGCGTAAATTCATATGGTAAGTATCCAGACTGAATTGTTGCTGCTGATTCAGCGGGTACTTTTGCATTTCGGCAACCCATTGCTGGATTAACAAGGGCTCTATCCAGCAGCCATACTGGCGAAAACAGTTCCACATATCTTCCCGCAAGATAAAACTGCCGTAACCGTCTAAAAAGGTTTTATCCACCAGCACCGCACTTTGCCGCTTGGTTTTACTGCGCTGCATGTCAAAAAGCCGGTTATCTTTGTGGCCCTGCCAGATATAGGTTACCGGGCCAGCCTTAATCGTCGAGAGCGTATCCGTCATCAGCTGCTGAAACGCGGTCGCTTGCTCACCGGTATATAAATTACCAATCGCAAAATCATCGGCGGTTAAATGCGACAGCACGCCCCAGCCATTGGCTTTAACAAAACCCAGCCCTTTGGCCGGATCGGAGCTTTGCTGCATGCCATTATCGACCAGCCGCTTAAACAACCTGATCCAGTAAAGTGCGACCAGGCCAAGCGAAATAGCGACGGTACCATCCTGCTTATCGAGCACCGCCCCCGGATGGGCATCAGCAATCCGCACCAGGGTGCGCAGCAATGCCAGTTTATAGGTTGACGATTTATTATCGTTAACCACGATATGCCGCACTTTACTCAGGCTGCCACTGCCATCATCCGGCAATTCCAGCACCAGAGTTTGCCACGACACCCCCGCCCGGCCACCGGCGTCCGCAGTTATCTCACTGACAAAGCGCAGCACCAGACCAAACTGACGCGCCAGCGCAGCTACTTCATCGACACTTACCGGGTACGCCGCGCGCTCATCGCTGAAATCGCCAAAGCGCAGGCTTAAAACAAAGCGGCCACCCGGTGCCAACAGGTTAGTGATTTTACGAAACGCCCGTTCGCGCTCAGACGACAGAATATGCATCCACACCGCACTGAGTAAGATGGTATTAAATTGCAGGTTTAACTGATAACAGGCTTTCAGTTCCGGCAGGCTATCCTGCAGCCACTGTATTTTTTGTTGGTTCTCTGGCGCTGCCTGCGCATCCGTTTTTAACTGGCCCAGCCGCAGCAAATCTTCCGCCGGTTCCACCGCAATAACCTGACAGCCCTGCCCCGCCAGCCACAACGCATCGCGGCCACTGCCTGCGCCAATATCCAGCACCAGCTGCTGCTCTGGCCAGAAAGGCTGCCAGCACGCATGCACCTGCTCAAAGCTAAGCGCATCGTACTGGGCAGCAAATAATGCTGCGCCCTGGTGGTAAATATCAACGGTTTTGCTCATGCAGTTAGATAAGGCTTTAAAATAGATGGTTAGTGTTGTAGCAATTATCGATGATTAAGGCAATTTAAAGCATTGACAGTGCACCATCTTCGTCATCATGCTGAAATAGTGACGGCAGGTTAAACCGCCAGCCAGAACCAAAAGCCCAACATCAACCACCAATTTCGTTATACTGCTCACTTTTCTTATATTTCCAAACTCCAGAAGGCTCCATGACTGCCGGCACCCATTACCACCTACTCGTCCCCACCTACCAGAATGACTTTAACACCTGCTTTTACTGCGGTTGTATTGCTGCCGGGCATGACTATGCGCCGCCGTTGCAGTATCTGGAGTTTTACCTGGCAACCCGTGAGCCGAGTGAGTTTTTAAAAATACCGGCCTGCAATGAATGCCATGACCACCTGAAAGGCTGTAAAGCCGGTACCCTGGATGAGCGGCGTAACTTTGCCAGGGCTAAACTGGCGAAGAAATACGCCAAGGCACTGACCATTTACGAAATGTGGACCGAAGAAGAGCTGGCCGGACTGGATTTTAGCCTGCGCCACAGTATTGAAGCGGGTTTAACGCTGGGTGCAGAGACCACCGAACGGCTGGCTTACCTGGGCTTTGGCTATGAAGCTGCCGGCGAGCAGCACACTGTGCGTTACACTACCCCCAGCTATTTTGCGGTATTTGGCGAGCAGTTCAGTACGTTTCGGGAAGCACTCGATTTTGCCAGTAAAGCGTATCGGATACCCAAAAACGCTTTAAAAGAGCGTTTTGCCGAGCACGATAATAACTTTGAGCTGGCCATTCAGGCCGTACACAAAGAAGCAGCCGATAAAGAATTTGATCAGCAACTTAAACAGCAATGTGCAGCTTTTGCCAAACAGCATAAACAGGCGATTATTTTTGTGCATAAACAGGTTGAGCGTTACCTAAGCGAAAACGCCGATATGACCATAGCCGAAGCGCTGCAGCATCTGTACCAAACCAGAATTAAGCCGATGAGCAGACCCGGTTAGCCAGGCACGGTTTAAGCCGGAGCTTTGGTTGAGTTTTGACCGGTTTCCCTGCGCTGGATCAAGCCGGTTTCGGTGGCTAATGCTATGCTTTAGTTTCCTGTTATATAGCGGCAATCTTGTATGGCCCCCTACTCTAAATTTACCTTATGGCGTGACGGCAACATTATACTGGCGAAAGCTAATGGCAGCTGGAACCGGTTTACTGCCGAAGATTATGCCAGCCAGTTTAAAGCCCTGGCCATGCCGCTGACAGGCGATAACTGGGCCCATATTGTCTATTTAGATAACTGGCAGCTGGGCGCGCCAGATATTGAGCCGGTTGTACAAGACTTAGTAAGCTGGTGTTTGAAAAGTGGTTTGCGTTACACCGCTCAGGTGTACTGCCCGAGCATGATCAAGCAGTATCAGCTGAACCGGATGATCATTGACAGCACCGCTGATTTTGAAAAGCGGGTGTACCCTAACCAGCAAGACGCCTTTGCTTGGCTGGCAAGTCTGGGTTTCAGCAGCCAGTGTCAGGACCTGAGCCGCGCCGGTTAGCCATATAGGGTAATCCATAGAAATATTGATCCAGCGTTGCCCGCTGCACGATAACTTAAGCCACACCACTGCGGTGGTGCATAGTTTGGGATAACCCCGAGTAAAACCCGCCAAAACTGCGCCCCGTTAGTCAAAGCCTGCTACGCTTTATTGTCTGACCCAATAACGCGGCTAACATGAAATACAACCCTAAATTTAAGATTTGGCTGGACCAAAAAGTATTAATAGCCAAGGTACAGGGCAGCTGGAACCAGCAGGACGCGGAAGATTTTGCCCGCGAATTTAAAGTAGTTGTCTCCCCTTTATTAGACCATGACTGGGCCAGTGTTATTCTGTTAGATAACTGGCAGTTAGGGGTGCCTGGCATTGAACCAATTATAAAAGACCTGGTTAGCTGGAAAATTAGCCGAGGTTTGCGCTATTCCGCCCATGTGTACTGGCCCAGTATTGTAAAAGAGTTTCAGCTGGAACGGATGGTACAGAATGTTAAGGGGCGCTTTGAAATGCAGACCTTTAAGCAACCAGAAGAGGCATTCGACTGGCTTGCCAGCAAAGGTTTTACTACCGACAACCAGCAAAATTTAGTGATTGATGAACAATTTTTATAGTGTTACCTGCATGCACAGCGTTAATGCTGCGCCATTATCATATTAATTTAACAAGTAGGCGCCCTATTTACCTGACATAGGCTAAACTGAAACTGTGCTTAGTCTATAACAGTAAAAGCCTATTGAAATAACTACATAACAAACTTCTATTTGATAAATTTTTTTCGATAGCGCGCAAGCTGGCTTATTTTTTCAGTTCCAGAAAACGCCAGTGCTGGCCAATGGCTTGCAATATTGAATAAAAACAACTAAATCGTCGTGATATGGCTAATATTAGGAAGCCTGTATGTTCTGGAATAAAACTGATCTGCAACCCGTTTTAACCGCATGCCAGCAACAACTGGATGATAGTAACACCGCCCTTAAAGCCATTCGCACCAATGTTGCTTATATAGAATTTACCCCCGAGGGCGTGGTTACCCGGGTAAACCCGTTGTTTTTACAGGCTACCGGTTATCAGGAACAAGAGGTGCTGGGCCAGCACCACCGGCTGTTTTGTGACAAAGACTATGTTGCGTCGGCCGATTATAAACAATTCTGGCGCGAGCTGGCGTCAGGGGAAAGCCATAGCGGTGTATTTGAACGCCGCACCAAACAAGCAGAGGTGATGTACCTCGATGCCAGCTATTTTCCGGTAAAAGACCAGACAGGCAAGGTAACCCGAATTATAAAAATTGCCCGGGACATTACTAAAAGCCAGCAACGGCTGGATTTTCAGAATGCTGTGTTCAAGGCATTTGACCGCACCACCGCCATTATTGAATTTACACCACAAGGTGTTATTGAAGATGCCAACTCTTTATTTCTGGAGGCCACCGGATACCAGAAACATGACATAGTTGGCAAGCACCATGAAATATTCTGCTATCCCGGGTTTTACAAAAAGCACCCCAGTTTCTGGCAGGAAATGGCGGCAGGTAAATCATTTTCGGGCTTGTTTGAGCGAAAAAACAAAGCCGGCCAGTCGATATGGCTTGAGGCCAGCTACAACCCTATTGTGAATGAAAAAAAACAAGTTACCAAAATTGTAAAACTGGCCACCGATATTACTGAGCGAATTGTCCGGGCTTACAATGCCGCCGATCAGGCCGCGACTACCTCTGAAAAAACCGCACAAATTACTGAGCAGGCCACATTAGCACTTGATGAAGCCGTAAAAACCTCGGGTATGATTGCCAGCGAAGTGGATAGTGCCAGTGCCGTGAGTAAACAACTGAATGAGCAGTCAAATAATATTCAGGAAATTGTTACCACCATCAGAGCGATTGCCGACCAGACAAACTTACTGGCGTTAAATGCGGCAATTGAAGCGGCCAGAGCAGGTGAGTCGGGCCGCGGTTTTGCAGTAGTAGCCGACGAAGTACGCACCTTAGCCGCCCGTACCAGTGAGGCTACTAATAAAATTGCCACGGTTATTGAAAGTAACGCCGGCTTAATCAGTCAGATTTACCAGCAAATGAGTAAAATTCAGCAGGCGTCGGCCCAGGGCCAGCAAAGAATATCAGGGGTTAGCAGCGGGCTTAATGATGTCCAGCATGGTGTAGCCGAAGTTGCCGAACTGATATTAAAATTAAAACAATAGCCTGCAGTAACCAGGCTAGTAGCCAGAAAAAGGCGCGATGGTTACACCGCGCCCGTTTAATTTGACAGAAATACCAGGGCATGTTGACGTTTGCGGATTGGTTTCAAGCTGGCAGATCAACTGTTCTGGCTGTTGGCTTGCACCCGCTCTGACATTGTTTGCACCCGATTTGTCATGACTCTGGCGGCTACAGCCATGCCGCCGGGGCGTAACAGGCGCTCAATAATCGACAAACGTGGATCGGTATTACCTTTTTCAACTTCACGCAGGGTTTTCTCTGACACTTTGCATAGCCTGGCATAATCGGCCTGTGTTAGCTGATACAAGCGGGTGCGAATAGCGTAAATCGCCTGGCCCAGTGTTATTTCAGCCCGGCTTAACTTATCGCAAACATCCTGTACCACGTCAGTTTGATTAATCTGGCTCATAGCAACTGCATCCGTTTTAATTTGGCTTCGAGCTGGGCAAAGCCGATAGCCGGAAAATGTAAGATCTCATCAGGGCAGCCGGCATTGGCCAACATTTGCGGCACATGCAGTAATTTTTTTGCCCATTGCTGCAGGCTTGCTAACAATGTTGCCGGCGCTACGTACAATGCAAGCTGTTGCGCCACAGCCTTAAAGTTAACCTCACCCGCCTGTTCACACCCCTGGCCCCAACGAAATAGCCGTGTAATCTGCTCCGGATCTGCTTTCATCGGTGCAAAATCGTAGATCGGTGCAAAGCTTATCTGACCCTGGTCTTTGATAAATGACATATTACGGCCATGGTTGTCACTGTTGCCAAATACCAGATTGAGCAGATCCCGTATTACATATTCCGTGACAAAACTCTCGCATGTCTGGTTAAACACACCATCGAACCGCTGCCATAACGCCTTTATTACATCGAAATGATCCCAGCTGCTACCGGGGCCGGCATCGATAACAGAGTACACACTTTCCATACCCAAACGTTGCAGGCAACCATTGCGCTCAACTACATCAAACCGGGGCAACCACAAACTGACATTGCCGTTAACCTCGCGTATCTGCAACGCTGTGGTATCAATGGTGCTAATATCAGAATTAGCCAACAGATCAGCTAACACCCGATAATAGATCCCCTCTGCTTTTAGTATGTTGTTATCACGCACACTACGGTTATTGCGGGCAAATTTAACCAGATAGGCCATCGCCGTGGCTGGCTTGCCGGCAAAATCGGCATCGATAAATACGTCGTCGTTATCTACCATCAGGAGCAACTTAGGTGCAACACCAGCAGCACCTGTAGCACCGCCAACGGCTGCCCCCTGACTATTGGCGTATTCCAGAAAATCATGTTCTAAAGTACATACCGTATCGATAGCAAAACGCAGCTGCGGTGCAGGTATATTGTGTAACAGGGCTTCTTTTACCCGCAGATTACCAATAGGCGATATACAGGTTTTCTCCAGCAACTGGCAATCTGCTTCGAACACCGGTAAATGAGTAATATCGAGTTTACTCAACCACCATTGCCGGGCTTTGCCGGCGGGCAACAAATCATCCAGCAGCCCTGGCCAGCGGGGGTACTCAGTTTTAATAACAGAAACCGGTGCATTGACAGTTACCGCTTGCTCTTCCCTCGAATCAAAGGTTACCTGAGGCAGCTTGATGTAATCTAGCAGGTACTCAATGCTAACTGGAGCGTGTTTACCCTCGCCGTGAAAGCGCAATACGGCAGCATCATGCCAGGCGCCGGCAAAAAACACTTGTAATTGCATTTACCACCTCCTCTACTTTACGGTAGTTTAACTCCGTTTACTCAGCAACTAACAGTAGTTTATTACCGTATAATAATCAAGAGAGGTCTTTTTCGGTAGTTTGTTGCCGTATTGGTAATTCAGCGGGTAGCTTAAACAGCGTTGTACCTGTTAGCACAATGGCGCACTGGTACGCCAGCCACCTGGAATAAAAAAGGCGCGGTATTGACACCGCGCCCGTTTAATTTGGCAGCAATAATAACGCTTATTTTGCGCCGGGCTCTGCAAATTTGGTTAGCCAGGCTTTGACTTCGTTGTACCAGTAAATGGAATTATTTGGCTTTAAGATCCAGTGGTTTTCATCCGGGAAATAAATCATCCGCGATTCGACGCCACGGCTTTGCAGGGTGCGGAATAACTCGAAGCCCTGGCCTACCGGCACCCGTAAATCCTGCTGACCATGAATAACCAGGGTTGGGGTATTAAATTTGTCGGCATGGTAATGCGGTGAAATGTCGGTATATAGCTCAGGTTTATCCCAGAAACCACCAAAACGGGTGCTATGCACAGCAAAATCAGCCGCCATTTGCGAGTACATGTTATACACCGCGGCATGAATAAGCAGCGCTTTAAACGGATGCTCGGTACCCAGCAATATTGAGGTTAAATAGCCGCCATAACTGGCGCCACCGGCGACCATGCGGTCGGTGTCAATCCAGCTCTGGTTTTCAAACCATTTGGTTGCGGCCTGAATATCGGCTAAGGGCTTGCTGCGCCAGTCGGGATTAATGGCGTCGGCAAAGTCCTGGCCAAAGCCACTGGAGCCATGAAAGTTAGGCCAGGCGGTAACGTAGCCCCAGGAAGCAAAGGTTTGCGAGTTCCAGCGGTAGCTAAAACTATTGCTGAACGCATTATGCGGCCCGCCATGAATAAGCATTAACAGCGGGTACCTTTTGCTTTTATCAAAACCCGCCGGGTAATGGATCCACATTTGAATGTCTTTACCGCCGGCGCCCTGATAAGTAACCGACTCGTAAGTCCCCAGCTCAACGTCTTTTAAAATATCATCATTAAACGTATCCAGCCGGCTGGTTTTGCCATTACGCGGGTCAATTTTTACTAAGCGCGCCGGATATAAAAAGCTGTCGTTAGTGGCAAACAGGTTGTTACCCGCCTGTACCGGCTGGCCAAAACTGGTTTCGCCGCTAATGGCGCGTGGCTTACCGCTGCGCCCGTCAATATAGTACAGGCGGCGGGTGGCGGCGTCGTCGATGCTGGCATAAAAGCCACGGCCATCATTGGCCCAGCTAAAGCTGCTGACCGAGCGGTCCCAGTCGCTGGTCAGGGCCTTGCTGGTTTTTTTGGCCAGGTCATACACCACCAACCGGCTGGTATCGGCATAAAAACCATGAATTTTCTGCTGGCTGAACGCCAGGTTTTTACCGTCCGGGCTGAATGTTGGGTTGCTGTCAGGCGCCTGATTGTCTTTGGTCAGGTTCTCTGCATCTACACTGCCCAGCCGGGCCAGAAAAATATCAATTTTGGCATCAACCTGCTTGTCCCAGCCATTGGCGTTAAACGCCAGATATTGCTCTTTACTGTCAACATCGTAACTGGATGCGCTTTGGCTGGCACGCGGTAATTCATAACCCAGTGGCTGGGTTAACGGCTGAACATCGCCGCCGCTGGCGGCGATCCGAAATACGTGGGCCTGACGGTTTTCATCCAGATAACGGTCAAAATGCGAGTAAGGCAAGGCATTCCACTGCATGGCCGACAGTTTTTTATCTTTGTCGGCTTTTAGCTGGGCAGTCATTTCGTCCCAGCTTTTATCCGGCCACACCCGGCTAATAAAGTACAGGTGCTGACCTACCCACTTAATGCCGGATACCCCGGTCGGCACGTTGGTTAAGCGCCGCGCTTCGCCCGGGCCGGTCATCGGTAGCAGATAAATCTGGCCGGCGTCGTCTTTATCCCGCTGGCTGATAAACGCCAGGGTTTTGCCATCTGGCGAAAAAGTCGGCTCACTTGCCCGCAGCCCTTCTGCCGTTAACGGCGTTTGCTGCTTCCCATCGGCACTGAACAACCATAAGCGGGTCGCCGCTTTATCGGTTTTTACATCATAGCCGGTAACCGGCGCCACGATATGCTTACCGTCAGCGGATACCACCGGCGCGCCGATGCGTTGCAGTTGCCACAGGCGTTCTACACTCAGATTGCTGTCTTGCTGGCTGCTGTCACTGGCGTATAACATGCCTGGTAACAGGCATAGCAGTACGAAATATAAGGTTCTCATTGATGAGACTCCGGGGTTGTTATTATTGTTGGTAATAAACATAGCACAGCCAGTAAGTTACTGGCTGGCGTTAGCGACAGAACAGTAACATTTCAGCGACAAAGCGGCCTTTACAACAGGTTGATCGGCACTTTTAAATAGGTTGCGCCATTGTCGTCGGCCGGCGGTAACCGGCCACCCCGGATATTAACCTGCACTGCAGGTAAAATTAACCGCGGCATCGCCAGGGTGGCATCGCGCGCTTCACGCCGTTTAACAAAATCAGCCTTGCTGACGCCACCGCCAACATGAATATTGTGCTGTTTCTGCTGGCCGACACTGGTCAGATATTCATGCTGCCGCCCGGCCGGCGGATAGTCATGACAAATGTAGATTTCGGTATTTGCAGGCAACGCCAGCAGTTTCTGGATAGACTCGAATAAGGTGGCCGCACTGCCGCCGGGGAAATCGCAACGGGCGGTACCGACATCGGGCATAAACAGGGTGTCACCGACAAAGGCGGCCTGGCCGTTAATAATATAGGCTAAATCGGCCGGGGTATGACCGGGCAAATGGATAGCCTGAATGCTCAGATTGCCGACCTGCAGGGTATCGCCATCGGCAAACAGCCGGTCGAACTGCGAGCCATTGGGTAAAAACTCTTTTTCCAGGTTAAATACGTCTTTAAAAATAGCCTGTACCTGGGTTATTTCAGCACCAATAGCCACTTTGGCGCCAAGCTTGCTGCGTAAAAACGGCGCTGCCGATAAGTGATCGGCATGGGCATGGGTTTCCAGCACCCACTCCACGTCTAACTGATGCTGCTGCACATAAGCCAGTATTTGCTCAGCACTTTCTGTGCTGGTACGGCCGGCTTTGTAATCGAAATCCAATACCGGGTCAATAATCACCGCTTTGTTACTGGCTGTATCACTGACCACATAACTGAAGGTTTCACTGTCGTTGTCTAAAAAAGCCTGTACCTGATAACTCATGCTTTATACCCCAAATACTATACTGACCATGCGCTAAAAATTAAGTGTATGCTAATATAAGCTTATACCTTTTGGAACTAAAAAATGGCTACTTAAAAAATAGCTACTCTGCCGCCGGATCAGGGCTGAATAAGCCACCTAAGCGGTCGATTCGCCGCGACAAGGCGTCCTGCCACACCTGTTTTGCCGGCATAACCAAGGTAAACTGCTGCCGGGCACGGGTAATACCGGTATACACCAGCTCTTTGGTGAGTACCGGAGCGCTGCGGTCGGGCAAAACCAACACGGCATGGCCAAACTCTGAGCCCTGCGATTTATGCACTGTCATGGCGTACACCGTTTCGACATACGCCAGCCGGCTGGGCAACAACCAGCGAACCTGGCCCGGCGTGGCGCCGGCCAGCACCACTTTAATTAAGCCCGTTTGCGGCTGGCGCAAGGCAATACCAATATCACCGTTGTTAAGATTAAGACTGCGGTCGTTGCGGGTAACCATAACCGGACGGCCGTGATACCACTGATCGACTTTGCCCCCCAGCCACTGGCTGATCAGTTGGTTTAACTGGCGCTGGCCCCAGGGGCCTTCCCGCAGGGCACACAGCAGCTGAAAGTTGGCAAACGCCTGCAGCACCCTGGCTCCGTTGTTGTCCTGCTCAGTGTTATCGTCATGTTCTGTGCTGTGCTCAAAAGCCTGCACCGCCTTGAGAAATTCAGCAAAACCAGCGGTAACCAGTTGCCGGAATTCAGGCCACTGTGCCGCCGGCAACCGCGGGTAATGCTGCTGCGTTAACAGGGTCAGCCTGGCGTCATTTTGGGTAGTAGCATGCTGAAACACCGCCGTTGCCTGCTGGCTATTACCCCGGTTAACGGCGTTGGCCAAATCGGCAATCGGGCCGTGAAAACGACGCGAGCCTTCCAGCATAACCACATGATTAAGACGACCGCCCGCCCCGGTATAATCAGCCGTTAAACTTTCGCCGGTTGCGCTTTGCAGCCAGTTGGCATGCTCTGCACTGTAGCCCCGCTGCTCGGCGTTGCGGCACAACGAGGACAAAATTGAACCGGCTTCCACCGGCGCCAGCTGGTCTTTATCGCCCAGTAAAATAAGCCGGGTATGGTCTGCCAGGGTAGCCAGCAGCGCATCAAACATTTCAGTATCAATCATCGAGGCTTCGTCAATCACCACCACATCATAAGGCAGCGGCAACTGGCGGTTGTGCCGGAAATAACGGGAATGACGCACCGGCCCCAGCAACCGGTGTAAGGTGGTAGCGCCCGGAATATGTGGCTTAATGCCGGCCAGCGGCTGCTGGCCGTTGGCATCGGTTTGCTGCAGCGCACTGTTAATAGACTCGTTCATCCGTGCTGCCGCTTTGCCCGTGGGGGCAGCAAGGGCAATACTTAACGGTTTGGCTGGTACAGCCGGGCTGCTGTGATGCAGGTTTAACAGGGTTGCCAGCACCCGCACCACGGTATAGGTTTTGCCGGTGCCCGGCCCGCCGGTAATAACACTAAAACCGTTTCGTACCGCATTGGCACAGGCGATGCGTTGCCAGCTAACCTGGCCGGCTTCGCCGGCAGGCATAATGTTGTCGATAACAGCGCGTACCACCGCAGGTTGCGGGCCGGGCATGCTGCTTTGCATCCGCCGGTGCAGCCATTGTTGAATGTGGTGCTCATGCTGCCAGTAGCGGCGCAGATACAGCAGTTGCTGGCTGGCATCCCACACTAACGGCGCCAGCTGATCATCTGCCTGGTCGCTGCTTTGTACGGCGTCAGACCCCAGCGCTATGCTTTGCCAGCGTTGGCTAAGCTCGGCCGGTTCGCCAAACTGCGCCGCCAGCAAATCAGCCGCACTGACCGGCGCCGTCTCAGCTAATATACCGGGCGCTGTCGCCGGCGCTCGCCAGTCTGTTGGCGGCAGTTCCAGCAGGCTACCGGCATGCCCGGCCAGTTGGCGTAACGACAAACAAGTATGGCCGCGCCCCACCTGATGCGACACCAGTGCCGCCATCAGCGCAATATTGTCATCGTATCCCAGGCGCACTAAACTCTGGGCCAGGTTTAAATCCAGCGCCCGCAGCCAACCGGCGTCATGCCAGAGTTGCAGCTGGCGGATAACATCAGACATGGTTTGCCTCCGGGCTGTGGTCAGCGGTCTGGATCAGGTTAGCCAGCTGCTCGATTAATACCCTGGGGGGTTTATGAAAAAATGCGCCAGCCGTGCTGGCCCGGTGACCACGTAAAAACAAATAAAGTGCCCCGCCAACATGGCTGTCGTAATCGTAAGCGGCACCCAGCCGGCTGAGCAGCAGCTTATGCAGAGCCAGGGTGTACAGCACAAATTGCAAGTCGTAGCGACTGGCCAGAATTTTATCGCGCATGCCGTGCTCGCTGTAATCAGCGTCGCTGTCACCAAGCACATTCGATTTATAATCGGCCACGTAATACTTGCCCTGATAGCCAAACACCAAGTCAATAAAGCCCTTAAGCATACCGTTTAGCTGATTAGGCTGCAGCGCAGGACGCGGCAAGCCCGGAAAAATGTGCTGACTGATTAACTGATCGACAGCCAGGGTATTGACGTTATTCACCCCAAACCAAAACTCGGGCTCTGCCTGATACTCGGTTAGCTGTGCCAGCTGAATATGGCCGGTGTCTAAGCCAAAAGGCGTGGTTAAATAGGCCTGCAACCAGGCATTTAATGTCTGTTTATAGGGCAGCCACATTTCGCTGCGACAGCGTTTCTCCAGCAACGCGTCGCGCGCGGCACTATCGGTAAGCACCTGATCAAAGCCCAGCGCTGCCGCATCTTCCAGCAAGGTGTGTAAAAAGGTTCCCGCTGCCGCCCCTTTGGGCAGCTGATGAATATGATCCGGTGCCAGGGTTTGCGGCGCCATAGCATCGGTTAACGGCTCAGTAACCAATTCAGTTAGCGGCTCATGCTCATCCTGGCTGTTCATTTCCAGCGGCGTTTGCGGCGCCAGCGTCTCGCTGCCGTATTTCAGGGCACTGTAGCTGGCTACCCACCACAGCTGCTGCGCGCGCGAAGGCATGCTGCGGCTGCTAAGCTGCGGTGCCGGCTGGGTTGGCGGACAATAGTTAAGCTGCGCCGCCTCGATTAATTTAATTACCGCCGTATGGTCTTGCTGCCAGGTGTCGCGACAGCGGCTAAGCAGCCCAGAAATATCGCCGGGTTTACCGGTACAGGCGTCGCCCATTAACAGATAAAAAAGCGGATTCGCCTGAGGCTCGCCCACTGCCTGTAAGCAGACAAAGGTGGCAAATTCAGCCCGGGTTAGCGCAACGTACATAATGCGGATATTCTCGGCCAGCTCTTCCTTGCGGATCAGTGCCAGCGCCTGCTGATCGGTTTTATCCCAGGCGATACGCCGCTGCCGGTTGCCCGCACTGCCAAGCTGATAACTTGCCGGGAACTTGTTTTTATAGCGGTATTGCTCGGCGGCGGTGTAGGCTGCAAACGGCATAAACACCAGCGGGTACTGCAAGCCTTTGGCTTTATGAAAGGTGACCACTTTCACCAGTTGCTCATCACTTTCCAGCCGCAACTGTTGTGCTTCGTTTTGGGTGCGGCTATTGCTGGCACCAAAGCCATTACCAGTATCGGCAACTTCATGCAGTTGTTCGGCAAAGTATTCCACCACGCTTAGCATGCCTTCCAGGGTCATGCTGGCTTGCTGCAGCAACTCGGCAATGTGCAGGGCGTCGGCCAGTTGCCGCTCCCCGTCCCGGCTGCCACCCAGCAACCGTTTGGGCACTTTATAGTCATGTAATACCCGTTGTAACGCCGCCAGAATACCCTGCTGCTGCCAGATACTTTGATAGTGAATAAACTGGCCGACCGCCTCTTCCCAGCGTTGTTCATCTTCCTGCAGGGCCACTAAGTCGGCCAGCGGTAAGGCGAGCAGCTGACACGCCAGTGCGGTGCGCACTAACCGCGGGTCTCGCGGCTGGGCACAGGCCTGGCTGATAAAAAATAAGTCGGTGGCCACCTGCTGGGCAAAAACTGAATCGCTTTCAGACAAGTACACGCTGCGCACACCGCGCAGGGCCAGTTCGCGGCGGATGATTTTTGCCTCATCGGCTTTGCGAACCAGAATGGCGATATCGCCCGGTTGCACCGCCCGTCGCTTAGCCGTTTGCTGCTGATAAAAACCGGCAGTGTCGCTGCTTAACAAGGCGGCGATTTGGTTGGCCTGATAACTGGCCGCGACATTCAGGTAGCTGTCTTTGTTGGCTGCCGGCTCGTCAATAACCTGCCATTGCAATGCCGGCTCAGCACCAGGTTCAGCAGTAGCCCTTAAGCCGACAAAGTATTCGTTACGGCCTTTTGCCTGTACCGGTAAGAACGGGATCTCCTGCGGATATAAGAATGCTCCCGACGCATGCTGCTCATCGGCAAAGCGATATATGCTGTTAACGGCGTCGACCATGGGCTGCGTTGAGCGAAAATTGGTGCCAAGGTTGTAATGCCGGCCGCGGGTAGCCTGGCGGGCTTGCAAATAAGTAAAAATGTCGGCGTTACGGAAGCTGTAAATGGCTTGCTTGGGGTCGCCGATCAGGAAAATGCCGCTGCCGGCATCGTTGGCGTTAAGCTGATAAATGCGGTCAAATATTTCATATTGCACCGGATCGGTGTCCTGAAACTCGTCGACCATCGCCACCGGATACTGGTTGCGGATGGTAGCAGCCAACGCGGCACCGTTCGGGCCCCGAAGCGCGTCACGCAAGCGGCTGAGCATGTCATCATGGCCCATAACAGCCACCTGCTGTTTTAATTGTTGCAAACGCAACTGCACAAAGCGGGCTGCATGTGCCAGCAGCTGGCCATCACGTTGCGCCTGCAGCCCTTTTAGCCGCTCTTTGTCTGCCGGCAAATCGTCCAGTACCTGCAGCCCCTCCGGCGTATTATCTTTGAGAGTCTTGGTCAGGTCTTCTGGCGTTAAGTATGCGTAACCTGCTGACGATACGCCGATTTCCAGCTGATCGCTGCTACACCATTGATACAGGGCTGCCGCCGCATCTTTACGCCCCTTGTTACGGGCGTCTGGCAGTGCCTGAACCTGCTCATTAAGCCGGGTGACGACCGCCAGATATTTCGCTTTTATCGCCGCAAGTGCTTCGGTCATGCTGCTCTCGGCCCGGGCGAAACAACTGGCAATGCTGTCCTGCGCGCCAGCATCAGTCGTGGCACTGCCGGCCGTTGCATCGTCGCTGTTTAAGCGGCCGACTTTGCCCAGTAGCGCCTCCGGGGTGCCCAGCAGCGGCAGGATATTGTCGGCTTCGGCCTGGCTTAGCGGGTAAACAAAACGCCGGAAATAGTCCTCTGCCGCCTGACGTTTAAGCTCAGATTCATCGGTTTCTACCTGCTGATCAAACAGGCTGCCACTGGCAAACGCATGTTCGGTCAGCATTTTCTGGCACCAGCCATGGATGGTGCGCACCGCGGCCTCATCCATCGACTGCGCTGCCAGCTCTAACTGGCGCGCCAGATAATTGAGTTTATCCGGCTGAGTGCGCTGACAGTCCTGCTTTAGCGCCTGCAAAAAGTCGTCGGCGGCAACGCTGCTATCGGTTGCCCGAAAATAACTGGCCGCTTCGCTTAACCGCGCCCGAATGCGATCAGCAAGCTCTGCCGTGGCGGCCTTGGTAAACGTCATCACCAGAATGTTTTTCGGTTGCAGCGGCCTGCTAAAGGCCGTTGCCAACTGCGGGTCGTCGTCAGTAACGCCATGGCCAATGACCAGCCGCACAAATAACGCCGCTATGGTGTAGGTTTTGCCGGTGCCGGCACTGGCTTCAATCAGTCGGCTGCCGTGTAACGGAAAATCGAGCGGTGAGTGTAGTGGCGTGCTCATGCTTCAGCTCCCTGCTCTGCATCGGTATAGCGTGGCTCAGGTAATTCACAACAGACCGGCTGACCGTATTTCAGGCGGATAATCGGCGCATACAGTGCCAGCACTGCCTGTTGAAACGGCTCACTGGCCAGCAGCTGTTCCAGTTGCGCGGCGGCATCCGGATTAGCAGCGCCGTCTTGCTCAGCCAGCAGCCGATTAGCGTAAGGCCAGGCGCTAAAGTCGCCATTATGATCTTTTAACCATTGCGCCAGTAATTTTTCATTAGCGCTGATCCTGGCCTCGGCCTCTGCCAGCGGCGCTGTGCTTTGTTTACCGGCTTTAGTGGGTTTGCTACCCGATACAGCCACCACATAGTGCTCTAACCAGCCCAGCGCCAGCTCACCGACAATGGCGCCCGGTGCCGACATATTTGCCAGCATGGCATCGCTTAAGGTTGCCAGTAAACTGTTAGCAACGGCAACCGGCAGCGGCCCAAAACTGACATCAGGCACCTTTTCAATACCCTGCGCGTCGGCTTTTTCGGCCCGGAAAAACAAGCGGGTACTGACTTGCCCTTGCTGCTGCCCGCGAGGTTGCACCGTCAGCAATAAATGCATAACGTAGGCCAGCAGGTAATATTTGGGTTGGGCTTTACTGGCCGATACCAGCAACTGCAACAGGCCCTGGCTCTCGCTGTAAAAAAGCTGGCGGGCGACATCCTGCAGCAACAACTGGCCGTTTTGCCAGCTCAGCAGCTGGTCCGGTGCCGGTTGCAGCGGCGGCTCTGTATTTATCGCTTCCGCTACCGCCTGTAACACCGGCAGTACCCGGTTTAGCAGTTGCTGGCTTAACTGCGAACGTAACGGTTCAACGCCCAGCTTACCCTCCCGCGCCAGCCGCTCAAGCTGCCGCTGCAGCGCCGGGGTTAACTGCTCAGCAACGGGCTCTTTTGCGGCGGGCTCTTTTGCACAGGGCACTGTGCGCAGCAAGCTGACGCCCTGAGTTAACAACGACTGGCAAATTTGCCACATTGCCAGGCCGTCCAGCTCAAAGCTTTCGCGGTCTTGTGCTTCACTACTTTGCGCGGTAAGCCAGGTATTCAGGCGCTGATTAAAAAACAGCTGGGCGGGCTCCCGCAAAAAGCGCTCGGCGTCACGGCCATTCAGTTGCCAACGCCCGGCAATGTCCGGCGCCCACGGGCTAAGCACTGCGGCAACGCCGGAACCGGTTGCGGCGGCATTCTGCGCCGCTGCGGTGGTTTGCGCCGCCAGCCACTCACTGGCATAGGTAAATAATTTAGGGTTGGTACCAGACAGGTAATCGCGGCTGTATACCTGCAGTTTGTGGTCGGTAGTTAAAGCGGTTAATACATCGCTGGCGGTGGCACTGCGCCAGCCCTGCTGAATGTGCTCCTGCAATTGCGCGACCAGCACTGAGGGTGGCCGCTCACTGTTGTCCTGAACACTGCGCCCCAGCCAACTAATGGAAAAGCGCTGCCGTGCTGACAGCAAGGCTTCTAAAAACAAATACCGGTCATCATCGCGGCGCGAGCGATCACCCGGCCGGTAATGCCCGGCCATCAGGTCAAAGTCTACCGCCGGTTGGCGCCTTGGGTAGGCATCGTCGTTCATGCCCAGCACGTAAATATGCTTAAACGGTATGGCGCGCATTGGCATTAAGGTCGCCACGTTAACGGCCCCGGCCATAAAACGCTGATTCAGGTTAGGCTGGTCAATCCGGCTCAGCCAGCTTTCTTTAAAAATAGCCAGGTCCATTGGCTGGTCAAACGCCGCGTCGCCGGCCACGTCTTGTAACGCCTGCAGTTCGCTCTGCAGCTTAGTGAGCAGCAAGCGCTCTTTTTCCTGGCTGGCATCTGGCCCCGGATCGTTAGTGTCTGTGGCAAAAAAGGTCTGCAGCAGCTTTTCAGCCCGTTCAGCCCACCCGGTTAACGACACAGGATCGGCACTGTGGCGCCACCAGTGGTTTAACGCACTGATAAAGTTGGCCAGTTTACCAGCCGCATCGGCCGATAGCCCTGCGACTTCATGATAGGGTTCGATATGTTGCCAGCGCGGCTGGGCATCGTCGTTGGGGGCGCCCATGGCATAACCCAGGATCATCCGCTCCAGCGCAAACCACCAGGAGTTTGTTGGCTCGTTTGCCGGCATGCCAAAGCCGGCACGCTGGGTATTGTCCAGCCCCCAGCGCGCGCCGGCGTCATTGCACCAGTGCTGTAAACTGGCAACGTCATCTGCGGCTAACGCAAAGCGGCGCTGCACTGCCGGTATCGCCAGTAAGCACAACACCTCGGTTTGAGTGATCCGTAACTGGCCAATACTTAACAGCATTTCCAGCGCAATCATCAGCGGTTGCTGATGGCGCTCGCCCTGATCAGCCAGGGTGTAAGGAATATAGCGGCTGCTACCGCGCTCAATCCGGCCAAACACCGCGTCGACATGCGGGGCGTAGCTGTTTACATCGGGCACCATCACCATAATGTCACGAGGTGTTAAGTGTGGGTCGCTGGCAAAAGCGGCCAGCAGCTGATCGTGCAGCACTTCCACCTCGCGCTGTACGCTGTGACAGCGCTGAAACTGCAATGAGGTATCGTCCGCCGCTACCGCCGGCCACTGGCTTTGGGTCTCATGCAGCGGCCGCAGGTTTAAAATATCGTTCTGTAGCTGCTGCAGCAGGTTGCCAGGTTCAGTTTCATCAAACAACTCAAACTTAATAGCGTTAAAGGCTTGCTGCTTTTGCAGGGTTTCGTCGTATAAATCCAGTAGATGAATATAGTCGCGGCCTTGTTTGCCCCAGCTGGCCAGCAAGGGGTGGGCATACTGATGCAGTTCATCGTCGGCCACTTCTTCTGCCATATCGGTTTTAAGGTCATGCCGGCGCTGATCCCGTTGCAGGGTTTTCAGCACGTTTTTCAGCGCCTCTTTGCCATCAACAATATTGGCCCAGTAATGCTTGCACGGGTTATGCACACACAACACCACCTGGGTGAAGCCTTTAATCGCGTCCAGTACTTCCAGGCTTTGTTGCGGCAATGAAGAAATGCCAAACACCACAACGCGCGCGGGCATTCCCGCCGGGCGTTGGGTTAATGCTTTAGCGGTGTCGACAAACCGGCGATGCAGCCCGGCCCGGTTGGCCCACAACGCTGCTACGCCAATATCCTGCACCAGTGCCCGCCACAGTTGGGCCTGCCATAAATCGCCGGCCGGCAGCGGCAGCGCCGGGTTATCCAGCCAGTCGCGGCCATGGCTCCAGTTATCCAGCCAGTCTGCCCGGTAGTTTTGATACTGGTCGAACAAATCGGCAATCCGTAAACTCAGCTGAAATAGTTTTCGCTGATCAACGGCTGGCGTATCGGCATTGCCGTACTGCAAATTGCTGTCGTGTAAATAATTAGCCAGGGCGGTAAAATCAGCATTCTGGCCGCCGGCCACTAAACCTGGCAACAGCCGCATAATGCGCCAGGCCAGTCGGTCTTTATCAAACGGCGACGTTTTGGGAATGTCATCCCCCAATACCGCCCGGTATGCCTGCCAGACAAAACGGGCCGGCAGCGACACATTCAGCATGGCGGCAATGCCGTTTAATTGTGCCAGATTAATTTTAAGCCACTGCGCGATACCATTACTTTGCACTAATACCGTTTCAGCCTGCAGTGGCGCCAGCGGATACCGGGCCATAAACTGGGTAGCCACCGCAGTTAAATCTTCCAGCCGATGACTATGTACCACCACAAAGCCGGGAATAAGTTGCTGGGTCATCGGTAAGGTCCTGTGCGCCATAAGGTTTAAATACTGTTGTCCATATCGACTAAGCTACCTTGAAAGTCAGGCAGATGTAACTATTGTTTCGCGGCTTGTCAGCCTTGGCAAGTGCTGTGCACCATTATGGCTGGAAAATGTTCAGCGACGGTATTTCAGAAGGAATGTGCAGTAATTTCAGTTAAGTATCGCGCAAAGCCTGCAAAGCCATGGTCGCCACCCTGTTCTACAACCTGCCTGGCGTCAGGTAGTGCTGCCACCGCCTGCCGGTAATCCAGCACCGCATCACCGGTTTGCAGCAACAACAAACAACGATGGCCACTGAACGCACATTGATATTTATTCAGGCTTTGCACATGCTGCTCGGTGCATTCGAAACGCGAGCCATCATAAAAGTTAATCCCTTCACCTATTTTCCGGCCTAGCGTAGTGCCCGGCGCAATAGCCGGGTTTATCAGCACCACAGCTAAACCATACTTATTGGCCAGGTACATTGCATAAAACCCACCAAGCGAGGAGCCAACCAGCTTAACCTCACCGTGCGGCTGCCATTGCTGTATGAGTTCTTCCAGGGTAGAAATGGCCAGATCCGGGATAGTGGATAACGATGGTGCAATAAACGGAATATGCTGCTCAGCGCAATACTGGCGCAGCAGCGTCGCTTTGCTGCCGTGGCCATCTGAGCCAAAACCATGGATAAAGATAATCATGTTCTGCCTTTAGTTGTCAGTCAGAGACAGCTTAACACGCACAGCCGGTAAACTTGCAGGGCAGCTAAAGCTGTTCCAAATCGTTCCCGACGATTTGGTCGAACGCAGGTTCTCATCCTTCAGGTGCTAAAAACAAAAAAACCGCCGAAATGGCGGTTTGTTGTTTTGGTGCACCCGCCGGATTACTCGGGCTATCCTGCCCTCGCCCTGACGGGCCAGCTGAAGCTGTTCAAAAACGTTCCTGACGTTTTTGTCGAACAACGCGCTCTCATCGGGCAAAGTGCCTAAAACACAAAAACCACCCTAAGGTGGTTTTGATGTTTTGGTGCACCCGCCGCGTTCGAACGCGGGACCTCTGCCTCCGGAGGAGGCGGGTCTACGGGTTCGAACGGATAGACTGCAAGCCATATTATAAGCTGTAAATCAGATAAATCAAGGCCTGCAGCAAGAAGGCTAATTTTACGAAGAGAAACCAAATAGACCAATTAACACCAAAATACCGAGTCAATAATATTATAATATGTCACATTATAATTTGTCTATTTTTGACACTTGCACTGACAAAATCTGATGGATTGTTTAGAATCATTCAGATAGGTTCACACAGAGCCGATTTGTAGAGCTGACGTGCAAATTGTCCTCGTTTGAATGCGCAGGCATGAAAACAGGGACAATGCATGTTTCCGGAAATCTAAGCAGGGTAACTGTTCAAACGAGGACAATTTGTGCGTCTGTTTTAGAAATTGGATCGGGTGAACCTATCCCCTGCATCGTAACAGCACTTTGCTGCACTGGTACTGAGGACTACAAATCGCCCGTTTATGGATCTTTAAATCCACTCTGACACGGTAATGGTGCTTATGACATCCAAGGAAATAAACGAGAGTCGCTCGATTATTAATGTCCGCCTCGACGATATTAAGGGTGTACATCCGACTGCCCAAACCTCAGTGTCCGCAACCGCAGATTTCATTTATGCGTCGGCTCCAAACGACTACTCAGAGCTTGCGTTACATTATTTACTCAACATCCATCCAATACATGTGATTGAGCAAGATGAAGAACTACATGTGATTGCCGGGTTCAGGAGCTATGAGTTAGCATGCTTGCGACTGTCCGAAGATGCCAAAATCACCTGCATTTTGCATGAAGGTATTGAATCGGAAGAGCTCCCGAATATCGCAGTTATTGATATTGCTGGCTCTCCTATCATGCATTCACTCGGACCAAAGTTTGTGCAGCAATTACAAAATATGGTCCAAACATTTGGTCAACAGGTCTTGGTGAACTTCCCCAGACTGAAATCAATCAGGCGTATCCGTGGACAGACAAAATCATCTTCTTAATGCTCTAGCACAACTTGATATAACAGCTGCAGAGGCCAAGACGCTGTTCGACTTGCTGGATTTTATTGATGCACCGAATGATCTTTTTTGTCTGGGCGGGGTGTTGGAAAATGTTGCCGCAGCCTTGGAATTGCCCATCATCAAGGAAGTAGCCCCCTATACCAAATTGGTTCAGCAAGCGCTGGAGTACCGGTCAAAAACCTATTATCTGCTGGAAAAACTTAAGTCACATCGCGACAAGGAACAGTTCTTCAGGCCGATGGAAACAAACGTCAAAATGGTCATGCAAGGCTATCTGACGAAGTATCCGATTTATGTGCTTTTGTTTATGAACAGCGATAAAAATCAGCCGTTCTATAATGCAATACAACAGGTTCTGCTGTTCCTGCCAGCATTAATCGAACAACATACAGTCAGCAATCCCAATGTTTATCAAAAAGAGTATGAGAATCGTCAGCTCTGTGAAATTATCCGGGAATTCAGTACCGAATCCATGATTACTGATTGGTACCAAGGCATCAAAGGCCAACAGTACCCGTCACTATCAAATATAATATTACTCTTCAAGCAACTGTCTAAGCGACTTGAAAAAGGGGTTTATCCCAGGAAGCAAAGACTGCTTAACCGGCTAGATAGCCTGATCCAAATTCTCCAACTTGGCTTGGGGATCCCCAAAAAGCGTCATAGCGTAAAAGGCCGTCACGGTGGCTCAACACCACATAAGTCACCTGAGATTGATGGCTATACAGCCCTAACGGGTGAGATGCTGGTGCAGCTGACACTGCCCGATATTCATGACGATGACGATCTAATTTACGCGTTGTGGGAAAGCCCGATTGAATCGATTGATTATGAAGCTATCCATTCCGGCGAGGACGAACAAGAGCAAGAAGTCGGTGATGTCTACATTTTTCAAACAGCGCAACCATTGGAATCCTATGTGCAGGCATTCCACGGTAAACGGGTTTCCAGCGCCATTCTTAACCGTATCACGCGCCAAAACAATTATCTGCCCTTGTCATTACAAATGCTGTCACCACGCGAATACCAACTTTTATTGGATGCCATTAATACTCAACCTGATAAAGGACGTATGCTTGTAATACAGTTATGCTTACTAACCATGCTGTATACTGCATCGCCCTTTGAGCGCGCGAGAGAGTTCTTATTTGCCACCCGCTTCGATGATAATCAGACACCGAGCCAGATAGGCTATGAATACAGCACCCATAGCTGGATCATCCCTGCTCTGAACCTCAACTATAAGACCGCCGGAGATTTTCCCGATGCAGAAAAGCCCGTCAATCTGCTACGTTTTCCGGCAACAGCACTCTGCAAACTTAGGTTTGAAATGCTCGCAACGATACTGCCCTCATCGGAAACACCCGTAATACCTGGTAATAAAACCAATATTTTATCAAGTGATATCAATAACTATATAAAGAACATTAACTCCGGTACGTTAACCAAAGGACGCATCAGTAACAACTTACTTGTAACCTGCTGCGCCCTATTCGGCCAGGCCACAACAGCTCTTTTGTTTAACCGGGAGCCGCCGGGCAGCATGGCACGAAGCTATTACACCTCGCTAAACACGTCGCTCTTACAAGAACGGTATAAAACATTGATAGGCACTCTGGCTACCTCTGTTGGCAGAGCTACTAGCACTGCATCGCCTGCCGAGAGTCGAGGATGGATTGGTGCCAGATATCGTCCGGAAATGGGACAAGTGGCTGAAGCAATTGCCAACATAAAAAAAGACCTCTCAAGCTTGCAGACCAGGTTGACGGTACCGGGCACCTGGATTGACTTTCATAATCTATATACAACGTACCAAGTATTATGTCAGTCGCTACTAACGGCTATGCGGCCCATCACTACACCATTGGTCAAGCGCGAACAATTGGTATTTTCCGCAGGGGTATTTATTCGCAAAGAAAAAGCTCGTGAAGATGAATTCAACACCCGTCACATTCCGGTATGTCAGATAGTACTGCAATTAATTAGCGCTTATGAGAACCACCTCATCGTCATAAAAAGCCGCTTACTACGTAAAAGTATCAAGCCTGCGTCATTACCAGCGCTGTTTTACCTCGAAGCAAATGGCAAGCCGCAACATTTTCAACCCCTACTTTATCAGCGGATGTTAAACAATTACATTAGTCTGCCTCCTAATTTGAATCGACGTTTATTGCGCAATTATCTGGAAGAGCAGTCAGTTCCACATGAGATCATCGATGTTGCATTGGGGCATGCCAATATCGGAGAGCAGTACTGGGGAGCACATTCAACCTTGTCGATGCGGGACATCCGGACGCAATTAGCGCCGCACATGACAAAGTTTGCCGCCCTGATCAATATTGATGCGGCTGAAGGTCTTACAGCATGAAGGTCACTGACTTGCATGAAGAAATCCGCCTGCGTCTGCAGCGTTTGAAGGCAGAAGACACTAATGACACCGATGTCGTCATCCTTACAAAGCAGCAATATAACGACCTTTTCTGGCAGTTACTGCATACACAACAAAGCCAGCGATTTAAAGCAGCAGGAATTAACCTGGTTGAACAGCTAAATGATTACATTGCTGCTCATCGCTCAGTTTATCCGGCATCGTTTTCCATCCAGGCACCTGTAAGGTTAACACGTCCGACTCCACCGGCAAGACAAAACAGTCTTGACGATATTCACCTCATTGAAAATCTGGATAACTTCTTAATTAGTAGTTTAGCTGAAGCACATGATCACCGACTATTTTATCTTGGACGACTTCTATACTCGTCTATGCGTTATGGCGGTTTGCTACGCAAAGATTACCTAAACAGCTTAAAGTCAATGTTGATCAACGGCCAACCTCAGTGTTATGAAAGGCTGTTTTGGTTTGAACTTAAAGGTGCCGCAGACGAAACACATATCTGGCAACCAGATAGCATCACTGTGCAATTAATACACCAGTGGTATTGCCAACCTGAGCCTGAGCAAGAAAAACCAGAGCTGGATGCACAAAAATATCTCTATGCCTATTTGCAGACTAGTAAGCTTAAAGTCCCCGCAAGCTTTAGCTCGCTGGTGCAGGCAATCATAAGCAGGCTCAGTCTTGAACTGCCCCCATTTTCATTAGGCTTACTGACAGGGGCACAACCAAATCTGACATTAAAACCGCAAGTATTTTACCGTTTAATCAGCCAGAAATCGCCGCAACTTACTCTGGTTAAAACCTCCGTAACGCCGGGCGATAGAAATAGCAAGTCGTATATTGCCCCACTGACTTACGCAACCGCCACTCGTCAATACGATTATCAACAGGCGTTAGCATGCCTTAGAGAAATAAAAGCACAGCTAGGGCGCGTGAAACGAGATCCAACTCATCCAAAACAGTCCAGGCAACATTTGCATTCAGCTTTGGCTATAGAAATTGAAACAAAAATAAAAGCGAGCACCAATTTACCACCAGTGCTCCATCATCTGTTGCACTGGGCCAGTGTTCGCCTAACATCACAAAGCCGCTGGTCAGGGAAACTATCTCCCAGCACCTTGGTTAGCTATCTTGATACCATAGCGGAACCCATGATGATAGCCTTTGCAGAGCGCAACCCAGTCAATATTGGTCCCGACGAAATATCAGACTTATACACCCAAATTATTGATGAGGGGAGAAGCCTCTCCTCTCAAACCAAGCGAGCCAGAATTTTACGCGATTTTCATATCTATCTGGAGCTGACATATCAGGTATCACCCTGCCACCTATTTCAGCAATATATTGCCAAGAGCAAGCGCTTAGAGGCATTAACGGTTGATGCAAACATCCTGATGCCTTGGGAATATCGCTACGCCCGTGACTTTTTACTCAATAGCACAGAGCAGCAATCAGGGCTAAGTTATCTGCAAGCAAGGGCTCTGACGTTACTGTTAATTTTAGGTTTTCGCTGTGGTTTACGTCGTCGCGAAGCGCATTTTTTGCGTCTGCAGGATATCGAAATACCGACAAACGGAAATTCAGATAAGTTTTCTGACTACACAACACTGTACATCACACCACATGAACAACGCTCCCTAAAGACAACATCAGCCGAGCGGCGGATCCCTATCGGATTATTATTAAGTGATACAGAAAAGGCGGTTTTTACTGAGTACCTCAAAGCAAGGCTAGAGTTTGGTACCAAGCATTCACCCTACTTGTTTTATTTTGGTGATAAACCGCCATTTGGCCACATAGATCGGCCGTTAGCACCTGAAGAGCTACTGTTCGAACCGCTGACAACATTACTACAACGCATTTCCGGTGATGACAGTTTCCGTTTTCATCATCTGCGCCATTCCTTTGCCACTTGGATGTTTTGGAGCTGGCAGGAAAAACAACATGATGGATATCTGCCGCCACTTGCCACACTGACAGGCAACCCTGAATTTACCCATTTGAAAAAAGCTAAATCGGTGCTTTTATACCTTCCTGATGGTCGACCTACCAGAAAAGTACTACATACCATCAGCGCCATGATAGGTCATGCCAGTCCAAGCATGACACTGTTTCATTACATTCATAGTGCAAGCTGGCTAATCTGGATGGAGTTAAATAACAGTACACCTCACTTAAGCCGAAATGCTGAAGCGATGCTTGCAGGTGTGGATGTACGCACTGCGACCCGGGCTCGCACTGAACAGACAAGCTATGTTCCCCCGTATCAGGGCATGGAAGGTTACGCTGCTCAAAAGCTATTAAAAAAATGCATACCGGTTAACCTAAAACACTGGAATAAAGCAACTGAACGCTACCTTGGCTCGTTGAATTTCGCAGTCCCTCAGCAAGCGCTAGAGCTGGACATTTACCGGGCTTTAGTTCGCTGTATTAATTACAACATACCAGCAGAAATATGCGCAGAAGAAGCTAATATTGAACTAAGTCGATTAATGCTGGCTCTTGGTAACGCTGACTATTTTTTCCGACAGCAGTTTAATGCAACATCAAAATTCGAGTACAAAAAACGCCCCCGCAATCACAAACGGTTTATCTATATAGACAGCACCAGAGTTAATATCACTCCGGTAGCGAAGCTGCCGGCACCACCTGTCAGCGCCCAAAGCCTGAATATCGCACTGCGAATGACGAGGGAATTCAATCAGCTCAAAGAGCAAGAGCAGGCAGACATCTTATGGGCTGCAAGCTACGCCGTCGCGTCTTGCTCAGTAGCCTGGCCACATTTCCGATTTTATGACATAGCTCTATTGCGTCGTTTTATTAATGCCATGCACGTGTTTAAAAAGGCGTTTTCCGTCAAACACAGAATGCGGTTCACACTGGTATCGCGAGCTCCACTTCATTCAGAACAGCGCGCCACTCAGTGGGAAAAGTGGTCACTCGATAGCTGGCAAACGGCATTTAGGGATAATCGCACTGACGATGATTATGCCCCAGAGGGTTACCTCGCGGTTGATTTTGTCGCCAGCAAGGGCTCTAACATCTCACGACAGCGAAAAAGGATAGCCCGCGGAAAAGACCAAGTTCAGCATCGGCGAAGGCATAGCGAATATGGCATCAGGTTTGGGCTTTACTTGCTGTTTATGGCGGCGAATAAGGAACTATAAGTACCGAGACCTGAATATATTCTGCGTAAATGGCCATTTATGAGTAAACGTCACAATAACCACACCTTGCGGTAGGGTTTTTGTTCCGATCACTACGGCAGCAGTTTAGCTAATTCCTCAGACGTGTTGGCTGTTGGCAGTTGTTCACACAGCTGAGTCAGATAGTGATAAGGCTCTAAGCCGTTTATTATTTGGCTTCAACCAGTCTGCACAGCGCAATATTAGCTTTGACTCCGGTTTTTGTGTGGGCAAACAGCCAGGCTTTACGACCAATCACGAAGGGGCTACACTGCCCGCTAGGCTCTGTTGTTGTCGATGTTATTTTCGGTGGCCGTTTGAACTTTTTTGCAAACTGACTTATCATAAGTTGACTACAATTCTGGATTACGCATGCGCTCAGGTAATTTATTTATCATAGTACTTTGCTTGCTGTTTCTCTTTAAGGGAACTGGCCTATATGCTATGGTTCATTGCCAAAGCCAGCAACACCACCAAAGCTCAATAACGATAGATTCAATGACTGATCAGCAGTCATTCGCCAATCATCATCACTCTTCACCAGATGCTACTGACACATCGCCAAACATGTCCGTCGATAACACCGTCGGTAATACATATGTAACCAGTGCCGAGCTTTGCGAAGCCTGTGACCATTGCTGCTCAATCCATTGCGTGTCGTTACCAGGGGTATCCGCAGCAGCAGCAGAAGTACCTTGCCATGACAAAGTACTGCAAAACACCTATTTTCATACTACCGGTATTGTTTTACCACAAGAACGCCCACCAAAGACCGTGTAACCCTCTTAGTTCGACCTGGAATTACCGATGTAATGCTTGGCAACCATGTTGGTTCGCTGACATTTTTCACCTATGCATCATGTAGTTAAATTTATTGAGGATATTTATATGTGTAAGAGCATTGCCACGAAAGGGTTGGCGGTCGCTGGGCTTTGGCTATTCAGCATTTTTGCTGCGAATAGTGTGATAGCAAACGAACCAACAATACCGGCGCCACTGCAAAATGATGACATGCAGACAGCATCACCTTATATGCCGGTTGCACCGCAGCAAATGAAGGTCCCGGTTGTCAGTAACTGGGCAGAAGTTAATCAACGTGTCCACGAAATTGGTGGCTGGATGTTTTATGCCTCTGAGGGGGCGATGGACCACGAGCATCATAAGCAGCCTGAGCAGCCTGAGCCAAAAAATAACAATCACGAGGGCCACTGATTATGTCAATGCCTTCAAAAAAGCTCGCTAATACATCCTTAGTGAAGCTGGCTGTTGTAACAGCCATATTAGCCAGTTTGACAGCGTGTGCGGTTAATCCAGGCGACCCGATAAATACGGTGCAGGCTGAAATCGCTGCTATCAACCCAACGCCGTTGCAACGCATTGAAAATGACGAGCAACAGCAACAAATACAACAGCAGGTACAAGGGTTACTACTGCACCCTTTAACATTAGATACCGCGGTGGAAATCGCCGTACTTAATAACAAATCGTTGCAGGCGGAATTATTTGCCCTGGGGGTATCGGCTTCACAACTGCAACAGGCGTCGCAGCTACCCAACCCAGCCATTATGCTTACCCGCAATGTGTCTGATGGCGACTATTCTACCGAATTAGAGTTTGGTTTTAATATCCTGTCGCTGCTAACGCTACCTAAAGTACGCCAATTAGAAACGAATCAATTTGAACAGGCACGTTTAGTAAGTGCGCAGCGTATTGCCGGTATAATTGCGGATACCCGCCACGCCTATTGGAATGCCGTGGCCGCACAAGAGGTACTGCGTTATCTCGAGCAGGTGTATACCACTACGGAAGCAGGGGCTGAACTGGCAAAACGGATGCTGCAAGCTGGCAATTTCAGTAAATTAGATTACTTGCGTGAACAAGGTTTGCTGACGGAAGCCACGCTCAATCTGGTTAAAGCACGACAGTTAGCTTACAACAGCAAGGCAACGCTACAACAACAGTTAGGGTTGTGGCAGGAGTCAGAGCGTTTGATCCTACCCGATCGTTTACCTGAAATTCCAGCAAAGCTGACCGAGTGGCGCAGTGTAATCCAGGGAGGATTAGACCAACGGTTGGATATCAGGCTGGCAAAATTAAAGCTGGAGCTTGTTGCGCAAAACGCCGGCCTGACCAAAGCTACCCGGTTTATCAATGCGTTTGAATTAGAGGTAGGTGGCAATTTGCAGGATAGCTCTGAGAGAAGCTACAAAGCCGTGCTGGAGTTGCCTCTGTTCGATTGGGGAACCTATCGGGTGAAAAAAGCAGAGTATCAGTATAAACAAGCCTTTAACGAAGCCTTTGCTACTGGCGTGTCGGCACGTTCAGAATTAACAACAAGCTATCACAACTACGCTTCAAGCCATGAGTTGGCGCAGCATTACAAAAATGCCATGTTGCCCATTCAGCAGCAAATCGCGGAAGAAAATCAGCTGCGCTATAACGGTATGTTTATAGGCGTGTTTGAGCTAATTGCTGATGCGCGCAATCAAATTAACGCGGTTACTGGTTATGTCAATGCCACCCGGGATTATTGGTTGGCAAAGTCGCAATTAGATATGGTCATGATTGGTGTATCTGTCACCAAGCAAGAGAGTACCGAACAGCAACCTGTTAGCACTGCGGCTGATGCCGGCCATTAAGGAGTCATTATGTTTTCTCGTCGTGAATTATTAAAAAGCATCGGAGCTCTTACTGCAGGCGTGGGTGTCGCTGCTGTCAGTCGAGCTGCATTGGCAGGGATCCCTGAAGTGGTCAGCCAACACTCTCCCGATACAATGGCCCCCTTGTTACCGGCGTCTGGCCGGCCTTATAACCCTGTAGTTACTCTTAATGGCTGGACATTGCCCTGGCGGATGAACAATGGTGTAAAAGAGTTTCACCTGGTGGCGGAACCTGTTGTCAGAGAGTTTGCGCCGGGTATGAAAGCGCATTTATGGGGCTATAACGGCCAGTCACCAGGGCCGACTATTGAAGTGGTGGAAGGTGACAGAGTAAGAGTTTTCGTTACTAACAAGCTGCCAGAGCATACCTCCATTCATTGGCACGGTCAGCGCTTACCTAATGGAATGGACGGCGTGGCGGGTTTAAATCAACCCGCTATTCCGGTGGGTAAAACCTATGTTTATGAGTTTGTTGCCCGCCGCCCCGGCACCTTTATGTATCACCCTCACGCTGATGAAATGGTGCAGATGGCCATGGGCATGATGGGGTTCTGGGTAACCCATCCTAAAGACGCTCATCCGCATATTGAAGAGGTGGATCGTGACTTTGTGTTTCTGCTCAATGCTTACGATATTGAACCCGGCGCCTATACACCAAAAATCATGACTATGCTGGATTTTAACCTGTGGACCTGGAATAGCCGGGCGTTTCCGGGAATTGATCCGCTGGTGGTACGTAAGAACGACAAAGTGCGGATCCGGATTGGTAACCTGACGATGACCAACCACCCTATTCACATTCATGGCCATGAGTTTACCGTAACCGGCACGGATGGCGGGCCAACCCCACCCGGCAGTCGCTGGCCGGAAGTCACCACCGACATTGCGGTAGGCCAAATGCGCCAAATTGAATTTCTCGCTGATGAAGTGGGTGATTGGGCGTTTCACTGCCATAAGTCACATCATACGATGAACGCGATGGGCCATGATGTGCCCACCATGATAGGGGTTGATCATCGCGGTATAACCAAAAAAATCCAGACTCTAGTGCCCGACTACATGGTAATGGGCGAACGCGGCATGGCCGATATGACGGAAATGACCATGCCGTTGCCGGATAACACTTTACCGATGATGACGGGCGACGGCCCCTTTGGCTCGGTAGAAATGGGCGGCATGTTTAGCGTAGTGAAAGTGCGGGAAGATCAGGCGCCAAACGATTATTCAGACCCGGGTTGGTTTAAACATCCCGAGGGGACTGTTGCCCGGGAATGGACCGGCGATATTGCTAAGCCCAAGCGCTCTAAAGAGCATGGTGGACAGCTAATGCCGCTGGAGCAACCCCAGGCGAAAGAGCTGGAAATTAAAGTGCGTAAACCTCAAACCCATAACGGGCATAAATAGCAACGACAGGTGAATTATGAAATTAACAAAAATTAGTATGGTAATGGTATTAGCAGCATTAGCAATGCAATCTGCGGCGGCGCAGGAAACTCATTCTCATCAGCATAAAAGCGAAGAAGCTCAAACTGCATCTGATGAGATGACGACAGCCACTATTCGTAAACTGGATATTGAATACGGCAAAATCACTCTAAAACATCAGACCATTAAAAACCTCGGCATGCCCCCTATGACCATGGTTTTTCAGATTGAAGATAAAACAATGTTGGACGGCTTGGCTGAAGGCGACAACGTGCGCTTTAAAGTGGAGAAAAAAGGTACTGCGTTGGTTATAACTACTATTGAAAAAATGCAGCACAGCGGACACTAAGGATATTAAATAATGAGAAATATTAGTTTCGCCAACAGCAGCATGATATTTTTTGCTGCACTATTGGCTTTAGTTTTGCCCACAACAGGCTGGGCACATACCAGCCTGAAATCATCTGCTCCGGCGAATGGACAGACAGTTGCTGACGTAAGCCAGCTCAGCCTGGAGTTTGGTGCACCACTGCGCTTGATGAGTGTTTCGTTAACCGACGCTGCAGGTAAAAATATTGCACTGGAGTTTAAACGTTCAGTTACGGCTCAACCCCGTTTTGTAATACCCCTTAAAGCTACGTTGGCGGCGTCAACTTATAAGGTCACATGGATGGGCATGGGAGATGACGGTCATAAAATAGAAGGAGACTTTAGTTTTGTTATCGACCCCAATTCCGCTTCCGGGGCAACAACTCAACCCGATGAACCAGCGATCGTTCAGTTTAGTGGGTTGGAGCATCCTGCGGCTAAAGCGGTACAGGACTTCCACGCTGCGCTAAAAGCCGGTGATACTGAAGCGGTAACCCGGTTACTGGCCAGTGAGGTGGTCATTTATGAAGGGGGTGGCGTAGAGCGCTCCAGAGCCGAATATCAGAGCCATCATATGGCGGCAGATATGGCGTTTTTAAAAGAGATGTCTATTGAACCACTGGAGCACCATGTGCAGGTGCAGGGTGATAGCGCAGTGTCGCTGGCGCGAACAAAAGTCAGCGGCCAGTATAAAGGGAAGACTATAGCTCATACCGGTATGGAAACCATTACGTTGCTGCAAGTTAATGATAACTGGCAGATCACTCATATTCATTGGTCGAAATAAGTTATTGATCACAGGAGGGAAAAGCCCTCCTTGAGGGTAGAGTGTGGAAATCACTAATCTAATAAGCTGGCTAGCCAGAGTGTTGACTTACGTTGCCACTGCGGGCGTGGTAGGAGGCTTGTTCATTTGGCAGTTAACGCGGCTTTATGAAACCGGGTCGAACTGGTTGCGGCGTTATATCATTGTTGGCGCTGCTTTAGGTATTGCTGCCGTCCTGCTTGCATTTTCAAGCCAATTACTGATGTTTAGTGGTCAGGGCTTCGCCAGTTTTTACGACTGGGAGCTCTACACCATATTACTGTCGGGTATGGCGCTAGGCGGATTTAGCAGCAGTATATTTGCAGTTATATTTTGCTGGAGACGCAAATTTTTTACCCTGCTGATGCTGCTGAGTGTTGCTGCTATTTTGGTGTCATTTACTTTTAGCGGGCATCTGGTTAGTTCCCCCTGGTATGGCAAGTTAGCTTTGCTGCTACATCTGTTGGCGATATCACTGTGGATGGGTTCATTGTTGCCCCTGTGGCAGCTAACCCGAATAGCTAAAACCAAAATGCTAGCAAACGTTATGGATAATTTTGGTAAGCTGGCAATGGTTTTTGTCGCTGTGTTATTGGTTCTGGGCGTGGTTGTGCTGCAAATGTTGCTGGGAGATTTACGTCTGTTGTGGCAAACAGCCTACGGTCAAACGTTGTTAATAAAATTAGCCCTGGTTACGTTGCTGCTTGGGCTCGGTGCCTCGAATAAACTATTATTGGTACCGCAACTGGCCAAGCCGAACGCAGTAAAACGCCTCAGAGCGGTTATTGGTATTGAAATATTTACCGGCATGATGGTACTGGGTATCACAGCCTGGGCAACAGTGGTAGTGGGTTTGGATATGTCTTGATCTTAGCCATAAAATTCAATGTGAACATCCCGAGAATATTAGCGATGCGGCAACGTCAAACGTTTGCCGCACGCTAAACTACTCAATGTCAATTTGCGGTATTTTGTGACTTACAGCTCCTATCTACACTGCAACAGGTTGACTCAGGTTTGGCCGGATAGCCAATTTCCTCCAAGGCGTCGATAATGTCTTCTTGCGATTGGCGGCTTTGTACATTGATACTACGGCTGCTGAGATCTGCCGTGACTACTGCATCGGCATCCAGTGCCTTGATTGCACGGTTGATCAAGCCAACACAGTGGTTGCAGGTCATATCGGTAATTTTTAACGTTAACATCGTAAATCTCCTTTGCTAAGTGGGCAGCTGAAATTCTGCACCTTGCTACAGGGTGAAGGTCAAGGCTTATTTGCTGTGATGTTGCCCGGCGCCAATAATTGTCGACATCGCCGCCAGAAAATAATCTAAATCAGCGATCGTAGTCTTTGAGCTTACTGTCACTCGAATAATGTCCAAATCATAGATGCGCCGAGCCACCACCAGGATTTGAAAAGATTGCCATAACTCTTCAACGATAAACGCCGATGAAACCCCCTCGACATAAAATGCACCAATAGCACAAAAATGCTGGCCAGACCTTGGTGTGACTATCCGTACTGTTGCAAACTTAGCAAGCTTATCGAACCAATACTGAGTTAACGCCTTAAGCTTTTGTGCTTTTGCCGGAAAATCCGTAGCTTCAGCAAGCGCATCGGCAATATTGAGAACTGAAGAGGCAACCGTAGTGCCCAGCGGTGACAATTTCGTGATCTCATTTTCAGCGCTATCGCTACAGTGCCAAGCTGATTTAATGTCCGGTACTCTGGCATTATTGATGTAAAGCAGACCAGTGCCGACGGGACCGCCAAACCATTTATGTAGATTCACCGCGACAAAATCAGCTCCGAATGCCTTGAATTGTGAGTTTAGCAATGAAAAGGAATGGGCCGCATCCACCAATACGTCAACGCCGTACTTCTTGGCCATCGCGGTAATTTGTTTTACCGGTAGTATCAGGCCGTGTCGATGACAAACATGACTAAGCACTATCAATTTGGTTTTAGCATTGATGGCCTTTTCATAAGTCTCGATATAGATAGATTCACTGACTTCAGCTAAAGGTAGCTCAAGCAAATTCAAAGCTATTTGTTTCGTTTCAACCAATTTTCGTAAGGTATTGAGCACTGTGTCGTAGTCTTGTAACGAACAGATCACTTGGTCACCTGCAGTCAGTGGATACCCATGAAGTAAGATCTGTAACGCTTCGGAACAACTACGCGTTAACAAAATTTCGTTCGAGTCGACAGCACAAAATGTTGCTAATGCCGTGATGATTTGTGCCCGGTCGTGAGCAAATTCATGTCTAAGGTATTGTGAAGTGGTGGCATTTAACTGTTTAACTTGATGAAGCAGTCGCTCGTTTACTGCGACAGACTGTTGGCTGATAAAACCATGTTCGAGATTTAGAAAGGACATGCTCACACTCCTGGATCAGATAAAAATACAAATTTATTAATTACTTAATTTTCCATGCACAGTCTCTTGGGTATAAATAACCCGAGAAATCACAATGCACGTTGTAATGAACAAACTAAGTAACCAAGTTAATTGCTGCCACCCTCCTGCTTGCCATGCCACACCAGAATATGAGCCAAGCACGCTGGAACCCAGGTAATACGAGAACAAATAAATTGCCGTAATGATGCTTTTGTTGAGATTAACTAAGCTCGCAAGATAACTACTACACAGCGTGTGTGAGAGGAAAAAGCCGAAAGTAAATATCGAAATCCCTAAAATAATCAGTAACAAACCACTATTACTTGTTATCCATAAACCAATCAGCATCAACGTTAATGAACCAGTGATCGCTCTGGCATAACCGAGCCTGGCCACAATTCTTGCAGAGCAAAATGAACTCCAAATGCCAAAGATATAGAGCAACGTCAGGCTACTTAACGCACTTTGTGAGATCTCGTAAGGCGATTGTTGGAGGCGAAAATTAATGTAGTTAAATAACCCGGTAAAAGAGCCTGTCAAAAAGAAACCGATCGCAAATAACGCCCAGTAAGCAGGTTGCTGCAACTGCGGCTTTAACGTTTTGCTTATTGCCGACAAGAAATTCCATTGGAATGTCGTGGTGACATTTTTTTCTGCCAACGACAACAGCTTAATAAATAACAACGCCGACACCACCCCTGAGATCCCTAACAACAAAAAGGTTGACCGCCAGCCAATTAGTTCACTGAGCACGGCGGCAAGTATTCTGCCGGTCATGCCACCAAGTGCGGTACCGGCAATGTAAAAGCCAATCACTTTTGGCAACTGGCTTCGCTCAATCTGATTACTGAGAAAAGTAGCAGCGACTGCGGGCAAACCACCAAGCGCAATGCCAAGCAGCGCTCGAAAGCACAATAACTCATTAAAACTGCTACTTGTGGCGCTGAACAGCATTGCGATCGCAGCGGCCAAAAGTGCGCCTGACATTAGCTTCACGTGATTGATGAAATTGCTTAAGAAACTAATAACGAGCAGCGAAATTGCCAATGAAATCATTGATATGGACAAAACCCAACTTGCTTGAGTCGCGTTCAAATTAAATTCTGCAGATAACATTGGCATCAGCGGCTGACAGGCATAAAGCAGGGTAAATGCGCTAAAACCCCCAAAAAACATCCCCCAGCGGATCTTGGCAATAGCTTTGGGATTTGTTGTTGGTTGTGACTGAATGATTTGCATGAAAACGCCCTGTGAACTGATAGGCGCACAGGCTAACGCTGACCAATTAATCAATCCAATACATTAATTGATGTCTATTAATACTTAATTTATATTAGTCAGCAACGACACCAATGAGGCTGAGGCATTATGGAACTAAGACAACTGCGTTATTTTCTTGCCGTGGCAGAAGAGCTTCATTTCACCAGAGCTGCAGAACGATTATGTATTGGCCAACCACCCTTGAGCTATAACATTCAGCAATTGGAAGAAGAGCTTGGCGTTAGCTTGTTTCTGCGGACAAAACGATCGGTGCAACTCACCGATGCCGGTAGGCAGTTAATGAAAAAGGCCTACGAGTTATTACAACTTGCCGACCAAACAAAGCGGCTCGCCCAGCAACTTAGCAAAGGCGAAGTTGGCGAGCTCAATATTGGCTTTACCTCCTCAACGCCGTTAACTGAACTATTCTCCGAATTAATCCAAAAGCATCGCCAAGCATTCCCATCTGTAAGACTGATATTCAAAGAAATGAGCACAGCTAAACAACTCGCAGCGTTGGAAAAAGGCGAACTTGACCTTGGCTTTTTACGGCCGGCTTTTTCGAACAATCTGGAAACATCCGCGCTTGAATTCATCCACTTGAGAACCGACCCATTGATGGTGGCACTGCCAAAAAGCCACCCGTTAATAAATCGCCAAGAAATTTACCTGAAAGAGCTGATGCACGAGGAATTTGTGATGTATCCAGCCGTCGCAGGAACCAGTATTTACAAACAAATCTACATGTTATGCGCAAATGACGGCTTTATGCCGAATGTCGTTCAAGAAGCAGCCGAAGCGTCGACCTTAATCGGCTTAGTCGCCGCCGGGATCGGCATCACTATCCTGCCCGCCTGTTTTGACCGGATCCAATTGGCCGGCGTCTCCTACCGACCCCTTAAGGATGATCAAGCTAAAACTTCTTTGCTGTTGGCACATCTACAGTGTTCGTTACCTGCAAATCGCGCCTTACTCATTGCACGATTTTTAGCTTTGGCGACTGTCGACGTCAGATAACAAAAGAAAAAACTCTCCCGTTCAAGTTCTGCAAACTCAGTTTGAATGCATCAGACTTATAGTTGCAACCTTGAATAAATTTGTCTGTGTATAAATGGACATCTTTTGGATAGTTTTTAAGACCCCCTCTGCACAATGCCGAAGCTGAGCCGCGGCGCTTTGCGCCGTCGACTCCAGCGCCTAGTGAGATCCATGGCAGCGCCGCCCAGCTGGTGTGGGTTGCCGGGCTTGCCCCCAGACCTCTTTAGATCTCATGTTTCTTATGCGCGCGAATCAACGCCGGCTGGAGTCCGTTGGTTCTTTTGCATGATAGCCAACGCAATCTGCAGTCTTTTGGCCTCATCTGGATCGTTGCGTGACAGCGCTCCTTCAATGCCCAAACGAGCCTTTTCGACGAAGTTGATGCGCGTGTTGTCTGTGGATATGTCTACCGGCTGACCGGTCGCCACCGAGATCTTCACTGTCATCCCAAGAAAAGGGGTGCTCTCATCAAACGACATGTTTCCGCTACGAATTTGGCTGTTCATCCAATCGAACATTTCCTGACGTGTCATGCTGGTGAAATCCACTTTTTTGACAGCAGCCGCCTCAGCAGTGGCGGCTGTCAGCGCGGACGCGAACGAAGCAGAGTTGGTACTTGATGCAGCAGGCTTCTTTGTGTGCTGGCTAGCATAAAGGTGGTTGGCTTCTGTGTTGATCTTCATGGAAATTTCCTCTTATTACCTGCCGGTGCAGGGAGTGCTAACGCCCGCAACACGCGCGGCTTTAGTAATGGCCGCGAATGCCTCGGTTTGTTATGCAGCATAATCCAGCGCCATAACCATTTGCTGGGTTAGTAACCTTGACCCAGCTCTAAGCTCTTTTTCGACGCCCTCCGCTTGGAAACCAAATATTTTGTACAAGCCAACTGCCGCATCGTTATTCGTAGTTACCTCAAGCTCAATTGATGTACATCCATTGTTCAAGGCCCACATCTTTAACTCATTCAAAAAAGACATAGCAATCCCTTTTCCTCTCGCTTCAGGTGAAACCCACATTTGGTATATGTGCGCGACCTTTTCATCAGAATGATGAATTACTCCCCAAGCTAGACCCACAAGATTCCCATCTAATTCAGCGACTAATGGCAGGGAAATCATGCCGTTGAAATTCGCCCTCAGACGTTCAATCCACTCGAGGTCTGAAAATGCAATTTCCTTTTCATAAGTAGAGCCAAACGAGTCCGGGGATTCTTTTAGTGCACTTAGTCTCAGTAATTTATATTCCGCCCAGTTTTGTGGGACAAGCACTCGTAATTTAAATTTGCTCATGACAATGACCTTGCTCCATAATGACGCGCAAAAGGCGCGAGCTTTTTAGCGACCGGCCACCGCTCACGGTGGCGCATTGGTGCACCTTGTTATAAAGAAACATGAAAGAACATCATTGCGTATGACTGCGACTTGCCGTCAAACCTGAACATATCTGCCACGTCACCGCACTGCGTAAATCACACCCCATATTCCAGACACTGATTCTATTAATTCCGCTTTCAATCAGTTGGCCGATTGCAGCTTTTTCAGGGCGTTTGCTAAGTTTATCCGTTTTTCTGGATGTTTTTCTTCGTCAAGTCTGCTTTTGAGAGCGAGTTTATGTGCCGTTTTGAGTGCTTTGTCTGCGTCGACTTTTATCTCTGGTATGACACCGACACCTTCCCAGTTGGTTTTTGTGATGAAGTTGATTGAGCGGCCAAAGGGAATGGCAGCGATGAAGTGTGCGTGTAAACGAACCCCATCAACAGGATGTGCGCCGCCACCGCTGACCTCACCTACTGTGGTGCTACGTTTTAAACTTTGCAGTGTATAGGCAAAGTCCTCGGGGGCGGAAAAGGTTTCTTTACTGGTTAAGACATAGACCTTTTTGTTCTTATCATAGCGTGGTGTGCTTGTATGGGAGGCTGACCAAAATTGCTGAGTCTTATTTTCTGAGCGATTGTAGATATCGCTCAAATGAGTTTCCGCTGGTGTGAAGTAGCTGGCAAGCAGGGCGACCGTGTTCGGATCCCCTCCGCCATTTCTTCGTAAGTCGATAATCAAGGCATCACTGGCATTGAGTAGAGTCATGGCTGCGCTGATGGCGTCACCAACTATTTCGGTTTTGCCAAAGCCATTCAGTTCTAAATAGCCGACGTTGCCGGGGAGGCGTTCAACTCGCTCAACGCCGAAGTTCACCCACTTCATAAACGCGAGCTCGTCAACCGCTTGCTGTTCAGTGTCTGCTTGTGTTTGAGTGCTGTCTGAGTTTCTGATTGGAATTTCATTGTATGAATAATGTACGCTTAGGTGTTTATCGCGGGTCTCGGACTGGAGGTGTTCAGTCAGCGTACTGGCAAATGCCTCTGCGCTGGTGATTTTTTCGTAGTCACCATTTTTTTGACGCTTCAGTAGCATCTTTTCGACTTTTTCTGCGATCTCTGGGAAGACGTATTTGTTCTGCATTTCCTGATTTAAATTCATTATGATGGCATTTTTTGTTGCAGTATCCATCGGTATGTCTTTTGCTGACGGTGGCGTTTGTGCCTGTGCCGAAAGACAAAAAATGAGTGCGGCGCTAAGCGTTATTTTCTGTAAAGTCGTCATAAAGTTCATCCTTCAGTATTTGTTTTGTTGAGAATAGGTTCTTGTACAAGTTGTGTTTTTTGTGCTTCCTTGATGCGCGCGTCAAACGACTTTGTCTCTAGTGCTTGAATTGCAAGTTCTAAAGTATGAGTGAAGGAGTGCGGCAATTCGATTAGATGGCGAAGCTGAGTACCTAAGGATCAGAAGCGCCTTGGTGACGGATTTGGCACAGCCGCCACAAGTAATGTTTGAAATGTAGAAAAGGGGCATCTTGAGCTCCTGATGGGTTACTGTGTCCAAGTAATATGGAGTTTGACAGCGTAGGAAGGTCAAGTGCTTTTGAGCGAAAATCTGGCCCCCATGTTTGAGGGCAACTGAGAAGGGATAACCATCGAAGAAGCTCACCTCAGCTCGTAACAACGATGCAGGGAAAGCTTCAACGCGATCACCTCAGCTCAGGAGTTAGTCACCGTTGGGGCGCTGAGGAGCGTTGGCGTGACGAGGCGGGTGTATCGACCCCAAATCGAGGTGTTCTATGTGGAGCCTGCGAACGTTGTTTCGCTGCGGTGGTCGGCTCAGCCAAATCCGCAAGGATCGGGCAATCAGGGCGGCCATCGCCGTGGCAATTATTGGCCAGGTGCTCGAGCGTTTGTACCATCGTTTGCAGTTCAACAATCTTCGCCTTCAATCCGGCGGCATGGGAGAGCGCCAGTGCCTTAACGTCGGCGCTAGCGCGATCACGGTCGCACCACAAGACCAGGAGTGCCGAGATCTGTTCGACCGAAAAGCCAAGGTCGCGTGCACTACGAATGAAGCGAAAGCTTTGCGCGTCCGCCGTGCTGTAATTACGGTAGCCAGCATCAGAGCGATTAGCTTTCGGTATTAAACCAATCTGTTCGTAGTAGCGAATCATCTTCGCTGAGACGCCGGATAACTTTGCCGCTTGACCGATATTCATCATTCTTTCCTTCTAGTGGATAAATCAAATACGCCCAAATAACCTGAGGTTTACCTACGCGTCGATACTCCTCCGGGCGCAAAGAACACATCGGCATCCAGGTCTAAAGATCGCATTCCTGGCGCCGTACAGATCTGCATACCAGCTTCGACCATCCGGCGAGCAATCAACACGGCCGACAGACGATGTACGATGCACACGTAATACCTTATGCCGTAAGGCTCTGACCGGTGACTGAAGACATGGGGATTGGCGTCTTGTTGGATAAAAGAAGCCATTGAATTACCCCTTTGAACGTTTCTGTTGAAGATAAGTATGAAGCTTCCCACCGTGGGAATGTCAAGCTCTATAAGTGATTTATTTCGCGACCTGAAAGTTCGAGTTCGAAATGCCTCACCTTTATGGGTGACAAGTCGACACCATCCGAGCAGCGGGTGTGGATTGCAACCATGTAATTACCAAAGGGCGTTATGCCTTCATTATATGGGAAGTAGCAAGTACGTATCCGTATGGAACTCGGCAACCGCAACCACCCTACCCGACGGCATTGGCGTCAGCCACCCATATACAGTCCGTTGCCAACCAACTATATAGTTCCTGCGCCTGCATTGGCCGCGCGAACAAGAATCCCTGCGCCAGCGGGCAGCCAAGTGCTTGCAGGACCTGCGCCTGCCGCTGGTCTTCGACGCCTTCCGCCACCACAGTCAGGCCCAGGCTGCGCCCAAGTTGGATCACCATTTCAGCAATACTGCTGCCGCGGGCCGAGCTGGTAATCTCGGCGATAAAGACGCGGTCAATCTTCAAGCGGTCGACGTTCAGGCGTTGTAGATAGCACAGAGACGAAAAGCCGGTGCCGAAATCGTCGATCGCAATCGATATCCCGGTTTGCTTAATCTGCTCGAGCATTTTGATCTGCAGGTCAGGTTCTTCCATCGCGACCGATTCCGTGATTTCAAGCTCGATGTATGCTGGCGGGGCCTGCGTGTCGTGCAATGCCGAGAGCAGCATGTTGAGGAACTGTGGATGTCGGAATTGGACCTGCGAAACGTTGACCGACATCGTGAATTCGCTATGTCCGGCTGCACGCAGGCGCACCAGCTCTTCGAAAGCCGAGCGCAGTACCCATTCGCCGATGTCAATGATCAGGCCCGAATATTCGGCAATCGGGATGAATTGATCAGGTGAAATGAAAGTCCCGTCCGCGCATTCCCAGCGTAGTAGTGCCTCGGCGCCGATCGGGCGACGCGAGACCAGGTCGACCTGCGGCTGGTATACCATTCGCAGCTCGCCGTTGGCAAAACCTTTGCGCAACGCGTGCATCATGCGCACCCGTTCGCGGATCTCCACGCCCATGGCGCATGAAAAGTAAACGTGTCCGTTACGCTGCTGCGTTTTGGCACGTTTGAGCGCGATATCAGCGTCCTTCAGCGCATCGATGCCGCTGCCCTCGTGCTGGGAAAGGCAAACTAAGCCCAACGTTGCCGACACGCGAACATCCTGGCCATCAATTAAGAAGGGGGCCTCGAACAAGGCCAGGATATTGGCCGGATTGAGCACGGCGGCGTCGCCCAGCACACAGAACACGTCGCCACCGATACGCGCAACTGTGAGTTGCCTGGCGAGCCGAGACTCCAGGCGGGCGGCGACCGCCACCAGCAGCTGGTCGCCGAACCGGTGGCCGAGCGCGTCATTGGTTTCGGCAAAGTGATCGAGGTCTACCAGCACCAGCACCGTATTATCGCGCGCCTCCCCTGCCAGGGTGGCATCGAGGATTTCGACCATGCGGGTGCGGTTCGGCAGCTTCGATAGCGGGTCGTGGAAGGCAGCGTTGTGCAGGTGGGTGAGCAATTCGGCATTCTCGAAGCCGACTGCCACATTTGCGCAAAAGACGTCAAGCAGACGCTTCTCGAACTGACTGAGCGCACGCTGGAGCCGGACGAAGGCAATGAAATCGCGGCCCGCCTTGCCCGCAAAAAAGAATGTGAAGTAGTTGGGGCGGTAAATATTATGCTGGTGTGTTAGGGTGGATGTGAGCGCAGCCGTGGCCAGTGAGTCATTCTGGACGTAGAGAACGCCGTCAAGACCGCGCAAGGAGCCAGCGCCTGCTATTATGTGCAGCCGCTCGCCATCGGCGTTCTCGCACATGCAAAGCACACCGTCGGCCCCGATCGCGACGATGTCAGCCACCTGGTCCAGTACGCCGGCGGCGAAATCATGTAATCCGTGCATCGCCATTAGCCTTGAGCTTGCGAGGACGATTCGATCCAGTCCGCGTCGGTTGTTGTCGATGGCGCGGATTTGTTGGTACGAGTGAATCGCTGCAGACACCATGGTAAACAGTTTGACGCAGGTCAGCTCGGATTTGAGCTTGTAATCGTGGATATCGAAATCGCGGACCGCATTGATTTCCGGGGTATAACCAAGCTGGTCGGTGAGCAGGATAATACGCACGTCGGTCAGCTTGAGCGTTTCGCGGATGTGGCGCACCGGGTGCAGACCGGCATCTGGCTGCTCTATGACCACGTTAAGCAGAATGACTGCGATGTCGCTTACATACTTGAGCACTTCACAGGCTTCGGCGGCCGAATAGGCATGTATGAATTCCAGTTGCCGATGTTCCATCTGAAGATTGCACAGAGCTAATGTGGTGGTCAAATGGATGTCCTGGTCGTCATCAACGATCATCACGCGCCACACCTCGGGTTTGACGACTCCAGCAGAACAGGGATGCTCTCGGGCGTCATTGTCATTGTCATTGTCATTGTCCTGGAGGTTATCCCAGAGCGTATTTGATGAAAACATGTTGGGTTACTCCGGGAACAATACTCGTTCACCGAGCGTGACTTTTGTGCTACCGCCCCAAAAGCCACCGGCTCGGTGTGGGTTTAAACCGTCATCGGAGCCCTGAAGCGCTTGAGCCGGAGCGCGTTGCCAAGCACGAAGATACTGGAAAGCGCCATCGCGGCAGCTGCGAAGATCGGCGAAAGCAAGGTGCCGTTCAATGGGTAGAGCGCGCCCGCCGCGACCGGGATAAGCAGGGCGTTGTAGGCGAAGGCCCAGAACAGGTTCTGCTTGATGTTGCGGATTGTGGCCTGACTGAGCGCGATCGCATTCGTCACGCCACGCAAGTCACCCGACATTAGCACCACGTCAGCCGCCTCGATCGCCACATCGGTTCCCGTGCCGATAGCGAGCCCCACATCCGCTTCGGCGAGTGCCGGCGCGTCGTTGATACCGTCCCCCACGAAGGCGACCCGCGCGCCATTGATCCGGAACTTCTTCAGCGCCTCGACCTTACCGTCGGGCAGAACCTCGGCTAAGACTTCATCGATGCCGAGCTGCTCGGCAATCGCCGCAGCGGTCGCCGCATTGTCGCCAGTGATCATCGCGACTTTGAGTCCGAGCGCGTGCAACGCCTTGATTGCTTCGGGCGTCGTCTCTTTGATTGGATCTGCGACTGCAATCACCGCTGCCAGGCGGCCATCGATCGCGGCATAGAGTGGGCTCTTGCCTTGCTCACCAAGACGCTGGGCGGTAGACAGGAAGCTCGACACATCAAGACCGAGTTGTGTCATGAACCGATCGGCACCGACGGCGACGATACGACCTGCGACCTTGGCCGACACGCCGAAGCCCGGTGTTGCGTCGAAGCTCTCTATCGGTGCCAGGGTGAGGTTCAACTGTTTTGCGGCTGTGACGATCGATTCGGCAATCGGGTGCTCGGAGCGGGTCTCGACAGCCGCAACAAGAGCGAGAACTTCGTTGTATTCAAATCCCTCGGCGGGCACGAGATCGGTCAGCTCGGGGCGTCCTTTGGTCAGCGTGCCGGTTTTGTCGAGCGCGATAACGCTCACATCGCGCAGCGCCTGCAAGGCTTCGCCCTTACGAAAGAGTACGCCGAGCTCGGCCGCCCGGCCGGTGCCAACCATAATCGAGGTCGGCGTGGCCAGTCCCATGGCGCACGGACAGGCGATAATAAGAACCGCGACCGCATTCACCAGCGCAAAGGTAAGCGCCGGGGTCGGGCCGAAAATCAGCCAAACCAGAAAGGTCAGCGTGGCGGCTGCCATCACCGCTGGCACGAACCACATCGTCACTTTGTCGACCATCGCCTGGATCGGCAGTTTAGAACCCTGCGCTTGCTCGACCAGGCGGATGATCTGGGCAAGTACCGTATTCGCACCGACCTTGGTGACACGGAAACTGAAAGCCCCGGTCTTGTTGATCGTGCCACCAACAACTTCGGCTCCCACCTCTTTCGACACAGGCACCGGCTCGCCGGTGATCATGCTCTCGTCAACATAAGAGGCACCTTCGATGACTTCGCCGTCGACCGGAATCTTCTCGCCCGGACGGACGAACACGATGTCACCAGTCATCACCTGATCGAGCGGCATTTCGAGCGTTTCGCCGTCGCGCTGGACGCGCGCAGTCTTGGCCTGAAGTCCGACAAGCCGCTTTATCGCTTGCGAGGTTCGCCCCTTGGCGCGCGCCTCCAGCATTCGTCCGAGCAGGATCAAGGTAACGATGACCGCGGCAGCTTCGAAATAGACGTTGGCAGTGCCTTGCGGCAACACCTCAGGGACGAAGGTAGCAACGATCGAATAGCCATAAGCCGCCGCGGTGCCAACCGATACCAGCGAGTTCATGTCGGGAGCACCGCGCAGCAACGCTGGTACCCCTTTACGGAAGAAGCGCAGGCCGGGACCGAACAGGACCAGGGTGGCGAGCGCGAATTGCACGTACCAGTTGATCTGCTGCCCCAGGACCCCCATCACCCAATGATGCATGGCGGGAATAAGATGCGAGCCCATCTCGAGGATGAAGACGGGTAAGGTGAGGATGGCTGCAGCAAGGAAAGAGCGTCGCAGTGCCCGTGCCTCGCTCTCACGACGTTCGGTGTCCTGATCGCCAGCATTCGCTGTTTCGGCGGACAAGCGACGGGACTTGTAACCCGCCTGTTCGACTGCAGCTTCTAAGTCTGCCGTAGAGACGACCCCTGCAAAGTGGCGCACCCTCGCACGCTCTGTCGCCAGGTTGACAGTGGCTTCGAGCACGCCCGGAATTTTTGCGAGCGCCTTCTCTACCCGGCCCACACACGACGCGCAGGTCATGTCCTCGATCGCCAGCTCGGTGGTCTCCTCGCGAACAGTGTAGCCGGCGCTCTCGATAGCGTGGACAGCCGCCTGCGGATCGGCCACGCCGGTGAAAGTAATGTCGGCGCGCTCGGTAGCGAGATTAACCGCGGCCGTCTGCACACCCGGGACCGCTTTCAGCGCTCGCTCGACACGGCCGACGCATGATGCGCACGTCATGCCTTCGACCGGCAGGCTCAGACGAGTGCCAGCGGACACGGATGGACTGGCGTCTTGTCGCAAGGAAACGGAAGTCATTGAACTACTCCTTAAATGTTGGGTTTAAAAGAAGCTTAGACCTTCCAATCGTTGGAAGGTCAAGTCCTGTGTGTGATTTATTTCACGACGCTTCCGTTCGACATGCCGTCGGCGCCACTGCAGTCCTGATCCGACTGTGCGCAGAACTCCCAGCCGCCGCCCAATGCCTTGTAGATGCTGACAATAGCAAGCCGCTGGTGGGTGCGAGCGACTGCCAACGCACGCCGGCTTGCAAAGTCGGATCGTTCGACTTCGAGCACATCAAGGTAGATGCCTTCACCTGCTGAGAACCGCACGCGGGCAAGACGAGCAGCCTCGCGATTTGCCACTGACTCAAGCAGACGCAGCCCAAGCGTGCTGCCTGCGGCGCCATAAGCTTTGAAGGCATCGTCGGTTTCCTGCAGTGCACGCAACACGGTCCGGTCGTAGACGATCAACGCCTCTTTGGTACGTGCCCCGCTGGCGGCGATGCGAGCACGCACACGCCCGGTATCGAAAAGAGACCAGCGAATGACCGGACCGAGGAAGCTGGAAAGCGCTCCTGAGCCATTTATTTCATCGAGACTTCCCGCAACGAGCCCGATTGAACCATGCACTTGGATCTCGGGGTAGAGACCGGCCGTCTCGACCCCAATCCGAGCGGTCGCCGCAGCCAGGGTCCGTTCGGCCGCCGCAATATCAGCACGCCGTGACAGGAGTGCCGCGGGATCGCCCACGGCGATTGTTCGAACAGCAAGTGCTTCACCCGCAGGCGTGGCAGCGGGTGGCCTGAACGTCTGGGGCGTTTCGCCCAGAAGGATGGCCAATGCGTTGCTGGAGGCCGCGCGGCGGCGCTCCAGTTCGGGCACGGCCACCTCGACATGATGCAACAAGGCCTCGGCACGGAGCCGGTCGAATTCGCTGGCAGAACCGGCGCGCACGAGACGTTCGACCAGGCTCAGGCTTTCGCGCTGGCTTTGGCTGATGTCGGCGGCTACAGATAGTTCGGCCTCAATACCGCGTAGCTCGAACCAAGTGGCGGCCACGGCGGCAGCGACACCCGCCTGCACACCACGCAGCAGAGCCTCGCGGGAGCCTGCTTGCGCCTGAGCGGCCTCCACCGAACGACGCACTCGGCCAAAGAGATCGATTTCCCAGGAAGCGTCGACCGCGCCGCGATAGGTTTCGATATGACGCGACTGCCCAGGTGGCGTTTCGACGTCACTCCGACGGCGGTTCTCATAACCAAGCGCAGCGCCACCGCCCGGCAAAAAGCCCTGACGGCTCTCGCCCAGCATGGCCTTTGCCTCTTCGAGCCGAACGGCAGCGATGCCGATGTCATGGTTCGCCGCGAGCGCCCGCTGGATCAAGGTATCCAAAGCTTGATCGTCGAAGGTACGCCACCACTTCACCTCAACGGCCCCCGAGCCAAGACCGGCGGGTGGCTCACTGAAACTGGTCGGAAACTGCGATGAAGGCAGCGAAGGCGGTGAGTAGTTTGGGCCCACCGCCGCGCATCCGTTCAGGATCAGCGCACTCAGGGGGAACAGAACTGATTGATAGGGACTTCTCATAAGGTGCTCTCCTCCATATGTTGCTTGGCGCTTGACCTGGGCCGATCAAAGCGAGCCTCCAGGCCGCGTATCACTACATAAAAAACTGGCGTCAGGAATAAGCCGAACAATGTTACTCCGAGCATACCTGCGAAGACCGCAATCCCCATGGCCTGGCGCATTTCGGCCCCAGCTCCACTGGCTAATATCAACGGTACAACGCCAGCAATAAATGACAATGAGGTCATCACGATAGGCCGCAACCGCAATCGACAAGCCTCAACAACCGCCTCCAGCGCACTTGATCCGGCAGCTTCAAGGCTGCGCGCAAACTCGACGATCAGAATTGCGTTCTTGGCTGCCAAGCCGACGAGCACGATAAGCCCGATCTGGACAAAGACATTGTTGTCGCCACCCAACAGCCAGACGCCGGTAATCGCGCTCAGCAAACACATCGGCACAATCAGCAGGACCGCCAAGGGCAGCAGCCAGCTGTTGTATTGCGCGGCAAGGATGAGATAGGCGAGCAGCACACACAGCGGGAAAATGAACAGCGCCGAATCGCCGGCCAGTTTTTGCTGGTAGGTGAGGTCAGTCCATTCGAAGCTCATGCCTTCGGGCAAAACTTCCTTGGCTAGTCGTTCCATGACCGCAATAGCCTGCCCCGAGCTGACGCCAGCCATAGCACCGCCCGAGATGTCGGCCGTAGGGTAGCCATTGTAGTGCATCACGCGGTCTGGGCCGGCACCCGGTGTCACGGTGACAAAGGAGGACAACGGCAGCATATCTCCGGCCGCGTTGCGCACCTGCAGTTGACCAATGGATTCCGCTTGCATGCGGTGATCTGCATCGGCTTGGGCCATCACCTTATAGGTACGACCGAAGCGGTTGAAGTCGTTGATATACACAGAGCCGAGATAGACCTGAAGCGACTCGAACACATCCGCCAGACGAACCCCCTGGCTCATGACCTGGGTGCGATCGATGGTGACATTTAACTGCGGCGCATTGATGTCCAGACTGGTCATAAGCCCGGCTACCTCGCCCGACTCGGTAGCTTTGGTCATCAGGATCTGAGTCTGCTGCACCAGGGCAGCGAGCCCGGCACCACTGCGGTCCTCGACCTGCATCTTGAATCCGCCCGTCGCGCCAAGGCCAGGCACCGGTGGTGGTGGGAACACACCGAGGAAGCCATCGGGGATGCTGGCGAATTGGGCTTGCAGGCGCCCCGCAATCGCGGTCGCGCTGAGATCGGGTGTCGTGCGATCCTTAAACGGGTCGAGCATGATGAATATGACCGCGGCATTTGGCACGTTGACGAAACCATTGATAGAAAGGCCGGGAAACGCAACGACGCTTTCGACACCTGATTCGGTCAGCGCGATCTTCGACATCTGTTTGACGACTGCTTCGGTTCGGTCCAGTGACGAGGCGTTCGGTAGCTGGGCGATTGCGACAAGATAATACTTGTCCTGCATGGGCACGAAGCCAGGCGGAACGGCCTTGAATCCGAAGAAGGTCATCGCGAGCAGCCCGCCGTACACCAGAAGTGCCACGCCGCTGATCCGTACGACCTTGCGCACCGTGTTGCCATAAGCGTCCGGTGCACGCTGGAACGGCTGGCCTAGTGTCCGGAACAACCGATCGGTGCGGCCACGCAGACTACGCGGATCACGCACGATTGCCGCCTGGCGCGGGCGCAACAGGAGCCCTGCGAGCGCAGGGCTGAGCGTGAGTGAATTGACTGCCGACAGAATGGTTGAAATCGCAATCGTGAGCGCAAATTGTTGATAGAACTCACCCTGCAGGCCGCTCAGAAAGGCCGTTGGAATGAAAACGGCGGCGAGCACTGAGGTTATCGCGATGATCGGACCGGTAACTTCGGCCATGGCAAGCCGTGCGGCCTGCATGGGTTCCTCACCATTTTCGATGTGACGTTCGACATTCTCGACCACCACAATCGCGTCGTCGACGACGATCCCGATTGAAAGCACCAGGCCAAACAACGACAACGTGTTTAATGAGAAGCCCATCAGATGCATGACGGCAAAGGTGCCTATCAGCGAGACCGGTACCGCCAAAAGGGGAATGAGCGAAGCACGCCAGTTACGCAGGAACAACACCACCACGATAACGACAAGAAAAATAGCCTCCAATAAGGTGGTTGCCACTGACTCCAGCGAGGCACGGACAAAGACCGTTGGGTCATAGGCGATGCGCGAGCTTAGCCCTACCGGAAAGTTGCCTTCAAGCCGCTGCATGGTTGTCCGCACCGCCTGCGCAACGTCAAGTGCGTTGGCGCCCGGACTCTGGATGATTTGCAGCGCGACGGCCGGTTCACCGTCAAGCAGGCTGCGCAATGCGTAAGCATCGGCACCCATCTCAATGCGGGCGACATCGCGCAAGCGCGTCACCTGGCCGTCGCCGCCCGTGCGAATGATAATGTCGCCGAACTGCTCCTCGTCGGTCAAACGCCCGAGCGTGTTCACCGTCACTTGGAACGCGGCACTGGAATTGGGAGCCTGACCAACGGAGCCGGCCGCCACCTGCACGTTCTGCTCGCGCACAGCGGCAATCACGTCGCCCGCTGTCAGCCCTCGTGCGGCGATCAGACTCGGATCGAGCCAGAGCCGCATACTGTATTCACCAGCGCCCCAAACCAGAACGTCGCTGACCCCCGGGATGCGAGACAGATCGTCGCGCACCTGGAGGTAAGCGTAGTTCGAAATATAAAGAGGGTCGTAGCGTTTGTCGGGCGACAGAAGGTGAACCACCATCAGGATGTCCGGCGAGGTTTTCTGCGTGACGACGCCTTGGCGCTGCACCTCTTCAGGCAAACGCGGCAGCGCGCGCGAGACCCGGTTCTGCACCTGGATCTGTGCCATATCGGCATTCGTGCCCTGCGCGAAAGTGACGGTCAGGATCATTCTGCCATCAGTGGCGGATTGCGACGACATGTATAGCATGCCCTCGACCCCGGTGATCGCCTGCTCGAGTGGCGCGGCTACTGTTTCAGCAATCACCTTGGGATTGGCGCCCGGGTAGGAGGCGGTCACTTGAACCGTCGGCGGCGTCACCGCCGGATATTCGCTGAGCGGCAATTGAAAGAAGGCAACGATGCCGGCGATCACCATCAGAACTGAAAGAACGATGGCAAAAATCGGGCGATCGATGAAGAAACGTGGGAATGTCATTTTGCGGCTCCCGAGGTTTGCGACACCGCAACAGGTGTACCGTCAATCGCGGCGGACTGCGGCGTAACCTGCATGCCCGGCCCTACCAGCCCCTTGACGACGATGCGCTCGCCGGGCTGCAGACCATGTTCGATCACGCGCAAACCGTCGACCACCGGACCCAGCTCGACGGGACGGTATTCCGTCTTGTCATCCTTTCCGACAACGAGCACATAACGGCTACCTTGATCGGTACCAATCGAATGATCGGAGACCAGAACCCTGGCTTGCGGCGCTCCTGTTTCCAGTTTGACCTTGGCAAAAAGACCGGGCGTCAAATGCCCATCGGGATTGTTGACAACAGCGCGGATACGCACTGTTCCTGTCCCCCGATCGCTGGTGTTAGAGAGGAAGTCGACACGGCCGGGCCTCGAATACGTCTTGTCGGTGAGCAATGCCACCATAACCTTTGCCGCCTCTGAATTATGCGAGGTCGTGTGGGCTCGGCTTGCGGCGAGCGACCGCAAATAAGTGCGCTCGTCGACATCGAAATAGACATGGATCGGATCGATCGAAACGATTGTCGTGAGTGGCGTCACGCCGCTGGCGACATAGTTGCCTTCTGTAACGAGGGCTTGGCCGACACGTCCACTGATCGGCGCCGTGACGCGCGCGAAACTCAGATCCAATTGCGCGGCATCCACCGCTGCCTTTGCGGCGTCGACCTGTGCTTTGCTAGCATTCAGAGAGGCGGTTGCGGTGTCAAGGCGATCACGAGCGACGACCTTTTGGGCGAACAGCTGTTCGGCTCGTGCATATTCCGTTTGGGCGAGCATCGATGCCGCTTCAGCCTCGCGCAGGCGCGCCGTCGCAGCGTTCAGCGCGGCTTGGAACACCCGGGGATCGATGAGAAAGAGCTCGCTACCCTTCTCGACGAAGCGTCCCTCGGGCACGCTTACGTCCTGAATGTAGCCAGCGACCCTTGGGCGCAGCTCAACCCGCTTAACCGCGGTCAACGAGCCTGTGAGCTCGACAAATGGCGTCACCGGGCGAACGATCACTTCGGCCACCGGAACGCTTGGTGGCTTTGTGGGACCGGCAGAGGGCACCGCCTCCTTGCATCCCGCGATAGCGAGTGCAACGCTTAGCACCGCAGCGGTTATGGTTACACGTTTGACCTTCATCATTTTCTCCTTTCGCGATAGCAGTCGACAGTTGGTTTTGCTGAGCCGAAGTAGCTCATGGTTTATTTAGCCGGCTTACTACGCTTAGAAGGTCAAGTGTTTTTTTAATTTGTAAGGGAGCCGTGTTAGACGCGTTGGTGAACGCAGCGAAGTCTGACTCAGATGACGAAAAAATCATGCTCAAAAACATTGTCAGTGATGGAATCGCTATCGAAAACTCTCCCGCGAGTGAATTGAGGATTTAGCCAAGAAGCCTTTATCATAGTGACTGCACATTTCACTAGCATGAGCCGCTTGTATTTGCGTCAATCAAGGATGGAAGGTAACAGAGCAAACCGCACGTCTGCACCGCCATTTATTAAAATTGGTCGCTCGATACGCTATTTGAAAGAAGACCTGGATGAATGGTTTGATCAACAGCCCAAACATCAACATAACAATAGATAGAAATGCAAACAAATATCATCCGGCACCTACTACTGCATGCCGGATGATAATAGAACGCCTATTGAGAGGCCGTTAGTGTGACATTTTCCCCGTCAGGTCGATAAACGACACACCGTAGCAAGACTCCCCCAGGCAGCGAAACACCAGTTTCTGCCAGGACATCAGCATTAACTTGTGGCCGATTAGCGGTATCACATCCAGCGGCTCCTGCATGTCGGCACTGGCTTTAGCCCCCACTAACCAGGTGTACTGGTTATTTTCTTCAATGTACAGGTTCCAGCCCGCTTCAAGCTCCCCACGAATACAGGTTTTACAAACAATCTTGGGCACATCTTTTTCCAGACCATACCACTCTGCCAACCGGCCAGAGTCAATCAGGATAATTTCATTATTTTGCCGCGTTTGATAAGACGAAATTGGCGTTAGTATCTGCATAACAGCTCCTTAATTGACTTAATGAAGTTGGCCAGCGGCGTCTGCACTTAGCGTGAGCGCCCGGCAAAACTGGATAACCGGGTGGTGCTGGTATTCGGCGCCCCCAAACTGCTGGCTTTTCTCTACCAGAAACTCACAAATCTGGTAAAACAAAGGGCTGTCCAGACACTGCTCAATCTCCTCCAGAAAGCTGCTGTCACCGGAACATTTTAGTAGCCCCTCCATCCCCAAAAACGCATACTCATAAGCATTTTGAATGCAAATAATACGGCGGCTAACCCGATAATCAGCAGACAAACTAAACCCGAATAGCAAGGCCGAGGCAATGCAGCCCTGGTGCGCAAGCATTTGGCAAAACGCTTGCTGTTCAACGCTGTAAAGCTGTTGAAAACCATAGCGTCCCTGGCGTGTGTACGGGTATAAAAAGCGCTGGTGTACGCCTTTAATTTGTTTAACATAGTTAAGCTCTGTTACTTGTTCAGCCGTGATAAAATTGCCAAGCCAGACGTGGATGGGTGTGTAGAACAAGGTCGTATCGCTCATTGTACTTCTCCCATCGGCACATCATGGTCCAGCAGCCAGCGCACAAAATTGCGCTGCAGCGTTTTAAACTCAATTTCGCGCACACAGCTGATACAACAACATTCCTGCTTTACCCAGTCATACACCAGCTCTGTATTGTCAAGCGGCTCACCAAGGCAAATGAATGCCGCTAGTTGGCGCCCGTGCGCATCGATATGTAGAACGGTGATGAGATGCAGCGTTAACTGCCGCACCTTTTTCCTGAAATTGTTATCAAGAACTTGCTGTCGATACATGGGTGAATGTTCGATCTGGATCATTTGGCACCTCCTTTGCGGTGAGCTTTTAACAACAAGTCAAACGCTGAACCGTCCTGACGCGTCAGGTTGGGAACAAAACGGCTATAAACACGAAACAGCATTTCAGTCGTCGTATGGCCCATCTGGCTGGCAATCCATTCTGGATTCTCACCCGCAGCCAGCCAGAGCGTGGCGGCGGTATGTCGGGTTTGATAAGGCACCCGTTCACGCAGGCCACAGGCCTTTAACGTGGGGTACCAAACTCGCTGGGTAATATTGCGGTGGTTATATGGCGTACCGTTGCGGGTCGCAAATACAAACTCACCTTTCCCTGTTACCTCAAATTGCCGCTCCAGTGATTCCCGCACTGGTTGCGACATAATAATTTCACGCTGGGAGCCGTCATTTTTGGTGTACTCCGCCCTGCCCCCAACCCAGGTCTCGCGGATTAAAATGATGCCCCGGTCAAAATCAACAAAGCGCCACTTCAAGCCATCGATTTCGCCTGTGCGCATACCGGTGAAAAACCGCACAACAAAATAGTCCACAAACTGCAATGGCACCTGCATCAGAAAACTTTCCACTTCATCCAGAGTGAAGGGATCTACGTCACTTTTCTGTACTTTCAGTGGTTTTAACCGTATGGGCGCAGTAAACTGATAGCGGTCGGCTGCTTCGCTTAGGATCATCTGGACAACTTTCAGATGACGGTTAATGTAACCTGCTGAAATCTGCTCTCCGTTTTCGCGACGAACTTTGCCGAGTGTGGCGCGAAATTGGATCAAATCAGCCTTAGTGATGTGGTCGACCTCTATCTTGCCAAAATGTGGGATTAGCCGGTTACCCACTAAGATGGCCATCGTTTTACGGTACGAATCGCGCCAGCTCACCTGCATTTCATCCATCCAGATAGCTGAGAACTCCTCAAAGTTAGGTAATCGCTGTGCCCTGTTACCCGCCAGCAAACGCTGTTGCTGTTTTTCAAACCGCGCCACCATTTTGCTATTGGGGAAATAATTGCTGTACACAAAAGTACCAAGCAAAATTTCCGCCTCAATTTTCTGGATAAGCTTTTCCAGCGTTTTGCGATTAGCCGCCGTATCTGGCAAGGCTGTCTGCTCGCGACAGCGTGCGCCCATGTATTTAAAGTCAATCAACAGATTAGGCGAACCTTCGCGTTTACGAATACTAGCCATGAGCAAGCCCTCCATTTGCCATCGGAATCAACAGCGTCTTAGCTGGTTTCGTTATATCCCGCTGAATCGCCTCCCATACAAAAAGGATTTTCCGCCCGCCAAATGGCCTGATGTAGTGCACCCCTTCTAACAAAACACGATCTTTCAGCGTTTCACGGATGGTTCTGACGTCATACTTAATGAGCTCTGACAGCTCCTCAGTCGTAAGGTAGGTCGCCGAATTTTTCATGGCATTTACTCCAATGTTAAGTTATCCTCAGTGACAGAATCACATTTTAAAAGTCAAAATGTCATCCCAAATGCAATTTAGCATCTAAAAATGACATTTGCAAACATTTTTTGTCATTTTAAATGACATTTTGATATTTGAGGTGTAAATTGATTAAGTGTCACTTGGCCAGGCTAATGGGTGAACACAAATTAAAGGTGACTGATGTTGCGCGTGAGACCGGGCTAAATCGCAATACGATTACCCTTCTGTATAAGGAAACAGCGCAGCGAGTTGACTTTGAAACAATTGATAAACTTTGCGACTTGTTTAACTGCAAAGTTGAAGATTTGTTTGAGAAAATCTAATTAGAGAGCGATCTTAAATGTCTGATTCATATGAAGATGAGTTTCTTGGTTACACCATTTACGTTGAAGTGTCAGCCGATCGCTATAATCCGGCATTTAGCTGGTCAGTCTGCAAAGATAATATTGAGTTTGACACTGGTTTAGCCTTTTCTAAAGAAGACGCAATTTCTGAAGCTGAAGCAGCTGTTACTAAATTGACCGCCGAATAAATCTATTGATCCTCTGTCTCTAGTGGAAGTTAAGTTACTCCTATGTCCAAACCAACAATCCCTGTAGTAGACCTGTTCGCTGGCCCAGGCGGCCTCGGTGAAGGTTTTTCAGCTTTAGAAAATGGTGAAGCGTTCCAGATAATCGTTTCAGCCGAAAAAGATCCGATAGCCCATCAGACGTTGAGGTTAAGAGCCTTTTTCCGACTGCTTAAAACTAAGATGCCTGAAGGTCTTGCTGACTACTATGCTTTCTGTAATGGCGAAGCCAAATTTCCCTTTACTGAGAGGACAAAGAAATTCTGGGAAGACGCCGGCAAAGAAGCACTTTGTATTGTGCTAGGCACTGACGAAGGAAATGAAAAACTTGATGCGGCCATTCACCAACGACTTGGACAGGATACTGGCAATAAACCCTGGATATTAATTGGTGGCCCACCTTGCCAAGCTTATTCACTCGTTGGTAGGGCCCGGAACAAAGGCATTGCTGATTATAGTGCAGAGACAGATCACCGAAACTTCCTGTACAAAGAGTACCTGCGGATAATTAACCGTTATAAACCAGCCATGTTTGTAATGGAAAATGTGAAAGGTATGCTTTCTGCAACCGTTGGTGGCGGCAGAATATTTCACGAGATACTACAAGATCTGGCAACACCTGCTCGCGCATTCCCCGGGGAAACAGACAATCCACGTTATAAGATATGCTCATTGGTGTCAGACCAGCATTTTGAAGCGGGTGGTGATCCAACAAAGGTGAATGCGAATGCATTTATTATCCAAGCCGAACACTATGGGGTTCCACAAGCCAGGCACCGGGTAATACTTGTTGGGATAAGAGAAGACTACAACCATCACGACATAGCCAAACTGCAACCTCAACCACTGCTTAATGTCGAAGATGTTATTGATGCGTTGCCCAAGCTTCGCAGCCGCCTTAGTAAAGAGCCAGACTCAGCAGCTAACTGGCAACGCAGAGTTGCTGAACAACTAGCCTGCGTCAGTGAAGAAGCGCGGAAGGCCGATATGACTGCTGTTGCTACCAAGCTTGACAAAGTGTGTCCAGATTTAATTAAGCTCAGTGAATTTGGTGGTATTAGGGTTTTACGTGATGACAAAGCATCCACGGGTCTGCCAACACTGGATAAATGGTTCGAAGATAAAAAACTACAATTCTGGTTGAACCATGAAACTCGTGGCCATCGAATAGATGACCTTGGCCGTTATGCTTTTGCTGCCGCATTTGCTGAAATACATAAACGCTCACCTAAAGGGCATACTGAATTCAATTTACCAATTCTTGTACCAGCTCATAAAAACTGGGAATCAGGTAAGTTTTCAGACAGGTTCCGGGTGCAGACAAGATATGGCCCTTCCTCCACTGTCACCAGTCACATTTCTAAAGATGGCCACTACTTTATTCACTACGACCCTTCACAGTGCCGCAGCCTGACCGTTCGGGAAGCAGCCAGGTTGCAGACCTTTCCAGATAATTACTTTTTCCTGGGGGGGAGAACACAGCAATATCACCAGGTAGGTAATGCAGTACCACCGTTTCTGGCCAATCAGATTGCTGCTATTGTTTATGGGTATCTGACTACACAACAGGAATAACCGGGAGAATGCTTTTTGGTGGATATTCATGACAAACAAACCGGTATCTGCAGCTGGTTGGAGCACAGAAGAAAACAAATCTCACAACTCATGTTTTTTAGGTATTTTTTAACTTTGATGCAGCCTCAGCTTTTGTCACTTTTAAATTGTGAACTTTTATTGGGCTATCAATATTTGGCCACCCACGGCTTGAAGCTAAGGCTAACCGGTTGTGTATACTCAAACTATTTTCCATAGGTAGGGCGAATTCTTTACCACGGAAATCGATGATGCAGTAAGCACCATTTTCTGTCCCATGACTTTTCATATACGCTGGGAGTTGAAACTCAATGCCTCGATACAGATCTTTAGAATGTGCAAGCTTAAATTCAGCACAAACTTTCGCCATCCCGAACCCTTTTACATGACCTACAAATAGAAAATCAAGGCGGCCAGCACTACTCACAGCTTCTGGTATTACTTCAATAGACGCCAAGAAAAACTGATCAGATAAAAAGGCATGTATTACGCCATGTAAATCTTCTTCTTTTTTGGGGCTTCGATGCTTGATTTGATGTTTATCACGAGTAATATTCCAGTAAATATCGCGATTGTTCATTAAATCAACTTTGTCTTGGAGCATCGCTAACCCAGTGTGCACTCTGGCTACAAATTCAGCCTCACTACTATATGCCTCAGTAGGAATTAATGACTGATGCCTGGCCCACCGAAATAGATTGGAGGGTACTGGTCTCGGCTCAATTTTCATTACCTTTCGAATACTCGGGCCATCAAATCCTCTTTTACCGAGCAGAACTATTAACGAATCTGGCGTCCAAGAAGCTATGAAACTGGTATCTTCGGGTAACTGTTTAAAGAAATCCTCAGTAACCCTCAGGTCGTAGTCACACCGCTGCAGAGATAATTCACCATCAATGAATCCCAAGTTAAACCAAAAATTTTCACTTGCGACATGAAAAATACAGACCTTTTCTTTTGGAAACTCACTGGTCTTTAAATTTACGTCAATACTCCCTGTAGCTCTAAGTAGAGCTTCAGTAGTTAAGCGCCCTCCACAACTTTCATTGATAAATACTTCTTCCATAAATATCTCAGTGCCTATTCCGTTTTCTGACACGTTATCTAGGATTTATTAATCTTTTGTAGCTCATAAAACACACCACATTAAAATTACTCAAATAGTTTTCTTTATGAGTAGAGACTAATTTCTTTGTTTTGATACCAAAACTCTTGGCTTGGTTTGCCGATCAAAGCAAAACAAATTTCTTCAAGTGAAGGCAGAACAAAGTCCTCTATAACATTGCATAAGCTCGGGTTCATATCTAATGAAGCATAAGTAAGGTGGAATTCTGTTTCTTTGTTATGCACAATGGTATTGCGAATTGCATAAACCAACTTCGAAAAGCAAGACAATGCCCCCTTACCCGCAAAAGCATTGAAAGAGAAATCCAATCCTACAGTTGTAAGTGCTGCATTAATGTCAGCTTTTGAAACTGCTGGCACCAACAAATTCCATCGGGTAATAAGGTGGTCCCTGAAACTAGTTCCCGGTAGTGCTTGCATCATGAACACACTCTGGAACAGCTTTTTTAATGCCTCTGCTTCATTCATTTCAACACTTGCATATAGCCTGCGGAAATCTCGAATAGAGAACATCGCGCCATTCATTCGGCGTTCGAGTTCAACAATTGGGCGCTTAAACATAAAATTCTCGATGACATGATAAATAGTCAGAAACTTCAGAAGAGTTTCGTCACGACTATTGTATTCACTGAGAACATTAAGTACCTCACTCCATTGGTGATATGACTCACCAGGTTTAATTTCATCAGGATTCAGTACTTTCGGTACAGTTGTGTACTTACGCGCAGAATGTACAGACTTCCCCGCAGCCAGCACAACCAAGCGCGCAAATGCATTTATGGCCAAGCTATCAACCTGAGGAGTAGTTTTCTTGACTAATATAGTCTGTGAAGGTGGCAGGTCATTTGTAGCATGCAAAGCGGCTATAAATTGAAATAAGAGATCGGGAGAAACAATTGACGATGCAATGTCATTCGAAACTGCACTAAAGTCATCACAAGAAAAAAGTACCAACGAATCTGCAATAGAGAGATTATTCTCTCGGCAAAACCACGAATGTGGCAACGGCTGTGTCAGCTCACGTAGCTCAAACATATCGGCGTTAATATCAATCGTGTCGAGTATTGGCGAAGACTGAGATAACTTTTCAATCAGAAGCAACGAGAGCCTTAACTTGTCGACGGAGGGCGTAGGAAAAGATGCAAATTGTTGCCCAAATTCTTCGACATAAGAGCGTAAATCATCCCACTTGAGGAAATGAATTTTATCAGTTCTCGCTGTTGCTAACTCAAGGCCGAGGAATCTTATTCTTTCTGTCAGAGCCACAAATCTACTCTGCTCTGGTTCCGCCAAGTCATTAAAGTACCCTTCCGCGATATCTGAGTCAGTTAGACGATTAATCTCCGTTATCGGCCAGTCATAAAGGATTTCGTGTTTCTTCATTTCCTCTCCATACCGAAATGCCGTTTCCACTTGGCGGCACTAGGAGGTGTGTTCATGAGTATCTCTTTTATTGCAGAGAACACTGCCTGGCGATTGATGTTTCCAATATTGACCTTACTTAGATCCAAACTGTTTCGTACTTCTTCAAACTGTTGGAGGTTAAGAACTTTCGGGTTCTTTTGGCAAATTTCGTAAAAAGAATTCATCACATCTACACGCTCTCTAGTTGTCTCATTCGCAACCGCACCTAAAGCTCCAAATAATCCAGAAAGAGATACTTCTCTGCCCATCCACAAACATCCATTGTCGTCATATTGCTCCGTCAATATCCGATCTAAACGGACGAGAAAAACAACTACAGCTTGGAGTACTATGGGGTCCATAAGATCCAGATAAGAATCAAGCTCAGAGTCAGAACTCTGTATTCCTTGTATCAAGCTAGTGGAAGGTGTAATTGGTTTTCCCTCATAAAATGAAAGCAGAGCAGTTATCACATGAGCAAAGTGAAATGTTCCGATTTTTCGCTCTTTACTAAATTGAGTAGCACTTATGTCCTTTTCACGAACAAGCGTAAAATCTCGTCCTTCTCCACCACGTAAAATTGGTAACAAATTCAAGAAAAGGAGCTCTAGCTGGTGCCTAGTCTTCACTGGTTTATGTCCAGCGTTCAGCATTAACATCTTACGAACTTCGTCTTGCGGAGTAAGACCAATCCAAATCTCAAACCATTGGTTGTTCTCGGTAAATGTTTTAAGCAGACCTTCCTTACCTTCACGTTGAAACACCTCAACTACTGCACGCAGCACCTCTGTATTGGAGTCGAAATCATGCAATTGACTAGAGAAGCTCCTAGAAAACTTAAACTTTGACCAAGACAGGTAATTGCCCTTTGGATCAAGATTCTCACAACAGAACTCAATGGTCTTTCGAATTGCTTGTAAACGGAATGTTCGCTGAAGGCCGTCAAGGATTTTAAAAGACTCTAATCCAAGAAAATCATCCTTAATGGAGTAGTTCGAGCCATCCACAACAAGCACAATTGGTGGAATGTGGCGACGATTAAGAACCGTATCGACGAGGTGATCAAGATACACGTTTGACACAATCTCCCGTTGAACGTCGTAATCTTGATAAGAAGAAGGTAAAGCATTCACATAATCTTCGAGCGACATTCTAGAGAGAACGCATCGACTATTTCCGTCATCCCGACTATCGAGTATTTTTGCTTTTACTTTCATAGAAACTCTCTGATTTTATTCAAAAGTTTGTATCACTCCACATTACACTTCGCTTGTGGCATAGCCGTCCAATCTCGCTTTATCCAAGATATCCAGCAAGACCAGACTCTGTTTTTCTGTTGGGAGTTTAGTAGGTATTCGTAAAGCAACTTTGAGGATGGCATCCTCTTTAGGAGTAAGTAGGCCTTGGTTGCGCAATGAATGTTGAATCCTAGCCCATTCTTCGGTAGAAACATTAAGCACCTTACGCTGTGCTTCAATACCGTTGTCAATCTTTTGCATCTGTTTCGCTGACTGCTCAATGGCACTCTGATCATAAGGTGAAACAAGTCGATTAAAAAACTCACAAGGAAGTAGTTCGGCGATGGTTTCAGCATGGCCCTGGATCCTGGTCCAGCACGCTTCTTTCTTACACCATTCGGAAATGTTGGAGATGCCTTGGGTAGAGCCGGTTATGTCATCGTTAACTATTCTGGATGTTATAATAATGGCATTTTCCAAGACTGAATCTATACCTTGCGCGTTCCAAACCCCCAGAAAGTCAATGCTTAGCTTTCCACGTTTTGTGATGTCACCAATTAGCGCCAATGTATAAGCGACAATATTTGCGCGATATCCACCGTTGTACCAAGACTGCGCGGAAATGATACGCTCAGTAGCTCTGAAAATTAAGCCACGAGCAACAGCTCTCTTAAAATAGAATTCGTTAAAAGAATCAGACGATTTCTCCCACTCACTTCCGATTCGCGTAGCGTAGCGTGCAAAGTTTTTCTGTGAACCAAGATTTACCCACCTAGGATGATCGTCCCAGACATTTTCAAATTTCGCGAGATCCGTCTTAGTAAACATCTGTGTCTTGGGATGCTCGGCCTTAAAGCGGCGTTGCTCTGCGGGAGTAAGTTTTGACTGAGCATCAGCGTACTGACCACGTGCGCGCTCGTAAAACCAGCGAGTCTCTCGGGTAGCTTCTTTCTGCGCAGGCGCCCAGAGTCGACGAGAAAAACCCTCCATCCGGACATGGTACGGGTGATTTGAAAAGAAGTCGGCAGCATTTATCCTATTCTGAGTATTCGCGTATTCCGATATTCTCGGCACCACCATCTCGCTTTGCTGGCTGTCGATAACAGACAACTTCATCTGCACAAATATCTGGGAAAGATCTGCCCTGTCTCGCTTCCGTGTATGGAATAGTGACGCAGTAGTCTGTCCACCATTGACAATCTGAAGATCGATAACTTTTGTGATCATCAGACCAAAATCCGTCGTCTCGGTTTCTACATTTTGAGCTGTGGCTGTGATGCCGTTATTGTAGGCAAAAAACATTCCTGGCTCGTTCAGGATAGTTGCTCTTAACCCCTTATTCACATTACCACGAGCCTGCAAAAATGTTCGAACGTTTTGTTCCAGCAAACGCGCTCCGAATTTTTCGTACAGCGTTGCTAGCACATTTGCAGGCATTACCATTAGATATGATTGATAGGCATGTGTTTTCAGGTGAGCGGGAAGGCAAGCGATACCTTCGCCGAACATCTGGCAGAAGTCGAGATCTAGTGGTTCCTTGTGGCTACGTGAACTGTGCTGGCGATGAAGTCTCGAAATGTCCCAAATGTGATGAGCCACTGAGACACCGACTAACTCCGTATCAGGCAGAACCTGGATTTTGTCACTCAGCATTCGTTCGGAAATTAGAATTAAATTGACTTGTATTATAGAAGTCTTCCGATCTTCAATCTGTTTGGCAAGACCAAACTCCGGCGATGTGACCTCTAGTTCAACAGCCAATGCTTTATTGGCACTTGCATCAAAAAAGTTGGTTACGCGTCTGAATGCTGTATCTACATCCGTCTTAGTGAGAGATACCAGTTCGTTTCTGGAATCGAAATCCGCGATAAAGAGATCCAAAACGCCTTCGTCATTGAACCAATATCCATCTACACGCATGCCTCGTTGTGCTCGGAAATGGCATAGTTCGAAACCTTCCGTGAAGCCTGTTTCAATGAGTTCAGTCGCAATTTTTTCCATGAATTCATCTAGCTGGAACCGCCCATTTGCTTCAGCGCCAGCTAGCAGTTCCTGTTTAAAATCGTGAAAAAACTCCTGAATGTTTATTCCCATTTAAAGCCTACCAAAAATATCTGCTTGATCACATGAGAATTGCTCAATGTCCTCTATCTTGAGATCATAAGAAACCTTGATGACCCCCGCTGGTAATCTTGAACGAACCAAACAAGGGAACTCATCGGTAACACGATATCCCTGAATATCGCTTACAACAAAACAAGGCTTGTCGTATTCAGCAAGCGGTATATAACCGACCTCCGCCAATTTACCTGAGAACTGCTCTATTGATTCCGCATCTGATAATTCATCTGTAATTAATGTAATGATTCCGTTCAACGATATGGCATTTTTGGAATCAGGCACATTGTTAAGACGTATTGTCTGTAAGTAAAGCTCATCAACTACTGATTCCAGCTGATCCTCAGACGAAATTCGGATGCTACTGCGCTCCCGGCCTGATAGTGTCTTTACTTCTATAGCACGGTTGCAAAAAATAAAATCTTGATGGGAATCGTGTGGCCCACACCAAGCATCAACGGCCGCAGATTGCTGAAGTGTGTCTTGATACAATACTCGCAAGACATATAGCTCCCCAAAAAGGCCACGGACTTCTTCAGGTGAGAGAACGCGGGCATTCCGGCCCGCTAAAAACGCCTTCCAACGTTTCAGATGAGCAAAAGAGACAGCGAGTGCTGTTGAAGAATCCCCAACATTCATCAAACTTTTAATTAATGTTTTGCACAGGCTAAAAAATAGGTCACTATCTATATGGCGAGCAAGCGAGAGGATAAATCTCTGCTTCATGGCTGCATCACTATTACGGAGGTCAGTTGAAATACCGTGTAACGAAATCATATCACGCCGAAATTGAACCGTATGGTCTCCTTCCAACTCCACGATTAACAGGCACTGTCCTCCAGAGTCCCGTCCCCAGTAAATCGGCACTCCCGAAGCGTCTACTACTCTGAGCACATTCAAGTCAGTTGTTGGTATAGGAATGCCGTCCCATGGTACAAGACTATTCATCGTCGTAGTCCTCGTCAGTATCTGGATCATCATCCATCGAGCCGTACATTTGTTCCATCCAGACTTTGTTGGCTATCACTTCGATCTCTACACCATACAAGCCAACAGGATAACTCAGCCCCCATGCTGGAACTCTAAAACCCGCAAACTCCGGATTGTCGGTAGGCTCTAAAACGTGAAGCATCAGCAACGGCTTATTTCGCACCGTCCTGTAATGAATGTCAGAAGGCTTCCCCGATTTGCTTTTAGAGTCTTCTGCAGCCAATTTTTCGGCCGTCGCGATCTGTGTCAGAGTAAGACCCAGTTTTTCGTCACCCCGACTGGCAACACGATATCCTGAAACACGCCATTTGTCATATGTAGCGTCTTCCGCAGTCCGCTCCTGCACGCCAAGTCTAAATCTATCGAAGTCGACAGTTCCTTTGGAAATCAGGAGAACATCAACTTTCGGATATTGCATCGAAATTGCACGAAGATACTCCACTGCTGATATCTTTTTCTGTCTGGCATCCTTATGCGACTTGAATCGAAGGAGAAACTCGTCGATCTTTTCAACATTAACATCTTGGATGAAAAGTCCTTTCTGTTTAGTGTCTTCAAGCTTTCCGCCAAAACCATCTCGCCAGAACTCCGCTATCAACGCTTCATTTTCGGTATTGATATCAGGATTAAGGGGAAGATCGTAACTCTCAACAAGAAGACCAGTGAAATTCTGATTTAGAATGACTGTTTCACCACTACGCATCTTGTTGACCGCAGTAACCAGAAGACTATCAGGATGAGATTTGACGTAAAGACCAAAATCTCGAGGGCACATATCAGCTTGACGCATTCGAGTGATCTGCTGGCGAAGTTCGTCAGAAGCGAGCGCGATATGCTTGTACCAACTAATGGAATCATTTGACAACCAGACACGACAAATATCCTCGTAACCCGGACGATAACCGAACCAACGTCCCATCTGCATCAGTGTGTCATACATCTTTGTATTACGAAACATGTAGCTAACAGTCAACCCCTCAATGGTTAGACCTCGTGACAGACTGAGACCACCTATTGCGATAGCAGTTAAGCCGATGCCCTCTTTTTCATACTTTGCATAGTCCAACACTTCGTCACTCTTACTGTTGACGACGTATGTTCGTATATATTCTAAAACGTTCCAGAGCTCCGACTTAACTTGTTCCCAATCGTAATGCCGTCCACTCAGCTCATTATTCGCAAACTCTTTGTCGAACGCTGCTCGAAGTTGCGCCATATATTCGTTCTTCGATGAAACCTCTTCCTGCATCATGTAATTCGCTTTAACCGCCTCGCGAATTCGATCTAAGCGTAAACCTATGAAACTTCTAACTTCCTTCTGAACGGACACAAAGCGTGATACGTTTATGAGCATGGAGCAATGCTTTCCTCTTTGTCCCCTGAGATTTCGAATAGCGCGTGCAACAATGAACTCATCTAGAGCGTTATAAAGGCTGGGGGGCAATTCAGCTACTGTTGAGCCACTTTTATGCGACAACGAAATATATTCTTCACAATCCTTGATACTCCTAAGTATGGAACTACTGCTTTCGGTGTTGAGAAAGACCTTATCAGGCCCGAAATAGGTCGTCGGCGCATCAAGCGAATGGATGAAATCTTTGGGAAATAGCTCTTCATAGGCATCTTTATCAAAAGCATCAGGATCAATGAATATGTTTGCAAATGGGGTAGCAGTGTAGCCAACATAGCAATTCTTAGTGAATAGACGTAGTATCTTTCTAATCCACGCATTAGTCGCAGTGGGACTAATATTCGGTTTGTTGGTGTTAATCGAAGCGTTATCTGCTTCGTCATCAATAACCAACATAGGAACATCAGCAATGCGATCCCTTCCTTGAGTATTCAATCCATGCAGCCAGCCGTATAAAGCTTCAAGCGTCTTCACGTTTTTTTTGATGACGACAATGACCGGCTTTTTAAAGTCGTTTAATTCAGCGCCGCTTTTGTCAGCAGTTTGCTGGTTGAAGTCTGAAATGATGTTGGTGAGCGTCACTGGCTTTGGATAGTTTTTGTCCAATCCTACCCCTACACTCACTCGATTCGAAGGATCACTTGTACGTCCAACAAAGGCTTCATCTACACGCTGCTGTGTCTGTTTCCGGAGATTGTTGTGGATGCCTGCAATTACAATAATGAATTTATAGCCAGCATCCGCAGCCTTTGCTATCACCCCCATGTAGCTAGCAGTTTTTCCTGACTGAACATGGCCAATTACTAGGCCTCGACGACTCCAAGTACCCTCACTTGCAGGATCTTGAAGCAATCCCAGTATCTTAGAACCGTCACCATTAAGAAGAGTATTTACAACAGTAGGTTTCCAGCCTTGGCTGCGAAGATAACCTCCATATGCATTCGCATATGTTGTATTTATTTCACGCTTATGAATCCAATCTTCGTCGTGCGCGGCGTCAACATCTATCAGAGAAACGCCCAAGTTCATGCGCGATGGCAAAATCGACTCGACTTCCGTAATTATGTTCTGGAGATCACCGGTGTACCCTATAATGGGAGAAATAGCGGCAGCCTTGGCAGCAATTTCCTCACGAGATGGAAGATTTTCTTGGCCATCAAACCCTCCAATTAGTGCTGCGAGTACAACTTTTTCTTTGTCACTCTGTATGCTCATCAAAACTCCTTCTTTATGTATTGTTCTACCATCTCGCTATGAACATCAAATAATTGCGTTGATCTAACAATATCTCTAAACGCTTCTGAGTTTCCAGGCTGATTTCCCCAAAGAGCGTTTTTTAGGTCATCGAGTCGACTCCACACATCCTTTGTCGACGGAATCTGGCTCACTTCACGTGGGCTAGTTGAAAAATCTGAATACACCATCTCTACAGGTAAAGATGCTGAAATTGCTTCGAGAAGAAGGTCAAGATGGCTGACGTCTGCTTTCTCGAGTCGGCCGCGCAGACCCTGTATAAGAGGATGCGAGCCATTCAAAACATATCTGATCCCACCTAAGTCTGCATATCGCTCCCACAAGGGCGCAGCAATTTCCTGAAACAGTTTCTGGCCGCGCCCTCGATGTACAGTAACACTGCGGCTAGTTATCTTGGTAATGATCTGGCGAAGTCGCTCTCTCACCGCATGTGGTGGCCGAGCGCGTGATTTCTTGATATCGATCGTCCACGCCTCGTCCATACTATTTGGAAAATCTATCTGGACTCGCGCCAGTTTAGTTGCTTCTCCTTTAGGAACTAACCGGAACCAATCTCCCCAAGCCATTAAACGGCCATTGCGATAAACATAACCACCTTGATTGGAGATGAAGTCACTGCGGTTTTGGTAGTAGTCATACTCAGACGCTGAGAGACGACTATGATGCGGTAACACATAAGGCTGTAAACGAACCTCAGCATCGCCGATGCGGACGATTTCTTCGGGAAGGACTTGGGTCGCTGGATTTTTTCTGCAGAAGGGATCAAACGCATTAATCGGGTGACCATTGAGAGTGAGTGCGATTTTTGAATATCCCTTTACGTCACCAGAAAGGAAGCGGTGAAAAACCAAGGAAAGATGGCGCTCTACCACATCGAGCTTTTCATTTACAATCTCATGCAGACGAGTACCTGCCTCGTCTTCCATTAGCCTATCGAGGTCTCTCCAAATTACAGCTGTTCCATTCGTTCCAAGATTTTTAATATAAGGCAATAAATAGATATCTGTGTTATCTAAGATCGATAGCACCCAGTCATCAGCACTATCGATTCGATCCAAATTCCATTCAGCAGCACAGACAGTTCCATTGTATTTACTTACAACAGTTAGCGAGCGACATTGAGAAAACGAAGCAGTTTTCAGGCCTAGTCCAAAGCGACCAAGATCATTCGGTGAACGATGTAGCCGAGGATTTCCCGTTCCATGACGCATCGCACCCAGCAGCTCTTCTGGCGACATCCCTTTACCGTTATCAATAACTACTAATACGGGTCTGTCGTCAGACAAATCACAAACAATATCAATTTTGTCAGAACCAGCGGAAATACTGTTGTCGATAATATCTGCAATTGCCGTTTCAAGTGAGTAACCTAAGTCTCTCATCGAAGCGGAAAGACAAGCAGCACTGGGTGGATGCCTCTGTTCTCGCGCCATCAAACTCCCTCTCGAGTCGCATTACTTTATCAACTGATAAAATCAAGTACCCAACTCTAAAACGAGCACAGGTCAATTACAATGTTTTCGAGAGTAGATTATTTAATGACTTGGCACAAACATGGCACAATCGTGGCACATTAAACAAAAAAACCACTTAGCTTTCGCATAAGTGGTTGATTGTTATGGCGCACCCGATAGGATTCGAACCTATGACCTCTGCCTCCGGAGGGCAGCGCTCTATCCAGCTGAGCTACGGGTGCAACCTTCACACTTTGGTGCGAGCGCGCATTATAGACAGGCTTTGGCTGTAAGTCTATTGCCTGACCGCGCGTTTTTTAGGCAAACAGTTTAATAACGATGATTGCACCACCGACAGCGACAGGCTAGAGTTACCTAATCGCTGATGTAGGATGGGTATGAATGGTTGGCTTTTTTAGCGCATTGCGCTTTTGGCACTGGTTGCTATTGGTTGTTCTGGCAGCAATAGCGCTGCTGGCCACTGAAGTATTAGTTAACCATGAACAACAAGTTAGCCGCAGCCAGCAGTTACGCCAGGAAGTAGCCAGCGCGGGGCAGTTAAAGGCTTTACTCGAATCAGAATTAAATATTCCGTTGTATTTAACCGTTGGCCTGGCGTCATATATTAAAGCCAGTGACGGCGAGGTTGACGAAGCCCAGCTGGATGTTTTATTGCCTGGTTTGGTGCAGCAAGCCAAGCATATTCGCAACATTGGGGTGGCACCTGGCAACCGCTTACAGTACCTGTATCCGCTGGCAGGTAACGAGCGGGCGCTGAATTTATATTACCCTGATTTACCCGACCAATGGCCGATCATCGCCCAGATTATTGAGTCTGGACAAGCCCGGCTGACCGGCCCGGTGCGGTTGGTGCAGGGTGGCCAGGCTTTTATTTATCGGTTACCTATTTTTAATTCCGATGAGAGCTACTGGGGCATCGTCAGCACCGTGGTTAATATTGAAACTATTTGGTCATTGTTGGCAGCCAGCGCCGCTGAACAGAATGTCACCATAGCCCTGCGCGCGAAACACCCTGGCATCACGGATTATGGCGCCAGCTTTTTTGGCGAGTCACGCTTATTTTTTGATGACAGCTTACTGCTTAACCTGGCTATCCGGGGCGCCGACTGGCAAATGGCGATACGAGCAAACGATACCGACGCGTTGCGCACCCTATGGTTACGGCCTGGCCTTTATACCGCGACGTTCTTGTTGTTAACCTTACTGACCTGGTTATTGTATTCGCGCCAGCAGTTGCGCCAGACAGCCAGTGACCTTAGCCATAGCGAAACTTATTTACGGACGGTAGCCGACAACGTCATTGACGCCATTATTGTCACCAACGATGAAGGCATCATTGAAGACGCAAACCTATCGTGCTACCGGATATTTGGTTACGCCAAAAACAGCCTGCAAGGTTTGCACTGGTCGATGTTGCTGGCAACACCTGAGAGTGTTGAGGTTATTTACAGTGCCACCTCCCAACCAGAGCAGCAATACGAAGGCTTCGGCCTGCGACATGACAGCAGTCAGTTTCAGCTGCTGTTGTCGCGTACCCGTCTGCAATTAGGCCAGCAGCAGCATCAGTTACTTTTGATCCGGGATATTACCGAACAAAAACGAATTGAAAAGCTGAAGAATGATTTTGTCGCGACGGTAAGTCATGAATTACGCACGCCACTAACCGCTATTAATGGCGCGTTAGGTCTGGCGATAGGCGGGGCGCTGGGTGATTTAAACCGCTCAGCCCAGAAGATGCTTACCATGGCGCATAACAGTTGTGGTCAGCTAAACCAGTTGATTAATGATTTACTGGATACCGAACGTCTGGCCAGCGGTAAAATGCGTTTTGATATTATGCCACTGGACCCGATACCGCTGTTAGAACAAAGCATTATTCAAATTTCAGCAATGCAACACCAGCAAAAACTGCTGTTAGAGTACGACCAGGCTATGCAGTATGAAGTGATGGCAGACCGTGGCCGGTTAAGTCAGGTGTGTCTGAATTTATTGTCGAACGCAGTAAAGTTTTCACCCGCCGACAGCGTGGTCGAAATTAAGCTGACCCAACACAACCAAATGCTAAGAATTAGTATTATTGACGAGGGCAGTGGCGTTAGCAGTTCATTTTTACCACAGCTGTTTCAGCGTTTTGCGCAGGCCGACTATCAGGACAGCCGGCAACATGCCGGTACCGGGCTGGGCCTGGCAATCAGCAAAGCACTGATTGAGCAAATGCACGGCAATATTGGTTACCAGAGAATAGCTAAAGGCAGCTGTTTTTATATTGAGCTGCCCATTGCCGGGCCCGCCCAGCCCTAAAATTTGCACTCTGCCGGCTTTTATCTTAATTTGCTTACCATTGGCTGCAAAGCCCGTTTTTATTTTGCCAGTTTTGGCATACTACATTCGCTACAGCAGGCCCGGTGCGGTGCTGCTGATAATAATGACTAACGGCTTAAGCCGTAATTACGCCACGGAGACATACTAATGCGCAAAACATTACTCGCTTCTGCAGTGGGTGCAATTTTAGCGCTGAGCGCCTGCTCAGACAATACTGCCCCAAGCCAGACAGAAACCACAACAACCGCCGTTGAGAGCACCGAAGTGACCAGCACTAACCCGTTTTTTCAGCAAAGCAGCCTGCAATATCAGGCACCGGATTTTAGCGCCATAAAAGACGACCACTTTTTGCCAGCTTTCGAAGAAGGCATGAAGCAGAATATGGCTGAAATTGAAGCCATTGCCAACAACCCAGAGCCGGCAACTTTTGAAAATACCCTGGTTGCAATGGAAAAAAGCGGTGAAATGTTAAACCGGGTAGCCCGGGTGTTTTATAACCTGACTGGCACCGACAGCAACGAGCAACGTCGTAAAATTCAGTCTGAACTGGCACCAAAAATGGCTGCCCACTCTGACAATATCAGCCTGAATCCGGCATTATTTGCCCGGGTTAAAACCATTTATGATAACCGCAATAATTCAGAATTGGACGCGGAAAGCATTCGGCTGGCTGAAGTCTATTACGACCGTTTTGTGCGCGCAGGTGCCCAGCTTACCGAAGAGCAGAAAACGGCTATCCGGGCGCTGAATGAAGAGCACTCGAACCTGACCACCAAGTTCTCACAAAGCCTGTTAGCGGAAACCAAAAATATCGCCGTTGTGGTTGAGAATAAAGACGAACTGGCCGGATTAACTGACGCCCAGATCACGGCAGCGGCCGCTGCAGCAAAAGCCGCCGGCCATGACGGAAAATACCTGCTAAGTATTACCAATACCACCCGTCAGCCGGTGCTAAGCCAGCTGGATAACCGCGAATTACGCAAGCGCGTATGGGAAGCATCGGCTTACCGTGGGCAGAGCGGTGAATTTGACACCACGCCTATCGTCAGCCGCCTGGCGCAGCTGCGGGCAGAGCGCGCTAAATTACTGGGTTATGCGAACTGGGCCAGCTATGGCCTGGAAGCGCAAATGGCCAAAACGCCCGAAGCGGTATTTGACATGCTGGGCAGCATGGTGCCCGCCGTGGTTGAAAACACCAAAAAAGAGCTGGCTGATATTAATGCCATGATTAAACAGAATGGCGGCGATTTTGAAGCCCAGCCCTGGGACTGGGAATACTATGCTGAACTGGTACGCCAGGCAAAATATGACCTGGATGAAAACGAAGTTAAGCAGTATTTTGAATTTAACCGGGTACTGGAAGATGGCGTATTTTATACGTTGAACCGTTTTTACGGCATCCGGTTTGAACCGCGGCCAGACTTACCGGTTTACCACCCGGATGTTAAAGCCTATGAAGTGTTTGACGCTGATGGCAGCAGCCTGGCCATTTTCTATGCTGACTACTTTGCCCGTGAAGGCAAACGTGGCGGCGCCTGGATGAGCTCTTTTGTGGGCCAGTCGCACCTGTTAGGTACCAAGCCGGTGGTCGTGAATGTGATGAACATTCCAAAAGCCCCTGAAGGCAACCCGACGTTAATCAGCTATGACCATACCACCACTATTTTCCATGAACTGGGCCATGGTATTCACGGTATGTTCTCAAATGTGAACTACCCTACGCTGGCCGGCACCTCGGTATCGCGTGACTTTGTTGAATTCCCGTCTACCTTTGAAGAAGACTGGGCCCAGCATCCTGAAGTACTGGGTAATTATGCCAAGCACTATGAAACCGGCGAGCCTATTCCAAAAGAATTGCTGGATAAAGTGCTGCGCTCACGCAGCTTTAACCAGGGCTATGACACCCTGGAATATATGTCAGCAGCACTGCTGGATATGGAATGGCATTCACTACCAGCCGATGCACCATTGCAGGACGTAGTAGAATTTGAAGCTGCGGCCCTGAAAAAGCACGGGGTAGATTTACCTGCGGTACCACCGCGCTATAAGTCTCCGTTTTTCTCACACTCAATGGGCGGCGGGTACTCAGCCGGTTATTATGCCTATATGTGGAGTGAAATTCTGGCGGCTGATGCCTTTGCTTACGTGCAGTCACGCGGTGGCTTAACCCGTGAAAACGGTGATCACTACCGGAAGAACATTCTGGAAGTGGGGAACTCACGCCCGACTATGGAATCTTACAAAGCATTCCGCGGCCAGGAGCCAACCACTGATGCACTGTTAATTCGCCGTGGCCTGAAAACCAGCGTGGAATAATAATGCAGGTGGAATAATAGTGCAGACGGTGGAACCGGTTGGCTTAAAGCAAGCCGGTTCTGCTGTCAGCTAAATTAAAAAGCCCGGTGATACTCACCGGGCTTTTATTTGACAGGCACAGTATTAACTAACTGCCGGCCAGCTGCATCTGACTGATTAGCACCGAGCCGGTCAGTACCCCACCGCGGCGGTCAACATCATTACCCACGGCGGCAATATTCATAAACATATCAGCCAGATTACCGGCAATAGTGACCTCGGCTACCGGGAACTGAATTTCGCCATGCTCTACCCAGAAACCACTGGCGCCGCGCGAGTAATCACCGGTAACGGTATTAACCCCCTGCCCCATTAACTCGGTCACCAATAAGCCTTTACCCATTTGCCGGCAAAGTGCCGTTAAATCGTCATTGCCATGGCTTATCAGCCAGTTATGAATACCACCGGCATGGCCGGTACTGGCCATACCCAGTTTGCGGGCTGAATAACTGGTGGTGAGGTAGGTGTTTAATACACCATTATCAATAACAGCTAAATCGCGGGTTTTAACCCCTTCGGCATCAAACGGGCTGGACGCTAAAGCCTGCACTAAATGCGGTTGTTCATGCACGGTTACGCCAGCGGCCATAACCTGCTTACCCACTTTATCCAGCAAAAAGCTGGATTTACGGTAAATGCTGCCACCGCTTATCGCCGATACCAGATGACCAAACAAACTACTGGCAATATCGGCCCGGAAAATAACCGGCACTTTCTGGGTTGGTACCTGGCGCGCGCCTAACCGTGCGACGGTTTCTAACGCGGCTTCGCGGCCAATTTGTTTCGGATCCAGCAATTTGCTGTACTGACGGGCGACAGTAAAGCTGTAGTCGCGCTGCATCTCATCGTCCTGCTCGCCAATTACCACGCAACTGAAGCTATGGCGCGAGCTGGGGTAACCCACTAACTGGCCATGACTGTTACCGTAGACTTTTAAGCCCTGATGCGACGAGAACGACGCGCCCTCAGAGTTGGTAATCCGTTTGTCGGTAGCAAAAGCGGCTTCTTCGGCGCCGGCACACAGGCTGATAGCCAGCTCGGTGCTGATACTATCGGGATAAAACAAATCTAAGTCAGGCGGGCTGAACTCCAGCCAGCCAGCTTCGGCTACCCCGGCATGCGGATCTTCTGAGGTATAGCGGGCAATATCTGCGGCGGCTGCCACCGCACGTTCCAAGGCCTGCGGGCTTAAATCAGCCGTTGAGGCTGAACCTTTGCGCTGGCCGAAATACAGGCTGATACCCAGGCCGCCATCCTGATTAAACTCTACCGTTTCGACATCGCCATGCCGCGTTTCGACACTTAAACCGCGGGTGCGGCTCATAGATGCTTCAGCGCTGCTGGCACCCAGTTCTTTGGCACGGGCCAGCACGGCACTGACCGCTTCTTTTACTTCGGCAATTTCCTGCCAGACATTTTGTTCGGTTACCTGCATATTCACTCTTGCTCATCATGCTATTTGTGCCAAGCTTACCATAGACTGTTAACGGCTGCTGCCAGCACACGACAGTTTAGTGATATACTTAACCAAAATCTGCTAACGAAGAAGCACCATGACCGAAACCGAATTTAAATACGGCGACAGCAAATGGCTGGAACAACCAGACCATATCAGCAAAAGCCAGATAAAACGTGACATGCTCGCCTTGCAAGCTTTAGGCGAGGAACTGGTGGCGTTAAGCCCCGCTTCCCGCGCTAAGGTGCCGCTGGACGAAGAGTTAGTTGACGCGTTGGAGTTAGCTGACAAGCTGGCCAAAAAACGCGAAGCACTGCGCCGCCATTTGCAATTTATTGGCCGGCTGATGCGCACCCGCGATATTGAGCAAATAGAGCAGGCCCTGGCGGTAATGCGTAATACCAAGCAGGCCGCCGATAAGCAGTTTCATAAAGTGGAAAAGTGGCGGGAAAAGCTGCTGAATAACGATGACGCGTTAACCGACTTTATTGCCGCCTACCCGGCCATTGAAGTGCAGCAGCTGCGTTTGTTGATCCGTCAGGCCAAAAAAGAGCAGGAAAAAGACCAGCCGCCTAAAGCCTTCCGCGAACTGTTTCAGCTGATCCGGCCGGTCATTATGGAAGGCGAAAATAGTTAAACTTTTCGCTTCCATCAGTTTGCCACGTCATCACCAGAAATAACAAAGCCAGCAAAATGCTGGCTTTTTGATGCAAGGTAAAACCTTCGCTTACAGTCGGGTTAACCAGCCATGTTTATCTTCAGCCCGGCCCCACTGAATATCATTTAAAGCCTGGCGCAGTTTTAACGTGGTCGGGCCGGCGTCACCGTTGCCAACTTTATGCTCGGCGCCATCAGCAATCAGGGTGCCGACCGGTGTTAATACCGCTGCAGTACCTGATAGAGCAGCTTCAGTGCCGGGTTTAGCGGCGCGCTCTAACAGCTCAGCAACGCTGAGCTCACGCTCAGATACTGTCATACCCATATCACGGGCCAGGGTTAACACTGAATCGCGGGTTACGCCGTGCAAAAAGCTGCTATCCAGCGCTTTGGTAATAATTTCATTGCCGTCAATCAGAATAAAGTTGGCGGCACCGGTTTCCTGCACATCACCGCCCGGGCAGAACAATACCTGATCGGCCTGCACGCTGGCGCGGGCTTTTAAAATGGGCTGCAGGGCGCTGGCATAATTACCACCACTTTTCACCATACCCATATGCGCAGCACAACGGGCACCGTTTTGCTCCAGCAACAGCCGTAACGGCTTGCTGCCACCGGCAAAATAGTCACCCACCGGCGATAACAGTACATACAGCATGGAGCTGGCCGTGGGCGCGGCGGCTTTGCCAATGGCTGCCTCGGTACCGATATGGGTTGGCCGGATATACATAGATCCCGGGGGCTCTGGCACATCACTGGCATACTGGCGCACGATATCGATGATCATCTGGCTTAGCGTTGCCGCATCAGGCTGAGGTAAGGACAACAGCGCGCTACTTTGAATTAAGCGGGCAACGTTTTTGTCCATCCGGAATAAATTAATCGAACCATCGCTGTGCTTAAACGCTTTTAAGCCTTCAAAACAGGTGCTGGCGTAGTGCAGCACATGTGCGCCCGGATGCAGACTGATGCTGTCTGCCGCGACAATTTGCGGGGTGCTCCAGGCACCCTGTTCAAAGCGGGTTAATGCCATCTGTGGCATAAAAACACTACCAAATGCAGCCATTGTTGTTTCCTGTTGTTTGTCTTTATCTGTTATTGGGTGCCGCCAACGGTCATCGCGTCCAGTTTGAGTGTAGGCTGACCCACGCCAACCGGCACGCTCTGGCCTTGTTTACCGCATACTCCGACGCCGGTATCCAGCGCTAAATCATTGCCGACCATCGATACCTGCTGCATTGCTGCCGGGCCGTTACCTATTAAGGTGGCACCTTTAATTGGGCTGGTTATTTTACCGTCTTCTATTAAATAAGCCTCAGACGCTGAGAACACAAATTTACCCGAGGTGATATCGACCTGACCGCCACCAAAGTTGGGCGCATAAATCCCTTTTTTAACGCTGGCGATAATCTCGCTGGGGTCATGTTCGCCGGCCAGCATATAGGTGTTAGTCATGCGAGGCATCGGTAAATGGGCAAATGACTCACGCCGGCCATTACCAGTGGGGTTAACGCCCATCAGCATGGCATTGTGTTTGTCCTGAATATAGCCTTTCAGAATGCCGTTTTCTATCAGGACATTGTGCTGGCTGGGTACCCCTTCGTCATCGACATTCAATGAACCACGGCGATGTGCCAGAGTGCCATCATCGACAATGGTGCACAGTTTAGAGGCGACCTGCTGGCCAATTTTACCGCTAAAAGTCGATGAGCCTTTGCGGTTAAAATCGCCTTCCAGGCCGTGACCGACCGCTTCGTGCAGCAGCACACCCGGCCAACCCGACCCCAGCACCACCGGCATGGTGCCGGCAGGCGCATCAATGGCCGTTAAGTTAACCTGGGCCATGCGCACCGCATCACGGGCATATTGCTGCCAGCGCGGTTGCTCATTAACCAACTCACTAAAATACAAATAATCGGTACGGCCACCGCCACCGGCACTGCCCCGCTCCCGCCGGCCATCCTGCTCCAGCAATACTGAACAGTTCAGCCGCACCAGCGGCCGGATATCGGTGGCAAAGGTGCCGTCGCTCGCAGCGACCAATACTTCTTCATACACACCTGACAAACTCACCATTACCTGCTCAGCCCGGCTGTCGAGCGTGCGGATAAAGGCTTCAATCTGGTTTAGCAGAGCAACTTTTTCGGTGTTACTCAGGCTTTGCAGCGGCTCGCAAGGTAAATAAATATTGCTGTTGCCGCTTTTGCTAAAGGCTTTAACCCGCCCCTGCTGGCCATGGCTGGCAATGCCACGTGCCGCGCCTGCGGCTTGCTGCAGCGCAGCAGCACTAATCGTATCGGCGTAAGCAAAGCCGGTTTTTTCACCACTGATAGCCCGCACACCAACGCCGCGCTCAATATTAAAAGAGCCGTCTTTTACCAGGCCATCTTCCAGCACCCAGGATTCATGCACGCTGGATTGAAAATACAAATCGGCATAATCGAGCTGATGACCAAATAGGTAACCCAGGCTATGCTCCAGATCAGCCATGCTGAGATCGGAGGCGGTAATTAAATTCTGTTCAACTGCATTCATGATTTCAGCTCACTGTTAAAACGATTATGCTGGTGTACCGGCATTTTTGCAGCCAGCTGTTGGCACTGACTACTGTCTATTTCTACCGATATCCAGCCCGGCTCAGTGCCCGCATCGGCCAGCACAGTACCCCAGGGATCAATTAGCAGGCTATGACCATAGGTTTCACGGCCATTGGCGTGCACGCCGGTTTGGTTCGCAGCCAGCACAAAACACTGGTTCTCAATAGCCCGGGCTTTTAGCAACGTATGCCAGTGGGCGCTACCGGTTGGCCGGGTAAACGCCGATGGCACCGTTAACAGTTGCATGCCCTGTGCGGCCATGGCCTGCATTAAGCCGGGAAAGCGCACATCATAACATATACTCAGCCCCAGTTTCAGATCTGGCAATTGGCAGACGCTAATCTTTTTACCCGGCGCGGTGGTCGCTGACTCCCGGTAACTTCCGGTGCTGTCAGCGACGTTAACATCAAATAAATGCAGTTTCTGATAGTCGGCCAGCAGCTTGCCCTCAGGGCTGAATACCAGCGATGATGCCGCAAAGTGCGCCGGGTCGGCCGTTGCTGTTGGCTGGCTACCAGCCACCAGATATACCGCAAACTCTGTTGCCAGCTGCTGGCAAGCCCGCTGAATATCGCCTTCACCCAGCGCCGCCTGGTGAGCCAATTGTAATTTGTCGCCGCCGCCAAACACGGCAAAACACTCGGGCAATAACACCAGATGCTGAGCGGCTTTGGGTAACTGCTGTAAATAATGCTTTACCATTGCCAGGTTGGCGGCCGGCTCTGGGCCGCTGGTTAATTGCAGGGCTGATAAGCGCCAGTTAGTCGCCACGGGGTTGATACTCTTCTGGATCATCAATAACCGCTTCTGGTTGGGCTATTCTAACCGGGACCGGTACTTCAGTGCTGTGCCGGTTGACTTCCGTCACCACCGGCTGTTCAAAACTGCCGGTAACGGTAAAGTTAATCCGGGAGATAACCTCGGCCGACTGAAAAACTTCGTCCAGCGCCAGCGCCGCCAGGCCAGTAGCCGGGTTAACCATCCAGGCAATAATCACCGGTAAGCTTGAAGTTACTTTGGGTGAAAATGACATTTGATAGTCGAGCTCTGTACTGACTAAATCAGCATAGCCCTGAATGGCCAGGTTGCCCGGTACGCCATCAATAGTGGTATTGCTGGTTTGCACTACCCCCTGGTGCAGCGCCAGGTTGCCACTCATTTTGTTGTAGAAAAAGCCCTTGGAAAATACATCCCTAAAATCCAGTCGCAGTTTCCGTACCAGAGAATCGAGGCTGAAAATAGAAAATAAACGGGCACCCTGATCGCTGACCTCCGTCAAGGCACCGTCGCCAAGGCTGAAGCCAACCTGACCATTGAGCGTGGCCAATTCAAACTGGTTAGGCGCAGCCGGCCAGTTCAGATCGAATGCGATATCTGCCTCGCTGCCGCTAATGCCGGTGGTAAGCTGAAACTCGTTCAGTAAGGCGCCAATGTTTGGGCTAACAAAATGGCCCGATAACCGGGTGGTTCCGAGGTGTGGGTCCGGTTGCCAGCTACCGCTGACTTCCAGCCTGTTTTGCTTATAATTGCTATGGAAATGATCCAATTGCCAGTGGTCAGACTGCCCCGACGCGGCCAGGCTGACTTTACCCAAACGATAGTTGCCAATAGAGCAATCGTTACATGTCAGGGCAATGGGTGGCATCGTTAGCAAACCCGTTTGCAGCTGCCCGGCTGCAATGGGGGCCGCAGTTTCGGGCGCGGTAAATGGCAAGTGCAGATAGTCAATCTGGGCAGTCACGCCACGTTGCTGCCAGTCATGGCTAAAGAACCAGCGGCTGGCTATTTCAGTACCATGCAAGCGCAATTGCCATTGGCCGGCATCGGGTTCCAGTTCAAATACCGTATTATTCAGCGACGTGCCCGCAACCAACTGCAGGTTACCAATCCGGCCCCGTACTTTTGACAGTGGCGGGAACAGGCTGTTTTCAGCGTTATTACCCTGAAAAAACTGCTGGCTAATCAACTGCTGCCAGGGTAACAACTCTGCCCGTGCCAGATTAACGTCAATACTGAACGGGCTGGCATTTAAGCCGGCATTTTCCGGCCCAAGGCTCAGGTTTACCCGCTGAAACCGGTTTTTAGTATGATCCAGCTCTCCGCTGAAATACAACTGGTCGGCATAATTAAGCTGCAGATTACTGCGCTCACTGTCACCGTTAACCTGCAGTTGTAAATGGCCGACAGTGACGGCGTCTTTTGCATACGGCGCCGGCAGTAACAATTCGGTTGTGGTTAAATCAGCAAACAAACTGGATTGATAAGTAAAACTGTCAGCCTGCAGTTGCAAACCCAGCGCCAACCGCCAGTCCAGCTCTCCCGCCACCCTCTCAGCCGCGTCTGGCCACAACGCCTGCATCGCGGCGACACTGCCGTTTTGACCACTGGCATCAAGGCTAAACTGGTAGCTGCTGGCCAGTTGCTCACCCCGGATATCCGCCGAGGCCGCTAAATCGCGCCAGCGAAAATGTAAATCACTGCCACTGATCTGGCTATCGGTAAATTGCAGTTCGCCCGCCAACTGACGAATAGCCAGCGGCGGCGTTGCCAAATCCAGACTAATGTCTTGCAGCGCCAATTTGCCATTAACCTGCACCACAGGTTCTCGCAACCCCACCTGCAATTCAATCGCCGCCCGGGCCGAGCCGGTTGGTGATAACTGCTGTAATACCTTGCCTAAGTTATTTGCCAGCGGCGAGGCATCAATAAGCTGGCTTGCCTGACTAAGCTCCAGCGCAGTGTCGATGTTGATTATAAGCTGGCTGGCATCAAATAAATCAGGAATGGTTGCGCTTACCTGCCCTTGCAGCGCCAGCTTGCCGATATTGGCCTGGGTTGTTGCAATTTGCATGCTGGCGTTTTCAAACCACAAGCTGCTATTCAGTTGCTGCAACGCCGGCCAGTCTGGGTTAAAACTAAACCGGGCTTGCTCAACTGTTGCATCTACCTGAAAAATACCTTCAGCGGCATTGAACGGAAAGTCGCCTGGCGCGCCCTGCCACAATACGCGCGCTTGAGTCAGTTCGCCATCTACTATCGCACCGCTCAAATACTGCCGCACCTGCTCAGGCAGGTACCGCAGCGGTAAATAGCGCTCTGCATCAGCAGCACTGACATCGGTTAACTCAGCAAATAAACTAAGTTGCGGCGTTGGCAGCACGCTCCATTGCATGCTGCCAGTCAGCTGAAGGTCAGCGCCTTGCAGCTGCATAACTGGCAGTTGAATTTGCCAGTCGCCAAGGCTGCTCTGGCGCGCCAGCAAGCCGATTTGCAACTGATCGTAGTGAATAGGGGCACTGAACATGCCTGGCCAGTTTAGCTCTCCCTGGGTACCACTAAAGGTTAGTCCGGCGGCTTTTGGGCTGCCCCAGAACTGTCCACTCAAGCCACTGACGCCCGGCAAATCATTACTGGCCGTCGTGCTCAGGGCGTTAAATTCGCCTTGCAATTGCCAGTCATCGCTGGCGGAAAACTGCCACTGGGCACGGCTAAGCTTGCCCTGTGTTTCGATGCGGGTTAGCCGCGCCAGTTGTGGTAACTCATCGCTTAGTAGCTGACTAAGCGGTGCTATGGCATCCAGTTTTAACTGCTGCAGCTGACCTTGCCAGCCACTGGCGTGCCGTTGCAACTGCAAGGTTAGATCAGGCCAGCTGGCCTTACCATCAGACAAGGCCAGACTACCTGAATAAAGGGCCCAGCCATCGGCGCGAGGCTGCCATAGCAACTGACCCGGCCCAAGTTTTAACTGATGAGCTTCGCCTTGTCGTTGCCAGCTTAAACTGTTGTCTGCCAGTTCAATCTGAAAACGCTGTATGTCACCTTGTTCAACCCGGCCCCAGGCCTGAAAATTAATATCGGCCTGTGCCAGGCGCTCAGTTTCAGGCAGCCATTGCCGGAACCAGGGCAATACATCCAGCTGGCTGCTTTCCAGAAATATCTGACCAAAGGCCTGATCCAGCGTCGGCCCATATAAATCGATAATAAATGATAAGGTGTTGGCGGTAACATCGGCAATAGCCAGCTCGCCAATGCCCTGATGGTGCTCACCGTCATTGCGCCAGTCGAGCTTTTGTACCGATACCACAATATCGTCACTACCCTGTGCTGTGAGCACCAGTTCACTGTCGAGCAAAGTAAAATGATTTAATTGCCGGAAAAATAACTGCTCCAGCGCATTAACCACCGGGGTAACATTGGTTGGTGATGCCGTGGGAGAGCTTAGCAGACTGCTACTGCTAAGGCGGTATTGCAGGCCACTCAGCTCAAAATGCTCGGCCCGCAGTTGCATACTGCGCAGGCTTTGCCAGAAATTAAAGCGCACCCGGGTCTGCTGAATTAACAGTGGCGTGCCCTGCGAAGGGTCGCCTATCTGCATTTGCTCCAGCACCATTGCAGGCCCGAGCTTTTGCCAGCCGGCGTTTATCTGGCCAATTTGTACCGGCGTACCGAGCTGGCCGGCAATAAGCTGCTCCAGATGATGTTTGTAGTCATCCGCATAAGGCAATGCCAGGCGAAGTAATGAGACAAGTGTAGCAAGCAACACCAGGCCGATGGCCAGTAACAGCCATAGTTTGTGTAAACAATAAAAGCAGACTCGGGTTGCCTGTTGCACTACATCATCACCACATCAAATTGCTCCTGGGTATACATCGGTTCACCATAAATAGTAATTTGCTTACCAATAAAAACCTGTAACTCGGCCAGGCTGTGAAACTCGTCGGTAGTGAGCGCATCTTTCACCACGGGGGATACATACACCGCGAATTTATCAGCTGAATAGGCGCGGTTAACCCGGACAATTTCCCGTAATATTTCAAAACAAACGGTTTCTACGGTTTTCAGGGTGCCACGGCCCTTACATACCGGACACTCAGAACACAGGATATGTTCCAGACTTTCTCGGGTTCTTTTGCGGGTCATCTCTACCAGCCCCAGCGCAGAGAAACCATGAATGTTGGTTTTAGCCCGGTCTCGGGCCAGCGCTAACTCCAGACTATGATAAACCCGACGCTGGTGCTCGGTGCTTTGCATATCAATAAAGTCGATAATAATAATGCCACCAAGGTTACGTAGCCGCAGTTGCCGGGCGATAGCCTGCGTTGCCTCGGTGTTGGTATTAAATATGGTTTCTTCCAGATTACGGTGACCAACAAAAGCGCCGGTATTAACGTCGATGGTCGTCATGGCTTCGGTTTGATCTATTATCAGATAACCACCACTTTTCAGCGGCACTTTGCGCTCCAGCGCCCGCTGAATTTCATTCTCGACATCAAACATATCAAAAATAGGTCGCTCACCCGGGTAGTATTCCAGCAAGGGGGAAATGTGCGGCATAAACTCTTCACAAAATGCCGTCAGTTGCTGATAGGTAATTTTTGAGTCTACCCTTACCCGCTCTAATTCGCTGCCAACAAAATCACGCAGAATACGATAACACAGCGTTAAGTCTTCATACACTACACCCTCTTTGCGGGTCTTTTGCTTGCGCTTAACAATTTTGCTCCAGAGCTTTTTCAGAAATTTGGCGTCCTGAACCAGCTCGTCACTGCCCGCGCCTTCAGCCGCAGTGCGGACGATAAAGCCGCCACTGTCATCCAGGCAATCTGTAACGATGTCTTTTAAACGTTTGCGTTCGGCTTCTGTTTCCAGGCGCTGTGACACGCCAACATGATTAGAGTCAGGCATAAATACCAGGTAGCGCGATGGCAGGGTAATGTCGGTAGTAAGCCGCGCCCCTTTGGTGCCGAGTGGATCTTTCACCACCTGTACCAGCAAATGCTGACCTTCTCGCACCAACACCCTGATATCTTTACTCACGGCGGGCTTGCTGTCAGATTCAGTGCTCTCGTTATGCTGCACAATATCCGAGGCATGCAAAAAAGCCGCTTTATCCAGGCCGATATCGACAAAAGCGGCCTGCATACCAGGCAACACCCGGCTGACTTTACCGACGTAAATATTGCCAACCAGGCCAAGTTTTGCCTGACGTTCTATATGCAATTCCTGCAACACGCCATTTTCAATCAGCGCGACCCGTGTTTCGGTGGGCGTAACGTTTAACAGTAGTTCTGCACTCATGCCTGCTCCTGCCAGTTACGTAATAACATATCGGTTTCACACAGTGGCAAACCAACCACAGCACTGTAACTACCGTCAATTCGTTGCACAAAGCGACCGGCCAGCCCCTGAATACCATAACCACCAGCTTTATCCTGCGGCTCGCCGGTTTGCCAATACCCAAGAATGTCAGCGTCAGATAAAGGCCTGAAGCACACTTCTGTACTGACACTGCACTGTGTTGTTTTATCAGAGCCAACCAATGCCACGGCGGTAATCACCTGATGACAACGGCCTGAGAGCAGTTGCATCATCCGTTGAAAATCGGCCTGATCAACAGGCTTCCCCAGGATATGCTGGTCAACCACCACAATAGTGTCAGCGCCAAGCACCGGCAACGAGTACTGTATTTTCCGGGCACCGGCAAGGGCTTTAGCAACCGCCAACCGGTTAACATAGGTCCCGGCACTCTCGTCACCCAGCCTGCTTTCATCAACATCAACCTGCACCAGGCTAAACGGGACATTAAGCTGCTGCAGCAACTCACGACGACGGGGTGAAGCAGAAGCAAGCGCAATTTCTGGATACATGGTTATCAGATCTTAGTCATGTCACAGCTGAAATTATTGGATTTTAAATTGTCGGCGATAGCGTCTTAATAACCAGAATAACCAAGGCCAGACCAACATGCCAGTTAACACCGGCCATAAATAAGCAGGCAAGAAATAGACACCGGTTAAGAAGTGACTAAGCCAGAATAACAACAAATGGTATAACGCTAAAAACAAGCCTAACAATAAGGCCTGCTGAATAACCGAAAAGTTGCGTATTTTAAGGTAATTGACCGCGACAATAAAGGTAACCACCGAAAAGGCCAGGGCATTGACACCCAGCACCGTGCCTACCAGAACATCGGTCAGAAAGCCCAACACAAAGGCGGTTAATATATTTACCCGTCCGGGCAGGGCCATGGTCCAGTACAACACCACCAGCAAAGCCCAGTCTGGCCGGAACAATTTCACCTGCTGCGGCATTGGCATTACAGTTAGCAGCAATGCCACCAGCAAAGACAGGTAAATAAACCCCAGGCCATTGCTTCTGCGCATTAGTTTGGTTCCTCAGGGCTTAGCACGTCGTCCAGCCTGGCACCCGGCCACAACAGCAATACGTGACGAATACGGTCCAGCTGGGCATAAGGTGTGGCATAGACGGTCATAAAGGGCTGGCTTTCATCTTTTTGTACCCGGCTGACCACCGCTACCGGATACCCCTCCGGAAATAGACCATCCAGACCCGAGGTCAGCAACCGATCGCCCTCACGAATGTCAGCGCTTTGCGGTAAATGAATGACCCGTAATAAATCCCACTGGCCCAGACCTTCGGCCACTGTGCGGATACCAGTGCGTTCAGCCCGGACAGACAACGCATGGGTGTTGTCTGAAATTAACAATGCCCGGCTGCTGGTGGGCCCTACGCTGACAATCTGACCTACCACGCCACTCTCGTCAATCAAGGGTTGATGCTCAGTAACACCATCATTGCTGCCTTTATTTAACACCACCTGATGACTGAACGGGTGACTGTACACAGCCAACACCTCGGCCACCAACCGTTGGCCGTCTGTTAGCGGAGCAGACCCTAATAATGCCCGTAACTTACTGTTTTCCTGTTGTAAGTAGCCAAGCAGTTGCAGCTGGCCGTTCTGGCGTAGCAGTGTTTCTTTTAAGCGGGCATTTTCATCAAGCAGACGCTGGTGTGACATAAATTGCTCTGTCGCCCCCGATAGCAGCGTTTCCGGCAGGCTGGCAACATAGAACAACGGGCTTACGGCAGAGGTCAGAAAACTGCGTAGCTGGGTAGAGCGCTCGGTGTAGCGATCTACCATCATCAGGCCAACACTGCACAGCACCGCCAGTAACAAGCGCAGACCTAACAGCGGGCCCCGGCTGAAAATAGCGTTCATAACATAACTGTTGCGGTACGGCCGCTATTACTCATAACTGAAAACATCACCACCGTGCATATCAATCATTTCTAAGGCCTTTCCACCACCGCGGGCCACACAGGTTAACGGGTCGTCAGCGACAACCACCGGTATACCGGTTTCTTCCATTAATAGCCGGTCTAAATCACGTAGTAACGCACCGCCACCGGTTAATACCATACCGCGCTCTGAAATGTCTGATGCCAGCTCAGGCGGGGCTTGCTCCAGCGCCACCATTACCGCGCTGACAATACCGGCCAGCGGCTCTTGTAATGCTTCTAATATTTCATTGCTGGTCATGGTAAAACTGCGGGGCACCCCTTCAGCAAGGTTGCGGCCGCGCACTTCAATTTCCAGCACATCATCGCTCGGGTAAGCAGAACCAATTTCTGTTTTAATTCGCTCTGCGGTGGCTTCGCCAATTAAAATACCGTAGTTACGGCGAATGTAATTGACGATAGCATCATCAAACTTGTCACCACCAATCCGCACTGATGACGAGTACACCACACCATTTAATGAAATAATGGCAACTTCTGTGGTGCCGCCACCAATATCGACCACCATAGAGCCGGTCGCTTCAGATACCGGCAAACCGGCACCAATTGCGGCGGCCATTGGCTCATCTATTAAATACACTTCGCGGGCGCCCGCGCCCTGCGCTGACTCACGGATAGCCCGGCGCTCTACCTGAGTTGAGCCACACGGCACACACACCAATACCCGGGGGCTTGGACGTAAAAAACTGTTGCTATGAGCCTGGCGGATAAAGTGCTGCAGCATTTTTTCTGTGACGTAGAAGTCGGCAATAACCCCGTCTTTCATCGGCCGTATTGCCTTAATGTTGCCTGGCGTTCGGCCCAGCATTCGTTTTGCGGCATGCCCTACCGCAGCAACACTTTTCGGGCCACCTGCCCGTTCTTGCCGAATGGCAACTACCGAGGGCTCGTTCAGCACAATGCCCTGATCTTTGACATAAATCAGAGTATTAGCTGTACCTAAGTCGATAGATAAGTCGTTTGAAAAAAGGCCACGCAATTTATTAAACATGTAGACGCCAGATCCTATTAACAAGTACTCCGCCGGCAGGCGCTCCATTGGCGGGCACACTGCAGCTTTAACACCGGAGTTAAAATCAGTTACTCAGGCTATTCTAAGTAAGAATATGCCAAGAAAATAGCCTTTTATGACATTTTTCAGAAATTAATCAGCCTTATGGCGCTGTTTATCTGAGTAGTCAGTACTGACTTAGTTCAGCACGCCGCCTTAATTGTTAAAACGTTCCCGCCAGTAGATTTGTCGCGGGTTGCCGCGATACCGGCCAAATATAAATTCTGCCACCGGCGAGTTGGTATAGCTTGCGTCGCCCGTCCAGTCATATTGCAACCACACAGGCACCTGATAGGTTGCGTCAACACTGCCGGTCTCGCCGGGTGCAAGCAACAATAAACCCTGTACCGGCGTTTTGCCGCTGCTAAGCAATGCAGCATTGGCAGCGGCGCTGGTAAGGCTATTGCTTAAATTCAGATTGGCCAACTCAATCAGGCTGCAGTTGTCAGCACTGTTAGTGAGAAAGCGGCTGCCGTCCCAGTACTCAGCCGTTAAATTAACAGGTAGATCGTCAAATTCCGGGCCATAACCATTGGCCATCAGTAAACGGCCGTAGCGGATGTCGGTCAACAACAGCGCCGCAGCATTACAGCTGTTGTCGGCGGCGCAATTACTATTAGTAACATTAGTGTCGGCCGCGGCTACCGGGCTACTATCCAGGTCCAGCACATTCAGCGCGACGGTCAGCTGAGAATACGGTCCGTCTGCTGCACCACTGCTTTGCCGGTTCAGCCGCAGCTCAGTAGTGTTGAAGTTTTGCTGGCCCAAAGCCCAGCTACCGAAGCCGCTGCTACTGAGCCGACTGGTTAAATCGACCGCATTGTCAGCGTTTTCAGCTTGCAGCAGTAAGCTACTGCTGGCAAAAGCGCCAAAATAATTTCGGGTACGCTGGCCCGCAACGTTACGTGCCGTTAAGGTAAACCCCAGCGAGAAGGGCTGCTGCATATAGCTGAAGCTGTCGCAGGCCGCACTGCTGCTGATATCACTGACAGCAAAGTCGGCCGGCACAAAACGCCCGGTGGGCTGGCCGGTTGCGGCCGGTACCGGACTAGTCATGGTTAAATACGACACAGCAGCCGTGTTAAAGCGGAATATGCCAACCTCAGATACGCTTTGCTCAACATTAGTGGTAGCACTTACGCCACTAACATGCGAATAGCTGGTCTGGCTGATGGTTCCCGCTTCACCCGCCGGCGCCACCAGACTATGGTTTAACGTAATATTATTCTGACGAAAGTTTGGGGTAACCGGATTAGCACAGACATCACTGCTACCCTCCTGCCAGGCATGGGCACTGATACTTAATGTAAAGGTCTCCCCAGCGCGCCTGAACACCGGACAGCTGGCATTTGCTGCAGTGCAGTGGCCGCTATTTTGTACACACAGGCCTGCCGGACGGCGGATAAACTGATCCGAACCGTTGATTACCAGGCCAGCGTCTTCATTGGCAGCGCTGCCGGTGTAACGGGCGTTTAGCTGCATTTGCCCGGCATCAGCATAGTTTACGTTGATCAGTGCTTCACCATTGCCATCAAAGCTTAATGGCAGTGCAGTGCTAGTGGCTGTTTGACCGATGTTGTTACCATTGACTTGTACCGGCATTGCCACCGGCCGGCCAGCGGAGTCAGGGTTAATATAATTACTCCAGAAATTGACATTGCGGCTGACATTAGCAAATTGCGGTACGCACTGCTCAGTGCTATCACCTTCCCGCACCGCGGCTACCGTAATGTTATTGCTGGGCTGGTTGGCGATGCCATCAGGCACGCTGAACACCAGGCCGGCACTGGCAAAGTTAATACTACAGGCAGCGGTTGTTAACGCACCTGCTCCGGCACGACACAAGGTTTGGCTTAGCGGCCGGGTACCAGGAACCGAGCCACTGACACCCACTAATGTCGTGCCGGCAGTACGGCGGCGTAAATCTACCGTCGTGGTGCCACCGCTGAAATTAATGCTGTTGCCACCGACCCAACCACCGCTGACAATTGTAGCCGGGCTTAATGTTGCACTAACCGGTTCAGTAACTAACTGACTGCAATCGGCATTGGCGCAGGCCCGTACTGTTATGGTTTCCGGCTTGCAGGTTAATGCCCGGCCACTGTGGTCAAATTCAAAATGGTCAATTTGCTGGCCAACCGGGAATGAACGTAGCGCACAAATACTGATATTATCCAGCTCATGAATATTGGTTGACCCCCCGGTAGAGCCGGTTAGTGATAAAAAGAAATTTTCCGGAGTCGCGGCCTGGCCAGGCTGACTGCGGGCATCAAATGGCTCAATAAGCGTGATATAGCCGGTACCGTGATCCCGCTCAACCGAGACGATGGTGGTGCCGGGTGCCCGGGAATCAACCGTAAAACGGTAGCGGTGCGGGTTGGCTGCATTGCCATCCACCCTGGGATTAAGGCAGCCGCCCGCCGGGTTAGTTGCGCCATTATTACAGGTTCCGCGAAGATACCGGTAGCCGGTTGTCCCCTCGCCTGATCCCCGCACCACCACGCTTTGCTGGCGCCGCCCCTTACTGGCAGCACCGCCCTCATTGGAGAAATTGCCAAACTCGTCAAGGCCAAACCCTAACCAGCCACCGGCAAAACCCGGGATACCCGGTTTATAACCGTAACCCAGCGGCCCGCCAAAACTGCCGGGTTGCGGTGTCACGTTGGCATCAGACAGTACTACTGCCAGGCCATCTGCACCGCTACCACCGTAAGCTAAGTAGTCAAATTCAATAATAACCAGATTATCAGCCGCCGGATAAAGCCGCTGGTAGGTTGCCGACGTGGCCTGATTAGTTACGGCCTGAGTCATCCGCAGCCGGCCACTGACAATCTGGGGGGTAAAAGTGCCATTACTGCGGGCGGTCACCCAGGTATCACTTAAAGTGGCATCGCTAAAGTTGTCTGCCAGACACGTCAGACACTGATCAGCCCGGTTGTTACCATCATAATTAAAGCCATCACGTTGAAACGAATAGATTTGGTTGATTTCAGTTGCCGATAACTTGTTTTGATAAAACAAGACTTCATCCATACGCCCGGTAAAAAAGTCAGCAAAGCTATTGTCGGCCTGCCACCATACCCCCAGCGCGGCTCTGCTCACGTCCAGGCCGCCACTCGATGCGCTGGTGCACCCCACCAGGGAAGCATTCAGATACAGGCAGATTTCTGCACCGTTCCGGGTAAAAACCAGATGCTGCCAGCTGTTGACCGGAATGGTAGGCGGACTGGCAGCAAAACTATGGTACGTGCCCTTAATCCCGGTACGTATCGTATTTTCCGGGGTCAGGTAAAGTTCGAATTCATTGGTTCTGCTGTTATTCGATGCCGAAATAATCTCCCTGAAGCTACTGCTGGTTTCAGGATTAATCCATAACGACAGGGAGAAATTACTTTGTCCATTTAGCAGTGCCGCTGGCAATTCTGCCCGACTGTTGGTGTTGCCGGCAAAACGCACGGCCTGATTAACCAGACCCTCTGCCCGGGACAGGTTTAAGCCGGCAGCACTGAAGCTACCGGTTAACTCTGCCAGCACACTACTGGTTTCGTCAAAACACTGATCCAGTGGATAATGCGCCCGCAATACAGCGGGCGGCAAAGCCGCATCGCATACCACACCGCCGCTGAGTAGGGGTATCGCAGCAGGGCGATAATTTACTGCTCCAAAGTTTGCAACAGCGCCCCTGGCCGTCAAGGCGCCATTAATCACTGCATTGCTGTTAAGTTGAACCGCCCCTCCAACCAACACAAAGCCATTAATTACGGCGTTGTTATTTATGGTAAGACTACCACTGACGACCAGAATAAAATTTTGTGATGGCCCACCGGAATTTAACACCGTGCTGTTGCCGATAGTCAGGTTACCCTCTACAAATATCCGGGTCGTCGCCCCGCTGGTTGTGCGAACAGTGTTATTAGCCACGAAGAAGCTATCACTGCCGGTATAATAATAGTCAACCGGTTGCAACGGCTCAGGGAAGCTGGGATTAGGCGTTGCCGGAAACGGTATAGATGCCGGTACTGCGCTATTGCTGCGAACGGACTGGGTCCAGATATCTTCACAATTAATTGCCAGTACCTGGCTGCTTAGCAGCAATAAAATACCGGAAAATAACCACTTCATTGTCTTACCTCCAGCTCAATACTGCGGCTGGTAATAAACTCATTCGCGTTGCAACTGGCCGTGCTTTGCAACTGGTATAGTTGGCTTAACTGCGGGCTGGTAACCGGTTGAGCAGTGCACTGCACGCTGGCTTCACAACCGGTTAAACCGGCAGTGGCAAAATTAAAACTCCAGTTGCTGCAGTTGCTGACGCCACTGCGCGGAAATAATTCGGTTAGCGCCAGCTCCATACCGCTTTGTGCGGCAAACAGGGCCCGGGTACCCTGTACTTCATATACCACGCTGTCACTGCTGCTAAGCAGAATGCGCGATAATGCCAGCACAATAGCCAACATCACCACAATAATAAAAACTGCGACCACTAATGCGCTACCCGTTTGCCGGCTGCTTAATAATTTCGCGTTAAGGGACATTAGGAATATGCACCTCGTAGTTAAAAAACATGTCGCTGGCCGGGCTTTGGCCAAACTGCAGCAACAAATTAACCACACTGTTGCGGCTAAGCACCGCATTGTTTACGGCAAACCGCACCTGCTGCACGTTACCGGCCATTAACGCGCCGGCAGCCGCAGGGGGTAATGGCTGAGTGGCGCTATAATTATAGCCGCTGTAGCGGCGAATGCTGCCCTCGACCCCGTTAAAACAGTAACTCACCGGGCTGGCAGCCAGTATATAAAAACGCTGCTCGGGGGAATCGAGTGGGAAACTGTGGCTACTGGTTAGCTGCACGGTACGGGTTGCACTGTTGCCATCGGCATCGTCCTGCTCTGCGCCCGCCAGCAAAATTGTACTGCCACTCGTGCCGTAAATATCGTCTGAAGCACGGGGATATATGGTAAAAGGCAGCCCCAGATAGCCCGCCTGCCAGGTCATTAGTGCCAGCTGCAACTCATTGCCGGTATCAGGCGTGACCGGTGCCATTAAATAGACACCACTGGCTGCAATTGGCGCAAACTCGATGCAACGCAATAAAGCAGCGTCAGCAGTGCGGATACTATTGGGTGCAGCATTGCGCAATTCACGCTGCAAGCGCTCGGCAACGAAGCGGCTTTCATTTAACACCTGCTCCCGCTCGGTCGCATCGCTGTACATACTGGCACCCAGGCCAATATAGCTGCTGACTCCCAACGCCAGCACACCCAGCAGCACAATAACAATAATCAGCTCTATTAAGGTAAAACCGCGCTGCGTGCTTTGCAACATTACCAGTTCCCCTTGTAGCTGCTAAACTGCAGCTCGCTGCCGGTTGGCATACGGACGGTAACGGTTATTATTTTTACCTGATCGGCTGCCAGGCTGATGCCGGCAACTTCGCTGCCAGCGGCATAACTGACATTGACCCTTAACTGATAATTACGGTACACATCGGCTAAATCTTCCGCCAGAATATTGGTTAGCTGGCTGCCATCGACCGTAAAGTTATGAAAATCATCCACGTCGTTAAAGCGTAACCGGTTGTCAGCTGCAGTTTCACCCGGATCTGCCGGCCAACTGCCATCACCGTTTTGCACAGTGCAGGCCGGTGCGCCAGCTTCACCACAACGCAACATACTGCCGCTGCGCGGGCTTTGTTGATCAAACGAGCGCGCCATAATATCATTCAGCATACTCTGGCCAAGCTCAGTAGCCCGCACCTGATGCCACGGGTCGGTGCTTTTAATATACAAAGGCCCCAGCACAGCCGTTACCAGACTAAGCGCTATTGCCAGCACCACAATGCCGGTAATCAGCTCCAGTAAACTGACCCCTTGTTGTGCCCGGGCTAACATCGGTGAATATAGCCTTCATATTCAATACAAATAGCCAGGTTGACACTACCCAGCACATTAACCCGGCAGCCACTATTGCAGCGGCGCAGCCCGGACTGGGTAATAGGCTGCCCCAGGTTATTAAAATATAAGTCATTATTAAAGGCGCCCGGCTGCAAGCGGATACTGCTGCGATCCCGCTCGCTGATACATAGTGCGGTAGCGGTGTTGGCACAGGCGTTAATGCCTGCCGGGTTAACACTGAAACTACCAACCCGAAAGCCCACCGGGGTACAATTGGTGCACTGCATGGCTTGTATTTGCTGGCGCTGAATTAAACTAAATGCCTGGTCGCGGTACAAATATTCATTAGTGCCACTGCCAGAAAAAAAGCGTGGTAGCAGGGACACTGCTAACACGCCTATTATCACCAGCACCACAATAAGCTCCAGTAACGTAAAGCCTGTGTGCCGCCGGGTTCTGATCATTACAGCTTTCTGCTATTAGCAGCCATCATTTTCAATAATTATTGCTGGTTTAGTCGCTTCACCAGCTGACTCATTGTACTCAACGTAACAACCATCATCTGCTAAGCCGGCAGTATCTGCTGCAATCCGGATTGGATCGCCTGCAGCCGCCGGTTCACTGAACTCAAACTCTTCTAACTCAGCAGCTGCTTTTAAAGCCGTTTCGGTCGCGACAGGATAGCCGAAATGTATAGCAATACCCTCTACGGCTGGAGTTGGAGTATCAGTCCGCTCTGCATTTTGTACACCCCCAATAATCGCCTTACCATATACCAGCGAACCTGCAGACTCCAGTGAGCCTTTAACACCCTGCAATACTGAATTGCGGGCATCACCACCAAAATCTAAAAATTTCGGCGCAGCGGTAACCGCCAGAATGCCCAGTATTACGATAACAATAATTAACTCTATTAGAGTAAAACCTGCCTGATTACGTTTCATAAATTACTACCCTTGGTTCACTAAACTTAATTAGGTTTGTTTAAAAATAATGCGACCTGACCACTATCTGGATCATATGAAAACCCGTTGTTACCAGCAACACTCGTTGGCGCCGCTGTTAAGCCAGCAGTCTGGTGATAAAAACAGACGTTGGTATCAGCGCGCACATAAAACTGGTTAGCCGCAACAAAAGTTGTCGCAACCCGCAATTGTTGCTGAAACAGGTTATTGATTAAATACAAACAGTCTGCAGCCGATACTGTTGACACCAGGGTATCTGACGCTGGGTCACCCGACGGATAACCGATGGTGCCATCAACACCGATGTTGATTCCATCGTAATCAACTTGTGTAAGATTTGCTACAGTGTCGTTTGGACGCCCTGCAACCTCCCAACCAGCACGCACCAGACCAACAGCTGAAGCAAAGCCGCCGGCAACCCCCTCAACTGCGACATCTTCTGCTTCTGCAGTGACATTTAAAAACCGTGGTAAGGCGGTTGCAGCCAACAGGCCCAGTATAATAATGACGATGACTAATTCTATTAAGGTAAAACCCGTTTGCTGTTTCATTGTTGTCTCTCCCAAGCACTTGTATTAGTAAGTATATCGTTATTTATTGTAATTGGTTTAATTTGTGCCAATTGTTAACCGCCTTTGTAAGCATTAAGCATATCCCACATTGGTGTAAAAATACCCAAAGCCAGTAATAGCACCATGGCGGCCACTATGGCAATCAGTATTGGTTCAATTTTGGCGGTCAGGCTTTTTAAATCAAATGCCACTTCCCGCTCATAAAAGCCGGCTACTTCGGTCAGCATTTCATCCATCTGGCCGGTTTCTTCGCCAACCGAGACCATTTGTAACACCAGGTCAGTAAACATATTACTTTGCTGCGAAACCCGCAACAAACTTTCACCACGCTCGATACTTCGTCGCATTTCCCGGATCTTATCTCCAAGATAGTCGTTATCGACCGCTTCAGCAACCAGGCTGAGTGCTGTCGTGATCGGCACACCAGCTTTTAGCATCATTGAAAAGCTGCGGGCAAAGCGACCCAGCGTCGCGCGATTGATAATACTGCCGATAATGGGCACTTTTAATTGCCAGCGGCCCCAACGCAACTTACCCGCCGGCGTTTGCAGATAAAAACTGATTCCGAAAATGGCGGCGATAACCAGCACCAGCAAGAGCGGCCAGAACGTAATAAAAAATGCAGAGCTGGCCAGCAGCAGCTGGGTAGACCAGGGTAGCTCCGCATTAAAGCGGGCAAACATATTGGCAAACTGCGGTATAACAAAAATGTTCAGCACTATCATGGCCACCACCAGTGCGATCAGGACAAAAATAGGATAACGGGTGGCCTGTTTAATTTGTTTACGGGTTTCCAGTTCCTGCTCAAAATAATAGGTAAGCTGCAAAAAAGCTTCATCTAAGCGGCCGGTATTTTCCCCGACATGCACCAGGCTGATAATAAGCCGGTTAAATACTTTAGGATGACTAGACATCGCCACTGACAAACTACGGCCATTTTCCAGCTCGCTGGCCAGCGCATTCATTACCTGGCGTAACCGCTTTGAGCCCGTGCTTTCTGCCAGGCTTTTGATGGCACGGATAATGGGAATGCCGGCTTTCATCAGTGAATACATTTGCCTGGAAAAAATAATCAGCTCAGTCAGGCTGACTTTGGCCTGCCACAGGTTAAAGCTGACGGTGGTGTCGGTGTTGGTTGCGGCTTCAATGCTTAACGGAATATAGCGCCGTTGTTTCAGTATATCTGCCGCCGCAGCCTGGCTGGCGGCTTCCAGCTGACCACTTACTGCATTTCCGCTGGCATCGCGGGCTTTGTACACAAAGCTGGCCATGGTTTAGTTGTCCTCAGCCATATCAGATTTTTCTGCCATAACATCGACTGTTAACGGCTCTGTTTCCAGATATTCCGACACTCTTATTACCTCATCCAGGGTGGTGACCCCCTGTCTGGCATAATCCAGCGCCATTTTCCCTAGGCTAACAAAGTCGTCACTGTGATAAGCAATATTGCTAAAAGCTTCAATATCAGCGCGGCGAAGTGCGTCGGCCAGCGGTTTGTTAATGACTAATAATTCAAATACACCTAACCGGCCTTTGTAGCCGGTGTGATTGCATGACTGGCAACCGGCACCCTGCCAGTAACTGGCCTGCAGGTCAGCCTTATGATGCTTCAGCCAGGTAAGCTCTAACTCGTCAGGCTGATGGAGCTTTTTGCAATAGTCGCATAACCGGCGTACCAGGCGCTGGGCAATAATGGCTCTTAACGCACTGGCAACCAGATATGGAGCGGCCCCCATATCAATTAAACGTAAGGTACTGGATACTGCGTCGTTGGTGTGCAGGGTTGATAATACCAGGTGGCCGGTTAACGCACCGCGCAGGCCCATTTCTGCGGTTTCCTGGTCGCGCATTTCGCCGACCATAATAATGTCGGGATCCTGACGCAGGGTGGTACGCAACACATTGCTGAATGTCAGGCCTATTTTATGGTTTACCTGTACCTGATTAATTCGTGGCAAACGATACTCTACCGGATCTTCCACGGTAATAATTTTGCTGCCGGCTTGGTTAAGTTCGCTTAGCAAACCGTACAAGGTGGTGGTTTTACCGGAACCCGTGGGGCCGGTCACTAAAATCATACCGTGCGGGCTTTGCACTATGCGCCGTAACCTGGCCAGCATCTGCGGCGGAATACCGGTATCTTCCATTTTCAGTACACCGGCAGACTGATCCAGCAAACGCATTACCACTGATTCACCATACTGCACCGGCATGGTAGACATCCGGATATCAACTTTGTGTTGTTTTACCGTGATTTGAAAGCGGCCGTCCTGCGGCAAACGTTTTTCGGAAATATCCAGACTGGCCATCAGTTTTAACCGCAACACCAGCGCGGCCGCGATACTCACCTCATTCAGAATGCTTTCCTGCAGTATGCCGTCTACCCGCTGGCGAATTCGCAGGACTTTTTCATCTGGTTCAATGTGAATATCAGAAGCTTTCACCTGCACCGCATCTTCAAAAATTGAGCGCAGCAGTTTGGCAATGGTGTTGTCAGTTTCTTCGCGGCTTTCTTCAGCAAGTAACGCATCTTCAGTATCGCCGCTGTGCTCTTGTTTTAACTGGGTAGCAAAGGTTTCAATGTCTTTAGTACGCCGGTACAACGAGTCAAACGCGTCCAGTAACTGACTTTCTCTTACCACGGCGATTTTTATTTCACGCGGCGCCAGCAGCGGTGCTATCTGATCAAGAACGGCTAAGTCGGCCGGGTCGTTCATGCCCAGCAGCACGGTGTCACCCATGTCTTCGATAACCAGCGCCCGGAACCGGCGGGCGTGCACTTCAGCCAGCAGTTGCGCTGCTTTGGGGTCAATTTTGCGCTGGGCAATATCTAAAAACGGTACCTGCAATTGTTGTGCAAGAAACTGCAGCAGCTGTTGCTCAGATAAAAACTGCATTTCTATCAGCGTGGCGCCCAGTTTGCGGCCACTGCTTTTCTGCCTGGCCAGTGCTTGTTCAAGCTGAGACTCGCTGATTATTTTTTCGTGCACCAGTAAATCGCCCAGGCGCATTTTAAGCTTTGGTTTTTGCATACTAGGGTTCTGTTGCCTTAAGACGTTGTTGAATAAATTCATGGCTGCTTTGCGACAACGTCTGACGTTGTTGCCATGCCTGCCGGTAATAGCGATGAGCCTGCTGTGGCTGGCCAGATTGTTCGCTTGTTAACGCAGCGCCAAGGCTCCAGCGTGCCTGCTCTGGTTGTATTTGCGCTAAACGCTGATACCAGCTGAATGCCTCGGTATACTGCTGCAATTGATGTAATACTGTCGCTTTAAAGCCGTAGTATTCCGGCTCTGCTGCCAGCTCAAACTGGTCAGGCAAAAACTGCAGTGCCTGCTGCCACTGGCCCTGCGTTACGGCTAGTTGGGCCAGTTGCAGATTAATTTCCGCGTCTATAACACCGTTCTGATGCGCCTGTAAAAGTATCTGACTTGCTGTAACGGCTTGTTGTTGCTTTAGCCATAAGCGGGCAAGATTTAGGTAGCCCTCAGCCTCTGCCGGTTGCCTGGCCAGAATTTGCTGCCAGATTACAATGGCTGCGCTGGTGTCTCCGGCGGCTTCGCTGGCGTTGGCTCTGAGTCGCATATTTTGCTGTTGCTGTTCGACACTTAGTGGCCGCTTGTCCACGGTTGCCTGCGGCGTAGCTGCTGGTTCCGCTTCTACCTCGACTAACCTCTCTGGCGCTGGCTTTGACTCTGGCTCTAACGCTGGCCAGGCCTGTCGTGCCGGTGACGGCACAGCTTCGGTGTTGACCGCTGGTTCAGTGGCCAGTGCTGCCATAATATCTGCGGGCTCGGCGGTAGCCGTTATATTATCAACAAGAGTCTGTGGCCTGGCCTGCTCAGCAGGTAATACCCTATCAGTTGCAGGGTTCACGGCTTGTATTGCAGGGACGGACTGCTCTGTTTGCTCTGTTTGCTCTGTTTGCTCTGTTTGCTCTGTTTGCAATGTCTGCGCCGGCACGCTGCTGCTGGCTGTTGTGGTCAGCCACCAGCCAGCAGCTAGCAGCACTACGGCAACAAGCAGCAGCCCTAAATAACGATTTTTAGCAGCAGCTTTAGCTGATGGGGGCCGCACAGTAGCCGGGCCGGTGCTGGTGTGTTGCTGGCGCTGCTCGAGATCCTGCAGCATTTTATTAATGACGCTCATCGTTGGAACCAGGCAAAGCAGGCCGCGCTGAATATCGCCGTGCCCGTCAGCAGCCACAGATAAGGATGTTTACGTGGCTGGGTATCTTCCGTATCCATAGCTGCAAACCGGATATGTCGTTGCGTCACCCGCGCTTTACCCTCGCCATAGGCCAGCATCAGGCCCTTGTGAGCCAGCAGGTTAACCAGCCTTGGAATGCCCCGGCTGTACCGGCTGATAGCAAACAAGGCAAAACCATTAAATAACGCGGGTGTTGCCCCGGCAATTTGCAGCCTGTGCCGCACATAATAGCGAATTTGCGCCGGCGACATGACCGGTAACCGGTAAGAAAATGAAATACGTTGTCGCAACTGCCGGAATTGCTGGCTGGCCAGCCGTTGGTCCAGTTCGGGCTGACCAAATAACACCACTTGCAACAACTTACGCTGCTCAGTTTCCAGGTTGGTTAACAAACGCAGTGACTCCAGGGTATCATCTGGCAGACCCTGCGCTTCATCAATAACCAGGATAATTTTTTTACCGTTGTGGGCCAGCAGGATTAGCTGGCGCTGCAGTAATTGCAATAGCTGACTGGCGTCAATATTGGCTGAATATTTAAGGCCCAGCTCGGCCGCCAGCGCCCAACGCAACTCGACCGGCGTCACACTCGGATCTGGCAAATAAGCCAGTTGCCAGTCTGCAGCGGCCTGTTTTAGCAGTAACCGGCACAATAATGTTTTACCAGTACCCACTTCACCCGTTACCTTGATAAAGCCCTCACCGGCATGGAGCGCTGTATTAAGCACCGCCAATGCCGCTTCGTGTTGGGGCAGCCCGACATAGAACCGGGTATCAGGCGTCAATGAAAACGGCGCCAGTGCCAGATTAAAGTGCGCGGCATACATTCGTTTACTGCTCAGGATACCAGTCGGTTATTAAATCTGCCGACTGCTGCAACTGTTGTTGCCAAACCCCGTTGCCAACTACGGTGGGCTTTAGCAGTATCACCAGTTCTTTTTTACGTTCAACTTTGTTTTTGCTGGTAAATAACTGTCCTAACAACGGAATAGCGCCCAGCACAGGTGTACGTGACTCACTGTCGGTGGTGACGGTTTGCATCAACCCTCCTATCACCACTATTTCTCCACTTTGCGCTTTAATGATGGTGTCAGACTCACGAATATTGCTTTGCGCCAATGGCAGCACAATTTGCTCATCACTAAAACGAATCGTTTTGCTTTGTTCTGACGTCTCGGTTACCGAAGGATGCACGTGCAGAATAACACTGCCATTCTGATCTATCTGAGGTGTCACATCTAACGCAATACCCGAGAAAAAGGGTTGTAATGAGATGTTCGGTGACGTAGTGGTGGCACCGGTACCGGCAATAGTGGTATTGCTGGTTACATCCGTCACAAAATACTCATCCTGCCCCACTTTTATCACCGCTTTCTGATTATTCATAGCGGTCACCCTGGGACTGGACAACACCTGCGCATTGCCTTGGGTTTCCAGCAAATTGATCACGCCGCTGAAGTCAGCATTATTAAACGAAATAGCGGTGACACCACCCAGATTTGTTGTGGTAGGGTTATTAGGAATAATGCCCGACGTTGTGAAATTAAAACTGGTTGAGCCAATGGTCGCCAGGGCATTTTGCCAGTTTATCCCCTGCTGATACTCATCACTCAGGGTCACTTCAATAATTTTTGCTTCTAACACCACCTGACGCTGCAACTGCTGCTCAGACTGACCTAAAAAGGCTTTTACGGCGGCAATTTCATCGGGCATGCCCCGCACTGTTACCAAACCTGCCTGCGGACTTACCACAACCATCCGCTGCTCGCCGTCACCCAGGACACCGGCTACCGCTTCTTTTAAATCGCTCCAGAAATCAGTCCGGCTTTCACTCTGAATGGTGCTGCCGTTAAACTGCTGCTGATTATTTTGCATCTGACCATTATTGTTGCCCAACGGACTGCTCTGCTGATTATTGTTCGCGAACCCCTGGTTACCCCGATTATTGTTATTCTGATTGGAATTGTCCTGCGACACCCCACCAGAGTTAACAGAAATAGAAGAAAAGCCATTTCGCTGCAACATCAGATAATTAACTGCAATGGTTTCCGTGCGTAAGCCAGCGGGGTAAACCTGATACACCATGCCCTGACGCCGGATATCAAAACCATACAGCGACTGCACGATAGCCAGTGTTTCTGCCAGCGTTACCTGTTTTAGCTGCAAACTAATAGTGCCATTTATACTGGGATGGACCACCAGGCTATAGGGTGTGTCATGCACCACGGAGTGAAAAAAGTCTGTCAGCGCGACATCGGCAGCGGAAACATTAAACCGGGGCTCAGTGCTGACGATCGCTGGCGCAGGCCGGGCTAGCAAGTCCTGAGTTACTGCGGGCGGAATGGCGAGCACCGGATTGGCCGCCTCTTTTGCCGGCTGCAATGCCTGTTTGGCCGCAGTGGGGCCGGCTGCCGGCTCTAATGCCTGACACGCTGTTAATAACAGCACACTGCTAACAATGCATGAAGGTAAACGGGTATTATTTCTCATAATTTTTTATCGTTTTATTATGTAACTGCAAAATTCGCTGCTCATCGCCACGGCTAAGTACAACCTCAGCAATATTGATCCTGGTTAGAGTATAGCCTTGATACTCATCCCCTAATTGCAATAAGCGACCATTAATTGTGGCTGTTTTACCCTGAAGACCTTGCTGGATCATTTGTAACTTTAGTGGGTTGGCTGCAGAAGCAGCCAGATCACTGGCAGCTGACTGCTGCTGATAACCGATCGCAGGACGGGTCGGGTCGGCATAGCTGGCAAAGCCTGCAAGCAGCAATATGCTACAGCTGAATAAAGTTTTCATTTTCACTCACTGTAATAAATTCAATACTGATATCCGCTGACGGATGCTCGGTAACCTGATAATCCAGTTGCTGCCATTGCACTAACCAGGGTAGCTGCTCCAGTTCGGCTAGTAACTGTTGAACATGCTGATATGAGCCACGCACCATAAGGGTGGTTTTGTGCTGATATAGTAGCGGTGCTTCATCCGCTAATTGCCCTGCCAACAGCACCGGCACAGCGGTGGAGGTAGATAATGAGTTAAGTCTGACATGCTGACTTTTCGAGAGAATTTCCCGCAGCAATGCCAGCATTTGCTCAGCGCCAATAAACAGGCTGCTTTGCTGCCTGCGTTGTGCAACCAGCTCTGTCTGTTGCTCGTTCAGACGCGCAATTTCCTCTCGCAATGGTTGTTCAATATCAACAGCCAGCTGAAGTTGTAATAATTCCAGCTGATGCTTCACCTGCTGCTGCTGCAATGCCAACGTTTGTTTATCAGCCTGAAGTTGCCGCTGTTGCTTCCAGGCAGGCTCGACCAGGTACATTAATAATAGCCAGAACAACAGTAACACCGAGCCGAAGAAAATCAGGCGCTTTTCGCGCAACTGTAACGCCTGATATCGCTGGTTAATCAGTTGCCAGTTTGCCATGCTTAGTCTCCCTGCTCTGCAATTAACCGAAACTGCACGGCATTGTGTTCCGGCAACTGCTGTAACCGTAGTTCACTAAAGCGCTGTCCCTGAAAGTAATCATACTGGCGTAGGCTTTCTAACCAACCGGGCACGGCTGCGGGTTCGATACTCAGCCCCTGCAACTCGCTCCGACCTGATCTTAAGGTAAACCGGGTAAGCCATAAACTGCTGATATCAGCATCAGCCAACTGTTGTAAAACCACGCTGTAAGCGTAATCTGAACGGCTTTGCTGAGCGATAAGATACTGGCGCAAGGCAATCTGTTGCTCTACCCGGCGCTTTAACAGATTGCGTTCTGTCAACAACGCGCTGGCCGGTTGTCGCTGTAGCAATGCTTGCTGTAATAAGGCCAGCTGCTCCTGTTGCCGCTTAAGTTGTTGCTCTGCTTGAGTATTGAGCTGCTGCTGTTGTCGTTGTTGCCATTGTATGCCACCCCAAAGCAACAGGCAGATAACCGAAACAACCAACATCAACACCAGCATCGATGACAACGCCAGACTCTGCTTTACCGGCTGCAGCCCTGGTTGATAAAGATTTATCCGTTGCTTCATGCTGCAGGCTCCTGATTGAGACTGGCAACTGCAGCAATAGCTGGCCAATGTTCACTGACATCAATGGCCGCCGCCCAATTCAGTTCGGGTTTCATCTGAACGGCTTGTACCTGACTAAAACCGGCCTGATGAAATAAAGGCACCAGATCGGTTCGGCCAACCCCACTACATAATAAGTGAATGCTGCGTACCGGCGGTAATTTAAGCTGGCTCTCGATATAATCCATGGATCGCTGGATTTCCAACAACAAATTATCGAATGCCCCTTGTTGCAATTCTGCTGCTGAATATTGGTGTAAGCGGTTAAACCCTCTTAACCTTCTGGAAAATTGTAACTTGCCCTGTCGGATAACCTGCAATAATACATCCTGATCCGGCTGATGCATTAACACCAGCGCAGCGTGATCCCCCAGTACCAGCAACTCATGGATTAACCACTCTTCTACCAATATCTGTTGTAAATTGAGTTTTTGCCGCTGAATAACGGCAATTAGTTCCTGTAACTGGGCCTTAGACGTTAATACCACATTAATTTTCGCGCTTTGGCCGGGTGCGGCGGGTAAGTCAATATAGTCTAGCACCAACTCCTCAACTGCAATCTCGGTCAGATCTTTTACCTGCCACGGTAATGCTGTCAGCAGTTCATGCTCTGGTAAAGCGGGCTTTTCCAGCTGTATTACCTGATACATTGATGGTGGAATTATCAGGGTCAGCGCCATTGATTTGCTGACATCAGACAGTAGTGATTGCATAGCCTGCTGCCAGTTGCCCTGAATGATCGGTTCCACTCTGGTGGTAGCAGCGCTATTCTTCGTTGGCTGTAACAGTAGCTGTATGTCGTGCTCACGCATATGCAACACAGCATTGCCAGCTACATTACTGTTGCCAAAACGGAATTGTTGTATAACTTTGGCTAACATCTGAATGCTTTCTAACCCTGATATCAGTTTATAATACAGGCCTCCTAAACTTATAAGACGCCATTTTTTTATGTTATTGCCAGCACTTCAGCCAGAATTGCCAGATGTTCGATGGTATCGGGTGGATGAACCACGCCTTGCAGCGGCAGAAGTTGAACTGTGGATCTGTTCCCTGGCGACTGCTGAACCCATGATATCTGGTAACAAATGGATGAAATTACAATATCATATAAAGTTGATTCAGCAACAGCAATATCGCGGTTTTGTCACGTTCGGTGGCGCCTTCTCTAACCATCTGGCAGCCTGCGCTGCCGCGGCTAAATTATACAACATTAGTGCAACGGCTTATGTCAGAGCAGACGCTATTGATCCTGAAAACCCAACCTTGCAGTACTGTGTTGCTAACGGCATGCAGTTAATTGCGACCGACCGTGCCACCTACCGGCAGCGACATTGCAGTGACTTTATAAAATCACTGGCCCGCCGCCACCCTGATTGCTTATTCATTCCTGAGGGGGGTAGCTCTGTGCTGGGTGCCAGGGGTATTGCCTGTTTAGATCTGAGCGCTACACCTGCAGGTAATGCCGATATTATTGCAACGGCAACAGCTAGCGGCGGTACGTTGGCAGGTTTGATTTTGGCCGCCGCCAAACAGGATGCAACCACCGCTCAAAAAGCAACAGTGCTGGGGCTCGCTGTACTGAATGATCACTCTTTACCGGCAAAAGTCAGGGCATTATTACCGGAAACATTGCCCAATGATGTCAACTGGCAGATTATCAGTACCGATCCGTTACAACGCTATGCCAGATGTGCCGCAGAACATGTTGATTTTTGTTGCCAGTTTGCAATAACTCATGGGATAGCGGTTGAACCGGTCTATACCGGTAGAGCGCTTTACAAACTTTACCAAATGGTGGCGGCTGGTGACATTGCGCCGGGCAGCCGAATTAGTTTCTTACATACCGGCGGCATGCAAGGGCTGGCAGGCTTGTATTATCGGAAGTTAATTAGTCTGGAGCAGTATCAGATACTTTGCGCGGCATCGGTTGGCTGAAGTAAAAACCCTGGCCACCAGCAACACCGATTTTTTGTAACGTAGTCCATTCTGCTGGCAACTCTATACCTGTCGCAATAACCCTTATACCGCGCTCAGCAAAATGAGATATCAAACCGCGCACAAATAACTGCTGCTCCAGATGCTGGTCAATATTGCGGACGACCGAAGGATGTAACTTTGCTGACTCAATGGCCAGATCATCAGCATAAGGCGGAATATCAATGGTAAGCCCAACCTGATCAATCACCAGGGCAAAACCATGGGTTATTATTTTATCCAACACCGGTTTCAGTTTGGCGTAATAGCGGATCAGATGATGCTCACTTAGTTCTAACGCCAACTGAGTAGGGTCTATTTGACCCGCCACAACAGCTTGTTCCAGCCATTGTTGCCAATCTTTACTTAGCAGTGAGTGAGCGCTGATGTTGATACTGCAACGGGTGGTACTTTTACTCTCTAAAGCGCTTAATTTAGCCGCACGCAGTAAAACATGCTGATCAATCTGCAAGGTTAAACCACAGCTAAAGGCCATTGGCAAAAAGATAGCTGCCGGGATGTTCTTACCTTCCGAGCTCTGTAGTCTGACCAACACCTCCTGTTGCATTAGCTCCTGGTCCTGCCAGGAAAAAACCGGCTGAAAACTTAAATCGAAACGATGTTGCGCTAACGCCTTAGTTAACTCTGAACGCCACCATACCGAACCTTTCGCGGCAGGTTTCTTTTCAGCTTCAAATCCGAAAGCACTATTATGACCATATAACTGCGCCGTACGCAGCGCCATATCAGCTTCTGATAGCAATTGATAAGTCGTTTGATTGCGTTGATAAGCAACATAACCAATATGAACGAAATCGGCACTCAGGTAATTAGCAAAACAATTCGCACGGCCCATCCCGACAACCATGGTATCTGCCAGATTAGCCATCTCTTTTTCCGATATACCAGATAGCAGCAATACTAAATCGTTATCAGAAAGTCTGGCAAGGATCCGGTCCTGGTAGGCCTCACAACAACTGTTGATAACTTCGATACAGGCTTTAAGACAAGCCAGTTGTGTCATGGCGCTGACACTATGGCCCGGATGTGAAATTTCTATAATAAATAATGCACCAACACCTTCTTCAGATGCATCACTCAGGAAATGCTGCAATTTACTTTCAAAGAATATCCGGTTTCCAATAGCCAGTTCGTGATCAATAAGACCCTGCACTCTGACCAGATGGCGAACTTCGTGGTCCCGCCGGATGTAGTTCAATAACCGATCGTTAATCTTCTCCAACCGGATATCAGGCATTAAATCGACCCGCTGGCTTAACTCTAACCGTTCTTCCAGTCGCTTTATTGCATGGTCAACCTGCAACACCGTAGTTGCTAAAGAGCGACGATGATATTGCACAGCATAAAACAAACCGGTCAGGAACATGGCTAGCAGGCCATTAAATAATAATGCCAATTGCCAGGTTGCCAGATTTATTGGCAAAATGATCGCTGAAACAACAAATAAACTATTCGCAAACAAGAGACAAGCTGCCAGGATAATTAACCAGCTGGAATAGGTTTTTTGTTTGAATAACCGGGCAAGAGACACGCGCAACTCCTTTTGACTGTCGATACAGTGTTAACGTTATCGGCTGCTTTGTCTAGATATTAACCTGTATTGAACGCAAAAAGGCCTACCGGTTAGGGTAGGCCTTTTGCTTGAATTGGGAGCCTGCGGGGCTGGCCGACCAGCGGTGTACTACTTTGCTCGGCTCTTCCTGAGCCTCGTC
>CAXBHB010000006.1:0-175967 GCA_963975465.1 uncultured Chromatiaceae bacterium
GCGGACTGTTAATCCGTAGGTCGTTGGTTCGAGTCCAACTTGGGGAGCCAAAAACGTCGTAATTACCTTCAAAATTCCCCAATAGCTCAGCTGGTTAGAGCGGCGGACTGTTAATCCGTAGGTCGTTGGTTCGAGTCCAACTTGGGGAGCCAAAAACCACAATTCCAAGCGAATTTCCTGCTATCTGTCGTTATTTATTCCTTTCTAGGTATTTTTTTGATTTAATTAGCTTTCTATTCTTTTTAGCTACACTATATTAAGCGTTAGACAAGGAAGCAAATTATGTTTGGTGGTCAGGGCTTATGAAGATTTTTAAAACCTTATTAATAGCACAGTTGTTGACAGCCTTAATTCTGGCAGCAGTAAGTGTTTCTGCACTGGTTATATATAGCCAGCAAATTATCGAAGACCGTGACAGGGAAGCACGCAATACGATAGAACAAATTCTTAGTCATCATCTGTCTGGTGATGCCAAGGTACTTAGCCGGCAGCTTGATCGCAGCTTTGATTTACAAAGCCTGCGGATCAGTCAACTGGATAATACCGTGCTGCATGAGCAGAACAACGGCCGTACGCCAACAACCCTGGCAATGTGGGCACTGCAAACGGCCGGTAGTCAATTCAGACCGGTGCTGTTGCGTAACGAAGAGCACGGTATACAGGTAAGTTATCAACTTAACCACCGTCGCGTGTTAGCGCCTTTGCAAAAGCTTGGCTTAATATTGTTAATTGCCCCCTTTATTGTCGGCTGGCTTACCGTATTTATTGCTAAGAGCAGTATCAACCGCAGTTATCGTAAAACCTCCCAGAGTGTTAACCGCCTGATCGATGGCTTTATTAACGACCCACAAAAAGCAGAACCGAACTGGCACAGCCTGCCGTCAGAGTTCAGTGATATCAATGTCGCCCTGCAAAAGCTGGCTAACTACAGCAAAAAGCAATATAGCGAGATGACTACAGCGGCTTATCAAATTGCAGAAGAAGCTTATAAAGATCCGGTAACTGAACTGCCCAACCGCAATCGGTTTGTGCAATATTACGAAGATCATTGCAAAGTCTCTAAAGAAACCGACTTTGGTGTTTTTGCCATTACCCGTTGTACTGAATTACAGGGACTTAACCAGACCCGCGGTTATCAGGAAGGCGATCAGTATATAAAAGATGTGGCGAATATCGTGCGTAAAGTGGCAGACGCTTACAAAGACGCCCGCTTGTTCCGGTTAAACAGTTCTGATTTTGGTATTTTGCTGCCACGAATTACCCCAAAAGAAGCAGAGAACTTTGCCCTGCAATTACAAAGTCGTTTTAACGAGTATCAGAAAAATGCCGAGCTTGATTCCATCGCTTACACTGGCCTGGTCACTTATGAAAGTGGCAAAGCACTGGGCGAATTACTGGCGGTAGCCGATACGTCAATCAGCCTGGCACAGACTAAACAAACCAACGCTTGGCATTTACAAAAAGATTCAGCAGGGCTGGAAATGGCCAGCAGTGGTTATGGCAACCAGAACTGGCGCAACGTTATTGAAGATGTATTAAATAACAACCGGCTTAATTTGCTGGCGCAACTTATTCAGCCCTCTAACCGTTCTGCAAAAGCCTACTCTGAAATTCTGGTGCGCTTTAAGACTGTGGAAAATCAGGTACTGCCAACCGCCTCATTTCTGGCGATGGCTGAAAAGCTCGATAAGATTATTGCCGTCGACCGGCTGATTATTGAAACTGCCCTGACAACGATTAAGAACCGAAATTTACAGGACCAGTATTTTGGTCTGAATTTATCACCGCGCTGTGTGCATGACGATCAATTTGTGATCTGGCTGGAGCGACGCTTGTTAAAAGATGCCCACATTGCAGCCAAACTGATATTTGAAGTATCTGAATTTGGTTTACAGCAAAATCTGAAAACCAGTAAGCGTTTTATTGACATGATTCACCGGGCTGGTGCTCGTGTGACCGTCGAGAAATTTGGTGTTGGTATTACGTCGTTTAAGTTTTTCCGTGATTTAAAACCAGACTTTGTGAAAATGGATGGTAGTTATACCCGACGTATTGATGAAGATAAAAACAACCAGTATTTTATGCGGCTGATGATCGATTTAGCGCACCGTATAGGTGTGGGTGTTTTTGCCGAAAGTGTCGAAACCCAGGAAGAAAAGCATATGCTTGAGTCATTATTTATTGATGGCAACCAGGGTTATTACGTTGGTAAACCCGCACCAATATAATCCCACGGGGATAAGCACTGCTCACCCGGCGAATACCGCCGGGTAAATTGCCAGCAAAACCTGACAAAATACCCGCCCGCTGCAGTAACCCTGCAGTTTGTCCGGTTGTAACCACCCTGACATCATTGCATAATACCCGCCTTATTTCCGGCAAAGCCCAACTATGACTGAATTTTTGCTTTTACTTATCAGTACAGTGTTAGTAAACAACTTCGTGTTGGTGAAGTTTCTGGGCTTGTGCCCATTTATGGGGGTGTCTGCCAAACTCGAGACGGCGATAGGTATGGCGCTGGCGACTACCTTTGTTCTGACGCTGGCATCTATATGCAGCTATCTGGTTGATGCGTATTTATTGGCACCGTTTAACTTGCTGTACCTGCGTACCCTGAGCTTTATTCTGGTGATTGCTGTGGTAGTGCAATTTACTGAGATGGTAGTACATAAAACCAGCCCGACATTGTACCGGCTGCTGGGCATTTTTTTACCGCTGATCACAACCAATTGTGCGGTATTGGGCGTAGCATTGTTAAACGTGAACGAGCGTCATAACTTTATTAATTCAGTTATTTATGGGTTTGGGGCTGCCGTTGGTTTTTCGCTGGTATTGATCCTGTTTGCCGCAATGCGCGAACGCTTAGCCGCAGCAGACGTACCAGTGCCGTTTAAAGGCGCGGCTATCGCCATGGTTACCGCGGGTTTAATGTCGTTGGCCTTTATGGGCTTTACTGGGCTGGTGAAAGTCTGATGAGTTTAGTAACGGCACTGCTTATTCTGGGGGTACTGGCGCTGCTATTTGGTGGTCTGCTGGGTTATGCCGCCATTCGGTTTAAAGTACAAAGCGACCCGCTGGTTGAGCAGATAGACGATATTTTACCGCAAACCCAGTGCGGCCAATGTGGCTATCCGGGTTGTCGGCCTTATGCAGAGGCCATTGCCAATGGTGATGAAATTAATAAATGTCCGCCAGGCGGTGAAAGTACCATTCGCAAGCTGGCTGACTTAATGGGTGTTGAAGCGAAACCACTCAATGCCGCCCAAACGGTTGCCGTGAAGCGGGTGGCCTATATCCGGGAAGACGAATGTATCGGCTGTACTAAATGTATTCAGGCGTGCCCGGTCGATGCCATCGTCGGTGCTTCTAAGTTGATGCATACGGTTATTGCAGATGAATGTACCGGTTGTGATCTTTGTGTCGAGCCCTGCCCGGTCGATTGTATTGATATGCTACCGGTGAAAGTAACGCCAGAGCGCTGGAAATGGGATTTAAAAGCCATACCGATAACGGAGCTGGAGTAAATAGTGCCAAGTTTATTTCAACAGATCCAGGCCGGTAAATTATGGGATTTTCATGGCGGTGTGCACCCACCCGCCCGCAAAGCCCAGACCGCACAAAAACCCATTGCGGTTGCTAATCTGCCTGACCGTCTTTATATCCCAGTTCGCCAGCATATAGGCGTACCGGGCACCTTGCTGGTCAGTGTTGGCCAGCATGTGTTAAAAGGCCAGCCACTGACCAGTGCCGATAATTCAATGGCGGTACCGGTACATGCGCCAACGTCAGGCACCATCCTCGCTATTGGCGAGCATACCAGTGCCCACCCCTCTGCATTACCTGAAAATACCATCACTCTGGCGCCGGATGGTCAGGAGCAATGGCGGCAACGTTACCCCCTTAACCTGGCCACAACCGATAACCTGACCCTGCTGGAACGCATTCAGGAAAGCGGAATAGCAGGGATGGGCGGTGCAGGTTTTCCGGCACATTTAAAAGCCGGTCTAACCCAACCGGTCGATTATCTGATCATTAATGCAGTGGAGTGCGAGCCCTACATCAGTGCTGATGATGCGTTAATTCAGGAAGAAGCAACGACCATTGTTAAAGGCATTGATATTTTATGTAAGCTGCTTAACCCCAAAGCGGTGTTAATCGGTATTGAAGACGATAAACCGATTGCCAGCGCTTCACTCAAAGCAGCCTGTAGCCAGCGTGAACATTATTATGTGCGTGATGTGCCCACCAAATACCCGTCAGGGGGCGAAAAGCAACTTATTCAGCTGCTGACCAATAAAGAAGTCCCGGCCGGGCGCAGGCCTATTGATATTGGTATTGTTATGCTCAATGTCGGTACTGCTTTTGCCATTGCCCAGGCGGTACTGGAAGACCACCCATTGCTGTCGCGGGTGGTCACCGTTACCGGTGAAACATTAAGCCAGCCGCAAAATGTGTTGGCGCTGTTGGGTACACCGGTCAGTGACTTACTGCAATTTTGTGGCTACCAGCAACAAGTGCCGGAAAAAGTGATTATGGGTGGCCCGATGATGGGCTTTACCCTGCCCGACCTGTCAGTGCCCATTATAAAAACAACCAACTGTATTCTGGCACCAGCCCGGAATGAACTGCCGGCAGAGGGGAACGAAACTGACTGTATTCGTTGCAGCGCCTGTGCCGATGCCTGTCCGGCCAGCCTGCTGCCGCAGCAGTTGTTGTGGTATAGCAAAGCTAAAGATCCGGCAAAACTGGACGAATATAATTTATTTGACTGTATTGAATGCGGTGCCTGTGCCTATGTTTGCCCCAGCGAAATTCCGCTGGTGCAATACTACCGGGTGGCTAAAGCGGAAATTCGCGAGCAACAGCGCGAAGCCGTGCAGGCCGAGCAAGCTAAAGCCCGTTTTGAAGCTCGTAATGCACGGCTGGAGCGTGAAAAACAACAACGTATGGCCCGCAATCAACAGCTGGCCCAGGCGCGCGAACAAGCACAACAAAGCGGTGATAACAGTAACGCAGTTGCCGCTGCGCTGGCGCGGATCAAAGCCAAGCAAACTGCGCAGACCGAACCAGCCATGGCGCCTGCCGACCGCGAGCAGGTGTTGGCGCAACGCGAAGCAAATAAACAACAGGCCAGAGCCTACCAGGCAGCAAAAGCAGCCGATAAATCAACTGCAGAGCCAGCCGCTGCGACAGAGCCACCAGCAACTGTGCCTGCAGCGGCTGAGCAATCCGCCACTGAGCCGGTATCGACCAAAAGTGCAGCAGTCGCCGCTGCAGTGGCCAGAGCTAAAGCCCGTAAGGCTGCTCAGACAGCGGGCGAGCAGCAGCAAAATGTTGCCGATGCGGAGCAAACCAAACAAGCTGCCCCGATAACGCCGGCGGCCTCTGATCCTCCGGTGACACCTGCCCCGGCGGTAACGACCGAAACAAAGCCTGATGCAGAGGCCGTTAACGCAGATCCACGCAAAGCAGCCATTGCCGCTGCTATTGCAAGGGCCAAAGCCAAAAAGCAAGCAGACAGTGAGAAATCATGAGTTTTAAAATAGCCAGCTCGCCTCACAACCGGATCAGCCGCAGTACGTCCGACATTATGCTGCTGGTGGTACTGGCCTGTCTGCCCGGCATTGCGGTGCAGGCGCTGTTGTTTGGCTATGGGGTATTAATTCAGCTGTTACTGGCTATTGTTACAGCGTGGGCGGCTGAGGCGCTGGTCATGCGCTTGCGTAACAAGCCGGTATTGTCCCGGTTAAAAGATCACAGTGCACTGCTAACCGGTGTCTTGCTGGCAATTGCCATTCCGCCTTACGCCCCCTGGTGGCTGATTATTATTGGTACCGGCTTTGCCATTATTATCGTAAAACAATTATATGGAGGCCTGGGTAACAACTTGTTTAACCCGGCCATGGCAGCGTACGTTATGTTGTTAATTGCGTTTCCGCTGCAAATGACCCAGTGGTTGCCCAGCGTGAGCTTACAACCGGAAAGCCTTAACCTGTTAGATGCAATATGCGCGGTGTTCAGCCAGTACAGTTGTAGTGGTTTTAGCATCGGCCAGCTGCAAACCGGCATTGACGGCATTTCGATGGCTACGCCGCTCGATACCTTACGTACTGATCTAAACGCAGGCAAAACCCTAACAGAAAGCCTTGAGCAGCCGGTTTTTTATGGCATTGCCGGCGCTGGCTGGCTCTGGGTAAATCTTGCCTATCTTGCGGGCGGTATAGCGCTGATAAAACTGCGGGTGATTGGCTGGCGAATTCCGGTTGCGGTACTGGCCAGTTTGTTTACGATCAGCCTGCTGAGCTGGTTGGCAGCCGCCGATACGAATCCCAGCCCGTTATTTCAGCTATTTTCCGGGGCAACCATGCTGGCAGCATTTTTTATCGCCACTGATCCGGTATCCGCCTCCACCACCAATTACGGCAGAGTGTTATACGGCATATTGATTGGGTTTATGATATTTATTATCCGTAAATATGGCGGCTACCCCGACGGGGTCGCTTTTGCCGTATTGCTGGCTAATATGGCCGTGCCGTTGATTGACTATTACACCCGTCCCCGCACTTATGGTCATAAAGCCAAAGGAGCAGGGAAATGATCTTACCTATCTCAAAAAATGCAGCTTTGCTGGCGCTGGTTACCCTGGTTTGCGTTGCAATTCTTGGGGTAGTAAACCAACTGACCCAACCAAAAATTGCGGCCCAGCAATTGGCCAACAAATTAGCCGTTCTGAATGATGTATTGCCACACAATACGGCAAGCGAAAACCTGCTGGCAGATTGTATTCTGGTAACCAACCCTCAGCTATTGGGTCGCCCTACCCCTCAGGCTGTTTACCGATTGAGAGATCAGCAGCAAATCAGTGCTTTTGTGGTTGAAACCACCGCACCAGATGGCTACAGCGGTAATATTGATTTAATGGTAGCAGTAGCGCCAGACGGCACCGTGCTGGGTAGCCGGGTGTTGAACCATCAGGAAACACCGGGACTTGGCGATAAAATTGAACGACGCCGCTCCGCCTGGATTGACAGCTTTAGTCAGCAACTCGTCAGCCCCGATAACAAAGCACGCTGGGCGGTTAAAAAAGACGGCGGTCAATTTGATCAGTTTACCGGCGCCACTATTACCCCAAGAGCTGTTGTGGCCGCAGTTTACAATGCAGGTTTATTGGTGCTGCAACAGCCAGAGCTGGCTAACAGGCCCGCTAACTGTGAGGCAACACTATGAGCAATGAACAAAACAGCGTGCGTGAACTGGCCGTGCAGGGCCTGTGGCGTAATAACCCGGGCTTGGTACAACTACTGGGGTTATGTCCGTTGCTGGCGGTTACCGGCACGGTAACTAATGCACTGGGTTTGGGCTTCGCTACTTTGCTGGTATTGCTGGGCTCTAATATTGTGGTTTCAATGGTGCGCAACTGGGTGCCATCAGAAATCCGCATTCCGGTTTTTGTGTTAATTATCGCCAGCTTTGTCACCGTTATTCAGCTGTTGATGAATGCCTATACCTTTGGCTTGTATCAGTCACTGGGTATCTTTATACCGCTGATTGTGACCAACTGCGCCATTATTGGCCGCGCTGAAGCCTTTGCTTCTAAAAATGCGGTGTTGCCTGCCGCTCTGGACGCGTTGATGATGGGTCTGGGCTTTATGCTGGTATTACTGGCACTTGGCGCTATGCGGGAAATTTTGGGACAAGGTACATTATTTGACGGTGCAGATCTGCTACTGGGCCCCTGGGCAGCAGCCCTGCGCATAGAGCTGTTTGCCATGGATACCCAGTTTTTGCTGGCCATGTTACCACCCGGTGCCTTTATCGGTATGGGGTTGCTTATCGCGCTGAAAAACGTAATAGACAACAGAATTAAACAAAAACAAGCCATTGAAAAAGGCAGTATCGCCCGCGCCAGGGTTACCGGTGCGGCCCAATAAACTGCCGGATACTCCATGAATAAACAAAAACGCATAGCAATATTAAGCCGGTTGCGGGAAGCTAACCCCAACCCCACTACCGAGCTGGAGTACAGCTCGCCGTTTGAGTTGCTGATTGCCGTACTGCTCTCCGCCCAGGCGACTGATGTTGGGGTAAACAAAGCCACTAAAAATTTGTTCCCGGTTGCCCGCACGCCACAGAAAATGCTGGATTTAGGCGTTGACGGGGTTAAACACTATGTTAGAACCATCGGCTTATTCAATACCAAAGCCGAAAATATAATTAAAACCTGTCGAATTTTAGTCGAGCAACACGGCGGCGAAGTACCAGAAAACCGCGAAGCCTTAGAAGCCTTGCCCGGCGTCGGCCGCAAAACCGCCAATGTGGTGCTTAATACTGCCTTTGGCTGGCCCACCATAGCGGTAGACACCCATATTTTCCGCGTATCTAACCGCACAAAACTGGCAGCAGGTAAGAACGTTGACGAGGTCGAGCACAAACTGCTTAAAGTGGTGCCAGCCGAGTTTAAACTCGATGTGCACCACTGGCTGATCCTACATGGCCGCTATACTTGTGTCGCGCGCAAGCCGCGCTGTGGCTCGTGCATCATTGAAGACTTGTGTGAGTACAAAGACAAAAACGACTAGGCAACTCTGTTGGTAAGCAGCAAATCGAAGCAGGACTAAACTCGGTAATAATATAAATTAAAGACCCACTGCGCTTAAACCTGAGTATATCAGTGGCGCGCTGTTGTTATTTTCAGCGCGCCAAAGTTGACCTTGTACACTAATTTCTATCTTCAGGCACAACTACTTTTTATGGTAGATATCAGAGTCTAAGCCTTGTCTGTCGCTTCGCTATCCAGTTTCAGCGGCATAGTATGCTAACATCAGGCATCGTATTGCCACGTTACACAAAGCCGAACAGGAGATTGTATGAGAATGCTACATACCATGCTGCGCGTGGGAAATCTGGAAAAGTCGATCGCCTTTTACACCGAGGTACTGGGTATGAAGCTGTTGCGCCAGTCTGACAACACCGAGTATAAATATACCTTAGCCTTTGTTGGCTACGGTGATGAGAGCGAGCATACCGTACTGGAGCTTACTTATAACTGGGATACCGACAGCTATGATTTAGGCAACGCCTATGGCCATATTGCGCTGGAAGTAGACAATGTATATGACGCTTGCGATAAAATACGCGCTAAAGGCGGTGTGATTAGCCGTGAGCCCGGCCCGGTAAAAGGTGGCACCACCGAGATAGCCTTTGTCCGCGACCCGGACAATTACGCCATTGAGCTTATCCAGAAAAAAGCACGTTACGAGAGCCTGTAGACCAGCCTGTAATGCCTTTTGATAACAATCCGGAGCAACCATGACCGATATTACTGTACGCCAGGCGACACCTGATGATGCCGCGACTATATTGCAATTTATTACCGAGTTGGCCATTTTTGAAAAAGCTGAGCATGAAGTGCTCACCTCTATCGACTTAATTCAACAAACCCTGTTCAGTAGCGATGCTAAAGCGCACGCCCTTATTTGTGAAAAAGCCGGCCAGCCAATTGGTTTTGCCGTGTATTTCTATAATTACTCGACCTGGCTGGGTAAATACGGCCTGTACCTGGAAGATTTATATGTTACGCCGGCTGCGCGGCGCAGTGGTGCCGGCAAAATTATCTTTAAAGCGCTGGCCAAAATTGCCGCAGCCAATAACTGTGGCCGCTTTGAATGGAGTGTACTGGATTGGAATGAGCCGGCCATCAAGTTTTATCAGGCATTGGGCGCACAGGAAAAAACTGAGTGGCTGGGCTATCGCTTAACGGAAGCACAGCTGCAAGCACTGGCCGTGGCGGCTGATTAAACCCAACCAGTTTAATGAATACCTGATGGCGGCGGCTCCAACAGCGCCGCATTTTCCCTGGCAAATGCCTCTAACCGGCTAATCATCTGCTCGCTATACACCCCCTGATATAAACGCCGCATACTGCCATCAAGATAACTGTGCTCAAGCACTTGTTGCCAACGGGCTACAACGCTCTGTTCAATATCATCTGACAGCGCAAGGTATAACTTGACCTCGCTTAACGGTTGTATCTGCACCAGGTCGTAACCGGCTTGCTGCATTTGCAAACGGCGCTCGGTAATGCTGGCTTCATTCATCACGATCAACTGCACCCGACCCCGGATCAGTAAATTAAAACAATCACCATGATTAACAGTCAGAATAAGATTACGCCCGTCGGTAAAGCCTAAACGTTTAAGCTCATTGACGTGTACAGAGTCACGGTATTCACAGGCAAGATATTTATTGCCAACCCCCGCCAGTACTTGCTCGCCTTTAAAGTTATCACTGCGGCCATACAAACCAATGGTGTGCACTTTTAAAGGCCCTACCCAGCTAAAGTGTTGTTCGCGTTCAGAGTTTCGCACAGTTTCAAAGATAGCGCTGTTGGGCTGGCTTTTCGCTATCTCAAGCGCCCTGGCCCAGGGCAACAGTTCAATTGTTGCGGGCTGATCCAGCCGCTGCAACAATAACCTGATTAAATCAACCGTAGCACCGGCAACGTCTCCATGTATATTCAGATACTCCCCCGGTGGGCTGTGTTCGGTATACAAACGCAACGCACGCTGTTCGGCTTGCAGCGGGGACGCCAGACCAGGCAGAGTAAATAACACACTACCAACACTGAATAATAAACTAAGCACAAACTTCGGCATGCAAACGTCTCCGGTTTGATTTGCCATAATGCGTAGCAAATTAATAACATGTTTAACCGCTAAAAAAAACCAATAACAACAGTTAATCAAGCGTAATCATTACTTTCTCATTTAACGACATCGCCAGATTATTATCATAATAAGCCGCTTCGTTTATAAAGGTTGGGTAAACAGTTTCCTCCCCCTCGTAATACACTTCTGTACCGTCAAATAACATGAAAATAGGGTCGCCGGGGTTTATTGGCTGATAATCTTTGTCCTGGACGTTTTTATGGACCATGCCCAGTCGCTCACCCTGCTCGTTCATCGGCAGCTTAATGCTATGCAGGTAACGAAAGGCTTCGGTTTGTTTGGGTAAGGCAGGCAGGTTATTACTGTTATATAACTCAGTAAAATCCAGGATATGCCGGGTCATCCGATCCATCAGTTCCAGTACATCGTGACGCAATACTGACTGAGGCTGCGGCCCAACCTCCACTAATACCCCGTAGCGTCCCAGCGTGCACATCAGCGCATGATCTGCAGCCGCAAAATGGTCTTCATCACGGGAAATGATTGCCTCGGGCATAACCATTTTAACGTAAGCGGCTAACTGATTATAAAAAGGCCCGGCCTGGGTTAAAATTAAACACGCGCCCATATTGCTGGTGGTGTTGTGTAAATCAATCAGTAAATCCGTTTTCGCTGCACCCTTCGGGCCAAGCTCGGCATTAAGCACCTTCGCCCGGCTTTGTTCATAATTGGTCAAGGTCGCGTTGGCAAGATCGGTGTTTTTAAACTGACGGTTTAAATCACTGTGTAAGTAACGCTTATTCGCACGATGCGCTTCAGGATTTGCAAAAACCAGTGCCGTGTTAAAACTGGGGCGGCTAACTAGTGCGGGTTGTAACTGATACTGTTTGACTAAATAGATCCCCGAAAACTCATTGCCATGTACCCCACCGACAATGGCGACCTGCTTAATTTTATCCATATCTTCTCCGCGCGTAGTTGTTTTGAGCCTTAACAAAGCAATTGTTAAGCTTAGCGTAAAATCAGGAGGTTATTATGACCATGATTTGTAGTAACTAAAGATATTTATTCAGGAATTTGATGGTTGCGGAGATGGGCAGGCGTTATGCCGCAGGCTTGGCAAGATTCTCTGAGTCGCGGGGCTGTTTAACTAACTCGTTATGTAAAATAGCGCTGGCCTGGCAAACACACTTACCACATTGGCTGCCAACACCTAAATTGGTTTTTAGTTCACGCATAGTACAAACACCATTAGCAATTTGTTGCTTAATGGCTTTATCTGACACTGCTTTGCATAAACAAACAAACATGGCGCTGCCTTTATCAAACAAGAACAGGGCCATATTAATCTAACTACGAATTGTTATCAATACCATTTTGCTGGGTTGATTAGCGAAATAGCACTTTTTCCTGCTGGAACCAGTGCACACAAAATGCAATCAGTGCTCCGGCCAGGGCGGTGGTTGAAGCGAATATCAGTGCCAGCAAACCATAGTCTGCCGTGCCTTTTAGCAGTTCCTTTATTGCCAGCGCAATATTGGTCAGCGGTATTAAGGCGGTAGTAACATCCAGCTCCATGCCTGGCGCCATTGCTATCATTAGTGGCACGATAACCAGTATGGTTAGCGGGCTCATGTAATTTTGTGCTTCTTTAAAGGTGCGGGCGTAGATCGAAATTGCCAGCAGCAACGCAGCAAAAATAGCGGCAGTTGGCAGCAGTAAAGAGAACATCAGCACTAAATCGACGATGGTAATACTGGCTAACGCTTCAGATACTTTGGACAGATCCGCAAAAGCACTGATAATCGCCCCCCACACGCCAAGACTCACGACGGTTATCAGGGCTGTCATTAACGCGGTAGTAAGTACGGTTAAAAACTTACCCAACACGATAGCCGTGCGGCTGACCGGACAAATCAATAAGGTTTCCAGCGTACCGCGCTCTTTCTCGCCGGCGCCCATATCCACGGCGGGATACATCGCGCCGCTTAAGCACAACAGGACCAACGCATAAGCTAATATTGCGCCCATGCTCTCACCAATATTTTCCCGCTGCTCAGCCGTATTAACCCGGGTAAGCTCTACCGGTTTTAATATTGCTGTAAGGTTCGCCGGATCAACACCAAGCTGGCTTAGCGTGCCACGCTGCAACTTCTCTGCATACTCTTTGAGCATTTCATCGAAATAGTTATACATAAAATCCAGTTGCGATGAGCGATTATAAATTAACTGCCACTCGGTCTGCTGCACCGCAGCTTTGCGGCTGGCAAAATCTGCCGGAATAACCAGCGCTACGTCAAACTCATCATTGCGGATTGCCGCAACCAGCTCTTGCTCACTGCTTAAGGTTGTCTCCACTTTTTTAAAGTTTTTATGATAGAACAAGGCTTCGGCAAACTCTGGTGCTTGCTGCTCATTAACGATGACATAGCGATGTTGCTCTTCCATTGCCTTACTGGTGGTAGTTGCCATTACCAGACCAACAATACCAAACAGCACCGGGAAAATAAGAATCGGCAATAAAATAACAAAAATAAGGGTTTTTTTATCGCGCAGTAGTTCGGTTAATTCTTTAAAGTAAACCTGCCACATATTAAGCTGCTCCCTGCTGAGGTTGATTGGCAATAACGGCTAAAAATGCCTGGCGCAAATCTCCGCCATCCGTGAGTTGCTTAAATTGATCCAGGCTACCAGAAAAGCTGCTGACGCCTTTATCAATAACCACTACCCGATCGCACAAGGCGCCGACTTCATCAAGATGATGGGTAGAGAATATCACTGGTGTACCACTGGCTTTAAGCGACTTAATAAAATCCAGTACCGTTTGCACCGTCATAATATCCAGACCGGTGGTGGGTTCATCCAGAATAACCACTTTGGGTGAGTGCACTACTGCCCGGGCAATGGCGGTTTTCTGTTTCATGCCGGTCGACATGGTATCTACCCGGCGGTTAGCAAAATCGTGCATATCCAGCAGGCTGAAAAGATCGTCAATCCGCGCTTTTATGTCAGCTTCCTTCATGCCGTGCAGTCTGGCGAAATAAGCGATATTTTCAAAGGCGGTAAGTTTGCCGTATAGCCCGGTATCTGCAGATAAAAAGCCAATTTCTTTGCGGGCCTGAATAGGCTTTTGCAACACGTCAATGCCGTTAATAAACACTGAGCCGCTGTCTTGTTTTAACGCAGTAGATAACATGCGAAGTGTGGTCGTTTTACCGGCCCCATTAGGCCCCAGCAAGCCTAGTACTTCGCCTGCCCCACACTGAAAACTGACATCACGCACCGAGTGAAACGCTTTTTCACTGTAACGTACATCCTGCTTTTCAGTGTCCGATAATTTATTGCCTTTGCTGATAGCAAACGCCTTAGCTAACCCTTTTATTTCTATCATATAAGCTTCCTAATCGTTGCTTGATATTTTTGTTGTAACTGGTCGGAAATAACCGTGTTCAGATAAAAGCTGGCCCTGATATTGGCGCTATACCAACCAGGAACGCCTAATAGTGGCAACGCAGTCAATTGTGCATTATTAAGAAGTAATGCGCCGTTAGCAATTTGTTGCTGCATTTTTTGGTCAGGAAAACTGTAAGCAACTGTTAGCATCGTCTAATTCGACCAGACCAAATTCGCTTTTGTGATGCACAATACGAATTAAACCGAATATATCAGGCTCTTGGATCCTTTAAATTAACAACAATATCATTGAAATCTATTGCCCGAAACTTTTTACAACACTTGCCAGGCACATACTATTGCTTGCCAGGCCCAGGGCGCCGCCGGGGATTGGGCTACCGCAGCCAGCATAAAAATTACTAAGGTCTATATCGCGGCTGGCGGCATCACGTGTCCGGCGGCCATAGCTGACTACCAGGTCAAGCAAATGGCCACTTTCCTGCCCAGCCACTTCTGGATTATTGCTGCCTGCTGCCCTGCGCTAATTTCATTTGCTACTCTGCCTAAGGTTTACGATTACAAGCTGATAGGATTTTCTGAGTATGGCGGCTGGAAATGCTTCACTGGCAAAGCGATACACCATTGCCAGAAAGTCTCATTAACAGCGCGTTTGTCCTCCTTGCTCAGCGTGGTGTTGTGCTGTTTTACTAAACCGATATAGTAAAGGCCTAAGTCATTTTCTACAGACCCACCGTGCTCCCTAATGTGGATTGATTCACTTTCTTCTGCTTTAAACATATCCATCATAATAGCGTTTTCAAAATTGTACGTATCCGCTAGCAAGGTTAACGTCCCCGAACCAGCTAAACCGCCTACACTGTCGTGGCAATCGCGTATTTGCCTATCAATATGTTTGTTTGCAGCCAGCTTTTCCAGCCGGCTATAACCCACATAAGCCGCCTGCAAACCTGTTTTTCCATCAAAGGTATCTGCCGGAAATAATGCGCGCTGCGACCAGTGAATATTATGCTCTGCTACCAGCTCGGCCGCGCTGGCTTTACCACTACCGGCGCTTACCTTATCTGCGCTTTTTACAAGCTCAGAGGCCTGCTGCACTGCCGCTGCCGCCTGTTGCATATCCTCTGTTTTGGCTGCAACATCGCTATCGCCGCAGGCGCTTAGCATAAGCAGGCTGCCAGTTGCGGTTACAGCCAAACACTTTTGAAAAATTGAGGTTTTTATTTTCATGGGTACGACATCTCTCTATCTATGTCAGCCTGTTCCTTAGCTCTAAGAAACGCTTGTGCTTCTTTGGTAAATAGCTTTACCGGTAGCTTAGCCAGACAATGGCTATAAAAACCATCCTGCAACTTAACTAAGTTTTCGCCGGTATAGCCCGAGTAATGCGCTTCGGCATAATCCCGTACCAGCCATTTTGATAAATGCTCACCGTCATCCGGGTCATGTATCTGCTTTTCATCCATATCCCGCATGCCAAAATCAGATTCGGTGTAACCAACTTCCTGCGACCCTTTTTTAAAGGCGGTAAGCCACTGCTCTAAATTATCAGCCTCTCCTTGGCAAGTGCGCATCTTTTCATACATATGCATCTGACCGTTTGCTATCGCTTCATATAACACCTTACGCTCGACCGGTGTATTCCATTTATAAGGCTGGTAATAGCGCATGTCTTCCGGTTGCTCGTCTTTGGGCATGAGCGAACGCGATTGCGCAGTGGCATAAGGGGTGAGCAATGCGGCGCAAACCGCTACTGCACATACCTGTTTAAACATCCTGTTTTTCATGACGCTTCCACTCCTGTTACGACATACTGGTCGAAATAAATAGCCAATAAGCCTAGCATTTGGCCTTTATTGCACGCAACAAATTAATTACGTATTGGTAACTTACTGCCAGATAACAGAGGCGCTAACGTCGCCTCGGGCGAAAATAATCGTGGTTGAGATAAAATTGCGGATTTTCATTGGCAGCGAACCACTCTGGCACGCCCAGCAGGGGTAGCGGTGTTAATTGCTCAGTGCTCAGCAATGCGCCGTTATCAATCAGTGAGCAAAGCTGACCATCTAGGTACCGGTAAGCCTCTGTTAAAGGCCACCGACTAAAGCCCTCGGGTACATCAATAAACAAGCATTTGGCTGTTAAGCCCAAAAAGGGCCGGGTGGCCATTTCATAAATGGCGTGGCCGAAAATTACCGGCTTAACCCCTTGCCACCAGTCGCTGCGCTGCTCAACAAAGGTTTGTTGCCACTGATGCGTGCGCAGCAACGCTGCATGCTGCTGCATGGCAGGCTCGAGGCAGATAATGACCCCGCACTCATCCAGCAAGGTCAGCTTATTGCGCAGTTTGCTGCGCTGCTTTGCGCCGTGTTTGGCTATCTCGGCCATATGCAGCTGATTAAGCAACGTTTTAGTCTTAGGAAACAAACACCAGATTAATCCGCCAAAAAAGTCATGCCAGTTTTCGTTGCGGGTGGGCACCTGTCCGGTTGCATAAATATACGTTTCGTAATAGCGACCGTCGGCACTTAACGCTTCATTATCAACAAAATTTACCGCTGTGGTTGGCGCAAACTGATTAAGCCAGGCTATATCTGGCGCGGCCGTGCACTTGCCAATATTAAAAAATTGATCCAGGTCGGCAAAAATTGGATTAGCTGAAATACATTCAGTGTCCCACCATGGCGGCGGCATAAAACGGGTTTTTACTTCATTTTTTTGCATAGCGTATATTTTCTGTTGCTGGCGCTGAACGTTTTCAGCGCGAATTACTTAGCTAAAGCGCGAAAAAGCGCTTGCAATTTTATACTGGCATGGCACATTCAGGGGGTGCGTTTAGACGTACATACTGCCAAAACTACCCTTCGTCTTTCAATTTGCACGGGTGTTTGCTGCGCCAGTTTACCCCTATCACTTAGTACAGCTAAGCTCAAGGGGAAAATTGGCTTGCCGCCTACGTGCCAGCTGAAACCCTTTGGGTATAAAAGTGTTTATTCGATATTAATTAATAGAGGTTATCATGTGTTCGATATTTGGGGTGCTTGACATCAGTACTGATGTTAAAGCGTTGCGCCAGCAGGCGCTGCAGTTATCTAAGTTATTACGTCATCGCGGTCCTGACTGGTCAGGTATTTGGAATGACGATAATGCCATTCTGGTGCACGAGCGTCTGGCAATTGTAGATACTGAAAATGGCGCCCAACCGCTTATTAATGATAATCGAAATCACATTCTGGCAGTGAATGGTGAGATCTACAATCATAAGCAACTCGAGAAAGAGCTTGCGACGCCTTACCCGTTCAAAACCAAGTCAGATTGTGAAGTTATTCTGCCATTATATTTAGAGCATGGCGCCGATTTTATTGATCAGTTGCACGGCATGTTTGCCTTTATTTTATATGATGCCGAGCAAGGCCGTTATCTTATTGCCCGCGACCATATCGGGATTATTCCGCTGTACTATGGTTATGACGAAAATGGCCAGTTATATGTGGCGTCAGAGCTCAAAGCGTTGGTACCGGTGTGTAAACAAATAAAAGAGTTCCCGCCAGGCCACTACTTCGACAGCAAAATTGGCGAGCTGCGCAGCTATTATAAGCGCGACTGGCAAAGCTTTGACGCCGTTAAAGACAACCCGGCCAGCGAAGCAGAATTAAAAGCAGCGCTTGAGCACAGCGTAAAAACCCACCTGATGTCAGACGTACCTTACGGCGTGTTGTTATCGGGCGGCCTGGACTCGTCACTTATTTCGGCCATTGCCCAGCAATATGCCAAGCGCCGGGTAGAAGACGATGATCAGTCTGAAGCCTGGTGGCCACGGCTGCACTCGTTTGCCGTAGGCTTGCCTGGCTCACCTGATTTAGTGGCAGCCCAGAAGGTGGCCGACGCGATAGGTACTGTGCATCATACGGTTCACTTTACCGTACAGGAAGCACTGGACTCGCTACGCGATGTAATTTACTTCCTGGAAACCTATGACGTTACCACCATCAGGGCCTCCACCCCAATGTATCTGATGGCCCGTAAAATTAAAGCCATGGGCATTAAAATGGTATTGTCGGGCGAAGGTTCTGACGAACTATTCGGCGGCTATTTGTATTTCCATAAAGCACCAAATGCCAAAGAGTTTCATGAAGAAACCTTACGTAAACTTGACCGCTTACATATGTTCGACTGTAACCGGGCCAACAAAGCCATGTCAGCCTGGGGTATTGAAGCCCGGGTGCCCTTTCTTGACAAAGAGTTTATGGACGTCGCCATGCGCTTAAACCCACAGGCCAAAATGTGCGGCGGTGGCAAAATGGAGAAGCATATTCTGCGACAGGCTTTTGATGGCTTGCTGCCCAATGAGATTTTGTGGCGCCAGAAAGAGCAATTCTCTGACGGCGTGGGTTATAACTGGATCGACAGCCTTAAAGCTCATGCGGCGAAAGAGGTCAGCGATCAGCAAATGGCCACCGCCAGCTTCCGTTTCCCGGTTAATACCCCGGATAGCAAAGAAGCGTACTACTACCGGGTTATTTTTGAAGAGCACTTCCCGCATGCCGGTGCCATAAGCTGCGTACCGGGCGGAAAATCGGTCGCCTGCTCTACCCCGGAAGCATTAGCCTGGGATGCCAAAATGGCAGAAATGACCGACCCATCCGGCCGTGCCGTGCGTGATGTGCACTCGCAAGGCTATTAAGCAATAACCAGTTAAGCAATAAGCGAACAAGGCCACTTTTGGGTGGCCTTTTTTATTTTACGCCCTGCATATTTTCGCCGGTCCAATTAGCTGGCACAATAACCGGTAAATTAAGCCGTGACTGCAATTGCAGTTAGCCGCAGCGCAACGTGCTGCCTGAGACAAATAATATGCACTATTCATTTTTAATTTGGGCCATTGGTATCGTTATGCTGACGGGTGCTATGCCCCAAGCCACTGCTAACGAATTGCATTTACGCGGCCAGTGGTTAACTGACAACAGCAGCCAGAACCTGGTCGATCCGCAAAGCTCTGGTTTAACCTTGCGCCACGGTGAGCTTATTCATATTGGGGATAACAGCGCGACGTTGCCAATGCGTAATGTACTGCTGAAAATTAACCCCCAAACCGGCCAGCTTAATGGTGCACCAATAGCCATAACGGTAGCAAAGCCGTTAATGACAGGCTGTTTTGCAACGTTACTGGCGGGCTACCCGGACTGGGAGTCACTTACCTGGGATCGGCAGGACGATACTACTCTTATCAGCGTAACCGAAGATTCATCTGAGTATCAGCTGACGGGAGACTGTGCCAGCCGATACCGCGCAACGCATTCCACCCCCTACCCGACACTACTGGTAAAAATTAAAACTAATAAGGCGCTGACGCAGGCTGAGATAGTTGCAGTGCGCCCGGTACAATTTCCCAAGCAAGCAGCCGTTGGTAACTTTTCCAATGACGGTATAGAAGGTCTGGCGTTTGACAACAGCGGCAACTTTTATCTGGCGCTGGAGAAAAACCAGAGCAATGCGCCGATGATTTTTGTAACGCCCTATGCTGCCGATTTCTGGCAGAACGATGACTTTGTTACCGTGACAGATGCGGGCTTTACGTTGCCCGTGCCTGATGCCAACAACCACCCGATTAACGGCCTTGATTTTTTACCTCACCCAGACACAAAGCACCCGGGCTATCTGTTGGCGGCAGCACGTAACGATGACCAGTTATGGGTCATTGATATCAGCCGGCAACAAGCACCTTTTGTCCAACAATTGCATTTCTATGCCCCTACCGCCAACGCACCAGAGAGCTCCGAAATAACCGATGCGTGTGCTGCATATGAAAAACTGGCAAATACCTCGATTGAAGGTGTAGCAGTTGCCGCTAATCAGATATATCTGGTCAACGACCCCTGGCAAAGCCAGTACCCGAAGAACATTCAATGTCCGGCAAATGCGGCCCGGTTTAAGCAGTTTTCGCCGTTGTTGTTCCAACTCAGCATAGACCCACGCTGGTTTATAACCCCCTGATAAAAGCCGGCCGGCCGCGCTAGGTAGCCTTGCTGGCTTCTGCTATGATATGCGCCAGCAATAACTTAGCGGCACAACTGCTCCAGCTTTTAAAACCGTTTTGCAGGATAACCAATGATTAACCATTTTCGCGTACTTGGGGTTAAAACTAACGCCAGCGATGACGATATAAAAAAAGCCTATAAACGGCTGGCGAACCGGTTTCACCCGGATAAGTTGCTGGGACTCAGTGATGATGAAAAAGCACTGGCTGCGGCACAGTTACAACGGGTAAAGCAGGCGTACGATGTATTATCTGATCCCAAACAAAAATCGGCATTTATTAAAGATTTTAATAATGTCATTGTAACCGACCCCACTGCTGCTATGCAGGAATTGTGGGATGACTATTACTAACACGCTGGTACTAACAAATTGGTACTTAGCAACTTGCTTTTATTGTCAGCTTTTATTATTACTTTTTACTAACGCTGCTTAACTACGATAGAGTCGTGACCACCCTATGGCTGCAAAATTAAATTTAGCGCGCATTCGTGCTCTGCATACCGATGCCAGAGAAAACGTAGAATCCTATCAGGATCCTGAAACTCCGGCAGCGCTGGAACAGTACACTGCCAAACTAAAAGCAGTATTGCTGCGCGACCCGGATATGCTGCAATCGTTGCCGGAATATTTGCCGGTAGCACTTTACGGCCGGGTGAAATTTCCGCCTGCCGCCAGAATTAAATGGCAGCAATGGCTAAATAGCGGTACAGCGCCAGGCTGGGATGAGTTTAAAACCTCAGTCGCCTTTAACAATGCCGATCTGGAGCTGGTTAAAGCCATTCGGGCATACTCAGAGCCATTACTGGTTGAGGGCTGCGCGGTGCTGTTTTTAATGGAGCATGGCGATACCATGGCTACCAATACGGGCCAACATCCGTCAGCAGATAACGATCATCAGCAAGCAGACGAGGATGACGGCCAAGACTTCGCTGACAATAATGACTATGACAACGAAAACGATAGTGATGATGATGACGAGCCCGGCTACGATAACCAATACGACGACATTCGCTTTAACAGAGAGAAACCTGAATGACTAATTTGATTGAAATTGCGGTTGCCGAAATTAAAGAGCTGGCGGTTATCGAGCCAAAGCAGGCCAGTAAAAAGTTTGAACTGATCGCTAATACCATGAGCGACGATCAGCTGGTTGAAGTCATTGAAAATATCGATATCGTTACCCTGACCCAAATGAACAGTCAGCATGACATTTCTTTTCCGTCTATCATTTCTGAATTAATGAGCCCGGAGCGGATCCGCGATATTGTCTGTCAGCAACCGCTGTACTGGGAAGAAAAAATTAAAAATAACGCGGATGAGTTGCAGCAGCATACCTTTGACTTTTTAACCTACCTTATCCGCACTCAGGATAGCGAGCAAAAACAAGCAGAGATTTTAGAATGCGTTGCCGAAGATCCTGCCGGTTTATTCTATTTATCCATCCCGTTTATTGAATTGTATCGTGGTGAAGCCATTGAAGACGACGATGGCCTGCACGATATGCTGCACGATGAAGAAGAAGACTTAGAAGAAGCTGTGCGTTATACCGAGCGGCAAATGAACGAAGATGCCCACGGTTTGGGCATTGACGATCCCCGCAGCTTACTGGCACTTATTCGCCAGCTGGCCCCGGCGGTAGAACAAGCCATTAAAGCGCTGATCCGCAATGAACACTCTGGCTGGGAAGGTATTATTAATAAATTTGCGACCGAACTGGTGATGCAGGCTAAAGAGAAAAATCAGGCCAAAGATGAGTTTACGGAAGTAGACGATATGTTTAGTTTTCTTGATTAACTGCCGTCAGTCGTTTACAGCACGCATACCGCAAAATTAAAAGGATAATACCGATGCAGCTAATGGTTCGCGATGGTAGTACGGGCCCGTTTTTAAGCCAGGTAATCAGCAACGCGCTGACAGATGAGCAACTAAACAGTACACAGCTGTCGCAAATTAAAAGCAAAGCCGTGCTGATGAGCCTGAAATTTGCCGACAAGTTTTATAATAAATACAAAATGCACCTGCTGGAGCAGGCAGCCCATGACGTTATTGGCGTAGTGAGCCTGGGTTTGCTGGAACTAACAGACAACGATCAGCAACGTGCGCTGGCGCTGTTACTCGCGCCGGAAGGTCTGGTAAAACCCTTTCAGAAAGGCTGGAGCATGCTAAGCACAGTTAGCAGAAGCAGCGGCAAGTCACTGTATGGCGACGTGGAAGAGCAATTACTACAGCAGGTATCCAGCCCGCCTGACGCCGAAGACTGGCCCGGCTGGCAACATTATCAGCAGGCATTAACCGAACACCGGCGCAGTCAGAGTATGCAGCTACTGCAACAGCAGTTTTATGCCCGCAGTCACTTTGACGAGTTTGAGCATTTCAGCTTAGAAGAAGTGCTGGCTGAAGTGGTATTTTACCGGGCGCTGACTGGCGGCGACAAAGTGCGGCAGGATTTAAAAAAGCGCCTGCATAACATTACGTTGCAACCACACTGGTTTAACGACACCTTTTTTGCTTTGCAAACCGAAGCCACCCTGGCCGAATTGCCGGCAGCTAATGCTGATGCTATTCGTGCTGATTTAGGCCAGCACTTTGTGCCGGCGCTGGCGCGTACCTTAAACTTTGCTAAAGATTATCAGGCGCTGGCTAAACAAGATGCCTCACCAGAAAAGCTTGATGCCTTTGAAGGCAAGCAAGGTTTAACCAACCCGCTACTGGGCTGGCCACAATATTTAGAATTATAAGCGATGCCAGCTGCGCACAGTAACTGATGCTTGAGTGCCGGGCTGGCTTTACCTACAATAGCGCACATTTTATTAATTACAGGCTATCGCCATGAATGACACCACAACGAACGACACCCCGGTTAACGATGACGCAGCAAAACCAGCACTACCAGATCATCTTGCTGTTAACCCGCGCAGCCCGCATTACAATGCAGAAATATTTAAGCACGATGTGGGTATTCGCCTAAATGGCAAAGAGCGTTTTGATGTAGAAGAATATTGCATCAGCGAAGGTTGGGTTAAGGTTGCAGCAGGTAAAGCACTGGATCGCCGTGGCCAGCCGTTGCTGATGAAGGTAAAAGGCACGGTAGAAGCTTTTTATCGTTAATCAGCACTAGCCAGCAGCAGCGCTGCGCCGGGCCCATAAGGCGAATACAGAAGCGCTGCCAAACATCAGCAAACTGTACACGCTGGGCGCGATCGACATCGCTGAGCTTTGCAAAATGCCGGTGGTAATCAACAGCGCCAGCGTGCCGTTTTGCAAGCCCACTTCCAGGCAGATAGTTCGTGCCTGCTGCTCCTGTCGCAATAACCACTTAGCCAGCCCATACCCCAGCAGCATCGTGAGCAGATTAAGGCTCAGCGCCGCCGGCCCTGCTTTGGCAATATATCGCCATAAATCATCGCCCAAATCGACGGCAATACTGATAATTAACAACAGCAGCACAATAACTGAAAACCGGCTGATTACCGGTTCAGCACTTTTGGCAAACGCCGGCCATTTAGCGCGAAGTGCCATACCCACCAGTACCGGAAACACGCTCACTATCATTAAGGTTAGCCAGGTTTTTACTACCGGCAACTGCAAGGAAGACTCACCGCCGCTGTAAAAGCCAATAGCCCATGCCGCCAATAACGGAATGGTAAACGGGGTAATAAAACCGACTACGGCAGTTAATGATACTGATAAACCAACGTCTGCTTTGCTTAAATAACTGTAGAGGTTCGACGTGGTGCCACCCGGGCACAGCGCCAGAATAAACAAACCTATTGCCAGTTCCGCCTGTATATTAAATAGTGCGATAACCGCAATCGCTGCCAGCGGCAGTATTAATAACTGCGCTAACGCACCAATGATAAAGCCTTTTGGTGCGCTGGCTACCCGGCGAAAGTCAGCCAGGCGTAAACTCATGCCAACGCCGGTCATAATCAGGATCAGCGCCAGCGGTAAACCAATCTGGGTTAAACTATTAAACATGGCCGTTCCTGATTTATCAACACGTTAAAAGCAAGATGTACGTTACCCGAAACTCTACCATTTGTCAGCTATCCATGCCTTTCCGGGCTGTTGTCTGGGTTTGCGCATTGGTGGCTTTTTCGCCAACCAATACCGCCCCCCAGCGGCGCAGTAATTCGAAGCCTGCCAGGCAAGCCAGCACGGCTATTGCTGCCAATAACATTCCGGATAACCCCAGCCGTTGCTGTTCAGAGTAAAGGGTCCAGATAAACTGCCCGACACAAAGCGATGCCACAACCAGCAAGGTGGGCTTACGGCCAATTTTAGCCACAATAAATACCCCAAGCGGTGCGCCTATTGCTACCACAGGCGCGGCCGCCAGCCAGTTTTCAAATACCCCTGGTGCTAAACCTTGCCCTGCAACGGTTTTTACCAGAACAGCCAACACTGAGGTAAATGCCATAATCACTACCGAGGTCGGAATCGCAATTTTCAAATCGGCCCGACATAACAGCACCAACGCGGTATACAGCACCATATCAATACCCACTCCGGTCACCGCTGCTACGGTAGCACCCGCCAGTAAGCCAATCCATAAACCCAGTTTAAAATCCCACTCTTCGTCAAAGTCTGTGATACCACTGTGACCGGCAATTTCGTTTAAGCGAAACAAATGCAGTAAACCAAAACTGGCCCACACCACGGCAAACAGCAGTTTTATCCACAGTTCAGGAATATAAGGCGCGATAAAAAAGATACCAAATGGCGTACCAAATAGTGCACCAAGCATCGCACCATTTAAGGTAGCCCGGGCCAGGGGTTGGCGTCTGGCCAAAATAAAAATTGCCGCGCTGGTCATACCGACAGATTGAATGGCAAAGCTGAAATCACGGCCCAGGCTGGCCGGTAGTTCAAATAGCAGTACCAATACCGGAAAGCCGACTGTGCCACCGCCCATAGGGGTAGATCCTGCTGCATAGCTGCCGATGCTCATCGCGACGGCCATTGGCCAGTGGGCAACGGCGGTTGGCCAATGGCCCAGCCCGAAAACCAGATACAGCCAAACAGAATAAAACCCTGCTAACCACACTAGCCAAAGCCAGAGTCGTTTTTTTAAAGGCGGTTGTAATGTCATACTGCACATCCTGATTACTGAAATCGTCGGGCATTACAGCAGGGTTTTTATTGCCCCGCTTAAACCGTCCAGTGTTAACGGGTACATCCGCTTTGCCATTATCTGGCTGATCTGTTCGATAGAGAAATAGTGGCTCCACCACTGCAGCGGCTGTGGGTTCAACCACACTGCTTTAGGGTATTGGCTGAGGAGCCGCTGTAACCATACTTTGCCCGGCAGCTCATTAAAGTGCTCGACACTGCCGCCAGGATACTCAATTTCATAAGGCCCCATGGTGGCATCGCCAACCAATATCAGTTTGTAGTCGCTGCCATAGGTATGAATAATATCGTCGACCTTTACCTGCTCGGTATAACGGCGTTTGTTGTCGCGCCACACCCCTTCGTATATGCAGTTATGAAAGTAAAAGAACTCCAGGTGTTTAAACTCCGTTTTTACCGCAGCAAACAGTTTCTGACATTGCTCAATATGGTCGTCCATTGAACCACCCACATCAAAAAACACCAGCAATTTAATCGCGTTATGCCTTTCGCGGATAAAACGTAAGTCGAGCCAACCCGCCTGCTCTGACGTAGCCTGAATAGTGCCGTGTAAATCGAGCTCAGTCTCACTGCCGCTGCGGGCAAATTTACGCAGCTGTTTCAGCGCCAGTTTAATACTACGGTTATTCAGCTCACTGTCGGTGTCTAAATCTTTAAACTCTCGCTTATCCCACACCTTTACCGCACGCCGCTGGCCACTGCCCTGCTGGCCAATGCGCACCCCCTCCGGGTTAAAACCATAAGCACCAAAGGGTGACGTGCCGCCGGTGCCAATCCACTTATTGCCACCTGCATGCTTTTTTTGCTGCTCGGCCAGGCGCTCGCGTAAGGTTTCCAGTAACTTATCCAGCCCACCCAGCGCTTGCAGTTTCGCTTTATCTTCATCGCTTAACTTACGCAGCACGTCTGGCACCAGCCATTCGGGTGGAATACTGGCGGCGATATCGACCTCGGCCACGCCCTCAAAATAATCGGCAAAGGCGCGATCAAACTTATCATATTGGGTTTCATCTTTTACCAGACATAGCCGGGATAGCTGATAAAACGCTTCGGTATCAGCAAAGATGACCTGATGCTTTAGGGCATTTAATAAGTCCAGCAGCTCGGTAATACTGGTTTTTAAGCCGTATTTGCGCAGAGTAAAGAAGAAATCAATTAGCATGTTGGTGAGCCTGCTACAGTCGAGTCGCTGCGGGCCACAACACTTGCACCGGCTCGTCGCAGCAACTCGCTCGGGCTTGCGCCCTCACTCAGACACTCTGCGCCGACCGAAACAAGGTTCTGGTCCTTCGCTAACACAGGTGGACAAAGCAACCCTGAAACGAACATCGTTTAGCGCCCTTGCCTTTTTGCTAAAAACGCCAGCTTTTCAACCAGTGCGACATCCTGCTCGTTTTTCAGCAAGGCCCCGAACATGGGCATCAGCCCGCCTTTTTGCTGCTTATCGGTTAATACGCTGGCCGGGATATCTTCCGCCAGCAATAACTTAAGCCAATCTAGCAACTCTGAAGTGGACGGCTTTTTCTTTAACCCCGGTAATTCGCGCAGCTCAAAAAATATTTCCAGCGCAGTGCTAAGCAGCTGCTGTTGAATATCAGGGTAATGGACCGCGACAATCGCCCGCAGGGTGTCGGCATCGGGAAAACGGATATAGTGAAAAAAGCAACGGCGTAAAAAAGCATCCGGCAGCTCTTTTTCATTGTTTGAGGTAATAATGACTATCGGCCGGTCGACGGCGCGAATTTGCTCGCCGGTTTCATGCACATTGAACGCCATCTGGTCCAGCTCGTGCAGCAAATCATTCGGGAATTCGATATCGGCTTTATCAATTTCATCAATCAGCAGCACCGGGCGTTTGTTTGCGGTAAAAGCCTGCCATAATTTACCAGGCCGGATATAGTTACTGATATCCTGCACCTTGTCGCTACCCAGCTGACTATCACGCAGCCGGGACACGGCATCGTATTCGTACAGGCCATGCTGCGCCTTGGTGGTAGACTTAATATGCCACTGAATTAACGCTGTATCTAAACTTGCTGCCAGCTCTTCTGCCAACCGTGTTTTACCGGTTCCAGGCTCACCTTTAATCAGCAATGGCTTTTGCAGGGTCACGGCAGCGTTTACCGCCAGCGCCAGTTCAGTTGATACGATATAATTGTCAGTACTTTCAAAGGCCATTAGCGTCCTCTTTAGTTTATGGTTCAGGGTAAAGTAAATGATATAAGTTATAGCCAAACGCTACTTCACCTTTTATGCTGCTGGCGTATTCTTATAACCAAATTCTTTGTAATTGGAGCTTACTATGGCAAACGTATTTGCAGACCACTCATTGTCTATCGGCCGCACCCCTTTGGTCAAATTAAACCGGACTGTTCCGGGCGGTGCCAATGTTTACGCTAAAATTGAATCCCGCAACCCTAGCTTCAGTGTTAAATGCCGCCTGGGCGCTGCGCTTATCTGGGATGCCGAAAAACGCGGCGTGTTAACAGCGGAAAAAGAAATCATTGAGCCTACTTCAGGCAATACCGGCATCGCGCTGGCCTTTGTTGCCGCCAGTCGTGGTTATAAACTTACCCTGACCATGCCTGCCACCATGAGCCTGGAACGACGTAAGTTATTAAAAGCACTGGGCGCTAATTTAGTGCTGACCGAAGGCCCAAAGGGTATGAAAGGTGCTATTGAAAAAGCCCATGAAATTCTGGCCTCTGATCCAGAGCGCTATGTTTTACTGCAACAATTTGAAAACCCGGCCAACCCACAAATTCACGTTGATACCACCGGCCCGGAAATATTTAATGATTTAGACGGTAAAGTAGATATTTTTATTGCCGGTGTGGGCACCGGAGGCACTATTACCGGTGTCAGCCGTTACTTAAAACAAGTTAAAAACCTGCCGCTGTACAGTGTTGCGGTTGAACCGACCGAATCACCGGTAATTAGCCAGGCTAAAGCCGGCGAAGAATTAAAACCCGGACCACATAAAATTCAGGGTATTGGCGCCGGTTTTATTCCGGGCAACCTGGATTTAGCACTGATTGACGCAGTTGAAACCGTTAGCAGTGAAGACGCTATCGCTGCCACTCACCGCTTAATGCGCGAAGAAGGCATTCTGGCCGGCATTTCATCTGGCGCCGCGTTAGTCGCCGCACAACGACAAGCAGCCAAACCAGAAAATGCCGGGAAAAATATCGTGGTAATTCTGGCCAGCGCCGCCGAGCGTTACTTGTCCAGTCCGTTGTTTGCAAATGTCTTTACCGAGCAGGAACTGCAGCCTTAAGTTAACGTTACAACCTGAAAAGGCCGCTTTTTGCGGCCTTTTCCTTTACAGAAACTAAAAAAACTTCCAAACTGCATACTCCCGCAGCCAGCAGAGTGATCGCAGATGAAACTATTACTAACGATAATGTTAAGCGTCAGCTTACTGGTTGGGTGCAGCGAAAAACCGAAAAGTAACGCACACTGGGGAACCCCGGAGCATATTGCCACCGAGTTTTTTCATGCACTTTATAATGAAAAAGATCTGGAAAAAGCCAAAAGCTTAAGCACGGAAGAGTATGCGGTATTACTCGACTCCTATGTTACCGCAAGACAAGCTGCCCGCACCTTATTGAACATGTCTTACGATACCGTCACCGTCGAAGTTAACCGCAGCGGTCAGAATCTTCGCCAGCAGTATGACGATGACGCTGAAGTAACATTGGTGTTTACCGGTGAGTTTGACGGTAAGCAAGTAGACAACATGCGCACCGTCACAATGGTTAAACAAAGCGGAAACTGGCTGGTCAAAACTGTGAAAACCGATCCATTTAGCAGCACTGCGACCTATTAACAGAACACAATCCGGCCTTTGCTGCTAATTACTTTTTTTAGCAAAAAACCGTTGCAGCTGCTGCTGACAGGCATCGGCTTCCAGCAACTCGCTGAATATCTCCAGTTCAGCAGTAATGACTTTTTCTGCTTTACGTTTTATTTTACCGCGCAACAATGCTTTACTCTGCTGCACGGCATCAGCCGGAAACATGGCCAGCTGCAAGGCTTTGTCGGCAGCGTAAGCCAATAAATCGTCACTGGCTATCTGTTGATTGACCAGCCCCATGGCCATCGCCTGCTCAGTATCAAACGCTTCTCCCAACAACAAATACTGCGCCGCCCGCTGATAGCCAGCCAGTTGTGGCAGTAATAAGCTGGAAGCCGCTTCCGGGCATAAACCTAACTGACTAAAGGGCATTTGAAAACGACAGCCGGGCGCAGCGTACACCAAATCGCAGTGCAGCAGCGCAGTAGTACCGATACCTATTGCCAGGCCTGCAACCGCCGCCACTATCGGCTTACTGAAGGCATTTAACTGATATAGAAACTCCACCGTTGGATGCGCAGCATCGAGCTTACCAGCGCTGAGAAAATCCTGCAGATCATTGCCACTGGAAAAACAACGGGCCGAACCCTGCAGCACCACGACTTTGACAGCCGGATCTCGCTCAGCCTGGAGCAGTGCCCCAGTCAGTTGCCGGTACATCGCCAGACTCAGGGCATTTTTTTTATCCTCCCGGTCCAGGCTAAGAGTTAATACACCTTCTGCCGTTTGCGTTATCTTCACTGTCATGGTTTAGTCTCGTTGCGCTCTATAGTAAGTGTTTAAAAGCCGGCAGCACTGCCTTCACGCCGGGGATCGGCAGCTCCTGCTAATCCATCCGGTGTCACTTCAATAGCATGAATACCTGAGTTTAAATCTTGTACCCGCACCTGATAGCCCATCGCCTGCAATGCAGTTTGCAGCTTTGCCAGCGGGGTGCCTGCTTCCAGTGCCAGATAATCATTACGGTGGGTAAAACGAGGTAAGTTCGCGGCTTGCTCTAAATTTAACTGCCAGTCGAGCACGGCCACCAGGTTTTGACTGACATAATTAATAATCCGGCTGCCGCCAGGCGATCCCGTTAACAGTTTCAGGTTGTTGTCCTGATCAAATACCATCATCGGTGCCATTGAGCTGCGTGGTCGTTTGCCGCCTTCCACCCGGTTGGCGACCAGTTTGCCATTAACACTGGCACGCAGGCTAAAATCGGTAAGCTGATTATTTAGTAAATAGCCATTGACCATTAAGCCTGAACCAAACACATTTTCAATGCTGGTGGTCATACTTACGGCATTGCCATATTGATCAACTACCGACAAGTGACTGGTATTTTCAAATTCTATTGCATCGTCATCGGCCAGTGGCATAGCGCCTTCAGGTTCACCGGCCAGTGCTGCGACAAGGTTACGCTGCGGGTCAATTAACCGGGCTCTGGCAGCTAAATAATCAGGGTTCAGCAAACCGGCGACCGGCACCGTGCTAAAGTCAGCATCGGCCAGGTAGCGCTCCCTGTCTGCAAATGCCAGCCGCGCAGCCTGACTGAGCAAATGCACTGGTTCTACCGAGCCAGGACGTAGCGATGGCATATCAAACGCCGACAATATCCCTAGCATTTGCAGCACAGCAATGCCGCCGGAGCTTGGCGGCGCCATTCCGCACACCTGATATTGCCGGTAAGCCTGGCACAATACCTCGCGCTCTACCGCCCGGTAGCGAGCCAAATCTTCCAGGCTTAGCTGCCCCGGGTTGGTCGCCGCCAGACGCACAGTATCGACAAGTGCCTGGGCATTGTCTCCCTGATAAAAAGCGCTCACGCCTTCCCGGGCAATAGCCTTGAGTAGTTTGGCATATTCAGGGTTAGTAATAATTTGCCCGGCTTGCAACGCCTGACCATTCGGATAGAAATAGTCTTTGGCTGGCGCCAGCGTTTTCACGCCGTCGTTCCAGCCCATATTCAGATGTTTCGCCATCCGGGGTGTGACCGCGAAGCCCTTCTCAGCAGCGGTTATTGCATCGTCAAACAAAACAGACCAGGGCAAACGACCGTATTGCTGGTGGGCTTGTGCTAACGCTTTTAAGACCCCAGGTACCCCTACTGACTTTCCGCCAACATAAGCCGCCCGCCAGTCCATCGGTTTACCGTTGGCTGTAAACAAATCGGCACCGGCACTGGCAGGTGCCGTTTCACGGCCATCAAAGCTGGTTAAACGTTGTCCGGCTTTATGCCAGTGCAAAATAAAAGCCCCGCCACCGATACCTGAACTTTGTGGTTCCACCAGCCCTAACACTAACTGGGTAGCAATAGCGGCATCTACTGCGCTGCCCCCTTTTGTCAGGATCTGTTGTCCTGCGGCCACGGCCAACGGGTGCGCAGCGGCCACCATTGCCTGTTTAGTTACTACCAGCCGCTGCTCAGTAATCCCGGTAGCCCCCTCGGGTTCACGGGTTTCCTGCGGCACAGTTGCCGCTATTGCGGAGGCATAACTACCCAGAAACAGACTACAGCTAAAAAACAAACTTATTGGGGCTTTCATACGCTACTCTCACATAATGCAGGCTTACACCCTAACCAGAAGCGTAAAGCAGATCAAGCGGCAACATCATGTAATAACCAGTAAAATCCAAAGCATTTCAGCCACGGTTACAAATAACACTTGATATTAATATCGATATGGTTTTGCATAGCCCCATTACATTGGGCGGACTTGCTTAAGACCTCTATGCCGGCTTTATTTTCTGACAAACGCAGTTATACCCCGTACTTTTTAGTGCTTTTAGCCGCCATCTTTCTGTTTGTATTACCCCAGTCGGTGCAACAAATATTAATTTACCAGCGGAATGGCCTGGCAAGTGGTGAGATTTGGCGTAGCGTAAGCGGCCATCTGCTGCATGCTAATTTTTATCATTTACTGCTAAATGGCGGCGGGCTCCTGATTATTATGCTGTTGCACGCCAGTTATCAGCGCAAGCTCTCGCTGCATTGGCAACTGCTGTTCAGCGCCCTGTTTATCAGTGGTCTGATGTATTTTTTTCAGCCTGAAGTGCAGCAGTATGTCGGGCTGTCAGGGGTACTGCACGGTATACTGTTTTTTGGTGCGTTGCTGGATATTAAAACCGGCAAAACAGGCGGTTTGCTGTTAACCCTGGGGATACTGGCGAAGGTAGCCTACGAGCAATACCAGGGCCCGGACCCGGAGCTTGGCCAGTTAATAAATGCGACCGTGGCAATTGAAGCGCATTTGTATGGGGTGATTGGCGGCGCTATATTATTTGGTCTGTTGCTGTTACATAAACTGCTCCGGGGTAAACAAAGCAGCCCGCTTTAAACATTATTTACCGTCTGTGATCTGTTGCTTTGCCTGATGCACCACCGCTTTAAACAAATGGCGCTGACGGCGCATAAACAGCAAAAACTCCGGATGCCACTGCACCCCGACCACAAACTGCTGTGTCGGATCTTCCACGGCCTGCACAATATTGTCCAAATCCATGCCGACAATCTGCAGCCCCTGACCCAACTTATTGATCGCCTGATTGTGCAAACTATTGATACGGGCCCGGTGACATTTAAAAATCTGCTGTAGTTTCGAATCAGCTGCAGTCAGACACAGTGTTTTCAACGGCAGTACGGTCCAGCGTTCAGACGTATGCTGACGCTTTGCCGTCAGCTGCTGAAACAAACTTCCGCCCCGGCTGACATTCAATAACTGTGCGCCACGGCATATGCCAAGTAATGGCAGCCCAAGCGCTTGTGCTTTTTTAATGACCGCCAGCTCCAGTTTATCTCGTTCACTATCATATTTGGGCTGTACTTCCGCTTCAGCGGCATACAGTACCGGGTCAACATCATGACCACCGGTTATAACCACACCATCAAACTGCTGTCCGTCAATATCAGCCGATGGCCTTAGCTGCACAGGCTTGCCGCCGTACCAACGTACCGCCAGCGCAACCAGCAACCGTGGCCCGATAGCTCCCCGCTCAGGTCCGGTTATTGCAATCAGCGGTTTAGCCATTGCTTCTCCAGCTGTTTAATCCAGGACGATGCAGTACTGCCCAACCTGGCCAGATGCTGCTGATAGGCGGCCATGCAACGCTGTAAACGTGGGGTATCTGCTGCAAGCATTTCTACTTCGGCCCACCCATCCCAGGCATGTTGTAGATCCCAGCCTGGCAGATGAATTTCGCAACTCGGTAAGCGGTAGTGAAAAGCAGGCCGTGCTTTAATCAGTTTGTCATCGGTCACTGCTCTGACCTTTTTTTCATCCAGATGCAGAAAAAGCGGTAAACAGTCTAATGCCCGGTTACGGGTCGGATTGTATTCAAGGTAGTCGTCGATAAGCGTGCTCAGTGTTGGCTGATAGTGCTCATCGGTTATTTTCCGCTGATAAGCCGCTGGATACGGTTCAATAAACGACGTCAGACTACGAACCAGATCAATCTTTTCACGCTGACGTAACCAGTCTTGCAGACAAATAAACGCCTGAATAACTCGCCGCAAAACGGCAACATCTTTTGTTGGAATTTCAGGGTTAAGCTGCAACCCAAACGCATAATGTAGCGATTCAGACGAACCTTTAGCGCCGGCCTGATGCAACATTGTGATCAGGCTGACCACTTCGCCGAGACGGGCATAAGGTAGTGGCGGCGTAACTAACTCCAACGGCACGACTTTTTTTGCGATTGCCGCCAGAACTGTTTCCAGTGACTCCTGCAGGTTACCGGTAAGCGAGTCGCTATCGAACTTCTGCTGGCCCATTTCGTTTAACAGCTGAAAATCCAGCTCCAGCAACCAATCACCCGCCTTGTCACCGGTAAATTTATAGCGGTAGCGCCCGGCAGGCTCAGCGTTAAGCTCTAAATGGCTTGCTACCTGCTGTGTAATATCAACAAGCTCCAGACCACTAAATTCAATTTCAATACCAAACCGGCGTGGTTCATCAGCATAATTGTTGTGCCAGGGTAAAGCCTTTAGTTGCGCACGCTCAGCCAAAACCACCTCAGATCCAATTAAGTAAATTCAGCCTAAAGTAGCCTCTGAGCTAAGTCAAACTGTTAGTCATAACAGGCATTAACGGCTAACCTTTGATAAACTAACCACCTTTTTAGTTAAAAAGAGTATGTTTTGAAAAACATTATTCGTTCTAGCTGGCCATTATTTCTCGGCGTGGCGATTGTTGGTATGACAACCGGGCTGCAAAATACCCTGTTATCACTGCGCGCGGAACTGGAAGGTTTCGCCAGTGCCAGCATCGGCCTGATGCTGGCCGGGTACTTTATTGGCTTTTTACTTGGCTCAATAAGAGCGCCAAAAATGATAATGCGGGTAGGCCATATAAGGGCCTTTGCTGCGCTGGCGTCTATGGCCTCTATCAGTATTTTATTGCACGCCATCTGGGTTAATACTTATTCATGGTTTTTACTGCGGCTATTATCCGGCTTTTGTTTTTCGGCCATTTTTGTCATTGCCGAAAGCTGGGTCAATGACAAAGCAGACAACCAGAACCGCGGCACCTTATTGTCACTGTACGTGTCGATGCTATTTGGCGGTATCGGGCTAGGTCAGTTTTTAATCACGGTTGGCGACCCGCGCGACTTTATTCAATTCACTCTGGTATCAGTGCTCATCAGTGCCGCAGTTATTCCACTCCTGATCACCAAAACCCCGGCTCCTACCTTTCAGCAAGCGGAAAAAATGCCAGCACGACAGTTGTTAAAGATTGCGCCACTGGGGGTACTTGGCTGTTTTATACTGCAGTTTGGCTATGCTTCGATGTTTGGCTTTGGCCCGGTCTATTTTTCCCGGTTGGGGTTGTCATTGCTGCAAATTGCCAGCCTGATGGCCGTTTTTATTTTTGGTTGTTTATGTATGCAGTTTCAGTTAGGTAAACTATCTGACCGCTTTGACCGCAAGCTGATTATGACTGTTTGTGGTTTTGGCGCCAGTATGCTCGCGATCTGGCTGGCCCAACTGACCGCCGCCAGCGGCTGGCAGCTGTATCTGGCCTGCTATATTTTTGGTGCGTTGTTCTTACCGCTGTACTCTATGGCAATTGCGCATACAAATGATCATCTGGCCAAAAAACAGATGGTCGCAGCCAGCAGTGTACTTATCCGGGCAAATGGGCTGGGTGCCATTGGTGGTTTACTGTTATCGGGCGTGTTGCTGGATCAACTGGGTAATGCCATTTTCTTTTATTTTATTGGCCTGCTGCCGGCGATTGTTGCACTGCTGGCTTTTTATCATTATTGCTTCCGCCGTCAGACCAGCCAGCGACCGCATTCCAATGCCGTGTCGCCGACGCAGGTAACCCAAACTATGATAAATAATGCCCTGAATGATGACTAAGGTTGCCACACATCCGTGGCGGCGCTCACCCGCCACACCAGATAGCTGGCGTATTCGGCAATAAGTTTGCTGTATAAATCATAATTGCTGAGGTTAACGGTAAACATGCAGTTTAGCCGGCAGTTAAGCGGCCGGAAGGTTTGGCTGCTGACCGTACTTAAACCGGCATTCAGCTGATGATATGCAATAAGTTTGCTTACCCGCCAACCATGGAAATCACTGGTAATAAACTGCAAGCGCTGCTGTTGGCTTAACCGTTGGCTTAAACTACTGAACTCCTGATAGGTATTGCTTCCACCGTCAAAGCATTCAATCGCCAGAGGCTGTGGCTGCTGACTCAGCAAATATTGCTGATACGGTTGACAATAACGGGTCGTGATAACCACCGCTGCCGGCTGTCCGGCCAGGCTCTGTCCCAAGCGGTCAAGCCGCGCTTTAGCGCAGGCTGGCAATGTCTTGGTGGAACCGCCGCAGCCAAGCACTACGAAGGTGCTGTTAGTTTGTGCCAGACTGCTGCCACCAATCTGACTGGCATAGTGGCTACGCACCATGTTAGCAAAATAACTATTACCGGCCAGATAAAAACCGAGTAATAACAGCCACAGCCCTTTTTTTCGATAAAAAACACAGGCAATCAACAGGGCGTACAGAAAGATATTTTGCGGATATAAAAAGGGTTCAAGTAGATCTTTCATTGGCTCTCCGCACGCTTGGCTTGGTTGCGATTACTTGCAGTGGCATGTTGCAGCAGCGGGCTGAATATCGCCGCATTGAGCAATGCCCAGGGTAACCATAGCATACCCGAAGTCAGAATATGCCCGGCAAACATTGCCACGCCCAACAATACCAAATTGATAAACAACACTGTTGCAGCCAGCGTTTGCGCCGTTAACTGACGGATACATCCGTGAATAAACCGGCCAAATGTCAGACTGAAAATAAGTACACCGGCTAACCCGTAAAACATCATTAAATCGAATACATCTATCTCAATAAAATATTTTTTCAGTAAGATACTGACCCCGCCAACCCCAACCCCGAATAGACGGTGCATCGGCGCGTAATGCTGTTCAGTGTGTTGCCATATTTGTGATAAATACAGATCCCGTGATGACAGTAAAATCCCCAACACCCCGCGCTGCTGGTAAGCGTAGGCCAGTTTATCGTATAAACCGGCGGCTTTTAACAGCGTTTCAGCCTGCCAAACCAGCACTAACAGTAAGACCAGCGCCAGCAATAGCCCCGCCAACAGTAACCGGCGATACTGCTGATAAAAACCAGGCTTGGCATTAAGTAAAGGTATCGCAATAATAATTAACATGCTGCCCAGCAAACCGGTTTTAGTTAGCAATAAAATCGCACTGCCCATCGTTAACAGGCTGATAAGCACATAGCAGGCTTTGTGCAGCGGCCAGCAGCGCCACAATAACCAGCCGCTGACAACCAGCAACACAGCCGCCAGCTCATTTGTGGAATAAAAGAAGCCTTTGACACCCAAAAATGCTTGAGCAACATTGTCCATCGGCTGGTAGGCGGTGTAGCCGAAACCAGCCAAGCCCAACCCCAGGTTCAGCAGAATAATGCAAAAACTAAGCAGCATAAGCCGGTCAGTCAGCACAACAAAAGCGCTCGGGTAGCGGGTACAAAACTGTCGGCAATAAGCAAATGCCAATAGCGGCGCCAGTGCTTTAACCAGCAACGGCAGTTCGGTAGCGGCAAAGTGAACCGGTCCGGCTTGTTGTAACCCTGCCAGCTTCAGGTAGCTATATGCTGGCCCCACCAGCGCCAGTAGTAACAGGCCCAGCAACAACAGCAGGTTTTTATCGCGCCAGAGCAGCAGTTGCCAGAGTAGTAAACTCAGCAGCACCACCTTAAAAAACAATGACCAGGGCAAGGCTGCCGGCAGCTGCTGTAAGTTACCGCTAATACTATCAACCAGCAAAAACCACGGCGCCAGATAAAATAGTAACAAGGCAGGCCAACTGGCTGGCTTTTGCTGGGGCAACAGTTGTAACTGCATTATTTTTTGAAGAATCCAATCAGACCTTTACTTAACAAGCGGATACGTACGTCACTTAACCAGGCTAACTTTTGTTTCAGGTAATAACGCCACTTCAACGCTTGCAAACCGAAACGACAATGCTGCAACAGTTGCAACACGCTCAGCGGTTGCTTCTCCATCATTAGTCGGTAAAACATCTGGTTCTGCAGATTACGCTCACTCATTAACGGCCGGTGCTTGGCCACAAACTGCTTATGCGCGTCCAGTCGCTTGGGTGAATTGGTAATGCGACCCAGTTCATGGCCTACATTCACTTTGTAACTGGCATCGCTTATTCGTCTTGCCGGACCAAATGCAGCAACTACCCGCACCCACATATCATAGTCCTGAAACGCGGCCAGGCCTTCATCAAAGCCATGCAACTGCAGCATCCTTTCCCGCGGGACTAACGCCTGATTCGACAATGAATGTAAATCAAGCAAGCTGCTTAACGTAACCACTTCTTCGCTGGCAAACAGCGTTTTACGCACCGAACCATAATCCCAGATATAGGCGCTGCATACACAGCTGTATTGCGCGTCATAGGCCTGATATAAACTACTGAGCCGGTGCGGTAAAAACTCGTCATCATCATCAATACCGGTGACAAATTCACCTTTTGCTTCATTAATGGCACGATTACGGGCTGCGCAAGCCCCCTTGCCTTCGCTCTGACGAAAAAACCGGACCCGCTCATCACTAACATATTTGTTAGTCAGGCTGGGCCAGGTATCGTCAGTTGAGGCATCATCCACTACCAGTAGCTCAATATTGGGATAATCCTGCGCCAATACAGAATCAATGGCGCGCATCGCCATACCCACCCGATTAAAGGTTGGCATATAGACACTGATTAGCGGTAAGTTCTGTTGTGTATTCATGTTCATCATCCTGTTAAACCCTACCGCTCCAGTACCACCATACGTAGCGTAGCAATCCGAGTTGTCGACCAATACGGCTAGGCTGCAACAGTAAGCGATACGCCCATTCCAGATTCAGCTTACACCACAGCGCCGGTGCCCTTTTTACATTACCTGTGTAAACATCATAGGTGCCGCCTACCCCCATATAAAAGCAATTAGGGTGTGCCTGGCGCAAGCGCTGGATTAACAACTCTTGCTTTGGCGAACCCATCGCCACACTAACAATACGGGCGTCACTTTGCTGAATTTGCCCGATCAGCGCTGCTTCATCACTGTAATAACCATCCACCGCCCCCACCAGCTTGGTGCCTGCAGCAATTAATTTATCACGGGTTTGTGCCAGCACCTCAGGTTTGGCGCCAATAATAAATACCGGTACCTGGTAGCTTGCCGCGCGCAACATTAATTCCTGCCACAACTCACAACCCGGAATACGCTCGACATGTCGCCCGAGCCTGCGCCGCATGGCTTTTACTACCCCAATGCCATCCGCATAACGAATATCTGCAGCGTCTATCACTTCACGTAGTTGCGAATTTCGACTGGCACTCAGCACCTTTTCCGGATTGATCGCAATAGCCGAACCGGCGAAAACCGGACCGTCGGCCGGTATAATATACGCCAGCAAGGCGGCCATATCCTGAAATGCGGCAACATTAATCACCCCAATCTGTACCTGTTGTGGCATGGCGTTTACGTTCACGTCTGACATCATTTACACTTCCTGATAAATTTGCTGTAACCGCGTTGCGACATCGCTGACCAGGCACTGTTCACCCCAGTGTCTTGCGGCAAGTTGCATTTGCTGATATCCCTCTGGCGACAGCTGCCAGAGCTGTTGCATTGCACTGTGCAGTGCAGCCACAATCTGGACTTCGGTTAGCGGCCCGGTATCGGTTTGCTGCGCAACCAGATAACCATTTTCACCATCAGCCACCTGCGCCAGCGCGCCATCGGTGCCCGTGGCGATAACCGGCGTGTAGCACGCCATCGCCTCGGCCATCACCAGGCCAAAAGATTCGTTGCGCGACAGACTGATAAAACAGCGGGCTTGCTGATACAAACCGGCCAGCTGGCTGGCAGTTTGTGGCCCCAACAGCTGCACGTTATTGTATTGCGTGGCCACTTGCTGTAACTGCCCCAATAACGGACCAGCCCCGGCAATAACAACCTTTTTACCACTAAGCTTCGGCAGCAATGCGATAAGCCGGTCAATGCCTTTGTTATAGTCAAGGCTACCCACATACAATACATCTATTGTTTTAGCCGCCATATCAAGTTGACGCTGCGCAGCGAAACTGTCCGCGATACCAGCTGACAAAACCGTGCTGTGCCGGCTGGGCAAACAAAATCGTTGCTGTAGCGCGGCACTGGTAAACACCCAGTGATCAACTTTTGCCGCACACCAACGGTACAGTTTGCCAGGCGGCTGGTATTTATAGATGTCACTGCCGTGACACGTGACGATGATTTTAGCCGCAGGATTGCGCAATGCGCGATACAATAATGCCAGCCAGATCGTCGGATAGAAAAAATGCACATGCAGAATATCGTATTTACGCCGGCTAAACAGGTAACGTGCGATAAAATCAAGCAAAAATAGCGGATATTTAATTAGCTGATTCAGCCTTGAGTCAGTATGCCAACGCATAAAATGGTAGCCCGGTTTCAGTGGTGCCAGCGCAGTAACCTGCTGTTGGACAAATTGCCCCTGAAACGGTGCGGACGGTTTTGGCCCCATATTGGTTATGATTAATACATTAGCTTTACTGGTCAAGGTTTTGCTGTCCAAAAGCCAGACTTGCTGGCTACAATAGGCGAAATGGCCACTAAAAGTTGATAGTTTATAGCGAATTAGCTTAAACCGCCTGTTTAGTATGTACTAAAACAGATTATAAACCGATAGCAGCTGACGTCAGGCTGAATAAATAAATGCGGATTAACCATGACGATAAACGAAGTAACCTACAGTCTGTTGTTTGCCATGACCGCCAGCGTATTCGCCATTCTGTTGTTGCGACCGTTGGCACCGGCACTTAGCCTGCTGGATATTCCACGTGGCCGTAAGCAACACAGCGGCGCGGTGCCGCTTGTTGGTGGCCTGGCTATTTATATCAGCTTGCTGCTGGTATTAGGGCCTCATATCACCGAAGACACCATGTATGGCTATTATCTGGCCTGCGCTGCCATTATCGTGGTGGTCGGTGCATTTGATGATGCCCTGGATTTAAGCGTCAAGTTGCGACTGGCCATTCAACTGGCCGTTGGCATGACCATGATTTACAGCCTGGATTTACATATCAGCAATTTAGGCAATATATTTGGAACCGGCCCGATAGAACTTGGTGTGCTGGGTGTTCCTTTTACGCTGATAGCGGTTATTGCCGCCATCAACGCGTTTAATATGACCGACGGCATTGACGGGCTGGCAGGGTTACTCAGCATGGTAAGCTTTGGTAGTATCGCCCTGTTTATGCTGTTGTGGGGCCAAACCAGCCATGCTGTCTTGCCTCTGGTCTTTATTGCCGCGTTGCTGCCTTATCTGGCGTTTAACCTGGGCTGGATAAAACATAAAAAAATCTTTATGGGTGACGCTGGCAGTATGCTGATTGGCCTGTCAGTTATTTGGTTGATATTGCTGACGACACAAAGTGAAACCGCAAGCTTCAGACCTGTGACTGCACTGTGGCTGATTGCCGTGCCATTGATGGATATGGTTGCCATTATGCTGCGACGGATCTTAAAAGGGCAGTCACCGTTTCAGGCCGACCGTGAACATTTACATCATATCTCGCTGCGGCTTGGTCTCAACCCGCGGGAGTCGTTAATTCTAATCACCGCACTGGCCTGGGTGTTTGCCTGCATCGGCATTATTGGCGAATATTTGCTGGTACCGGAAGTCGCCATGCTCTTATTATTTTTTCTGGTATTTGCCCTGTATATCGGCTTGATGCAAAACATCTGGCGGATTATTTCGGCGCTTCGCCACAACCTGATGAACCGGCGATAACCATGTTGAAAAAAATCTTAGTCGCCAGGGCGACCGCGATGTTGGGTGACCGCCTGGTTAAACTTGTTGTTGCCGCAGTATTAACCATTTTTGTTGCCAGGGTGCTGGGCGCCAGTGAATTGGGCATCTACTCCATCGTCATGGCATGGAGTACGTTTTTAGTGCCACTGACCAGCATGGGGCTGAACAACAACGTTATTCGCCGCATGGTTCAACAGGATAACGGTCAGCACGCCATGGTGTTGCTCTACAGCGCTGTCAGTATCCGCCTGGCGCTTGGCTTAACAGGTGGCGGCCTGATGCTGCTGGCGTTTTATCTGCTCTACCCCACTATGTTCAGTGGCAATACCGCTATTGCTATCCCGGTACTGTTTTTACTGCAAAGTTTTTTTGGCCTGTTGTTGTTTGAGTTCTACTTAAACTATCAGGGTACCTTTCGAAGTGCCGCCTACGCCAAAATCACCATTACCGTAATCAGTTTTGGCGCCAAGCTGACATTGCTGTACAGCGGCTTTGGTATTGCCAGTTTGCTGCTGATAACCGGTATCGAATTTATGCTGGTTGGCCTGGCACAATATCTGTTGTTCCGGCTCAAGCACCAGCCGTTTCTGCCTGGCGAAAACCGCTGGCCGGCATATCACCCCCGCTGGTTCAGTGTGGCCGAAGTAAAGCCCTTATTAAAACGTGCCAGCTGGTTATGGCTATCGGGCATTGTTGCTGTGGTTTATCTGAAAATTGATATTGTCATGCTTGGTGCGATGGCAGGCAGCGAACAAGCCGGTATTTATGCTGCTGCCAGCAGATTGTCTGAATTGTGGTATGTGTTTCCGGCAACGCTCGCCACGCGCTACTACCCCGATATGTTAAAAGCTTATCAGCTTGGTTCAACCGCTTATTATGTGAAACTGCGCCGCTTTGCCACGCTGTTTTTTGCAGCGGCCTGTACCATAGCAATCATCATGACCCTGGCTGCGCCCTGGCTGATTAGCCTGCTATTTGGTGACGAATTCACCGCAGCAATAGAGGTACTGCGCATTCATATCTGGGCCGGCTGCTTTATATTTGTTCGTTATTTAATCAGTCAGCATCTGGTTATTACTGAGCAGGAACCGTTGTCGTTACTTAGCCACAGTATTGGTGCAGTACTGAACATTGGTCTTAACCTGTGGCTTATTCCAACTATGGGTATTGTCGGCGCGGCCTGGGCTACCCTGGTTTCTTATGCTTTTGCTTCATTTTTCTTTTTATTTTTATTCGCCAGTACCCGCGCGCAGTTGTGGCAACTTATATCTGCCCGGCGCACTGGCCCATAGCTGAAAGGTTTTATTATGACTAAGCCACTGATGGTGGAAATTAAAGGCGTGCAATTTCGAAATAAAGGCGCTTATCTGATGTTACTGGCCTGCCTCGATGGCTTGAAAAACCTGCAGGACTATCAGTTAGTGTTATCACCTGGCCCCAACCTGCCTTACCCGGAACGAGCCCGACTGGGCGCCTGGCAAAAGCTGTCTTTCCGGCGTAAAGGGCTTGATTTAACCGGCTTCATTGGCAAGCTACCTGACGCGTTGCAACGGTTATTTAAACGTTATGGTATGGTCACCGAGCGTGACGTCGATATCGTGCTGGAAGCCAGCGGCTTTGCGTATGGTGATCAGTGGCCGCTGCAGTTTTTACACAACACCGCCAAAGAAGTAAAACGTTTTAGCCAGGCGGGTAAGCCTTTTATCTTTATGCCACAAGCCTTTGGCCCATTTGCCAGTGAACAAAGTAAAAGCGCAATGCGCGATATTATTCAGCACGCCCGGCTGATCTTTGTCCGCGATCCGGTGTCATTGAGTCATCTGCAAAGCTGCATTAGCCCATTGCCTGCCAATGTGGTGTTAACGCCGGATTTCACAGTGGGCGTCACGCCGGTTGTTAATCATGAAGTTCCGGCTATCGCCAAACCTTACGTTGCCCTTATTCCAAACTCAAAAGTAGTGTCCAAGTATAACCATGCTGACGCTGAAGCCATGCGGGCCGGTTATATTGCCGCTTTTGCTGCTGCTGCCGATAAGCTAACCGTACTGGGTTATCAGGTTGTGCTGGTTAATCATGAAGGACGGGAAGACGCAGAGCTCTGCGCCGGCATCGCTAAGTTATCACCCTGCGGCCTGGTACAAATTGAAAACCCATTGGCAGTAAAAGCCTTTATTGGTGGGGCCAATTTAGTTGTAAGCTCACGGTTTCATGGTGCTGTTAACGCATTAAGCCAGGGCGTACCTTGTATCGCCACCAGCTGGAGTCACAAATACCATGCTATGATGAGCGACTTTGCCATGGCCGATTTTTGTGTCGAAGACTTAAACGCTGACAGTTTGTGTCTGGCCATCGATTTATTACTGGCAAATAAGGCCGACATCTTGCCACAATTAGCAGAACGCGCTGAGCAACTGAAACAGCGAAATCAACAAATGTGGCAGCAATTACAACAACATTTAGTCCAGCCAGGCGCTGGTTAAGCGCCCATCCGGTTAAAGTGAATGGCCAGAGTCAGGGTATTATCTACTTTCTCTGGCCCGCCACACATTTCATCGTACGCAGACTGATGCACTAAAAAGGCCTGACGCACCAGGCATTCTGTTAATGCCTGCTTTACTTCTTCAACACTGTGAAACTGCTCAGGCCTGTTGTTTTCGTCAACAATAAAGCCTTTACGGCTATCAAATACCACTTCAACCAGATATATCCCCATTTCAAATGAATGAATAGTTAGTTCATCAATCCGGACTTCCTGACGGTTTAAGTGGGCAACCCGATGATAATGCATGGTTAAACTCCGTTACTAACAATAAGATTTCTACTACTACGTGTCACATTAAACTATAGATTAATATCGCCTGCCCAGCCGCGCTTTATCATGTACTGCAATTTAATGACCGGACAAGACAGTACTTTACCAAAGCATTAATTTAACGTTACTATCAGCTGAGTTACCGGCCCGTTCCACTACCCCAACGCTGTAGAGTTCTGCCATGGATGCCAGTTTTTTTCGATGTAAGCAGGTTTTAGTTGTTGATGACAGTGCGCCGGTCCGGGCGTCAGTTAAAGCTATGCTGCAAACAATGGGGTTCGAGGCAATTCACCTTAGCCGCGATGCTAACGACGCGTTAAGCCGCTGTCATGAGATTCCGTTTGATTTTATTCTTTGCGACTTTAATCTGGGTGATGGTAAAGACGGCTACCAGTTATTCGAAACCTTAAAACAACAGGCGTTAATGCCACCGCTTTGCTGCTTTATTATCATCAGTGCCGAAAGCCAGCGCCAGCTGGTTCATGGTGTTATTGAGTTACAGCCCGACGACTATATTCTGAAACCGTTTACCTATCCTATTGTAAATGAGCGACTGATCCGGGCTGTGAAACAAAAAATCGCCCTCAGAAAGGTGTATCTGAACTTATTTGAAGACAACTACAGTGCTGCTGTTAAAGAATGTGAAAGCATTGCCACATCCAAGCCTGAGTTTTCCGCCCCGGCCTTGCGAATTAAAGGTGAACTGCTGTTAAAAACCGGCCAGTATCCGCAGGCCGAGCGCTTCTATAAAGCGGTGCTGACCGAAAGGCCCCTGCCCTGGGCCAGGTTAGGCGCAGCTATTGCGGCGTTTTATCAGGCGCGCTGGGACGATACCGAATTGCAGTTGGCAGATTTAACCCAGTTCGACATTACCAAAGTAGAAGCGCTCGACTGGTTGTCACATCTGATGGTGAAATACGGACGGTACGAAGCGGCGCAGCAAACATTGTATCAGGCCGTATTATTATCCCCGCAAAACATTAAGCGGCAACGCACCCTCAGCAATCTGAATGTGATCATTGGTGACAAAGAGGCTGCGGCCCGGATTAACGGTAAACTGGTCGCCGCAGCCCGCTATTCCATAGAAGAATCAGCTGAAAACTACCTGAACCATGCCCGCAGTTTAATTGATGTGGCGTACAGCAAAAACCCACTGGAACGTACTGTTATTTTGCAAAATGCCAGCCAGTTAGTCGATGGTGTTTTCAGGCGTGACACTGATAAACTCTGGTTCAAAGCTATTAATGTAGTGCGAAGCCGCATTTTGGCGGCCAAAGGTCAGTTGGTTGAAGCGCGTCAACCATTATTGGATAACGGCGTGGCTGATAAAACCGAAACAATGACGATAGACAGTTGTATGGATGCAGCAAAAGCTTACTTTGAGCTCGGTGACATTCATAGCAGCCAGTTTTATATTGATAAACTGGCCGGCTATCTGATTAATGATGATTATCTGACCGAGACCCAGAAAATCATGCTGAAGATGGAAAAAGTACGGCATGATGAACTGAAAGCCACCATTAAGCTTATCAGCGGTGAAGCGGCTGACGCCTATGAAAATGGCTTCTACAATCAGGCTTTCAACCGGTTTTGTGAAACCTTCGACCACATGCCTACTAACTGCACCCTGGCACTGAATATTCTACATACGGCCACTAAATGTAATGCTCTGGAGCCAGCGCAGCTTCGCTACTGCAAGTATGCTATTAAGCTGTTAAATGCCAGCGTGCTGGAAAAGCCAAGCCAGCTGAAATTTAAACACTATTTAAGCTTGCTGCGTGAGCAATATCCGCAATTCGTGGTAAAAGTCCGCCGGCCCAAAGCGAATAGTTAAGCGTTACAAAGACGCTAAGAAACGCTCGCGTCTTGGTAAGTAGTAATTGTCGTAATCCAGCGAGAATAATACTTTACCCGCCCGACCGACTATTTCATGCCGGGGTACAAAACCAATTACCCGCGAGTCAGCGCTGTTGTCACGATTATCGCCCAGTACCAGATAATGTCCGGCTGGTACCTTAACCGGCGCGAAATTAGCCAGGCCACTGGATGACGGCGCCAGTTTGACCGGGTGCGCAATATTACCCAGTTGCTCAGTCAGCAATACGGCACTTACTACGTCAGCTTCTGCCGTTTCTGCTGCGGTATAGTCCAGTTGTTTACCATTAATACTCAATACGTTTTGCTGCATAGCCACCACATCACCCGGCAGTCCTATCACTCTTTTAACTAAACGGTTGTCAGCAGCTTCAGAGGCAAAAATAACAATATCACCTTGTTTAGGATCGGCCAGCTTGACAATAGATTGCGTGGTAAACGGCAACCGCAGATCATAGGCCATTTTGTTGACCAGGATCCGGTCACCTATTTCAATGGTGGGTTGCATTGAACCGCTGGGCACATCATTCCAGTCAGCCACGGCACTTCTGAATACCAGCATAATGCCAATAAATACGATCAGGCCGCGATTATTGCGCCACAGCTGTTTAAGTTTACTCATAACGTCCCTTGTTGATTACGTAACGCCCATTATGACCAAAAGCTTGCGGCCAAGTTCAGGCCAAAGAAAATAACCCGGACCAAGCCATTAGTGCCGTTGTTTAACAACGTTTTTCGGAGCAGAACCAAAGGCATTTTTAAACACCCGGCTAAAGTGACTGGGGTCATTAAAACCTAACTGATAACACACCTGACTGATCCGCTCGCCAGTTTGTAATAATCGGTAGGCTTTTTGTAAGCGCAGTTGCTGCTGCCAAACTGCAGGTGTCACCCCAAACGCCAGTTTAAACTGCTGATAAAATTTACTGCGGCTCATGCAGGCTATTTTGCACAAGGTGTTTATTTCTATCGTGTCGCTTAAGTGCTGTTCAATATAAATAAGGACATTGCCAAGCGGCGTTGTTGTTTGCTGCTGACAATTTGCCAGCATCACATCGCGGCTTTGCTGCTGTAATAAGCGGGTTATCAGTTCATTTAATGATAAATCGATCAGGTAATCACGATGCTGTTCGTTTTCACTAAAAAGCGTGATCATTCGCTCCAGCAATTGCTGGGTCTGAATATTATGCTGGCTATGAACTAACTTTGGCACGTACTGAAAAAAATCATCATGACTAATTTCTTGCTGAAAATTAAGGGCATCAACAACGTTACGAATTTTATCGGTACTAATTTCAATCGCCAGGCAGGTAGTGGGTTTATTGAGTGAAGCATCAGGAAAGTCTATAAGCACCTTCTGCCGTGGCGCCAATACAAAAGACTGGTTGGGTAAAAAGGCACTGTGGTAATGACTGTCGGCTACATGCATAATTTTTTTGCCACTAATCATGCCGCAAAAAAGTAACTCACTGGAATGCAACGCCACTTTTTGCGCATCCTGATAAGTATCATAAATACTCAGCTCTGCATGTTCTCCGGCAAAACTTACTTTATTTTCAATAAGTACATCAAGGCGTTGCCGTTTTCTGGAGAGTACAGATGTATTCATAGTATCGCTTAGTGCCTCTGCTTGCCGCTTTTTGGATCTGCTGCTGGACTGATAATCAAAAAGTCTGGACTGGAAATCAAGCCTACGTTAGCCCGCTCAGCTAAGGTTGTCTGATGGCGGTTAAATAAACAATAACTCACCGCTGATTTTAGTCAACAATTTGGACAGAGGACATATCATGATTTATGCAAATCCAGGTACAGCAGACGCACTTGTTAACTTTAAAGCTGAATACGGCAATTACATTGGCGGTGAATGGGTAGCGCCGGTTAACGGTGAATACTTTGACAACATTAGTCCGGTCAACGGTAAGGTGTTTTGTAAAATCCCCCGCTCTGGTAAAGAAGACATAGAGTTGGCGCTTGATAAAGCCCACCAGGCAAAAGCTGCCTGGGGCACGACGTCAGTCACCATACGTAGCAATATTTTATTAAAAATTGCCGATCGGATAGAACAAAATTTAGAAATGCTGGCTGTCGCAGAATCCTGGGATAACGGCAAGGCTATTCGCGAAACCCTGGCGGCAGATATTCCCCTGGCCGCCGATCATTTCCGCTATTTTGCCGGCTGTATCCGGGCTCAGGAAGGCAGCATTGGCGAAATAGATGAAACCACGGTGGCTTATCACTTTCATGAACCATTAGGAGTGGTCGGCCAGATCATTCCGTGGAATTTTCCAATCTTGATGGCAGCATGGAAACTGGCTCCCGCCCTGGCTGCAGGTAACTGCGTGATACTAAAACCCGCAGAACAAACACCTGCTTCTATTCTGGTGCTAATGGAGCTGATTGGCGATTTACTGCCGGCGGGTGTTCTAAATGTTGTGAATGGCTTTGGCAGAGAAGCAGGCGAAGCGCTGGCCACCAGCAACCGCATAGCCAAAATTGCCTTTACCGGCTCAACGCCGGTAGGCTCGCATATTCTTAAATGTGCCGCAGACAATATTATTCCATCCACTGTAGAGCTGGGTGGTAAATCTCCGAATATCTTCTTTAACGATGTAATGGATAAAGATGATGCTTTCCTCAGCAAGGCTATTGAAGGTGCAGTACTGGCTTATTTTAACCAGGGTGAAGTGTGTACCTGTCCGTCACGGTTGTTTATTCAGGAAGATATTTACGAGCAATTTATCGAGCGAATTCTGGCACGCACCTTACAGATAAAACGAGGCAATCCACTGGATAGCGAAACGATGGTGGGTGCCCAGGCGTCGCAAGCCCAGTTTGAGAAAATCTTAAGCTACATTGAAATTGGTAAAAAAGAAGGTGCCACGGTACTCACAGGTGGCGGTATTGAGCAAGTAAGCGCTGAATTTAATGGCGGTTTTTACATTCAACCCACCATACTGAAAGGCACCAACGACATGCGGGTATTTCAAGAGGAAATTTTTGGCCCTGTCATCTCAATGTCGACTTTTAAAGATGAAGCAGAAGCTCTGGCGCTGGCCAACAGTTCAGAGTTTGGCTTAGGCGCCGGCGTCTGGACCCGCAACATGAACCGGGCTTATCATTTTGGCCGGAAAATTGAAGCAGGAAGAGTGTGGACCAACTGTTATCACATGTACCCGGCACACGCTGCGTTTGGTGGCTATAAAAAATCGGGTATTGGCCGCGAAACCCATAAGCTGGCACTCAACCATTACCAGCAAACGAAAAACCTGCTGGTGAGTTACAGTGAAGATCCATTAGGGTTCTTTTAAGCCGTTAAAAAACCTTTAACCACGATGCGGCGCTACTGTTGAGGTAGCGCCGCTTTTTTTGGGTTTGTGGGGTGGCTTAAGAATTACGCAGTTGTCCTAAAAAACTCAAACGAATTTATCAACAAATATAATTTCCCCAGACGCAGTATCAGCTCCCTTTCAAAGTGACATTTGTGATTTATTAGTTTAATAATGGTTAATATTTATTGATATATTGAAATGCTTTGCCTAAAATTCCGCGTAAAGCTGAAAATAAGGATATTGATATGGCCGAGTTTTATATTGCAACCCGGGCGCAGCGCGCCAGTGACATTTTTGCGTCAGATCCCGACTTACTGGCCCGCTTTAATGAGTTTAACCGCACCAACACTATGGATATGCTGGTACCGGGCAAACCTTATTTAACCTCTTGCGGCCCAAACGATACCTTTATTTCCGGGCATATGTCGGCCATGCCTCTCGCCGCGCAGCAGCGTATCGCCCAAACCTATTCTCGTTATGAAGAATACACCTTACCCATTGCGCAAACCGTTGATGAACATATTAAGCCAGTAATGGAACGGATTGAGCTACATGGTTTACCAGCTGCGGCGGCTGCAATCAGCTTAGCAGGTGAGCAAAGCAGTGCTTTGCAAAAAGCATTAATAAAATATCAGGTTGCACTGGAAGATTTACATCAATCAAGTCAGGCCAAAAGCGCGGTTAGCGGCGCACGTGCCAGAGGCGCCCATAACCCGCTCATTGCGGCCAAAGAAGCGGCAGTTCGTGCGGCACATGCAGATTTGATTACACGCTTCCAGGCCCAGTTAAAGCGCTATGCTGCACTTAACAAAGCCAGCAACACCAAAACCTCACTCGCGAATGTCGATCGCAGCATTAACGTCGCCAAAAGTGGCCGCAATATGCATGGTAATTCAGCGGGTAGCCAGCGCACTTCTGAATACAAACATCAAACTGATAAAAACGATAAGGCCGCGGTTATTACGCCACACCTGTTTTATTTTACTCATAACGTCCTCTGTTTATAGTTCAACCCCCCGCTATGACCCGCTGGTACACACAAGGTTCAGATCTGTTGACGGCTCAATTGACCGACGTTATTTAATATAGAACCGTAACAAACTGATTACAATGAGATATTAAGCCCCGCTTCTTATACTGATAAAAGTGTCTGTTTATTTTACATGCTATTTAATAGCGCTATTGGTGTGACAATTAAAGCTGCTCCCATATTAATATTTATTAATATATATCAAGCAACTAAGCAGCAGTCAGCCAATGTTGGCCCCAAAACTGCTTAGTACCTTTGGGCTACAAATGTAGGTAGTCACAAAAATATAATTAAACATTAGGATGTTGTTAATGAAAAAGAATTTACTTAAAATCACAACTATTTGCGCTTTAGCATTTGCCTTACCTGCACAAGCTGCTTTAATCGGTACTGTTGACCATGATTATGGCAATACAGCAGGCAAATATGCTCCGTCAAGTGTGCTTGCCACTGACAGCTGTGACAGTGCTCATAGCAACTGGCTATCGATAGCTAATGCCGATTCATGTGGTCGTTTTTACGATGAATTTAATTTTTCCCATATGTTATATGACAGCATCGACTCATTTTCGTTAACCATAACATTCTCTCATACTAACAATAGTTTATTTGGTATCATTCCGTCTGAATACTGGAATCTGCGCCCGGCATCCTCACCATCAAATGGCGGTGCTACAGGCCCTTCAATTGGCAGGGTCGGTAGTGGCATAACAACCAAAACGTTTAATTTTGACAACACAATGGACATGTTTAACGATATTGTCGCTAACCAAAGCTTCTTTTTGTGGATGGCCCACGAAGGTTTTGGCCAGCAGAATTTCCGTTTGTACTCTGCATCATTGGCGGTAAATGGCATCGAAGCTGCTGCGCCAACTGCTGTTCCAACACCAGCAGGTATAGGTTTACTGGGGCTTGGTCTGGCGTTACTTGGCTTCTCGCGCCGCAAAACCAAAAAGTAAGCAGGTTTAACCTGTAGTAATAAAATAAAGCGCCAGTTGGCGCTTTATTTTATTATATGACCCGGCCTAAATAAGGTTATCACTTTCCCTCACGCAGGGTTTTCAACTAGCGTTTTCAACCTTTGCAGTGCCTTCGGCCATTTATCTGTCATAAATTGCTCATAGGTCGGGTCAATTTCCTGTTCAACCCTGATTTCTGTACCTTCAGTTAACGTTTTAAAATAATAATTTTCAAACGCCGGAGCCCAGCTACTGACCTGCTCGCTGCTTATATCATCTTTACCATCAACAATAAAACCAAGATGTTTAATCGACACGAACTTCAGCGACTCAAGCTCAGCAATAATGGCTACCATGCCATCGCCTGACGGCGACAAAAACCGCATAGTTTCGTCCTGCTGCCACTTACCTTTGAAGTAAGAGCCCTCGCAAAATGCTGAAGTCCAGTCGCGATAGCCGGCATCATCAAACATCTGCTGCCACACCAGTTCAACCGGGGCGTTAATCACAATACTGAAGTGTATTTGCTTAACTGTACGCATGATTGTGCCTGCTTTAGTATTGGCTTTAGTCAGCTTTCTTCGTCGCCTGCCAATTCACGGCCTGCCACTTACCATTTTTGCGAATAAAAGTGCCGCTGTTTAAAAAACGCAGAGTTTCGGTATCTGAGGTGCCGACCAGGGTAAAGGCGACTACGGCCGTATCGCTGTATTGCAGTATTTGCACATCTTCACTGCTGTAGCGCATACCTATTTCATCTGGTTTTAGCTCACCACGGCTATTTACCGATTGCATCAGCTCGGCTTTGCCAAAACGAGTACCGCTTGAGCTGGTGTAAACAAGCTCATCAGCCCAGTATTTGTTGTGAATAGCCGGGTCATTGCGGGTTGCGCCGTCTAAAAACTCATTCAGTAAGGCGGTCAGCTCTGTCTTATCGTCAGCGCTAGCAAATGTTGGGGTAAATAGGGTGGATGTAACTAATAGAATGCCAAGCAATAAGCTGGTTTTCATATGGGTATTCCTGTTCTATATCTGACTGTAAAAGATCAAACTATCACATAATTTACTTTTTAGGTTAACAGCCAATACCCAAAAAAAACGCCAACAGTTTAAGTTGGCGTTTTGGCTAACATAAGATTAATTCTGATTTACTTTTGTCCGGTTAGCACTTGCCTAAGACTTTTTTCACCGGGCTGTGGCCTGAAAGCAAGGCAGGTATTGCGAACATCACAAGATGCAGCCGGAAACTTGCTCATACTACCGCGAGAATATACTCCTGTGCGCTTCATCTGACTAATCGCATTGCTCAGCAAAGAGGTAGCATTGAGATCACGCTCAATAATACGAATTATTTCAACATCATAAGATTGTTGTAGATTGGCAACCAGCTGTGAATTAGCAGGTTCAGCTGCCAGCATAGCAATCGTTTCCCGTAAGTATGGTCTGGACTGATCATGACCAGACAGCACAAGATTCTTATAAAGTTGGGCCGCACCTTCAACATCGGTCTCTACAAACGCCCCATTCTGTTTTAGCCTGGCAAGTAAGAACATCGCGTCGACCAGCCGCTCGTCACTTGCTTGTTCCAGCAAGGTTATAGCTTCACTAATATGGTTAGTTTCTGGCTGCTGTAGTAACTGCAACGCTTTTCTGTACTGTGCCGGTGGATGATTTAACTTCACTGCTTCTGATAATAACTGGGCCGCTTGTTGTTGATCCTGAGCAACAACAAACCCCTCGCGGTACCACTCAGAAAGCAGAAATACTGCCATTGGTGAACGATGTTTTACCGCTCGCTCAAGGTAACTCAACGCCTTTTCAGGATCCGCTTCGCGGCCATCGCCGGTTGCATAAACCATACTAAGCAATGTCATTGCCTGATAATTGCCATAACGGGCCAATTTATGGAGACTGAGTATGTCACCATCGCATTGGCCATCAGTACAGGCCATATTAATTGCGTCAGGGTTATCTGGTTGCGCACTCAAGGGAAACATGGCCAGCATACCAACTAAGCTAAAACCCGCTAAAACTTTGGTTGTTTTTTTCATTTTTCAGTCCTTTTGTTACTAGAGGTTAACTTTTATCCAGATTAGTATCAAATATAGAGACTGTCAATAATCATATTTCTTACAATTATTGAACATGTTGGTGCTATGCTGAGGGGGAAATTGAAGATAACTAACAAGCGCCTGAACTCTTTCGAATAAAACGAATACAGGCGCCCACAATTTATATCATAAAATTGTAAAAACATACCGACTGAACAGACAAAACGTAATACTACTTTCTGTTATTTAAGCATTATTTCACGTAATTGATATTCCCCGGTAATCGTTCTGACCTCAGGGTATTTTGCCGATATTTCATTCGACATTTTTTCATCTGCCTCACTCCATTTTTTCATAAAGGCATCATACTTTTTCTTACTGGGTTCTAAATCTGCACTGCTGTTAAATGTCACCACTAACATCATGTTAAAGTCGCCGCTGTTAGGTAGATCGCTGCCATAAATTTTCCAGTCTTTAATAAAACCTAACTCTTTTTGCAATGTCACACTTTTAACCCAGCTGCTCTTCAGACCTGCTAAATAGACATCTCCCATATTGGCGTCAACTTTAACCGTTGTTACAAGCATGATTTCTTTGCCAATATCGTAATCTTCGTATATCTCTAACCTGTCTTTTGCGCTTATTGCAAAACTGAGCGCCAGAAAAGAGAGTGTGATGAGTATATTTTTCATATTAAATTTCCTTTTAATAATGATAATTACTGCTCACATCATAGAAAAACAAAGAGCCCGCAAAATATAGTAGAGTTTTCTGAAATTGCTTTTGCAATACCGATTAGCTCAGAGTTAGGGTTGTTACAACAAAAAAGACGCCGAGGCGCCTTTTTGTTTCCAGCCGCAAGCAGCTTACATGCTTATGCCGCCGTCGATTTCTACTACCCGACCGGTGAAAAAGTCGTTTTCGAAAATGTATTTCGCGGTGTGGGCTATCTCGCTGGCTTCGCCTAAGCGCCCTACTGGTTTCATTTTCTCTAAGCGGTCGCGCGCTTCTGGCTTCATGGCATCGGTCATGGCGGTGCGGATAACACCTGGGGCGATAGCACCGACCCGGATACCATAACGGCCGAGCTCGCGGGCCCAGGTAACTGTCATCGCTACTACACCAGCTTTAGAGGCGGCATAGTTGGTCTGGCCCATATTGCCGCCACGGGCGACGCTGGACATATTAATAATAACGCCCTTGGTACCGCGCTTAACCATAATAGCGGCTGCTTCACGGCCACACAGAAACACGCCGGTTAAGTTAACGTCGATAACTGACTGAAACTGGGCCAGCGACATTTTGCTGACCAGCTCGCCGTCTTTGTATTTCAGTAGCAGGCCGTCACGCAAAATACCGGCGTTGTTAATCAGGCCGTCGATGCCATTAAAGTCGCTATCGATTTGGCCAAAAACTTCTTCAACCGGAGCCTCATCTGCTACGTTAGCGCTGTACGTATGCACTGTGGTATTAGCTGACAGCTCTGCTTTAGCTGCCGCTAACTGCTCGGCATTCATATCAATTAATGCCAGTTTCGCGCCTTCAGCGGCACACATACGCGCCATTTCCAGGCCGAGGCCCTGAGCGCCGCCGGTAATTACGATGGTTTTGTTTTGCAGTTTCATTTATTTCTTCTCCAACATCTTAAAAATACTGGAGAAATCCAGTTTGCCATTCCCTGCCTGCTGATGTTTCAAATATAAACTATGCGCCAACTCACCTAATGGGGTGTTGCTGCCGCTTTGCTTCGCGGCTTCCAGCGCCAGGCCTAAATCCTTGGCCATTAAATCGACCATAAAGCCACCCTGATAATCATTGCTCGATGGCACATTCGGCATCACATCCGGACACGGGTTATATAGCTCCAGCGTCCAGTTGCGGCCCGAGCTTTTAAGCATGATGTCTGACAAAACTTTAGGATCAAGACCGTTATTAATACCCATTTGCAACGCTTCTGACGTACCGGCCATTAAAATACTTAACAGCATATTGTTACAGATTTTTGCCACCTGACCGGCACCAATCACCCCTGCGTGAAACAGGTTTTTACCCATATTGCTTAACACGGTTCTGGCGTTCTCAAAATCTTGTGCCGCACCGCCAACAATAAAGGTAAGGGTGCCCGCCTTGGCGCCGCCTACCCCACCTGACACCGGTGCATCAATAAAGGCAATGCCGTGCTCAGCTAAACCAATGCCCACGGTGCGGGCACTTTCGGCATCAATGGTCGAACAATCGATAACCAGTGCCTGTTTACTGATTGCGCTGGCAATGCCTTGTTCACCCAAATATAACCCGATGACATGCTTACCCGCTGGTAGCATTGAAATAACATAATCGGTACCGGCTACAGCCTCTTTGGCCGAACTGGCAACCTTCGCGCCTTCCGCTTCTAACTGGGAAAGCGCTGCAGCGGATAAATCAAATGCAACAACATCGTGGCCAGCTTTTAATAAGTTAGTAGCCATTGGGCCACCCATATTTCCTAAACCAATAAATGCAACTTTAGCCATAATAAATTCCTTGCAGTTTTCCTGGTAAATTAACTATCCAATAAGCCTAAATCTTTTAGAGGGTGCTCATTGTCCGGCCAGGGTGAGCTAAATAATAACTCGATAACCTTAGCAGGTACCTCGGCTACGCTCGGGTATTGCCATTTTGGGGTTAAATCTTTATCAATCAGTAACGCACGTACGCCCTCCTGGAACTCACCAAGCTGTCCACATTGCACACTGATCCCAAGCTCCAGTCGGAAACTGTCGGCCAGGATCTTACTTTGGCCCAGTTGCAGCAATTTAAAAACGATATGCGCGGTGATCGGGCTGCCGTAAGCCAGCGACTGTTTAGCTTTAGCCAACCATTTATCGTCCCCCTCGATAGCATTAATAGCGCTAATGACCTGAGGTAAATTATTGATTTCATGTAACTCTGCAATGGCGTTTTGATGAGGCCTGATCTGGCTTAATGGCATCTTGGTTCGACAATGCTCTTCAGCATTTCGCAACACATCTGACAATTTCTGATGGTTAAGCGCGATGGTCTCACCCCACTTCACGGCTAATAACTTATCGACCAGGTTTGTCTTGTCTTCATGCAAAATAAAATGATCGGCCAGATGAATAAATTTGGCATCGGCAGCATTAATAGAAGCGCCCGTTAAGCCCAGGAAAATACCACAGCCCTCCGGCATCCGGTTTAAAAACCAACTGGCACCAACATCAGGGTATAAACCAATCGCCATTTCCGGCATCGCTATCCGACTGCTGCCGGTCACTACCCGATGCGATGCACCCGCCATCAGGCCTAAACCGCCACCCATCACAATACCATTACCCCACACCAACACGGGCTTATCGAAGGTATGAATAAGATAATCGAGGGTATATTCTTTGGTGAAAAACTCTTCAACATAAGGATGATAATAATCGGGGCTTTCTTTCATCGCCTGATATAAATCACGGATATCACCGCCGGCACAAAACGCTTTATCGCCAGCACCCTGTAATAGCACCATGGCAATAGACTTATCATCTTTCCAGGCCTGCAGTTGCGGCAATAATGACTCCACCATCGGCAAGCTTAATGCATTTAACGACTTTTCTGAGTTAAGGGTAGCAACCGCAATTTTCTTGCCATTGTCAGCCGTAAGTTCCTGATATAACACTACGTCTGTACTCATGCTCATCACCCGTTTACCCAGTTAGCCTGGCGTTTTTCCAAAAAGGCCTGCACGCCTTCTACCTGATCTTTAGTATCGAATAAACCGACAAACAATTCGCGCTCCAACGGCAATGCTGCATTGATGCTGCCACTGCGGCCTTGTTGGATTAGCTTCTTACACGCGGCTACCGCCACCGGGCTTTGGCTGGCCACTTTAGCGGCCAGCGCCAACGCGGCTTCTAATACGGTTCCGGTGGGTACCACTTCCTCTACCAGGCCAATTTGCAGCGCTTTTTCGGCATTGAGCCGCTCGCCACATAAAATCATGCGTTTGGCCCAGCCTTCACCGACCAGCCAGGACAGGTTCTGAGTACCGCCGGCACAAGGTAATAACCCCACTTTAGCTTCAGGTAAAGCCATTTGTGCTTGTTGCCCGGCAATACGGATATCACAAGCCAATGCGACTTCTAAACCACCACCCATGGCGTAGCCATTAATTGCCGCAATCGACACTCCACGAAAGGAACTTAAGGTTTCAAAGGCTTCGCCAAAAATCCGTGCCATATCGCTGGCAACCGCTTTGTCGCCATCGGCAAACAGCTTTAAATCAGCACCTGCTGAGAAGAATTTATCGCCTTCACCGGTTATCACCAGCGCATAGATATTTTTGTCATTATTCAGGCTGATAACCGTATCGCGCAGCTCGGTTAAGCTGGCATAGGTCCAGGTATTGGCTGGCGGGTTTGCCATGGTGATAAGCGCTATGTGACCGCGCTTTTCCAGTTTTAGTTGAGCCATTAATGTCTCCTTTGTTGGCAATACTCGGAAGTTGAATGAGGTGAATAAGGTTTGTTCTAAGCCGACCGTTGAAGCCCTGGACGGGCGGAAACGAGCCCCCAGGGAGGGGTTTACGGCGTGTCGGCGTGAACAAACCTGGTTCACCTTTTCGCTAAACCACGAACATTATCCGTTGATTAGGTTACAGAATGTCGCCCGCAGCGGCATCCAGTAAACGCCGGCCAATAATCAGCCGCATAATTTCATTGGTGCCTTCCAAAATCTGGTGTACCCGCACATCGCGGAAATGCCGCTCCAGCGGATATTCCTTAATGTAGCCATAACCACCGTGCAGTTGCAGCGCCTGGTCGCATACCTGAAAGCCAACATCAGTGGCAAAGCGCTTGGCCATGGCACAATAGGCCGTGGCTTCACCGTCTTTCTGATCCAGTTTAAAGGCCGCCAGGCGAACTAACTGCCTTGCTGCAACCAGCTCAGTGGCCATATCGGCCAGTTTAAATTGCAGCGCCTGAAACGCCGCCAGTGGCTTACCAAATTGCTGACGCTCCAGCATATAGTTACGGGCGGTATTTAACGCCTGTTGGGCAGTACCAATAGAACAGGTAGCGATATTAATCCGGCCGCCATCCAGGCCTTTCATCGCAAAGCCAAAACCCTCACCTTCGTTACCCAATAAGTAATGGGCAGGAATACGCACATCTTCAAAGGTAATCAAACGGGTTGGCTGGGCATTCCAGCCCATTTTCTCTTCCGCTTTACCGTAAATAACGCCTTTGGCATCTCCCGGCACAATAAACGCAGAAATACCCTTGGGACCAGCTTCACCGGTGCGGGCCATGACTACCAGTACTTCGGTTTCACCAGCACCAGAGATAAACATCTTCGAGCCATTTAAAATGTAATCGCTGCCGTCTTTTTTAGCACTGGTACGCAGGCCGGCAGCATCTGAGCCAGAGCCTGGCTCAGTTAAGCAGTAAGACGCCAGCTTCTGGCCGGTAACCAAATGTTCGACCCACTCGGTTTTCGCGTCGCTGGTGCCCCAGGTCGCAATCATCCAGGTCGCCATATTATGAATAGTTAACATGGCGGTGGTGGCGGTACAGCCCATGGCTAATTGTTCGAAAATAATAGACGAGTCTAAGCGTGATAATCCCATGCCACCGTCATCTTCAGCGGTGTAAAGCGAGCAAAAACCCAGCTCACCGGCTTTTTGAATCACGTCTTTCGGGAAGTGATGATCACGGTCCCACTGGGCAGCATGAGGCGCCAGTTCTTGTTCAGCAAACTGTTGGGCCACATCAACAAAGGCTTGCTGGTCTTCTGTTAAATTGAAATTCATTTATACACCTTTACAGGTTGTGGTGTCGGTGCACCTTTTAATTTTATTCAAACCATATGGGGCTTAGCAGCACACTTTACACGCCGACACGCCATAAACCTTCCATGGGGCTCATTTTGTAAATACCATCCTTGGCATTTACCCTTCGGGCCAGCAAAGCTGTCCAAATTCGTTCCTGACGAATTTGTCAGCATCCTTGGCCTTCAACGGTCGGCTTAGTAAAGTCTGCTACCCGCCTGAGTACATTAGCGCAGGTTTATCGACATATTCGGGCCAGATACCGGAATATCGTCATCAAACCAGCGGGCAGTAATGGTCTTAGTCTCGGTATAGAAACGCACTGCCTGCTTACCGTACGCATGCTGATCGCCGTAGAACGATCCTTTCCAGCCGGTAAACGAGAAGAACGGCAGTGGCACCGGAATTGGAATGTTAATCCCTACCTGACCGACTTCCACCTCATGCTGATACTTACGCGCAGCTGCGCCGCTGGCGGTAAAGATAGAGGTACCGTTACCATACGGGCTGTCGTTAACAACTTTCAGCGCTTCAGCGAGTGAATCAACGTGCATAGTGGTCAGTACAGGTCCGAAAATTTCCTGCTTGTAAATTTCCATATCGGTTTTAACATTGCTAAATACCGTTGGCCCTACCCAGTTACCATCCGGATAGCCTTCCACTTTGCAGTCAGAGCCATCCAGCACGCAGGTGGCGCCTTCTTTCTTACCTTGCTCAATCAGTGACAGCACGCGGGCACGGGCTTGCGGGCTAATTTGCGGGCCGTAAGCAGCATTCGGGTCGGTGTAAACACCAGGGCGAACCTTGCCAATAGCCTCAGCCACTTCCGGGATCCACTCTGCTGCCGCACCGACAAATACCGCAACTGAAATCGCCATACAGCGCTGACCGGCAGCACCAACAGACGCTCCCACCAGGGCATTAACTACCTGCTGCTTGTTGGCATCAGGCATTATTACCATATGGTTCTTGGCGCCGGCAAACGCCTGTACCCGTTTCAGATTGTCGGTACCGGTTTTGTAGATATACTGGCCCACGTTGACCGAGCCCACGAAGGAGATCGCTTTAATATCCGGGTGATGCAATATGGCATCGACCTGCTCTTTCGCACCATGCACTACCTGTAATACGCCTTTTGGCGCACCGGCCTGAACAAACAGTTCTGCAATTTTGTTAACCGTCATCGGGTCTTGCTCAGACGGTTTTAAGATAAAGGTATTGCCACAGGCAATTGCCATCGGGAACATCCACAATGGTATCATCGCCGGGAAGTTAAATGGGGTAATACCGGCACAGACACCCAGTGGTTGAATGTAACTGTAGGTATCGATGCTTCGCGCCACGTTTTCAACAGTTTCGCCCATCATTAATGAAGGAATATTGGCTGCCTGCTCAACCACCTCAATACCACGCCAGACATCGCCTTTGGCGTCTTCTACGGTTTTACCCAGTTCCTGACAGATAATGTCGGCAATTTCGCCCTGGTGTTCTTTTAATAAATGAGCAAACCGCATCATTAAGCGAGCGCGCTCAGATACCGGTACTTCTTTCCAGGTTAAAAACGCCGCTTTGGCCGATTCTACTGCCCGGGTCATTTCTTCCTGGGTAGCGCAAGGAACCTGAGCAATCACTTCCTGGGTAGCCGGGTTGGTAACGGGGATCAGTTTGTCGCTGTTAGAGCTGACGAACTCGCCGTCGATAAAATGTTTAACCTGTTGTGTCATATTGCTTCTCCCGGTTGTTGGGGGGTGTTGCCAGCGTGGTAATAGATCTAATTATTAAAATAAGCTGGCACACTGTAATTTAATGCTGGTTTGTTCAGTAAAACGTTACCGGTTGCAACTCCCGTTGTGCTCGCCACAGCAACTCAGATTTGTTGCACAAATCTTCAGACACTCTGTGGCTGCGCTAACGGGATTCCAACCTCACACTTGCTTAGATGTTATTGCCAGTTATAAAACTTCAACTGCTAAGGCTACGGCTTCGCCGCCACCAATACACAGCGAGGCCACGCCTTTGCTCAGGCCGCGGTTACGCAGCGCATGAATAAGGGTAACCAGAATCCGGGCGCCTGAAGCACCGATTGGGTGGCCCAACGCACAGGCACCGCCGTTAACGTTAACTTTGGCTGCATCCAGGCCCAGCTCGTTAATGGCCAGCATGGTTACCATGGCAAAGGCTTCATTAATTTCCCATAAATCGACCTGCTCTTTATCCCAGCCAGCTTTTTGCAGAACTTTTTGCATAGCGCCAACCGGGGCCACGGTAAACAATGCCGGCTCCATTGAGTTGGTGCTGTGTGCTACCACTTTTGCCAGGGGTGTTAAACCCTGAGCTTTGGCATCGCTTTCCCGCATCAATACCAGTGCTGCTGCCCCATCTGAAATAGAGCTGGAGTTGGCCGCGGTAATGGTGCCGTCTTTAGCAAAGGCCGGCCGTAAGCTTGGGATCTTATCCAGTTTGGCATTACCTGGCTGCTCATCTACCTTGAAAGTCACTTCACCTTTGCGGGTTTGAAAGCTTACCGGGGCAATTTCTGCCTCAAAAGCACCACTAGTTATTGCTTGCTGAGCGCGGGTAGTTGACTGCACCGCGAAAGCATCCATCTGCTCGCGGGTAATGCCTTTTTCATCGGCGGTACCCTGAGCAAAACAGCCCATGGCTTTACCATCGTAGGCGTTTTCCAGACCATCCAGCATCATGTGGTCTTTGATCTCGCCATGCCCCATCCGGTAGCCTGCCCGCGCTTTAGGCAATAAGTAAGGCGCGTTGCTCATTGATTCCATACCACCGGCAACCACCAGATCAGCGCTGCCGGCTTTCAGTAAATCGCTGGCCAGCATCACGGCTTTTAAGCCTGAACCACACACTTTATTAATAGTAGTAGCGCCGGCACTTAACGGTAAGCCAGCTTTCAAGGTAGCCTGACGCGCTGGTGCCTGGCCCAAGCCGGCTGGCAGCACGTTGCCCATAATCACTTCACTGACCTTGTCGCCGTTAACCCCAGCCTGCTCAAGTGCCGCTTTAATAGCGGTAGCGCCCAGTACGGTGGCGTCAACCTCGGTTAAGCCGCCCATAAAGCCACCCATCGCGGTTCGCTTTGCTGCAACAATTACAATAGTGTGTCCGGTATTGTCAGAAGCCATTTTACTCTCCTATCAAGGTTGGCCTGAAAAGATGCCCAAGAGCCTACACCAAATTTACGTTTACGCCAACGTCAACTATCTAACACTATGGTAGTGTCAGCTGTTTAGAGTTCGGGAAATGGTGCAGTAAACTGTACAGTCGGACCAGCGGAATCTGGCATTTTTGCTTTACAAAGCCCGCCAAATTGCCAGTTTTGGGATTTGTAGCGCCCAGCCACAGCTTTACCTTTACGTAAACTTCACTTATAGTTGATGGCGTTTTTCGGGAAGGCGGTTATGACAGAAAAAGAAGAAAAAACCTACAGTATCAGCGAGCTGGCGAAAGAGTTCGACATTACTACTCGCAGCATTCGGTTTTACGAAGATCAGCGGCTGCTTACACCTTTACGTAATGGCCAAACCCGCATTTACAGCAAACGTGACAGGGTTCGCCTGAAGCTAATCCTGCGTGGCAAAAGACTGGGTTTCAGCCTGGCCGAGACCGGGCAGTTATTTGAGCTGTATGACGCTGACAAAAGCAGTGTCACCCAATTAAGTACCATGCTGAAATTAATTGAGCAGAAGAAAACTGAACTGCATCAGCAACTGGACGACATTAAAGTGGTGCTAATGGAGCTGGTTACCGTTGAAAAACGATGCCGCGATACCTTAGCCGACGCCAAACAATCCAAAACCGCCTAGGCGGTTTTCAGCATTTAGCAAACGGGGATTTACCATGATAAGCAGTTATAAAGGCCTTAACTTCGATTTAGGCGAAACCGTAGATATGATCCGCGAGCAGGTAAATGCTTTTGCCCGCGAAGAAATAGCCCCACGGGCCGAACATATTGACCAGGTTAACGAATTCCCCAATGAATTATGGCGTAAATTTGGTGATTTAGGCTTGCTGGGCATTACCGTTGATGAAAAATACGGCGGCTCAGGCCTGGGTTATTTAGAGCATGTCGTCGCGCTGGAAGAAATCAGCCGTGCTTCAGCGTCAGTGGGTTTGTCCTATGGCGCCCACTCTAACCTGTGCGTTAACCAGATATTCCGCAATGGCACAGAAGCGCAAAAAAAGAAGTACCTGCCAAAGCTGTGCTCGGGTGAGCATATTGGTGCCCTGGCAATGAGTGAACCCAATGCCGGTTCTGACGTGGTAAGCATGAAACTGCGCGCCGAGAAAAAAGGCGATATGTACATTTTAAATGGCAATAAAATGTGGATCACCAACGGCCCGGATGCGCACACCTATGTCATTTACGCCAAAACCGATATTAATGCCGGCAGCAAAGGCATTACTGCTTTTATTGTTGAGCGCGGTACTAAAGGTTTCAGCACTGCTCAGAAACTGGATAAATTAGGCATGCGCGGCTCTAACACTTGTGAGCTGGTATTTGAAGATTGCGAAGTACCGGCCGAAAACGTACTGGGCCAGATTGGCGGCGGCGTTAAAGTATTAATGAGTGGCCTGGATTACGAACGCGTAGTACTGGCAGCCGGCCCACTGGGAATTATGCAAGCCTGTATGGACGTAGTGGTGCCGTATATTCACGACCGTAAACAGTTTGGCCAGGCCATTGGTGAATTCCAGCTGGTGCAGGGCAAACTGGCAGATATGTATACCCAGATGAATGCCGCAAAATCGTATGTTTATACCGTGGCCAAAGCCTGTGATCGCGGTGAAACCACCCGTAAAGACGCCGCAGCCGTTATTCTTTACTCGGCAGAACTGGCCACCAAAATGGCGCTGGATGCCATTCAGTTATTAGGCGGTAATGGCTACATCAATGAGTACCCTACCGGCCGTTTACTGCGCGATGCCAAGCTGTACGAAATTGGCGCCGGCACCTCTGAAATCCGCCGCATGTTAATCGGCCGCGAGTTATTTACTGAGTCAAACTGATATGAGCAAAATTATCAGCAAGGTTAATCCGCGCACTGAAGAGTTTCAGAAAAATGCCGATGCTATGCAAGCCGTGGTTGACGATCTGAATACTAAAGTGCAGCAAATTAAACTCGGAGGCGGCGAAGCGTTAATCGCCCGCCACACGGCCCGCGGTAAATTGTTTGTCCGGGAGCGCATTCAGAAGCTACTGGACCCAGGCTCGCCGTTTTTAGAAGTGGGCCAGTTTGCCGGCTGGGAATGTTACGAAGATTACGTGCCTAGCGCGGGCGTCGTCGCCGGTATTGGCCGGGTAAGCGGTGTTGAGTGCATGATTGTCGCTAACGATGCTACGGTAAAAGGTGGCACCTATTATCCGCTGACTGTAAAAAAACACCTGCGGGCGCAGGAAATAGCCGAACGCTGTCACCTGCCCTGTATTTATCTGGTCGACTCTGGCGGCGCTAACCTGCCCCGGCAGGACGATGTATTCCCCGACAAGCTACACTTTGGCCGTATTTTCTTTAACCAGGCGAATATGTCAGCCAAGGGCATTCCACAAATTGCCGTGGTAATGGGCCTGTGTACTGCCGGCGGCGCCTATGTGCCCGCCATGGCAGACGAGAGCATTATCGTTAAAGAGCAAGGGACTATTTTCTTAGCTGGTCCGCCGCTGGTCAAAGCCGCCACCGGCGAAGAAGTCTCGGCTGAAGAGCTTGGCGGCGCTGATGTGCACTGCAAAATTTCCGGTGTGGCCGATCACTATGCCTTAAATGACGAGCATGCACTGCAACTGGCTCGCAATGCTGTATCGCGTTTAAACCGCCCTAAGCCAGAGCAACTGGATGTGAAAGCGCCGCAAGAGCCGTTATACGATGCCAAAGAGTTATACGGCATTGTTGGTACCGATTTACGCAAACCATTCGATGTTAAAGAAGTGATTGCCCGCCTTGTCGATAACTCAGACTTTGATGAGTTTAAACAGCTGTACGGTGCAACTCTGGTGTGCGGCTTTGCACGCATCTTCGGCTATCCGGTCGGCATTGTCGCCAATAACGGGATACTTTTCTCAGAATCTGCCCAAAAAGGCGCGCACTTTATTGAACTGTGCGCCCAGCGCAAAATTCCGTTGTTATTCCTGCAGAACATTACCGGCTTTATGGTCGGCAAAAAGTATGAAGCTGAAGGGATTGCCAAGCACGGTGCCAAAATGGTGATGGCGGTAAGTTGCGCCAAGGTACCTAAATTTACCGTGTTAATTGGCGGCAGCTACGGCGCCGGCAACTATGGCATGTGCGGCCGCGCCTATGACCCAACCATGATGTGGATGTGGCCTAACGCCCGTATTTCGGTAATGGGCGGTGAGCAGGCAGCAGGCGTTATGGCCCAGGTAACCAAAGACGGCTTAGCCCGTAAAGGCGAAACCCTGTCAGCTGATGCGGAAAAGGCCTTGAAAAAGCCGATTATTGAGCAGTACGAAAAGCAAGGCCACCCTTACTATGCCAGTGGCCGCTTGTGGGATGACGGTATTATTGACCCGGCTCAAACCCGGATGACAGTTGGCTTAGCTTTAGCCGCCGCACTGAATGCGCCGATTGAAGAGACTAAGTTTGGTGTATTCAGGATGTGATAGTTGTGTGGGGCAGATTGATGGTTATCAGGTTCTTCGGCCATAGACGCTGCAATCTCACCGTACAACTTTGTCAGAACACGCCGTGAATACATCCCTGTAGGCTCCTGTTTTTCATCCATGAAAAACACGGTTCTGAGCAAAGTGCACTGTGCGCTTGCCGCTACGAGGATTAAGCGGGTGCGGATGTGATTTTTTCGGCGACCGTTGAAGCCCTGGACGGGCGGAAACGAGCCCCCATGGATGGGTTCACGGCGTGTCGCAGACAAAAATACACGCAGCAACCGCGATATCGGAGATATGCGCTGGCCGGTTTATAAAACCCTAGCTTGCTTTAACAATTTCGGAGAGACAATGAACCAGGTTTACACCCAACTAAGTATTGACCAGCGTGGCGTGGCCAACCTGGTACTCAACCGGCCAGAGGTGCATAACGCTTTTGACAATCTGATGATAGCTGAGCTGATCCAGGTGCTGGATAACCTGGCCCGCAACGATCAGGTAAAAGTGCTGTTGTTAAGTGCCAACGGAAAAAACTTTTCCGCCGGCGCCGATTTAAACTGGATGCGCTCAATGGCCGAAAAAGACTACGAGCAAAATCTGGACGATGCCAACGAGCTGGCGACCTTGATGCATAAACTGGATAAATTCTCCAAGCCCACCATCGCTATGGTACAGGGCGCCGCGTTCGGTGGCGCTGTAGGTTTAGTTGCCTGTTGCGACATGGCTATAGCCAGCGATACCGCCAGTTTCTGTCTAAGCGAAGTAAAAATTGGCCTTATTCCGGCAGTAATCAGTCCCTATGTGATGCGCGCTTTAGGCGAGCGGCAAAGCCGGCGGTATTTTTTAACAGCCGAGCGCTTTACTGCCGACACCGCCAAAGCCCTGGGCTTGTTACACGAGGTAGTCAGTGCCAGCGAACTGCCGCAACAAGCCGATGCGTTAGCAGAGCAGCTGCTGCAAAACAGTCCGGCCGCCATGAGCGCCGCCAAAGCACTGATCCACAATATTTATAACCGTAAAATCAGCAACAATGTGGTAGCACATACCACCCAGGCGATTGCTGAAATTAGGGTATCTGATGAAGGTCAGGAAGGCCTGAGTGCTTTTCTGGAAAAGCGCCGCCCTAACTGGTTAGCGCCTAAGCCACAGGATAATTAACTATGTTTCGAAAAATATTAATCGCTAACCGTGGCGAAATTGCCTGTCGGGTGATCGACACGGCGCATAAACTGGGCATTCGATGTGTGGCGGTGTATTCAGAGGCCGATGCCAATGCCCGCCATGTCAGAATGGCTGATGAAGCCTACTTACTTGGCCCTGCTCCCAGTAAAGACTCATACCTGCGCAGCGATAAAATTATCGACATTGCCAAACAAAGTGGCGCCGAAGCGATTCACCCGGGCTATGGTTTTTTATCTGAAAACGAAGATTTCGCTAAAGCCTGTTCGGATGCGGGCGTGGTGTTTATCGGCCCACCGGTTGCCGCCATTACTGCCATGGGCTCAAAAAGCGCCGCCAAAAAAATTATGGCCGATGCCGGCGTACCGTTAGTGCCGGGTTATCACGGTGATGACCAGTCAGACGCGCTATTGGCCAAAGAGTCTGCCAACATTGGTTATCCGCAGCTGTTAAAAGCCGCCTATGGTGGCGGCGGTAAAGGCATGCGGGTGGTCTGGAAAAAAGACGAGTTTGCCGATGCCTTAGCCAGTGCCCGCCGCGAAGCCAAAGCCGGCTTTGGCAATGACAAAATGCTGGTTGAGCGCTATTTAACCAAGCCGCGGCATATCGAAATTCAGGTGTTTTGTGATAATCACGGCAACGCCGTGTATTTAGCCGAGCGCGACTGCTCGATTCAGCGCCGTCACCAGAAAGTGATTGAAGAAGCACCGGCACCCAATTTTAGTGCTGAACAACGCCAGGCAATGGGTGAAGCGGCAGTTAAAGCGGCCAAAGCCATTGATTATCGCGGCGCCGGTACCGTCGAGTTTCTGTTCGACGAAGACGGCTCTTTCTACTTTATGGAAATGAACACCCGGCTGCAGGTAGAACACCCGGTTACTGAAATGATCACCGGTCAGGATTTAGTTAAATGGCAGCTGTTAGTCGCGGCTGGTGAAAAATTACCGCTAAGCCAGAATGAAGTGCAAATTGATGGTCACGCCATTGAAGTGCGGGTCTATGCTGAAGATCCGGATAACGATTTTATGCCTGCCACCGGCAAGCTGACTTATTTACGCCAGCCGGAAGCCAGTCGCTTTGTACGGGTCGATACGGGTGTGGTAGAGAATGACGAAGTATCGCCTTTTTATGATCCGATGATTGCTAAACTGATTGTCTGGGACGAAAGCCGCGATCGCGCTATTGCCAGAATGCTGCGTGCGCTGGACGATTACCGGATAGCAGGAGTGACTACCAACTTAAGCTTTTTAACCAGCTTAACCGAACACCCCGCGTTTAAAGCCGCCGAGCTGGATACCAACTTTATTAACCAGCATCAGGCAACTTTGTTCGCCCCGGCCAACAGCGAGAATAACCAGGCGCTGGTGCTGGCCGCCCTATTTATTATGGAGCAGCAAAAAGCACCCAGGCCCAGTAATACCAGCCCTAGCCCCTGGCAATATAGCCATGGCTGGCGTTTAAATGAAACACCGACCGTTATTCTGAATTTACTGCACGGCGAGAATTCAGAGCAACTGACGATCCGCGAGCAACAACAGCATTATGTTGTCGAGCTGCAAGGCCAGCAAATATGCTGTCTGGCGGAGCTGCATGGCGATGAGCTGAGCGCGACCTTGGGCGATCATAAAACCAAAGTGCGGGTCAGCCGTTATCAGGACACCATCAGTGTCTTTATTAAACATCATCGGTATGACTTTATTTACCGCACCGAAGTCACCCCGGAGCTGGACGGTAGCGAGCATGCCGGCAGTTTAACTGCGCCAATGAACGGTACTATTGTGGCGATAATGACCAAAGCCGGCGCTAATGTAAAAGCCGGTGATACGCTGGTTATTATGGAAGCGATGAAAATGGAATACAGCATCAAAGCGCCCAAAGACGGCGTGGTGAATGAGGTGTTTTATGCTGCAGGTGACTTAGTAAAAGATGGCGCCGAACTGGTCGATTTTAGTCCGGAGGAAGCATGAGCTTGCCCAAAAGTGTCCGCATCGTTGAAGTAGGCCCGCGTGATGGCCTGCAAAACGAGCAAAGTGTCAGTACCACCGATAAAATTGCCTTAATCGATATGTTAAGTACCGCAGGCCACAGTTACATTGAAAGTGGCGCCTTTGTCTCCCCGAAGTGGGTGCCGCAAATGGCCGACTCCGGCCAGGTATTTGCCGGCATTGTCCGCAAAACCGGCGTGACTTATGCGGCGCTGACCCCAAATTTAAAAGGCTATGAAGCGGCGAAAGCGGCAGGCGCGACAGAAGTAGCCATTTTTGGTGCGGCATCAGAGGCGTTCAGCCAGAAAAACATTAACTGCTCTATCAGTGAAAGCCTGGAGCGCTTTGCGCCGGTCGTTGAGGCGGCGAAAGCTGATGGCATCAAAGTGCGCGGTTATGTGTCCTGCGTGGTCGGTTGCCCCTATCAGGGTGATGTGGCACCGACCGAGGTCGCCCTGGTCGCTAAAGCGCTGCTGGAAATGGGCTGTTACGAGATATCTCTGGGCGATACTATAGGGGTTGGTACTCCGCCAAAAGTAAACGCGATGCTCGATGCGGTGCTTTCGATGGTACCTGCTGAAAAATTAGCTGTGCATTTTCATGACACCTACGGCCAGGCTCTGACTAATATTTATGTAGCGCTGAACCGCGGTATCAGCATCATCGATAGCGCAGTGGCAGGCTTGGGCGGCTGCCCCTATGCTGCTGGTGCCTCGGGTAACGTGGCTACCGAAGATGTGGTGTATTTACTCAATGGCTTAGGCATTGAGCACGGCATCGATTTAACGGCGCTGGCAGAGGCAGGTTGGTTTATTACCGCCAAGCTGGGGAAGCAGCCTAGTTCTAAAGTAGGATTGGCAATGAAGGCGAAGTGCAAGCAAACTAATAGTTAGTTTACAGCAGCAAATAAGGTTCTTCGAACTCGGTAAGCACTCCGTACCACTTTGCCGAAACACGCCGTAAATACGTCCCTGTAGGGTTACAAACTTCTTCCCTGAAGTTTGCCCAAGGGCAGCAAAAGGCGCTGTTCAAATTCGTTCCTGACGAATTTGTCTGTTTTTCATCCATGAAAAACACGGTTTCGGCTAAAGTGTACTGTGCGCTTCCCTCTACACGGATGTAAGTGGTTGCGAATGTGATTTTTTCTGAGACCGTTGACGCCGGGCGAACAAATTCGTCAGGAACGAATTTGAACAGCGCAGCTGGCCCGAAGGGTAAACTTCATAGATGGAGTTTATAAACGAGCCCCCAGGGAGGGGTTCACGGCGTGTCGCAGAAAAAACTTCACAGCAGCAGACGCGAAATCGAAGAATGGCTTTAAAACAACGTTCAGCAAAGAACTGAGGACAACAAATGGCAGGGTTTAATAAAGTCGTACATAGCTACGAAGACGCCATGGCCGGCTTGCAAGACGGCATGACCGTGATTGCCGGTGGCTTTGGCTTGTGCGGTATTCCGGAAGGATTAATTGCCCAGATTAAAAAAATGGGCACCACCGATTTAACCGTAGTATCGAATAACTGCGGTGTCGACGGCTTTGGTTTGGGTATTTTACTGGAAGACCGTCAAATTAAAAAAATGGTCGCTTCTTATGTTGGTGAAAACGCCCTGTTTGAAAAACAGCTACTGAGCGGCGAGCTAGAAGTAGAGCTAACCCCACAAGGCACCCTGGCAGAAAAAATGCGTGCTGGCGGCGCCGGTATTCCGGCCTTTTTCACTGCCACCGGTTACGGTACTCCGGTAGCCGAAGGTAAAGAAACCCGCGAAATTGATGGTCGGCATTATGTATTAGAGCCTGCCATTACCGGTGATTTTGCTATTGTGCGCGCCTGGAAAGCCGACCGCTACGGTAACCTGATGTTCCGTCACACCTCGATGAACTTCAATCCGATGGCGGCTACCGCTGGTAAAATTACCGTGGCCGAAGTGGAAGAAATTGTTGAGCCGGGCGAGCTGGAACCGTCGCAAATTCATACCCCTGGTATTTACGTGCAGCGCGTGATCAAAGGCAGCTTTGAGAAACGCATCGAACGTCGTATGGTGCGGCAAGGTTAAGGAGGCAACCATGGCTTTATCTCGTGAACAGGTAGCAATGCGCGTAGCGCAGGAGCTGCAAGACGGTTACTACGTTAACCTGGGTATTGGCATTCCGACCCTGGTAGCCAATTACGTGCCAGAGGGCATTGAAGTTATGCTGCAGTCTGAAAACGGCTTGCTGGGTATGGGCCCCTACCCGACTGAAGCAGAGCTTGACGCCGATATGATTAACGCCGGCAAAGAAACGGTCACCGCCATTAAAGGCGCGGCTATTTTCAGCTCAGCAGAAAGCTTTGCCATGATCCGTGGCGGTCATGTCGATTTAACCGTACTGGGCGCCTTTGAAGTGGACCAGAACGGCAATATCGCCAGCTGGATGATCCCCGGCAAACTGGTCAAAGGCATGGGCGGTGCTATGGATTTAGTCGCCGGTGCCATGAATATCGTGGTTACCATGACCCACGCCGATAAATACGGCAACAGTAAACTGCTGGAAGGCTGCACCCTGCCGTTAACCGGCGTTGGCTGTGTGAAAAAAATCGTTACCGATTTAGCCGTACTGGAAGTGCGCGACGGCGCTTTCCACCTGTTAGAGCGCGCCCCGGGTATAACGGTAGAAGAAATTCAGCAGAAAACCGCTGGTAAGCTGGTGGTTGATGGCGACATACCGGAGATGGTGTTTAACTAAGTTGCCATTATTCTGCCTTTAGCAATAAAAAGAGCTCACTGATTATAACGAACAGCGAGCTCTTTTTTTGACCACACAATAATCAAGTGATAAACTTTGAGCATATCATTTGAAGCGAGGGTCACTTATGACAGCCTTAGTCCGAGAATACACACCCAATTTATATACCATTAAAAATGTCTGGCAACACTTAGGCATCGCTGAACGTGGTCCTAAATTGTATCAGGCTCTGCACAACGGGTTTAGCTATAGCATATTTGATAAGTTGGCAGCTGTTTCTGAGTTAGACAAAAAGCAACTGGCCTCAGTGTGTCAGTTAGCACCTGCAACGCTGGCCAGACGGGCAAAAAGTGGCAATTTCACTCAGGATGAAAGTGACCGGTTATACCGTTTTACTACTGTATTGGTTGCAGCCAACGCTTTGTTTAATGACGATATAACAGCAACTAAGCGTTGGCTAACTGAGCCGGTATATGGCCTTGGTGATAAAACGCCACTGCAGATGTTAGCCACGTCAGCTGAAACTCAGGCTGTGCTCGATTTGATTGGTCGCTTAGAGCATGGCGTTTTTGCGTGATGTCGTTGCCACTCGCATCGAGGTTGGAACCCCGTTGGCACAGTCACAGAGTGTTTGAGGGATTGCGCAAGCAAACCCGAGTTGCTGTGACGAGCACGGCGGGTGTTGCAACCGGCAATGCTCCGCATACTCCAACCGCTTTATGAGCTCCGTTAAACTATATCGCTTAGTAAATAGCAAATGGGCATCACAGGCATTTGATGGTGAAGGTGCTCGTTTATACGGTGGACGTTGGAATAGTAAAGGCCAGCTGTGTGTTTACACCGCAGGCTCGGAGGCGTTAGCTATTCTGGAAATTCTGGTGCATTTAAATAACCGGGCACCGCTAGCTCAGTATCGGTTATTTCAGTTAACTATCCAGAGTGACGATATGTTATCTGTCAGCCTGAATAATTTACCGGCCAACTGGCAACTGCAACCAGCAACCGCTGAGACTGCACGAATAGGTGATAGCTGGCTGGCGCAGCAGGCTAGCCTGGCGTTATCGGTTCCCAGCGTCATTGCACCACGTGAAAACAATATACTCCTTAATCCCTTTCATCCCGGCTTCAAAGCTTGCTTAGCCACAGTTTCTGAATTGGATTTTATGCCCGATCCCCGTTTAGCCCGCTGATTTGGATGGTCGCAGCAAAATCTCCCGCTACTGCACTATATATTTTGACATTATAATCATATAGAAATAACATTCCGCTTTCTTTTTCACTCGCTTATCATTGGAACAGTTGGCATGGAAAGCTCTTTAACTACCGCAAACCCTACCTTGCAAGAAAATTCACCGTCGCTACATACAGCAGATCCTGCGTACCTCAGACAACTTATGCTGCACCTGATGATAGAACAGCAATATACCTTGCTTGCTGATGTCACTTATGAAGAAATGTCATGTCCTGAAGAGGCCGAATTGCTGGAAAAAACCGAACGTTGTACTGATGAAGAATTACCCGGCTTGCTAGAAAAATTTGAACAAAAAATGCTGGAGAACCGCCTGCAATGGCAACCGATTGGCGGACCGTTTGAAGATGTGGAAATTTTCACTGATGATAATAACACCGCCGTGTTAACGCCTATTGGTTTGCCAGAATTACGGCTCTTTAAATCTTGCGCTAACCGCATCTTAGTAAAATTAAGCCCAATGACCTGTAAGATTGCTCTGTTTATTAACCACAGTGCTGCGAACTTGCCAGCCAAACAGGATTTTATTGAACAGGCGATAGCACTGCGCGATAAACTGTTGGCCGAAAATGAAGTTAAACCGTCGGGCCCGATGAAGTTTTTCGTGCAATATGAGGTGTTTTTCATTGGTCAGGACGACAGTGCAATGCTGCAGGATGCTAAGCAGCTAACAATAAAGTTTAGTCCCAAAAACCAGGTATTAATAACCTGTATTTGTATTAACAATGCAACACAAAGTGCGGTGTCTCCTTCCCCTCTTAAAGCATTTAGCCGTTTACGTCAGGTAAGAAAGATTTTACAACAACCTGAACAGACGGCAGAACAAATTAACGAAACATTTAACGCAATCAAATTTAGCTGGCGCCGGATTATTATCGCAGCGTTGCTATCGTTCCTGCTGCTATTTGTGTGCCGCTGGTTCCTGATCACGAATGAATTTGATGATTTTGTGTTTCTAACGGATGTTTTGAGTCCCTTTCTGGTAATTGCCGGCATTAACGGCAGCATGAGAAACAAACGTAAGTTATACGAACAAACGCTATACAGTTACCTTGGCTTTTTTTTACTGTTATGTAGTTTTGTGTTTGGCTTGGGAGGGGTGGCTGATATAAGTACGCTTTTCTATGTAGCAAAAACAGGGGTCGTTGGCGGAGGTCTGCTAATGTTCTGGGTTAAAATGGCAACTGCTTATGACTGATTATAAGGGCGCTTAATAGCGCCCTTATAATTTCTATTTGCTCTTTATCACTTAAACCGCGCGAGCAAACTGGAGGTATCCCAACGGCCACCGCCCATTTGCTGTACCTCGCTGTAAAACTGATCAACCAAGGCGGTAAGTGGCAAATGGCTGCCATTTTTGCGGGCTTCGTTTAAAGCAATGCCTAAGTCTTTGCGCATCCAATCAACTGCAAAACCAAAATCGTACTTACCATCAAGCATAGTTTTGTAGCGGTTTTGCATTTGCCATGACTGCGCGGCGCCTTGTGAAATTACCTCTACTACCGCAGCACCATCTAAGCCAGCGTGCTGGGCAAAATTCAGCGCTTCAGCCAGGCCTTGTACCACGCCGGCGATGCAAATCTGATTCACCATTTTCGCTAATTGGCCAGAGCCAGCCGGCCCCAGCAATTTGGCACAGCGGGAATAACTCATGATAGCGGTTTCCGCTTTAGCCATATCGTTGGCATCCCCGCCCAGCATCACGGTTAGCGCACCGTTTTCAGCTCCCGCCTGGCCACCGGATACCGGCGCATCTAAAAAGCCGACGCCTTTTGCGGCGCAGGCAGCATCAAGCTCCCGGGCTAACTCAGCTGAGGCGGTGGTATGGTCAATCAGCACGCTGTCTGGCTGCATAGTTGCCAGTACACCATCATCACCGTAAGTAACTGAACGCACGTCATCGTCATTACCGACACATAAAAATACCAGCGATGCGCCGTTCGCTGCTAGTGCAGGAGTAGCCGCGTGGCTGCCACCGTACTCGCTGACCCAGGCTTCTGCTTTTGCCGTAGTCCGGTTATATACAGATACCTGATAGCCCTTTTGCTGTAGATAACCAGCCATCGGATAGCCCATTACCCCTAAACCGATAAAGGCGACTTTACCTTTGCTTTCAATTGACATAAAAATGACTTATTGCTGTGAAATGATAGGCTGTTAGCTTACAAACTTAGTCAGTGAAAAGAAAGACGGATCCAGCAATCAGAACGTATAACTGAATTTACAGCATAATCGGGGAGCAGAATGACCAATATTCATCAGTTTAAAGTTAAAAATGGCCAGGGTCAGGAAGTGGATCTGGCATCGTACCGTGGCAAAGTAGTACTTATTGTTAATACTGCCAGTCAGTGTGGTTTTACCCCACAATACCAGCAGTTAGAAGCGCTATATCAGCAATACAAAGATCGCGACTTTGAGATCTTAGCCTTTCCGTGCAACCAGTTTGGCAGCCAGGAACCCGGCGACAATAATGACATTCAGCAGTTTTGTCAGATAAATTATGGCTTAAGCTTTCCGGTAATGGCAAAAATTAATGTCAATGGCGTAAAAGCAGCCCCTTTGTTCGAACACCTAAAAGATAGTGCCCGGGGCCTGTTAAAGACTCGCGCGATTAAGTGGAATTTCACCAAATTTTTAATAAACAAACAGGGCGAAGTGGTTAAACGCTATGCCCCCCGCACTAAACCTGGCAGCATTAGTCAGGCGGTCGAAGAACTGCTGTAACTTTGATCTGGCGCTAATTACGGCAACCGCAACTGAACTACACTTTACTGCACAAAAATAGCCAAAGTGTCCGAGGTTGCCGATGAGAGTTGCGGTGTTTAGTGCCAAAAAATACGATCAGGACGGCTTTGCCCAGTGGGCCGATCCCAACCTGCAGTTCAGCTATTTTGATAGCCGTTTAAGCAGACAGAATGTCAAACTGGCTCAGGGTTGCCACGCCATATGTGCTTTTGTTAACGACGAGCTCTCGGCAGACGTTTTGCAGCAACTGTCCACTATGGGTATTGAAATGGTGGCCCTGCGCTGTGCGGGTTTTAATAATGTCGATTTAGACAGCGCCAGGGCGTTAGGGATCCGGATTGCCAGGGTACCCGCCTACTCGCCCGAAGCTGTGGCCGAGCATACTGTAGCGATGATGCTAACGCTAAATCGTAAGCTGCATAAAGCCTTTAACCGGGTAAGAGATGACAACTTTGCCATCGATGGTTTACTGGGCTTTAATATGCACGGCAAAACAGTTGGTTTAATTGGTACCGGCCGGATTGGCCAGGCTACCGCCCGGATTTTGCAGGGCTTTGGCTGCAAACTGTTGTGTTATGACGTTGAGCCTGCAACTGAACTGAAAGCGCATTATGTCAGCCTGAACGAGCTGTATGCCCAAAGCGATATTATCAGCCTGCATTGCCCGCTGAACCCGGCTACCAAACACCTGATTAATAGTGACTCGCTGGCCAAAATGCGTGATGGCGTAATGCTGATTAATACCAGCCGCGGCGGTCTGGTCAATACTAAAACAGTTATTGATGGCTTAAAAAGTCGCAAGATTGGCTATCTGGGATTGGATGTGTACGAGCAGGAAGCCGATATCTTTTTTGAGAATTTATCTGAGCAAGTAATAGATGATGAGATATTTAAACGGTTACTAACCTTTCCTAATGTGCTAATCACCAGTCATCAGGCGTTCTTTACCAGGGAGGCGTTGCAGCAAATAAGCACTATTACCAGTGACAATTTAATGGCTTTTGCCGGCGGTAACACCACCGGCAATGAACTCGTACCTTAAACCATTAATTAATGCAAAAAACGTGGCGCTCAGGCGTCGTCGCTCATTTCATCAATTAGGGTTTCAGCCAGTTCTTCCGGCGTAACCACAACGCCCGGGCCTTCTGCATCCGGCAATACAGCAATTGCCAGCTCGTCACCATTTAAACCCGAAGTCCATTTATCCAGCCAGGTGGCAACATCAATAGATTTAGCAGTGCAATGTTGCCATTCGCCTTCAATCCACTGCTCAGCCAGTTCAGCATGCGGCCACACCGGAATGCAGCGATCATCTTCAGCACTTACCAGCACAAAGCCTTCCTCATCAGTTAAAATCCAGATTTCTTCTAAATCGGCCACGGCCTGAATAAAGTAGTCATAACGCTGCTCAGCATCCAGCGCCAAAATCCGGTTCAACTCTTCAGCGTTTAATTGATATTCCATAATGGTTTCCTGCAAATATAAAAGTGCTCTAATGATGACGGATCTGACCCTATAAAGCCATTAGAAAAACAAATTACAACAGCTGGCTTGCCAGAAATAACAACAGTGCGTATCGCACGCCCTTACCCAAGGTTACCAGCAATAAAAATACGTCAAAGCGCACCCTAAGGGCCCCGGCTACCAGGGTTAACGGATCGCCAACTATCGGCAGCCAGGCCAGCAGCAAGCTCCAGCTGCCGTAACGGTTAAATTGCGTTTCGGCTTTGGCTAACTGCGCCGGGCTAAACGGAAACCAGCGCTTATGTTGCAAGCGTAATAACTCTTTACCCAGATACCAGTTAACGCACGAGCCCAGTGTATTGCCGCTGGTGGCCGCCAACCAGAGACCGAAAACGACATAGCCTTGTTGCTGCAAGGCCAGTAACAGCAGCTCTGACGAGGCTGGCAATAAGGTCGCGGCAATAAAACCGGTAGCAAATAGCGATAGGTAGGGTATTAACACTGATATTATTCAACCGGAGACAAATTTAACGCCGGCACTGTAGCAGATTTTCTGGCTGAGTTAATAATGCGATAGTTAAAATAGCAGCTAATGAAAATCGCGTGACTTACTGGTAAAGGCGGCAAGCTCGGCGCTTAAATCTGTCAGGCGGCCGGCAATGACATGGGTAACTTCGCCTTCACGTTCTAAAATACCGTCAACCTGCAAAATGTGCGCAGTTAAAAACGCCTTATGCTGGGCCTGAGCAGTAGCCAGCCAGACCACCACATTGGCGGTGCCGGTTTCATCTTCCAGGGATATAAAGGTAACGCCGGCAGCCGTGCCGGGCCGCTGACGCAGGGTCACCAGGCCACTAATTCGAACCGGACTTTTATGCCGCACGTCATTTAATGCTGCAGTGGTAACTGAGCGTGGCAACTTACCGGCCTTGCGCAGTAAGCCTATCGGGTGTTGCTGTAAACTCAGACCGGTGGCGGCATAATCTTCCAGCACCTCTTCAATTACAGTCGGTGCGGGTAATGGGCTAATGTTCAGAGCAAAACGGTTATAGGATGACGATGTTTCTGCCACCGCCGTACTTATTGCCATCTTAATTTTATCATTGGCTGCAGCGCTAAGATTATCTGTAGTTTCATCAGCAAATAGCGGCAAGCTCTGCTGCTTATCCAGTAATTGCCAGCGACTATTGTACCTGTCGCCACTTATTGCTACTAAAGCGTTCGCACTGGCCAGCGCCTGTAAGTCGCTGCTATTCAGCCCGCACTGGCGCAGCTGACTAAGCTGACAATACCCCGATGTCGGCCGGTGTTGAAGCAACAGCGCAGCGCCGGCAGCGCTTAACCCTTTTACCTGGCGTAACCCCAGACGAATTGCATAATCCTGCGGCTGCGGCTGTAAATCATAATCCCATAATGAGCCATTAACACACACCGGTAATACCGTGACATTGTGCCTTTTTGCATCCTGTAACAGTTGCGACGGGGTGTAAAAACCCATGGGTAAGCTATTCAATAATGCGGTATAAAAAGCCGCCGGGTAATAATGTTTTAACCAGGCTGAAATATAGGCCAGCACCGCAAAGCTGGCCGAATGCGACTCCGGAAAACCGTATTCACCAAAACCGCAAATTTGCTGGTAAATCCGCTCAGCAAACTCCAACTGATAACCACGATTAAGCATGCCATTAATCAGCTTATCTTTAAATTGCAGTAATTCGCCGGTTTTTTTCCAGCTGGCCATCGCCCGGCGTAATTGATCGGCTTCGCCGCCACTAAAGCCCGCTGCCACCATGGCCAGGGCAATGACCTGCTCCTGGAATATAGGTACGCCCATGGTGCGGCTTAGTACCTGCTCGACCTCTTTTGACGGGTAGCTTACCGGCTCTGTGCCATTGCGCCTTTTTAAATACGGATGCACCATATCGCCCTGAATTGGCCCGGGCCGCACTATGGCAATTTGTACCACTAAATCGTAATAACAGGCCGGTTTTAAGCGCGGTAACATGCTCATCTGCGCCCGTGATTCAATCTGAAATAAACCGACAGTATCAGCATGCTGGATCATCTGGTAAACCGCAGGATCATCACCCAGCGCATTAATCCCGGCGATACTTAACGGCCGCTGATAACATTGCTGTACCAGGCTAAAACACTTACGAATAGCCGTTAGCATCCCGAGCGCCAGGACATCAACTTTTAATAATTCCAGGGTTTCTAAATCGTCTTTATCCCATTGGATCACGGTGCGGTCGGCCATGGCGGCATTTTCTAACGGCACCAGCTCGTAAAGTGGTCCTTCAGAAATAACAAAGCCGCCAACATGCTGCGATAAATGCCGTGGAAAACCACGCAGCTCCTCGACTAACTGCACCAGTTGGCGGGTAGTCTGGCTTTGCTGGTTAAGCCCCAGCGCGCTAAGCTGCTGATACCAGCTGGTGGTAGCATCACGGCGCTGAATATTTTTAATCAGAAAATCGAGCTGACTAACGGGCAAGCCCATGGCTTTACCGACATCCCGTAACGCACTTTTAAAGCGGTAGCTGATTACCGTTGCCGCCAGAGCTGCCCGTTCCCGGCCGTATTTCTGATATAAATATTGAATAACTTCTTCACGCCGCTCGTGCTCAAAGTCGACGTCAATATCCGGTGGCTCCTGCCGCTCTTTTGATAAAAACCGTTCAAATAGCACCTGTATCTGGCGGGGATCAACCGCGGTAATGTGCAGGCAATAACACACCACCGAATTGGCCGCTGAGCCACGGCCCTGATATAAAATATTGCGGCTTTGGGCAAACTGCACCAAATCGTGAATGGTCAGGAAAAAATATTCATAATTAAGCTCGCTAATCAGGGCCAGCTCTTTATTAATTAACGCCTGCACTCGCTCTGGTACGCCGTCGCTAAAACGCTTTTTACTTCCCTCTTGCACTAATTTCTGCAGATAACTGCTGGCAGTTTCGCCCTCAGGCACCAGCTCGGCCGGATACTGATATTTCAGCTCACTGAGGTTAAAACTGCAGCGCTGGGCAATCACACTGGTTTCGTTAAGCCAGTTTTGCGGAAATAGTTTTACCAGCTTGGGTAAGGGCCTAAGCGTGCGCTCAGCATTACTGAGTAGTTCACGGCCAAGCTCTGCAATAGGTTTACCCGCTCTGATAGCATTAACACAGTGCTGGAGTGCCAGCCGCTCTGGTACGTGCATCAGTACTGCACCGCAGCACATTAGCGGCAGTTGGTATTGCTGAGCTAATTGCTGACAATACTCACTGAATACCTGTTCGTTATGGCTTAAGTGGCGGCGCATGGCCAGCCATAGCCGGCTGGCATGATACTTTTTCAGCCACTCGCCCCAATACTGATCGCAGGCATTATCACCACTGGGCAACCATAGAATAAAACAATGTTTAACCGACATGAGGTCCCACTCGGTCAGCTGATACTCGCCTTTACTGCTGCGCCTTCTGGCGTTAGTGATAACCCGGCACAGCTCGCTGTAGGCCGCTTTGGTCGGGCATAACAGCACCAATTGCAGCTTATCCAATACAAAAACACTGCCCACAATAAGCTGCAATGACAATTGCTGTTCATTTATAGCCCGGTAAGCCCGCACCACACCAGCCACTGAACACTCATCTGTTAGCGCCAGCGCCTGATAGCCAAGTGCTGCGGCCTGGGTCACCAGTTCCTGCGGGCTGGACGCGCCCTGCAAAAAACTGAAATGGCTTTGACAAAAAAGCTCAGCGTATACCATGGCCGCTACCTGCTGAACACTTAACTAAACCAGCCATGGATAAACCACTGCTGATTAACCGTTCGAAACAGCCATAACCACTGGCCCTGTTGGTTGCGGCCAATATAGTAATCGCGCTGCGCGCTCAGTTGCCAGCCATCAGGGCACAGCCGCTCCGGCCCATGATTAATCGTTACCGCTTCCGTTAATGGCTGTGGCGTGGTTAACAAAAATGCCGGGCGCAGTGCAAAAACCTGCTGTCCGGTTTTGCCTTTAACCAGTGGCAGACTGCGTTGACTGGCCTGCTCGGGTAAATGCTGATTTTGCAAGGTTAAGCCGCTAACGGCAGCCTGGCCTAAGCGGGCCTGCAGTATTGATATCAACTGCAATGCGGACATTCTGGCGTGATGCTGGGCAAATAATGCTTCGGTAGCGCGCTGCTGGCCGGCAAAATGATGCACATCCAGCTGCAGGCCATACACCGGCTCAGGCAAAGGCAGGTTCTCTAGTTGCAACTGGCACAATTGCAACCAGGCGTTGGCTTTATATTCGCCCTGAGCCGAGCCAATACTTAGCTGTAAAGGCGAATGATCCCGGAAAAACAAGCTTAGCAGCAGCTGATAACACTGGCAGTTGGCCCGGCTTAGCTGTTGCTCTAACTGCTCTAACAGTTTTACTAACGGCTTCACCAGAATCGTGCTGTCGCTGATGTCATAGAGCAGTTCCAGATAGCGGCTGAAGCCGGCTTGCGGTTGTATATACTCCAGCGCATGGTAGTAATCGCCCCGTAAACGCCCCAGATAACTGAGCAACTGACTATCAAAACGCCGGGCCAGCTCCGCCGGCGGTAAAGCCTGTAACTGACCAAGGGTATGAATACCCAGCCGGGCCATTTGTTGCTGCATTACCCGGGATAACTCGGTTGCACTAAGCGGGCTGGTGTTAAGCGCGGTATTTAACAGCTTGTTATCAGCAGTGATAAACCCGCTCTGCTGATAAGCCAGGCATTTAGCAGCATAGGGGGTAGCACCACAGCTGTATTGGTAGCGATAAGTCAATTCATCAAGTTTTTTGCTAAGCGCCTGCCAGTAAGCTTTTAGCCCGCCATAAAACTGCAGCATGCCATCAAGACGCAGGAATAGTCCTGTATCTGAGTCCAGCGCAATATCACTGCTCAACTGGTACAACTGTTGTGCAACGTTATTAAGAACTTTACATTGTTGCTCACTTTGATAAGGCCGCAGCTGCAAATCCGGGCACAGCGCAGCAGCGCTGGCCAGGCCCATGTGTTGTTTAAGGCCAGCCTTTATCGCCGCCTGATTTAACTGCACTAACTGATGCTGCTGATCAACCAGGGCAACGGGCAATTGTCCGCCGCTTTCGGCTGAAAATTGCAGGTGTTCTAACTGCAGCGCCGGAAAATGCAGATACAAAAACAACGCCATTTCAGCCAGCCTGACGCATCGGCTGTGCAGTCGTGTCGGCTAAACACAACGCTGGCCATTGCTGTTGCATACTGACCCGTAACGGTGCTGCCGGCCAACTGCCTCTGCGTTTAAGTACCGTTAACTGCAGCCCCTGAGGATCTGCTTGCAAACTGATACTTAAATTAACTGGCAGACTTAAAGCTTGGCTGGTATGTCTGAATACAATCATACTGGCGGCACCCTGCTCAGCCGCCAGCTGTAATCGGCGGGCCTGAGCTAAACTTATCGCCGAGGGCCATATCAACACGCTGGCACAACAGCCACTTTGCAAACACTGTTCAGCGGCCCATAGTGCCTGTTGCTGCATCGGCAATTTTCTAGCAGATTTCGTATTTTTTGTCGGTTTTGGCAGATTATTTATCGCTTTGCCAGCGGCAACTTGCTGATCGGGGGTAATGATCAGTAACTGGCTGAGATCAAGCCCGCCGCCGGCCAGCATATCTGCGCAAAGTTCAGCTGGGGGGCCAATAAATACCAGCAATCGTTGGCTTTGCTGCTGTTGCTGCTGTAAATAAGGCATTAGCAGGCGCAGCTCACCAATACCGGTTTCGGTTTGAATATCAATCAGGCCAGTTGCCGGTAAGCCCCCACCTAATTGCTGATCCAGCTCCGAATAGCCTGAGCTAACCGCCTGATAAGCCAGTTGCTGACTATCGCCATGCCATACCAGCTGACGCCGGCTAAGCTGATCTAGAAGCGCTGACATAAACCACCACCCAAAACACTGTATATTAATACAGTATATCTAATGAGTTGGCAGATGCAAATATGATAAGCGAGAGAATTAAGCTGGCATTAAGCTCAAGGGGGCTACAACCTAGTTATAGCCGGAAAGGAGTGTCACCATGAAAAGTACTATTTTAGTTATTTGCAGTTTTGCTTTAGTGTTAAGTCAGCCGCTTATGGCTAAACCCGATCACGATAAATCACTGCCACCAGGTCTGGCAAAAAAAGTGGAAAGCGGTAACCCCCTGCCACCAGGCTGGCAGAAAAAACTGGCTGTAGGTCAGTTTCTTGCTGATGATTACTATCGTCGTGGCACAATAGTAAGAAAGGCAAATGCAGATGGCATTATTGCTGTGCAGATTGAAGGCACAATTATTGAATTGTTTGAACACACCCGCGAAATTGTTCGTATTCTTGAAGGCAAAAACTAACGTTTTTTTTGTAACAGCGTCAGTACTTCAGAATGGCTGCTGTGGGCGAACATATCAAACAGCTGTACTTTCAGCACTTGATAACCGGTAAGGTGTGTCAGATCCTGAGTCATACTCTGCGCATTACAACTGGAGTACATTAACCACTGTGGTGAGAGCCGCTCAATATCCTGACATAGCTTTTGCCCCAGGCCGCGTCTGGGTGGATTTACCACCAATAAATCGGGTGCAACTGCTGCTTTGGCAAAAGCAGTGGCATCCAGTGCCTGAAAGCTGACATTGAGCAAGCCCAGTTCAGCAGCTGAACGTTTAGCACTGGCAATGGCTGCCGGCGCAATCTCAATTCCCATCAGGCTTTGGCCGGGTTTTACCAGATGCAGGCCAAAGCCACCGACTCCACAAAATAAATCCCAGATCTGGCTGAATTGTCCGTGCTGTTGCTGCAACTCATCAGCCCATTGTGCTGCTGTGCGATAGAGGCTGGCCGCTACTATAGGCTGAGTCTGAAAAAAACTTTGCGGCTGAAGGTACAACGGCACCTGATTTAGCTGCTCGGCCAGCACACCCTGTTCAGTTAACACAATCTCTTGCGGGCCTTCCAGAATAGCCGCCGCAGCCGGCTGTAAATTCACCGAAACAAGCTCTAGTTCAGGCATTTGTTGCAATAACCAGGGTAAATGCTTTTTAATCGACGCCAGACAGTTTTGAGACCGCAGCACAAAGCGCAGCATAAAATGCCCACTATGCAAACTTTGACTCAGCAACACATATTTCAGCTCGCCCTGGCGCGCTGTTATGTTATACGGGGTTAAATTGGCACGGGATATAAACGCTTTGCACAGCGAAAACACCGGAGTAAAAGCGGGTGGATATAACGGACAGTCAGCTAAATCGACGTGTTCGCCCTTTGCATTAACGATACCTAAAATGGGTTGTTCGACTGTGCCCAGCACAACCATTTTCGCTTTATAACGAAAGCCCTGCTCAGCACTTGCCTGCGGCGGTAGTATTTGCTCAGGCTGCAGCGGTGCCAGCAGTTCAGTAAGTTGCTGCTGCTTATCTGCCAACTGCTGCGCATAAGGTTTTGCCAGCCACTGGCAGGATTGACAACGTTTAGCATGGAAATGGTGGCAATGCATTATTAATCACTTTACTAGTCAGCAGAGTTTGTACGGCGAATATTCTAACCGTTCATCATTTTGAAATATACCTGCCAAATAATGACAAATAAATTTGCAACCCTGCATTAACACACTTTGCCTGCTAAGCTTAAAAACTACTACGTGACGCGAGGAGCAAAATGGACTTTAGTAACACCGATCCGGACCACAGCGCCATTAGTCAATTTCAGCAGGTACGATGTCAGACCCTGGCGTTAACCGAAGGATTAACCGCTGAAGATATGGTGGTGCAATCTATGCCAGATGCCAGTCCGTTGAAATGGCATCTGGCTCATACCAGCTGGTTTTACGAGCATTTTATGCTCCAGCGTTATCTGGATGATTATCAGCTGTTTAATTCAGACTATCAGTATTTGTTTAACTCTTATTACGATGCCATCGGCCCCCGACATGCCCGCCCCGCCCGGGGTTTACTGACCCGTCCACCACTCAGTGACATTCTGGCTTACCGCCAGCATGTTGAAACGCATATGATTGCTTTACTTGAACGCCAGTTGCCTGAAGTAGCAGCGTTACTTACCCTGGGTTTGCACCATGAAATGCAGCACCAGGAATTAATGCTAACCGACGTACTGCATTTATTGTCAGCAAACCCGCTGGCCCCGGCACTGCAGCAGCAGGTTGTTACCTCTTCTGATGAGCAAGCACCCGCCCAGCAAATGCTAAGCCATGACGGCGGCTTGCTGCAGATAGGCGCAGCGAATGAAGGCTTTAGTTATGATTGTGAAAACCCCCGCCATCAGGTTTATTTACAGCCGTTTAAAATGGCCAGCCGGCCGGTAACCAATGGCGAATGGCAGCAATTTATCGACGATGATGGCTATCAAAACCCGTTATTGTGGCTCTCTGACGGTTGGCACTGTGCGAAGCAGCAAGGCTGGCAGGCTCCACTTTACTGGCAACAGCAACAACAACATTGGTTCAGCTTTGGTCTTAATGGTCTGCAACCGCTAAACCCTGCTGCGCCGGTATGCCATATCAGTTATTACGAAGCCGACGCCTACGCCCGCTGGGCCGGTAAGCGGTTACCCCGGGAACAAGAGTGGGAAGTGCTTGCTGCTGACCAGCTTCACAACCTGCAACAGGCAAATTTTCTGGAACAGCATATCTGGCAACCCACGACATGCAAAACGACAACCGGTTTTGACAAACTATTTGGTGATGTCTGGGAGTGGACGCAAAGCCCTTACACTGGCTACCCCGGCTTTGTGGCAGCACAGGGCGAACTGGCCGAATACAATGGCAAATTTATGGCCAATCAATTTGTCTTGCGCGGGGGGTCCTGTGCTTCGCCCCGCCAGCAATTACGCAGTAGTTACCGCAATTTCTTTTACCCCCATCAACGCTGGCAGTTTAGCGGACTCAGATTAGCGGAGGATCAATAATGCATTCAGCCCAGTCGCTGCTTCAAACAACAGATTTTAATTATGCCCCTCTTTCCCCGGTAGTAGACCGCAACTTTGTTGAAGATGTGTTAAACGGCCTGGCATTGGGGCAAAAACAACTGCAAGCCAAGTATTTTTATGATCAACAGGGATCAGACTACTTTGACCAGATTTGTCAGTTGGAAGAATACTACCCCTACCAGACAGAGCTGAATTTACTACCCAAAGTCGCCACAGATCTAGCCAGCACCTTTGCTCCCGACTGCACTATCATTGAATTTGGTGCCGGTTCCCTGGTTAAAATAAAACCTTTACTGAGTGCCATGCCCGGCATCCGGCAGTTTATACCGATTGATATCAGTGGTATCCATCTTGAACTGGCCTGTCAGCAGTTACAATCAGATTATCCGGATTTAACCGTTAAGCCGGTGGTGGGTGATTTCTGCTTTCCGGTTGAACTGCCAGCCATCAGCAACCAGCAAAAATTAGGCTTTTCCCCCGGGTCAACAATTGGTAACTTTTGCCCGGAACAGGCGGCCAGCTTCTTAAAGAATGCCCGTTGTACCCTGGGCCCGGACAGCTGCCTGCTTATTGGGGTGGATACCAAAAAGTCTCCGTATTATCTGCACCGGGCGTATAATGATGCCAATGGTATTACCGCAAAATTTAACCGTAATATTTTAAGCCGGATCAACCGTGAGCTTGGCGCTAATTTTGTGCCAGAGTATTTCGAACATTACGCCTTTTACAATGCCGGTCAGGGACGGGTAGAAATGCATCTGGTCAGTACAATCGAACAAGTGGTTGATGTGTTTGGCAACGCGGTATCGTTCGCGGCGGGTGAAAGTATTCATACCGAAAACTCCTATAAGTACACCCCGGATGAATTTTGCCAGTTGGCAGAAAGTGCCGGCTGGCAGATAGAGCGAACCTGGCTGGCAGAGCAGGATTTATTCGCGACTTACCTGCTGCGAAACCGCAGCTAGTGGCGGGGCCTCATTGACATTAATGGTTACACTCGCGGCACCGCCTAAGTCATCTACCACGGTGAGCGTTATCTGGCCTGGCTGGCCTTGCCAGAACAAGGTTTCACCTGGTAATACCGCCCCCAGATAACGATTATTGGCGAACCAGTGTGCCTGTGTTACGTCACCATCAAAACTGGCCTGCAGCGCAATTTTTTGCTGCTCGCGTTGCCCACCCAGCACATAAGTCAGCCGGGACTGGGGCGATCGAATTTGCGGGGCCTGGCGACTTAACTGCAGCATTTGCTGGCAGCTTTGCTGATAACGCGGCGGTTGTGCCAGTACAATACCGGCCTGCTGCATAGCGCTTACGATCTCTGAAGACCAGAATTCAAATACCTTTAACATCGTTGTGCCGGGCTGATGGCTACAGGCGCGCAAGCCCGTTTTAATATCAACCGGCACTGCACGATGCACTTCTGATACCTTAATGGGTGATACCCCGGGTATAAACCAGCCTGGCTCGGTTTGTGGGCAATATTTATTGGGCAAATCACCACTGCGACTGCACAGGTGTATTTTTTTCAGGTTTAAATCCGCTGTGGGGCTGAATAACTGCTGATTGACCTGCGCGTTCTCAGGTAATAGCGAGAGCAACTCAAACAACAGCGGACCTGCTGCCGTGCGCCCCACTAAGTTAGCATTACTGCTACCATCAAAATTGCCCAGCCACACGGCAAGCACATAGTCTCCCCTTAGTGCAATGGCCCAGGCATCCCGAAACGCATATGACGTGCCGGTTTTCCAGGCAACCGGGCTTTGCCCAATCAACTCAGACAATAACCCGTTCTGAACTCTGGGGTGCTGGCGCAACATATCCAAGGTTAAAAAAGCCGCTTCCGGGCTTAATAATTGCTGAGTATGTGCTTCCATTTCATTGTGTTGCTGCCAGTCCAGCGGCTGCCAACGTCCACCATTGCCCAGCATGGCATACAGTTGCACCAGTTGCGCCATACTCAGCTCCATGCCTCCTAATACCAATGCTAAACCATAATGGCTGGCAGGTTGCTCCAGTGGCACGCCGGCGCTTTGCAGCCACTGATAAAAGTCGGGCTGTTGCAGCTGGGCCTGCAACTGAACCGCCGGCAAATTTCGGCTGTTAATCAAAGCGGTAGTAGCCGAAATGGGCCCGGCAAACTGGCGATCGAAGTTCTCAGGATTAAAACTGCCATAACGCCGTGGTAAGTCAGTAAGCAAACTTTGTGGATGGATCACCCCTTGTTGCAGCGCTAATGCATACACAAACGGTTTTAACGCAGAACCTGGCGAACGCACTGCAGTAACCCCATCAACCTGACCGGCAATAGCGTCATTTTCAAAGTTCGCAGAGCCCAGCCAGGCCTGTACCTGCATGGTACTGCGTTTAAGCAGTAATACACTGCTATTGTTGATACCCAGCGCCTGCTGACGCTGCAAATAGCGACTTAACTGCTGCTCAAAACGTTGTTGTACCGGCAAATCCAAACTGCTGTAAAAGCGCCCCTGTAACTGCCCTTGCGCTCGCAATTGATTAACAAAATGCGGTGAAAAGTTGGGTAGATCAGCCCGGGTACGGTACTTTAATGGTAGATCTAATGGCAGATCTAGGGGCAGGTCTGAGGGTAAGTCTGACGGTAACGTTACAGCTGGCTGCTTAAGCGGCTTCTGCTGTTGCCACATCGCCGTAAGTCGCTGCCGGGCTATGTCCAGTTGCTGCTGGCCGCCAGTGCTTAGCGGGCTGCGCTGATTGGGGTTTTGCGGAATAACACTCAGCGCCAGCGCTTCGGGTAAGGTGAGTTCCCGAGCTTCTTTACCAAAGTAAATCAGGCTGGCCGCAGCCACGCCCTCAATATTGCCACCATAAGGCGCATAGTTAAAGTACGCCTCCAACAGCTGATCTTTACTGAAATGCCGCTCCAGATAAAGCGCGTAAGCCAACTGCTGCAACTTGCCGCTCACCGTGCTGGTATGCAAGCCAAAGCGCAACCGGGCCAGTTGCATACTAATGGTCGAGGCGCCCTGCCGCCGGCCATTAAGCACAATACCTTGCCAGAATGCCCGGACTACTGCGCTAACATCAACGCCAAAATGCTGATAAAAGTGCCGATCTTCGTATAAAAGCGTGGCCTTTTGCAGTGTTGGCGCAATATCTGCCAGCGGTAATTTTAAACGGTAACGCTGATCAGGAGCCAGCCGTATGCTCAGTAGTTCACCGTTGCTGGCAAAGTAAGCCGCACCTTGCTGGTAACCTGAATATAAATCCGGTTTAGCGGAAAAGCCCAGGGCCAATGCCGCCAGCAGTATCAACAGACCCAGTGAGCCTAGCAGCCAGCGCAACCGCAATATAACGCGGAGGTGCCAGCCGGTTCGTCTGCTTTGGTTGGTCATCTGCCTGAGCTTCAGCGGGCCGGTGCAACCACAAAGCGTCCGGCCGCCGTATTGGCGCGGACACTGTGATCATACATCGACTCGGCGGCGACCGCAGGCACGGTAAACTCTCCGGCGGCAGTAACCTTAACCTGGTAACGCAGTTCAGTCATCTGCGGCCCGAAACCAGCGTAATAGACCACCCGATCTTCACGGATATCGACATAATCGGCACGCCAGCGTCTCTGCGAATCCCTTATTTCGCGTTGCACTGAACTTCGCACCACACTAAAGCCAGCTGGCAGCAAATCAACCACCGCGACATTACTGTGCCAGCCGCTGTTAGTACTGCGCAGACGCAGCCTGACAGTCAGCTCATCACCCTGCTGCGCCTCGCTTACCACCTCGCCGTTACTATTAAGATAATCACGCACTACCTCAAGTTGTTCAGCCTGTGCTTTTACTGCAGGTGTTTTAGCAAAACCGCTTTCACTCAGGGCATAGAACAGCGCCGGGTCACCGTCAATAACCAACTTTTCAGTGTCATGACTAAAGGCAAACCGTGGCAAGCTACTGCGATTATCGGCCATGCTCAGAGCCGTGCGCGTACCGGCAGCATTCTGCTGATAAATCCGGGGCATTGCAGCGGCAGTTACCGGATCTAGTTGCGCATAAGCCGCCAATGCCAGTACCGCATAGGCAGAGCCAATGGTGTTGTACTGATTGTCAAAAACCGGCTGTAACAGCTTAACAATTTGTTCGCCATCCAGCGCGCTGGCCTGCTCACTAAAATGTCGCGACAACAAATACACATATTGCGCATCCAGGCTTAGCTGGGACTGAAACGCCGGGTTTGCGAACGCCGGCAGTGGTGTGGCAATCCGTTGTGAATCTAACCGTTGTAAATATTCCTGCTGCATCGATGAGGTTTTACCCATTCGATAGCTGCCGGTTAAACCTCGTGCCACCTCTGGCTTTTGTAACAACTGATAACTGGCCGCCATATAAATAGCGGTAATATCGGTTTGCCAGGCTTGCTGATGTTGCTGTTGTAACCGCTCGTGCAATTCAACCAGATAATTGGTAGTTACCTCACCGCTGCGGGTTAACAGGTAAATGGCATTGGCCCGCAGTCGTGCCTGATACAAATTAGCACCACTGACTCTGGCAACATTACGCAGGTAGCTTAAGCCTTGTTGGTACAGGTAGTCTGGCACCGCTAAACCCTGCTCGCGGGCCGCCATTAAAAAGTGCATAACATAAATACTGGGAAAGTCGGCACTGTGATAGCCGCCTGGCCAGAAACTAAAGCCACCATCACTTTGCTGGCGTTCAGCCAGTTTTTGAATTAACACCGCAAACTGTTGCTGTACCAGTGGCAGGCGGGCCTGATATCCGGGTTGCTGCACCAGCCCCAGCCACGGAAATACTTTTGACACAACCTGCTCGGTACAACCATGCGGATAATTTTCCAGATAATCGGTAAAGCTTTCCGCCAGTACCAAAGGGTTAGCCGAGGCAGCCACATGACGCTCTGCAAACGCCTGATACAACGGATAACGGGTGGTTAAGGTCAGCGGCGTTTTACCCGCATAGCCGGCCTTCAGGGTCGTTTGATAATGGCTGGCCGGACGAATACTGACACTGACATCCCGACTGGCTTCTTCCAGCAGTTCACCCTGCTGATAGCGCGCGCTAAAACCGATTTCAACCGCACCGGGTATCGCACCGGCTTTTAGCCGGAAACGGGCACTTTGTTCACTGCCCTCGCTGATTTGCAGCTGTTGCTGTAACGGACTGAGCGCGGTTAAGCCTTCTGGCAATACCAGACTGACTGTAACATCTGCATTAGCACCGGAGCCTTTCACTCCATTAGCCACCGACAGGTTTACCTCAAATTCATCGCCAGGTGCGGCACTTTGCAGTACCTCAGGCGTTAATACAAAGGGCCCGCGCACCTGAATATCAGTACTTTCTGCCCCCAGCGCGGTATCACTGACGGCAACCGCCATCAGTTTTAAATTACCGCTAAAACTCGCCGGCACCTGCACCTGTTGTTGTTGCAGCTGTGGGCCGGCTTTAACCATACCCAACCAGAACACACCAGGCTGCTCGGCCCGGCGGGCAAACGGATTAAGGTTTTTCGCCAGCATCATATCGGCCGCCATGGCACGGCGTTCTCTGTCACCACCTACTCCGGCTAACTGGCGCTGCAGCAAACTGAATTCCGGTAGCACTAAATCGAGCATTTGCATGCTCCGGACCTGCAGTGCCCGCTTTTGTAAAAAGTGACCTAGCGGATCTGGCAACTGATAATCAGCCACCTGCAAAATACCTTCATCCACGCCATAAATCAGCATATCTGCCGGCTTGCTGGCCTGATAACTGACATTAAATGGTTTACCCGGCCGCACTTCGGCTGGTGCTTGCAGTTTAATGGCTAACTGCCGGCTGCTACGATCGATATTGAAGGGAACCACCGCATAACTTAACGGGCTGACAAACAGCGCGTCAGAGTCAGCCGCACGCACAAAGCTGACATTGATATAGGCATTGCCCTCTAAGCCTTCTGGCAATTGAATGCGCTGGATACTGCTGGTGGTATCAGCAGTAAACCAGCTAAACGCATGTACTTTATCGCTTTCTATGCTGATTAAGCCACTACCGGTATAAGGTGCGGTAATATTCAGTTCTATCCAGTCACCTGCCTGATAGTCGGCCTTATTCAGTTTAACCGTTAAAGCCGCGTTCTTCTCCAGCATGGCGCTGATGTTGCCTGCCCCCACTACACTATAAGTCAAACTGCCCAATACTTTACCATCGCTGTCGGTTAACTGCAGTTCAAAATCACCCGCCGTATCGGTGGCCAAATTATAATGAGTACCGTCCTGGCCAATGCTAAACGGCGTTTGTTCAAGCGCAATGTCCTGCACAATGCTCTGATACTGATAGGTGCCATCGTCTTGTTTTACCAGACTGGTTACCGGGCGTTTTTCAATCAGATTCAGGCTTAAATCGTCCAACGCTATTTGAGCCAGATCCTGGTTAATAGCAATAAAATGAACACTGCGCTGTTGCTGACGCTTCAGGTACGCCAGGTCGCCATCGGCTTTTACCGCGACCAGCTCAGTTAACGGTGATAGCAGGCTGCTAAGCCGGTGCTGCACACTGCGTCCGCCGCCGGCGTCAAAGCCTTCACTGGTCACAATCAGCTGATAGGTACCACCGCTGTATTGCTCAAGCCCCAGCGCAAATTTTGCCCGGCCGTCAGCATCAGTCTGCTGCTCATCCAGAGTTTGTTGTACCCGCTCCGCTTTCACATTTGCTTGTAGCGGGCTTAGCACCTGATAATCAGGGTATTGGCTAAAACTGAAACTGCGCGGGATCAATTCCAGCCTGGCCGCGACTCTGCGTTGCTGTGCTGGGGTACCAAATAAATTATCCAGCTGCACCTGTACGGCTAAATCCGTGGGCCTTAACCAGCCTTGTTCCTTAACCGCTGCAGTGCCCTGTTTAAACTGGCTGTTGATTTTCATGGTATCAGGCTGAAATTCTTCTACTGAAAAACTTACCGAGCCAAGATGACGCCGGGTATTGCCTTTGCTATCCAGCAAACTGACACTGGCATGATAGTTACCTGTATCACTATGCGCCAGGGTGTCCAGACTAAAGCTGTGCATCCCACGATCACTGAGGTTAAAGTTCTGCTGCCAGAAGGTATTGCCACGAGGCCCTTGTACCTGCACTTTTAATGGCAGATCTGCTGCGCCGGCCGTTAAATCAGCATGGCGGATAATCGCCGCCAGCTGAACCTGCTCGCCGGGACGGTAAATGCCGCGATCGCTGAACATATAAGCCGATAAGCTTTTGCTGTCGTCCGGGCTCTGATACTGACCGCTGGTATTAAATTTAGAGTAATCAAGCTGGCGACTAAAGCGCTCAAACGGGATAAAGCTGGTATCCACCACCCCGTCCCGGCTGCGGTTAACCCGATACACCACAGGTTGGCGTTCACGGTTAAACTTACTGACTTTATCAAAGCTAGCGCGGCCGTCTTTATCGGTTTTGGCGGTAAACAGGGCCACGCCATTGCGACCAAGCAACGCAACATCAGCGCCGGCAACCGGCTTTCCCTCGGCCAGCGACAACACAAACACCTGCTGACTACTATCGCTGTTATGTTTTACCAACAATCCCAGATCGGTAACCATTACCAGGCGTTTATCCAGTTGCTGACCTTCGCGCTCAGGCCGCGCCGGGTCAAACTCACTCAGCTCAATAAAAAACAATCCCATACCCGCTTGCTGCAGATAAGGCGTTAACGCCAGTGCCTGATAACTGGCCTGCTTTGGTGCTACATTATTTACCGCGTAGGTATGCTGCTGCAAACTGGTAATATTGCTCTCGTTGAACTGGTAATTATGAAAATATGGCTGGCTGATATCGCCACCAGTCTGGGTAATTAAATGGTTAAGCTGGTCAGGTAACAACTTATGCAGTTTAACCCTGACACCTTTAACACCCCGGCTTAATAGTTGTAGTTTTTGCTCACCACTTAAGGTGAGTACCGCTCCCTCACCGACAATCTTTGCTTCTTTCGGGTAAACCGGCGCCTGCAATACCGCCCGGTATTCATTGGCCAGGGTAAAGTCACTGACCGACTGCAACCCTTTGGGAACACTAACAAAGACATGCTGGCCTGGTGGCAAATCTAACTTGATACTAAAGGCGTCGTCATGCGCCAGTGCCGTGGGCATTAATTCATAATTGAGCAGACTGGCTTGCTGCAGTACCGTTGTGTTTACCTCACCCGGTGCCCAGTAACTGGAGTTTCGTCGTGGATTTTTGGGCAGCACATACAACTTTAGTTTGTTTTGCAGTTCAGCCCGGCTAAGCCGGTCAGTAAAACTTAACATCAGCATTTGTTCAGGTTGTTGTTGCGGGTTTCTGACAATGTCCGCCGTCATATCACTGACTTTTAAAAAGCTGGCACTGTCAGGGACCAGCAGCTGTGCTTTGGCGCCTGACTCCGTTTTACCGTCGCCATGCTGGGCGGCCACACCATTTTGCAGTTGCAGGGTTAAATACTGCTCCTGTGCCGGTAAACGAATATTTTCAGATTGCAGATACAACACCCGGCCACTTTTATCAGCATTAAGGGTAAAGGGGATGGGTTGCGGCTTTTGCTGTTTATCAGCGCCATCAGCACGCATCAACATAGTTAGCTGGCGCTCGACACTGGCTAACTGCACCGGATGGCTGAAATTAAGGGTAGCGACAATCTGCCTGCTGGCAGGTTCGCTCGGGTTCTGGTAGAAGCGCAGCCGGTTAATTTCAACCGTTAACGGCACAGTGGCAAAGCGGTATTGCTGCGCAGCCAATTTAATTTGTGGGTTAAAAATACGCTTTTCCAGTTTAACAGTGTATTGCTGACCAGCCGGCCAGGCCTGCTCAGGTGTAAATGTCAGTGTATTGTCGTCCTGCCACAACCATTTACCGGCAATTGCGGGGCTTATTGCTACCCCCTCACTTAACACCTCGCCAAGCAAATCAAGCCGGGCGGCAGAAAGCACTGGCGCCGGCACTGACGTTCTGGCGATACCTTGTGCCGGGTAATCATAACTAAACTGCAGCAATAACGGCGTTGGTTGCTCAACATCATCCTGATAATGCCCCGGCTCAGGCACAATAACCTCGGCCTGAACCCGTAAAGGCTTCGGCAATTGCTGGTAGTAGTAATAGCCGCCGACCACCGCCGCTAACAACGCCAGCACCAGTAAAAGTACGCTATAAAACAACCGTGGCCGCTGCCTTGCGGTCTGCGTTAACTGCTGCAGCCAGTGCGGTGCACGCCAGCTAAGTGAGCCAAAAATAGAGCGGAGAAACGAGCCAGAGCCAGACATAACGTGTCCTTGTCAGAAGATAAGCGATAAAGTATAGAGACTGAAAGTTAATCACTGATGAACTATAGCAGTTTGCGTTTAAACACTTAAATCGTAAGTGGTAAAGAGTTGTTATAAATAGAAAAACCGCTGATTTCTCCTTAACGGCTGTTAAGTCTAAACCAACGGTCCTAACCGATTTACATCATCTGTAGTTAAAGAGAACTGCCAAAACCATCCGCTTTAATATCTACTGTCGTTACGTCACCCAGGCTTTGCGCCAGTTCGTTAAGTTCGCTGGCTTTGCCAATTAATACAAACTGTAACTGCTGCTGTGGAAAGTACTGCTGAATAAGGCGCTGGGTATCGGCCAGCGTCAGGCTGTTTACCCGTTGCTCAAAATCATTGATAAAGCTGTTATCCAACTGATACAAATGCATCCTGGCTAAAAAGTCTGTCAGCTGGCCATTCGTTTCATAATCAGGAGGAAACTGGCCTTTAACATAGGCTTTGGCCGAATCGAGCGTAGCCTGGTCAATACCTTGCTGCCATAACCGGCTGTAGGTTGCCAGTGCCAACTCAATGGTTTGCTTGGTGGTTTCTGTCTTGGTAAAGGTACTGATTTGAAAGCCACCGGCGCTACCCAGAGAACTAAAGCCCGAGCCGGCACCGTACGTCAGACCACTGTTTACCCGCAATTCGTCATTTAGCCATGAGGTAAAACGCCCACCCAAAATGGTATTAATGACCTCCAGGCCGACATAATCAGGGTTGTTCTGGCTTACGCCCACCCCACCAAACATCAGGGTAGTTTCAGTAGCGTCTGGCTTATCAACCAGCAGTACCCGTGCTTTTACCGGTTTAATGACATCCGCCACTGCAGGCTTAGTGACGCTTTGGCCCTGCCAGGACCCAAAACGGCCAGCCAGCTGCTGTTTTAGCTGATTAACATCGAAAGCACCGGCCACGGCAATAGCAATATTATCAGGTTGATAATAGCGCTGGTAGAACGCTTGAACATCTGCCAGGGTCAGTGAGGCCAGCGACTGCTCGGTACCGGTTGTCGGCTTGGCGTAGGGGTGGTTGCCATACAGCAGGCTATCGAAATACCGGCTAATTACATTGCGGGGGCTTTCTTTCGCTTGCTGCTGCTGAGCCACCAGCCGTGGATGCAATTTCGCAAATTCATCGGGGTCAAATGCCGGTTGCATTAATACTGCAGCCAGAATATCCAGCATGGCGTCAGTATCTTTTTGCATAAAGTTCATGCTCAGATAACTGGCCTCTTTACCGTTACCGGTACTCAGGCTGGCGCCGATAAAGTCAGTTTGCTGCTCTATTTGTTGCTTGCTTTTATCGGCAGCACCCAGCAACAGGCTTTGAGCGGTAAGGTAGGCTTCTCCCCCTTGCTGATCAAGCACAGCGCCGGCATTAATCACCACCTCAACATTCACCAGCGGCACTTCATGTTGTGGCATTAAGTAAAGGGTTAAGCCATTATCCAGCTGCAGCCGCTCATATGCAGGTAACTGAAACGCCGCGACAGCCTCGTTACTGGTATTGGTTGTGGCAACTGAGTCAGCTTGCTTGCTGGTGCTGCAAGCGCTTAATGCCAAACTTAAAGCAGCGATGCTAAGCAGCCTGGTGCTATTAGTCATAAAATGGTTCATTGATCAGACTCCTCCGCCGCATCCAGTACCCCGACGGTACGATTCGCCCTGGTTAAATAACGCTGGGCCACCCGCTGAATATCTGCCGCACTCACCTGATTAAACAACTCTGCTGTTTGATACAGTTTTGCGTAGTCACCAAAGTACAACTGATAGGTACCAATATTATTGGCCTTACCATTAATGGTTTGCATATTGCGGTAAAAGTCCATTAACTGAATGTTTTTTGCTTTCTCCAGCTCGCGGTCAGTTATGCCGTCATCTGCAACCGCTCGCAGGGCTTTTAACATCGCCTGCTCCAGTGCGCTGGCGGCAACACCAGGCCGGGCAATGGCATAGACATAAAACAGATTCGGGTCGAACGACAGCGGTAAATTAGTAAACACGTTGGTAGCCAGTTGCTGCTCTACCAATGCTTGATACAAACGTGAGCTTTTGCCATTGCTTAAAATCGTGTTCATCAGCTCCAGTGCGTAATAATCCGGATCGGACGTGGCCGGCACATGGTAGCCCAACATAATATTGGCTGAGGTTGCCGAGGTTTTCTCGACAAACACCCGGCGCTGACCTTTCTGCTCAGGCTCTACTGTTCTGATTTCACGCGGCGCGGGCTGGGCCGGAATGGGCGCAAAATATTGCTGCGCTAGCTGTTTCACTTGCTCCACGGTTACCGCACCGGCAATAACCACCACGGCATTGTTAGGCGCATAGTAGGTTTTATGGTATTGCACTAAGTCATCCAGGGTCCAGGCCTGTATATCAGACTCATGGCCAATAATCGACCAGCTGTACGGGTGGGCCTGAAAGGCAACGCTTTTCAGCGCTTCGTTTAACGTACGATAGTTCAAGTTTTCCAGGCCGGTACTGCGCTCAGATGTCACGACCCCCCGCTCGCTTTCAACCATCGTTGGGTCAATGGCCAGGTTGGCGATCCGGTCGGCTTCTAAGTCAAAAATGGTTTCAATTGCGGACTGCGGAAACCAGTTGGTATACACCGTCAGGTTCTCGGTGGTGTAGGCATTATTAGCGCCGCCAGAGGCTTCCATTACCTTATCAAACATTTTCGGGCCGTATTTCTCAGCACCGTTAAACATCATATGTTCAAAAAAGTGGGAAATACCGGTAATGCCCGGCGCTTCGTTGCGCGAGCCGACTTTCCAGAATAAATACATATTGGCGTTGGGAATGGAATGATCTTCCAGCACCAGAATTTGCATGCCATTGTCGAGGGTAAATTGCTGTACTTCTTTTGCTGCGGTGCTGGCAGCAGCGACAGCAACTACTGGCCCCAACAGCAGGATAATGGCCAGACTGGCCGTAAACAACGTTCTCATAAGCGCTCCATTAGCTTAAGCTGAGTTGTAGCTTAACCAAACTAAACTATAGAAGCGCTGCGGTGCTGTAAAGCGGCAGTTTTTATAAAGTGTAACCAAACGTAGCAGGCTGCAACGGGGTGCAACCTGCCGCTGCCTGATTAGCGGGCTTTCGCCGGTTTTCTGTTCGCGGCCTTGTTGCCAGAGACTTTGCCACCAGTATCTTTTTTGCCTTGCTTTTCATTTTTGGCATTGTTATCAGCGCGGGCAATCGCATTCGCCGCCGGGTTTAAACCGGTGTGCCGACTCAGTGCCGGTTTGCCACCTTTTAGTGGTTTTCTAAATTGCTCGTCTTTGCCCTCTTCCGGCACTAAACAGCCTTTACTGCGGCCAATCAAATGTTTTAAGCCCATTTTAATTAAGGCCTCACGGATTTGCGGCCAGCCTTTGGGGTCATGATAACGCAATATGGCTTTGTGTAAGCGGCGCTGCCGCTCACCTTTGGGCACAGCGACCACTTCGTCATTGGCCTTATTGATGTTTTTCAGCGAGTTCATTTCAGTATGATAAATGGTGGTCGCGTTAGCCATCGGGCTGGGGTAAAAGTTCTGTACCTGGTCCAGCTTAAAGTCGCGCTCTTTTAACCATAACGCCAAATTCACCATATCCATATCGGTGGTACCCGGGTGGGCGGCGATAAAATACGGAATTAAATACTGCTCTTTACCGGCTTCTTTACTGAAGCGGTCAAACATTTCTTTAAATTTGTCATAGGCGCCCATACCAGGTTTCATCATCTTCGATAATGGGCCTTCTTCGGTATGCTCCGGTGCTATTTTTAGATAACCACCGACATGATGCTGCACCAGCTCGCGCACATAGTTCGGGTCTTCCACTGCTAAGTCATAGCGCACACCCGAGGCAATCAGTACCTTTTTAATCCCGGGCAAATTACGTGCTTCGCGATACAGCTCTACCGTCGGGCTCTGATCGGTGTCCATATGCTCGCATATCGTCGGGTACACGCAGCTTGGCCGGCGACAGGTTTGCTCCGCTTTCGGGTTTTTACAGCGCAGTTTGTACATATTGGCGGTAGGACCGCCCAGGTCAGATATCACCCCAGTGAAACCCGGCACTTTGTCGCGGATGTCTACAATTTCCTGCATTATCGACTCTTTTGAGCGACTTTGAATAATCCGGCCTTCATGTTCGGTGATCGAGCAGAACGAGCAGCCACCAAAGCAGCCACGCATCACGTTAACCGAGGTTTTAATCATCTCGTAGGCTGGGATCTTGTCTTTGCCATACACCGGGTGCGGTACCCGCTGATATGGCAGGCCAAAGACTAAATCCATTTCTTCAGTGCTAAGCGGAAAGGCCGGCGGATTCACCCAGAGATGCCGGTCGCCATGGCGCTGCATAATCGCGCGGGCGCAGCCAGGGTTGGTTTCCTGATGCAAAATACGCGACGCATGGGCATATAAAGGCTTATTAACACTGACCTGCTCAAAGGCCGGCAGCTTAACGTAGGTTTGCTCCCACGGCTTTTGCCGCGCCGGTTGCACCATAATTGGTTTGGCTTCCACTTCAGCCGGCTTAGATAAATCGATACCGGCTTTGGCAAATTCAGAATAGCTGCTGCAACCAACATCATCGGCGCCATAGGGGTTTGATATCGGGTCTATTTTGCCTATTTTATCAATGGCGGTGGAATCTACGCCACGCCAGCCCGGCAGCGGCTCTTTACGAATAACCGCGGTGCCGCGCACATCCTGGATCTCGCTAATCGGCACACCACTGGCAATCCGATACGCCACTTCAATTAAAGGCCGCTCGGCATTGCCGTAAATTAGAATGTCGGCTTTGGCATCAAAAATTACTGAGCGGCGTATTTTTTCCGACCAGTAATCATAATGGGCTATCCGGCGTAAGCTGGCTTCAATGCCACCGATAATTACCGGCACCTCTTTATAGGCTTCTTTACAGCGCTGGGTATAAACAGTAACCGCCCTATCCGGCCGTTTGCCGCCAATATCACCAGCGGTGTACGCATCGTCATGCCGCAGTTTTTTGTCAGCGGTATAACGGTTAATCATCGAGTCCATATTGCCGGCCGACACGCCAAAAAACAGGTTTGGTTTACCCAGGCGCATAAAGTCGTCTTTGCTGTGCCAATCCGGCTGACAAATAAGCCCCACCCGGTAGCCCTGCGCTTCTAACATGCGCCCTACTACGGCCATACCAAAGCTGGGGTGGTCAACATAGGCATCGCCTACTACCAGAATAACGTCGCAGCTGTCCCAGCCAAGCTGGTCCATTTCGGCGCGTGACATCGGTAAAAACGGCGCCGTGCCATAGCATTCCGCCCAATATTTCGGGTAGCTGAATAGATCACGCTCAGGTGCCATCCGCGCTACAGGGGCAGACTTGCGGGAAACAGGAGTAGCAACAGTGGACATAAATTAAGCACCAGAGCGGAACAAGGGCGCGTATTATACAAGGTGTCGTGGGGAAAGGCGAATGGTGGCATTAGCAAAAAATTCTTTGTATGACAAAAACCGATTTCACAAAATTTGAATTCGAATTTTTGTAACTATTTATTCTTTTGAATATCTTTTAGAATTTTGAGCATCTCTAACATGACGTCAGCCATACCAATCGTGGATGACTCTGTTTCGGCAGAATTATTCACAGCATCTGCATTATGACTAGAAATAAACACTCTACGAGCAAGATCATTTTTCAAAGATTTCTGCATATCATCTTCCAAATTTAAAATAAATGGATCTATTGCACTTAAATCCAAATGTATACGCTCATATTTGTGCTGGAGTTTACGATGTTTATTAGATTCACTAGCTAAGTAACCCGCGGTAATGAAAAGTGTAACTGTAGCTAGAGATCTAATTAAAATATCTTGCCAACCCCAATAATCGATCATCTTCAAAGCTGATAAAAAAATAAGGGAAATAGCAACACACATTAGAAAAATCGCTCCATACTGCATTCTGTCAGCACTTTTTCGCTCCTCAGTTGCGCGAATATTAAAACGCCCTGATACCGCATCTGTACTCAATCTACCAACCGTTTCTGCTATTTTTTTTGCATTACTTTCTAAGTTACTGGCTATTTCTGCAAACTTACTTTGAGAATCCGCTTCTAAACTACTAATTTTTTTATATTTATCATCTGCTTTGTTGAGCATTTCGTGAAGAGCTATAGCGCCATCATCAGTTAACAATTGAAGCTTTTGATTAAGTGATTTAACAGACGCCTTTAAATAATCAATTTCATTTTCTCTCGGACCAACAAACCTATATTTTAAGAGATAGCTATAAATTCTATCCATTAGTTCATTGATAAAATCCAAGTCAAGGCTAAACACATCATTACTTAACACTGACAGAACAAAATCGGAATTGTCATATATATCCTTCAATCTTGGGAACAAACTTTCTGCTCGCCCGACATTGTAATTTGAAAGCAAAGTTCGAACATTAACTTTTATATTTTCAATTTTCTTTACCTCAATTTCAGCGAAATCAGGCAATAATGAATCCAGACTTTTCAGATCAGCATAAAATCTCTCAAGCTTAGTAAAAATATCACGAAGCTCTTCATCATCTCTCAAGTCTTGAACATTTTTCATATATTTCCTGTTACCTTTAGGGGCAGCTCTAATTGTTACAACTTGCCTGAGCCGTTTAACCGCCGCCGAGTAAAGCTAATTAATTTCATACTTTCGCTACATTTACCGAAAAATTAAACTTGGTCAAGGCTTTATTTGCTGCAAAAGCTGAGGGCGCAATTGATGCGCCCCTACTGATTCAGTTCTAGCATCGAGCTAATATATTGCCTACTACCTTGTAAAAATTTAAATTTCAGAAATAAAAATACTGGAAGTGACCCCCCACGCTGCATTTTTCAGCTTATCGCTTGTGTTCTTACAATCTGCGTTTTCATTTACCTCATCAGAATAATTGAACATTACGTATGTTTGGTTTCCGACCGCATATGTTACAAGCAACTCACACTTGCTATTTTCCGACTCAATCAAGTACTCCACACCAGAAATATTTATATTAGAAAACTCCCCGACAACCTTTTGACTATTTACAACCTTGTGTTCAACCCTTGCATACATTTTTTTATAAAACTGTGCAGCAAAATCTTCAAGCAATGGATAGGGATTTCGAGTATCTTTATGGAAAAATGCTGTAGAAAATATATTTCGGTCCTCCAGGAAAAACTGAATATTCATCCCTGAACCGTCTACTTTTTTAACATTTTTAGTTGCAGATATTTTTATACCGGAACTCTGGATTTCGTATAAAATTTCCTTAGATAAAGCATTAAAAGAAATAGCGAATAAGACGAATATCAGTATCAGACAGTTTTTCAATTTTCTTTCCTTAGTTTTTATGCTTTTGATTAAGATTTTCTATTTTCCCAAGCGATTGATATAACACTGGAAAAAGTGTCAGGCAATCATTTTCTGGCTATATTTAACAAAAAATTCAACTTGGTCAAGGCTTTATTAGCTGCAAAAGCTAAGGGCGCAGTGATGCGCCCTTCTTTTGGTTTGATATGGCAGCTATGCCGCAGGCTTGACGCTAAATTGCAAGCCAAGTGCTTTGGCAACAACGCTGGCATCGCCATCGCATTCGGCAATAGACGCTTCAAGGTACGCCGCCATTTCCTCTGGTGTACGCAGATGCTCTGCTACATCGTAATCTTGCAGTTTTATGCTCATATTACACCTCAAGATTAACTGCCAGTTGTTACATAAGCTTCATATTAGCAGGCAGAAAGCATCAACCCACGTCTAAATAATAAATATGATCAGCATAGCGCTTGCCGGCAATACTGTGCGCTTGTGGCACTTTTTCTGCCAGCTGAAAGCCTGCTTTTTGCAGCACCCGCTCCGAAGCGGTATTACCCTCAGTGACCACCGCTTTGAAGTGGCGAATACCCTGCACGGCTGCGGCCCATTGAATAAGCGCTTGTAGCGATTCAGTGCCAAAGCCCTGACCATAAAAAGCCGGCAGCAGTAAGTAGCCTACTTCAGCTCTGCCCTTCGACAAACACATGCCTGTAACACCGATAGCCTCGCCGCTGTCATGTTGTCGTATCACCAAACATTGCCAATGATCGGCCTCTTTATGCCACGGCATTAACCGCTGCTGAAATTTTTGCTGCAACACGGTATCGGGAAGTGGGTCAAAACACTGCGCTATTACCTGCTCAGTGTTGTGTAGCATTTGAAACAACGGCCAGTCATCTTTTGTAAGCGGCGTCATTTCCAGCCGTGCTGAGCGAATATTCATGGTGTAGAGCTCTTACCGGATTATGTTTGCATGAAAATAGTGCAACTACATTTAGCTAAAGATCTAATCTGGTCAAGGCTTTGTTTGCTGCAAAAGCAAAGGGCGCAATCATGCGCTCTTACGATGGTTTGGCTTTGCCAAGCCGTTTATCAGCCGTTTTGTAAGCTTTTTCATCTTCTCGCTTGCCGATAGCTACTACAAACACGGTAACGATATCGTCTTTTACCTGATAGATAAGCCGGTAGCCTGAACTGCGCAACTTTATCTTGTAGCAAGCAGGCATGTCCCTTAAGCGGTTAACCTCAATATGCGGCTGGACAAGAATTTCTGCCAACTTCTTTTTAAACTGCAGCCGAAGTGTGTCACCAAGCTTTTGCCACTCTTTGTAGGCTCTTGGGTCAAACTCCAGCTGGTAAGACATTAATTACAGTGAATCCAATGTAACTTTAACACCAGTCTGAGGATTTGCCAGTCGGGCTTTAGCTAATTCAATCAGCTCTTGATCTTCATCAGTTAGCAAAACTGGTTTAAAAGGTAATTTTTGCTGCTCTGCAACATACTCGAGTGTTTGACGTAACAGCTCAGACGGCGTAACGCCCAACTGCTCTAATACAGCATAAGAGCGCTGCTTTAACTCATCATTAATTCTGATGTTTATAGTGCCCATTACCTCAACCTCGCTGTAATTACAAACGTAGTTACATGATAGACTCGTATGCTGATTTAAGCAATTGCGCGAACTATAAGGCTGGAATTATAAGTCCCTGCGCTAATTTAGCGCATGGCACTTTTAGCTACTTAACCGTGCCAAAATTGCTGTTTTTAGTGTGTCGTAACGGGCAGCTAACTGACGATAACGAGACTGCACAAAATATAATGGTTCAACTACTGGCTTTGGAGCCTGATACAACGCCACTTTTTCTGCATCGTTAAACTGCAGTAAAGTACTGCTTGGCAATACCGTAAAACCCAGCCCTAAACTCACCGGCAGTAAAATTTGCGATAACTGATTAATCCGCCCTGAGCGCTTAAATATTTTTGGATTGCATGAGGCCAGGGCGTCATCACCACAATGGCTGAAGTACAGGTTCAGATAATGCAGCACGTCCGGATGCTGTATTAGACCCAGTGATTGCAGCGTGGTTACAATATCAGCACTGCTAACATTAGCAGCGCGATCTGCCGGCAACATCAGGCCCAGAGGTTCGCTGCCACAGCTTTGATAACTGAAATTGTCGTTATCATCACGCCTGGTGCAAATCCCCAGCTCAATATGGGATTGTGCTATACCCTGCAAAATACTGCTTTGCGGTGCAACTTCAAGCTCTATGCAAAGGCCAGGGTGCTGCGACTGCAGCAATAACACCGCTGGGTAAATGCGCTGCGCTAAAGCGCCTGAGCAGGCAATGCTGCAACGCCCCTCATATAGTGAGTCAAACTTCAGACTATCGAGCAGTTTATCTTCATGCTGTGGCAACGCTAGTGCGTATTGATATACCTTGCGTCCCTGCTCGGTTAGCTCAACCCCTTTCCCCAAACGTACCAGCAGTTCGGCGTCGCAAGCTTGCTCCAGCTTTTTTAAGTGCTGGCTTACCCCAGGCTGTGTCATAAAACGTAATTGTGCAGTACGGGTAAAACTACCGGTTTCAACCAGATTCACAAAGGTTTGCAACCACAATGGATTTAACATCAATAACTTCAGGTTATAGATTTAATAATTAATCATAATTTTTTATTTGCCCCCTGTCCAGCTACCATAGCAACCTGTTACCCACGCAGGAGTTGAACCATGACAGATAATGCAAAGACCTACCCAAGAACCTTTTCGCATATTGGTATTTCGGTACCTGATTTAGAAGCCGCTGTAAAATTTTATACCGAAGTGCTGGGTTGGTATCTTATTATGCCGCCTACAGATGTTGTTGAAGACAGCTCACCTATTGGAGAAATGTGTACAGACGTATTCGGAGCTGGGTGGGAGCGTTTTCGGATTGCCCATATGTCTACCGGCGATAGAATTGGTGTTGAGCTATTTCAGTTTAAAAACCAGCAAAACCCAGAAGACAACTTTGAATATTGGAAAACCGGTGTGTTCCACTTTTGCGTGCAAGATCCTGATGTTGAAGGGCTTGCTGAGCGCATTGTTGCCGCCGGCGGCAAAAAGCGCATGAAAGCCCCCCGCTATTACTACCCGGGCGAAAAACCTTACCGGATGATATACATGGAAGACCCGTTCGGTAATATTCTGGAGATTTACAGCCACAGCTATGAGTTACATTATGCAAGCGGTGCATACGACTAAAAGTATTACATAGTGGGCGTTAGGCCCACTTTTACACTTGGCGAAAAAACTTAGTGTTAAATTTATTTGCTGCAAAAGCAAAGGGCGCAATTATGCGCCCTTACGTTGGTTTGGTTTACGGGCCAGCTTAGTATGCAGCCATATCACTGCTGGCCCTCTATGACTTTTTAAGCTTGTCATTGCGAAGCTCGCGGTCATCGACGATACGCACTTCGCGTTGTGGGAATGGTATTTCGAAACCGTGTTCCTGCAGGGCTTCGAGGATCATCAACAGCAAATCGCCGCCAACCCGGTTTTTACCGTCATCGATGCCTTCCATCCAGAACTCGACAAACATATTAATTCCCGAGTCACCAAAACTGTCTATTTCACAATCAGGCCGCTCTTCACGCGGAATATCATCACCACTGAATACCTGCGGATGACTGGCGACAACCTTTTTAATAATTTCAACAAGCTTTCTGACATTAGAGTGGTAGGCCACTGAGAAATCGACCCGGTACCGTTGCCGCTTATCTTTGTGGGTCCAGTTTGTAAAGGTTTCAGCAATAAACTTTTCGTTTGGCACCACAATATCTGTGCCGTTAAATGTTTCCAGAGTGGTTGAGCGCATATTAAGTTCACGAACGACACCGGTACGACCATCTTCAAGTTCGACATAGTCACCAATAGACACTGACCTATCCAGCAAAATAATAATGCCCGAAATGAAATTGGAGGCAATGGCCTGTAAGCCCAGGCCGATACCAACACCTAAGGCACCACCAAAAACGGCCAACGCGGTAAGATTCACTCCCATAATTTGCAGGATCAACAGCGCGATAACGAAAAATACCGCAATCTCAAACAGTTTCGCGACAACCTCACGGGTGCGAACATCAAGTTTTTCCTGATGAGTGATATATTCACGCCCGGTTCTGCTACTGACCCGGCCCAGCCAGAATAAAAAGGTACCTAAAAAAACTACTCTGATAACAGCGTAAAGCGATACTTCAAACAGGCCAAGGTTTAACGATATTGATTGTAAAATAGCGGTTAAACCACTTAACAGCCCCATTAAATGCAGGAAAAGTAACGGCAAGCCCAACCATCTGAACAGCCGGACAGTAACCTCATTGGCAATAAAATTACGGATTAATGAATTACACAGCAGCAAAATTGCGATAATCAAGGCAGTGTGCAACAGCCAGGCTTGATTTAGCACGCCTTCACTGACTTCAACTGCAAACCGCAGCAAAATAATAGCGAATACCGGAAACATCAGCTCGGTTAGTCTGGCCGCAATCTTTTTTAAAGCAATAGGCTTACTGCTGTCCCCGAGCGTCCCCGAAGTTACACCAGCATCCCAGGGGCTGAGTTTTCTTATAACGTTGGCAAGACCATAAGCGAATGCGTAAATAGCTAATATAATAGCCAGCTGCACATAAGTGTCCGTTTGTGAAATAGCACTGTTTGCCTGTTCAAAAAGTTGAGTGGCAAGTTGTTTCAGGTTACCCGCTGACATGATGTTTGCACCTCTTTCTCATGTTCTTGCCATACTATCAGAATGATTTTTGAGCCGATGCATTTTCTTCTGCCAACAGATAACAGTAACAAGCAAAAGGCGTTGTTATTAAAACCCACACTGCTGCTTCAGCGCTTCAATATCATCAGCCGTCAGGCCTTGTTGCTGCGGGTTTAACGCAGGATGCATTACCGAGGTACTACTATTGGTGTGGCCAACGCCCAGTGCGTGGCCAAATTCGTGCGCTATGGTTAGCTGAAGCGCCGCAGTGGTACTGTAGGCAAATATCGTCATTTTACGGCTGCCGTTGTTAATTTCCATTAAGCCCACTTCAGCGGCGAGTGTCGGCGGCTGTTCAGTAAGCAATGCATTGCGATCAGCCACTGTGTTATTCAGGTATTGGTTTTCACGTTGCAATTGCGCCTGCTGTTCGTTTAAACGTTGCGCCTGTTGCTGCAATTGTTGCTGACGCTGCTGTAACCGCTGTTGTTGCTGCTGCAACGCGGCCAGATTGTCTTGACGGGCGTTGGCCGCCTGTTGCTTAAAAGTGGCATATTCTGCGGCAAACTGCTGGTTACTTTGTGCAAATTCCCGCTGACGCTGCTGCAACTGCTCGCTTTGTTGGCGCAGTGTTTCCGCTCGCTGCTCTATGTTGCTGTCGTAACGCTGAATATTGCGCGAAAGCATGGCTTGTTGCAGTACTTGCTGCTGGCGCTGGTCGTAGCGAAAGTTTATCGGAAACCCATCCTGGCTATCAAACCGAAACAACTCGCGCTCAAACGCACTGTTCCATTGCTGTGCCGCATCGTGAGCAGCCTGTTCAGCTTGCTGTGCTGTTAAGGTGAAGGCGGGGTCAAGCTGGCCAATCCGCCACAACACCGGCGTTTGACACAATTGCTGCTGCAGGGCTTTTTCTGCGCCGTGCTTTAGCCTTTGCGGCAATGGCTGCTGTGCACCAAACCACGCCGACAATAACAAATAACTGCCCAGTAACAACAATCCAAAAAACACCAGTCTGGCCAGCATAAGTTAAGCTCCCGGTAGCAACAAGGTTTCGTCAATTGCAATAAAGCGGCTGGCCGCCTTGATTAAGGCTTGCGCGGTTAATGCCGGTACACCGTATACTTCAACTTCAGTTTGATACTGGCTCACCAGCTTTTCGGCCAACAGGCCAAAGTCACCATCGCCAGACGCCAGGACTAACACATCACTGTGCTGGCCGTATTCTATCGCATCTAATGTTATGCCGACGTCCCAATCGCCTTTGGCCGAGCCATCGGCCCGTTGAATATAGGGTTTAAGTTTTACCTCAAAGCCAATGGCACGCAAAATGTTCTGAAACTGACGCTGTTTTTCGTCGCCACGATCAATAGCATAGGCAATGGCTTTTACCACGGTGCGCCCAGCCGTTATCTGGCGCCAAAACGCGTTGTAGTCGAAATTGCGACGGTATGCCTCGCGGCTGGTGTAATAAATATTCTGTACATCAACCAGAATGGTAACCTTGCTCATGGTCTGCCCCTGTGTGCTAATGCTGTCAAAGTACCTGCCGGGCTTAACTGGCGCAACTTTTTGTGTTTAAATGCAATAAAGCAGCGCCAGTTAAAGGCGCTGCCAGCATACTTTCGCTGCTTTATTACACTTTTCCCATACCGCCGTTAACCGACACCTTTAGGCGGCGCTGGTGGCGTAACACTGATCCGCTCAATACCCGAGGTAACCACGTCCAGTTCAAAATCGAGCTGCACTTGCTGGCCTTTATGTTCTGTGCCTGTTGCGGTATAGCGCCATTTTTTTAACGCTTCTACTGCTTCTTGCTCGAACATGCCCTCAGGGCTGGACTTAACCACAGTAACATGGTCCACCACGCCATCGGCATCAACACTAAATGTCATTCGGACAAAGCCGGTAATGCCCTTTTCGGCTGCTTTAAGCGGGTACTTTGGCTCAATACGCACAACCGGTGCCAATTTCTGCGCTTTGTTGCTACCCGCTAAAGCCGGTTGCTGGACGAACAGCGTGGTTGCTACTACCAGCGCCATGGCACAGGACACCACTGTTTTACTTAACCCTTGTTGGTTTTTCAATTGCATAATACGTTGCTTCATAATGTTAAAATCTCCGTAATAGTGAGTAAGCGGACACCAGAATCCTGGTGTCTGCCGGGTACTGCTTAGTAAGGCGTAACCATAAGCAATTTTTTCTGCCTTAAGGGCATGTTTTGTTACCAGTGCATCGCAGGCTAATTCCTGCGCCTGGCGGTATTGCCGGTAGCCCAGCCAGACCAGCGGGTTAAACCAGAACATGCTAACCAGAAGAAGTGCAAGGTAATTAAGGTGCAAGTCGCCACGGCGCCAATGGGTTTGTTCATGTTGTAAAATAAGCTGCTGCTGTAACGGGTTGAAACGGGTGAAAAAATCGCTGGGTAATACTATGCACGGCGACACAAAGCCAGTTACAAAAGGCCCGGCGTCAGTCTCGGCCAGCAAGCAATGAGAAGTTATAGATGCAAGATGTACCGGCTTAGCCCGTTTCAACAGAGCAAGGTTATTCAGGTAGCTCAACAGTAATAGGCTCAGACAGACGCCTACCCCCGCCAGCCAAAACCACAACAACCAGTCAGCCCCCCGGGCAGCCGTTGACAGTTGCTGCAAGCCAACCTGATAGTGTTGTACCGGCAGTGTCTCTATGGCTACCGGCAACAGCGGCAACAGCAAATTAGTTAATAGTAACAACGGCACAGCTGCCCACAGCATATAAACAGTGGCAGCACCCAGCCGTTGCAGCAACAACTGCTGAGCAGCTATTACCAGCAGTATTACCACAGATAATGGTAACGTTAACTGCAGCAAAAACTCAGTCATGGTGTTGCTCCTGTTCCCAGTCAGCGATAAGTTGCTTTAGCTGCTGCACATCGTTGGCATCGAGTTTATTCTGGCTGGCAAACCCGGCAACCAAAGGTGCAACCCGCCCGGCAAAAATGCGCTCAACAAAACTACGGCTTTGCTGGCGCTGATAGTCCTGTTCGGCAATCAGTGGATAATACAGGTATGCCCTACCCTGTTTATCAAAACCCAACGCGCCTTTGCTGACCAACCGGTTCAGCAGGGTTTTAACTGTTTTTTCGTGCCAGTCTTTTTCGTTACCAAGTTCTGCAACAACTTCATTAGCCGACAAGGGCTGGCGTTGCCACAGTACCTGCATCACACTAAGTTCCGCATTACTAATTTCAAACATGTTCTGCCCAATAGATTACACCTGTAATACAATTAATATTACAGATGTAATTGATTAACGCAAGTTACTTAATTCAGATTTTTACCTATGCGTTAAAAATACCACCTGATAAAGCCTTTAATGCAGCATCAGATAATTGACCGGGTTTTGGTAAACAAACAGGTATCTGCCGGGCAGTCAGACTGCCAGTAAATTAAACTTTCATGCTTGAAGCGGCGGCACAACCAGCGTAATCTTTAGCGACTAAAGCCAGGGAAGCTCGCCATGTATCAATTATTTATTGCCAATAAAAACTATTCTTCCTGGTCGCTGCGACCCTGGATACTGATGCAACAGCTGAGCATTCCGTTTTCTGAGAAGCTACAGCAGTTTCAGGCAGATAATTACGACAATTTCCGTCAGTTTTCTCCTACTGCAAAAGTCCCCTGCCTGCACGATGGCGATACCGTGATATGGGAATCGCTGGCAATCGTGGAGTATCTGGCAGAGCGCCATGTCGGGGTTTGGCCGGCAGATCCACAAGCGCGTAATTATGCACGTTGCGCCGCTAGTGAAATGCATGCCGGATTTAGTCAGCTGCGTAACATTTGCACCATGAACTGTGGTGCCAGGGTACAACTGCATAACCCTCCGGCAGCACTGGCAACTGAGCTGGCCAGGCTTGATGAATTGTGGCAACAGGGATTAAACCAGTTTGGTGGCCCATTTTTGGCTGGAACTGCTTTTACCGCAGTTGACGCGTTTTTTGCACCGGTGGCTTTTAGGGTGCAAAGCTTTGATTTAACATTAAGCGCGAATAGTATGACGTATGTTAAGCAGCTACTGGCTTTACCGGCGATGCAAGACTGGTATAACGCAGCCTTGCTGGAAAGCTGGCGTGAGCCTGGCCATGAAGCAGAAATGGGTTTGTATGGCTCGATAGTTAAAGATTACCGACAGAATTAACGACTAAAGCCAGCCGGCTCAAAGCAGGATAATATGAGTAAAAACAATAGTGGCGCCCAGGCCTATCAGCAGCAGGAACAGGGTTATCGCGATAAAGCGCTAAAAATGTATCCGTGGGTATGTGGTCGCTGTGCCCGTGAATTTGTTCATTCAAATTTGCGCGAGCTTACCGTACATCATGTTGATCATAACCACAGCAACAACCCAAGTGATGGCAGCAACTGGGAGCTGCTGTGTATTTATTGTCACGACAACGAGCACAATAAATTCCATGAATTTGTTATGTATGGCGGTACTACCGAGCAAAAAGTGGCGGCAGCCACCCATAATCCGTTTGCTGATCTCAAAGCCTTGCTGAATAAAACCAAATAACCGCTAAATACTGCACCTGACGCTCAATGGCGGATGGTGATATTAGGTGCAGTATCAATCTCGCCTTCCTGATTGATGGCTGCATACTGATTACCAGAACGCAAAACGGCCAAATTGCCTGTCTCAGCATGACGCACGAACGATAATTCATAGCCAAAACGTTGCAGTTCGGCCGCAGAAAATTTTTGTGCCAGGTTAAGTTCATCCCAGAACGGTTGCATTTCCCTAGTTGACTGGCGCCTTTCAATCACAGCAGTTTGCATTAGGTACTCACCTTTAATAATAAGACGAACATTATTTCAGGTTGAACCGCTTATTATCAACCCAACTTGACTTGATGAAAAATTAACCACTACCAGCATACAAAACATTTATTGCAGTTTTACAGATAGTACAGACAAACGGTTTAGTTTTCTGACAAACGGTAGTGCAACATTCGATACACGCCGGATTCGTTTTGGCTTTACTACGGCAAACTATTTTTGAAAAGCACAATGTTAACGCCATTTTCGATTCCGTTAACGCCCGGCGATCTGCATTAAACGCTTAGCGTGCTGCTGTAAGGCCAGCTTCAGCTCGGTTGGCGCAATAATAGTGAAATCAAACGGCAGCTGACTTAACCACTGCGCTAAGCAATAACAGCTATCAGTGCGGGTGCTTAACAATAACCCATCGGCCTGCGGCTTTAACATCGATGCCGTTTCACCCATCGCCTGGGCCGCAGTAAGTTGATCAGTATGCAGCAGCACCTGCACATCCAGGTTACCCGGCATGCCATACAGGCTTTGAGTAAAATGTTCAGCCGAATCAAATTGAGTTGGCCGGTTAAAAGTCTGTTGCCGCAATTCAATATGCAGCAAACGATCCAGCCTGAAGGTGCGTAGCGCTTTACGCAGATGACAATAGCCACTCATATACCAGCGACCGCTGCGAAACAACAAGCCATAAGGGTCAACTTGCCTGTCTACCGGCGCCTGTTCAGGCGCAGCATAGCAAATAGTGACCGATCGCTGTTGCTCTATCGCATCCAGTAATGGGCTTAACTGCTGGCCAGAGGCGCCGGCTGCCGCTGTGGGCAATATCATTTGGATAGTGTCGGCAATGGCACGGGCGCGCGACTTTAACTTTGCCGGCATCACCCGCTCCAGCTTCGCCTGAATACTGTTGACGGCCACTGCCGTGTCAGCCAGTTGCAAATTCTTTACTGCCAGTAGCCCGAGTGATAACGCCAGGGTCTCGTCATTGGTGAACATCATCGGTGGCAATTTAAAGCCCGCTACCAGCATATAACCGCCATCGCAGCCTTGCTCTGTGGTTACCGGAATACCCAGTTGCTCTAAAGCCTGAATGTACCGGCGTACCGTGCGTTTATCGACGCCCAGCCTTATTGCCAGTTCAGTACCACTTAAACGGCCATGCGATTGCAACAGCTCCAGCAAGCTAAGCACGCGGACAGTTGGGCCGCTCATCGGGCATCTCTGTTATACATCTGCTATTCCTGATGACGACTGATTATTCAATTAAACAAAATATAACCTAAATTTAGGACGAGTTTTGTCCTAAATAGGTTTTATTGTGTGCAGGTAGCGCAAAGCAAGCAGCAATAACCTTAACCAACAACAAGGAAAGAAACATGACACCGTTAACGTTGTATACCAATCCAAATTCGCGAGGTCGGATTATCCGCTGGTTACTGGAAGAGCTAAACGTACCTTACACCGTTAAGGTGCTGGAATATGGTGCTGAAATAAAATCGGCTCAGTTTCTGGCTTTAAATCCCATGGGTAAGGTCCCTACTATCACCCATGGCGACTTAGTGGTTACCGAAACTGCAGCCATTTGTGCGTACCTGGCAGATTATTTCGCGGATAAGCAACTTGCTCCGGCTATTAACAGCCCAGATCGGGGCACGTATTATCGCTGGCTTTTTTTCGCCGCAGGGCCGCTGGAAATGGGCACGACAGCTAAGGCCTATGACTGGCGGATTGATGCTGATAATGTGCAGGCCGTAGGATGCGGTTTCTATCAGGATATGCTTGATACCCTGGAAACTGCGCTTACTAATGGCCCGTTTATTTGCGGCGAAAACTTTACCGCAGCCGATGTCTTTGTCGGCAGCCATATAGGTTGGGGTATGCAGTTTAACACCATAGCAGCAAGACCCGTCTTTACCGACTATGTAAAGCGGTTGTATGCCAGAGAGGCGGCAATTCGGGCTAACGCGTTAGACGATGCGCTCGCAGCTGCATCTGCGTAAACACAGGCTGACCGGCTTCTCAGACCTTTAGTCAGGTTTAGTAATGGCCAAAGTTGACCTTAATTGGGCCGGGCAGGCAAAGTGCCCGGCGTTTTTCCCGGTAAATTTACCGAATTGCAAAAAATGCAGCACCTGACTAATCACCTTTTGTCTTTTCATCAGAAAAGGGTGTGATACCTTAACGCTGACCAGCGCACACATACCGGTTACTTTGGTATTTTCCAGAGAGACTTTGCCATCATCCGGGTTTGGCAGGTAGTTTGATAGCAACAGATTTATCGAACTGGTGCCAGCGATAATCCCCAACTCAAAGGTTACCGGGCCTAATTGCGCGGGTAAATCGTGCTTGCCGGTGCCCAGTTGCATGCCTGCCGGGCCGTTAAACGCTTCAAACCCCGGTATGTCCTTTAAATGATCAACTACCTGGCTGCCTTGATTAGGCGGGCCCATCATGACTACCCTGCCCAGCTCTGCTATCTGATGGTCCTTAGTGTACTGCCGCAGCAAAATGCCACCCATTGAGTGGGTAACAAAATGGATAACCGGGCTGTTCTCTGCCCTGCATTTTGCCAGTGCCGGTGTAATTGCCATAGGCGCCAGTTTTTCAACAGCGTACTGACGCGAAGGATAATCCACATTTACAGTAAAGTAGCCTGCCTCGGTTAATGCCTGCTGCATTGTCTCCATCGCCGAAGCGGAGCGGGCCAAACCATGCAGTAATACCACGCAATCGGAGCCTGCGCTGTAACCTGACATCAGCAAAACCATAAAAGCCAATATTATCCGCATTGCGTTTCGTCTCTTTCACCTGCTCCTACTATCGGGCTAGGCTACTGTACCCAAACATAGTTGTCACGCTGCAGTTTTTTTGTTGCAGCTCGCGCGTTGGCCAATTTAGCGCTACTATCAATCAGTAACATTAATATCAACTAATGAAAGATTGGTTTAATGCGGTAGTGTCCGTCCCAGATGGTTTTATTGATGGCAGTAATAATTATTATAGTAATGGCGCTAACAGAACGTTACCTTAAAAAACCAGCTAACAGACTAAAGGCATTATGGTTAGCCGCCTGCGCTCTGCTTTGGGTTGGCTTTTTACCTTTTGCTACCCATGCTGATGAAATAGCTGGATTGCAGCAACCGCTAACGTATTGCGTTGACCCGGACTGGATGCCCTATGAATCCATTCAGGACAACGTGCACATTGGAATTTCAGCTGACTATTTGCAGTTAGTCAGCCAGAAAACCGGTTTGCAGTTTCAGTTAGTACCCACCTCAACCTGGCTGGAGTCGCTGCAGTTTTTGCAGGACGGCAAGTGTCAGTTGGCACCAATGTTAAACCGCTCGGTAACACGCGAGCATTATCTGCACTTTTCAGACGTGTATTTTCGCTCGCCTAATGTGTTGGTTTCCCTGCGCCAACAACCCTTTTTACAAAGTATTGAGAATATCGGCACACGCTCGCTGGCCGTGCCAGAAGGCTATCGGTTAAGTGAATATGTAAAACGCTATTATCCCAAAACTCCGCTGGTATCAGTGGAAAATGAACCTGCTGGTTTACAAGCAGTCGCTAACGGTACTGCCGACTTATTTATTGGTTCTTTGTACTCTATTAATAGTCAAATCAAGCAGGAATCACTTTACCATTTAAAAGTAGCAGGCTGGGTCGGGCTCGAAGATGAGTTAAGGTTTGGTGTAACCAACAGCGCCCGGATTGTTATTCCGGTTATTAATGAGGCGCTGGCAAATATCACCGAGCAAGAGCATATCGACATTTACCAGAAGTGGACCCGGATTGAAGTGATTGATGTCGTGAATTATCAATTATTGTGGCAAGTCGGTGGGGTCGCTTTCGCCGTTATTTTACTGCTGACGGTATGGAATTACCGTAGCCGCTATTTTTACCGCAAGTTACAGGAAAAAAATCAGCTACTGGAACAATCACAGCAAGAATTAGAATCGGCTATCACAGAGCTGGAGTTTATATCCAATCATGATCCGCTAACCAAACTGTATAATCGCAATCACTTTGACAAAACGATGCAGCATGTTCAGCGCAGATCAGCCCAGAGCAAGGCCGGGCTAAGTCTAATTGTGATTGATATCGACTATTTTAAAGATATTAATGACAACCATGGCCATAGCGTTGGCGATATTATTTTACAGGAGCTGGCCAACATACTGTTAGACAAGGTACGCGAGCATGACCAGGTAACCCGCTGGGGTGGCGAAGAGTTTGTTATTCTATGCCCCAGAACAACTGCCGCAGAAGCACAGGCGCTTTGTCAGCGCATAACGCTGGCGCTGGCTGAGTATGTATTTAACTGCGGTATTAAACTAAGTTGTAGTTTTGGCGTCGCTGAACAAGCCGCCACAGAAAACTTACTACAATGCTTTGAGCGTGCTGACAAAGCGCTTTATCAGGCCAAACAAACCGGTAGAAATCAGATTTGCCTCGCCTGAACCCATCCAACCCACGGCCCTGACAGGTTAACCAAAGTTTCACAAATAATATATTTACATTAAATTATTATTTGCTATATTTTGGCAACGTCACTTTTGCCGGAGCCCCCTTTCCGATGTTCACCATCCGGTCAAAACCGATTTTACTATTGACGATATTGCTCAGTATGCTGACGCTGATGACTTTCCCCCAACAGGTTATGGCAAATATGTTTGACTGGTTTAAAAAATATGATGTGCATTTGTCGCCGGTTGTACAAGGCAAAGTTCTGCTAAACGGTAAACCCGTTGCAGGCGTAAAAATATCGCGCGAGCTGCATTACGACCAGGAATATGTTGATACCACCAGCAGCGATGCTACGGGTAGTTTTAGCTTTCCGGCAAAAAGCATTCGGTCGCGCAAACCCGGTTCCCTGCAAGAGTTGCGTACCCGGCAGGTCATCGTAGTGCATTATCAGCAACAGACTTATCTGCTGTGGTACTTAACAACATCAAGCATAACGCCCCAACAAGCCATAGTGCAGCGCCTGGCAGCATTAAACTGTGAGCTGAGCGATGACGAGCAGGAACAGATATTCCCTAACATTGAAAACCCCGACTTTCCGCATAGTACCTTCAGCATTTGTCGCTGGGCAGACGGAAAATCGTAACCATTGTAATGGCAAAAGGAACCGACTATGTCTGCACTTACTCCCCGGGTAGCGGCCGAACTGGCAGAAATTGCTTACCAAATTGAACGCCCTACCGCATCGGGAATTTACCGCCTGAATCTTGGGAGTTTTGAAGCCAAAAATTGCTTTAGCTTCGATTTATCTCAAGGCCCGGTTAAAGGAGTATCAGGTGGCACGCTGTTCAGCCTTTTTAATAAAACCACCGGCTTTGCTTTAGTAGGCAAAGGTATAAATCAGTTTAGTAACGATTATGTGGTGACTATTCGTGGCACTCATATAAATCGCGACTGGCTTACCAATGGCAATATCGGTGTCACTGGCGGTGATAATGGCACTGCGGTGCATGCCGGTTTTAATAAAACCTTTAGCTCGTTAAAAGTGGCGTTGGAGAAAATTCTGGCGCCGTTGCTGGCAGGAAATGGCTCAACCACCGTCCATTGTGTTGGCCACAGTCTGGGCGGCGCCCTTGCTTCACTAACAGCCGACTGGCTGAAAAACCGGTTTAAATGTAACGTTAACCTGTATACATTTGGGGCACCGAGAGTGGGCATGCATGCCTTTTCGAAAAAACATACGGGGACAATTAACGCTATTTACCGCTGTACCCATGGCGCCGATCCAGTACCAATGATCCCTTTGTGGCCTTTTGTACATGCGCCGTATGAAGGGACTGAGTACCGGCTGGATAGTGGTTCAGGGATCAGTGTAGAAGCCCATGGTATGGCGGAGAACAAATCACCGGGATATCTTAATACGGCTAACAGTCGCAGCTGGCAAGCACTTAACCAACGCTCAGCACTGCATTTTGCAAGGGTTCGCTTGAGCTACGAGAACCGCCATCAGGCTTCATTTTCTACTTATTGGGCAGACAAAATCAGTGCGGCACTGATTACCCTGTTAAAAGACGCAGGGTACTACACTGCCGTTATGGCGCAGGCGGCTATTGGTACCGGGCTCACCTTCTACGATTTACTTGCTCGCTCCTTAGAGAGCATAGCCAAAGCGTCAGCTAATTTTGCCGAACAAACCCGGGGTCTGCTTGGCCATATGCTGGCGTTTGCCCGTCAGGCGGTAACCACCGTAACCAACCTGACGTTTAATTTTATTCGCTGGGTTTTTGACAAAACCTTTGCCACGCTTTACCGCAGCGCAAGAAATGCGATTAATAGCATAAATTAATATCGGGCCAGTCAGATGAGACAGGTGCCTGGGCTGACACAGCTGAACTAAAGTGAAAACCCGGCAGCTAATTGATTACTCTGCTGTTTCTGAACGGGCAAGTTGCCAGGGCCACTTGCCCGTTAATTCGACTTCCAGCGTGAAGCTTAAAAACGTTCGGATCAATACCACCAGCGCGAGGACACCAACAGTTGAAAAGGTTAATTCTACCGCTACGGTATGAATAATGTCGGCGGCTATCAGAAACTCAAGCCCCAGTAAGATACCGCGACCCAGTCGCTGGCGAATTTCCTGTTGAATTGAAGGGGGTGAGTCGCCTTTAATCAGCCTGATAATCCCATGCAGCAATGAATACACCGCAATGACGGTAATAATGCCAATACCTAACAACTCAATAGCAACGGCGCACCATTCTGGCCAGTCACCCAATAACCCGGTCATTCCTTTTGTCAAAATACCCCCTTGTGCATGCTGCAGTTACGTCACCCGTCTAAAGCATAGCCTATCATTTACCTTAATATTTATTACCACTTAACCAGACATCGTTACCTGCATCAGCAGTTCCTTGTGTGGTTTAAAGTTTAAGCCACATCGCCTGATAAAATCATGTAGCGTGGCCAACTCCTGTTGATGCGGGGAATAGTCGATGGTCGGGTCTGTAGTATGTTTTGGAAAAACACCATAACCCGCGAACAGGCAAGCCCAGGATTTAGGCTGATAACTGCCCATCAATTTGTGCTTATACATATCAGCGGCGAAATCAGGGCTGTGCTGCCACAAGGTTAGAATTTTGCCTAAGGTATCAGAAATTTCAGGGTTAGCGGCATTATCCCGCCAATAGCGGCTATCGGTTCGTTGATTAACCTTATAGTGACAAACAACATAATCTCTGATGCCATCAAACCTGGCATTAATATCGTTATTGAACGCATCTTCAAACTGGTTGCTAAAATTACCTTGCTGAAAATATTGAATAAACTGCGCAATAGTATTAAATGACAAAGCGATTGCTGTTGCCTCCAAAGGCTCAATAAACCCCTGCGACAAACCGACCGCCAGACAGTTTTTATGCCAGTGCCTGCTAACCCGCCCTACTTTCATTTTCAGATGTCGCGCGGCCACATCACTTTGCAACAACCCCAAATGCGTTCTCAGCTCAGTTTCTGCCTGGTCAGCACTGCTGTAGTCACTACTGTAAACATAACCATTGCCAAAACGATTTCGCAGTGGAATTTGCCATGCCCAGCCATTTGTCAGGGCGGTCGCCCGGGTTTCCGCCGGCATTACGCCGGAAATGGGTGTTGGCATAACCACCGCCGCATCGTTAAATAAGTTATCTTTAAAACTGTTGAAACCAACCTTTAAAGTCTTTTGCAGTAGTAAAGATTCAAACCCGGAGCAATCGATAAAAAAGTCAGCCTCTATCATCTGACCATCAGCCAGTTTAACGGCACTGATGTTGCCACAGCCTGCCACTACTGCCTCAGAAACAATACCTTCGATAGTAGTCACACCTTTACCGGCTGCATGCTCTGCCAGAAATTGCCCCAGTAGTGCTGAATCAAAGTGATAACCATAAGCCACGCCAAATGGAAAACACTCATCAGCAAGTGGTCCCAGATTTTGTCTGGTTAAATAGGTTTCTAAAAAGTAGTTATCCGGATGAGCGTTAACCTTATAGCCTTGCATCCGGGCCTGAATGTTTTTGAAAAACAGCGGCACAGTAAAGATGTCATCAGTTTGTGCGGCAAACGGATGAAAGTAAGACTCAAAACCAGCAATCGCAGACCAGTTATTAAAAGTAATACCGTTTTTGTAGGTGGCATTGCAGCGTGGCATCCAGCTGGCATCGGCAACACCGATAGCATCAAAAAACAATTTCAGGTGCGGTGTACTGCCCTCTCCCACTCCAATAATGCCTATCTGCTTCGATTCAATCAGACAAATATCCGTACCATGCCACTTGCTTGCCAGCAAGTTTGCTGCCATCCAGCCGGCTGTGCCGCCACCAACAATGACTATTTTTTTCGGTTTTCCGTCATTATTCAACATTGCTATTGCTCATCTTTAATTATTGTACAACACGTAATTTATGTAGTTTTTTTATAAAGTAATCTTTGACTGCTCTGATGTATTCAGGCGACATATCGCCCAGCACGTGAAGCTGATGCGCCGGGATGTATGAAGCCGGATCAACGCCTTGTTTAAACAAATAGTGATCAAACAAACAGCGCCAGGCCGAACGCTGCTGGGGTGTCAGGTCGCGCATCGCTAAAATTGCAATTTTCATGCTATCTAAAAAGTTTGGTGATGTCGCATCTGCAGCGAAAGAGCCGTTCCACCAATAATTCATCAGGCCGTTTACCGGGTCCAGTGACTCAACATAATGCCACCAAAGCATAGGAATAAATAACGCATCACCCGGCGCCAACTCAGCACAGCAGCCTTGGGTTAATGCAGTTTTAAAGTTGGGATAACGCTCAAAATCCGGGTTTCGCAGATTAACCATGCTCACCGGCACGCCCGCAGGCGTAAACTCCAGCGGGCCCGGATACAAATTGCTGGTTTGCGCCGGCGGGAACAAGACAAAACGCCGGCGGCCTGCCACCACACAAGCGAGATTATCAGTGCCATCATAATGAGTATCAACAACGCCCTGATTACCCAGCCATAATCGCGGTTGCGTCGCGGGAAAAAAGTCTGTGGGATTATCGTCAATCAAGCCAGGCAGAATTTCTGCCGTTAGCGCACTTTGCATCGACAATGCAGGTACCGGATCTTGATCCCGCAGTGCTAGCAATCGTTGCAGAAAAAGGTCAAGTTTCTCCTCAGCACTGACAAAGGTAAAACCTGTTAAATCATCATTATAGTAAAAACGTTTATCAGCACTGATGTCGGTCTGCGCCGGCGCAGCAGAAATGGTGACTTTCTTACCACTATAATGGCGGCACAAATATGCGGTAAACGCCATTGCCGACGTTTTAGCCGCTGCGACAAGCGGCCAGTGGTTAGCAAAGCCTCGCAGCACAACGGGCTGCTGTGCCGGAACCACTTCAGTAAAAAACTGCCGGGCGCTGATATCGCGATATTCCGGTAATGCCTTAAAACCAGGATACATGTCGATATGCAGGTCCCTCCTCTTTATCTCGGTTATCTCTTTGTCACGGTTACTTCTGCAATTTGGCAATAAAGTAGTTTTTTATCGTTCTGACATCTTCAGCAGACAAATCGCCAAGGATGTGCCATTGATGTTCAGGTATATATGATCGTGGATTGCAACCCTGATGAAATAGATAGTGATCAAACATACATCGCCAGGCATCACGTTGTTTTTGCGTCAGATCACGCATCGCCAACAGCGCAATATTCAAACTGTCAATCGGGCTGGGTGATACGGCGTCTGGCGCTGATGAGCCATTCCACCAGTAATTCATCAGTGCATTCACTTTTTCAAGTGATTCGACATGATGCCACCAGAGCATCGGGATAAAAATGGCATCACTTGCGTCCAGCTCAACACTATACGCTTCGGCCAGTGCCCGTTTAAACAGCGGGTACCGCTCAAAATCAGGTTGGTTAAGATTTACCATACTGGTGGGCGCACCGGCCGGCGTGAAGTTCAGTGGCCCCGGGTATAAATGCGCGGTTTGTTCTGGCGGAAACAGGATAAAGCGGCGGCGCCCAGCCACCACGCAAGCCAGGTTGTCAGCACCATCGTAGTGGGCGCTGACAATACCCTCATTGCCAATCCACAGTCGTGGTGTTAACTGCGGGAAAAAGTCGGATGCGTTCTCAGCAGCTAAGCCCGGCAAAATGTCGTCGGTTTGGGCATTTTGCATGGAAATCGCAGGGTAGATCTCTCTGTCTGCAAGCTGCAACAACCGATCTAAAAATAAATCAAGCCGCTCTTCACCAGATAAATAGTTTACGTCTGTCAGCTCATCATTGTAATAAAATCGTTTGTTGGCTGCAGGCGGCGCGACAACCATTCTGGCTTTTTTACCGGTATAAAATTTGTTCAGATAAGCCACAAAATCGAGTGGAGATCGGGTTGAAGCCGCTACTATAGGCCAACTTTTAGCAAAGCCACGTATTACCACCGGCTGTTGCGCTGGCGCCAGCTGCTCAAAAAACTGCGTTGCGCTCAGCATCGAATATTCCGGAATAGTTTTGTAAACCGTCATAACTGTGATCAACTACCTTTATCTGTCGTTAAAATTATCGTTCAGCTTTTTACTCATTACTTTTTGCCGTTGCTTAACAGGCAGGCTTATCTGCTTTGCAATGCTGCTGAATATATTCATGATGATGTGGCATTTGCTGTACCGTCGCCCGGATAGTTGCAATATTTTGATTCAGGGTATTTGCCAGGCTTTGTTTATCAAACGCATCCAGCAACGGATGATACTTTTGTGGACGTATTTTCATTCCTTCTAAAATCGAGTACCAGCTGTCAGTACTGAAAAGCTGGCCCGGGACAGGCTCAAGCTGGCCCCTGTTGCGAAACACACGTAATTTTTCTTTTAACGATTCCGGTACTGGCATGGTTTGACACCATCGCCAGAAATCGCTGTCGGTGCGGCCCGATGTGCAATAGTGCAAAATAACGAAATCGCGTACTTCCTGATAATCATTATCAATTTTCTGATTGAACGCCTGTTCAGTGGCAAGGTCAAAATCAAGATCAGGCAGGTGTTGAATAAAATGAATTAAGGTTTTATACACCAGATGAATAGCGGTCGACTCCAGCGGCTCTAAAAAGCCACCGGCAAGCCCCAGTGCTAAACAATTGTTATGCCATATTTTTTGTCGCTTGCCGGTAACAAAAGGTATTACCCTTGGCTCGGTAAGCACCTTGCCACTCACCTGTTTAAGAAGCGTATTAACCGCCTGCTCGTCACTGCAGAATTCACTGGCATAAACATAGCCGTTGCCCGTGCGGTGTTGCAACGGGATGGTCCAGGCCCAACCCGCTTCAAGTGCGGAGGCAATGGTATAGGGCACGGGCTTCGAAACATTTTCAGTTTGTAACACGACAGCGCGATTGCAGGGTAAATAGTCTGACCAATCCTGATAAGGTACTTTTAACGACTTTTCAATTAGCAGGGCATTGAAACCTGTACAGTCGATAAAAAAATCACTGTTGATAGTCACGCCATTAGCTAACGTTAAGTGACTAATATATGAATTTTCATCGAGTACCACATTTTTAACGGTGCCTTCCAGCCTGGTGACGCCTCTTTTGACTGCAAGGTCTCGTAAATACCGGCCAACCTGCACCGCATCCAGATGTAAGGCATGGGCATAGCTCGCCATTACCCAGTTGTCAGGCTGCTCACGTTGCGATTTGCCAGAGTGCGCGGGCATGGGCCGCAACATAAAGCGCTCATACTCGGCCATAATGGCACTTGGCGAGTGATCGAGCCAACGGCTGGATTGGCCATCATTAACTGACTTTAACCAGGCCTGATAAAAATCAAAGCCATTGATATTCTTACCCACTGCACCAAATGGATGAAAAAAGCGCTCGCCCGGTGCTAACCAGTGGTCGAAGCGGATACCCAGTTTAAAACTGGCAGACGTTGCCTGGATAAATTCTTTAAGATCAATCTGACAGGTCCGCAGAAAATCCATGATAGAGGGTACAGTAGACTCACCGACACCAATGGTTGCAATATCTGCTGATTCGACCACCGTGATCTGAATGTTACTGCCTCTTAAAGCAGAGTTGAGCAGGGTAGCCGCCATCCAGCCTGAGGTGCCACCACCGACAATACAAATCGTTTTTAAGGTGTTTTGCATAGTAAAATTATCGTTGTCTGATTCATTTTCAGCCTTGCCCTGCTAAGCCGTTTACCGTCAGTAAAACAAATAAACTGCGCAGTATCACTACTGCGCAGTTTACGGTATCACGTCTGACAATATTAGCTATCAGAAGCTACCACGGACCGTTAATGAATAACGGCGGTCAGTGGTAAACGAGAACGCATCAGTTTTGGTACCTTGCTGATTCTGCTGATACTGTGTTTCTGTATCGGTCCCTAATACATTATTGACCTGCAAACCTACTTTGAAGTTGTCATTAATGTTGTAAAACAAGCTTGCATCCATCATACCCTGAGCTTTTGAGTAGGCAGGTACAAACTCTTCAGACTCACGTAACGTTAACAGGTATTCTGAACGCCAGGTATAGGCCAGACGGAATGAAATATCATCCTTCTCATACATCCCGACAATATTGACATTCTGATCGGAATAGCCCTGCAACGGCAAGCTGGTGAACTGACGGAAGCTATTACGATTATCACTTATCGGCACCCCTGCACCATTAAACTGAATGGGCTGAGTCGGATTGGTGTTAGGGTCTTCCAGACCGTTCTGATCGATGTAGGTATAGTTAAATTGCATACCTAAACCGCTCCATAATCCGGGCAACATGTCATAAAACTGAGTGTAGGATAACTCGTAGCCCCGGATGGTGCCTGAGCCGGTGTTGTCCGGACCATAGGCCGATACCGGATAGTCGACGCCGTCTACCGTAACCTCGGTTGAAAACTGGCGATTACGAATAATGTTCGACAACTTTTTATGGAACAAGCCCAGGGTTAACGAACCTGCCGGTGCAAAATACCACTCCGCTGTTAAATCAAGATTAACTGATTCTTCAGGTTCCAGAAACGCATTACGGGCGTTGGCGCTTATCTCAATATTCTGTAAATCGACAGTAGGGTTGGTTGTCTCATCCTTCGCTTCATCCGGATTCTGATAAACTTCCTGGTAATCCAAGCTAATCACCATTTTATTCGCTGCATCAATCAGGCTTGGATAGTAAAGCCCTTTTGATGCCCCAAACCTGACAATAAAGTTGTCCGTAATGCCGAAGTTCAGGTTCAGGCTTGGCAACACAGTTGAATAATCGGTGCCGTCGATGGTACTGGCAAAACTTTCACCCGATGCCAAAGCAAATATGCTCGGATATTGGTTTTGCATCACCTGATACAGTGAACCCGTTTCATCCGTGCCCCGTCTGGATGTTGCTGGTAAATTAATACCACCGGTCGATTGCAACTGATAACTGACGTAACGCAAACCGACGTTACCGGTGATGTAAACTGCTGTTTGATCAAGCTCAAAATCACCACGTACATAAAATTCGGCACGCTCAGTACTACTGGAACTGATATGACGGGGGGCAAAGTGACTGAATACCCGGTCACTGAGCTGGTCGTATGCTACCGCACAGCGACCACTGCCATCCATGGCATTACCCAGGGCACTCCAGCTGCCACAGCCATCCCGCAATGTTTGCTGATAGTTTTCTGCTAAATCCATTCGGGGAAATAAGAAGCTGTTGTTAGCGCCGACTAACGAGTTACCATTGAAATGATCAGCAAAGCTGATCCGGTCGTATAATTCCGGCACAACCTGAGGTGACGCATTATATGACGCTTGGGCATTCCAGGGTGTACCTAAAGCTTGCCAGCCTTCATATTCGGTATTGCGAACTGTCAGCTCTTTCTCTGAATAATATAAACCGGCTTTAACCTTGGTAAAGGTCCCGGCCAGTTTATATTCGACATCTAACTGGAAGGTATCTGAATCGGCTTCATTGTGTTCTTCCTGCTGCATACCGTTCGATATTCTGAGGATCGGGTTGGTATTAGCCTCTACATCTGGCGGGTTAGACGTATTGGTATTTAAATACTCAATGGTGGGGCTAGACCCTCTCAGATCTAAGAAGAACGGCGCATTCTGAGCAGTTTGGTTACCATTGATGCGTGATGTAACAGAATAATTATGAACAATTTGTTCAGAGTCAACATGTTGATAATCAACGACCACCGTCAACAGATCCGTGGGTTTAAAAACTAAATTTAACGACGTATCTTCAACGGTACTCTCGTTGTAGTTGTAACGTGAGCGGAACTGCAGCGGCAGTTCAGGCTCATTAGAGCGACCCACGCCAGAGGTTAAATAACCGTTATTATCCACTGTCAACGGACGCCCTTGATCGCCCTCATCAAACCATTGAATCGCATTCGGCGCATAAGGTAAAAAGCCGCGGTCGCCCGATGCAATCACATATTCACGCCAGGTGAGTGACGCATCAGAATTAATATGTTCTAAGGTAACCTTAATTTTTTCATCAACGCTTTGCCATTGCAACGAAGCGGTAAGCCCCTGACGTTTGCGGTCATTCTCGGCGGTAGTCATTGTATAACTGGCCGGCGCATACCAGGTTTCACCATCCGGTTGTCCTTCCAGTGCCTGACCTTCAAACTCTGGTACATAAGCGGCCTGATCAGCGTTAGTATACTGCACCGTATCTTCAAAACCCTCACCGCACGCTCGCCAATCTGCCGCGCCCGGAATACACGGATTTGAATATAACCCGGCGACAACACCCGGGCTTGGCGTGCCCCATTCATCGTAGGAGAACGTATCAACCGGACCGCGACTGTGATAGTTCCCTAAACCGAAACCGTCACCGCGGGTTCTAAGTTCAGAGTGAGAGGCCGCAATCAACAAGCCAAATTTACCCGAATCGGTATCCCAGTTGTCAGAAAAAAGTGCACTGAATGAAGGGGTAGTTTCTTGTCGGGAATCACCATAATTTGCCTGAGCACCAAACGCGAACAGGCGTTTATCAGAGTCAAAAGGCTTTCTGGTGATCAGGTTAACGGTGCCGGCGATACCACCAGAAATAAGATCAGCTGTCTGATTTTTAACAACCTCGACAGCGCCCAGTAATTCAGCAGGAAAATCCTCATAGCTTAAACCGCCATAAGGGTTTGCACTAAAACTATCACGGCCGTTAATTTCGCTGCGTACCCGGTCTAAACCGCGAACCAGCACGCTGGTGCCTTCGTCAGCATAATGTTTAGGATCATCTGATGCAGCAAAACGCTCAATGGTTACCCCAGGCACACGTTGCAATGCTTCTGTTACCGATCTGTCAGGTAAGGCACCAATGTCGGTAGCGGTAATCACATCTTTTACCGTATCAGCATAGCGCTTAAGGTCCTGAGCCGACTGGATACTGCCCCGTATTCCTTTTACCTCAATAACCTCGACAGGCTCGGCCTTGCTCTGCGCAATGACACCGCTGTCATTTTCAGGCAAAGTCTGTGCGGCCAGCCACAACGGGCTCATACCCAGTAACGCGGCGGAAACTGCCAGGCTTAACCGGGCTCTTTTCAACGTGTATTTGCTATTATTGCTCAGTAATTCAGACATAGTTTAAGTCTCTTCTGTTCTTGTTGTAATCCATGCGACCTGGCCGTTGCTGTACTGTTGTCAGGTCGTGATGTACTTATCTTGTTCTTCCCGGTTAAAGCCAGCATTACTACCAAATTTGCCAGACTCAAATGTTACTTTGTACCATGAAGTTCAAAAAGTAAACATTATTTTGGTAAAAAACAGCTTGATATAGCATCTAATTCTAGACAAGCGTGTCTTTATTGCTTATTAATATGTTACCAAGTAACAACAAAGGGTATCGCTTTATGCGTTTTTTCTATAGTCTTATGCTGTTAACCCTCAGCCTCACTGCATTTGCAGAAACCGCTGAACTATCACTGATGCCCTATCCGGCAGAGGTGCAGTTGCAGCAAGGCCAACTGGCGCTAACGGAAGACTTCTCCATTGCCGTGCCTGCTGATATGCCACAGCTGAAGGCAGCAGCGGATCATTTTATGCAGCGTTTAAGCCGGCAAACCGGCCTTCGTTTTAATGCTGCTGCTACGCCAGTACTAACACTACTACCGGATAACACGACGTCTGCTGTGCTGATACCACAGGCTGATATGGCAGAGCAGTATCAACTGCTTGTAAATGAACAGCAAATTATCCTCAGTGCGCCGGACAGCACAGGCATAGTGCGCGGCCTGGAAACCTTGCTGCAACTGGTGCAAACCGATGCCAGCGGCAGCAGCATTGCGGCGCTTTCAATAACCGATAAACCGCGCTTTGCCTGGCGTGGCGTGTTACTTGACCCGGCCAGGCGCTTTTTGCCCATATCCACCTTAAAACGCCAGCTGGATATCATGGCCGCAGTAAAGCTCAATGTGCTGCATTTACATTTAACCGATGACCAGGGCTGGCGCTTTGAATCTTTACGCTATCCAAAACTGCAGCAGGTAGCTGGTAAGGACGGCTACTATAGTCAGCAGCAACTGCGTGATCTCGTGCAATATGCTGCGCAGCGCGGCATCCGGATTGTGCCGGAGATAGACTTACCCGGCCATACTACCGCTTTAGGTGCCGCATACCCGGAACTGATGGCCATGCCAGGCCCCACACAGCCCGAAACGCACTGGGGCGTGCATCCGGCGGCACTGGACCCGACGAATGAACAGGTATATACCTTTCTCGCCAATTTACTGGCGGAAGTGGCTGCGGTGTTTCCTGATCATTATCTGCACATCGGTGGAGACGAAGTACTACCTGACCATTGGCTGGGGTCAGCGCACATTGCCGACTTTATGCGCCAGCAACAACTTGCGGATGCGCCGGCATTACAGGCATATTTTAATCAGCGGCTGCAACGTATAGTGCAGCAACTGGGCCGCAAAATGATTGGCTGGGATGAAGTATTAGACGGCAAACTGCCAGACTCGGTGCTGGTGCAATCCTGGCGCGGCACAGAGTCACTGGCGGCTGCGGCCAAAGCCGGCCATCAGGCAATATTATCGACCGGCTATTATCTGGACCAACCGCAATTTGCTGGCTATCACTATCGCAACGACCCGCTGCCCCAGGCCGCTACAATGCCAGAGCTTAGCACACTGCAACATTGGTCGGCCTGGCAGTTTCAGTTCGAACGCAAGCGTGGTAGCGCCATCAGCGGTAAGTTGTTGCTGCTTTATCAAACCGACGCCAGTATTGACGGGGTTGTCCAGTTTGCCGGTCGCCAACCGCAACGCGTTGCCCAACTTACCCTGAATGCCAACCAGCTAAGCTTTAGCCTCGACAGCTGGATGGGGCCGCTACGGGCCAACTTTACCCTGAACGACAGCCCGCACGGCAAGCAGCTGCTTAGCGGCAGTCTCACCGTTGGTAATGCCGCGTATCCGGTTGCCGGCCAGCCTGAAGCACTGTTACAAGACGCAGATACCACTGCTGCCATACCGATACGCTGGCAAGCGCAGCCTCTGGACAACGCCAGTAAAGCGCGGGTCTTAGGGGGCGAAATTGCCCTCTGGGGTGAGCTGGTGACACCGGACAATATTGACATCCGGCTGTGGCCCAACGGTTTTGCGGTAGCTGAACGCTTATGGTCTGATGCGACAGTGCGTGATGAGCACAGTATGTACCGCCGGCTACAGCAGGTATTTAAACAAGCGACTGCTTTGCAGCAACTGCATACCGTTCGGCACCAGCAACAAGGCTTCAGCACGCTGGTTGGCCCGGATAAGCTGGCGGCGCTTAACGTGCTAAGCCAGACACTGGAGCCGGCACACTATTACCACCGGTTACACGAGAAATCGGTTGCCGGGCTGTACCATGTTAACGCCCCGCTTAATCAGCTGGTAGATTTTCTAAGCGCCGAGCACCCTGTTATGCGCCGCTTTGAGCAGGAAGTAACAAAGTGGCTGACAACCAGAGACCAGGAAAGCTATCAGCAACTCATCACCCAGCTGCAGCAATGGCAACAGGCTGCTGCCGCATTCTCTGCCTCTTCATCGGTACCTTTTTCCGAGCTGGCAAGTCAGGTTGAACAATTGAGTGCTGCCGGCATAACGCTGCTTAACAGTATTGAAAAACAGCAACCACTGAACATCGCGACCCGCACTGCCCTGTCCCAACAATTGACGCAGGCGGCGGCTATTCAACAGGAAATGATTATTGCCCTGAACCGGCCCCTGCAGCACTTGCTGAAAATGGCGCCTGACAGCAACATCTGGCTGGCGGCGGGTAGCTTTACGGCAGCAGCAGAGGGCCCGGCGGTAGATAGCAACGGCAATTTGTACGCAGTAAACTTTGGCCGCGCCGGCACTATTGGCCGGGTGTCGCCTGCTGGCGAAGCCGCATTGTTTATTGATTTACCCGCGGGCAGTACTGGCAACGGTATCGTGTTTGACCGACGCGGTAGCATGTTTATTGCAGACTACACCGGCCACAATATTCTTAAATATGCAGATAATAAACTAAGCGTGCACGCCCATAACAGTAATATGAACCAACCGAATGACCTGGCCATTATGGACAATGGTACTGTTTTCGCCAGCGATCCTAACTGGGCCGACAACACAGGGCAGTTGTGGCGTATTACCCCTGACGGCGCCACCACACTGCTGGCTGCCATGGGCACCACCAATGGTATAGCGGTGAGTCCGGATCAGCAGTTTTTATATGTCAATGAAAGTGTGCAGCGGGCTATCTGGCGTTTTAATATTAATGCTGACCGAAGCTTAAGCAATAAGCAGTTAGTCGCCCGTTTCAGTGATTTTGGCTTAGATGGGATGCGCGTTGACCAGGCCGGTAATCTGTATGTGGCGCGGTATGGTAAAGGTACAGTACTCAAACTTAGCGGCAGTGGCGAATTACTTGCCGAGTACCGCCTGAATCATCCGCTACCAACAAATGTTGCACTGAACCAAGAACAAAGCCTGCTGTACATTACGATTCAGCAGTGTGGCTGCATTGAACAAATAGCGCTCACGCCATGATTAATCACGCAAGCTAGGTAAAGGGCTGCTCGGTGACAGGCCAGATCGGCCGGAGCAACTTGGTGTAGTGGTTGCGCTTAGGATCACTGGGGTAAGGCGCGCCGGCATCAACATAAATGATCCTGGCGGCCAATGGCGCAAAACCCTGATAAAAGTGATTGGTCGACTTCACCAGCAGCAGGCTTTTCTGCTCTGGCACAATACCCAGCGCCCTGAATAAACTAGGGTCGAATGACTGGCAGCGGTTGCTGTTTAAAATAACCTCAATGCCATCAAAGCAAATAAGTGCGCAATCCCCCATCGGCACTGCACTGTCGGCAAACTGTTGTTCGGCGTTAGCTTGCAGCCGCACTACCCTAACCTGTTTATCTATTGGCGGCCCCGCAGTCGCGCCACTTTTACCGCCAAAACGCAGCGCAATATCTGCCCCCTCGCCGGCAGCAAAACACAGTTTAACCGCCATCGGATCCCAGATAGTCCCTACGGCCACGTTTTGCAGATTACGGGCTATTATCTGCTTTAGAATCAAGGTGCCGTCACCGGCTACACCGCCACCGGGGTTATCCCATACATCTGCCAGTACCGTGGTACCGGCAACCTCAGCAGCAAGATCCAATGCCTGTTCTACATCATTAAACTGCGGCAGGGTGCGGCCACGAAACGAAAACAATTCCATACCCAACTGCTCGGCTAATAACTGCCCCTGAGCCGGCGCGTTATCGGTAATCACCAGCAACTTAGTGCCCATATCGGCCACATCACCGGCCATAAAGCCGTGTATAACTGAAATTGACAACACCCCGGCTTGTTGTTCTAACTGGCGTATTTTACTGATAAAGGACTTCATGGGTTCATGGCTGGTTGGCAGGACATCAATCATCCGGCAATCAAAACTACTCATTACCGGCTTAGTATCGCCACGCACCGCCTGCAGCGCCAGTTGTACCAACTCCCTTGCCCGCTGCATAAAATCCAGATGCGGAAATTCTTTAAAGGCAATCAGCAAGTTGGCAGCACTCAGTCGTTGCGCGGTCAAATGACTGTGCGGGTCCAGCGTAGCCCCTATAATCACCCCGGGGCCGGCAATCTCGCGCACCCGGCTGAGTAAATCGCCTTCGCAATCATCATAGCCCTGAGCCACCATTGCACCATGCAATCCCAGTAGTACTGCCTGCACCGGCAATGCCTGCTGCAATTGTTGCAATATTTCATCGCGCAGCAGCTCATAAGAGTGTTTATTTAACAACCCGCCAGGCTCTGCCCAGGCACAACTGCCCTCTATCACCTGCAGGCTGCTATCACTTGCTGCGGCTTCCCGACAGGCAATAAGCGGTGCACTGCAAAGCGTCGGGGTAGCAGGATGCTGACCTGGCGGCGCATAAAAGCTGGCATAAAAACTATTTACATCAGTATACATTGGCGAAAAAGTATTGGTTTCGGTTGCCAAAGATGCAGTGAAAATGCGCATAATTCCTCTTGCTGTTTTTAATCAGCTGTTGCTGAACTGCCATTTGTTGGTGCGGCCGCTGTGCGGGTGTGTTCACGTTGAGCGCTGATCCTGGCCAGCGCCTCTGCCCGACTGAGAGCAGCAGGGGGTGTTAATAAACTGAGGCTGACCGCGGCAATAAACGCGATGACGACTGCAGGCAGGCATGGGTTACCCCAAAATGCCAGCCAGTCTGGCTGATTCAGGATCAATAGCGAGCTCAGCATGGCGCCCAGCATGGCCGCCAGCGCCCCCTGCCAGGTGAAGCGCAGCCAGAACCGGCCAAGCATTGCACAGACAAACAGCCCGGACATCAAGGTGGCGATCATGCCGGTGATATAACCAATTAAATCGTCAGATATTAACGCCAGACTAAGCGCCAGCGCCGAAACCATTAACACCGCCAGCCGCGAATAACGAATAGCTTTGGCCGGCGCGGGCATGCTCCCCGTCAGGCCATGGTATAGATCACGGATCAACACTGACACTGCCGCTATTGCATCGGAACTGGCAGACGATAAGGTGGCAGATAAGCCAGCCAGCAGCACCAGCATACTCAGCAAGGCCGGCAGCACCAGTACCGCCACGGTCGTAAAAGCAAACTGATGGTTTGCCAGTTCAGGCTGCAATACCCTGGCGGCAATACCAATTAACGCAGGCAGGGCGGCAAACGCCAGATACAACACACCGGAAAACATAAAAGAGCGCCGAACGGTACCAACATCGCGGGCGGCATAAATGCGCTGGCGAAACGAGGGTGTCGCCAGCACCCCGACAGCCACAACCGCGGCCAGAGAAATGGCGGGCAACACCCCAATATCGGTAATTAAGCCTTGCTGTCTGATGACATCTAATGCCACGTTCACTTGTGCCACACCGCCTATTGCCTGCACGGCAGCGTAGCTCATGAGTAAAAAGCCACTGAATAAAATAATTGCCATCAGGCTGTCGGTCCAGATCACCGCCCGGTAACCACCAATCATCACATACAGGGTATAAGCCCCGCCAATCATCAATTTGGCATAAAACAACTCAATGCCGGTAGCCCAGGATAAATACAGCGCGCCACCAATAATGTGCGCCCCCAACCAGCCCAGTGATGCCAGAAAAATAAGGATCGCACTGGCCTGTTTTACCCATTGATTCGCGCCGACGTAGTAACTTAGCTCTTCACTCATCGTCATAAAGCGTAACTGTCGCAGCGGTGCAAATAACCAGGCTGTCAGCAGAATACCCACCGCGCCACCCAGCCCATAAAGCATGCCACTCCAGCCATGGTTATAGGCAAACCCTACTGCCCCCATACTAGTGCCGGTGCCTATCATGGTGGCAACGGTACTACCGAATGTAAGCCGGGCAGAGACATTGCGTCCGGCCAGCAGAAAATCATCACTGCTTTGCTGGCGCCGCGATACCAGATAACTTATGGCAATCATCAGCAACAAGTAAATCGCAAACCCCAGCAGGAAAAGGTAGCTGTTCATCTCAGGCCCTGTCAGCGCGATAGCAGGTCAGATCTACCTCAACCTTACAGTCCACCACTAAATCTGCCACGGCACAAATTCGCGCCGGGGGTGCCTCGGCAAAAACTTTTCGGAACACCTGATTAAAGCTACTGAAATAGCGGGCATCGGTCAGATACACTTTGACATGCACCACATCACTCAGCTGATATCCGGCATCGGTCATAATATCCAGACAATTTTGTAGCGCCAGTTCGGACTGCTCGACAATACCGCCCTCTACCACTTCGCCGTTTCGCATAGGCGTCTGGCCTGACACATATAACCAGCCTCCGGCCTCTACCGCTTTAGCAAAAGGTAAGCGCTGACCACCGGTGCCGGTGCTTTCATCTATTCCGTAACGTTTAATGCTCATCGGTTTATCAGTCTCCCAGTGGTTGGCGCTCATCACCACCACGATGGCTGTCGAGCGATAATTTAACCCGCCGCAGCTTATCGCGCGATTTACGCTTATTCTGCTTGGCAACTTCAGTGGCCAGCACATCAATAATGGCCAGCATGGCGTAACGTGAAGCCGAGGGTTTATAAATAAAATCAGTCTCCGGCGCCTGCAAACCCAATACAATGTCGGCGTTATTGGCCAGTGGCGAACCCGGCTTGGTAATGGCAATTACTTTGGCGCCGTATTGACGGGCAATGGCAGCAGAATCAATAATTTCACCGGTATTACCGGTCAAAGATATCGCGACCATCACATCCTGGGGTTCGACGGCAGCAGCGACCATCCGGGTTAACAGGCCATCCTGATAACTGCAAACTGGCATACCAAAGCGGAATAAGCGGTATTGCAGCTCTTGCGAGCCAATAGAAGACCCGCCACCCATACCAATACAAAAAATCATTCTGGCGTTTTGCAGATAGCTGACCGCCAGTTTTATATCGGTCTCAACCAGTAACTTACGACTGAGATCCAGGGTGTTTTTAATGGCTTCGTAAACGCCCTGAATACCATCTAAATCTGGCGTTTCATCCACAAAGCGCTGCCCCACCGCCAGCGATTGTGCCAGTTTAACCTTAAGCTGGCGGACATCTTTACAATCTACCGTGCGGGCAAACCGGGTCACCGTGGCCTGGCTTACCCCTGCGTTCGCTGACAATTTAGCAATGCTCATTTCTGTCGCTGCTTTAACATTGTCGAGGATCAGTTGCGCTACCCGCTGTTCTGACTCACTCATTTCAATAAAGCGCTCAGAAATACGGGACAGCACATCAATTTCATAACTCATGATCAATTCCTGCATTGGTCGCTAGTGTTACTCAGTAACTTTTGCTAAAGTAACATTTGCACTACTAATAAAGATACTTTGTACCATCACCAGCAGAAAGTAAATATTAAAATGGCCTTAATACAGCAATTTACTAGTTAATGATTTAAAAACACTCCATTTAGCTCAGAGCGAGATGTTATGAAGTACCAAAAAATCAAGCACAAAGCCGCAACACCCAACACTCAGCAAGCGGTACTACAGTTACTGGAACATGATATTTGTTTACCTGCAGCGCTGCTTAAACAGCAGGCTATTGAACACAATATTCAGTGGATGCAGTCTTTTGCCAACGCCAGTGGCGTATTACTGGCACCTCACGGCAAAACCAGCATGACGCCCTGGTTATTTCAACAGCAACTGGCGGCCGGCGCCTGGGGCATTACTGTTGCGACTGCATATCAGGCACAGATAGCGGCTGACGCAGGTGCTAAGCGCATCATTCTGGCAAATCAATTAGTCGGTAAAGCGGCTATGGCCGTGATTGCCAGACTGCAAGCCAGCGGAATTGAAGTGTTTGTCTGTGTTGACCACCAGGATAACACTGCTGCGTTATCCGATTTTTTTCAGGCTGAGCAGCAGGTGTTACCAGTATTGATAGAACTTGGCGTTCCCGGGGGACGCTGTGGTTGTCGCACTAACGAACAAGCTATGACGTTGGCCAGGCAGATTGCCGGTTTGCCAGGTCTGGCACTGGCCGGCATCGAGTTCTATGAGGGGGTGATTAACACAACGGATACGGCCCGCAGTATCAGTCAGTTTTCACAGCAAGCCGCCGCGCTTTGCAAAGCCATGTTTAAGCAGGGCTTGCTGCAACATTCCACCTTACTGATTAGCGGTGCCGGTTCCGCCTGGTACGATATTGTTGCCACTGAGCTGGCCAAGGCAACGGTACCAACAACCATGCAGATTGTCCTGCGTCCGGGTTGTTATATCAGCCATGATCAGGGTATCTACCACCAGGCGCAGCAAGCCATTGTTCAGCGCAGCAAACTGGCTGCCAAACAGGGCCAGAGTTTAGTCAGTGCGCTTGAGTTGGCAGTTTATGTGCAGTCACTCCCGGAAAACGGCCTGGCTATTTTAGGTTTTGGCAAGCGCGACGTCGCTTTTGATGCCGGCCTGCCCCAGGCAATTGCCCTGTATCGCAATGGTCAACTGGTCAGTGATCAATTGCAGAAATGCCGCACCAGTAAAGTAATGGATCAACATGCATACTGGCATTACGGTGCCAATATTGAACCTGAAATCGGCGACATCGTGCTGCTGGGCACTTCACACCCTTGCCTGACCTTTGATAAATGGCGCAACTTATGGCTGGTCGACGACAATTACAACCTGTTGCAAACCGTTGAAACGTTCTTTTGAATAAACGGTAGCGGCTATTGCTGCGTCAGCGTTGCAGGCAGCACGCTACCGGGTAACCGCGTCGCCAGGCTGATTAAACGCTGACGATGCTCCGCCAGTGCCGTTTTATCCGCTTCATGCAAACAAGGGCCAATGGTACTGCGCATATTATCGGTCTGAGCCAATAACTGTTCAGCTTGCTGACGCTGGGCTTGCGGTAAAAATGGCAGAGTCTGCCGGGTAACATTGAGAACAGGCTGTAATGACTCTAACAACGGCCAGCTGCCTTTTGCGGTAAGTTCAATGAATAGCGACGGCGTAAGCTGATGTTCAGCCAGTATTTTATCAACCTCCGCCAGATACGCTTTACCCTGCTGCTGCGCCCGCACTTCACTGGCATGCCGAGGCCAGTCGCAATGCCGCTGTAATCTGACATTATGCAGAGAACCCACATCATCCTGCTGAATTTTTGCCAGTTTTGGTAAAGCTGCCTCCAGCCAGTCCAGATTCTGGTTAGTCAGCACAGTGTTGGCCCTGGTGTCAGCTTTAGTTGCAGCCGGGACAACAGCCCACAGCGCGATGAGTAATAAAGGTAATTGACGCAACGTTCTCTCTCCTGCCGCAAATCGGTCGCTAAACCGGAATAATGAGTCGCTATAAGAACCTAATGAGGCTGAACCCAAGCTGATCAGGACCCACTACCACAATACAGTTAGCCGATAACTATGGTCATCAGTCCTAACAAAATAAACACGGTGCAAGCGACGCGCCTGGCCCAATCCAGTGAGACTTTTTGTAACAGCCAGCTACCGGCATAAACCACCGGTACGTTGGCTGCCAGCATGCCCAGGGTAGTACCCCAGATAACCAGCCATACGCTATCCTCAAAGGTAGCGGCCAGAATAACCGTGGCAATCTGGGTTTTATCACCAATTTCAGCCAGAAAAAACAGCATACAGCTGGCCGCAAAAGCGCCATATTTCAGCATACTGGTTTCGCCACTGTCGTCTTTATCAGGAATAAGCAACCAAAGCCCAACCGCGATAAAAGAGCCACCCAGCAACCAGGGGCCAAGACCCGGCGCAATAAATTGCGCCAGCCAGACACCCAACCAGGCGGAAGCTGCGTGGTTTAATAGTGTTGCGACCAGAATACCGGCGATAATGGCAGCTTTAGAGCGAAAGCGTGCCGCCAGAAATAACGATAACAGTTGGGTTTTATCACCAATTTCGGCAATAGCTACGGCAGTAAATGAGGAAAATAAGGCGTCCATTACAACTCTCGGCGGGATGCTGTTAGCAGCAAAAAAACAAAAGACATAACCACAGCTCCCGCTTTGGGCTCTGATTATGTCTTAAGTCTCATCAATTATGATCTGGCCATGTGCTAACAGCACAAGTATGTTGACCAAACCACCTGCTGTCATAGCCAGGCCGATTACTCCCCTAAGGACGGCGGGCATTATACGTAAAGTAGCCGCTGCCCGCAATTAGCTGTGAAGCCCCATAAAAGCTTAACGTGGCTTGCTTGCTAACAATACCTTGTCGCTTAATGCTTTACTGCGCCCTACCAGCCGGCTGCAGGCCCCCCGAAGTTTCAGCAAGCCGTAGTACGTTAAAGGCACCAGCAGCAAACTGGTCAGGGTTGAAAACAATAACCCACCAATAATGGCAATGGCCATCGGTGCATAGCTGGGGCCGCCACCGCCAATCTGGGTGCCGCCCATCGCCAGTGGCAATAAGCCCAGCACGGTAGTTGAAACCGTCATCAATATTGGCTTTAAGCGTGCTTCGCAGGCATGAATAATGGTGGTTTTTAAATCCTGAGCCGGAAATAACTCCCGATCCTGGTTAATTCTATCCACCAGTACGATACCATTGTTAACCACGATGCCCATCAGCACCAGCATACCAATCATTCCCATTACCCCCATACCGGTGCCGGTAAGCAGGAAGGTCCAGAATACCCCGACTAACGAAAATAACAGAGAACCAATAACGGCCGTGGGCAGCAACAGTGACTCAAACAGCGCCGCCATAACAATATAAATCATTGCTACCGCCAGCAACATGTTTACCATCATAACCTGCTGCTCTTCATCCTGACGCTGAAAGCTACCGCGAAATGACCAGCGATACCCCTCTGGCAAGGCGACACTTTTCATCAGTTGTTCAATGTCTGTCCGGGCTTTATCCATATCAGAACCTTTTGCCGGATTCATCTCAATGGCAATGCCGGTGGCGCGATCAAAACGGCGAATAGTCGACAACCTTGGCACTGTCTTAAGCTCAGCTAACTGGGCCAGCGTAATCGCCACGCCATCGGCTTCAGTAACCGGTAATTGCTGTAACTCGGCCAGCGAGTGACTGATTTTTTCATCATAAATCAATCGCAGTAACAGTTCGCCCTGCTCGGGGCTGCGAAAGGTCCGCAAATTGACCCCACGTAATGCCAGCGATACATTCTGGGCAACTTGCTGGGCACTGATCCCGTAGCGCTCAAGTTGCTGATGATTCAGAATAATTTGTACTTCCTGCTGATCATCACTCAGCGCAGAGGTCACATCCTCCAGGCTGGGTAACGCTTGCAGCATGGGAACTAACATATCAGACAACTCCATCAGCACTTCGGTAGAATTACCCAGCAAATGCAGCCGCATACCGCCACCACCGCCAAAGCCAAATATTGGCCGTGCCCGCACTAATGGTGGCCAGCTGCTGCGGATCTGATCTTTTAACTGCTCCAGACTCAGCGGCAGCTGATCTTTTAACAGCACGGTCGATATGGCGTAGCCCGCCGTGTAATAGCTGTACACCGATTCAATATGAAACTCGTCCTGGCGGCTATACAGGTAGGCCTCCATCTGGCTAACTTCAGCCTGCACTTCTTCCAGGCTGTAATTGCCCTGAATTTGATAGTTAATAAACAGCCGGCCATTGTCGCCATTATCACCATCGTCCGAGCCCATAGAGCCTATTGGCACAATGATACTGGCCAACACCAGCAATGCGGCCAACGTAGACAGTTTTGGCCAGTTCATTACTAGTTGCAGACTGCGTTTGTACACGCGGTCAAGCTTGCTACCTTGTTTATCAGCAACCGGTATAACTTTTAATTTCGTGGTTAACAGTGGGATCAGGCTAAGCGCCATTACCAGTGAAATGGCTAAACACAGACAAATGGCAATGGCCACATGCTCTAAAAATATCGTCAGCTGCATTTTCTGACCGATAATATTGGGCAAAAATACAATTGCAGTGGTCGCGGTGCCCGCCAGCACCGCCAGACTTACCCGACGCACCCCGCGCTCGGTAGCCGCGCGCACATCGCCGCCGGCAGCCCGCTCGCGAAAAATACTTTCAGTAACCACGACCGCATTATCGACTAGCATACCGATAGCCAGCATTAACCCCATCATGCTTAGGATATTCAGGCTGTAGCCCATAAAGTACATGGCACCCAGTGCAATAATAATGGCGCTGGGTACCGACAATACCACCACCAGCGTGGTAGTCAGATGACGTAAAAACAAATACAGCACCACAAAAGACAACACCGCACCGATAGCACCGGCCATCAGTAAATCTTTTAATGAGGTCGTGACACCATCGGCCACATCGTCCATCACATATAAGTCGATACCGTTAAATGCCGGGTTGTTATCGGCCTCTTTCACCACTGCCATCGTGGCGTTAGCTACCTCAACCAGGTTGGCGCCCGATTCTTTAAATACATTCATGCCAACGGCATAGGTCTGGTTTAAATGACGACCGTCTTGCCGCTTTGGCAGTTCCGTGGTGATACTGGCAACATCCCGCAACATTAAGCCCGGCCGCACCGGCAAGCGTTCAATTTCGGCCAATTCACGATATTCGCCCAGTGGCTTGACCAACACACTTTGCTCGCTATTGCGCAACTCGCCTGCCGTCAGGGCAAAATTACTGCCCCTCAGCTGCGCCAGCAACGCATTGGCATCAACATTCAGCGCTTTTAACTTGTCCGGATCGAGCCGGATAATAACCTGGCGTTTTTCCACACCATACAATTCTACTTTAGAAACACCCGATACCCGCTCCAGTGGCCGTTTAATTTGCTGCTCCAGCAAATCATAGGCCATGGCTAAATCACGCTCGGACGAAATGCGCAACTGGAAAATCGGCATATCGTCGGTATTAAACTGAAACACCAATACCCGCTCGACATCATCCGGTAGTAAATGTCGTACGGTGTCGATACGCTCACGCACTTCCAGGCTTTTGCTGCCGATATTTTCACTCCAGTTAAATTCCAGCGACACTTCGCCAGAATTTTCGTTGGAGAAACTACGCATTTGCTTAATACCACTTACTGTCGCTAGCGCTTCTTCCAGCGGCCGGGTGATCAGGCGCTCAACTTCTGCCGGGCTGGCGTTGTTATAGGGCACATTAACGTACAGCTGCGGTATATCAATGCCCGGAAACATCTCCAGCGGCAACATGCGACTGGCCAGGCCGCCAAATAACAACAATGAAATAAACAGCATGCTGATGGTTACCGGCCGGCTTAATGCCAACCGGGTAATGGCTAACGGCTTCTCAGTCATAACGCCTCCTGCACATTGCCGGCTGCATCATTATCCAGAGCAGACTGTTCGCGACTGACCAAACCATACAACACTGGGATAAACACCAGCGTTAACAGGGTAGATAGCAGCAGACCAAAAATAACGGTCACCGCCATTGGTGCTCTTATCTCGCTGCCATCACCGCCACCCAGTGCCATAGGAAGCAACCCCAGTACGGTAGTCAGCGTGGTCATCAGTACCGGACGCAACCGGCTGGCGCCTCCTTCGACAATTGCGTCAGTCAGGGCCATGCCACTTTGGCGTAACTGGTTAATCCGGTCTATCAGTACAATGGCATTATTAACCACAATACCGGCCAGCATAATCAGGCCGATAAATACAATAACGGATAAACGGGTATCGGTAAGCCATAAGCCCAGGATCGCGCCGGCGCCGGCCAGAGGCACCGTAAACAGGATTAACAACGGCTGCAGCAGGTTCTCAAACTGCGAAGCCATTACCAGGTAAACCAGAAACACCGCCAGCAACAACGCCATAATTAACGAGGTGTAGGCTTGTTGCATTTCTTCACTTTGCCCCGCAACTGCGGCGCTAATACCGAATGGCAGACTTTGCGCTGTCACTATCGCCCGGGCACTGACCCCGGCCTGCTCTAAATCGCCAAATGCCAGGTTGGCGCTGACAATAGCTACCCGTTGCTGCCCGACCCGGGTAATTTCACTGGGGCCCAACTCACGACGAATATCAGCCACAGCCGCTAACGGCAGTGGCTCGGCGCTACCCGGATTAATGATCAGTGCGGCCAGCTGTTGCTCGGTTTGCCGGTACTCTTCAGCCAGGCGCACCCGGATATCAATTTTCCGGTCATTAACCGAATACTGGCCAGCAACTTCACCGCCAACATACACGGCAACCCGTTTGGCAACCTGCTGTGCGGTCATGCCAAGTTGTGCCAATCTGGCATGATCAAAGTACAGGGTTATTTCAGGCTGGCCGGGCCGCAGGCTGGTTTTGACATCGGTAAAACGTGGCTCAGCCGCCAGGCTGGCAACCAGCTGATCTGCTGCCTGCTTTAATTCGGGTAGCTCGAAACCGGTTAATTCAATTTCCAGCGGCGTGGCAAAGCTAAACAGCTCAGGGCGATCAAAGTGTGCTTTAACCCCTGCCATACCGGCAATATGCTGGCGCAGGGTGTCCATTACCTGCTGCTCGGTTTGCGGTTCACTGCCCGGCTTTAACACAATATTAAGCCTGCCCCAATGACTACCGCCGATGGCCGGGTCTACCGTCATCTGGGCCCCTGTACCCACCTGGCCATAACTGCGGGCAACGCCGGCAAGTGGCGCAGCAACGGCTGCCAGCTCTTTTACTACCGCATCAGTTTGCTCAATGGCGCTACCAATGGGCAGCTGAATTTCGACATAAAATTCCCCCTGTGCCAGCTCAGGAATAACGTCCGCACCGAGTCGCGGCAACAGGCAATAGCACAGACCGGCAATAATTAAGGTACAGCTAATGGTCAGCACTTTGGCGTGTAATGCGCCGCTGAGCAGCCGCCGGTAGCCGCCGGTCAGCCAGTCCAGACTGGCTTTTACTACATACAACAGTGGTTTAAACAACAACCCTAATACCCGGCTTACAGCGCGCCATAACAGGGTGAACAGGCTAAGCAGACCCAGCAAGATAAAATACAGGCCTTTGCCGATCATTTTTGGCAGCCACAGCACGATGCGGCCAACTTTATGATACCCGCGGCTGCCTTTAACCTTGGCTACTGCCGGCTCTGCATCGCCAGCGGTTATTATTTTACGCTGGCGGGCGGCCATAGTCGGGATGAGGGTCAGCGCCACAATTAATGACACCAGCAAAGCAAAGGTAACGGTCAGCGCCTGATCCCTGAATAGCTGGCCGGCAATACCATCAACAAACACCAGCGGAAAAAACACCGCAACGGTAGTCAGGGTCGATGCAGTAATAGCCATGGCGACTTCACCGGTACCGTTTCGGGCGGCCTCTGGCCCGGATTTACCCTGTTCTTTATGACGGGCAATGTTTTCAAGCACCACAATCGCATTATCGACCAGTAAACCGACTGCCAGGGCAATGCCGCCCAGGCTCATCATATTTAAGGTAATACCCTGACCGTACATCAGATTAAAAGTAGCAATAATCGACACCGGAATGGAGACTGAAATAATCACGGTGGCCCAGACATTGCGTAAAAATAAATACAGCACCAGCATGGCCAGCAGCCCGCCGACGATGCCAGCGGACTTCACATCGCTGATAGCTTGTTTAATAAAGGCCGACTGGTCATAAACCAGGGTCAGGCTGTAATCCTGCGGTAAGCTTTTACGCAGCGCCGGCAGCTGGGCCAGCAGTGCTTCTGCCACCTTTACCGTGTTTGCATCGCCTTCCTTGTAAATTGCCACTTCAATGGCTTCTGCACCGTTGACATAGGTAACACTTTTGCGGTCGGCGAACGCGTCAACGACTGTGGCCACGTCTTTTAAGCGAATTTGCGAGTTGCCAACATTGGCCAGATACAGGTTTTCAATAGCTGTTAAATCAGCAAACTGGTTAATGGTACGGACCAGAAAATCATAACCCGGCGTTTCCAGCCGGCCGCCGGCCAGATTGATATTTTCTGCTGCCAGGCGGCTGCTGATTAAGCCTATATCCAGTTGCAACTGGCTTAGCTTATTGGGGTCGACCAGTACCTGAATTTCCTGATTCAAACCACCATCGGGTCTTACCGCAGCAATACCTGGCATGGCTTCCAGCTTGCGGCGTAAATCTTCTTCCGCATAGGTACGAAGCGTAACCAATTCCCGCTCAGTATTGATGCCGCCTTCGCGGCTTAATGCCAGGCGTACTACCGGATCTAAATTGGGGTTAAAGCGCAACAGCAGCGGTTTTTCAATGTCCAGCGGCAGCATTAACACATCAAGTTTTTCGCGTACCTCCAGCATGGCCAAATCCATATCAGTGCCCCAGTCAAACTCCAGCACGACATCTGAGCGGCCAGAGCGAGATATCGATTGCACCTTATGCACGCCTTTAACAATACCTAATGCTTCTTCAATGGGTTTACTGACCAGTTGCTCAACTTCAACCGGTGCAGCCCCAAGGTACTCGGTTCGAATGGTCAGGCTGGGGTAAGATAAATCGGGAAGTAAATTTACCGCCAGCCGGCCGGCTGACACTAAACCAAACAACAGTATTCCCAGGGTAAACATCCATATGGTGACCGGGCGTGCTACCGCAACATCAACCAGTTTCATATTCCATTCCTTTTCAACAGTTTTTATTTTTAGTTATGATTTTGGTATTAAAAAGCCCGGCTAAACCGGGCATATCACATTAAAACTCGCGGGTGGTAACCACGTTAACCAGGCTTTGCTCTTTCAGCGCGCCCTGCCCGGCAATCACAACCTGCTCACCGGTGGTAATCCCGTCTAAAATTTCCACAGTGGTGTCAGAGCCGTAACCCAGGTGCACTGTTTTGCGGCTGACCTTATCTTCACTGTCTACCACAAACACACTATGCTGGTTGTCAATGGTAATAATGGCGCGCTTAGGTACCAGTAACGCCTCGGTTTTAACATCAAATTTCAATTCAACCTGGGCAAACATACCCGGGCGCAGCGCACCGTCACTGTTATCAATAATCAGGGTAGTACGCACGGTACCCGATTGCGCATCGACCACCGGTGAAATCCGGCTGATATTGGCCTGCACTGGCAACATACCGGCGAAGCGTAAAATAGCAGCCTGACCCGCTTTAGCCTGCGCCAGTTGTTGCTCCGGAATATTGACTACCGCTTCCAGTTCAGAATTCGCCACCAGATGAAATAACGATTGCGCTGCCATCTGGCTGATAAGCTGACCTGTTTTGACATAACGACGCGACACCACGCCGGCAATAGGTGCCCGTATTTCTGTTTCACGCACATTGAGTTCGGCTAAGTCGACCGACGCTTTGATGGAGTCGTGCTGCCAGCGCAGTTTTTCATACACATCGGTACTAATTAACTTACGCTGGTACATTTCACCCATACGTTGCAGCTCGCTATCCAGCCGGCTAAGTTCAGCCTGCTCCTTCGCCAGCATAAAACGCTGCCGCTCGTTCTCCAGCACCGCCAGTAACTGGCCGGCTTCTACATAGTCGCCTTCTTCCACCAGTACCTGCTGCACAATACCGCTGGCTTTACTGATAACATCGGTTTCAGCCCGGGCAGCCAGCGTCGTGTTCGTGTGGTAGCTGCTGCTAATTTCGCCTTGGCGGGCCAGCGCAGCTTCTACCGGAATAGCAACCACCTCAGCTGTATCAGTATTGGAACTGCTGTTGGCCTGATTACAGCCACTTAAAAATAATGCTGAGCTAATTACTGCCACAACCAGGGATAACGTTTTCATTTTATAAAGTCCTTGTTTTGCACTTGCCGTCAGATTGTTTACTCACGGCATTTTCAAATTTGTTATTACCACTGGTAGCAACTAATGCAGTGGCTCTGCCAGATAATGCAGAGGCTATGCCAGACTGAATTTTATATTTTTTATATTACTATTCAATCAGTTAAACATATTTAGTTTGTAACTGATTATTATCAACCATTTACTGTTGGCGAGTTACACTAAAATTTAGCGAAAAATAGTTAAATAATGCGTTAAATGGGCCAATTAGCAGGAAGTAGTGCATGTACTCTAAGGTCTGACCTCTTTATAATGGTAATAGCTTAATATCGGAGTATTCATATGACTTTCCCAAAAAAACGTCTCTTTCTGGCAATGACACTGGCTGTCAGCAGCGCCAGCGTCTGCGCTGAAGGCTACAAACTATTTGAACAATCGGTCAGCAGCATGGGTAATGCCTACGCTGGCCGCGGCGCCCAGATCAGCGATGCCAGCCTGGTGTATTCTAATCCGGCTGCGCTAACCAGGCTGACTGCAGCTAACGGCGCACAATTATCTGCCGGCTTAAACCTGATTAACGCCAAAACCAATTATCGTAATGCCAGCGCACAAAGTGCCAATGGTCAGTCTGTTATTGGACGTACAGAAGGGGCAAATAGTTTAAATGAACTGGTACCTTTTGTATTTTACGCTGACAAGGTGTCAGAACAGTTAAGCTGGGGCATCGGTTTTTATGTGCCGTTTGGTTTGTCATCCAATTACGACAACGACTTTGTGGGTCGCTATTTTGCCGATGAAACCGCTATTCAGGTATTAAGCCTGCAACCGGCAATTGGTTTTAAGCTTAATGAGCAATGGTCCGTTGGTGCTGGTATTTCAATTAATCATGCTGAAGGCACCTTATCAAAGTACAAAGACCACAGTGGTTTATGTGAGCTGGGTGAAGCTACCACTAACGCGATGTTTGGTGCCCCAGTGTATAACGATGCCTATTGCAACAGTCATTATGAAGTCGCGGGTGATGATTTTGCCTTCGGCTATACATTGGGCATTCATGGTGAACCCATCGCGGGCACCCGGCTGGCATTAACCTGGCATTCTGCTGTGCGTTATAACCTGCAAGGCGACTCGGTCATTACCAATACCCCGATTACCGGTGCCAGTGTTGCCGGTAATCCGAATTACCTGGTGCTGGCGCCTAATCTGCCAGCAATTGATTTGAACACCGGCAAACTGGCGGCAAACAGCCGGCTGGTTGAAGCCAGCCAACTGGCACTGACCACCCCAGCCAGTGCCGCCTTTGGCCTGGATCAGCAAGTTTCAACGGCGTTATCTGTGCAGCTAAGTATAGCCTGGACACAGTGGAGTGAGTTTGCCAGCATTGATATTGTCAGCGACGACCCTAACCCGAGCATTTCGTTGAATACCCAACGGCCACCCAATCTGAATAGCGAAGGCTATATTGGGTACATTCCGCAGCAGTGGCAAAATAGCTGGTCTGCTGCGCTGGGCGCTAGCTATGTTTACCAACCGGGCTTAACCCTGAAAGGCGGTATCGCCTTTGATCAAAACCCGATATCGGCAGATCATAAAACCGCCCGTATTCCAACCGATGACCGGCTATGGTTGACCGCTGGCGCCAACTGGACCCTGAATACGCGATTAAGTATGGATATTGCTTACGGCTATTTGTTTACCGGCGATGTGTCAGTAAACGAGCGCGAATACAATGTCCAGGATGAGCCGCTATATAGCAGCGGCTATCAGGGCCAGTACAGTAACAAAGGTCAGCTGCTGGCAATCCAGTTCAATTATCTTTTCTAACAACCCGACAAACGGCCGGTGAATTGAGTCGTGTCTGAGCGCTACTGCTCAGGCGCGATTCAGTCAAACTGAACTACCCTCAAGCTTATTACGTTTAAACCATTACAATTTAAGCAAACTTATTGTTTAGCATTGGGTCTTACCTGCTATACACTCTGTTTAATTAATCATGCAGTTTAGGGTGAATAGCGCTATGCGTAGCACTATTTATGACACTGTTAATAGCAATGACGAGGTGACTTATGGCAATTTGCCGCAGCACGACATTACGCACCATCGGCCTGGCCGGGTTACTGTTGTTAGGTGTTACTGCCTGTTCCAGCACACGCCAGGCAACGGTAGACTATGACCGCAGTGTCAATTTTCAGCAATACCAAACCTATGGCTTTTATCAGCCCACCGCTGAAGATACCGCTGCCGACAATGCAAAGCTGGCCGCACAGCCATTGGCTGAGGGCGTTAAAAAAGACGAGGAAGCAGCAACCGCATATACCACGCTGCTCGATCAACATTTTAAAGCCGCCATTAACGCAGAAATGGCAGCGTTGGGTTATCAGTACAGTGAGCAGGACCCGCAGTTGCTGGTCAATTATATGACCAATGTCGAAACCCGCAGCGATGTGCGCAGCTCACCCTTTTCGATTAATGCCGGTTATGGTTACTATGGTCGCAGCAGCAGTTTTATGTTCGGCATACCGTTATTTGGCAACCAACTGGAAAAAACTGAATACAAAGTTGGCACCGTTACCATCGATGTTATTGACGCCAGTGAGCAGCGCCTGGTCTGGCAAGGCTTGGTAGATGGCCGGCTAACCAAAAAAGCGATGGCCAATCCGGGCCAGGCTATTAGCGACACGGTGCAACTGATTTATCAGCGCTACCCCACCCGGCTTGCTGCAGAAACAGAATAATAATAGGGGAAAAAACCGGGAGCTAACGCTCCCATCACTACTGAGTGATTAAAATCCAGGAAGGAAGGTGTAACAGGGCTAAGTATGCCAATCTTTAATGGCAGTATTATTACATAACATTATTTTTTATAAGAAGCAGATAACGATATGCTCCCCCTCTGTCAGCAACGGCTGGCTAAATGGATTGCCCAAAGTGGCTATTGTTCGCGCCGGGCGGCGGCGCGGTTGATCAGCGAAGACCGGGTATACCTTAATGGCAAGCTGGCTAAACATACCGATCTGGTTGGCAGCACCGACAGCATAAGCATCGATAACCACGTATTGGCTGCTTTGCCTGCCCTTAGTTACCTGCTTTATCACAAACCTGTGGGTATTGATTGCAATAACCGGCCCGCGGATCCGGCAAGTTTATATCAGTTATTAAAAACCCTGCCAGAACGGCTGTTCGCTGTCGGCCGGCTGGATAAAGACTCCAGCGGTATGCTGCTGTTAACCAATGATGGCGCGCTTTGCCAGCGTTTATTGCATCCGGATCACTACCACAGTAAAACCTATGAAGTAACAACGGACAAAGCAATAACCCCTGAGTTTTTGCAGCAGATGGCCAGCGGCGTAAGCTGGGCAACGGGTCACACCCAACATCAGTCACGGCCTTGTCAGGTGCGCGCCAGCGGATTACAGCAATTTGAAATAATCCTGACTCAGGGTCTGCACCGGCAAATTCGGTATATGTGCAAAGCGCTGGGTTACCGGGTTACCGCCTTAAAGCGCACCGCTATAGGTGCCTTGCATTTGGGGGATTTAACCGTTGGCCAGTATCGGGCGCTCAATACCGATGAAATCAATGAACTGCGAGATAAAACCCCTATCAACGACACTTTTTCTCCTGATATCAAATAGAAAAGCCGCTTTCGCGGCCTTTCATAAACAACGGATGAAGCGCTGGCTTATACTGTTAAAGCTTCTCCAGCTTAATATCACCACTTACTGTGGTCAGCTCAACACTGCCATCACCGCTACCCAGGGTAAACTGCAGGCTGCGTGACGGGCCGTACTTCGCTTTAGTGGCTTTGTCGTTACTTAACTTGTTGTCAATGCTACCGCCGGCCGAGGCTTTAATTTCAACCCGGGCATTGGCGTTGCTTTCAAGCTTTAATTCAATGTCGCCGCTAACACTGCTGCCACTGATCTGCGGGCTGGTTGCAGCGCGCAACTCTGCTTCAATTTCACCATTTACCGTGCTTAGTTTAAGCTGCGTAGTACCGGTTAGTTTTAGCTCGGCGTCGCCGTTTACCGTGCTGATATGCACCTCTTCCGCCTGGCTTTTCGCTTTTATTTTGCCATTGACTACTTCATAGCTTAGCCGGCCAGTGGAGCCCTCATCATCAATCTCGCCGTTAACCGAGCTCAGCTCAACCTTACCATTGGCACCCTTAACCTTTATCTCGCCATTAACCGTGCTGAGCTTAACGCTGCTTCGTAAGTCACTGGCTTTAATCTTACCGTTAACCGTACCAATATCAGTACTGCCATGAATACCCGTTACACTGACATTACCATTGACACCTTTAAACTCGACGCTGCTACCAACCGGTACTTCAATCTGCAGCTCGGCCATATTGGTGTTGTCTTTCCAGTTGTAATTTACCTGGCGCGGCATGGTCATTTCGAACCGGCTAAAACCATCTTTGCTGTCAAATTCATAGCCAGTGGCTTTTTCATCCAGCTTACCGCGGACACTAAAGGTATTGCCTGATACTGCTTTAATGGTAATTTCACCGCTCATGACTTCAATATAAATTTTTTCATTAGCCGTAACACTGCGGGTTTCATTTACCACTTCACGTGAGTCAGCCAGCGCCTGTTGACTGGCGGCCATTAGCACCAGACCCAGCAGGCTACCAAGCCAGTTTTTATTGATTTTTTGCATTATATTCTCCTAACTGGTTATTAAAGGTTGTTGCAACGTTGCCTGCTGAATAAAGCGAAGCTGTTGCTGGTATAACTGTTGCAGCTGCGCTAACAGCTGCGGTTCATCCGGATAAAATTGCAGGGCCCGGCGCACCTGAGCGATGGCCTGATCCCAGATAGAAAGTTGTTGTTGCCAGTTGTCAAAGCCTTCTGCCACTGCCACCACTTGCGCAAGTTGCTGTGCTTTTTCATGTTCGTACAGCTGCAACAGCAGCAATTCTGCAGTCGGCGCCGCCGCGGTTTGCGGCTGTGACGTTGGCAAAATAGCCAGTTGCCAACCTATCAGTGCCACCATTAACAGTGCTGCGGCACTGGCCCAGTGCATAAGGCCGGAGCCTTTGTCATGTTTTGCGGCCGGCACAATAACATCCTCAGGCTTTTGCTGGCGTGCAGGTTCAAGCCGGGCCGCTATGTCCGGCCACAGATCCCGTGCGGGTTGCAGCTCTTTATTCAACTGCTGCAGGGCCTGCTCAAATTGTTGCTCATTCATCCGCTAACCACTCCTGTAACAGTTGTCGGGCCCGGTGATACTGGGCCTTGCTGCTGCCCTCAGCAATACCCAGCAAGCCGGCTATTTCCTTGTGCTGGTGGCCCTCCAGCGCAAACAACACAAATACTGCCCTCGCCTGCGCCGGTAAGCGCAAAATTGCCTGCTCCAGGCTTGCCGTGTCACCGCTGCAATCAACCGTTGGCTCGGACAGTTCCAGCTGGTCACTGCTGTCAGTTAAACGCAGGTTTTTCTGCTGTCGCCAGTGATCGATTGCGGTACGGGTTGCCACACTGTGCAGCCAGGTTGCAAAGCTGCTGTCACCACGAAACGCCGGCAACTGTTGCCATACCTTGATAAATACTTCCTGACTGGCATCTTCTGCCTGTTGTTTATTCGCCAACAGCCGCCAGCAAATCGCATAAACCCGGCCAATAAACTGCTGGTACACCAGATAAAATGCCTGCTTATCGCCTCGCTGTGCTGCTGTGATTGCCGCTGCAATCTCCATTGCCATAAATGCCCTTTAGCTGGCTAAATCTGGTAAGTACTGACAGGTTAGTCGAACGTGATATCGGAATGGTTTAAAACGGGAAAAAATATTTCAGCGACTGCGCAACCAAAGCCATAGCGTGAGCAGCAAGGTAACACCGTACATCAGCAAAGATGCCACAACCACGCCAGACCAGCCCAGCGCCTGCCAGAACGGCTGCAAATACAGGCCGCCAACACTGGCCCCAACATAGTAAAACACCAGATACAGCGCACTGGCACTGGCTTTAGCGCGGGTGGCATGCTGGTTTACCCAGCTGCTGGCCAGTGAATGACACAGAAAAAAACCAAAAGCACTGATAAAAAAACCACTGACAATCACCGCTAGCTGGTCATGTAATGTCAGCAGGCTACCGAGCATCATCAGTAAAATACCCAGCGCCATGGCCAAAGGGGGGGATAATCGCTTAGCAATATTAGCCGACAACGCTGAGCCAATGGTACCGGTAAAGTAGGTAATAAACAGCATGCCCAGCAAACTGCTGCTAAGCAGGTATGGCGGCGCTGCCAGCACAAAGCCAATAAAGGTGTACTGGTTTAAAAACACCAGAAAATTCAGGCCGCCAATCAGGTAAGTAAGCAGTAACAAAGGCTGGCGCAGATGAAAAGCATGGTTTTGCAGCGCCTGACGCAAACGAAAAGGCTGCGGAACAAAGCGTGCTGACACCGGCAGATATCGCCAGATAAAATAGCAACTTAGCGCACTTAATAAGGCCATTGGCCAGAACACCCATTGCCAGTGTCCAATATCAGCCAGACTGCCAGCCAGCAACCGGCCGCCGATCCCACCGAGGGAGTTGGCGCTAATGTAGTAGCCCACTGCAGTAACCAGCGCCGGGGGGGAATATTCCTCGCCCATCCACGCTATTGCTATGGCCGGTAAACCACCCAGGCAAACACCCTGAATGGCCCGCCAGCACACCAGCGCTGCAAAGCTCTCTACCTGGGTCAGGGCCAGCGTGCTCAGCGTAACGCCTGATAAGGTCAACACAAGTAAGGTTTTACGGCCCCAGGCGTCGGACAAAGAAGCATAGACTAATAATGATAAACCCAGACCCAGGGTGGCAACAGTATAACTAAGGCTAACCTGCAGCGGACTTAGCTGGAACTCGCGGCTTAGCTGCGGCAACAGTGGCTGCAGTAAGTGCAGGTTGGCGAATACCACCATAGCGGCCAGACACAACGCGAAGCAACTTCGATAAAAAGCAGCTGATTTATACTGGATCACAGCCAGGCTTTGTCATAAACAGCATCCATCGCGGGGAAAACAGCAGTATAACGACTTTATCAGGCAGTTTCGAGCAGAGGGCAAGGCGTGTATCATAGTGCCACAACCCCTTGTTACTGGTACCGTATTTGCTGTCGTTATTTCTAAACGCACCGCTGCAAAAAAAAGTCGCCGCCATTGCCCTGCCCATGGTGTTATCGAATTTATCGGTGCCTTTATTGGCGCTGGTCGATACCGCGGTAAGTGGCCACCTTGAGCACGCCTGGTATCTGGGCGGTGTTGCGCTGGGGTCCAGTTTAATCAGCCTGTTATTTTTTCTGCTGGGCTTTTTACGGATGAGCACCACCGGCTTAACCGCCCAGGCGTATGGCGCTGATAACAGTGCAGGCCAGCTGCTATGTTTAAGCCAGAGCCTGTTGGTGGCGTTGCTGCTGGCCCTGCTGCTATTAGCAGGGCAATCGCCACTGGCCGAGCTGGCATTTAGTTTTAGTGACGCCAGTATTGAGGTTAACCAGCAAGCGCAGCTGTATTTTGGTATTCGGATCTGGAGCGCCCCGGCGACCCTAATTAATCTGGTGTTGATGGGCTGGTTTTTAGGCAGGCAAAATGCCCGCTATCCCATGTGGATGCTAATAGTTACCAATCTGGTGAATATTTTGCTCGATTTACTGTTTGTACTGGGCTTTGGCTGGCAGGTGGCAGGTATTGCCGCTGCGTCGGTTGTTGCCGATTATGCCGGCCTGCTGCTCGGCAGCTGCTTGTTATTGCGCAGCGTGGTTGCTAAAACACTGCTTAAAGAGATGCTTAGTCAGCTTGCCAGGCTTACGGGATTACGGCGGCTGTTTGCCCTGAACCGGGATATTTTTCTGCGTAGCTTATGCCTGCAAAGTGTGTTTGTGTTTATTGCCTTTCAGGGCGCGGCATACGGCGATAATACTGTTGCGGCCAATGCAGTACTGCTGAGTTTTCTGATGCTGGTATCTTACGCCATGGATGGTCTGGCCTATGCGGCCGAAAGCTTAGTGGGTAAAGCTATTGGCGCACAAGACAGCAAGCTGTTGGGTAATACATTAGGCTTACTCGCCCTGTGGTGTTTAATCCTGGCATTGCTGTTTAGTGGTGGCTATGGCTTGTTCGGCAATGTTTTTGTCAGCTTACTCACGTCATTAACCGAGGTAAAACAACAAGCCGCACTTTATCTGGGCTGGATGATCCTGCTGCCACTCCTGGCCTGTTGGGCTTACTTCCTGGACGGCGTTTTTATTGGCGCAACCCAGGGTAAAACTCTGCGTAACAGCATGGTTATTGCACTTCTGGGCTTTGCGCTGAGCTTTTACCTGCTGCAAAGCTGGCAAAACCATGCATTGTGGGCGGCACTATCTGTTTTTATGGCGCTGCGCAGTATCAGTCTGGCACTGGTATTAAAGCGCCAGTGGCAAAGCGACTTTCTGCTAATTCCAAAAACATAAAGGGGTGCACTAATGCACCCCTTTTGCTTCTGACTAACGTGTTTTCAGCACAGTTAGCCCTAATTTATACCGTGCATCCTCTTTTTCAGCCAGGGGCTGATCACGAGCATAAAGACACCGATACCTATACCAACATACATCAGAAAGCTGAATAGCTCAGTATACCCCGCCAGTGCCGCGCCAACGTCAGCAACTTCACCGCTGGGTGTATCAATAGCAGCTAATTTTGCCAATTGGGTCGCCAGCAACTCTGAGTAAGCAGTCGCCAGGAACCAGGCGCCCATCATTACTCCCACTACTTTATGCACTGCCAGTTTAGTTACTGCTGACAGCCCAACCGGTGATAAACACAACTCGCCCATGGTGTGCAGCATATAAGCGAGCACCATCCAGCCGGCACCAACCAGTCCCGCTTCATTTGGGAACTGAGCACCCAATACCAGCGCGCCGAACCCTAAACCAGCCTGCACAATGCCCAGTGCAAATTTAACGGGAGTACTGGGTTCCAGATTACGGCGCCCAAGCGCTATCCAAAGCCAGGCAAACAAAGGTGCCAGCGTAATAATGAATAGTGGATTTAATGCACCATACTGGCCTGCTGTAGTTTCAAAACCAAATACATTCCGGTCCATTACCCGATCTGCATAGAGAGTCATTGATGATGCTGACTGTTCAAACAAGGCCCAGAACACCACGGTAGAAAACGTCAGCACAATTAACACCATCATCCGGTCACGTTCTACTTTTGTGCATTCTTTAACCATAAACCAGATGATGCCGGCCAATACAATAAAAGACAGCCCCAGCAAGACACTGTGAACCACAGGGTTATACTGAACTAATTGCCAAACGACGAAGAGTGCAGGCAGCGTCGCCAGATAGATCAACCATTCACGATCAATAAATGCAAATATCTTTTCTTTTAACATCACAGGGTCATTCGGTTCGGCATAACCATACAGGTATTTCTGACCGGCTAAAAATACAATAAGGCCCAACACCATGCCAATGCCTGCAAGACCAAATCCCCAGCCCCAGCCATAAACTTCACCAATGTAGGTTACCAGCAATGTGGCGATAAAAGAGCCGGTATTGATACCCATATAAAAGATAGTAAAACCAGAATCGCGCCGGGCATCCCCCTGACCATAAAGCTGACCAACGATGGTCGAAATGTTAGGTTTTAAAAAGCCTACACCCATGATGATCAGTGCCAGCGAGAAGTAAAACACCTGAATAGCGCCGGTATCCTGCACTACAACACCGTTGTCCACATAAGCCTGGAAGCCCTCGTAAGCTAACCCAAGATGGCCCAGACATAACAAAATGGCCCCGAAGGTTACAGCCTTTCGCATTCCGAGATACCGGTCAGCCAACATACCGCCAATGACCGGCATTGCATAAACCAGTCCAGCATAACTGCCCAATACATCAAGGCCACCAGCGTCGCTGAACAAGTGATACTTCGTTAAATATAACAACAGCAAATACTTCATGCCGTAAAATGAAAATCGCTCCCACATTTCAGTGAGAAAGCACACATAAAGCCCGACCGGATGGCCGAGAAACTGTGGCTGATTGATTGGCGCCGCAGCGGCGGTATTAGTTACAGTCATGGGTTCCCCAGTATTATTAGAATTATCTGCTCCACCTTATAGGCTGGTAAAGCTACCCAGATTATGCAGCTGTCGACCGTCTATGTCATTAGTGGAGCGATTAAAAGCAAAAAAAACCTAAAGTATGAACAATCACAGCCGATAACCTCGTTAAGCTATAATTTAATTATTAGTATCATCTGCCAATAAGAGGTCATTACTATGGCTATTACACCAAACACACCGCTCACTCCGACCAAGAGCAATATGCCGGCACCTGCTACAACTCCGGCACCGAAAAGCGGCGATAATCGCCAGGTTGAAAGCAAAGGTAATGAAAACAGTGCCGCACAAGCTAAGCAAGCTCAGAATGTTGCTATTTTACGCGCTAATGAGCAAGTGTCATTAAGCAGCAATAACGACTCACTCAGCTTGCTTTACAAAACGGCGCTGGAAGGCATAAATGCCGAGCTGGAGCCGGTGTTTGGCGAAAATGCCGCTCAAAAAATCTATGACAGCGGCATTGATACCTCGCCTGAGGCCACTGCTGAACGAATCGTCGCCTTTGCAACCGGTTTTTACAGCCGATACAAAGAGCTAAACCCGGGCCGCTCAGAAGAAGAGCAGCTGGACAGCTTTATGACAATCATCGGTGGCGGTATTGAAAAAGGCTTTGCCGATGCTAAAGATATTCTGAAGGGTTTGAAAGTCTATGAAGGTGAAGTTGAGTCTGGCGTGGACCAAACCTACGCCAAAGTAATGGCCGGCTTAGATAGCTTCCGCGAAAAAATGCTGGAGCTGGCCGCAGACAAAAGTGAAAACGCTGACAACGCCCAGACTCAGTGATCCGGGCGTCACAGCTTGAGAGGTGCAACGGTTTAGATCTCGGGGTGATCTATCCGGGTGACTAACAGCTGATCAATTTTGTAGCTGTCGATATCGACCACTTCAAATTTATAGCCACCGTGCAGCACAAAATCGGTGCGCTTGGGTATTTTACGCAAGGTAAACATCATAAAACCGGCAATGGTTTCGTAGTTTTCCGGGTTAGGGAAACTATCAATATCCAGCACCCGCATAACATCAGCCAGCGGTGTTAAACCTTCAACCAACCACGAATTAGCGTCACGTTTCACAATTTGCTCTTCCTCAGAGCTCACCAGCTCACCCATCACAATACTCATTACATCTTTTAAGGTGATAATTCCGACCACCAGCGCATACTCGTTCATAATAATCGCAAAATCGACCCCGGTGGATTTAAAGTGTTCCAGCGTTTCATATAACGACAAGGTATCGGGAATAATCAAAGGTGAACGCACTATTCCTTCTTTTTTCAATGAGATAGGTTGGTCATGTAGCACTTGCATTAATATATCGCGGGTATCCACATACCCAACCACCCGGTCCAGCACTTCATCACAGACAATAAACTTGGCGTGCGGGTGCTCGGCAATTTTGGCTTTAATATTGTCTTGCGACTCGTTATTGGTGAAAAAAATCAGGCTTTCACGCGCGGTCATCGCCGATGTTACCGTGCGCGACTCCATATCAAATACGTTTTCCAGCAACTGATGCTCGTGTTGCTGCAATACCCCGGCCTGAGCACCGGCATCCATCATCGCTATGATGTCGTCAGGCGTAATGTCGTCCTTGCGCATTGTCGGCACATTAAACAAACTGAAAAATAAATTGGCCAGGCCATTAAACAACCAGACAAAGGGTTTAAGCAGTACAATAAGCAGGCTCATTGGCCGGACAATTTTTACCGCAATTTTTTCAGGGGCTATCATGGCCAGCCGCTTTGGCATCAGATCCGCGAACAAAATAAACAGTGACGTTACAAAAAACACGGATAAACCAAACGCCACAGCCGGCACCCAACCGGCTTCTGTGAACATGGCCAGAATTGATGCAAAATAAGGCGTGAAAGCAGATTCACCTAAAATACCGCCTAGGATGGCTACTGCATTCAGGCCAATTTGCACCACAGTAAAAAAATTGCCCGGGTGCTCCTGCAGCATCAGTACTTTTTCTGCGCCAAGATCCCCCTCACTGGCCATTAGCCGTAAGCGCATTTTACGCGATGCCGCCAGGGCAATTTCAGATATAGAGAAAAAGGAACTGGCCGCAACCAGCAGCAACATAATAAACAGGTATTCCAGGGTACTCATAAACCATCCAGCCTGCACCAACAGCAAACCATTCGCCGCGGCTATCCACACACGGCTGTTATTATAGCGTTAATCTGTTACAAACAACGCTAAGCTTATGAAAATAATCAAACAGAATACTTGTTATTACGCAATTTGCAGCTGTAATTAATTGCCAACTAGGCTATCTTCTAAGCAGTTATATGTTGTGGATCTGGTTTTATGTATCAGCGGTTATACCTGCATACCTTTTTAATGAGTCGGCTGCTTTGGCCACTGCTGTTATTATTTGGCCTGATGGTACAACCCGTCTTAGCAGAGCAAACCCAGGCTACAGCGCTGGAGCAACAACTTGATCAATTTCTGGTATTGTCCCGCACTGACGCCACTGCCGCTGATGCGTTTTTAAATGACTTATATCTGCGTCATTATCAACTACCTTCTGCCGAAATCGATCTGGCCAGCACGGCGCGACTGTTGTCCTATCAGGCCATTGCTTTGTTGTATCAGAAACAACAAACTGAAGCCGATATCATTCTCAATGAGTTACAGGCATTAGCGGCTGAAACTGAAAACCCCGATATCCTTAGTGAAATTCTGGCCACCGAAATTGAGTTTCTGCTTTATAACGGCGATTTGTCTGCGGCAATTCTCAAAGCCGACCGTCTGGAGCTTATTGCAGAGCAAGCGCACATTCCGCGGCTGCGTTATTACGTTCATAATTTGTTAGGCCGAATGTTTAAAGCCGATAGTCAATTTGAGCGTGCTTTAACACACTTTACCCATGCTCTGGACGCCGTTATTGCGACCGACGATCAGTTTACCCTGCGCCGCCGATCCTTTTTAAACTTCTTAATTGCCCAGGTTTACTCTGATTTACAAAAATGGCCGGAAGCAAAAGCGCTGACCGAACAACTTATCAATGAAACTCAGAAATACCAGTTTGAAGAATTTTTGCCAGATTTGTATTTAATGCTGGGTTTTATTGTTGCCGAGCAGCAAGATTTAGAAAATGCAGTTACGATTAATAAACAGGGTATAGAAGCAGCAATAGCAGCCGATAGGCCGGGTATCGAGCTGACTTTTCAAAACAATATTGGTTCTATTTACATTGAGCAGAAAAAGTATAGCGAAGCTAAAGCCACCTTAACCGCGGCGTTAAAACGTGCATCCTCACTAGAGGATGAGCTTAATAGCAAGATCATTGAATATAATCTTGGCTACATTGATGTTATGGAGGGCAAACATGCAGACGGTTTAGCTCGAATGCTAAATGCGTTGGCGTATTTTCGGGAAAACGACACCAAAGCCCAGTTCGAGCCGCTGCTAAAATCCCTGGCCGAAGCCTATGCCGCCGCCGGAGATTATCAGATGCAGGCTGCCACGCTGCTGCAACAGCTTGAATTGCGCGCTGAAATTCTAACCAGTGAGCGGGAAAAAAGTGTTGCCGAGCTGCAAGAGCGCTATGAGACAAAAGCCAAAAGCCAGCTTATTACTATTTTAGAGCAGGAAAACAATTTAAAGGCACAGCTACTGGACAACCAGAAACTGCAACAGCAATTGACAGGCTTGTTCAGTCTGGTGCTGATTTTTGCTGCCATTTTGCTATACCAACTCTACCGTAAAGTGCGGATGTCGAACCGCAAACTACGTGAAGCGAATAAGAAGCTGGAGTTTCAGTCGCTGCGAGACCCCCTTACCGGCCTGTTTAATCGCAGGGCGTTACAGGAACATATGCAGCGAAGAGCAAAATATGGCAGACGCCAAAACGACATTAGCGCTCACACCAATGGCTTTTTATTGCTTGATATCGATTTTTTCAAAAAAATTAATGACAACCATGGCCATGCCGCCGGGGATGAAGTATTAAAGCAATTGAGTGAGCGTTTAAGCCAGGTCTGTCGTGAGGAAGACCTGGTAATCCGCTGGGGTGGTGAAGAGTTTTTACTATACCTTGAACATATTGCTGCTGAACAAGTAACGGCTTTTTGTAGCCGGATCCTGGAAATTATTGCCAGTGAGCCAGTCGTTTGCGATGACAGCATTATTCCGGTAAGTGCCAGTGGTGGCTTTATTCACCTGCCCTTTGCCGGTATTGATGAAACTGAGCTTAACTGGGAACGGGCACTGCAAATTGCCGATATGGCATTGTATTTAAGTAAAGTAAATGGCCGCAATCAGGTATACGCCATAACCGGTTTACGCTGTGACTATGAAGCTGCCCGGCAGCCACTTACCAATGATTTACAAGGTGCTATTCAGCAAAATATGGTGGATTACATCACAATCAAAGGCCCGGCATTGTCGTCACCCTAAGTTGCGATACTTTTACCCTCTGCCACATTGATGTTATGGTTTTAACAACTGAAGCGAGAGGAGCCAACCTATGCGTGACGATCTGCATTTAAAGATCCGGCACTTAACGCCAGCCGATTACCCCCAGGTACAAGCACTGATGGACAGGGTATACCATGATATTGGTGGCGCCTGGCCAGAGCACACCATAAACAAGCTGATTAAAGACTTTGCCCAGGGCCAGATTTGTCTGATTGACCACGATGACATTATTGGCCTGGCGTTAACGGTGCAGGTTAACTATGACCGGTTCAGTAACCCCCATACCTATGACGATTTAATCGGCAAACGCGAAACCATTTTGCATGACAAAACCGGTGATGCATTGTACGGCCTGGATTTGATGATCCACCCGGATTACCGGGGTTACCGGTTGGGCCGACGTTTATATGATGCCCGCAAAGATCTTGCCCGCCAGTTAAACCTGCGCGCCATTTTGGCCGGTGGCCGCATTCCGAATTATCAGCCGCACAGCCATGAAATGTCAGCCGCAGAATACCTGGACGCCGTTAAATGCCGGGAAATTTACGATCCCATTTTAACCTTCCAGTTATCCAACGATTTCCAGTTAAAACGTTTGCTTAAAAAATACCTGCCTGAAGATGAAAAGTCTCAGGGCTACGCTACCCTGCTGGAGTGGAATAATATTTTCTTTGAACCCGCTCAAACCGGGCTAAACAGCCGTAAAACCCAGATCAGAATTGGTGCGGTGCAGTGGCAAATGCGCGCAGTCGACTCGGTAGAGCAAATGCTGCAGCAGGTGGAGTACTTTGTTGATGCTCTGGCCGATTACCAAAGCGATTTCGCCTTGTTTCCGGAGTTTTTTAATGCGCCCCTGATGGGGCTGTGTCCGGATAAAGCCAATCAAACTGCTGCCATCCGCTTTTTAGCCGGCTTTACCGAACAGTTTAAAGCGGCCATGTCGGATATGGCGGTAAGTTACAATATTAATATTATCACCGGCTCAATGCCGGTACTGGACGGTGACACTCTCTACAACGTCAGCTTTTTATGCCGGCGCGATGGCACCATAGATTGTCAGAGTAAAATTCATATCACCCCGCACGAACGGCGGGACTGGGTCATTGAAGGCGGTAACAAGCTGCAGGTATTTGAAACCGATGCTGGCCGGGTGGGTATTCTTATTTGTTACGATGTAGAATTCCCCGAATTAAGCCGGCTGCTGGCCCAGCAGGATATGGATGTTCTATTTGTGCCGTTCTGGACAGATACCAAAAATGGCTTTTTACGGGTAAAACATTGCGCCATGGCCAGGGCCATTGAAAACGAATGTTATGTGGTTATCTGTGGTAGCTGCGGTAACCTGCCACAGGTCGATAACCTGGATGTGCAGTACGCCCAGTCGGCGGTGTTTTCCCCGTCAGATTTTGCTTTCCCGCATGATGCCATCATGACTGAAACCACCCCCAACACCGAAATGCTGATGTTTTCCGATCTGGATTTAGACCGGCTAACCCAAATCCGTAACGAGGGCTCGGTCACCAACTTAAAAGACCGGCGGCATGATCTGTATCAAGTAAACTGGCTTAATCTGCTGCCCGACTAGCCATAAGTCTAAGTGGCAACGCTGCGGTTTTTATGTAATGTACTTAAAAACCGCAGCCACAAGGACTATGCGAATGTCTTATCAAACTGAATATCTGGCCGCTTGCCAGCGGCCACAGGCCTTTTGGGCAGACAAAGCCAGCCGTCTGGCCTGGTATAAAAAGCCTGAGCAAATTCTGCATATTCAGGGTGAGCAATACCAGTGGTTTGCCGATGGCGAATTAAATACCGCCTATCTGGCACTCGATTACCATGTCGAGCAAGGCCGTGGCAAGCAAACCGCGCTGATTTACGATTCACCGGTTACCGGCACTAAACAACAATTCAGTTATCAACAGTTGACGGACGAAGTTGCACTGTTTGCCGGGGTATTAAAAGCTCGCGGTGTTGGCAAAGGCGATCGGGTGGTTATTTACATGCCAATGATCCCACAGGCTGTTATTGCCATGCTGGCCGTTGCCCGCCTCGGCGCGGTGCACTCGGTGGTATTCGGTGGCTTTGCCGCGCATGAACTGGCAGTAAGGATTGATGACGCCAGCCCGAAGGTGATTGTCTCGGCGTCCTGCGGCATTGAGGTTAACCGGGTGATCGCTTACAAACCCTTGTTAGATAACGCGCTTAAACTGGCCAGCCATAAACCAGATAGCTGCATCATCTGGCAGCGCTCTGAGCATGTGGCGTTACTGCAGGCCGGCCGTGACTATGACTGGCTGCAATTGCTGCAAAGTGCTCAACCGGCCGCTTGTGTGCCGGTTAAAAGTACCGACCCGCTGTATATTCTGTACACCTCTGGCACCACCGGCAAACCCAAAGGCGTGGTGCGTGATAACGGCGGCCATGCGGTCGCGCTTCATTACAGCATGCAGGCCATTTATGGTATGGCGCCGGGCGATGTGTTCTGGGCCGCCTCAGACGTCGGCTGGGTGGTGGGCCATTCTTACATCGTATATGGCCCCTTGCTGGCCGGCTGCACCAGCGTGTTATACGAAGGTAAGCCGGTATTTACGCCCGATGCCGGCGCGTTCTGGCGGGTATGTACCGAATACAAGGTGAAAGCCTTGTTTGCGGCACCCACTGCGTTTCGGGCTATTCGTAAAGAAGACCCTGAGGCAGAGCTGCTACAGCACTATGATTTAAGTACCCTTGAGCGCATTTATATGGCCGGCGAGCGGCTGGACCCGGCCACTTGCGACTGGACAGTACAACACACCGCCAAACCGGTCATCGATCACTGGTGGCAAACCGAAACCGGCTGGGCTATTTGCGCTAACCCGGCGGGTATCGAGCTATTAGCCAGTAAACCCGGCTCGGCGACTGTGCCGGTGCCGGGCTATCAGGTGGCTATTCTGGATCATGCCGGCCAGCCAGTACCTGCCAATCAGCAGGGAAATATTGCGATAAAACTGCCGTTACCGCCTGGATGTTTAACCACTATCTGGCAAAACCCGCAGCGTTTCAGTGCCGGTTATCTGCAACAGTTCCCCGGTTATTATGCCAGTGGCGATGGCGGCTACCTGGACGATGACGGCTATTTGTTTGTCATGGGCCGCACTGATGATGTAATTAATGTGGCGGGCCACCGCTTATCAACCGGTGAAATGGAAGAAATTGTCGCCAGCCATCCGGCGGTAGCCGAATGCTGTGTTATTGGTCTGGCTGACTCGCTAAAAGGCCAGCAGCCGGTTGGCTTTGTGCTGCTTAAAAACGGCGTCAATATTAGCGAGCAACAGCTGCAATCCGAGCTGGTGCTATTGGTGCGTGAGCAAATAGGCGCCCTGGCTTGCTTTAAACAGGCGTTAATTGTACCGCGCTTACCGAAAACCCGTTCCGGCAAAATACTGCGTAAGTTACTGCGACAAATTGCCGATGGCGAAGACTATGTAGTGCCGTCCACCATTGATGACCCGGCAAGTCTTGGTGAAATTGCTGATTGCATGACTAAGCGCCGACTTATTAGCGAGGCAAAAAACAGCTGATCGCGAAGCAGGCAATGACTGTAAATACTGGTTATAATGGCCGCAGCTGCCAATGCGGCCTTTTTTGCCAGAAAGGACATATCATGTTGTATTTTAACAGCCAGAAAATTCCTGAGTTACAGGGCCTTAATTTTGACCAGCGGATGCAGGTAGTGCGTACCGCCGCCGACAAACTGCCCGCGCCAACCAAAGTGGGCTTAAATACACTTAAACTTATTATTATTTTTGGCTTGTTTATTCTGATGGCCCGCGCCGACGGTTGGGCCATGCTTGGCTATGCCCTGTTAATAGCGCCACTATACCTGATTATTACCCGCCCCATTACCTTTGCCCTGTGTCAAAGCCGGTTTACTACCGCCCGGCGCCAGTTATTTGAGCAGGAAAAAAAATCGCAAACTGACGACTAATCTTTATAATCAACCCCCTAAAAAAGAACCCGCATCATGCGGGTTCTTTTTTAGTCAAAACAATCAGAATCGTGGTTAATTAAATCCAATCTGCTCAAAGAAAATGGTCAGCATATTATGGCCAAAATAGATGGTCGATACGGTATTGACGAAAATAATTGCCAGGATCACCGGGATAAAGGTTCCCAGTGAAAAGTTAACGTATTTTTGTAAGAACGAGCCGGCAAAGCTGGCATTGCCCTGACTCATTTCCGCATCCAGGTTTTGTTTTTTCCAGCGGTAAATGACAAATAAACACAGCAATAAGCCGTTTAGCGGCAAAATAGTCTCGTAGAACATATCGTAAATCAGCGCAAAGAACGATTTAGTATTGCCGCCGTAGCTCATGATATTGCTCAGCCAGTCGATGCGGCCAAACGATAAGGCACTAATCACCGCTAATACCACCATGGCCGCGCCCAGCGAATACAGTGCCTTGCGCCGGCTTATACCTTTGCCATCCATAATACTGGCTACCGGTACTTCAATAATCGATACCAGAGAGGTCATGGCGGCGAAAAATACCAGAAGGAAGAAGAATGAGGCAATAAAGGACGCGCCAAAGTAGCCAATATCGGCCTGCAGCGCTAAAAAGATTTTCGGCAGAAACATAAAAATCATGCCAATGCTCGATTCAGATAACTCGCTGATCTCAATATCCGGGTTAAACGAAAATGCCGCCGGTAATATCAGCAAGCCTGAGCAACAGGCCACCAGCAACGATAACGCCGCCACCATTTTACCGGCGGAGACAATATTATTGTTCTTCTGAATATAGGAGCCGTACGTAATTAAAATACCCATGGCCAGCGACAACGAGAAAAACGCCTGCGCCAGCGCACCGTTTAACACATTACCGTTTATTTTAGTAAAATCGGGGATCAGGAAGAATTTAACGCCCAGCATGGCGTTGTCCAGGGTCAGCACATAAATAACCAAGGCTATCAGCATGACAAACAGCAATGGCATTAATACCGTGGTGGCCTTTTCTATACCCTTTTTAACCCCGCCCTGCAGAATTAAAAAGGTCAGGCCAACGACCAATGCCATGTAAAAAAACAGTTCGTTACTGTTGGTAAACACATCGAAGCCTGCAGGATCTGCCAACTGATCAAGCTGGCCGATTATCGCCTTACCCAGATAGCCCGCTATCCATACTGTAATGACCAGATAAAATACCCCAATCATAAAGGGCGTAATAACTGACAGCCAGCCAACGGTGCGCCAGGCACGGTTCTGGCCAATTTCAGTATAAGCGCCCAGCGGGTTTTGCCGGGTATGGCGCCCCAGGCTCATTTCGGCCAGCATGACCGGTAAACAAATGAAGAAAACAAAAAAGGCGTAGATGATTAAAAAGGCGGCACCGCCGTTTTTACTGGCCATTACCGGGAAAGCAACCAGGTTGCCGATACCCACGGCCGAACCGGCGGCCGCCAGAATAAACCCCAGGCTGGAGCTGAATTGTTCACGTTTCATTGGATTGCGGACTCCCTGACTCTTTTTATTAGAATTGTTGTTTTACTATTTTTATCATGTTCGCACAGCATGCTAACAGCAGGTTGCGGCAAATCCTAGCCCGACCTGTAAACAATACTTAAAGCGCTGTAACTCACGGCTGACGTCAATTGGTTTTAACCGGCAGATCTGTTATCTTTCGCCGAATACAACCCACGGAGTTTTACCATGTTCTATATGATTTACTCTGAAGATGCGGCCAATAGTCTGGAAAACCGGCTGGCAACCCGGCCGGCGCATGTTGCAAGATTGCATGAACTGAACGAACAGGGCCGATTGCTACTCGCCGGGCCACTGCCCGCGACAGATAGTAATGAGCCTGGCGGTGCCGGCTTTACCGGTTCGCTGGTGGTGGCAGAGTTTACCTCGCTTGAGCAAGCGAAACGCTGGGCCGACAGTGATCCCTATTTAACGGCCGGCGTGTATGTAAAATCAACGGTAAAACCGTTTAAGAAAGTGTTACCATAACGGCAAATTAATACCACAGTAATTGAGCAAGGATGGCTATGGCCCACATTTTACTTACCGGCGGTGCCGGCTACATTGGTAGCCATACTGCGCTGGCCCTGCTCAGGGCAGGCTATAAGGTGATCAGTTTCGATAACTACAGCAACAGCTCCACCACTGCCCTCGAAAGAGTGGCGCAGCTGGCCGACACCGATCTTATAACGCTTAGCGGCGACATTCGTGACGAAGCGGCACTTAGTGCGGTGTTTCGCCAGTATCAGATAAGTGCGGTGGTGCACTTTGCTGGCTTAAAAGCCGTGGGCGAGTCAACTGAAATGCCACTGCATTATTATGATAATAACGTGGCAGGTACCGTCACCTTATGCCGGGTAATGCGTGAATTCAAAGTTAAAAAGCTGGTGTTCAGCTCTTCGGCGACCGTTTACGGTGACGCCAAAACAGTGCCGATTGCTGAAACCGCGCCCCGCTCGGCGACTAACCCTTATGGCCAGAGCAAGCTGATGATTGAACTGATCCTGGAAGATTTGGTGCGGGCCGAACCCGACTGGGGTATTACCCTGCTGCGGTATTTTAATCCGGTTGGCGCCGATAGTAGCGGCCAGATTGGTGAAGACCCGAACGGCGTTCCCAATAACTTAATGCCCTTTATTGCGCAGGTGGCCGTGGGCAAACGGCAAAAACTCAGTATTTTTGGTGACGATTACCCTACGCATGATGGTAGCGGCGTTCGCGACTATATTCACGTCGCAGATTTAGCCGCAGGCCATGTTAAAGCTTTACAGTATCTGCAGCAGCACAGTGGTATTGAAGCCATTAACCTGGGTACCGGCACCGGTTACAGCGTACTGGATATGGTTAACGCCTTTAGCAGGATCAACCAGGTTGCGGTGCCTTATCAAATTGCCCCGCGCCGGCCGGGCGATATCGCCAGTTGTTATGCTAACCCAGACAAAGCACTGCGGTTGCTTAACTGGCAAGCTGAAAAAACCCTGGACGACATGGTGCGTGACAGCTGGCGCTGGCAAAGCCAGAACCCCAACGGTTACAGTAGCTAACCTTACCCGGCTGTTTAAGGTAGCGGCATGCGCATAATGCCGCCTTTATACAAGCCAAAATAGATAACCTGTTGCTGCCCTTCTTCGACCAGAATCATACTGCGCACTCCACCAAAAAAATCGGCCTCTGGATATTGATACCGCTGCCAGCTGGCACCACCATCTTCTGTCCACTCTACAATCAGTGGCTGCGGATCGGTAAAGTCTTTCGCCCAGCCAGCAGTGAAAATGCGCTGCGGGTTGGCAGGGTCAATCACAAAATCAAAGTAAAAGCGGAAATTAACATCACCCAAAATGGTTTGCCAGCTCTGGCCATGGTCGGTGCTGCGAACAATACCGCCTTCGGCACTAACATAAACGGTTTGCGGATCATCCGGGGCATAGTGTATTGCCTTTATTGAGCTGGGGTTAGGAAACAAATCAGTATGGACCACTACCTGTTCGCTGGCTAAATCATATTGATACAAAATTCCGTCTTCAACGGCGCCCTGCCCGCCGTACCAGATAGTCTGCCGGTCTGGTGACTGGGTAATTGCCGATTTTGGCTGGCCAAAGCCACCAAAATCGCCATGGGTGGCTTTCCAGGTCTGCCCCATATCGGTAGAGCTGGCCAGCACCTCTATCCCGGTGGCGTACAGCAGCTGAGATGTCTGGTCAAACAACATGGCATAAATGGCTTCGTTCTCACCCGCCTGACCGAACTGATAATCAACTTCGTGCCAGTCATTACCGCCATTAAAGCTTTCAAGTAACAAATAATCAGGGTAAGTATCCTCGCCCCGCTGATAACTTGACGCCAGCCAGTGCTGTTCGGTTAATAACGCCATCGCCATCACGTCATAACCATCCAGCCCGGCCGCAGTCCAGCTGCCACTGCTACTTTGCACAAACACACCGGCATCACTCGCTGCCACTAACACGCCACTGTGCTGATACAGCTTGTTAATAATCAGGCCATCCAGCCCCTGCACGCTTAGGTCAACGGGGGGGGCGGGAGACACCGGCGGCGGTGGCGGTGGCGGCGCCTGAGTCGGTGAACTACTGCCACCACAAGCATTAAGCAGCAGCAAACTCAGGCTAAAGCCGCAGGCCAGGGTAAAGGTTTTAAATGTCATCGCTAACTCCATTTTGCTGAACAATACCCTACTGTAACGCAAAACGCCGGTGTTTTTGCAATTAAATGTTAACCATTCTGTCACCAGAGTTACCCGCAAGCCATGCTGAATTATTTACTTATACCCCAGGTCATTAAAAAAGGCGCCGCAGCGCCTTTTTCTGATTAGTTACGTTTACTGGTAACCTGGCTTAGCTTTGCCCCTGACGGGTTGGTTTTTTGCCGGTGGGCTGGCGCTGGGTTGGTTTACCTTTGCTGGCCGGTGCGCGTTGGGGCTTAGCGGCCGGTTTTGGTTTTGGCTCGGCTTTTTTAGCCGGGGTTTTCTCCGCAATCTGGTGCTTACGCACTGCCCGCTTCATACTGGCTAAACGACGACGACGTTCGGTACGGTCTTCACTTTTAACCAGTGTTTGTTCTTCCGCGCCTAAATGCACTAACTTACGCAGGTAGTTCACTTCGTCCAGCGGATACTCGGCATAGCCGCCGGCCGGAATGTGTTTTGGCAGCAGCAAATCACCGTAACGTACCCGGATAAGCCGGCTAACTACCGCACCCTGCGACTCCCACATCCGGCGTACTTCGCGATTACGGCCTTCGGTCAGCACCACATGGAACCAGCGGTTAATCCCTTCACCCGGCAACGCTTTAATTTTCTTGAAGTTGGCTTTGCCATCTTCTAATTCAACCCCGGTTCGCAGGCGCTGGATCATCGCATCGTTAATATCGCCAAATACCCGCACCGCGTATTCACGCTCAACTTCAAATTTGGGATGCATTAAACGGTTAGCTAACTCTCCATCGGTGGTAAACAGCAGTAAACCTGAGGTGTTGATATCCAGCCGGCCGATAGCTATCCAGCGCGCGCCTTTAATTTTTGGTAAGCGGGCAAACACCGTGGGCCGGCCTTCCGGATCAGTACGCGAGCATATTTCGCCTTCAGGCTTATGGTAGGCCAACACCCGGCAAATTTGCTGCTCTTCACTGGCCAGTTGCACCGGATGACCGTCAACCCGCACCGCCTGGCTGGTACTAATCCGATCACCCAGGCTGGCTGGTTTACCATCAACGGTGACCCGGCCTTTACTGATCCAGTCTTCCATCTCGCGGCGCGAACCGACACCGGCCCGGGCTAATACTTTTTGCAGTTTTTCGCTGCTGTTTTTATCACTCATTAGTGTAACTCTCCTGTCATCTCGACGGTGGGAAGAAGATCGGCCGTCAGCTCGGTAAATTCCGGCAGAGGCGGCAAATCGCTAAGGCTTTTTAAGCCAAAATAATCTAAAAATAACGCGGTAGTGGCATATAAACCCGGGCGGCCCGGTACTTCTTTATGGCCAACCACTTTTACCCAGCCACGATCAAGTAAAGTACGCATGATCTGGCTGCCAACGGCAACGCCCCGTACGTCTTCAATTTCACCACGGGTAAGGGGTTGTTTATAGGCTATAAGCGCCAATGTTTCCAGCACCGCACGGGAATAGCGGGCTGAACGCTCTGGCCAGAGCCGGGCTAAATCATCACTCAGTTCAGGCCGGGTCACAAAGCGAAAACCAGAGGCTGTTTCCTGTAACTGAATACCACGGGCGCTGTAGTCGTGTTGCAGCTGGCGGATTGTAGCATCTATCCGGCTTTTACTGACAGTAAAACGTTGCAGCACCGACGCCTGCAATTCAGCAACACTGAGCGGTTGTTCGCTGGCAAAGATAGCGGCTTCAATTAACTGTAACAGTTGAATATCATTAATTTTCTGAGCCATCAGCCTTGCTCCGGGGCGAGTTTGACATGGATTTCGCCGTAGGCTTCAACCTGAGTAAGCGCAATCAACTTTTCTTTGGTTAATTCCAGTATCGCCAGAAAACTGACCACCACCCCTTCACGCCCTTCGCTACGATCGAAACAGTCAGCAAACGCCAGATAGCCCTGGTTTTGTTGTAATAAATCTAAGATCCGGCTCATTCGCTCACGGGTTGATAAATGTTCGCGTTTTATATGGTGATGCTGAAAATCACTTGCCCGCTGCACAATGCTTTTCAACGCCATCAGTAACTCGCTAAGCTCAACCTCAGGCAAAATAACTAAAGGACTAAAATTATCGGCAAGTTGCGCCCGGGCTGTAAAATAATCCCGCTCGTCACGTGGCAGGCAATCAAGCTCAGTGGCCGCCTGTTTATAGATTTCATATTCCTGCAAGCGGCGAATAAGCTCGGCCCGCGGATCGAGCTCGTCATCATCGTCATGCCGGGTGTGCTTTGGCAGTAACAGCCGTGATTTTATTTCCGCTAACATAGCCGCCATTACCAGATATTCAGCCGCCAGTTCAAAATTAAGCCCCTGCATCAACTCAATATATTCCATATATTGCAGGGTAATTTCATTAACCGGCAAATCGACAATATCAAATTTATGTTTACGAATTAAATACAGTAAAAAATCCAGCGGCCCTTCAAACGCATCCAGTAATACTTCAAGTGCATCCGGCGGAATATACAAATCATCCGGTCGTTGATGCACCGCTTCGCCGCGGACAAATGCCAGCGGCAAAGGCTGTTGAACCGTTAAATTACCCGGCAGGTTGCTCATGCAAATTTACAGAAATGGCGTGGGATCACCACGGCCTTCGCGCAGTACTGCCGCGCCATCTTCTGATAAATCGATAACGGTCGTCGGGTCTTCACCAATGACCCCGCCATGCATAATTAAGTCAACCTGACGCTCCAGCTGCGAGCGCATATCATCCGGATCCGCTTCGGCAAACTGCTCGCCGGGTAAAATTAAGCTGGTTGATAACAATGGCTCACCCAACTCTTCAAGTAGGGCCAGCGCAATTTTATTTTCCGGGATCCGAAGGCCAATGGTTTTTTTCTTGTCATTAAGTAAGCGCCGCGGTACTTCTTTGGTGCCTTTTAATATAAAGGTATAAGCACCCGGCGTATTATTTTTAATTAATCGAAACGCGCTGTTTTCAACCCGGGCGTACACCGACAGCTCCGATAAATCGCGGCACATCAGGGTAAAATGATGATCGCCACTGATCTGGCGGATTTGGGTAATTTTATCCATGGCGTTTTTATCACCAACATGACAGCCAAGCGCGTAACCGCTGTCAGTCGGGTAAACCACCACACCGCCCTGTTTAATAATTTGTACCGCTTGTTTCAGCAAACGCTGTTGCGGGTTTTCAGGATGTATATGAAAAAATTGGCTCATTATATTATTCTTCTATTAATTTGTTTGTTAGAAAACATCTTACAACCGGTTAAGGCGTAGCTTAGCGTCAGATCCAAGCTTAGCGTCTGCTCAAAGTGCCGCTGCAGATTCAGTTAACGGCCCAATTATGCCAAACGGGTGTGACATCGTCTGTTAAATATAGGTTTTTTCCCAAATCATTCCAGTTAGTCTGCTGATGAAAATCAGAGCCCACCGAAGCCGTCAAGCCATGTAGCTGACACAAGGCCCATAACTCACGTTTTTGCACCGGGGTTTGCTGAGGTGAAATAATTTCCATCGCATCACCACCGGCAGCAGCAAATTGTTCAGCCAGCCGTTTTACCCATTTGGTCGTTAGCTTGTATTTTAACGGGTGCGCCAGCACGGCTTCGCCGCCAGCGTCATGGATCCACTGCACCGCATCAGCCATCTCCACCCAGTTGCTGGGCACATAGCCGGTTTTACCCCTGGCCAGGTATTTTTTAAATACATTGTCCATTGAGCTGGCCTTGCCAATATTAATCAGATGGCGGGCAAAGTGAGTGCGGGTAATGGCTGCACCATTCGCCAGCGCCAATACTGCCGGCAACACATCCGGTATCTGGCTTTTCGCCAGCCGATTCGCCATCTCTTCAGCCCGCTCCAGCCGCCGTTGTTGCTGCGACGCCAACCGCTTTATAAACAACGGGCAGTCGGGGTTAATATTCAGTCCAACAATATGTATTTCCAGTTGTTGCCAACGGGTCGATATTTCCACGCCGTTAATCAGTCGCAGGGGTAATTGCTGCTGACGAATAGCCTGCGCAGCCGGTGCTAAGCCAGCAACCGTATCATGATCGGTAATCGCCAGCGCATCCACTCCGCGCTCTGCCGCGCGCGCAACCAGCTCAGCGGGCGATAAAACGCCGTCTGAACAGTGGGTATGGCTGTGTAAATCAAATTTCATCGGCACCTCTGCATTAAGGCGCTATTGTGTCACAGGCCGGCCATTTGGCAAAGCATCAGCCAATGCTTAGCACTGAACCAGAGCCGTTAAATAAGCGTAAGGTAAACACAATTATAGTGAGGTGTAACTTTTCAGAGGTATAAGCATGTTTGGCTTTTTAAAACCCAACCCGGCTAAAAAACTGCGTAAAGCTTACGACAGCAAGCTAGAGCAGGCAATGCATGCCCAGCGCAATGGTGATATGCGCTTGTATGCCGATTTGACCGAACAAAGCGAACAAATCTGGCAGCAGATAACGGAACTGGAGCAGGCTACCCCAAAGTAAAGCCTACTGACCACTGCGAGTTAAAGACATCTGGCCACTTATACGCTTTTATTTCTAACTTAGAACAAAACAGCACTTGACGTGCGCCAGATTTCGCGGTTTTATGTGGCAACTAAAACAGCACTAACCGAGTGATTAAACCTGATGCAACACACAACGGCTTTTAACCTGACCAACTGGTGGTGGCACATACCCAACGGGCGTGTGTAGGCGTTGTATTAGCTTTAATTACCTAAGCCCGTTTCCTGAAAAGAAGCGGGTTTTTTTATTTTAAGAGATAACTATTATGATTTTCAGTCATATAACTGACCAGCAGGGCGAAGTCGCCAGCATAAACATGCCGGTGCCGTACCAGACAGACGCACTGGCTTGCTTTGCCGGCTTAAGCGCTGACAGCAAAGGCGCGGTGTTGCTGGAGTCTGCCGAGATAGACAGCAAAGATAACCTGAAAAGCCTGATGTTGCTGGATGCCGCACTTCGGATTGAATGCAATGCTATGCAGGTTACCGTTAGTGCCCAAAGTCAGAATGGGCGCACATTATTACCCTTTTTAGCGGCAAAACTGGCAGATGTCGCAACGGTTAGTCAGCAAGAAGATGAGTTACGTCTGAGTTTCAGCCAAACCGACCCGTTACTGGACGAAGTAAGCCGCCTGATGCAGCCTAATCCGTTTACCGTATTGCGGGTCATTCAGCACCAGCTGACCAGCCATAATGCCAGCACAGGCGATGAGCCAGACTTTTCCATTATGCTGGCCGGTGTTATTGGTTATGACATGGTGGCCAACGTCGAGCAACTACCCGAGGTACCTGATGGCGCCAACCAATGCCCGGACTACCTGTTTTATCTGGCTGAAACCCTGCTGGTGCTGGACCATCAGCGCCAGCAAAGCCAGCTGATTGGTAATGTGTTTTGTGGTGAGCATGCCCCCGCCACCTATTTTGTCATTGGCAAACGGCTCGAGCAGTTAAAACAACGGTTAGCCGATACCCTGACATTAACTGCAGGCATGCCCGGCAATGATAGTCAGTTGCAGGTGGATATCAGTGATGCTGAGTTCAGCCTGCAGGTGGAGGCATTAAAAGAGCATATTGTCAGTGGCGATGTATTTCAGGTAGTGCCATCGCGCTGCTTCAGCCTGCCCTGCCCCAACCCGCTGGCAGCTTACGCCAAATTAAAGCAGTTAAACCCCAGCCCTTACATGTTTTATCTAAAAGACCCGGCCTTTGAATTATTTGGCGCATCACCGGAGTCTGCCCTGAAATTTACCGCCAGCGACCGCCAGGTTGAAATATACCCGATTGCCGGCACCCGCCGACGCGGTTTCAAACCGGATGGCAGCATCGACCGCGATTTAGATAGCCGGATTGAGCTGGAGCTACGCCAGGATGAAAAGGAAAAAGCTGAGCACCTGATGCTGGTCGATTTAGCACGCAATGACGTCGCCCGCATTAGCATACCCGGCAGCCGCTATGTTAAAGAGCTGCTGAAAGTGGATCGCTACTCTTATGTGATGCATCTGGTCTCGCGGGTAATAGGTACCCTCAAACCAGAACTGGATGCGCTGCATGCGTATCAGGCCTGCATGAATATGGGCACCTTGGTCGGCGCACCGAAAGTGAAAGCAGCAGAGCTTATCCGCGGTGTCGAGCAACAGCGTCGTGGCAGTTATGGCGGTGCCGTCGGTTATTTAACCGGCAACGGTGACTTTGACAGCTGCATTGTGATCCGCTCGGCCTATGTTGCCAACAACACCGCCTATATTCAGGCAGGCGCCGGGGTGGTATTTGACTCAGTCGCCGAGCTGGAAACTGAAGAAACCCGTAATAAGGCACAAGCCGTGATCAGCGCCATTATGGCTGCCGGCCATTAACCGGTTAGCAAGGAGCAACAAGCGTTATGACAACCCTGTATTTACTCGACAATATCGACTCCTTTACCTACAACCTGGTGGATGAGTTTGCCCAACTGGGTTACGCCATAAAGTTGTACCGCAACACGGTGCCGGCAGACTACATTTTTCAGAAAATGCAGCAGGAAACCGGCCCGGTGCTATTGGTACTGTCACCCGGGCCCGGCGCGCCGGCAGACGCCGGCTCGATGCCTGAATTGTTAACGTTAGTAGCCGGTATTTATCCGGTACTGGGCATTTGCCTGGGCCATCAGGCCATTACCGAACATTACAGCGGCGTGGTTGGCCGTGCCGGCGAAACCGTCCATGGCAAAACCGCCAGTATCAGTGTAGCTGCACACCCGGTGTTTGCCGGCTTGCCTAATCCGTTGTCGGTGGCCCGTTATCATTCCCTGATGGCAACAGAGCTGCCCAATGCCCTTACCTGTATAGGTATGGACCGGCATATTCCTATGGCGATTATTCACGAAAAACAACGGATGCTGGGCTTTCAGTTTCACCCGGAGTCTATTCTTACCACCCTGGGTAAGCCGCTACTGCAACAAAGTATTCGTTATTTATTAAGGAGTGACGCATGAGTAGCCATCAACAGGCCCTTGCGCAAAATGGCGCGCAGAACAGCCCGCAGGAAAACAAGCAGCCAGCACTACTGGCGCTGGTGCAACAGGCGTTATCCGGCGAGCCGCTCAGCCAGAACCAGAGCACCGTTTTTTTTAGCTCGGTAGTTGCCGGTGACGTAACGCCAGTGATGCTTACAGCGTTATTGGTTGCGCTGAAAATGCGTGGTGAAACTGCTGATGAAATCGCTGGTGCTGCTAAAGCGCTGCGCCAGGCTGCGACGCCTTTTCCAGGCAAAGTCGCCGGCAGCATTGATTGCTGTGG
>CAXBHB010000007.1:0-161661 GCA_963975465.1 uncultured Chromatiaceae bacterium
TAGCTATGATGCGTGATCAGTCAGCAAATAAAAGATGTGATGGCCGGACGCTTACGAATATAACGGTTTTGAAGTACCTTACTTAATTGGTTTTAGCACTAAAAAAAATGAAGCTGGCTTACCGACGCAGGAGACTTGGGTGACCCATCCTATTGTTAAAAAAGCTCTTAAGTTGCTCTTTTCAATTACCGAGTTCGCACGAGATATTTATAAAGAAATGTATGCAAATGATGAGGTTAAGCTTGCAATAGTAATGAATGGATTACTGTCCACGAATATTGCAAAACATAAAAGAAATGTTTTGTGGAGTACTAACAGCTTTACAAGTTATTTGGCGAAGTTTCTAGAAAAGCACTCTATTACCGCTACAAAGCAAGATGTTATCGAATTCGATAAATTAAACCCAACCCGCGAAGGACTTTTAAAGGAAGGTGGTTATCTGCCTAAGTTATCTTCACATGACTTTAGAAGAACGTTTGCGGTATTTCTGATGCGTAACAAATTAGGAGGTATCATGGCATTGAAGCACCAATATAAACACCTGAATGTAGTTATGACTCAGTGGTATTCGAATAATTCAGAGTTAGTTCGAGCTTTGGACTTGCAAATTGATGATGAGCTTCAGGAAATGATGAATGAGGCGAATATTATGATCATGACCGAAACTGCATTTGAAATTTTTAACAGTCCTACTTTATCTGGAGGTGAAGGAGAAAGAATAGACAGAGAAAGAAGTAAATCTGAATATGAAGGCAGTATTTATATATCTCGCGAAGAACTTGAACGTCAAGTCCGGAGTGGAAACTTGAGTGTGGTAGAGCACCCAACTGGTTTTTGCTTTAACCCCAGTTGCGATCGTATATGTTCTTCAGAAATCTCTAGTGTGATTTGTAAGCATGAAGCGGTTACAAGAGATAAGGCTTTGGAGCGAGTCCCTAAAAGACAACGACTGATTCAAAAATTTGAAAACCTTATTCAGTTAGGCTCATCATTTTCAAGTATTCGAAATCGTATTTTTATTGAAATTAAGGCCATTGAACATGTTCTTCAGCAGCACAAAATAGAATTTGAGTCTTTTCAAGAGCCAGTAATTGATTAAATAGGAGAAGATCTATGTCTGAAATAACACTACGTAAATTGGAAAGGGCTTTGCAAAGGTTACTTGATGGCGTACCCAAGCGAACTAAAAATGATGGCAAAATCAACATATCAAGGATAAATAATGAAGCTGGGCTAAAGGTAAGTAATATTAACTATTACCCAGAATTTATTAAGGATGCACAAGATAGGATTCGCGATCATTTTGATGCAATAGCAGAAAAAAACATAAAGGATGCTGTTAAGCAAGAAAAGTCTGAAGTAGAAATACTTAAAGACAAACTAAAGCACGAGCAGAAGCTGAAGAGGAAGTACAGAGAAGAGAAAAATGAGCAAAAACTTCTCAACGATGATGTAGTAAAACAAAATGTTTCATTGGCGTTTAGGGTAATGGAGTTAGAGTCAGAATTGCATTCACTATCAAGTCATAAAGTAGCGCCCATTCGGTAGTTTATAAAGTCTTAAAATCTAAAATATAGAGGAATAATTTAAATGGAATACGTATATAGCGTTAACGGTGATATGAGATGTGATATTGCAGATTCTAGTAAGTTTCATAAAACCAAGATTTCTGATTACGATAACTTTGTATGCAGGTACTTTGTAGTGATGCATTGCCAAATTAAAGATCATCGAGGTAATTGGGGGAAAGAATATAAGAGTTATTGTGGCTTTGTTTCTGAAGATGAAACTATTGAGCAAATTGAAAGAGTTATCAATTATGGTTCGAAAGCATATCAATTAATAAGCTTTTGCAAAGTTGAGCCTGAAACACACCCATAAATCTCCAATTAGTTCAGATTTATTATTTATGAAATTTTCATAAATAAGTTGGAAAATCACCACAAATTTTTGAAATAAGAAGTTTTTTATGAAATTGATATAACATTATGAATATTATAGGTATTCATAATTAATTCATAAAACGTTTCGTAACAGTAGCAGGCGGTAAATACAGCCTGGTGCCAGAGTTAAAAAAACACTTGCCAGAGGGCATTGAGTTGGTCGAACCTTTTGTCGGTGTCGGCTCGGTATTTCTTAACACCGATTACCAACGATATGTGTTGAATGATATTAATGCCGATCTCATTCAGCTTTACCAGATTGTTCAGCACAAAGCTGATGCATTTGTTACAGATGCCCGCAGCCTGTTTTGCAACAGCGCCAACCAGCGCAGCAGTTATCTTAGCTTTCGGCAGCAATTTAATGAAAGTGTTGATCCTTATCAACGGGCGCTATTATTTTTGTATCTGAACAGACATGGCTATAACGGTTTGTGCCGCTATAACTTGTCTGGCAAATTTAACGTGCCATTTGGCAGCTATAAAAAGCCATATTTTCCTGAGGCAGAGTTATTCTTTTTTGCAGAAAAAGCCCAGAAAGCGCGTTTTAGCTGCACCAGTTACCAGCAAGTATTTGCAGAACTTAGTAATAATGCCGTAGTGTATTGCGATCCCCCTTACGTCCCCTTAAGTAAAACAGCCAGTTTTACCAGTTATGCCCGGCAGGGCTTTAACCTGGATGATCAGGCCCAGCTAGCCAACTTAGCAGAGCACGCACAATCAAATGGTCACAATGTATTGATCAGCAATCATGATACAACCTGGACCCGGAAAATTTATCAGCAGGCAAAGTTACACAGTATTCAGGTAGGGCGGTCAATTAGTCAGAATGGCGCAGGACGAGGTAAAGTGGCTGAATTATTTGCCTTATACCAGGCTAGTTTAACACCAGAGACACCGTTAGTAGTAATGTTGCAACAAATAGCAGAGCAACAATAACGCCAACCGCAATATAGGGCACTATGCTTGAGGTTTGAAAGTCCTGTTGACGTTGTTTTTCAGATTGCACGCCAAAAAAAGCACCTAGCACTGCTTTTAATACCTGCCAGAAAGATGGCTTGCTCGGTGCCATTAATTTGATTTAGTGCTGCTGGGGGTAAGGCGGTTTAACAGTTCAAGGAAATCAACGAAATGAAATTGAGTTGATCGGCTGTCACCTTTTATCCAACTCAACCAGTTCTGCTGCCCACTGTTGCAGGTGTTTAATACAGTAATATTGGTACTGTCCGGGCAGGTTGGACTGGTTTTAACATAACCAATAGCTGCAATAGCCAACATCACTGCTGCCGATATTGCTAAAGCTTTGCCGCTTATGGTAATTTTCATGTTAAATCCAGTTAACGCTTTCATCACTAAGGCAGAGTGTAAAGCATCTGCTCAGTTGATACAAGTTGCTTATTTAGTACACACTGAATGTACGTTGCAATTGCCAGCAGGATCAGTTGCTCAGGGCACCTGAGCAACTTTTTTTAATCAGAAACTTTTCGAAACGCTGAAAATTACTCTGCTATCACACAATGTACAATCATCGACATCAGTATCAACATAGGCCAGACTTAAGCCTGCACCCAGCACTTCGGTACTTAAACCGACACTCCAGTCAAGATAGCTTGCAGAGCTGTCGTCATATTCGTTTTGACCAATGTGTAAATCAAGGGCCAGGTTGTCGGTTAATGCATAGCTGTAGCCAGCATAAAGATAAAAGTAGGTACCCGCGTTAGCGTAGTAATCGTCACTGAATGCCAGACCAAAGGTAAAATCCTGATAGGACAATGAACCATACAGCTCATAAAAGTTTGAACCGGCAAATTCTGTGTTCGGATAACCGTAGCGCATGACACCCACATCAGCCGACCATTGCTCGTTTAAATCACCACTCCAACCGAGCATAACATCAAACTCCAGAGTGCCCTGGCCGCCAAAATCGACACTTGAGCCCCAGACCGAAACATAAAATCCAGATTCATCACTAAGGGTTAAGCCACCCTGGATAGCAGGCGCTTCATCGGTTTGTGAAATACCACGAAAGGCATAATCTGAGGTGAAGGTAATATCACCACTAAGTTCAACGGCCTGGCTTTGCATACTGGTGCCGGCCAGACCTAACATTAAGCCGGCGGTAATTAAACTGGAAAGTGTTGTTGTCATTTTCATCGGTATTGCCCTTATGTTTATTCCCTGATGTACTTATTCCAATAAGCATGCCAAATGAAATAACCTTTTAAATACAATAGATTATTTATTTTTCGGTTTGTAACAGTTGGATTGTTGCGCTTAACTGGTGCGCGGCTGCCTGCTTTTTGTGCAACGGGCTATGCGACGGGCTATGCAAGGACAATGCAACCAGCTATAGGATGAACAACGCGTGCTTTTTGCAGGCTAATTCAGTACAGTCAGAGTTTTATATCGTGGAGCCACCGCATGCAGCCCTATCTTATTGCCCCTTCTATTTTATCCGCCGATTTTGCCCGGCTGGGTAGCGATGTTGAAAACGTGTTAGCTGCGGGGGCTGATGTTGTGCATTTTGATGTGATGGATAATCACTACGTACCAAACCTTACGATAGGCCCTATGGTGTGTAAGGCGCTTCGGAATTATGGCATCACAGCACCGATAGATGTGCATCTGATGGTAGAGCCGGTAGACAGTCTGGTGCCACAGTTTGCTGAAGCGGGCGCCAGTATAATTACCTTTCACCCTGAGGCCTCCCGGCATATTGACCGCACATTGCAACTAATTAAGAGTCACGGCTGTCAGGCAGGGTTAGTGTTTAACCCGGCGACGCCGTTAAGTTATCTGGATCATGTGCTGGATAAGCTGGATGTGATTTTACTGATGTCAGTCAACCCGGGCTTTGGTGGCCAGAAATTTATTCCCGCTACTTTAACTAAGCTGGCTCAGGTTCGGAAAATTATTGACGATAGCGGTTTACCGATCCGGCTGGAAGTGGACGGCGGCGTTACTGTTGATAATATTGGCCAGATTGCGGCCGCAGGCGCAGATATGTTTGTTGCCGGCTCAGCCATATTTAACAGTCCGGACTATCAACAGACCATTAATCAGATGCGTCAGGTGCTTGCTGCGGTGAGCCGTGAATAATTTACTGCGAATAGCCGACCGTTACGGCTATAATACCGAACTTTTTAAGTTTGAACCGGTTAAGGATGATAAACCCATATGAGTAGCAAACCAATTGTATTAAGTGGCGCTCAGCCTTCGGGACAATTAACCATTGGTAACTATCTGGGTGCCCTAAGACAATGGGATCAAATGCAGGATGACTATGACTGTCTGTACTGTATTGTTGATTTACATGCAATTACCGTGCGTCAGGAGCCGGCTGCACTGCGCAATGCTTCGTTGGATAGTCTGGCATTGTATCTGGCCTGTGGCATTGACCCAAAGCGCTCGGCGGTGTTTATGCAGTCGCATGTGCCGGAGCACAGTCAGCTGGCCTGGGTACTCAATTGCTACACTCAGTTTGGTGAATTAAGCCGGATGACCCAATTTAAAGATAAGTCAGAGCGGCATAACAACAACGTCAATGCCGGACTGTTCACCTACCCGGTATTGATGGCTGCTGATATTCTGTTGTATCAGGCTAATCAAATTCCGGTAGGGCATGATCAGAAGCAACATTTAGAATTAGCACGTGACGTGGCGATGCGGTTTAACGCGGCACATGGTGACATCTTCACCGTGCCAGAGCCGTATATCCCACCGGTAGCTGCGCGGGTGATGAGCTTGCAGGATCCTGGCAAGAAGATGTCAAAGTCAGACGAGAACCCTTGGAACTTTGTCGGTTTGCTGGAAGATCCGAAAATGATCAGCAAAAAATTCAAGAAAGCCATGACTGACTCTGACGATCCGCCACGGGTGCGTTTTGATATTGACGCCAAACCCGGCGTTGCTAACCTGCTGAGTATTTTAAGTGGGGTAACCGGTAAAGCGGTATCGGCTCTGGAAGCCGAGTACGAAGGCAAAATGTATGGTCATTTAAAAGGCGATGTCGCCGACGCTGTCATCAGCTTGTTAGAGCCGGTGCAAAAAAACTTTGCTGAATTGCGCGCCGATTTACCGACGCTGCAAGCCGTTATGCGCGATGGCGCTGAAAAAGCCCGGAGCCGGGCTGCGGCAACCCTGGCTAAAGTAAATGATGCGGTGGGCTTTGTTGTACTCTGATAGTGACTCAGCCTTGATTTGCCGGAGTCTGCCATGCTGCTGATGATTGACAATTACGATTCATTCACCTGGAATCTGATGCAATATTTTGCAGAACTGGGCCAGCAGGTAGTCGTAAAACGTAATGATGATATCAGTGTGGCGCAAATTGCCGCGATGGCTCCGGAATATCTGGTTATTTCACCGGGGCCTGGTACGCCTGAACAGGCCGGTATCAGCCTTGCAGCTATCGAGCACTTTGCCGGTAAAATACCCGTGCTAGGGGTGTGTCTGGGGCACCAGGCTATTGCTCAGGTGTTTGGTGGTAAAGTGCAACGGGCTGCCAGAGTGATGCATGGTAAAACCTCTGATATATATCATCAGGGGCAATCTGTTTTTGCCGGCTTGCCCAGCCCACTGGCCGTAACCCGCTATCATTCGTTACTGGTGGCTGCCGACAGTCTGGCAGATGAGTTGGTGGTCAGTGCCTGGGCCCGGCACAGAGATCAGCCTGATGAAATCATGGGCCTGATGCACCGGCAGCTGAATGTTCATGGCGTGCAGTTTCATCCGGAAGCTATTTTAAGCAGTGAGGGAAAAACCATGCTCGGCAATTTTTTGCAGTTGTCCGCTGAACCAGGCGTAAAGGTCGCTACTGCATGAATAATCTGACTGAACAGCTGAATCAATGTTTCTGGGACAACTTTATCGGGGTTAATCCAGATGCTGCCCGTTTACAGTATCAGGTTAAAACCGGTGTAGAAACTGCACGAAAGTTGCTGGCGGTTGAGGCTGAAGCAATGCAGCAGCGTCTGGCAGGGCAGCAGGCCCGGCAGCAGTTTATTGAGTTTGCTCAGGCGCACATGCATGATCAGGTCGCGGATGAATTATTTCAGCGACTGGGCAATATTTCGCTGGTCAGCGCATCGATTTTTGATTTGGGTGAGCCCTACCATCAGGTGCTGGACCAACTCGCCCACAAAGCGGTGACAATCAATCAGCTTGATCCATTGATAAGCCAGGTAGACTGGCTGAAAGAAGATTTATTAAAACTGGTTAATCAACCACAATATCGCAACCGCACGGCTTCCGGAGCGATGGTAAAGGATGTTAAAACCGCACTGCGGTTTCTTGGTGTAGAAAGTTTGCAGTTGATTGTGCCGGTGTATGGTATGCGTCGATGTTTACCCCATGCTACCGACCCTTTTGTGGGTTTTAAAACCCGCCTGTGGGATTACGCGCTTGCTTGTGGCATTGCCGCGAGGCGACTGGCAGAAGACAGCGCTGAGCTACCCTATGCCGCTTTTTGTATCGGGTTATTTCAGCCGCTGGGGCACATTGTAGTGACCCGTAATTATTTACGAACTTATCAGCAGATAAAACAACAAGAACTACTGAAAGCCCGGGAAGAGCGCAATAACCAATTAACCGATGCATTGGACGGGTTAGAGCCTGATGCCAGTTTTTTAAGCAATAGTCTGTTGGAGTTCGCTGATATCCTCAGTGCCGATATTACGTCGCGCTGGTCGTTACATCATTTAGCATTGTGCCAAACGCTTGATCAGCTGGCAGAAGGGATTGGCTTTACAGGGATCAGCCCACTGGGTCGTATCGTTCAGCAAGCACAGGTTTATGTGCAGTGGCAGCAGTTAAAAGCAGCCGGTAAAGTCAGCCCGGAACAAACCAGTGGTTGGTTTGCCGCGGTTAAGCTCAGTGATGAGCAGGTAAATACGTTGGCTAAGACCAACTTAAAACGCTTAAGCATCGATCTGTAATTTTTTTTAACCATATTCATGCAGCTTCAGTTAAGTCATGGTTTGGTCGGTTATGGCTAGCTAACCCTTTGGACGGGGTCTGGTGTTGTCCCGTGGGCGTTATTGTCAGATGCGTAGTTATTCAGTTCAAATGCAAATCTATCTGTAGCCCTTGATTTTTCTGGCTTTAGCGACTTTCCCTGACAAGACAAACGACCAGATATCTGTAATAATGCTGCGATAACAACCTGCAGCGGCCGCTGATTTTTTGCCCGCCAGACCGCCCCCGCTTGATATGAGGAAAGGAAAATGACGACATCGATTGCAGTTAATCGCGCTTTATTTGACGAAGTAATGGTACCGAATTATGCGCCGGCCAGCGTTATTCCGGTGCGGGGCCAGGGCTCCCGGGTTTGGGATCAGAATGATCGTGAGTATATCGATTTTGCTGGTGGCATTGCGGTTAGCAGCCTCGGCCATTGCCATCCGGCGCTGGTTGGCGCATTAAAACAGCAGGCTGATAAATTATGGCACCTGAGCAATGTACTGACTAATGAGCCTGCGCTGCGTCTGGCCAAAAAACTGGTAGATGCCACTTTTGCTGACAAAGTGTATTTTGCTAATTCAGGTGCAGAAGCGAACGAAGCGGCATTTAAACTGGCGCGTCGCTGGGCACTGGATAAATTCGGTGAGCAAAAGCAACAAATTATCTCTTTTGGTAAAAGCTTTCACGGGCGTACATTCTTTACCGTAACGGTAGGTGGTCAGGCATCATACTCAGATGGCTTTGGGCCGAAACCTGGTGCGGTAGCGCATGCTGAATTTAATAACCTGGACAGTGTTAAAGCGCTGATTTCTGACAACACCTGTGCCATCGTGGTCGAGCCTATTCAGGGCGAAGGCGGCATCATTCCGGCGACCGCTGAATTTTTGCAGGGGCTGCGTGACTTATGTGATAAGCACAACGCGCTACTGGTATTTGATGAAGTGCAAACCGGGGTTGGGCGTACCGGTAAACTCTATGCCTACATGAATTACGGCGTTACGCCGGATATTTTAACCACGGCCAAGTCATTAGGTGGCGGTTTCCCGATTGGCGCCATGCTAACCAGCGACGACATTGCCAGCCATTTAAAAGTGGGAACCCATGGCAGTACTTACGGCGGTAACCCGCTGGCGTGTGCCGTGGCCGAAGCAGTTATCGATACGGTTAACACCCCACAAGTGCTGACAGCGGTGCTGCGCAACGAGCAATTATTCCGCGAATGCCTGCAAGAAGTTAATAATCAGTATCAGGTATTTACCGAAGTACGTGGCCAGGGCATGCTGCTCGGTGCAGTCTTAACCGAAAAATACCGGGGCCGTGCCCGCGATTTCTTTTTAGCTGCAGCTGAACAAGGGCTAATGGTACTGGTTGCTGGCCCGGAGGTGATTCGTTTTGCGCCGTCACTGGTCATTACCGAGCAAGATATTCGCGAAGGTATGCAGCGCTTTGCCGCAGCAGTCAAACAGGTGGTGCAGGCGTAAGGTCTGCCAACAGCACGACATACTTAACAAAGCGGCATAAAGACCGCTGATGAATGAAGCACCGCGGGGCATAATAGTGTGTCCCGCCAGGTTATAAAGCAAAATTGGAGTAAGCGACGATGATGGTGATTCGCCCAATCCGAGCGGATGATTACCCGGCGCTCTATCAGATGGCGGTAGAATCGGGGCATGGTTTTACCTCGCTGCCGGTCAACGACGAGCTGCTAATGCGTAAAATCAGCCGCTCAGAACAGTCGTTACAAAAGCAAGTAAACGCTCCCGGTGATGAAGGCTACTTATTTGTACTGGAAGATACCAGCAATGGTGATGTCTGTGGCACCAGCGCGCTGGAAGCCGCAGTAGGTCTGGATGACGCGTTTTATCATTATCATCTTGGCAAGGTAGTGCACAGCTCACGCTCGCTCGGTGTCTACAAAACGGTTGATATTCTCACGTTGTGTAATGACTACACCGGCGTGAGTGAACTTTGCACCCTGTTTTTACGGGAAAACCGCCGCGAGAAGAACAACGGCCGCTTACTGTCAAAAGCCCGCTTTTTATTTATGGCGGAATTTGCTGAGCGTTTTGCTGACCGGGTTATTGCCGAAATGCGCGGCGTGTCTGATCAAAACGGCCATTCGCCTTTCTGGCGCTGGTTACAGGAGCATTTCTTTTCGGTTGATTTTCCTACTGCGGATTATCTGACCGGTATTGGCCAGAAAGTATTTATTGCCGAGCTGATGCCCAAATATCCAATATATGTCAGCTTGCTTAGCAAGGAGGCACAGCAGGTCATTGGTAAAGTTCATGATAAAACCCGACCGGCATTGGCCTTGCTGCAATCAGAAGGGTTTTCTAATCGTGGCTATGTGGATATTTTCGATGCCGGCCCGACAGTAGAAGCCAGGGTAGAGCATATTCGCTCAATTCGTTATAGTCGCAAATTAACCGTCCAGATTGGTACGCCGGGGCCAGACAGCCAACCGTACCTGATCTGCAATACTAATATTGAACATTTTCGTGCTACCTGGTTGCCACTGACGGTAACGGAACAAAGTGAACAGGTAGTATTGCCGCAGGCTTGCGCCGATGCGTTAGGGGTAAAAGCCGGCGAATACGTCAGATTAACCAGAATATAAACAGGGGTAACACATGAACCACGCAGTGCAATTTATTAATGGCCAATGGCTGGCAGGCGAGGGGAAAACCTTTACTTCACTGGACCCGGCCAAGAATCAACAGGTTTGGCAGGGCGAAGCAGCCAGTGCTGAGCAGGTCGATGCCGCGATAAGTGCTGCCCGGGCAGCGCAGTACAGCTGGGGTGATTTAAGTTTTGAAGGCCGGGTTGACGTCGTAAAACGGTTTGCTGAACAATTGGCCGGTAACAAAGAACAGCTGGCATTGTGTATTGCCAGAGATACCGGTAAAGCGCTGTGGGAAAGCCGCACTGAAGTTGCCGCGATGATTGGCAAAGTTGATATCTCTGTGCGGGCCTATGAAGAACGTACCGGCACCAAAGAAAACCCGATGCCGCAAGGCCGGGCCTTTGTCCGCCATAAACCTCATGGTGTAGTGGCGGTCTTTGGACCCTATAATTTCCCGGGACATTTGCCTAATGGTCATATTGTTCCTGCTTTGCTGGCGGGCAATACCGTGGTGTTTAAGCCGTCTGAGTTAACGCCCATGGTTGCTGAACTTACTATACAGCTCTGGGAAAAGGCTGGTTTACCGGCCGGGGTGCTTAATCTGTTGCAAGGTGAAGTTGATACCGGTAAAGCCATTGCCAGTCATGATGGTATTGATGGTTTATTCTTTACCGGCAGTTCACGTACCGGTCATTATTTACATCAGCAGTTTTCAGGCCGGCCGGAAAAAATTCTGGCGTTGGAAATGGGTGGCAACAACCCGCTTATTGTGCAGGATGTCAGTAATGTTGATGCCGCAGTGCATGATATTGTGCAGTCAGCGTTTATCTCAGCGGGACAGCGTTGTACCTGCGCCCGTAAATTGTTTTTACCGGCCAATGCACAAGGTGACGCTATTTTGGCGCGCTTAATTGAAGTCACCCGCAATATTAAGGTCGGCTTATATGATGCGGAACCTCAGCCATTTATAGGCGCCATGATTTCTGTAGCTGCGGCCAAAGGTATGCGTGCTGCCCAGCAGCAGTTAGTTGATTCAGGTGCCGAAGTGCTGGTTGAACTTCAACATTTACAAAGTGACACGGCACTGGTGTCGCCAGGTATTCTTGAATGCAGCAATGTAAAAGATTTTCCGGATGAAGAGCATTTCGGTCCGTTGCTTAAAGTATTCCGCTTTAACGATTTTGACACAGCTATTGATGCGGCCAATAACACCAGCTTTGGTTTGTCAGCGGGCCTGTTAAGTGACAGTCATGAGTTGTATCAGCATTTTTACCGGCGGATAAGGGCTGGCATAGTCAACTGGAACCGGCCAATAACCGGCGCCAGCTCAGCCGCTCCTTTTGGCGGTATTGGCGGCAGCGGCAACCATCGGGCCAGCGCGTATTACGCCGCTGATTACTGTGCATACCCGGTCGCGTCGGTAGAGTTGGAGCAGGTACAAATGCCTGAGCAATTATCACCCGGGCTGACAATCTAATCACAATATAAATCGGGGCATTAGCCCCGATTTGTTTTCTTGCCGACATTTTGTTTAAATTACGCTATTGTAATGGTTTTGATACTAGTCAAAGCAGGTAGTACCTTAATATGGTCACTGATCAACCCGGCTACGAGCACCTTATCCAGTTTTTAACTGAGCATCTGGCATTGTTTACAGAAGACGGCACCGTGCTGGCAGAGGGTAAAACTATAGGGGTGGTGCTGGAAGAGCGCATCGCGGAACAGATTATTACTCTGTGCACCCAACATACCGCGCTTGAGGTGAATCATCGCAGTATGATAATTCGCGAAGTGGACGGTATTATGTACGATTTTCAGGAAGTGCTGAGCAGTGTCCTGGAAAAAAAAGCCACGGTTGAACAAGTTGAATTGATAAACGAAATATCATTGTTAATCAAAAACCTGTTTGATAGTGCGGTTGCCAGACTGCTTGATTAACCTCAATTAGCCTGGATTAATGCTGGCTACCCGCCCGGGATTTTCGTAGAATACTCAGCCTTAAATTTCATGCCGGGATGGGCTATGCAAGCGAAAGTCAGCTGGGTAAACAACCTCAATTTCATCGGCCACTCCGGAAGTGGTCATGCCGTGGTATTTGACGCTAACAGCCAGAACAGCAATGCGCCAAGTCCAATGGAAATGCTACTGATGTCGGCTGGAGCTTGCTCATCAGTTGATGTAGTCAGTATTTTACAAAAAGCCCGTCAGAGCGTGCTTGGTTGTGAGGTTGAACTAACCGCAGAGCGTGCTGACAGCGTGCCTAAAGTATTTACCAAAATCCATCTGCATTTTGTGGTGTCCGGCCATGATCTCAGTGAAAAACAAGTCGCACGGGCAGTAGATTTATCGGCTGATAAATATTGCTCTGTGTCAATTATGCTGGCCAGCAGTGTCGCTGTAAGCCATTCCTATAGTGTTAACAATGCAAACCAGACTGTCGGGTCTGAGTAATTGCCTGATAAACAATACAGCGAAAGCTGTAGTGGAGAACGCAGAAATTGGTAAAGCCTTTCGAAAAATTGAAATTGCATGGGTTTAACAACCTGACCAAGAGCTTAAGCTTTAGCTTATATGATATTTGCTACGCCAAAACCGAGCAGCATCGCCAGGAATATATTGAATATATAGATGAGCAATATAATGCTGATCGGCTAACTGATATTCTGACCGAAGTAGTTGATATCATTGGCGCCAATGTATTGAATATTGCCCGCCAGGATTACGACCCGCAAGGGGCCAGTGTGACTATTCTGGTTAGTGAAGAGCCGGTACTGGTTGACCCTGATAATTCAGAAAATCCGGGACCGCTGCCAGAAACAGTGGTGGCCCATCTGGATAAAAGCCATATTTGTGTGCATACCTACCCGGAAGTGCATCCGCATGACGGGATCTGTACATTCCGGGCAGATATTGAAGTCTCTACCTGTGGCATTATTTCGCCGTTAAAAGCGCTTAACTTTTTGATCCACAGTTTTGAATCAGATGTGGTGACAATTGACTACCGGGTACGTGGTTTTACCCGCGATATCAGTGGTACCAAGCATTATATTGACCATCCGATCAGCTCAATCCAGAATTTTATGGATAGCGATACCAAGCAGGCGTTCCAGATGATTGACGTTAACGTTTATCAGGAAAATCTGTTCCATACCAAGATGATGTTAAAAGAAGCCGATTTAAACAACTATCTGTTTGGCATGGGTACTGACAGCATGACTGCTGAAGAGCAAAAGGCGATTAGTAAAAAAGTGTTTAAAGAAATCAGGGAAATTTTCTACGGCCGTAATTTGCCTGAGATGAAATAACCCCGTTCCGGATACTCTTTGCAAGCGGCGTTACGCTGGCGGTCAGTTTGGTTTATTTACCCAGCCAATCTGCCTGGCCCCTGGCCTGACGCCGCTTTTGCATTATCGCCTCAATTAATGGCGTTAAAATCAGCTCCATCGCCAGGCCCATCTTGCCACCCGGCACCACCAGGGTATTCACCCGTGACATAAAAGAACCGTGGATCATCCTTAAGTAATAAGGAAAATCGACATGCTTGATCCCGCGAAAACGGATCACCACAAAGCTTTCATCAAGCGATGGAATATCTTTGGCACTGAAGGGATTTGAGGTATCGACGGTAGGTACCCGCTGAAAGTTGATATGGGTGCGCGAGAACTGCGGCGTAATATGATTAATGTAATCGTCCATGCTTCTTACAATACTGGCCTGAACTGCTTCACGGCTGTGGCCCCGCTCAGAGGTATCCCGGATAATTTTCTGGATCCATTCCAGGTTAACTATCGGTACCATGCCAATCAGTAAATCGACATGCTGCGCGACGTTGTGCTGTTCAGTTACTGCGCCACCATGCAAGCCTTCGTAAAACAGTAAGTCGGTGTTGGCGCGCAAGTCTTGCCAGGGCGTAAAAGTACCGGGCAACTGGTTGTACGGCACCGCTTCATCAAAAGTATGTAAATAATGGCGGATCCGGCCTGTACCTGTTTCAGCATAGCTGGTAAAAAATGTTTCTAATGCGCCAAAATCATTAGCTTCAGCGCCAAAATAACTGATGTAACGCCCCTCTTCCTTGGCTTTACGCATGGCCAAATCCATTTCCGGCCGGCTGAAACGATGAAAACAATCGCCCTCAACAAATGCCGCATCAATACCCAGCGTGCGAAATATATGCTGAAAGGCAATAGTGGTAGTGGTCGTGCCGGCGCCAGAGGAGCCGGTGATCCCAATGATCGGGTTTTTATGTGACATAGGCTGCGCCGGTAAATAAGTCTGGAGTTACCATAAAGCAACACCACTACCGGCTGCAACCGTTATCTGCGTTATTAAAAGCGGAACGTTACGACCACCGGGTCGTGATCTGATGACCGGTAAGGAGTAGCGCCATATAGCCGTTGCTGAGCTTCTGCTGATTTGTAACGGCTGCTGTAATCCAGCAGTACCGGTTCATCAGCATTAATTGACCAGTGCTCCAATGTGCTCAGATATCGCGCAAGCTGCGGACTGGCCAGCGCATGATCCAGCGAGCCGCTGCGACCGCGGTAGGCATATGAAAACCCAGGGTTTTTGGCATCATGCAAATAGTACCAGTCAGCCTGTTCCAGCGCGCGCACCGGATCTTCCATCCGATAGGCGTTTAAATCGCCAACAATCATCTGGTAAGGGCTGGCAGTGCCTGTCGGGTTGGTTGCTAACCAGGCTGCCAGCGCATTGCTGGCTTCAACGCGGGCCGCGTTCCAGCAGCCCTGGCCGTCATTCTGATCGGCCTGGCGCTGCAAATGCGGCTGATTATCCCGTGGGCAGCTGCCTTTAGATTTAAAATGATTAACCGCCACTGTCAGGTTTTTACCACTGGCAAGGTGCTTAAAACTTTGCGCGACGGGAGCCCGGTTCAGCCGGGTAAAGGGTTCTGTGGTAAGTGTTGCAGCAGTACCCGACTGGCTTACCGCTGTTGGCCGGTAAATAAGACCAACCTTAATGGCATCGGTGCCGGGAGTTTGTGCTGTATTAACGATCGCGTAAGGCTGACTGACCACATCATTCAATGCTGCTACCAGTGTCGCAATAGCGCTGCCATTGTCATAACCGTTATTTTCCAGCTCCAGCAAACCAATAATGTCTGCATCCATTGCTGCCAGAGCACTCACCAGCTTTGCCTGCTGCCGTGCCAAATCTGCCGGCGTACGGGCTCCGCGCCGGGTAGGGAACGGTTCAGCCTGGCCATAACCGGTAAAAAAGTTCAGTACGTTAAAAACCGCTACCCGTAAGTCCTCTGGCTGCTTGGCCACCGGCCCGGCTGGCCTTGGGTTGGTATTAATAAATTCCGGCGTGCTGGTAGGAATAAGCCGGTAACCACGCTCATCCTGAAATAACACGCCACTAACCCCGCGCACGGTATCACCTAAGCGCAGGCTGTTCTGGGCAGATAAACCACTGGGTGGATAGGGTGTTGGCTCCGGGTTTTCCTGCCAGCGACCATCATCCAGCACCAGTATTTGCCGCAATTGTTGCTCAGCGTATTGGTTAGCCGGGGTACCGGGCAGTCTGATTTCAGTTGGCACGATCAGGCGCTGGTTGGCCAGTATCAATTCACCATACCGGCCCAGCTGATAGCTGTCGTTGACGATGAGATCCTGCGGAAAGCTCAACCACATTCCTTCCAGTGCTTCAAAATTCAGCTGCTCAGCAAGCGGTAAGTTAACCGGCGTGGCGCTAACCGGATGCTCACTGGCACAGCGTGATAGGTAACTCAGGTCGGTCAATGAGGTTAAATCATTAATCTCAGCAACGGTCCCCTGCAACAGGAGCACGTCACCCTGTTGATATTCGCCTGACTCAGCCAGCTGAACAAATAAGCCGTCTGACGTTAGCGGATCATCATCAGCGTTCAGGCTTTGCAGCATCAGACCCGGTAGCGGTGAATCAGGGTAAACCCCGGCGATAACCACGCCACGGGTGATCACTTGCTGACCCAGTAACGGACTCTGTTCAGCCTTGCCCTGAATAACTGAAATTGGCTGATAGGGGCTGTCGCAGCTAAGCGGTGCCTGTTTGCCGCAGGCTGCCAGACTAACCAGCGCAGCGCACAGCGGAATAAGCATGGTTATGCGCATAAGTTAACCTTGTTGTTTTTGTTCACGGGCCACCGCACGATAACCAATATCGCTGCGGTAAAACATACCGTCCCAGCTGATATGACTGGCCAGCTGATAGGCCGCCTGCTGCGCGGCACTAACATTGGCACCCAGGGCCGTAGCACACAGTACCCGGCCACCGTTCGTCAGTACGTTGTTACCATCAAGCGCAGTACCCGCATGAAACACTTTGGCACTGGCGGTATCAATGCCATCCAGGCCTTTAATTTGTGTGCCTTTGGCATAGCTGTCGGGATAGCCTCCTGCCGCCAGAACCACACCTACGGCAGCTTGCTCGGTGAAATTTATCGTTACCTGATCCAGCTTGCCGGCAACCGCGGCCTGGCATAAAGCGACCAGATCAGATTCCAGCCGCAGCATAATCGGCTGCGTTTCCGGATCGCCAAAGCGACAGTTAAATTCCAGTACCTTAGCCGAACCATCCGGCGCTATCATCAGCCCCGCATATAAAAAGCCGGTAAACACATTGCCTTCTGCCGCCATGCCGCGAACGGTCGGATAAATCACCTGCTGCATAACCCAGTCGTGCACAGCAGGCGTAACCACCGGCGCCGGTGAATAAGCACCCATACCGCCGGTATTAGGGCCTTTATCGGCGTTGTCACGCGCTTTATGGTCCTGCGATGAGGCAAACGCCAGCGCATGCTCACCATCGACCATCACAATAAAAGACGCTTCTTCGCCGTGCAAAAACTCTTCAATCACGACCCTGCTGCCAGCGTCACCAAACTTGTTGCCTGCCAGCATATCGTCAATAGCAGCAAACGCCTCTGCCTCAGTCTGAGCAATAATTACCCCTTTGCCGGCGGCCAGGCCGTCGGCTTTAATCACGATAGGGGTGCCCAGTTTTGTGACAAAGGCTTTAGCCGGTGCAATCTCGGTAAAGTTTTGGTAAGCAGCGGTGGGGATCTGATGTCTGGCCAGAAAGTCTTTGGCAAAGGCTTTTGAACTCTCTAACTGAGCGGCAGCCTGAGTAGGCCCAAAGATAGCCAGATCATTTTTGCGGAAAACATCAACAACCCCTTTTGCCAGGGGCGCTTCAGGCCCGACAATGGTTAGCGCAATTTGCTGTTCGGTTGCAAATGCCAGTAAAGCCGGCACATCATCGGCAGCAATGTCGACGTTGTGCAGGGTTGTTTCACGAGCGGTACCGGCATTACCGGGTGCCACAAATACCTGGCTAACCAGAGGAGATTGCGCTGCCTTCCAGGCCAGTGCATGTTCGCGGCCGCCGCCGCCAATTACCAATACTTTCATCGGGACTTCCGTTTTATTGTGCTGCAGGTTTACGAAACTTTAAGGTCATACGATCGCTCTCACCAATCGCCTGATATTTGGCTTTATCTTCCTCGCCCAGCCGCAATCCGGGTGGCAATGTCCACACGCCTTTTGGGTGATCAGCGTTGTCTTTGGGGTTAGCATTTATCTCGCTGCTATCTTCCAGTACAAAACCAGCCTGTTCGGCCAGGGTAATAGTCAGCTGCTGCGGAAAATATCCACTTCTGGTCCATTCGCCGTTAGCTTTTTCCGCAGGTAAACGGTGCTCAACCACTCCCAGCACGCCGCCTGGCTTTAAGGCTTTATAAAAATCTTTAAAAATGGCCACCATACCGTCGTCGCCACCTTGTCCATACCAATTATGCAGGTTACGAAAGGTCAACACGACATCAGCACTGCCGGCTGGCGCGATATCACTACTGTTGCCTGGCGCAAAAGTGGTCAACTGCACCCGGCTGTATATTGGATCCGCTGCCAGTTTCTGTTTGAACGCGGCAAGGTTTCTATTGTAATAATCAGAGCTGCTATCTGCCGGGAAATGCGCGGCATAATATTTACCATGAGATGCCAGCAACGGTGCCAGAATTTCGGTATACCAGCCACCACCCGGCGAAATTTCGACGACGGTACTTTTCGGTGTCACCTCAAAAAATGCCAACGTTTGCACCGGATTGCGAAATTGGTCACGGCTTTTGTTTTGTTCGCTGCGGACATGATGGTCTGCAGCTTGTTGCAATGCATCGGTGTTGCTATCTGCCAGTACCGGCAGGGCCAAGAGTAATGCTGATAACGTTATAACTTTTTTAAGTGCTTTCATCTTCAGGCTCTCTTTATTAAAAGTGGCACTAGTTTAGCAAAGCAGGCTGTGAATTGCAGTGATTATCGAAAGTTGCCACAGCTCGCATTTAGATGGCCAGACTGCTAAATTTCAATCAACAAATGGCAAGCCCTATGTTAGAATGCCTGCCTTTTTTGAACGGCTGGCCAAACAGGCTTTTGGGGTAACACAATGTCGTCTGCCTTAGACAATATAAAAGTGGTGCTGGTAGGCACGACGCATACTGGCAATATAGGCTCAGTAGCCCGGGCGATGAAAACAATGGGCCTGTCGCAACTGTGCCTGGTGGCTCCCAAAACTGCCCCCGATGGTCAGGCTTATGCCCTGGCTGCCGGTGCCAGCGAGATCCTGGCCACGGCCAGTACCTTTGATACGCTGGCAGAAGCCGTGGCTGACTGTGCGCTGGTGGTGGGCAGCAGCGCCCGCTCCCGCACTTTAAGCTGGCCAATGCTGGAGCCGAGGCAATGCGCGCAGCTTGCTATGGCGCAAAGTGACAAACCGGTCGCCATTGTTTTTGGCCGTGAGTCCAGTGGCCTGAGTAATGAAGAGCTGCAGTTGTGCAATTATCATGTCTGCATTGCGGCAAACCCACAATACAGCTCGCTTAATCTGGCGATGGCCGTGCAAATTGTTTGCTATGAGCTTCGAATGGCTTATCTGGAACGTGAGCCCGTCTCTGTCCATGCCGATGTCGACGCAATCGCGTACCCGAGTTCAGAGCAAATGGAAAACTTTTACCAGCATCTGGAAACTGCCTTGCAGCACACCGGCTTCATTATTAAACAGCACCCCGGCGTAGTTATGACCAAATTAAAGCGGTTGTTTAACCGGGCGCGGCCGGAAGAGGCTGAGTACAATATTCTGCGAGGCATTTTAACCTCAATGCAGCGCCTGGAAAAAATTGATAGCAATACTCAAAAGGAGTAAAGCGATGTTTGCCGGTATCAAAGAAGATATTAAAAGCGTATTTGACCGGGACCCGGCGGCGCGCAGCACCTTTGAGGTTCTTACCAATTACCCTGGTTTGCATGCAATCTGGTGGCACCGGCTTAACCACAAGTTGTGGCAGGCTAATCTGAAGTGGCTGGCGCGTTTTTTAAGCACTATCGCCCGCTGGCTTACCGGGGTGGAAATTCACCCGGGCGCTAAGATTGGCCGGCGTTTTTTTATCGACCACGGAATGGGGGTGGTAATTGGTGAAACCGCGGAAATTGGTGACGACTGCACCTTGTACCACGGCGTAACATTGGGCGGTACCAGCTGGAACCCGGGCAAACGCCATCCTACGTTGGCCAATGGCGTGGTAATTGGTGCTGGCGCCAAAGTGCTGGGCCCCTTGCTGGTTGGTGAAAACGCCCGCATTGGCTCTAATGCTGTGGTGGTGCGGGATGTACCGGAGGGCGCCACAGTGGTGGGTATTCCGGGTCGAATTGTCGCCAAGGTTGCGGCCGAGGTCAGTGAGCAACGCCAGCATCTGGCAAAGAAGTTTGGTTTTGACGCCTATGCGGTTTCAGCAGAAAACCCTGATCCGGTTGCCAGTGCAATCGGCACCTTACTGGACCATATTCATCTGCTGGATAATAAAGTGGCCGAACTGTGCAATAGCGTTAACAGTCTGGGCGGTAGCGTCTGTGCTGAAATGCCTGAACTGGAGTTGCCGGAAGAAGATTTTAAGCGGGCTGAACAACAGGCTGCAGAGCAGCGGCGCAAAGAGGTTGAAGCTTTTGATCCGGGCATTTAATGGCGATGTGTTGCCTAATACCTGACCAGGTTACTCGGATATATACTTGACTAAAACAGTCAGGATTGTACAATGGCGCCCATGAAGTCAGGGAGCCTGTTATGAGATTAACCTCGAAAGGTCGCTATGCGGTCACCGCTATGCTTGATGTTGCATTGCATGCAGGGCAAGGCCCGGTGCCGTTGGCAGATATTTCTGAGCGGCAGGGTATTTCGTTATCCTATCTTGAACAATTATTCGCCCGCCTGCGTAAACAAGGTTTAGTCAGCAGTGTACGCGGTCCGGGTGGTGGATATCAGCTCGGTTTAGCGCCAGACGCTATTTCGATTTCAGCGGTAATCGCAGCAGTAGACGAGTCAGTAGACGCCACCCGCTGTCAGGGTAAGTCTGACTGTCAGAGCGGTGCTAAATGTCTGACTCACACCCTGTGGCATGACTTAAGCCACCGGATAGAAGATTTTCTGACTAATATCAGCCTGGCGGCTTTGGTCAGCCAGCAAGATGTGCAAACTATTGCACAGCGGCAAAACAGCCGCAATGTAAAGAACCCTGCAACTGACATTAAAGTCAGTTGCCAGTTGTAAGCGCAGTATGGAGCCAACAATGAAGCTACCTATTTATCTGGATTATGCGGCTACCACCCCGGTTGACCCGCGTGTGGCCGAAAAAATGATGCAATACCTGACGATGGACGGTGAGTTTGGTAACCCGGCGTCCCGTTCGCACCGTTTTGGCTGGCAGGCTGAAGAGTCAGTAGAAATTGCCCGTAGCCAGATAGCAGAACTGGTTAACGCTGATCCGCGTGAAATTGTGTTTACCTCTGGTGCCACCGAATCAAATAACCTGGCTATTAAAGGTGCGGCGCATTTTTACAAGAAGAAGGGTAAGCACATCATTACCGCCAAGACCGAACATAAAGCGGTATTGGATACGACGCGTCAGCTAGAGCGTGAAGGCTTTGACGTAACCTATCTTGACGTTGAAAGTAACGGCCTGGTAGACCTGACTAAATTAGAAGCCGCCATGCGCCCGGAAACTTCCGTGGTCAGTATTATGTTTGTGAATAACGAAATTGGCGTTATTCAGGATATTGCTGCCATTGGTGAGTTATGTCGCAGTAAAGGTATCGTATTTCATGTCGATGCCGCTCAGGCTACCGGTAAAGTGGATATTGACCTGCAAAGTCTGAAAGTCGACTTAATGTCGTTTTCTGGTCACAAAACCTATGGCCCCAAAGGGATTGGCGCGTTATATGTGCGTCGCAAACCGCGTATCCGTTTAGAAGCACAAACCCATGGTGGTGGTCATGAACGTGGTATGCGTTCAGGCACCCTGGCACCGCATCAAATCGCGGCAATGGGTGAAGCATTCCGTTTAGCAAAAGAAGAAATGGCTGCTGAGCGCGAGCGCATCACAGCACTGCGTGATCGCTTATGGGATGGCATTAAAGATATCGAACAAGTGTATTTAAATGGTGATAGCGCACCACGAGTGCCGGGTATTACCAATATCAGCTTTAATTTCGTTGAAGGCGAATCGCTGATAATGGCGTTAAAGGATATTGCGGTGTCGTCTGGCTCGGCCTGTACGTCTGCCAGTTTAGAGCCTTCATATGTACTGCGGGCGCTGGGCTTAAATGATGAGCTGGCTCACAGTTCTATCCGGTTTAGTATCGGCCGGTTTACTACTGAAGCGCAAATTGACCATACCATTAAAATCGTCCATCAGGCGATTGATAAACTACGTGAAATGTCACCGTTATGGGACATGTTCAAAGACGGTATTGATTTAAACACTGTGGCATGGGTAGCGCACTAAGCGCCATCCGGCCCAACGAGGTAACAGATCATGGCTTACAGCAATAAAGTAATCGATCATTATGAAAATCCACGTAACGTGGGTTCTTTCGCCAAAGATGACCCGAGCATCGCTACCGGTATGGTCGGTGCGCCGGCTTGTGGTGACGTAATGAAACTGCAAATCAAAGTGAATGAGCAGGGCATTATTGAAGATGCAAAGTTCAAAACCTATGGCTGTGGCAGTGCTATCGCCTCCAGCTCACTGGTAACAGAGTGGGTAAAAGGTAAAAGCCTGGATGAAGCCCAGCTGATTAAAAATACCGATATCGCCCACGAACTGGCGTTACCTCCGGTAAAAATTCACTGCTCTATTCTGGCAGAAGATGCCATTAAGGCGGCGATTGCTGATTACAAGCAAAAGCGCGGGGGTTAAGGCGTTATGGCAATATCGATGACCACAGCGGCAGCTGAAAGAGTACGTAACTTTCTGCAAAATCGCGGTAAAGGCTTAGGGTTGCGGGTTGGGGTAAAAACCACCGGCTGCTCTGGCCTGGCCTATGTGCTGGAGTTTGTCGATGAGCTGCATGATGATGATCAGGTATTTGAAGAGCATGGCCTGAAACTGATCGTTGACGGCAAAAGCCTGGTTTACATCGATGGCACTCAGCTGGATTTTGTCAAAGAAGGCCTGAACGAAGGTTTTCAATTCAACAATCCGAATGTTAATGGTGAATGTGGCTGCGGCGAAAGCTTTACCGTTTAATAACTCCGATTGCTGTAGGGCCAATATTAGATGAATTATTTTCAGTTGTTTGATTTGCCGGCGACCTTTGAGCTGGACTTAACTGAATTAGGTTCACGTTACCTGGCGTTACAGCGCAAATTTCATCCTGACAAACACGCGGCAGCCTCCCATCGTGACCGCTTAATGTCGGTACAGCAAACCGCCAATATCAATGATGCCTACCACAGCCTGAAGCAACCGTTGCTGCGGGCTGAGCATTTATTAGCATTACGTGGTCTGAAAATAAGCCATGAGCAGCGCAGCTTTACTGACCCGGTTTTTTTAATGCAGCAAATGGAACTGCGCGAGCAGTTGGAAGAAATCAGCAGCAGTGCAGACCCGGATGATGCCATTATGGCAGTAGAGCAGCAATTGCAGCAGCAGCGAAAAGCGTTGTTAAAACAGCTGGCAGTAACGTTAGACGCTAACACGGCTGAGCAAAACCAGCAGGCTGCGGAACTGGTGCGTAAACTCAAATTTTTCTTTAAACTGCAGCATGAGCTGGAGTTAATAGAACAGCAAATACAAGACTAAATTAAGCTATGGCGTTATTACAGATTGCAGAGCCCGGTCAGAGCGCCGCGCCCCATCACCATAAATTGGCAGCCGGTATCGATTTAGGTACCACCAATTCTTTAGTGGCCGCAGTTCGCAGCGGCCAGGCCAGCACGCTCAGCAATGCTGAGGGCAGTGATATGATCCCATCGGTGGTGCGCTACGGTCCGGATAAAACTGAGGTTGGCCGGCAGGCCGTTGCGTCTGCAGCAGAAGATGCCAGCAATACCTTATTCTCCATTAAGCGCCTGATGGGTAAAGGCTATGCCGAAACCCAACTGCTTGCCGAGTTATTGCCTTATCAGTTGGTCGACCAGGGCGGTCTGGCGGCAGTTGCTACCCGTGATGGTGTGAAAAACCCGGTGGAAGTGTCAGCTGAAATTCTGGCAACCCTGGCCGATACCGCCAGCCAGGTGCTGGGCGGTGAACTGAACGGCGTGGTGATTACCGTACCGGCCTATTTTGATGACGCTCAGCGCCAGGCGACGAAAGATGCCGCTAAGCTTGCCGGCCTCAATGTACTTAGGCTGCTGAACGAGCCAACCGCTGCGGCGCTGGCCTATGGTCTGGACTCCGGCCAGGAAGGGGTCATTGCCGTCTACGATTTAGGTGGCGGCACCTTCGATATTTCAATTTTACGGTTAAAACGCGGCGTATTTGAAGTACTCGCCACCGGCGGTGATTCCGCCCTGGGCGGCGATGACTTTGACCAGGCTATTGTTGGCTGGATGCAGCAACAAAGCGGCCAGCAATCGTTAAGCCATACTGCCCGACGCCAGTACTTAACCGTGGCCCGCAACTTAAAAGAACAGTTAACCGACAGCGCTGAAGCCGATTACGCTTTCAGTGCAGATGAGCAGCAGGTATCAGGCACCCTTAGCCGCGATGAATTTGAGCAGCTTGCTGGCCCGTTGCTTAAAAAAACCATTCGCAGCTGCCGTCAGGTATTACGTGATGCCGGCTTAACCCCGGACGAAGTGGCTAATGTTGTGATGGTCGGCGGCTCTACCCGTGTACCATTGGTACGCAGTGAAGTCGGTCAGTTTTTTGCCACAGAACCACTCACCTCAATTGACCCGGATAAAGTCGTGGCGCTGGGCGCGGCTATTCAGGCTAACGTGCTGGTAGGTAATAAAGCCGAGCACGAAACCTTACTGCTGGATGTTATTCCCTTGTCGCTGGGTCTGGAAACCATGGGTGGCCTGACTGAAAAAGTGATACCACGAAATACCGTTATCCCGGTAAGTCGCGCTCAGGAATTTACCACCTTTAAAGACGGTCAGACCGCGATGGCTATTCATGTGCTGCAAGGCGAGCGCGAGTTGGTTGAGGACTGCCGCTCGCTGGCCCGTTTTGAATTACGCGGCATTCCGCCTATGCCCGCTGGTGGTGCGCATATCCGGGTAACCTTTCAGGTTGATGCCGACGGCTTGCTCAGCGTTAGCGCAGAAGAAAAGTCAACCGGCGTTGCTGCAGGTATTCAGGTGAAACCCTCTTATGGTTTAACTGATGAGCAGGTAGCCGGGATGATCAGCGGTTCTATGCAACATGCCCGGCAGGACATGCAACGCCGCTTGCTACGTGAACAACAGGTAGAAGCTGACCGGGTGCTTGAAGCCGTTACTGCCGCAGTACAACATGACGGTGCCCTGCTTGACGCTGACGAATTAGCCGACATTAATGCAGCGCTGGCAACATTAGCCGAAGTGCGGCAGCAAGACGATACGGCAGCAATAAAAGCCGCCATTGAACATACCAACACTTTAACAGATGACTTTGCTGCCCGGCGTATGGATAAATCAATCCGGCAGGCCTTGCAGGGCCATAAAGTCGACGAGGTTTAATCATGCCAAAGATCGTATTTTTACCCCATGCTGAATTATGCCCGCAAGGTGCCGCGCTGGATGCCAGCGTGGGTGACACGGTGCTGGATGTCGCATTAAAAAATGGCATAGCTATTGAGCATGCCTGTGAAAAGTCCTGTGCCTGCACAACCTGCCATGTCATTGTCCGTGAAGGTTTTTTCTCGCTGAACGAAAGCGATGAGCTGGAAGACGATATGCTGGATAAAGCGTGGGGCTTGGAGCCCGAATCACGTCTTGGTTGTCAGGCCCGGATTGCGGATGAAGATTTGGTGGTAGAGATCCCGAAATATACTGTCAATATGGTCAGTGAAGGCCACTAGGGTGAAATGATTGGCACGGTATGTTTTTTCTGGTAATTAGCGTATAATTTGCCGCCTTAAAATTTTAACCCTTTAATTACAGGAGCCTGACATGGCCTTAGAACGTACTTTTTCAATCGTTAAACCCGATGCCGTAGCAAAAAACCTGATCGGTGCTATCTATCACCGTTTTGAGTCTGCCGGCCTTAAGATTGTTGCTTCTAAAATGCTACACTTAAGCCAGGAACAAGCTGAAGGTTTCTACGGCGAGCACAAAGAGCGTCCATTTTTTAAAGCGCTGGTAAGCTTTATGACATCTGGTCCGGTAATGGTTCAGGTATTAGAGGGTGAAGATGCTGTGCGTAAGAACCGCGAAATCATGGGTGCGACTAACCCGAAAGATGCATTAGCCGGTACCTTGCGTGCAGATTATGCAGACAGCATTGATGAAAATGCCGTACATGGTTCTGATGCAGCAGCATCTGCGGCCCGTGAAATCGCGTTTTTCTTCACTGAAGCTGAGCTGTGCAGCCGCACCCGTTAATACTGGGTAGGTGTTAGCTGAGTAAGCTAAAGGAAAGGGGGCGTTAGCCCCTTTTCTGCCTTAGTAAGATGAGTAATAGTGAGTTATTGATAGGTGTCAGCAGGAGTTATCAGGGTATGAACAAGCCGGTAAACCAGGTAAATTTGTTAGATTTTACCCGTGCTCAAATGCAGGAATTTTTTGTGTCATTAGGTGAAAAACCGTTTCGTGCCGATCAGGTAATGAAATGGATTTACCATTACTGCGTTGATGACTTCGACAAAATGACCAATATCAATAAAACATTGCGCGATAAGCTAAAAACCCTGGCGGTGATAGCGGCACCCGTGGTGGTGACCCGGCAGGACAGCACTGACGGTACTATCAAGTTTGTGATGGGCCTGGCCGGCGGTCAGGAAGTGGAAACTGTCTGGATCCCGGAAAAAGACCGGCGCACGCTTTGTGTGTCTTCCCAAGTGGGGTGTGCCCTGGATTGTACCTTTTGCTCGACGGCGCAGCAGGGGTTTAACCGTAATCTAAGCGTTAGTGAAATTATTGGCCAGGTGTGGCGGGTCGCGCAGATTATTGGCAGCTACGGTGATACCGGTGAAAAGCCCGTCACCAACGTGGTGATGATGGGCATGGGCGAACCATTATTAAACCTAAACAACGTGGTTCCGGCCATGGAACTGATGCTGGAAGATTATGGTTTCGGTTTGTCGAAGCGCCGGGTAACCTTAAGTACCTCTGGTGTCGTACCGGCTCTGGACCTGTTGCGTGAGCGGATTGATGTGGCGTTGGCCATCTCATTGCATGCACCCAATAATGCCCTGCGGGATGAACTGGTCCCGGTAAATAAAAAATACCCGATGGAACAGTTTTTAGCCGCTTCGCGTCGATATGTCGAGAACTCTAAGGCCAATGATAAGGTCACAGTAGAGTATGTTATGCTCGATGGCGTAAACGATAGTATGGAACAGGCGCACGAGTTAGCGCAGGCATTGCAAGATACGCCGGCAAAGATTAATCTTATTCCCTTTAATCCGTATCCTGGTTCACCTTACAAAAGGTCTAGCAATTCGCGGATTGACCGTTTTAACAAGGTGTTACAACAACACGGTTTTACTGTTATGGTACGGAAAACCCGGGGCGATGATATCGATGCCGCCTGTGGCCAGTTGGTCGGCGATGTGATTGATCGAACCAAAAGACTGATTAAGAAGCAGCAGAAAGGCCAGCCTATCCTGGTCAAAACGCTGCCGTAACCCAAAGGGATGACCCGTGGTAATGCAGAAATTTTCGCTAGGGCTCGCACTGTGTGTGTCGTTGACCCTGACGGCGTGTGTATCAGAAAGCAGTTATGTTGGCTCTGACCGCCAGGTTGGTGAGCGTAGCCTTGACAATAGTGAAGCTGCCCGCACCCGAATTTCTCTGGGCTTAAATTATTTGCGGCGCGGTGACACCACCCAGGCCAAATACAATTTAGAACGCGCTAAAGCCTTTGCCCCCGATATGCCAGAAGTATACAACGCTCTGGCGTTTTACTATCAAAGCGTTGGTGAACACGTCCAGGCCGAAGAGGCTTATAAACAAGCTCTTAACAAAGACAGCAACAACGCTGATGCCTATAACAATTACGGCGCCTTCCTGTGCCAGATTGGCAAATACGATGAAGCGCAGGAACTGTTATTAAAAGCGATTTCCAGACCCGGTTATATCCGGGTAGCCGAAAGCTATGAAAACCTGGCGTTATGTCAGATGGATCAGCAAGGTTATAGCCAGGCAAAAACCTTTCTTGAATCGTCCATCGCTCATAATGGTACCCGGATTAGTTCGCTGATCAATCTGGCCGCACTCAACTATGCCATGGGTGACAATGTCGGCGCTAAAACCGCTTTGCAACGGATACAACGCTTAGGACGGGTGTCGGCCCGCAGTACCCTGCTGAATTATCTGGTTGCCGAAAAGCAGGGTGATGTCAGTACGATGCAGCATGCTGAACAGCTGTTGTTAACGCTGTACATTGATACACCGGAAGCCCGTTTGTTACTGCAACAAAATTTGCTGCAAAGTGAGTTTGAACAGTTGCGCGAACAATACAAATTAAGCCTGATGGCCAATATCGTTGTGCCTGGCAGTTCTGCTAGCGTGACGCCAACTGAGCCAGTTGCAAATCCCAGATTAAAAGTTGTCAGACGCAAGTCTGCTGAGCCAACAGATACAGCCAGCGCCGCCGGCGCAATGACTGAACAAGCAATCGCGACAGCAGGCTCAGTGAGTAGCCAGCAAATTGCCGGCGTTTTAACGGTCAGTGGATCATCGGCTGACGAGACCAGCATGGCGGCTGAGACCCGACAACAGGCTGCTGACAAAATGATTGCAGACAAGCAGGTTGCGGAACAACAAGCTGCCGATCAGGCTGCTGCCCGCCTGCTTGCTGAGCAGGAAGCGGCACTGCAGGACGCGGCTCGCCAGGAAGTTGCCCGTCAGGAAGCAGCCCGGGAGGAAGCAAATAGATTGGCTGCCGCCCAACTGGCAGCAGAGCAGGAGGCGGCCGGGCAACTGGCTGCTGAACAAGCGATTCTCAAGCAGCAAGCTGACGCACAGCTGGCTTTGCAAACACAAGGTGAGACAGAGGCATTAAAGCAGGACGACAGCCCGGCGACCGAACCCGTGGCAGAAAACATTAAACCGGAAGCAACTGCTGCCAGCCAGCAAATACTGGCCGCGACGCCGCCAGCCGGCTTGCCAGAGGAAACCGTGCTAACAGAAGCAGCCACTGCGGCGTCAGAGCAAGCATCGGTTGTGCTTGAAACAACTGATGAAATTTCCGATGAGACACTTAATGAAACAGCAAATCCAGCTGATACTTCAACAATGTCAGCGGCCAGCCAGCCAGTCGCCGAAACTGAAAGCGATACCAGCTTGCCAGAGTTTCATACTGTGCAGGAAGGTGAATCACTGTACGCTATTTCTGTGCTGCACAATATCAGGTTGGCCCGGTTGATGGAGTGGAACCAACTTACACCAGAGTCAGTAATAAAAACCGGTCAGCAAATCTGGCTGGCCGAAGTTGATGACGATAAATTACAACAGCAACTAACCGCATCCCGGATGCCAGAATTTACTGAAGTGGCCGATCCCGCTGAACCCTACCATCAGGTGGTAGCAGGGGAAACGATGTTTGGTATCTCATATCGCTATAATATACGGCTGGAACGCTTTATGGCCTGGAACAGTCTTACTGAGCAGAGCAAGCTGCGGGTTGGCCAGCAGGTTTTAGTTATTGATCCGGCCAATATCGAACCATGAGTAACAGCGAACCACAGCTGCCCACCCCCGGCCAGTTACTCCGGGAAGCCAGAGAGCAGCGCAAACTGACTGTGGCCGACGTGGCGCTGCAACTGAATCTGCGGGTTAATCTGGTGACGCAGATAGAAACAGATCAACTAGACAGTAGTCTGCTCGATACCTTTGTCCGGGGGTATTTGCGATCTTATGCCCGCTTGGTGAAGCTTCCTGAACAACAAGTCATGTTGGCATTCGAGCAGCAACGTGGCAGCCCAGCCGGGCCCGCAAAGCCAATGCGAACGTTTTCAAACCGGGCTGAATTGCAGGCTACTGAAAATCGTTTTATGTGGTTAACCTACGCCATCGGTTTTATTTTAGTGCTGATGCTGGTGTTATGGTGGTGGCAAACCGCCAGCCCGGTCGCTGATGATGCGGCAGTCGTGTCTGAGCAGCAGCAAACGGCCCCGGAATATTCTGACGACACCAGCGAAGTGGTGAACAATCAGAGTGCAGAACAGATTACCGATGACAGCCTTAGTGGCGCTGATGAACCTGAACAAGCTGACCTGGCTGATTTTATTGCAGCTGAAACAGGGTCAGAACTTGCCAGTACCAGCCCGGTTGCCATTGAGGCTGATGTCATTGACATGGCATTTAGTGACAATTGCTGGATTGATGTACTGGACGCGGAGGGTAACCGTATTGCTTATGGCACTAAACAGGCCGGATATAGCATGACGGTTACCGGTAAAGCCCCTTTTGTGGTAACACTGGGTAACCCCAGCGTCGTGAAGATCACCCTCAATAATCAACCTTTCGATATGTCATCGCTGCCTGCGGGCAGGGTGGCAAAATTTACCCTGGCGGAACCCGATTAATCATGTTTGCTGACAATCCTATTACCCGACGCCTGAGCACCCAAATTTATGTAGGTAATGTTGCTATTGGTGGCGATGCACCGATTGCCGTGCAATCGATGACCAATACCCGAACCACCGATGTTGAGGCTACCCTGGCGCAAATTCGGGCAATTGCAGCTGCCGGCGCCGACTTGGTGCGGGTCTCGGTACCGACGATGGAAGCGGCAGAAGCATTTAAATTAATTAAACAACAAGCCCCGGTTCCGCTGGTCGCTGATATTCATTTTGACTATCGCATAGCCTTAAAGGTTGCGGAGTACGGCGCAGATTGTCTGCGGATAAACCCGGGTAATATCGGCAAAGAAGACCGGATCCGGGCGGTGGTAGACAGCGCGCGCGATCATAATATTCCAATCCGGATCGGCGTTAATGGCGGCTCGTTAGAGGCGGACATTCAGGAAAAGTATACTGAGCCTACGCCAGAGGCCCTTCTGGAATCGGCAATGCGTCATGTTGATATTCTTGACCGGCTTAATTTTGACCAGTTTAAAGTTAGCGTCAAGGCTTCCGATGTGTTCCTGGCAGTAGGCGCATACCGTTTACTGGCCAAACAGATTAAGCAGCCACTGCATTTAGGTATAACTGAAGCGGGTGGCGCACGGGCGGGTGCAGTTAAATCAGCAATCGGGTTAGGGATGCTACTGGCAGAAGGTATTGGTGATACATTGCGGATCTCGCTGGCGGCCGATCCGGTAGAAGAAGTAAAAGTGGCCTTTGATATATTAAAATCGCTGCGTATTCGCCAGCGCGGTATTAATTTTATTGCCTGCCCGAGCTGTTCCCGCCAGGAATTCGACGTAATTAAAACCATGAACGAGCTGGAACAGCGATTGGAAGATATCGTCGAGCCGTTAACGGTGTCGGTTATTGGCTGTGTGGTGAATGGGCCGGGCGAAGCATTAATTTCAGATTTAGGGGTAGCCGGAGCCAACCGCAAAAGTGGCTTCTATTTAAATGGTCAGCGCCAGAAACTGCGGCTGGACAACACGAATATTGCTGAGCAGCTGGAGCAGCAGGTACGCCAGTATCTGGTCGCCCGTGAGCAGCTGATTGGTATTAAACAACTGGATTAACCCGATTGCGGTTTGGTGTTTTCGTTAACACCTCTTATAATCGCCCGGTTTTAAGCATGGCAGTGAGAATTTAACTTTGGCAAAAAATATTCAGGCAATACGTGGCATGAACGATTGCCTGCCACAAGATACGCCGGTATGGCAGCATCTGGAGCAGGTATTGCGCAGCACAGTGGCGAGTTTCGGCTACAGTGAAATTCGTTTTCCAATTGTGGAAATGACTGAGCTTTTTAAACGCTCTATAGGTGAAGTCACTGATATCGTTGAAAAAGAAATGTACACTTTTGAAGATCGCAATGGTGACAGTCTGACATTGCGACCGGAAGGTACAGCCTGCTGTGTCAGGGCCGGTAACGAGCATGGCTTGCTATACAATCAGGAGCAACGCTTATGGTACCTGGGACCGATGTTCCGCCACGAGCGCCCTCAAAAAGGCCGCTATCGGCAGTTTCATCAGTTTGGCCTGGAAGCCTTTGGTATTGCCAGCAGCGACATTGATGCTGAAGTCATTATGCTTACCGCCAATTTATGGCAGCAGCTGGGACTTGCACCTTATGTGACTTTGCAACTGAACTCGCTGGGCTCAAATGAAGCCAGGGCTATTTATCGTGACGCCTTAATCGCCTATCTGGAACAGCATAAATCGCAACTAGATGAAGACAGCCTGCGCCGGATGCACAGCAATCCGTTACGGGTACTTGACACTAAAAACCCGGTATTAGCCGCGGTGGTAGCGGGTGCGCCGCAGCTGAGCGATTATTTAGATCCAGATTCTGCTGAGCATTTCAGTCAGCTGAAGCGCCGGCTCGATGCTGCAGGTATTGCTTACACAGTAAATCCTACGCTGGTTCGCGGCCTGGATTACTACAACAAAACGGTATTTGAGTGGGTTACCACTGAGCTGGGCTCGCAGGGCACAGTGTGTGCCGGTGGTCGCTATGATGGCCTGGTAGAACAACTGGGTGGCAAAGCCACTCCGGCAGTGGGCTTTGCGCTTGGCATGGAGCGGTTGGTGCTATTGTTGCAAACCCTGCAACTGGTTAGCCTGCCAGAGGCCACCGCTGATATTTATATTATGCCAATGGGTGAAGCTGCGGAACTTGCTGCCATTGGTATTGCCGAACAGCTGCGTAGCGAGTTAGCGCCAAAACGTGTTATCTTGCACTGTGGTGGCGGTAACCTGAAAAAACAAATGAAACGGGCCGATAAATCGGGTGCTGAAATGGCGCTGATTCTTGGTGAAGATGAGCTGGCCCGTGGTGAAATAACCTTAAAATGGCTGCGCCAGGACAAGCCGCAGCAAATGTTAGCGCTGAACGGGCTGTCCCGGTTACTGGCAACAGCGGTTTAAATTACCTTAACAGATTGGACTATCGCGTACAGGTCGATAATCTTCTGGCCTGGACGTGTTGAAGCAGATTAGACAGGATATTACGGAGTAGTAAAATTGGAAATTTACAGTAGCGAAGAACAACAGGTTGAAGCCCTTAAACGCTTTTGGCATTCGTACGGCAAAGCAATTGTGAGCGGCGTGGCTATCGGTTTGGCGGGTTTGTATGGCTGGCGCTATTTTCAGGCTGAACAGCGTGAGCAGGCTGAACAGGTATCAGCTCAATACAGCCAGTTGCTGGAACAGCAGCAAAGCGAAGGCGCGGATTGGCTGGCCAGCGCTAAAGGGTTTATTGATGCACAGAATGATACCAGCTATGCGGTATTTGCGGCATTACTGGCGGCGCGGGAAGCGATTGATAACCAGCAGTTGGCAGCGGCAGCAGAGCACTTAAGCTGGGTAATGAACAATGCTAAAGATGCGCCGGTAAAAGCGATTGCCCAACTTCGGCTGGCCCGGGTGCAGCGTGAGCAAAATAATTATGCAGACGCTCTGGCGACATTAGCCGGATCAGTGCCGGCAAGCTTTGAAGCTCAGCAGGCCGAATTAAAAGGTGACGTACTGCAGTTAACCGGCGAACTGGCTCAGGCCAAGGCTGCTTATCAGCAGGCATTGGCCAGCAGTGAACAGAGCCGGCCATTATTACAGGTAAAACTGGATGAATTGGCCCACATCACAGCCAGTTAACAAGGGGTAGGCGTGAAAGTATTTACAAAAGTTACAGCTGTTGTAGTGGTAATGCTGGCGTTAAATGCCTGTTCCAGTAAAGAAGAGCTGGTATTACCCGACGTTCAAAACAGCATTAGCCCGGAAAAAGTCTGGCAAAGCCAGGTAGGCAATGGTGTTGCCCATTACGAATCAGGTTTAAAGCCGCTGATCCGCGAGGATAAAGTGTATGCCGCCAGCCGCGATGGTATCGTCCTGGCCAAAAACCTCAGTAATGGCCGCACCTTATGGAGCTTTGACCTGCGCCGTGAAGGTGAAACATCATTATTGGCCCGCTTTAGCCGCGACACTGCGCGCATTGCCGGCGGTATTGCCTACAGTGCTGACAAGCTGTTTCTGGGTACCGAAGAGGGCGAAGTATTTGCGCTTAATGCCGTATCCGGTGAGCTATTATGGCGTGTTCCGGTTAAAGGTGAAGTGCTGGCGAGCCCGGCTGCCGGTGAAGGCCTGGTGGTTGTGGCGACAACGGCCGGCAATATCATTGCATTGGATCCAGACAGCGGCGAGCAGCGCTGGATTTTTGAAAATGAACAACCGCCACTGACCATCCGCGGTGTCAGTGAGCCGGTGATAGAAGCCGGCGGCGTTATATACGGGAGCAGTGCCGGCAGGGTTGGCGTGTTGATCGCTGAACGGGGTTATCAGGCCTGGGAAGAACCGATCGCTTCTGCGCAAGGCAGCACAGATTTATCACGGCTGGTTGATGTAGACGCTAAACCCATTGTGGTCGCAGGGACCTTGTACACCATCGCCTTTAATGGTGAGTTGGTTGCAATGGAATTAAGAAGTGGTCGCCAGCTATGGAAACGGGATTATGCCAGTTTTCGCAATATGACTGTTGCCGGCAACATTTTGTATCTGGTTGACTCTACCGGTGGTATTTACGCGGTTGACCGGCGCAACGGCAGTGAAGTTTGGGGCCAGCAAGGGTTACAACGGCATTTTTTAACCGGACCGACCGTTTATAAAGATTATCTGGTAGTGGGTGACAACAAAGGCAACCTGCATTGGCTGAACCGTGAAAGCGGCGATTTTGTCGCCCGGCAAAGTTTCGATGGTTCCGGATTTTACCGTGAAGCGGTAGCAAATGACGATTATATATTAGTGACAAGCCGCAATGGTGAGCTAGTCTTATTACAAGTACCTTAACCGGTACTCTAGGCATATAACTGAAGGAACAGGCCTGATTGGGCCTGTTTTCTTATTTCTGAGGTTGACTGAATGTTACCTGTAGTGGCCCTGGTGGGGCGCGCCAATGTTGGCAAATCCACGTTATTTAATCGCTTAACCCGCACCCGCGATGCCCTGGTGGCAGACTTTCCGGGGTTAACCCGTGACAGAAAATACGGCTCGGTAAACTTTGAAGGCATGGAGTTTATTGTGGTTGATACCGGCGGTATTGATGGCAACGAGCAGGGCATTGAAGTGGAAATGGCGGAGCAATCGCTAAAAGCGATCGATGAAGCTGATGTCGTACTGTTTATGGTTGATGCCCGGGCCGGTGCAACGGTCGGCGACAGCGCAATAGCAGACCATATCCGCCGGGTAGAAAAGCCGGTATTTTTGGTGGCCAATAAAACTGATGGTCTGGATGCCGATACTGCAGTAGCAGACTTTTACAGCCTGGGTGTTGGCGAAGTGTACCCTATAGCTGCAGCGCACGGCCGTGGTGTGTCATCACTGCTTAACCATGCCTTGTTGCCGTTTCTGGCAGACAGTGCCGCTGCGGGGGCAGAAAGTAGTTCAGACGCCGATGCCGGGCCTGCGCTGGAAACCCTGACCGAAGAAGAAGCCGATGCTGAAGCCGCCCGCTTACGCAGCGAACACATTAAGTTGGCGATAGTCGGCCGGCCTAATGTCGGTAAATCTACCCTGACCAACCGTATTTTGGGTGAAGAGCGGGTAGTGGTGTTTGACATGCCAGGCACCACCCGCGATTCGGTATTTATTCCGATGCAGCGCAACGAGCGCAATTACACCCTTATCGACACCGCTGGCGTTCGCCGCCGTGGCAAAATTGACGATATGGTGGAAAAGTTCTCCGTTATTAAAACCCTGCAGGCCATTGAAGAGGCCAATGTGGTATTGCTGGTATTGGATGCGCGTCAGGGCATTTCTGATCAGGATCTCAGTATTCTGGGTTTTGCGTTAAACGCGGGCCGCTCGTTAGTTATTGCCGTTAATAAATGGGATGGCCTGAACGACAGCATTAAAGATGAAGTAAAACGTGAATTGGACCGCCGCTTAGGCTTTATCGACTTTGCCCGTTTACATTTTATCTCGGCACTGCATGGCTCGGGTGTGGGTAACCTGTTTGAATCGGTAGAGGAAGCCTTTGATTCAGCCACGAAACGGGTTAGCACCTCACTTCTTACCCGTATTATGAAAATGGCGCAGGAAGATCATCAACCCCCCATGGTGAATGGCCGACGGGTAAAACTGAAATACGCCCATGCCGGTGGCTATAATCCCCCCATTATTGTTATTCATGGTAATCAGGTAAAAGATTTACCCGATTCGTATAAGCGTTATTTAATGAATTACTATCGTAAAGCGCTGCAAATGATGGGTACGCCGGTACGGGTTGAATTCCGGGAAGGGGAAAACCCCTTTACCCCAACCAAAAAGAACACCGAAACTGCGCTACAAAAATACAAGCGCGAGCGTTTAATGAAAGCGCGTCAGAAAATGGCCAAAAAAGATTAACAGCAAGGATTAACTGATGAAGTTTCGTTTTCCGGTTATCGTTATTGATGAAGATTTCCGTTCAGAAAATATTTCCGGCTCGGGTATTCGTGATCTTGCCCAGGCTATTGGTAGCCATGGTTTTGAGGTGGTCGGTTATACCAGCTATGTCGATTTAACGGCGTTTGCCCAGCAAGCCAGCCGCGCCTCATGCTTTATTTTATCGATAGACGATGAAGAGTTTGGCAGCGGCAGCGATGCTGATGTGATTACCGCGCTGACTGAACTGCGGGCTTTTGTTAAAGAAGTGCGTAAACGTAACGCTGATATTCCGATTTTTTTATACGGTGAAACCCGCACCAGCCGCCATATTCCCAATGATGTGCTGCGTGAGCTGCACGGCTTTATTCATATGTTTGAAGATACGCCGGAATTTGTGGCACGGCACATTATCCGTGAAGCGCAAAAATACCTTGATGCTTTAGCGCCTCCGTTTTTTAACGCGTTAATGGATTATGCGTCTGACGGCTCTTATTCCTGGCACTGCCCGGGGCACTCGGGCGGCGTGGCGTTTTTAAAAAGCCCGGTTGGTCAGATGTTTCACCAGTTTTTTGGCGAAAACATGTTACGGGCCGATGTGTGTAATTCGGTAGATGAGTTAGGCCAGTTGCTGGACCATACCGGCCCGGTAGCGCAAAGCGAGCAGAACGCTGCCCGTATTTTTAATGCCGACCATTTATTCTTTGTGACTAATGGTACTTCTACCTCCAATAAGATGGTCTGGCACTCTGTCGTTGCGCCAGGCGATATTGTGGTGGTAGACCGTAACTGCCATAAATCAATTTTACATTCGATTATAATGACCGGCGCTATTCCGGTATTTTTAATGCCAACCCGCAACCATTACGGCATTATTGGCCCCATTCCTAAGAGTGAATTTTCACCCGAAGCCATTGCTAAAAAAATTGAAGCCAACCCATTTGCCCGCAACGCCAGGAATAAAAAGCCGCGTATTTTAACTATTACCCAAAGCACCTACGATGGTATTTTGTATAACGTGGAAGAAATTAAGCAGGAACTGGGCTCGACCATCGACACCCTGCATTTTGATGAAGCCTGGTTGCCGCACGCCAGCTTCCATGACTTTTATAAAAATATGCATGCGATAGGTAAAGATCGGCCGCGCTCAGATGAAACCCTGGTATTCGCGACCCAGTCGACCCATAAACTGCTGGCGGGTTTGTCGCAAGCCTCGCAAATTCTGGTGCAAAACGCCACCAATCGCACCTTAGATACCCACCGCTTTAATGAATCCTATTTAATGCACAGTTCTACCAGCCCGCAGTATGCGATTATCGCCAGTTGTGATGTGGCAGCAGCGATGATGGAAGCACCGGGCGGTACCTCACTGGTTGAAGAAAGCTTATTGGAAGCGATTGATTTTCGCCGGGCCATGCGCAAAGTGGATGATGAATTTGGCGATGATGACTGGTGGTTTAAGGTCTGGGGCCCCGAGCATTTGCCGGAAGAGGGTATAGGCGAGCGCGATAACTGGGTACTGCACGCCACTGATTGCTGGCATGGTTTCGGGCCAATAGAGTCTGGCTTTAATATCCTGGATCCGATAAAAGCCACCATTATTACCCCGGGCCTGAATATGCTGGGCCAGTTTGACGAGCAAGGCATACCTGCCACTATCGTCAGCAAATATCTTGCTGAGCATGGCATTATTATTGAGAAAACCGGCCTGTATTCGTTCTTTATTATGTTTACCATTGGTATTACTAAAGGCCGCTGGAACTCAATGGTCACTGAGTTGCAGCAGTTTAAAGATGACTACGATCAAAACCTGCCAATGTGGCGGATAATGCCGGAATTTGTGGCCAAGAACCCGCGTTATGAAAAAGTGGGCCTGCGCGATTTATGTCAGCAAATTCACAATATCTACCGCCAGTTTGACGTGGCCAAAGTCACCACTGAAATGTACCTGTCGACCATTGAAACCGCCATGACCCCGGCCGATGCCTGGGCCAAAATGGCCCACCGCGAAATAGAACGGGTGTCTATTGACGATATCGCTGGCCGGGTTACTGCCATGTTAGTAACCCCTTACCCACCGGGTATTCCACTAATGGTGCCAGGCGAGCGTTTTAACGGCACTATTATCAACTACCTGAAATTTACCCGTGCCTTTAACGGCCAGTTCCCGGGTTTTGAGACTGATGTCCATGGTCTGGTACGGGAAACGGTAGCAGGGGAAAGCCAGTACTTTATTGATGTGGTCAAAGAGTAGCGCTAACACGCTAAGCTGGCAGGGTGATGTTAGTACAAAACCGGAATTGGTCTGTTTTAGCCAATTCCGGTTTTTTAATTTTTAAGGTACCCTGTTGCAACAGGCGCTGACAGCATGGATGAAAAGAAGAGCGTGACCACAACTACCCCCCTTAATAAAACCCAGGCACAGGCCAGAGCCGATCAGGTACTGGCGTTTCGTGCTGAGCAGCAACTGTTAGCGGAACAAGGTTTGTTGTCACTACCTGATGATCAAGCCTCAAATATTCGCGACTATCACAATGGCTTGCTGCAACAGCTGCAACAAGGGCTGAATATCGATTTAAGTGACCAGGCCCGCCATTTGTCGCTGGGTATGCAAATTGTCTCTTTTCTTGGCGCTACCGCACTTGCCGCCAGTTTGTTTTTTCTGTTTTTTCAGTACTGGGGCTACTTCTCGACCCTTAGCCAGGTAGCGTTACTGGTTGCAGCGCCGTTATTAACCCTCGCGCTGGCAGTATGGCTGCAACGGATTGACGACTCGGGTTATTACGCAAAACTGGCTGCATTAGTATCTTTTACTGCCTGGGTCCTGAATATTATTATGCTCGGCAGTATTTTTAATATCACACCGTCGCCAAATGCCTTCGCGATATTTGCATTATATGGGTTTGTATTGGCGTACCTGCTGCATGTCCGCTTATTGCTGGCAGCAGCGATGCTCTGCAGCTTTATGTTTATCGGGGCTCAGTTTGGCAGCTGGATGGGCAGTTACTGGGTAAATGCCGGCGAGTACCCCGAGCATTTTCTGTTAGCCAGTGCACTATTCTTTCTGGTGCCATTGCTGTTTAACTCGCAGCGGTTTGATGGCTTTGCCGCTATTTATCAGACCTTGTCAGCCGTGGTCTTTTTTATTGCAGTGCTGGTGTTAGCCAATTGGGGCCGCGCCAGTTATTTACCCTGGTCAACCGGGTTAATTGAAGGTGTTTATCAGGTTGTGGGGTTTGCTGCCAGTGCGCTGTTGGTGCTGTATGGTATGCGCACCCATGCCAGCAAATTGATGTTAACCGGCAATGTGTTCTTTGCCTTGTTTTTATATACCAAGTTTTTTGACTGGTGGTGGGATTGGCTACCCAAATACGTATTCTTCTTATTAATTGGCCTGACAGCGATATTAGCGCTAACTATGTTTAACCGTTTTCGCGCTACTCAGCAGAGTAAGGCAGGGCAACATGGCTAACCCAATCTCAAAAAAGTTGGTATGGTTCGCCGTTGCTGTGGTGGTGCTGGTAAATGGCGTGACATTTGGCAAAGTGTTTATTAATCGCAGCGCTACCAAAGCTGAGCTGGCTTTATCTGAGCGGGAATTACGCGTACCTTATCAATATGGTTTTGCCGGCGAAAATTCCGGTAGACGACTCAGCCTGAAGTGGACCACGCCAAACCCTGAGCCGATTAGTGACGAATGGCAATACCAATATCGGCACACCAGCCGCAATATTGCTCTGAGCGAGCTGCACTTTGCCAGTTTTCAATTTGCGCCATGCCAGCAACAACGTTTCCGGCGACAGCAGCAAAATGCATGGGTGCTGCTGGAGTTTAATGGCCAAAGCTATTTTGACTATAAGGCTAACGCCGAGCGCTACTACGCGTTAATGCACCAGGCAAACCCTGAGCTTACCGCCGAGGTGCAGTTGGAACAGCAGCAGCGGGCAGCACAACTAATGCAAACAGCAAATGAGCAGGCCACCCGGTTGTATGTTATCGACGCTGCCGCGAGGCCTGAGTTATTGCAAACAGTGTTGGCCAGCCGCCCAGCCACAGCGGACAGCAGGCTGCTTATTGTGCCGGCGGTAATTCAGGTCGGTTATAGTCGGTGTACTGACGCGAAACAGCTTAACCCCACGGAAATTATCGTCAGCAGGCTGGCGGTAGAATCGCTGTATGTTCCGAAGCATTTAACGCAAGCATTGCCAGATAATAATGGTGATATGGAAAGTGAGCCTTTACGGGCGACGATTCACTATGGCAAGTTGCATGAGCCTTGGATCAGCAGCCTGGAGTAAGTTTTAACAGCTCCTGCTCAATCGCAAACACATGCGCGTCGTGCTCGTTCATATCGCGCAGGGCCTGTGCCAGTTTTAGTAAGTATTCACTATTCGGGCCGCTGGGGCCGGCACTACGGGCGATATGAGCAGCGATTGCTTCCTCACTGGCCGGGCCAAGATAAGCCTCATTATCAGCGCTGGCTAAATACACCAGGCCCTCAGTTTCTCCGGGCTCGTCCAGCCAATGCAGTTCAGTAAATACCCGCAAATAACCGTTTTTTTCACGGTGGTCTAAATGCTCGAAGGTATCGGGCGTTACCTGATACGCCATACCCGCGCAGCGTGCTCCCGGTGATTCGATTAGGGTAAGCACCCGGCCAGGCGCCTCTGGTGTGCCACGATGATCGTGCGAACCCTGCCAGAAGCGGCGCTGCCAGCCATAAATACAGGCCGGTTTGCGTTGCAGGTAAGGGAAATCAGCTTTATAAATTAGCGAGCCATAACCAAACAGCCAGACCGAGTCCAGATGATCCAGCGGCTGGCGCTGTTTGTTTAGGGCAATAGTATTATGTGACATAAGGTACCACTTTAGCTGCATTCGTATTTAAGGTTATACTTAAATGGTAACAATATTTTTGCCGCCTGTTAGGTTCCTGTCAGCTTTTTCACCTCAGCATCAAAACCACCTTCTGCCAGCTTTATTGCTACCTTATCCCCGGCTTTTAGCTGGCTGCTGGAGGTGAGCACCTGCTGCTTATCATCAAAGGTAATACTGTAACCGCGCGCTAAAGTGGCCAGCGGGCTTACCGTGTTTAGCTGGCTGCTTAACTGCGCCAGTTGTTGTTTGCTTTGCTTTAACTGCAGGTGCTGGGCATTAATTAGACGGCGTTCAAGCTGGTTAATCTGCTGTGTATGCTGCAGCAGGGTTTTCACCGGCGACAAATGCTGCAGGCTTTGCTGCAAATACTGTTGCTGGCGTTTGGCATTGGCCAGTTGCTGGCTAATCACCCGGTTTAAGCGCAGTTGCAGCTCGTCTAACCGCTGTTGCTGTTGTTGTAAGCGCCGTTTTGGGTGCAACGCTAACAGGCGTTGTTCCAGCTGCTTAAGGTCCGGTCTTAGCCGGTTTAACTGGCTGCGCTGGGCTTGCACCAGCGCGCTTTGTAAGCGGCGCAGCCGCTCCAGTAAATGGCTTTGGTCAGGCGATACCAGCTCTGCCGCGGCTGACGGCGTCGGCGCCCTTACATCGGCGACAAAGTCAGTTAGGGCAAAATCTATTTCATGGCCCACCGCACTGACAATCGGAATGGGGCAGGCGGCCACGGCCCTGGCTAGTTGCTCGTCATTAAAACACCATAAATCTTCCAGCGAACCGCCACCACGGCCAATTATTAATACATCTACTTCGTTACGCCGGATGGCCGTGCTAAGCATATTCCTAAGCTGGCCAGCTGCCTGCTCGCCCTGCACTAAGCAAGGGTAAATAATCACTTCAATACCCGGCGCGCGGCGCTGTAATACACTGACAATATCGCGAATAGCCGCACCGGTGGGCGAGGTAATGACGCCCACCCGGTTAATATGGGCCGGTAGCGGCTGTTTGCGCGCTTCATCAAACAAGCCCTCGGCCTGTAGCCGGTTTTTAAGTTGCTCGTATTGTTGCTTTAGCAGGCCATCGCCGGCCGGCTCGATCATTTCTGCCAGCAGCTGATACTCACCCCGTGGCTCGTATACGCTAATGCGGGCCCGGATAAGTATTTGCTGGCCATTTTGCGGTTTCACGCTGGCATTGCGATTCGCCTGCTTAAACATCGCCACTTTTACCTGCGCCGCCTGATCTTTCAGTGAGAAATACCAGTGGCCCGATGCCGCCTGCACAAAATTAGACACTTCGCCCACCAGCCACAGCCGCTGAAACTGCAGCTCTAGAATAAGCCTGACTTCGCTGTTTAAACGGGAAACGGTATAAATATCGGGGTTTTGCATTGGTGGCCCAGGGTTAGCTGTTCTGTGGCTAGTTTACGTCAAGCCCTGCTGTTAACACAAAAAGAAAAAACTGATTGTTCTGCCGCCAACAATCCTTTAAAATAGCGCCGCAACATTCCCTATCTTTTCATCCTTCACAGCGAGATTGTTGCAATGCTCAGGATCAAGAAAGAAGCCCTTACCTTTGACGACGTGTTATTGGTTCCGGCGCACTCTACCGTTCTACCCCACACTGCGGATTTACGCACTCAACTGACCAAAAGCATCACGCTGAATATTCCTATGGTATCGGCCTCTATGGACACGGTAACCGAAGCCCGTTTAGCTATCGCGCTGGCGCAGGAAGGTGGTCTGGGTTTTATTCATAAGAATATGACCATTGAAGAGCAGGCCGCCAATGTTCGCAAGGTGAAAAAATACGAAAGCGGCGTGGTATCTGACCCGGTTACTGCATCGGCAGATATGACGGTACGCGAAGTACAGGCATTAGCCCAGCAACATGGTTTCTCTGGGTTTCCGGTACTGGATAAAGAGCAAAACCTGGTAGGTATTGTTACCGGCCGTGATATGAGCTTTGAAGCCGATTTGCAAGCCAGTGTTACCGCAGTGATGACCCCGCGCGAGCGGCTGGTAACGGTAAACGAAAACGCCCCCCGTGAACAAGCCTTTAAACTGATGCACCAGCACCGGATTGAAAAAGTGCTGGTAGTGGATGATAACTTTAAACTTAAAGGCCTGATTACCGTTCGCGATTACTACAAAGCCGCCAGTAAGCCGAACGCCTGTAAAGATGAATTAGGCCGGCTGCGGGTTGGCGCTGCAGTAGGCGTTGGCCCGGGTACCGATGAGCGGATAGCTGCGCTGGTAGAAGCCGGGGTCGATATTCTGTTAATTGATACCTCGCATGGCCACTCGCAAGGCGTAATTGAACGGGTAAAACAAACCCGTGCCCAGTACCCTGATTTACAAATTGTCGCTGGTAACGTGGCAACAGCTGAAGGCGCTAAGGCACTGGCTGAAGCTGGTGCTAATGCCGTTAAAGTTGGCATTGGCCCGGGTTCTATTTGTACTACCCGGATTGTAACCGGTTGTGGCGTGCCGCAAATTACCGCTATTTCAGATGCCGTTGAAGGTATTAAAGGTACTGACGTTTGTATTATCGCCGATGGCGGTATTCGTTTCTCTGGTGATGTGGCGAAGGCCTTAGTCGCAGGCGCGCACTGCGTGATGGTCGGCTCTATGTTCGCCGGCACCGAAGAAGCACCGGGCGAGGTAGAGCTGTATCAGGGCCGTTATTATAAATCGTACCGCGGGATGGGCTCACTGGGCGCGATGGCGCAGCGCAATGGCTCGTCAGATCGCTACTTCCAGGGCAGTAATAATGCCGAGAAGCTGGTACCAGAAGGTATTGAAGGCCGGGTGGCGTATAAAGGCCCGATTGAAAACATTATTCACCAGCAAATGGGCGGCCTGCGCTCGGCTATGGGTTTAACCGGTAGCCCGGATATGCTGACCCTGCGCACCAAGCCTGAGTTTGTTAAGGTTACCGCCGCCGGTATGGGTGAATCGCACGTACATGACGTGCAAATCACCAAGGAAGCGCCTAACTACCGGTTAGGCTAACAACAGTCGGTTTTCACGGCGGGCCTGGCCCGTCGCCTTATTTTTCAAAGGTTGTTATGAGCAAGAACATTCACCACCATCGTATTTTAATCCTGGATTTTGGTTCGCAGTATACCCAGCTTATTGCCCGTCGTGTGCGGGAAATTGGCGTATATTGTGAGTTGTGGGCCTGGGACGTCAGCGACGAGCAAATTCGTGAGTTTAACCCGACCGGCATTATTTTATCGGGCGGCCCGGAAAGCGTTACTGAAGCCGGCTCGCCACGGGCGCCAGAGTATGTGTTTAATGCCGGCGTGCCGGTACTGGGTATTTGCTACGGCATGCAAACCATGGCCGAGCAGCTGGGCGGTAAGGTGCAGGGTTCTGATTTACGTGAGTTTGGTTATGCTCAGGTTGAAGTGATTGCTGCCAACGACTTTTTTGCCAAAATTGAAGATCATATTGGCGGCAATGGTAATGCCCTGCTGGATGTCTGGATGAGCCATGGTGACAAAGTGATAAGCGTCCCTGAAGGCTTTGTGACTTGCGCTCAGACCACCACTTGCCCGCATGCCGGTATGGTCGACGAAGCCCGTCAGTTTTACGGTGTGCAATTCCACCCGGAAGTTACCCATACCCGCCAGGGCCTGCGAATGCTCGAGCATTTCGTGGTCAATATTTGCGGCTGCGACAAGCTGTGGACCCCGGCCACCATTATCGAAGATGCGGTAGCCCGCTTAAAACAACAAATTGGTACTGACCGGGTTATTCTGGGTTTGTCAGGCGGGGTAGACAGTTCGGTAACAGCTATGCTGCTGCACCGGGCTATTGGTAGCAATTTAACCTGTGTATTTGTTGATAACGGCTTGCTGCGTTTGAACGAAGGTAAGCAGGTAATGGATATGTTTGGTGACCATTTTGGCCTGAACATTATTAAAATTGACGCCGAGCAACGCTTTTTAGACGCCTTAGCGGGCGAAAATGAACCTGAAGCCAAGCGTAAAATTATCGGCCGGGTATTTGTTGAAGTGTTCGACGAAGAGTCGCAAAAGCTGGAAAACGCCAAGTGGTTAGCTCAGGGCACTATTTACCCTGATGTTATTGAATCGGCGGGTTCAGCTACCGGTAAAGCCCATGTCATTAAGTCACACCATAATGTCGGTGGCTTACCGGCCCATATGAAGCTGGGCTTAGTCGAGCCGCTGCGTGAACTGTTTAAAGACGAAGTACGCAAAGTGGGCCTGGAACTGGGGCTGCCATACGACATGTTGTATCGTCACCCGTTCCCTGGCCCGGGCCTGGGCGTAAGGGTACTGGGCGAAATTAAGAAAGAATACTGTGATTTACTGCGCCGGGCCGATGCTATTTTTATTGAAGAGCTGCACAAGGCCGACTTATACAATAAAGTCAGCCAGGCGTTTGCGGTATTTTTGCCGGTAAAATCCGTGGGTGTAATGGGTGATGCCCGTAAATACGATTGGGTTATCTCTTTGCGTGCGGTGGAAACCATCGATTTTATGACCGCGCATTGGGCGCATTTGCCTTATGACATGCTGGGTAAAGTGTCAAACCGCATCATCAACGAAATTAACGGCATCTCCCGCGTAGTTTACGATATCAGTGGAAAACCGCCGGCGACGATAGAGTGGGAATGATTTAGTTAATTTTAATGTTAATTAATTTTTAAAAGGCGCTTAGGCGCCTTTTTTGTTTATCATGGTATGCTGCTGTTGTAGATTTGGGCGCAGCTGGCGCTTTTTGGTTTAGTTATACGGAGTTAGCAGGATGACATATCGTTATACCCTTATCTGTTTACTGACAGTGGTGCTCTGTGGCTGTGCCAGTAAACCTGAACCGGCTGCCAGTGCAGCAGCAAATAGCAATGCTTCGGCTACCCAGGTAAAAGCAGACAGTGCTTCAGCTGACGATAACGCGCCGACAGCCGCAGAGCAATTAAGTGCCGGTCAGGCGACCCGTATTACCACCTCACAGGGTACGCTGGAGCTTGAGCCAACAGTGGTTGATATGGAGCCGGTAGCCAATGACTCAGCCACCGGTGATGCTGAACCTGCTCCGTTGTATTACGACCCGCTGGAAGGCTGGAACCGGGCCGTGTTCAGTTTTAATCATGTGTCATACACCTACGCCTTGATCCCGCTGGCGAAAGGATATGAAAAGGTTATACCGGCGCCGGTGCGTGATAAAGTCAGTAATGCGTTTGCCAATATCCGTGAGCCCCTCAACCTGGTTAATAATACCCTTAGCGGCAACTTTAAAGGTGCGGGCAGTAATTTAGGCCGCTTCGTTATTAACTCGACAATCGGTATTCTTGGTTTGTTCGACCCAGCCAGTGCCTGGTTTGAGATACCCAAAGCGAAACAAAGCATTGCTGATACCTTAAGCCATTATCAGGTCGGTAACGGCCCCTATTTAGTGTTGCCCATTCTTGGCCAGAGCGATGTTCGGGGAGCAACCTCAGTGGTCGGGGAGGCGTTATTTCATCCGCTTAACTACGTGGTTGATGCACCAGAGCTTTACTACCTGCAGGGGCTGAACATTATCAACAGTTTCTCTGACCGCGCCACCTTATACCAAACCCTGTATGAGCAGGCTGATGATCCTTATCTGTACTTTCGAAACCAGCATTTACAAGGCCTGAAACGGGATGAAGCTTATGTCAAACCAGACTAATAACAACATCACCCTGTGGCTTGGTAAGGCTATTGTCCGCTGTCGCTGGGGCATTATTGGCTTGTTTGTGATACTGCTGGCGGGTGCCGCAGCTTTTTTAAGTCAGTTCAGAATTGACGCTTCAGCCGAAACCCTGCTGGTTAAAAATAATGAGCTGTATATTAAAAGCCAGCTGGCGAATCAGCGTTTTGCACCAGATGAGTTTATTCTGGTGGCCTATCAGCCGCATGACGCTGAGCTTTTCTCAGCGCAAACCTTTGCCGATATTACAGCCTTAAGTGCTGACTATGCCAAACTTGAGCGGGTTAGCTCGGTGACCTCTATGCTGACGGTACCGCTGCTGCGCGATGCCAGTGCGTTTACCTCGGGAACCGATGTAGAAAGTCTTACCTGGCAGCAGCAACAATATTCACCGCAAGACATGCGCCAACTGCTAACTGATCACCCTATTTTTACCGATTTACTGTTTAACAAAGCCCAAACTGCTGCCGGCATTCAGATTGTTTTTAAAGCGAATACAGAGCTGCAACAGCTTGACCGGCAAATTCTGGATATTCAGGCGCTAACGCTTGAGCGGGAGTTAACCGCAGACGAAGAAGCTGAAATCAGCCGGCTGCAGCAGGCTGCGGATCCGATACGTCAGCAACTGACGGAACAACGGCAGCAGGAAATTGAAAAAATTGAGCAAATTAACCAGCAGGTAGCAGCGCGTGCTGACAGCTATGTTGGCGGTGCTTATGTGGTTGGCCAGCATCTGGTTAGTGTGATTAAAAGCGATTTAACCATCTTTGGTCTGGCGATAGCCCTCATTATTGCTGGGTTGCTGCTGCTGATATATCGCAGTCTGCGCTGGGTGTTTTTTCCGTTGCTCAGTTGCGGCGTCAGTGTGTTGCTAACCTGCGGATTATTTGGGTTGCTGGATATCCGCACTACCGTTATCTCGGCTAACTTTATTGCCTTGCAGTTAATTTTAACTCTGGCTGTCATGATCCATTTACTGGGAGCGTACCGGGAAATTGCCCGTGACCAGTCAGAATTGAACCAGCAACAGCGGGTCAGCACGATGTTGCAACAGAAAATTTCGCCGTGCTTTTACGCCACACTGACGACCTCGGTTGGCTTTGGCTCACTTATTTTCAGTGGTATTCAACCCGTAGTCGATTTTGGTTTTATGATGCTGATAGCAATGCTAATTACCATGGGCGTAAGCCTATTGTTGTTTCCGGCATTGTTAAGTTTACTGAAAGCGCGCGATGAAACGGCTGATTTTGGCTGGTTACAGCAGGGGTTAAAGCAGGCGGCAGCATTGGTTGGGCGCAGACCTTACCCGGTAATATTCAGCATCGTTATTCTGTTTGGCGCGCTGGCAACCGGTATTAGCCGGCTTAATGTTGAAAATAGCTTTATTAATTACTTTGCAAAAGATACTCAGGTGCATCAGGAGCTGGCGTTTATCGACCAGCAATTTGGTGGCTCAACACCACTGGATGTTGTTATCACGCTCGACCCGGCACAAGCCAAGCCTGATTTGGTGATCAGTGCCGATCAGCTAAACCAGTTACACCTGGCAGATGCAGCCGTTAACGCCTTCGAAGCGACCGGCAGTGTCACTTCTCTGATCAACTTTACCACCCTGGCCAGACAGCTGAATGATGACAAACCCCTGACTGAATATGAGTTGGATACCATTTACGAGATGCTGAGTACCAAGGTAACCAACCAGCTGGTGGGAGCGTATCTGGCTGATTCACCGCAGCAGGTGCGGATTGCTACGCGGGTCCAGGATACCACCAAAGACTTAAATCGAGAGCAACTGATGCAGCAACTGCATGCCGATTTGCAAAGCGTTGGTCTGACTGAGCAAGACTACCAGCTGAGCAACCTGTTTGTACTGTATCAGGATATTTTGTCCCGCCTGTTTGACTCGCAGGTGACGACACTGGGGCTGGTTTATCTGGCTTTAGGCCTGGTGTTGCTGGCGATATTCCGTTCGCTGAAAATAGCACTGATTGCACTGGTACCGAATATCCTGACAACCCTCGGTATTCTTGGTTTAATTGGCTGGCTGAATATTCCATTGGATTTAATGACCATTACCATCGCGGCTATCGCTATGGGTATTGCGGTGGACGATACCATTCACTTTATTCATAATTTTCTGCAGCACCCGGCAGAGCGAGCGCTTAGGGCCACCTTTGGCCATACCGGTATGGCGATTGTCTTTACCTCAGTCATTATTGCTGCCGGTTTTGCCGTGTTTGGTTTTTCAGATTTTCTGCCCAGCGTCTATTTTGGTGTCCTGACAGCTGCCGCAATGCTGATGGCGCTGTTAAGTGATTTAACGATTCTGCCAGCGCTATTGCAGCGTTTTGCCACAGCAAAAGTTGCTGCGCCAAACGAAGCATCGACCTGATAATTGATCGCGGTTTTGTTGGCCAAACTCAATATGCTTGTCGGTTACCGGATAGCTGGTTATGCTGTGGGTATCTATCTGGTTAAAGTGCGGATCAGGCTCGTGCCGTTATGAGGTTAAGAGAAACACTGGTTGCCTACATGTTGCCGTTGCTGGTGTTACCGGTGTTGTTATTTGGCTATTTGGCATATCAGTACAGTCAACGTTATATGCAACAGCAAACGTACTACCAGGTACGCAGCGAGCTGGCTGCTCAGCAGCAGCAGTTGCATCAGTTTATCAGTACCCAGCAGACGCAGTTAAGTATGTTGGCGTCAGCCCCTGATTTACAGCAGTTTTTGCAGTCAAATGACCCTGATCTTCTACCGCCGTTACTGGCGCATTGGCAACGGTTTGGCCAACAGCAGAGTGAGATTGAAGCGGTTAAACTGGTGCAGCTCAATGGCGAATACGCATTGCACTGGCCAACTATTACAGAGCAGGTTGCGGTACCCAACCGTTTTCGTAATGAGTATTTTTCACCGCTGCAGGCCATGATTGATGAGCAGGGCTATTTTCTGGCACCGCAACCGGGTAGTCGCGATCGAAAATGGTATTTTGCGCAGAAATTGTATGTCAGTTCAGTTACCGAATCTCGTAGGTTGTGGGGCTATCTGGTTTTTATGGTCAGTCCCGCCTTACTCGATGGTATTGTTAATGCCCCTTTTACCAGCAATAGCGTCAGTTTAATGATCAGTAAAACGGCGACCATAGCCTATGCCGCTGATCCAACGTTGATCAGCAGTGCCTTTGCGCCTTCGAACTTCCGCCAGATCCAGCAAAGTATTGCAGCTGACAAGCTGGAGTCGGTTTTGCTGCTGGGGCAATACCGTGAGTTACTTGGTGCGCCTTTACCGGGAAATTATCAGTTGTTGTACGGTATCGACCCGCAGCAGCTGTATGGCGATCAACGCTGGTTATCCAGAGTACTGTTGCTGTTAATGATCCTGGTGTGCTTTTTACTGCCATTACTGGTCTATTGGCTATTAATTAAACATGTGTTTAACCCGGTCAAACAACTTACCGCTGCAAAGACAGCGGTAGGGCGTGGAGACTTGTCTATTTTACTTGAAGTAAAAAAGCAGGACGAACTGGGTGATATGTTTGCTGCGTTTAACGTGATGGTGCGCCAGTTGCGGGTTTACCGGGAGCGTGAGCGCGCCTATAAACAACAGCTGGAAGATAAAGTTCTGCGACGAACTCAGGATTTAGCCCGCGCCAACGACGATTTAGCCGGGGCCAACCAGGAACTGATCCTGGCCCGGGAGACGGCAGAGCAAGCCAACCGGCTGAAGAGCGTTTTTCTGGCTAACATGAGTCATGAAATCCGGACACCGCTGACTGCCATTATCGGTTTTAGCGAGCAGGCCCTGCAGGAAAATGACCAGCAGAAACGGCAGGATTACTTAAAGCGGGTATTGAAAAGTGGCGATCACCTGCTTGGCCTGATTAACGATATTCTAGACCTGTCGAAAATTGAAGCTGATAAACTTGAGTTAAATCAAGAGCAATTTGATTGTCTGGCTGCAATAGATGATATATATCAGCTGGCCTGCGAACAGGCCCAGGCAAAGGGCTTAACGTGTCAGCTGAAATGGCAATTCCCACTACCGCAAATGCTGCTCAATGATAGTTTACGCTTTCGTCAGGTACTGCTTAACCTCAGCAGCAATGCGGTTAAATTTACCCAGCAGGGTAAAGTGGTGTTTCAGGTTAGTTTTGATCAATTGGCCAGGCAACTGTCAATTAAGGTTAAAGACACCGGCATTGGCATGACAACAGACGAGTTATCCCGTATTTTCCGGCCTTTTGTTCAGGCTGATGCGACGGTGACCCGCCATTTTGGTGGCACTGGCCTTGGGTTGGTTATATCTAAAAAGTTAATGGAGCAAATGCACGGCGACATCCAGGTTGAAAGCGTGAAAGGCATCGGCAGTTGTTTTGAAGTGATACTGAGTTGTCCGCAGCAGGAGCTTGACTTAGTCGACGATTATAAACCACAGCAGAAGGTGCAGGAAAGTCTCAGTCCGTTACCGTCAGACAACTCAGTGCGGGTGCTGGTAGCAGAAGATAATCCCGATAACCAATTGCTGTTAAAGCTGTTACTGGAAAAAAATCATGCGACTGTGGTGGTGGTTGATAATGGCCACAAAGCGGTAGAGCGGGTGTTACATGACGACTTTGATCTGGTATTTATGGATATGCAAATGCCGTTAATGGGTGGCGAAGAAGCGACCCGGCTTATTCGTCACGCCGGGATAGATATCCCTGTTATTGCGGTAACGGCTAATGTTATGAGTGAAGATGTTGAGCGCTATAAAAGCGCCGGATGCCAGGCATTGCTGGGTAAACCAATAGTGCAAAGTGAATTTTTAGCCATACTTGGCCGTTTTGCTAAAGTACGGCAAACCAGCGAACAGGACTGGTTACAACGGTTAGAACACGACCCGCAAATGCAGGCATTGAAACGCCAGTTTGGCCGGCAGTTACCTGAACTACTTGCAGAGTTACTGCAGCACCAGCAAGAAGCAAACTGGCCGGCATTACGTTTTGCCGCACACAGTCTGAAAGGCAGTGCTGGCAGTATGGGGTACCCGGAAGTGACCCGGCTGGCAGGGGAGCTGGAGTCTGCAGTGACCGCTCAGCCTGACGCCGTCAGTGAATTGCTGCAACAAATGCAGCGCTATATTGAACAAACGCTGCAGAATAAGCTGCATGATAATTAACCGGCAACAGGAGACGCTATGAGTGCACAGCGCGCCTTACTTATTATACTGGACGAAAAAATCCGGGCAGACCGTCTGGTGCTGCCGACGTTGCCTGATATTGCATTGAAAGTGCGGGAGCGGGCAGATGATCCGCAAATTAGCCTGCAGCAGATGGCGGACGTTATCAGCCAGGATCCGGCATTGGCGGCGCGGATGATTAAAGTAGCGAACAGTGCTTTTATGGGTCGTTCTATTCAGGTTAACAGCTTAAATCAGGCTGTTACCCGGATTGGCCTGAGCCAGATAAAAAACATTGCCATCGCCATGGCGATGGAGCAACTGTTTGTATCACAACATCAGCAAGTACAGCAGCAACTGGATCGTCAATGGCGGGATAGCGTGCAAACCGCCAGTGTTGCAGTTGCCTGTCTGCAGTCATTTAAAGCCGCCAATCGTAGTTGCAGGTTAAGTGTCGATGTCATGGCACTGGCGGGGCTGATCCATAATATTGGCGCGTTGCCGGTATTGATTGAAGCGGAACGTCATCCTGAGGTATTTGGGCATCCGGCCTTTATGCAGGCACTGATTGATAAGATTGCCGCACCGGTCGGGCTGAAAATCATGCAAAGTTGGGGCTTTGGTCCGGAATTTGTGCCGGTCGTGGAAAACTGGCGCAACTCGCAAAGTGAAGTTGAACCAGGTTATACCGATTTTATCCGGCTGGCTGCACTTACCCGGCGTTATTACCGGCCTGAGCAGGCTCAGGCCCTACTGGCAGACTATGTTGCCCGTGGACTGGTGCCGGTACCCGAGTTTATGCAGCAAGCTGAAATTGCCCAACGCTATCAGGATGTGCGGGCATTGTTTCACTAACGGTTATGTATTGTTAGCTTTGCTCTGGCTGCATGTTGTCGGCTATCAGGCGTAATGCTTTATTCAGGCTGTTGCTCATTAACAGTAAATCAGCATCCAGACGCAGGCTTAAATCTTCCCAGCCCATTTCTTCATTCTGGCCGGTTAGCAACTCGTGGTATTTAATACCTTTAATACCACTGTCATCGCTGACGTGCAGGCTTAAACCTTCTGGCTGCTGGATGGCAATCTTGGTCACCAGCTTATCCTGTAAGTGGCTTTGTACTTCGTCGGCACTTAGCAAATGATTAGTAAATTTAACCTTAGCGCCTTCTTCGTCTGGTGCTTTAAGTTCGGCATCATTACCCAGGGTAAAGCCCTCAGGCAATGCCTGATTCTGCAGCCAAAGTTGCAGTTGTGAATTTAGCTTATGATTGTCCAGCCAGGGTAATGCTGGCAGTGAACCCAGTGCTTTGCGCAGCAGCGCCAGAATATCTTCGGCCTTGCCAGCACCGCCTGTATTGATCACCAGCCAGTTGTGCTCAGCATCGTAGTAGCCATGGGTCAGGGTCGAGCGGCTGAATGCCCGCGGCAGTAATGTCTGAATTAGCTCTTCTTTTAAACTTTGCTTCTCTTTACGGCTCAGCGGCCGGCCCTGCTCTGCTGCCATGGCGTCTATTTGGGGTTGCAGTTCTTCGTTAATCACGGCTGCCGGTAAGACTTTCTCCTGACGTTTAACTGCAAATAACCAGCCTTGAGCCATTGGGTGACAGTATTGTTTAATGCTGTCGTGTAACGGGAAGCTGAAGCCGGTCCGCACGGCTTCCTGACCAGTGCAGGGTGCAAATTTAAATTCAGCCAGGGCGGCTTCCAGTTGCTGCGGATCAGTGCTTAGCGGAGCACTTAATTTATAAACCCGGATATTCTTAAACCACATAAAAGCGAATCCTCTCGTAAACAAGCTGGCGAGTATAACGCGGATTAACTGTCAGTTTTCAGGTTTTTTGGAAAACGAATGTGGTAGTGCAGACCCTGGCCCGGTTCACTGTTGACGCTGATACTGCCGCCCAGGGTTTGGCGTACCAGATTATAGGTTATATGGGTGCCCAAGCCACTGCCACCTTGTTCACGTTTGGTGGTAAAGAATGGGTGAAACAGTTTCTCCAGCTGATCCTGTGATAAGCCTTTTCCGTTGTCACTAAAGCGGATATCGACATTATTATCTTCGTCCAGCACTGTAATGCGGATTAAGCCCTCTTTGACATCTTCAAAGCCGTGGATCAGCGAGTTCATCAGCAAGTTGGTAAATATTTGAGAAATGGCACCTGCCGGGCAACGTAATGTAATGTTATCCGGGCAGTTTACTTCAATCTGATGTTGGGTCTTTTTGAAGTTAGGCTGCAACGAACGGATCACTTCATTGATATATTCTGCCAGATTAATGGTGCGGATTGCTTCACTGGCCTGGTCAACGGCAATTTGTTTAAAGCTGGCGATTAATTCTGAGGCCCGGCTTAAGTTTGACTGGAGTAAATCTGTTCCTTGCAGTGCTTCAGCAATAAAGGCTTCCAGCGTTTTGGAGGTCAGCGACTTATCATTAAATGCTTGCTGTAAACTGGTCAGTTTTTCTGCCAGAAAACTGGTAGCGGTAACACCAATGCCAACAGGAGTATTTACTTCGTGAGTGATCCCTGCCACCAGGCCACCGAGTGCCGCCATCTTCTCTGATTGTACCAGCCGGTCCTGTGCCTGATTTAAATGTTCTACCAGCTGCTCCAGTTCAGATTGCTTGCTGCGAAGGGCATCTTCAGTGTGGCGCCGACGCTCAATTTCTTCACGCAGGCTTTGTTGCTTTACTTCAAGCTCTTGTTTCTGTTGCTGCAAATCCATCATCGCCTGGCTCAGACCCGAGGTTTTGCGCGCAACTTCCTGCTCCAATACTAAATTTTGCTGGTCGAGCTTTTCATTTGATCTCAGCAGTTGCTTCTGAGTATTGCCCAGTTGTGCTTTATAATCCTGCACCCGGTTAATCAGCCGGTTGTAGGCATCGGCCATCAGAGTCAGTTCAGATGATTCAGTTTTGTTAACTTCTACTCTGGCATCATCCAGCTGATCAAGTTCTAAATCTTCAATTTGCCGGCTTAAATCAGCCAGTGGCTCCGTCAGTTGTTTACGAAAGGCCAGTAAAAATAAAATAATCAGAAAGGCCGTTTTCAGCATGGCGTTGCCAATCAGAAAATAGATACCCACTTTAATCCGCTCAATAACCACGGACCGGCTGGAAAATAACGTGACGTCACCGACCTGTGTGGCCCGGCCGGAAAATTCAAAAATAAGCGGGAAGGTATAACCAAATATGCCCGATTGCTGTTCGGTAAGGCGCACACCCTCGCGTACCAGCTGACTGCTGAAACGCTCTTTAACATCGATATAACGTCCCAGTTGCGTGATAACGGCGCCACTGTCATCGCGCACCACGATACCCTCAATGGCCGGAATAGACAGTAAGCCGTCAGCAATGATCAGGGCCTGGGGCGTATTTAACTCCCAGATAGCGCGGGTAAGGCTGCCAGAAAAAGTTTGTTGCAACGTCTCAAGATCGGAGTTAATCAGGTTTTTGGTGTTGTAATATTCTGCCGCGATTTGCGCCAGAGTAACAATCAGGGTCAGTATAAAATAGACTGACAATACCTTGGTTAGCAGATTGCGGGACAGGCTTTTTTGCTGCATGCAATAACCTTATTTCACCGGTTTATTTATGACGAGGTCTGACCTACCTTAACCAATAAAGCCGCGTTTTAAAATAGCCGTTGCCAAATAAGTACCATAGCGGTTTTTTTTCGTTGGTACTTTGGTGTTTTGACACTGCTAATTAATGGCTTGATATTGCTTTATGCCCACCATCTGTATATATTTTTTAACCAACAGATGTATAACAAAAATGATAACAGGCAGTACTGATGGCTTTAACCGCTTTAATTTGTGACGATTCGTTGTTAGCCCGCAACCAAATGAAAAAATCTTTGCCCACTGGTTTTGATGCTGAAATTGTAACAGCAACAAATGGCCTTGAAGCGCTAACGGTATTGCGTGGCCAGGAAATTGGTGTGGTATTTCTTGACCTGACGATGCCTGAGCTGGACGGTGTTGGTGTACTGGAAGCTATTAAAGCAGAAAAAATGGATGTTTTTGTGATTGTGGTGTCGGCCGATATTCAGCCAGAAATGCAAAAACGGGTTATGGACCTTGGTGCACTGGCATTTATCCAGAAGCCTGTAAACACCGACAAACTCAGCGCAGTGATGCGACAATATGGTTTGATATGACAGACTTAAGCTTTACTGAAGAGCAACGAGATTGCCTGCAGGAACTGATAAATGTAGCGATGGGGCTGGCCAGTGACAAGCTGGCCCGGTTTCTTAATACCTTTGTGCATTTGCAGGTGCCGGCCATTGGCCTGGTGAATGCTGCTGAAATTCCAACCCAGTTTCGCGGCCAGTATCAGGGCCTGAGCAGCTCTATGATCAGTCTGGGCTTTTTTGGCGATGGTGGTTTACGGGGCGAAAGTATTCTGCTCTATCAACTGGACAATGCCGGTAAAATAGCTGCGTTGCTTGGTTATGACGATGATGCGACCAGTGAAGCAGAAATGCTGACTGATATCAGCTCAATTTTGACGACCACGTTCTTAAATGGCCTGGCCGAGCAACTGGACAACAGTTTCTCATATGCTGCGCCACGCGTTATATCATCACGCGACAATGACTTTATCGGTAAACTGGAACAAACGGCTTTTCACTGGCAACTGGCGTTAAAGGTCGATATTCGCTACGAGCTTACCGACTACAGTTTTGACTGTAATATGATTTTGCTGATACCGGGCGAAGCGGTAATGAAGCTGAAAACCATCCTGGATAATGTGCTGGCTGAGTTTTGATGAATATAGACTGGCTCTCAGGCCCGTTGTTGCAACAATTAAACAGCGGCGTCATCCTGCTGAACACGCAGTTACAAATCGTTTATATAAACCCCTACATCTGTCGTCGGGCAGATATTCAGTTGCAGAATGTGCAGGGCAAAGATCTATTCAGTGTATTTATTGATGCCCCCCAAGCCTGGCTTAGCCGCAAACTGAATAGCGTATTGAGCCTGCAAAGCCCGGCATTCAGCTCGTGGGAACAACGCCAGTATTTATTTAAGTTGCCGCACCTGCGCCCGGTTAGCAGTGCGAATCAGTATATGGCTCAAAATTGTAATATGCTGCCATTAACCGAGCCGGATACCGGTGAGCGGTTTGTTTGCCTGTTAATTGAAGATGCCACTGACGCTTATGTCTATCAAAGCCAACTGCAGCAGAGTAATTTGCAGTTACAGCAGGTAAACCGGCTGGATGGCCTGACAGGCGTGCTGAATCGTAACTATTGGCAGCAACAACTTGAAGTGGAGGTGCAACGCGCCGAACGCTATCAGCATCCGCTGTCATTATTGTTTTTTGATTTGGATAAATTTAAACGCTTAAATGACGAATATGGCCATCAGGCCGGTGACTTAGTGTTGATTGAAGTGGCAAAACTTATCGGCAGCTTGCTGCGGGAAACTGATTTATTTGGTCGCTACGGTGGCGAAGAGTTTGCCATTATTTTGCCAGATACCCCGCTCGATGGTGCTATTGAAGTGGCCAGGCGCATCTGTCGGCGGGTGGCGGATTCACCCATTGAGTATCAGCTGCAGTTGCTAAAAACCAGTGTTAGTGTGGGGGTAAGTCAGTTCAGCGCGGCCAGCAGTGCCGAGGATCTTATTCAACAAGCTGATTTAGCGCTGTACCAGGCTAAGCGCAATGGTCGGAATCAGGTTGTTACTTATTATCCTGAACTGGCAAATTCCCTTAAAAAGGTAAATTCATAGCGGTTACGATTTTTTGTTTGACAGACGTCTATAAGTCTGTGCATAGTGTTTGCCATGAAAATAAGAACAGCAGATCTCACCACCATTATTATTACCACCACCCTTACGGGGTAGGAGGTCGGCGGTGTGTTGTCTGTAAAAAGGCCCGTGACCTCAAATGTCACGGGCCTTTTTTTATAACATTTAACCGGTATTTACCGGGCCTTGGTCGGCAATAACAATAATATGAATCAATCTATGCGCAAGGAGTAAAACATGAGAGTGCTAAAATTTGGCGGCTCGTCGCTGGCATCATTGCCACGCTTTGCCGAAGTTGCACAGATTGTGCAGCGCCAGGCTGCTGTCAGCCAGGTTTGCCTGGTATTGTCGGCGCCACAGGGTGTAACCAATATGTTGGTAGAACTGACTGACCTGGCCTATTTAGGATCCGATTACCAACCGGTATTAACAGCTCTGGCTGAGCGCTACCAACAGTTGCTGACTGCTGCTGCCGATTTAACTGAGACCCAGGTAAATACCGTTGAAACCCTGTGGCGGCAACAGCTGGCAAAACTGGCGTTACATTTACAGGGTATCAGTTTGCTGCGCCATTGCCCCGACCATATTAAGGCGCAAATCCTTGGTTTGGGCGAGCAGTTCAGCGTGGCGTTAATGACAGCACTATTGCAAAGCAACCAGGTTAACGCACTGGCACTGGATGCAGTAAGTTTAATTAAAAGTCAGGGCGATTACCTGAATGCCAGCGCAGACATTGCCGGCGCTGAAAAGACCCTGCAGCGGGCTATTGCTGACCAGCAAGCGGCGGTATACGTGATTGCCGGTTTTGTGTCGAGTAACAGCGAGGGCGAGCCCACTTTGTTAGGGCGAAATGGTTCAGACTATTCAGCCGCTATCGTTGCGGCCAGTATCCGGGCAGAAGCCTGCGAGATCTGGACTGATGTCGACGGGGTTTACAGCGCAGATCCGCGTCAGGTAAAGCAAACCAGATTAATTGACCGCTTATCCTACGACGAGGCCATGGAGCTGTCGTATTTTGGCGCTAAAGTATTGCATCCGAAAACCATTGGTCCGCTGGCGCGCTACCACATTCCCTGTTATATCAAAAATACGCTGAATCCTGCTGCTCCCGGCACCTGTATTGATGTCAGTGGTGATGGCGAAGCTTTGGTTAAAGGCATTTCCAGCCTGGAGCATCTGGCGCTGTTTACTGTGTCAGGTCCGGGTTTAAAAGGCGTAGTGGGTATGGCCAGCCGGGTGTTTGCCTCAATGGCCCGCTCGCAAATCTCCGTCAGTCTGATTACCCAGTCGTCTTCTGAATTCAGTATCAGCTTTTGTGTATCTCAGCTTCATCTGAGCCGGGCGCAACACGCTCTGGAACAAGAGTTTGAGCTGGAACTACAAACCGGTTTACTGCGGCCGGTCAGCATTTTGCCTGATATGGCTATTGTTAGTCTGGTTGGCGATGGTATGCGTCAGCACCGCGGTGTAGCAGCGAAGTTTTTTGCGTCATTAGCACAGGCGCGGGTTAACGTCGTGGCGATTGCCCAGGATAGCAGCGAGCGTTCTATTTCGGCGGTGGTTGAGCAGGCGGTATGTAAAGATGCGGTGCGGGTCTGTCATGAAAACTTTTTCAGTCATATTCCCAGTATTGATGTATTCCTGGTGGGCTGTGGTGTGGTCGGGGCTGAGCTATTGGCGCAAATAGAGCGTCAACAAAGCTTTTTGCAACAGCGTCAGGTGAAATTGACGGTGTACGGTATTGCAAATTCACGTCAGTTATTGCTGGCCAAAGATGGGGTTGACCTGAGTAACTGGCAGGCCGGTTTAACCCAAAGCCAAAGCAGTTTTTCACTGGCTGCCCTTAGTGAATTTGTCCGTCAGCAACATTTGACCAACCCGGTATTAGTCGATTGCACCAGCGCTGAGGCAATTGCCAGCCAATATGCCGATTTTCTCTCTGCCGGTTTTCATGTCGTGACACCCAATAAAAAAGCCAATACGGCCAGTCTCGGTTATTACCGGCAATTACGTCAGGTTGCGCAGCAACAGCGGCGGCGGTTTTTGTATGAAACCACGGTAGGGGCAGGTTTGCCGGTTATCGATACCCTGCAGGGCCTGTTAAATGCTGGTGATGAATTGCTGGCGTTTGAAGGGATTTTATCCGGTTCTTTGTCGTATATTTTCGGTGAGTTAGAAACCGGTGCCAGTTTGTCCGCGGTAACAAGCAAAGCCAAAGCTATGGGCTTTACCGAGCCGGACCCGCGCGATGACTTGTCGGGCACTGACGTTGCCCGTAAATTGTTAATTATGGCCCGTGAGGCCGGTATGGCGCTGGAGCTGACCGATGTTGAAGTCAAACCGGTGTTACCGGCCGACTTTGACAGCAGTGGCAGCCCTGATGATTTTATGGCGCGCTTACCGGCACTGGATGCCGCCTTTAGCAAGCGGGTCGCAGCGGCTCAGGCTGAAGGTAAGGTTTTGCGGTACATTGGCGAAATTCGGGACGGTAAATGCAAGGTAGCAATAAAAGCGCTGCCGCACGACCATCCGCTTGCCAGGGTCAAAGATGGTGAAAATGCACTGGCTATTCACAGTCGCTACTATCAGCCTATCCCGTTTGTACTGCGGGGGTACGGTGCTGGTGCGGCGGTCACTTCTGCCGGGGTTTTCAGTGATATTATGCGAACGTTAAGCTGGCAGCAGCAGGTGTAGTAATGATGAGCAATTCAACCGTATCGCGATATTTCGCGCCGGCATCTACCGGTAACTTTTCAGTGGGTTTTGACTTGCTGGGCGCGGCATTTGAGCCAGTGGTAACAGACACGGGGGATGGCGGGCTATTTGGGGATGTACTGGAAATTCACGGTGAGCAAGCGCAGCTTAGCTTGCAGATCAGTGGCCGTTACCGCCATCAATTACCAGAAGACAGTAGCGACAACTTAGTATTGCAGTGCTTTTATGCCTTTGAACAGGCCGTGGCTAAACCTTTGCCCCGACTGGCACTGCATTTGCAGAAAAACCTGCCGGTGGGTAGTGGTCTGGGATCCAGCGCCTGCTCAATAGTAGTAGCGTGCTATGCCTTTAACGACTATTTTGGCCGGCCATTAAACCAGAAACAATTATTGCAACTTATGGCAGAAGCCGAGGGTGGCGTTAGCGGCAGTGTTCATTACGATAATGTCGCACCCAGTTTACTGGGTGGTTTGCAACTGATGTTGCCGGGGAGCGAGCAGTTAAGTCGCTCGCTGCCCTGGTTTAGGCATTGGCGGGTGGTATTAAGCTACCCGGGCACGGTATTGTCTACCAAGGCGGCCAGGGCGCTGCTGCCTAAGCAATTGAACCTGGCACAAAGTATCGAATTTGCCGGTATGCTCAGCCGTTTTATCAGTGCCTTATACAGCCAGGACGAAACTGATGCCATTGCGGCGTTGCAGGATTTGGTGGCTGAGCCTGCCAGGACACCGCTTATTCCGGAACTGCCGGGGCTGCGTGCTGCGTTAATGACGCAGGGAGTTTTACATCTGGGCATTTCCGGCGCCGGGCCCACTTTATTTGCGCTGTGTCCTGACGATGCAACCGCGACCCAGGCCGCCGCTTATCTGCAGCAGCATTATGGCAAAAATGCCGATGCCTGTACCCATATTTGCAAATTATCCTCAACCGGCGCCCGGGCGCTGGTAAAGCATGAGAAGTTATAGGAACTGAAAATGCAATTAACCAACTTAAAAGTAGCTGATGAACAGGTAAGTTTTTTACAGGCGGTACGCCAGGGACTGGGCCAGCAACAAGGCTTATTTTTTCCAAAGAGCTGGCCCACACTGAATATTGATGAATTGCTGGCGATGCCGCTGGTTGAGCGCAGCAGTAAAATTTTAGCTGCGCTGATTGGCGATGAACTGCCGGAAGCTGAAATACTGGCGATGGTCGACCGGGCGTTTACGTTTGCGGCGCCGTTAGTGCCGGTAACGGACAAAGTGAGTGCGCTGGAGCTGTTTCATGGCCCCACGCTGGCGTTCAAAGATTTTGGCGGGCGCTTTATGGCACAGGCACTGGCTAAAGCACAGCCAGAGGCGACAACCATTGTCACTGCTACCTCGGGTGACACCGGTGCTGCGGTCGCTCATGCGTTTTATCGGCAGCGTGGGGTGCAGGTCGTTATTCTGTTCCCTAAAGGCAAAATCAGCAGCTTACAGGAAAAGCTGTTTACCACCCTGGGTGATAACATTACCACCTTGGCGGTAGATGGCGATTTTGACCAGTGCCAGGCGCTGGTTAAGCAGACGTTTGATAATAAGGCGCTGGTGCAGGAGTTTAATATAACGTCGGCTAACTCAATTAATATCAGCCGCTTATTTGCCCAGGTTTGCTATTACTTTGAGGCAATATCGCAGGTACCGGCCGCGCAGCGCAATCAGGTGGTAATCTCAGTGCCGAGCGGCAACTTTGGTAACTTATGTGCAGGGCTTATTGCCAAGGCGCTGGGTTTGCCTTTTAAGCGGATGATTGCTGCAACGAACAGCAATGATACCGTGCCACGCTACTGGCAGAGCCAGCAGTGGCAACCTAAAGCAACAGTGGCGACGCTATCTAATGCGATGGATGTCAGCGCGCCGAACAACTGGCCCCGAATCGAAGCCTTGTTAGCGCAGGGCGTCATCAAGCGTGATGATATTTCAGCCGTAGCCGTAGATGAAGATGATACCCAGCTTGGGGTACGGCAGTTGTGGCAGTTGGGTTATTTGAGCGAGCCGCATGCTGCTGTTGCCTATAAGGCACTGAAACGAGACCTGGCGGATGATGAATTGGGTATTTTCTTTGGTACGGCACACCCGGCTAAATTTAAAGAGCAGGTCGAGAATATTCTGGGGAGCCCCATCGCGCTGCCACCGGCATTAGCAGCCTGCGCCGCCGAGCCTGGACTTAGTATTGATATTGCGGCAGACTTTGCAGCATTAGAGCAGGTGATCAGGACGTTAAAACGCGCATGACTGACTGGCAGCAATTATTAGGTGAACAAAAGCAGCAGCCGTATTTTATGGCGCTGCTGGCAGAAGTCACCACTGCGCGTGCTGCCGGCACAGTGATTTATCCGCCACAGGCAGATGTTTTTAATGCCTTTAAGCTGACGCAGTTGGCGGAACTAAAAGTGGTGGTGCTGGGCCAGGACCCTTACCATGGACCGAACCAGGCACATGGTTTGGCCTTTTCAGTGCGACAAGGCGTTAAGGTGCCGCCATCACTGGCCAATATCTATAAAGAGTTGGCAATGGAGTATGCCGACTTTGCGATACCCGGCCATGGCAACTTGCAAAGCTGGGCTGAGCAGGGGGTGTTACTGTTAAATACGGTCTTAACCGTCGTTGCTAATCAGCCCAATTCGCATCGCAAATTAGGTTGGGAGCAATTTACCGATCAGGTTATCAGCACCATTAGCCAGCATTGTCAGGGCATTGTGTTTTTACTCTGGGGCAGCCATGCCCAGAAAAAAGCCCGCTTAATCGACGGTGAGCGCCATCATATTCTGACTGCGCCGCACCCTTCACCGCTGTCTGCACATCGTGGCTTTTTAGGCTGCGGTCATTTTCTGCAAACCAATAGCCTGCTGCAAAACAGCAATCGCGATGCCATTAACTGGCATTCAGTTTGCAGTTAGTTTTGCAGTTAGTACTTGCGCTAAAACAGCAACGCCCAATCAATGATTGGGCGTTGGTGCTATAACTCGATGTCTGCCAGCTCTGGTTCTATGGTCCAGTCAATATCGCATAGCTCTTTTTTTAGTCGATGGCGCTCTTTTAACTCTTCAATTTCACGCCATTTACGCTTAACAGCTTTAGGTTTTGCTGCCGGGCGTTCCAACATGTTCAGTAATTCTTCGAAGCTTTCCATAATACGGCCTCTGCTGATGTTGTTGTAATTTTCAACGAAAGTTCTACCACACTTTGTAGCAAAATAAAATAGTTAAGTGACAACAGCATGACAGCTATGCAAAAATTTCAAAAAAATCGCTAAGGTGGCTATTGCTCAGTACAATAGTTTTTGCTGTAACACTCAAAAGGAACCGGCATGAATAAAGTTGCTATTGTTACCGGCGGTAGCCAGGGTATTGGTTATGCCATCATTGAAAAATTGCTGACTGAGCATTACCGGGTGTTTAATCTGGATATTGTGCCAGGAGAGCTTGGTGAATACCGGCAATGCGATGTTAGTCAGGTCGCGTTGGTTATAGCCACGATTCAACATATCATTGCCGATACCGGCCGGGTAGATCTGCTGGTATCCAACGCCGGTCGCCATATCAGTGCCAATATTGAGGCGACTGATGAAGCAACCCTTGATGCCTTATTGGCACTAAATGTGAAAGGCGCCTATGCCGCGGTGCAGGCAGTTTTGCCGCAAATGCGCAGCCAGCACGGTGGTGCCATTGTGCTAATCGCATCCGATCAGGCACTGATAGCCAAGAAGAATTCGTTTGCCTACAACCTGACTAAGCATGCCCTGGCCTCAATGGCAAAAACCACCGCGCTGGATTATGCCAGCGATAATATCCGGGTAAATGCGGTGTGCCCGGGCACGATTGAAACCCCGTTGTTCCATAAGGCAATTGACCGCTACGTGGCAAAAAGTGGTGCCAGTAAAGCGGAGGTGGTGGCAGAAGAGGCTGCTGAGCAACCACTGGGTCGCTTAGGGCAGCCGGATGAAGTGGCGGCGCTGGTGGTGTTTCTGGCCAGTGATAACGCACAGTTTATTACCGGTAGCCTTCAGGTTATCGACGGCGGGTATACCTGCCAGTGAGGGCTGAATAATGGCCAGGACAGAGATACGCGATATTGTCGATCCGCATCTGCATTTGTGGCAGCTCGGAGCAGGGCAGTACCACTGGCTGCAAGCGGGAAATGCCCCTGACTGGCCTGATAAAGCCATCCTGCAAAAGGATTACACCGTTGCTGACTTAGTGCTGGCACCACCGTTTCGTCTGGCCGGTTTGGTGCATATTGAAGCGGGTTTTGATAATCATGCGCCAGCGCGTGAGCTGCACTGGTTAGCGCAGCAAAAAATAGCCGTGCCGCACCGGGCAGTGGCATTTTTAAACTGCAGCCTGCCATTGGCACAGGTTCTGGCTAACTTACAGGCGCTGTTGCCGTTTCAGCCTGATGGAGTAAGGCATATTTTTGAAGGTGACGATGAACGCTGGTTACATGCGCCGCAGTTGCTATCTATCGCTGCTGAGTTAGCTCAGCATAACCTGTTGCTCGAAGTACAATGTCGCCTGGCCAGTGCAAAAAACGTGACCAGAATTCAACAATTAGCAGAGCAATTTCCTGGTTTAAAGCTGGTGCTAAACCATGCCGGTTTAGTAAAGCCTGATGATTTTGCACAGTGGCAAACAGGGATGCAACAGTTGGCACTACTGCCCAATATCGCGATGAAACTGTCTGGCTGGGAGCTGTTAAATGCCGGTCGCTACAGTATGGCAGAGCCTGCCTGGCAGCAGCAGGTATTCGCTGCCGTGCTCAATGAATGGCCAGTGGAGCGGCTGATGCTAGCCAGTAACTTCCCATTGTGTTTATGGCAGGGCAGTTACCAGCAGCTATGGCAGCGCTATTATCAGCTACTTGAGAACCTGGGGCTTAGCCAAACTGGCTGGCAGCAACTCAGTGCTGGTACAGCCAGGCAGTGGTATCGGCTTGGGTATATTTAACGCTTTATTTAATCTCAACCCGCTGGGAGCGCATGACGATTTCATCGTTAAGCTCTATGCCAATACCCGGCGCTTCTGACACCTGAAAAAAGCCATTAACCGGCTGCGGGTCCTGAATGCACAGCTCGCGGTTCCACTTTTTAATGGCGTAAGTATGATGCTCATGAATTAAAAAGTTAGGTATCGCGGTTTCCAGATGCAGTGCTGCAGCTGTCGCTACCGGACCACCGCAAACGTGGGCCTGAATGCGCACATCAAAAATATCAGCGTAATCACACACTTTTTTGGTTTCAGTAAAGCCACCACAGAGGCCAATATCGGGCTGCAGCACGTCTATGCTTTGATCTTCTAAATAAGGCCGCACACCCCAGCGGTTATACAGCCGCTCACCACCGGCGATGGGTACGGCGACTTTATCGGCCACTTTGGCATGCAATGAGTGGTTCAGGTAGTTCACCGGCTCTTCAAAAAACATGCAGTCAAATTCTTTGGCTATTTCGCCAATCTGAATAGCCGAGGTGGCGCCGGGCAGGCTGTGGCATTCGAAAATAATATCCACTTCATCGCCTACGGCATCACGAATAGCCTGCATTCTGGCCCGGTACAGTTTCATTTCAGTGCGGGAAATAATATTGGTGCGATCGTAGTAAGTCTTGCCGTCTTTATCGTATTGAATAGGGTCAACCTTTACAGCATCGTAACCCTCGGCCATGGCTTTTAATGCGGCTTCTGCATATTGCTCTGGGTGAACCAGCGCTTTAAATTCCGGGCCCCAGTCAAACTGCAGTTGGGAGGCATAGGTGCGCAGCTTGTCGTTAACTTTGCCACCCAGCAGCTGATACACAGGTAAGTTGAGGGCTTTGCCTTTAATATCCCACAGGGCGGTATCAATGGCGCTCATCGCCGAGTAAATAACCGGGCCGCCGCCCAGGCCCCAGAAGCTTTCGCGCAGCATTCGTGACCAGAGCTTTTCGGTTTGAAACGGGTCATGGCCAATTAAAAACGCTTCGGCCATTTCTTTGATCATGGCGGCTGCGGCGCTGTGGCCTAAATCATACGCCAGACCGGCTTCGCCCACACCACTGATACCCTCGTCGGTATGAATGCGCACAAAAACCGGGGTCCAGGCCGGGCGATCGGGGCAAAAAATATCAAACACTTCTACGCGGGTTACTTTCATACTAACTCCTGTTGGGAAGACTGGGTTACTGCGCAAAACCGGGATCAAGCCGGTAGGCTTTTCGCAGCATAGCCGGCCAGGCTAACTGGCCACCGGTGCTGCCACTGTGTACTACCTTGGCTTGTTTGCTAATATTATCGACCAATGGCTGGGCCACCGGGATCACCGGCTGGCCACTGGCCTGCAGCGCCAGCTGAATTTCGCAGGCGCGCTGTAAATCATAAAAACGCATAAAGGCATCGCCTACTGTAGGCCCGACTGTTAAGCCGCCATGGTTAACCAGCAACATATGGTTATGCTGGCCTAAATCAGCCTGTAAGCGGGTTTTTTCATCCTGATTAACGGCCAAGCCTTCATACTGGTGATAAGCCAGTGAGCCTAATGAGAACAGTGAATACTGGCTGAGCGCCAGCAGGCCCTGTTGCTGGGTAGCCACAGCAATGGTTTCTTTGGTGTGCAGGTGAATAACACAATGAGCATCGGGCCGCACTTCATGAATGGCACTGTGGATGGTAAAGCCAGCGGGGTTAATCTGAAACGGCGTATCGTCCAGAATAGTGCCCTGTAAATCGACTTTTACCAGGTTGGAGGCAGTGACTTCATCAAAGGTCAGGCCGAAGGCATTAACCAGATAGTGCTCAGTACCCGGCAAGCGGGCCGACAAATGGGTATAAATTAAATCACCCCAGCGATGATGCTCCACCAGCCGGTAACAGGCGGCTAAATCTAACCGCAGCTGCCATTCTTCAGCGCTGACCTTGTCACGTAAATTAAGTTTGGGTAAAGGCTGCAAGGCGTTACCTCCGGCAAACGGCCAGCGAAGCGCTGGCAAATAGATGTTCAGAAGTCTAAGGGAGTTAGCAAGCGGGATCAATGACAGTATCTAAATATAATCGCTGCAATTTGCTATATTGCAGCGACTGATGGTTGAGTTATCTTTATTGAATTACTGCTTAGTTCTGAGTAGCCATAAACTGCTCGATTAACGACGCGGTAGAACTGTCGAAATTATCGCTGCTATTACCGGTAAGAGCCTGATATATCGGGCCGGATAATTGTTTACCCAGCTCAACGCCCCATTGATCAAAGCTATTCAGCTGCCAGATGGCACCCTGGCAAAATACCTTGTGCTCATACAGGGCAATTAACGCACCCAAATGGTACGGCGATAGCTCTGACAGTAATAAGGTGTTACTTGGTTTATTGCCGGGTGACACCTTATGTGGCGCCAGTTCGTTGGCTTGTTGTTCCGTCATGCCCTGGGCTAAACACTCGGCAGTAGCCTCGGCCAACGTTTTACCCTGCATTAAGGCCTGGGTCTGGGCAAAGCAGTGGGCAGCCAGCCGGTTATGCTGGTCTTGCAACGGGTGTTTTACCTTTAACGGCAGAATAAAATCGGCAGGTACCGCTAAAGCACTTTGGTGCAACAGTTGATGGTAGGCATGTTGGCCATTGGTGCCGGCATCACCCCAGATCACGGGCGCGGTCGCATAGGGCAGTGCCTTGCCATTGCGGTCAACGCTTTTGCCATTGCTTTCCATATCCAGTTGCTGCACATAGGAGGGCAGTAAACGTAAATAGTGGCTGTAAGGCAGTAATGCCTGAGCCTGGCAGCCATGGCCGTTAATATACCAGACACCAAGCAACGCCATAATTACCGGCATATTTTCATTAAATGGCGCGTTAAAAAAGTGCTGATCCATCGCTTCTGCGCCTGCCAGCAACTGTTTAAACTGCTGATTGCCAATCATCAGGGCAACCGGCAGACCAATTGCTGACCAAAGCGAATAGCGGCCGCCAACCCAGTCCCACATCGGCAGAATGTTTTTCTGCTCAATCCCAAACTCGGCTGCCGCCGCAATGTTGGACGACGCTGCCCAGAAGTGATGAGCAATAGCAGCCTTATCGGCGCCATGTTCGGTAAACCACTGGCGGATAGCCAACGCATTTTGCTTGGTTTCTTCAGTACCAAATGATTTTGACGCCACCACCACCAGGGTTGTTGCCGGATTTAACCCGGTAACAATATCGCTGACGACGGCACCGTCAATATTACCGGCAAAATGCAGTTTAACCGGGCTGCAGTGATAAGGTGTTAATGCTTCTACTGCCATTTGCGGACCGAGCAGGGAGCCACCAATGCCGACCCAGATCAGATCAGTAATCGGGCTACCCTGATAACCCAGATATTGTTGCTGGTGCAGCGTGTCGATTAGCGCTGCCATTCTGGCCCGGCACTCGGTAATGTGCTGGCCAATATCTTCACCATCCAGCGTCAGGCCGCTAACGTCTTGCTGGCGCAACCGGGTATGCCATACCGCCCGCTGCTCAGTATTATTGATGGCCACGCCGTGCTGCATCTGCTCAAGCAATGGGCTGATATTGCTGTTGCTGGCCAATTGTTGCAATGCTTGCCAACTTTTGTCGTTAATCAGGTTTTTGGCATAATCCAGAGTAATACCACAGGCTGTAACGCTGTAATGTTGCGCCCGCTTCGGGTCATCCTGAAAAGCCTGGCGTAAATTATCACGGTGTTGGGCCAGTTGGCCCAGTTGTTTAAGCTGCTCGGTAACGCTGCCTGACATAATGTTCTCCTGTGCTACTACCTGTTTTTGCGATGGTCGCTTACAGTTGGCCGGCTATCAACTGCTCCAGTTTGCGCTGATCTATCGCAAACTTGCGAATGCCCTCTGCCAGCTTCTCAGTAGCCATGGCATCCTCGTTTAACTGCCAGCGGAACTGTGTTTCTGTCAGGGCTGCGGGCTTGGTTGTTTTGGCGCCACCGTCCCGCAGTTTTACGTCGAGGGTTCCGTTTTGCTTACTCAATTCATCTAACAAGCCCGGGCTGATCGTTAAGCGGTCACAACCGGCCAGCGCCAGTACTTCACCGGTATTGCGGAAACTGGCACCCATTACCACAGTGGGGTAGCCATGTTCTTTGTAAAAGTGATAAATATCGCGCACCGATAGCACACCGGGATCTGTCTCAGCCGTATAGTCTTGCTGGGTATTGGCTTTGTACCAGTCAAGAATGCGGCCGACAAAAGGTGAAATCAGGTAGGCGCCGGCTTCAGCGCAGGCCCGGGCCTGCGCCATATGGAACAACAACGTCAGGTTGCATTGAATACCTTGTTGTTCCAGCTGACGTGCGGCCTGAATGCCTTCCCAGGTGGAGGCGACTTTGATCAGAATACGATCGGTACTTACGCCGTTTTGCTGGTACAATGCGACCAGTTGCAGCGCTTTAGCTACCGTGGCTTCAGTATCGAATGATAAACGGGCATCCACTTCGGTTGATACCCGGCCAGGCACCAGCTTACTGATTGCTGTACCAACGTCGACAGCAAATTTATCGCAGGCCAGTTCCAGAACCGCCGCCTTGTCATTGGCGTGGCTTTTGGCATAACTGATAGCCGCTGCCAGCATTGGCTTAGCAAACTCCAGTTGGCTGGCGTTTAACAGTAACGACGGGTTAGTGGTGGCATCGACCGGTCTGAACTGTTCAATCGCGCCCAAATCGCCGCTGTCTACCACTACGGTGGTAACGGTTTTAAGTTGACTTAATAAATCGCTCATATTGTTTAATTACCATTTTTTAAACGTATTCTAGGGATTTTAGCTTTTTCAGGCAATATTTGTAGGAATATTACAACAAAATTGGGTCAGTGAGTCATTCTGATGAAAAATCATTGCGCCCAAATCACGAAGTTACTATATTGCCATGGCATGATTAACTGCCATTTCTGACCAGCATAGCAGTCTACCGATCACCTTAGCACAGGATACAAATGATCTTACAAAGCCGGTTCTATAAAAGTAAAAAATTGTTGCTGGTAGAAGACTGTGAACCTGTACGCGCCTCTATAAAAGGTATGCTGCAGCAAATTGGGTTTGAACAGATCACCGCGGTCGCCGATGCCGGCGCAGCATTACAACATGCCCAAAAACAGCAATTCGATTTTATCGTAGCGGATTTTCAGCTGGGAGACGGCAAAGACGCCCGTCAGTTATTCGCAGAATTAAAACTGCAGGGCTGGCTGAAAACCGGTGCCTGTTTCGCAATTATCTCGGCCGAGCCGATCAGACAACCAGTACATGGTGTGCTGTCAGGGCAACCCGATTGTTATTTATTAAAGCCTTTTAGTTATGTTGAGCTGGAAAAAAAGCTGGCCCGGGCATTTCAAACGGCCATAGCGCTGCGTAAACTTTATCTGGCTGCGGCCAATGCAGATTATACCGACGCGTTGCTGCAAGCCGACGAGGTGGTAAAACAACATCCGGCTCTGACGCTTCAGGCGCTGCGCTTAAAAGCCGAAGTGATGCTGGCCGCGGACGATGGCGCTGCTGCGCTGGCGTTATATCAGTATGTATGTCAGCAACGCGATTTTGCCTGGGCCAGATTGGGCGAGGCCATTGCCTTGCTGCAGCTGGCACGCTATGACGAAGCTGGCGCGCAGTTGCAAGCGTTGACTAAGCAGGAAGAAATACGACCAGAAGCCTTAAGCTATCTGGTGCAACTTGCTTTATTGCAGGGCGAGCTGGCTGTAGCGAAAGACTGGGTAATGGAGCTGCTGCGTTACAACGCCACAGATAATGTTTATCAGCAGTATTTTGGCAATTTACTGCACCTGATGGCTGATGATGAAGCGGCTGTTAACTACTGGCAAAAATTGCTGCAGCAATACCGTTTTTCGGCTTTTGATCATATTGAACCCTATCTGGCGTTAAGTCGCAGCCTGTTGCGCTCGGCTCAGTACGCTGACCTGGCAGGCCATAGCAAACTGATTAAACAGTTTTTTGAAACGCTGCAAAGTATTCCGTTAAAACTCCTGAGTAGCCAGGGTCTGGTTCAGCAGAAAATCCTGCTGGCCCATGGTTATTTACTGCAGGGCGATGGTGCCAAAAGTGAATTGCTGCAGGCTGAAATTAGCTCAGAGCAAATGTCATTACCGGTTACCAGTATGCTTGATTTAGTCTGGTACTATTTTTCTTGCGGCAATACTAAAACCATGACGACATCGCTGCAACAGGCTAAAACTGATGCGGCCATGTTAAGCCGTAATGGTGAAAGTATGGCACCCTTGCTGGTCAATCACTTTGCCAGCATGCTTAACGACAGTGCTCAGCAACTGCAGCAATGGCAACAGTTGGCTGCAAGGCAGATACAGGACAATAAGCCCAAAGCGGCGCTGCAAACCTTGCGAAGTGCCTTTTTACTGTGCCCGGCTCACAACCCAACCGCGCTGAGTTTGCTGCAAGTACTGGGGCTGTTGCCAGGGCATAAAGCGTTACAGCCTTTGGCCAGTTCTGTATTACAGCTGCTTAACAGCAAGGCGCTGACCAGTGCAGAGCGTAGCCGGTTGACGACGTTAACCGACGCCCTGCCAGAGTTGTATCTGGACTAAAAGGCCGCTTGCTCCGTAGTTTCTCGTGTTACATCTGAAAAGCAATACAGGTAATATTTATGTTGATGGTTGTATCCCCCGCAAAAGATCTTGATGCAAGCCCTGTTTCGTTAACGCCCGCAACCAGCATGCCGGCACTGTTGCCTCAGGCTACTGAATTGGCTGATATTTGTAAGCAGCTTAGTCCGGCAGAGCTTGGGTCGTTAATGCACATAAGTGACAAACTGGCGGGGTTAAACGCCGCCCGTTTTAGTCAGTGGCAGCCGGACTACACGGCAAAGGAGGCTAAAGCCGCGCTGTTTATGTTTAATGGTGATGTTTATCAGGGGCTGGATGCGGCAAGCTTAACTAACGCGCAAATTAAGTTTAGTCAGCAGCACCTGCGCATATTAAGTGGCTTATATGGCGTACTTCGACCACTGGATTTAATGCTGCCCTACCGCCTGGAAATGGGAACCAAGCTACAAAATGCCGCCGGTAAAGACCTCTATGCATTCTGGCAGCAGCACATTACTGCTAATTTGAATTCCCAGCTTGCAGAACTTAAAACAGATGTACTGCTGAATCTGGCGTCACAGGAATACTTTAAAGCGGTTAAGCCCAAAGCCCTAAATGCCAACGTTATTACCCCGGTGTTTAAAGACTACAAAAATGGTCAGTATAAAATAATCAGTTTTTATGCAAAAAAAGCCCGCGGTTTAATGGCGCGCTTTGTTATTCAGCAAAAAATTACCAAGCCTGCCGCCATTAAAGAGTTTAATCTGGCGGGTTACCAGTACAGCAAAAATGACTCAACCCCTGAGAAACCGGTGTTTTTACGCCAGCAACCAGAATAATTCAGCAAAGGATTAATAAGGCGCTTAGGCTTTGCTGACATTTTTGCTAAAATGTCAGCCTGTCTGTTGTTGAGCCTTTAGCATGAAATTTCCCGGCCTGCGTAAAATTAAGCATTACTTTCCTGTCTCTCAGCCAAAACCGCAGTTACCAAGCTTTGAAGTGCGGCCAGAGCTGGATACCTATATTGTTGGCCTGGACCAAACCATTGTGGATGTGGTGGCGAGCGTTACCGATGACTTTCTGGACCGCTACGATATTCAAAAAGGGTTATCTAACCTGGTTGAGCATGCTACTGCCAATGCCATTTATCAGGAGCTGGTTAGTAAGCAGGCGATATCAGATCATTTTGCCGGCGGGACTATCGGCAACACCATTCATAATTATTCGGTGCTGGCTGACGATAAATCCGTATTACTGGGAGTAATGTCCGCCAATATTGCGCTGGGTTCACCGGCCTATCATTACGTCTGCCACACCAGCTCCAAAGTGGATATGAATCATTTGCAGGGCGTAGCCGGCGATATTGGCCGCGGTATTACCATGATTACGCCGGACGGCGAGCGTACCTTCGTAATCGACCCAAGCGACATGGACCAACTGGAGCCGGATTATATTCCAACTGAGATCATTGCTGCTGCATCGGCCTTTGTTGTGAGTGCTTATCCGCTGCGGGCCAATGGTCAACCCATTCAGCAGGCGATGCACAAAGCACTGGAAGATGCCAAAGCGCACGATGTGCCCGTTGTGATGAGCCTGGGTACCCGCCATCTGGTAGAAGAAAACCGCGAGCAGATCATTAGTACCATTAAAAACTACGTTAATGTGCTGGCCATGAATGAACTGGAAGCCGAAGCGCTGACCGGTTTTGCTGATCCGCTTAAAGCAGCGGAAGCCATTCTGGATCATACCGATATGGTACTGATCACTGCCGGCCCGCAAGGGCTGTATTTATGTGGGCATACCGATGACAGCGTGAAGCGGGAAAGCAGTAACCCGATTAAATCGGCCAGCCTGGCTGATTTTAACCAATATGAATTCAGCCGGCCGATGCTGCGTCAGTACTGTGAGCAACCCATCAAGGTGTATTCGCACATTGACCCTTACCTGGGCGGCCCGGAGCGGATTAAAAACACCAATGGTGCTGGCGACGGTGCCTTGTCGGCGATTTTGCATGATATGGCAGCGAATCATTTTCATAAGCAGGTGCAGCCGTTATCCGGCAAGCATGAAATGCCGTACCTGGCTTATTCCAGCTTTGCCCAGATATGTAAATACGCCAATCGGGTAAGCTATGAAATTCTGGTGCAGAACGCCCCGCGCCTATCAAAAGGTCTACCCGAGCGGGAAGATAGCCTGGAAGAGGCATATTGGGAGCGGTAGTCGGCTCGTTTCGCCTTCAGTTGGCAATCCCGTGTGCTCGCCACAGCAACTCGCAAGCCATCCGTGGCTTGCTCAGACACTCTGTGGCTGCGCAACGGGACGCCAACCTGCGGCTAAACTTAGTCAGGAGAGACATCGGGATTTCCAGCTTAGTCGCTTGAACCCGGGAGTGTACCCATTACTCACGACGACACGCCGTAAATACATCCCTGTAGGCTCGTTTCCGCCCGTCCAGGGCTTCAACGGTCGTCTTAGAGTAATCCGCACTCTCCCTCAGATCGGTTTAACCCTGAAATACGCTGTTTAACATCCGGAAGGTGCCGGCGTCGGCATCCATTTCAACCGGGGCGCCGTGCGGCACAATAAACTGTTTGCTGATATGGCCAATCATTGCGCCGCGGTAGGCCGGAATATTCAGTGGCTTTATATGGTCGTCAAAAATCTGATCCATGGTTAGCCAGCCAAAGCCACCACCTGGCCGGCAGGCGGTACATTCGCCAAAAATAAGGCCGGCAATTTTATCCAGGGCGCCCATCAGTTTTAGCGTGCTTAGCATGCGGTCAACCCGGTAGGGCGCTTCTTCGACATCTTCTAAGAATAATATTTTACCGGTAAAATCGGGCAGGTAGGGTGAGCCGGCCAGCGCCGTTAATACCGTTAGGTTGCCGCCCATTAACTGGCCCTGCACCTTGCCGCCGGTAATTGTTTCTATCCGGTTCTGCCGCGGTACCAGCTCATCTTTGGCATTCAGCTCATTTTGGTAAAGCATTTGCTCACGCTGAAAAAACACCCGCTGAAACTGCTCCGCATTAAAACTGTTCCAGCTGCCGGTACCGTTCGGGCCATGAAATGTCACCATCCCGGTCTGGGCATTAATTGCGTTGTGCAATGCAGTAATATCAGAATAACCCAGCAGTACTTTCGGGTTGCGTTTAATCAGCGGGTAATCCAGTAGCGGTAGCAATCGTGCGGCGCCCGAGCCACCGCGCAGGCAGATAATGGCGTTTACCTCTGGATCGGCAAACATGGCATTGATATCACTGGCACGCTGCTGGTCAGTACCGGCCAGATGGCCGCGGCGGCTCTCAAGGTGCTGGCCCAGCTTTACCTTAAACCCAAGTGCCTGTAGTACCTCAGTGGCTATTTGAACATCAAGCCGTTCATCAGTCGCTTTTGAAGGGCTGACCAGGGCGACGGTATCGCCGGGGTTGAGCTGTTTAGGCAGGACAATACCAGCATTGGCGGCATTAGCCGTATTACTTATTGCAGCACAGCTGGTAAGCGGGATTAGTCCAAGGGGTAAAGCAGTTAGCGCCAGCGCGCTTGATTGTAGAAATTGGCGTTTATTCATCAGCTAGTGCCTGTTAGTAATAAATTATTCCTGACTTATGGCTATTGATAGCATGCTTTTGCTGAAAATGCAGCAGCACTGACGCAAAAAGCGTCAGTTTGCCGTAACAAACAGATGGGGGAAGGACTACTTTTTAGATTTTGTTTTCGCCAGTTTTTTAGCGGCCAGCTTGCCGGGCTTTTTCTTTTTAGTGCTTATTTTCGCTTCTTTATGCTTTGGTCTCAGGCTGTCAATCACCCGTCGCTTCAGCTTTTGCTCGGTATAGCGTTCCACTTTGGCCACTATTGCCATATCGTGGGCTTCAATCAACGAAATAGCAGTACCTTTTTTGCCAGCACGGCCGGTGCGGCCAATCCGGTGCACGTAAGTGTCGGCACCGCGTGGCATATCATAGTTAACTACGTGGCTGATATCGTCTATATCCAGACCACGGGCCGCAATGTCGGTGGCAATTAATACCGGAACCTGGCCCTGGCTGAAACGCTGCACAGCCAGCAACCGTTTATCCTGGGGCATTTCGCCCTGCAACCAGCAACATTTGATACCGGCACTTTCAAGTTGGCCGGTTAAACTGGCCAGCCGCTCGCGGGTTTTAACAAAAACGATAGCTTTACTGACATCTTCCTGTTTAAGAATATGGGTTAATAGTGCCAGTTTATGCACGTTGTCATCGGCCAGGTGCAGCCATTGCAGAATTTTTGCTTTTTCTTTGCGGGAGGGTACCGCTTCAATCAGTTCCGGTTCTTTCAACGCCCGTTCGGCAAAACGCTCAAGATTTAAGCCTTCCAGCGTGGCAGAGAACAAGAAGGTTTGGCGTCTGCGCCTGGCTTCCAGCACTATCCGGTTCATTTCACCAATAAAGCCCATATCGAGCATCCGATCAGCCTCATCCAGAATTAACACTTCAACTTCATCAGCCTGAAAGCTTTCTTCATCGAGGTACTCGGTTAACCGGCCAGGGGTCGCCACCAGAATATCGTTGTTTTTTTCCAGCGTGTCTTTATGGCTGCCGTAGTTAATACCACCGGTAATCACCCCAACATTCAGTTTGGTGTATTGCGCCAGTTGCTTAAATTCTTCGTACACCTGAAAGGCCAGCTCGCGGGTAGGGGTCATCACCAGCACCCGGGCAAAACCAGGATCACGCCGCGGGAAATCCAGTAAATATTGAATAGCGGGCAAAACAAAAGCCAGTGTTTTACCTGTGCCGGTTGGGGCGCTGGCCAGCACGTCACGGCCATCCAGTGCCGGTGGTATTGCCAACTGCTGAATAAGCGTAGGCTCAGTAAACCCAGCCTGCTGCAGTGCCTGGTTAATAGTGTCGTCAAATTGAAAATCGGCAAAGCTCATAGAAGGTGTTCCTCTGGGTCGACAGTAATCAGATGACAATGCTGCTTTACAGCCGGTAAACTGTTGGCAGAGGTGAAGATGTCAGCTGGTTTTAAGTGTAAACAATTTTTTGTAGGCCATGATCAGTGCGCGATGAAAGTCGGTACCGATGGTTTATTGCTGGGGGCCTGGGCCAGCCTGTCAAACAGTAGCGTACTCGCTGCAGGCGCTACCCTGCTGGATATTGGCACCGGCAGTGGCCTGATTAGCCTGATGCTGGCACAGCGTGCGCCAGATGCCACCGTTCATGCTATTGAACTTGACGCCAATGCCGCCAGCCAGGCAGCTGCCAATTTTCAGCAAAGCCCGTTTCGCGACCGGCTGCATTTGCTAAAAGGCGATATTCTAACCTATCAGCCGGCTGAACGTTACGCTTTAATTGTGTCTAACCCGCCTTTTTTCGAGAATGCGCTGTTAGGTACTGACGGCCGGCGAAATCAGGCCCGGCATACTGCCAGCTTACCCCTGCCATTATTGCTGGATAAAGTCGGCCAGTTATTGGCGGCCTCAGGCAGTTTTGCCCTGATATTACCCCATGCTGGCGCGGCTGCTTTCAGCTCGCTGGCAGTTGCAAAGGGCTGGTTTATCAGCGCCAGCTGCACAGTACTAAGCCGTGCAGGCAATGCCCCCATCCGGCGCCTGATACAATTACAGCGCACGCCATGTGAAACGCTGCAGCAGCAACTGGTTATTCACAATGAGACGGGCAGTTACTCGGCGCAATACCGGGCCTTGTTACGGGATTTTTATCTTAACTTTTAATGATAAACAACTAACCGGCAATTACAATCGCTCGGCTATCTCAGTTAACACCTGACTAACCCAGGCATTCAGCCGCTCATCAGTTTGTTCATACTGGTTTTCATCGTCCAGCGCCAGGCCGCAGAACAGCTCGCCATCGGCGCTAAGCGCTTTGGAGGCAATAAAGTCATAGCCAGCGGTGGACCAGAAACCGATGCGATCTGGCTGTTGCGGCGCAATGGCGTCATGCAACATACCCACGGCATCGATAAACCATTCGGCATAGCCGAGCTGGTCGCCCATACCATAAATGGCGATAGTTTTACCTGTTAAGTCGACACTGCTGATCTGATGCCAATGCGCTTCCCAGTCTTCCTGAATTTCGCCAAAGTCCCAGGTAGAAAGCCCCAAGATCAGCAGCTGATAATCGGCCATTTTTGCAAGTGGGACCGTTTTAATATTATGTAAGTCGACGACATCAGCACCGATCAGTGCCTGAATTTTTTCAGCTACCATTTCGGTATAGCAGGTGGTTGAACCGTAAAATAAGCCTATTTTCATTTGTGATCCGTCCGGTTATGTCGCCGCGCATTGTAGCAGAAGGCGACAGGTGTACCCAAGCCAGACTATGCCTGCTGACAACAATCGGCTAAGATAGCCCGATATGTCGGCAGTATCAGCAGCTAAGCTCAGAACCATGAACCCGGACCAACCGCCAGCACTTGATCCCGCAGAGCAGGCTCTTATTCAGCAATTTCTGGATCAGCTCTGGCTGGAAAAAGATGTTAGCCCCAATACCCTCAGTGCCTATGGCAGCGATCTAACCTTGTTCGCCCGTTTTTTAGCGGGTGAAAATCACCCGTTGTTATCGGTTGACAGCCAGCTGATAAACCAGTTTCTGGCGACACGGTATCAACAGCAAGTCAGCGCGCGCAGCAGTTCGCGCATGCTCAGCAGCTTACGGCGGTTTTACCGGCATTATCATAAGGCTGGGCGCTGTGCGGTTAACCCGGTAACAGAACTGGTCAACCCGAAAATCGGCCGTAGTTTACCGAAGACCTTATCTGAGCAGGATGTCGATGCGCTGTTGCAAGCGCCTGACTGTAATGAGCTTATACAGTTTCGTGATAAAGCTATGCTGGAGTTGCTGTATGCCTGTGGCTTGCGGGTAACTGAACTTATTAGCCTGACGTTACAGCAGGTCAGTATTAATCAGGGGGTGCTGCGGGTACTGGGTAAAGGCAGCAAAGAGCGGTTGGTCCCCATGGGCGAAGAAGCGCAGGATTGGTTGAGTCGCTATTTGCAGCAGGCCAGAGCCGATTTAGTCAAGGGCGACAGTAACCTGGTGTTTGCCAGTAGCCGCGGCAGCCAGATGACCCGTCAAACCTTCTGGCACCGAATTAAGTTTTATGCGAAAGTAGCGGGCATTCAGGCTGAGCTGTCACCGCATACCCTGCGCCATGCTTTTGCCACCCACTTACTGAACCACGGTGCCGATTTGCGGGTAGTACAAATGCTACTGGGGCATAGTGATTTATCAACAACGCAAATATATACGCATGTCGCTCAGGCGCGTTTGCAGCGGCTGCATCAACAACATCATCCGCGTGGTTAAGTTTTACAAGCTGCGCTAAGTAGGACGTAATATGAAAAATTGGTTAGCAGGTGCCCTGACGTTGGGCGTGTTGGGTTTAAGCGTTGGTTTAAGTAGTAGTGTGGTCGCGCAGCAAGCCGGTGACACACCGGAGCTTGCAGAGATTTCACAAAGCCTGGCACCGCTTGGTTTACAGGTTAATGCGGTGGCCAATAGCCCGATGCCGGGTTTGTTGCAGGTATTTACCCAGCGCGGGTTGTTTTTTACCAGCAGCGATGGCCGTTTTTTTATCGAGGGTAATGTCTACGATTTACAACAAGCAGAGCTGGTAAATGATATCCAGATGCGCAGCTATGTCAGCAAGCAAATACCTACATTAGCTGACAGTTATATTGAATATAAAGCAAAAGATGAAAAGCATGTGGTATACGCCTTTACTGACCCTACCTGCGGCTATTGTCAGAAGCTTCATAGTGAAATGAAAGACTACAATGATGCCGGTATTACCATCCGTTATCTGGCGTTTCCACGCGGGGGCTTAAACAGCAAGACCGCGCTGGAAATGCAGCATTTATGGTGTTCACGGAACCCACAAAAGGCGATGGACTTAGCCAAAGACGGTAAGCGTAACCCGCCGGCAATGTGCGAAAACCCGGTTAAAAAACACTATGAACTAGGTCAGTCATTTGGAATTAACGGCACGCCGGCCCTTATTCTGGATACCGGCCGGATCATTCCTGGCTATCAACCGGTTGCAGGGTTATTAAAACAATTTGAGGCAAACTGACAGCGTTGCGTTAAGGAGATCAGGCGCTTCTTGTCACTAACTATTAGTCGCCATTTAGGTTTGCCATCATTGAAAATTTTAAGCAGGTATCAGGTGTGCAGTTAAAACAAATCAGCCGGCGTCAGCCGGTAACCGGGCAGGTTATTGCAGAAAACCTGCATCCGGTGCTGCGCCGGTTATATCAGAACCGTGGTATCAGCAACAGCACTGAACTGGAGCGGGGCGCAGCCGGTTTACTGCCCTTTAATGCGTTAAAAGGCATGCCTCAAGCCGTGCAGTTGCTAACAGAAGCACTGTCGCAGCAACAGCATATTGTGATTGTGGGTGATTTCGATGCGGATGGTGCGACCAGCACTGCTGTTCTTATGGCTGGCTTAAAAGCGTTTGGCTTTAAATACCTGGAATATATGGTGCCCAACCGCTTTGAATACGGTTATGGCCTGACGCCCGAGCTGGCCGAGTTAGTGGTGGCGCAGGGGGCAGAATTAATTATTACCGTTGATAACGGTATTTCTGCGGTAGAAGGCGTGGCATTGGCCAGAAAAGCCGGTGTAAAAGTATTGGTCACCGACCACCACTTAGCTGGTAGCATCCTGCCCAATGCCGATGCAATTGTTAACCCTAATCAACCTGGTTGTGGTTTCCCCAGCAAAGCGCTGGCCGGGGTAGGTGTCGCATTTTATTTGCTGATGGCGCTGCGGGCGGGCTTGCGGGAAAATAATTACTTTACTGACAAAGGTCAGACCGAACCCAATATTGCCGAATTACTGGATTTAGTCGCGCTGGGTACCGTGGCTGATGTGGTGCCGCTGGATAGTAATAACCGTATTTTGGTGCATCAGGGTTTGATGCGAATTCGCAGTGGTAAATGCCGGCCGGGTATTCAGGCACTTATTGATGTGGCTAACCGCCGGGCTGAAAAACTGACCGCCAGCGATTTTGGCTTTTCGTTAGCGCCAAGGCTAAATGCAGCGGGCCGGCTGGATGATATGGCGCTGGGAATAAGCTGTTTGCTGGCACCCGAGCTGGGTTTAGCCCGCCAGTACGCGGTCGAACTTGACGCGCTGAATGTTGAGCGCCGGGCAATAGAACAAAGTATGCAGTTAGAGGCGCAAGCCTTTTTAAGCAAGTTATCGTTTGATGGCAGTGCGTTGCCAGAGTGTTTATGTCTGTATCGCAGAGACTGGCATCAGGGTGTTATTGGTATATTGGCCGGCCGGATTAAAGAGCAGTTTCACCGGCCGACTATCGTGTTTGCTGAGGGTGATAATGGCGAGCTGAAGGGCTCAGCCCGCTCGATACCCGGTTTACATATCCGTGATTTACTTGAAGAAATTGCCAGCCAGTATCCTGGGTTAATTAAAAAGTTTGGTGGCCACGCGATGGCCGCAGGTTTAACCATCGCAGCCGATCGGCTGGAAACCTTTCAGCTGGCACTGAGTTTAACCGCTAAAAAACACTTAACAGCCGAGCAGTTAACGGCAGTAATTTACAGTGATGGTGAGCTGGCAACAGAGTGTTTTAACATTAACTTCGCCCAATTGCTGCAAAATGCCGGTCCATGGGGCCAGGCTTTTCCGGAACCCGTGTTTGATGGTGAATTTGGATTAATCAGCCAGAAAATGTTGGCCGAACGCCATTTGAAGCTGATGTTGCAGGCGCCGGATGGTCTGCTAATCGACGCGATCTGGTTTAACGCCGATAACAAAACCTGGCCGGATGTCAACGTAAAGAAAGTGCAGTTGGCTTATCAACTGGATGTTAACGAATATCGCGACCAGCAAAACTTACAACTTATTGTGCGGCATATGACCGCAATAAGCTGAGTTAACGGCGCTGCCCCACCATTTATTAAAAATCGTCAATAGATGGCTGCACTGCCAGCCATATCTTTGCTATAATCCGCAACAATTTTTCGACCGTTTTAAGGCCCAGGGCAATCCATGTTTGAAGTGAATCCGGTGAACAACAGCATTAAAGATCTGACTGAACGCACTGATGTGCTTCGGGGGTATCTTTGACTATGATGGCAGAAAAGAGCGTTTAGAAGAGGTTTCGCGCGAACTGGAAGACTCTGCTGTCTGGAATAACCCGGAAAAAGCCCAGGCATTGGGTAAAGAGCGTTCAGCACTTGAGCAAGTGGTTGGCACCATTGACCGGCTGGACCAGGGCCTGGAAGACGTTGCTGGCTTGATCGAACTGGCGGTAGAAGCCGAAGATGAAGACACTTTTGAAGAAGCAAAAGTTGAGTTAGCCGATTTGGAAAAGCAGCTTGCCTTGCTGGAATTCCGACGGATGTTCTCGGGTAAAAATGATCAGAACGATTGTTATCTGGACATTCAGGCCGGCTCAGGCGGTACCGAAGCCCAAGACTGGGCCAGCATGTTAATGCGGATGTATTTACGCTGGGGCGATGATAAAGGCTTTAAACCTGAAATCTATGAAGTGACCGATGGCGACGTCGCCGGTATTAAAGGCTGTACCATTAAATTTTCCGGCGACTACGCCTATGGTTGGCTACGTACTGAAACCGGTGTTCACCGTTTAGTTCGCAAAAGTCCGTTTGACTCCGGCAATCGCCGTCACACGTCTTTCGCCTCGGTGTTTGTGGCGCCGGAAATTGACGACGATATTGAAATTGACATTAATCCGGCTGATTTACGGATTGATACCTACCGGGCGTCAGGCGCAGGTGGTCAGCACGTTAACCGGACTGACTCTGCGGTGCGGATCACCCACTTACCGACCAATATCGTGGTGCAATGTCAGAACGACCGCTCGCAACATAAAAACCGCGACAATGCCTACAAGCAATTACGTGCCAAGCTGTATGAGTTTGAATTGCAAAAACAGAATGCTGAAAAACAGGCGCTGGAAGATACTAAATCTGACATTGGCTGGGGTAGCCAAATTCGCTCATATGTGTTGGATGACTCGCGGATTAAAGACTTACGAACGGGTATCGAAACCCGCAATACCCAGGCAGTGCTCGATGGTAACCTCGACAAATTTATTGAAGCCAGCTTAAAAGCCGGCCTGTAATTTTTATTTTAACTTTCTCTCTCAATCAGGAAATGCACCATGTCTGACCAACAGCAACCACAAGAAGAAATTCAGGACGTTAATAAACTGATTGCTGAGCGAAAACAGAAGCTTGCTGGCCTTCGTGCAGACGGCTTTATGTTTCCGAACGATTTTCGCCGTGACAGTATCTCCAGCGACGTGATTGCCAAGTACGATCACTTAACCAAAGAAGAACTGGAAGCGCAAAAAGTTACGGTTAGCCTGGGTGGCCGGATAATGACCCGGCGTATTATGGGTAAAGCCAGCTTTACCACTGTTGCTGATATGGGCGGCAAAATTCAATTGTATGTTGCCCGGGACAGCCTGCCGGAAGGGGTATACAACGAGCAATTTAAAAAGTGGGATTTGGGCGATATTGTTGGCGCAACGGGCCACCTTTTTAAAACTCAGACCGGCGAGTTAACGGTATGGCTAAGCGATATCCGCCTGTTAACCAAAGCATTGCGGCCATTGCCGGATAAGTTTCACGGTTTAACCGACAATGAAGCGCGCTATCGGCAACGTTATCTTGATTTAATTTCTAATGAGCAGTCGCGAAAAACCTTTTTAGTGCGTAGCAAAACCGTGGCCTATATCCGGCGCTTTTTTAACGACGAAGGCTTTTTAGAAGTAGAAACGCCGATGCTGCAGGCTATTCCTGGTGGCGCGTCAGCCAGACCCTTTGAAACCCACCACAATGCACTGGATATGCAAATGTTTTTGCGTATTGCGCCAGAGCTTTATTTGAAGCGTTTAGTGGTTGGCGGGTTTGAAAAAGTGTTTGAGCTAAACCGCAATTTCCGTAATGAAGGGGTGTCGACCAGACACAATCCGGAATTTACCATGCTGGAGTTTTACTGGGCCTATGCGGATTACAACGACTTAATGGATTTAACCGAAAAACTGTTCCGTGGTTTAGCGTTGGATGTACTTGGTACAACTGAAGTGCCGTATCAGGGAGAAGTGTTCGACTTTGGTAAACCGTTTGCCCGCATGTCAGTAACCGACTCTATTTTGCACTACAACCCGACGGTCACGAAAGAGCAGTTAGCCACGCGCGAAGCGGTAGCAGCGCTGGCTAAATCATTGGGTATTCAGGTTAAAGACAACTATGGCCACGGCCGTATTTTAATGGAAGTGTTTGATGAGCTGGTCGAGACCAAACTGCGCCATCCTACCTTTATTACAGAATACCCGGCAGAGGTGTCACCACTGGCCCGCCGTAACGATCATAACCCGGAAATTACCGACCGCTTTGAATTCTTTATCGGTGGCCGTGAGCTGGGCAATGGCTTCAGCGAGTTAAACGATGCTGAAGATCAGGCCGAACGCTTCCGTGAGCAGGTCGCTCAAAAAGACGCCGGAGATGATGAAGCGATGTTCTACGACGAAGACTTTGTCACGGCGCTGGAACACGGTTTACCGCCAACGGCTGGTCAGGGTATCGGCATCGATCGCTTAGTAATGCTGCTGGCCGATGCTGCCTCAATTCGTGATGTCATCCTGTTTCCGCATATGCGTTTGCACCACGATAAGTAATGTGTCCACTGCTGAAAAAGCCAGACCTTATGTCTGGTTTTTTATTTTATAGCCGGTAAGGATTACTGGATGCGGGTAACTTCTACATGGCGTTACACTATACTGGTACAACAAGGCGAAAGTTTTCGCTGGCAATTGATGTTTAACTAATTGATTTATGGATTATTAGTGTTTTAATCGATAAGCTGGCACACGCTTTGCTTTTTTTACAGAGTATGACGTATATAACCGTGGCGCCTTTGATGTGATGATGCGGCCACGCCGATCAATGGAAAGCAGGAGGTTTACAATGGCAACAACTCAGACAAAAACTACAACAGGCAATTCTACTGCCAACCCTATGACGAACTCACCGGTGACTGAAAAAGCCTCTGAAGCAGCGCATCATGCAGTAGATGCTATGGCAGAGCGGGCAGCAACGGCTGAGGACACCTTACGGCGCACTGCAGCAAGCTCAAAAGAAACGATTGATCAGAAACAGGAAGAGCTGAAACTGCAAATGCAAAGCACTTACGAGCGTGGCAAGCAGTTTACTAAGGAAAACCCGGTTGTCGCTGCGGGAATTGCATTTGCAGCCGGCATGGTCGTCAGTGCACTATTGCGCCGCGGCAGATAGTAATGGCTGAATCGCAAGACACAGAGTCGCAGCAAGAAGCAGAGCCTCTGCAAGAAAAAGTTGTGGCTCAACTTAGCGAAATTGCCGCATTGCTTAGTCTGAGTGTCGAGCAATATCAGCAGCAAATGCGACTGACACGGCAGACCGCCCGGGCTGAAATGGCCTTATCACGGCGAAGCATGATGGTAGTTGCTGCGTTGCTGGTGGCAATAACCGGTGCAGCGATTATTTTGTGGGCAACCTTACTGGTATTTGCAGGATATTGGCTGATGCACGCCACGAATTCGGTCCCGCTAACGGCCAGTATTCTGATTGTCGTACAACTTGCGGTGCTGTATTGGTGTTGGCGTAGCGTGCGCTATGTATTGGCCCAGGTTGGTTTCAGCCATACGCTGGCGCAGTTAAAAGATATGTTCCGGTTGAGTGCTGAGCCCGCAGGAGGTAGCAATGTTAATCAATCTGTTGATTAAAAAGCAGCAAAAACAGGTAGAGCAATGTTGCACACTACATCTGCAGCGCCAGCATTTGCGACTGGCTTATTTGTCGTTGTTAGCCGGGCGTAGCAAACAGTTTTTGGGTTCTGCACCTGGCCTTACCCTAAGCTTTTGTGCCGGAGTACTGCTGCAGTTCAGGCATCATACGGCTGTTAAAACCGTAAGACGCCTGGGCGCGTTGCATTGGCTCAGGCACCTGGTGTAGTGCTGACGATGCATAACATCAATGACGACTAACCGTACGTCAGGTTCGCCCGGCAATTGGTTCAGCGCAGATATAGCACTTAAAGTGCTTACTGTGCTGGCGCTGAGTTACACCTTTTATTTTTCCCGCAGTTTAATACTACCTATTATCCTGGCGGCGCTTATTGCGCTGTTCGCCAGCCCGGCTGTGCGCTCTTTAACCCGGGTTAAAATTCCAAAACCGCTGGCAGCCTTGCTGGTGCTTATTTTTCTGACAACATTTATTGGATACAGCGTCAGTTTGCTTTATAACCCTGCTGCAGAGTGGCTTGAGAGGTTACCTCTTTCAGGCGAGAAACTGGCCGTGCAAGTGAAAGATATGACCCAGTCGCTGGATACATTAAAAACAGCGGTATTGCCAGATGACCAAGATAAACAAAACCCAATTAAATCAGTAATGGGTAGCAGTTTTCTACCCTTATTGTCAGTGCTAGCCCAGACTACTGCGCTGGTATTATTTCAGTTGGCCACTGTAATTATTTTAACCTACTTTTTTTTAGTTTTTGGTGGGACCTTACTTCGGAATATGCTGCGGGTTCGCACCTCGCTGCATGAAAAGAAAAACCTGGTAAAAATGTATCAGACCATTGAAAACGATATTTCACGCTATGTGTTAGTGATCAGTATTATTAATATTATGCTGGGTGTAGCAACGTTTACGGTACTGAGTGTAATAGGTGTGGCTGATCCGTTACTGTGGGGGGTACTCGCCACCATATTAAATTTTGCCCCTTATCTGGGGCCATTTGTACTGACAATATTGCTAACTGCAGTAGGCTTTATTGAATACGACACCCCGGCTCAGATGTTATTAGTGCCCGCCGCTTTTTTAATACTCAATATTATTGAATCACAGTTGGTAACACCTACGGTACTGGGTAAGCGTTTTAATATGAACCCATTATTGGTGGTGATTTGGATGTTTATCTGGGGCTGGATTTGGGGCGTTGTTGGCGTATTGATCGCAATACCGCTGCTGGTTTGCCTGAAAATAATTGCTTTTCATTTGGACATTATGCCGAATTGGTTGTTACTACTTAATGCTGAGAGCCAGCCTGTCAAACCCGAATAGTTGTGTGGACGATGCTTTCACGACCAGGTTGTTTAGAATAATGGGTGAAGTCTTTATCGGGAAAAGTTACCAATGGCTACGTAAAATTTGCATGAATGCATCGCTTAATAATACTGCTCGTTTGATCGCTTTAAAAATTAACTTTTAAATCAATGATATAAGCATTTTAAAAATTTGGCATGAGCTTCGCATTGTGTCTAACGGTTACTTTAATAAAGTGCTAACCATGCACTAAGGAGCAAATATGTTAGGCTGGGCATTAACCTTTTTAGTTATCGCGCTGATTGCCGGCGTTCTGGGATTTGGTGGCATTGCAGGGGCTGCGGCGGGCATAGCCAAAATTATATTTTTTATTTTCATAGTGCTGTTGGTTATTTCACTGCTGGCGGGTGCTCTGAGGGGGAAAACGCCTAAAATTTAGCAAGGGCGTCACAATTATGCCGGTCATCATAGTGGTGACCGGTTTTTTTATTTCAGCGATCTAACTGATATTTTTCCAGTTTGTTGTACAAAGTCTTAACGCTGACCCCTAATTGCAATGCTGTATCTGTTTTATTGCCGTTGTTTTTAGCAAGCGTGCTGAGAATCGCTGCTTTTTCCAACTCGTCTAACCGGACACCACTGGGTATTGCTTCACTAAGCGTGGCATTTTCTGAGTTATCTGACAGTTCTTCCAATAACAGGTTTTCCGGCTCAATAGTACTACCGGCCAGAATATACGCCCGTTCTACCGCATGCTTCAATTCCCTGACATTGCCCGGCCAGCAATGGTTGGCAATAAGATTTTGTGCTGCAGCTGAAAACTGTTTTACTTGTTGTTCCTGGACATTACGATACGCCAGAAAATGCTGCGCTAAACCAATGATATCGTCATCCCGTTCCCGTAGTGGCGGTACAGAGATAGGAAATTGTGCCAACCGAAAATATAAGTCTTCTCTAAGCATGTCATCAGCAATGGCTTGCAGCGGGTCGCGGTTAGTGGCAGCAGCAATTCGCACATTTGCGGCTAACGATTTATCACTGCCAACCGGTCGGTATTCCCCGTTTTCCAGTACTCGCAATAGTTTTACCTGATGCTCAATAGGCATCTCAGTGACTTCGTCCAGAAATAAAGTACCACCCTGGGCCTGGGCGAAGACGCCCTGATGATCGCGATGTGCTCCGGTAAAAGAGCCTTTTAAATGACCAAAAAGTTCGCTATCGATAAGCTCCGGGCTGATGGCGCCACAGTTAATTGCGACGAAAGGTTGGTCGGCCCGTAAGCTGGCCAGATGCAAAGTATTGGCCACCAACTCTTTGCCAGCACCGCTTTCACCGACAATCAGCACGTTAGCTTCGGTAACCGCCACTTTTCGAATGGTTCGGTACAATTTCAGCATGGGTTTAGAAGACCCAACCAGCAAGCCAAACTGATCCAGTTCACTTGAGGTGGCTTTAACCTGTTTATAGTCGGTGCTGAGTTGTTGATAGAAATCCTGCAAGGTATCAATGACAGAGCCAAAGTCTAACGGCGCCCGGAAATGATAACCCGCCCCACGACGCATTAATTTATCCAGTAGCTCATTTGGGGTACCGCTACTGATAAAAATAAAATCGATTTCTGATAAAACTTTGCTGACTAACAACTGCTGATAGTCGTCATTGTCACTTTCGTCCGACTCAATCAACGCAAGATCACAGTCTTGTTGCTGAAGTTGTTCAGACCAGGCAGAGCTGTCACTGCTTTTAATGATGAGAAATTGTCTGACCACAGGTGACTGCAGTATTTTGTCAGCCAGTTCCTTATCACGTAAATGGATAAATAACCTGGGTTTGCTCATGGCGTCACTCCCTGAAGTGGTGCTCTACTCTAGTGCAGCAATGTAAAATTAACAATGGTTGCCAGTAAAATTTACTGAAATATCATTGCAAGCAAAATGAAAATCTAAATTTTCTATAAAAATCATGAGTTTAAACTTGGTATATGAATTGAATATGAACTTATGGGAATAGCAGTAAGAGGAGGCGGAATTGTGCTGGCATATGACCCAAAATCAGCAGAGCACAAAACGGAGGACCAGGCCATTTTAAGTCTGGTGCTGGCAGTGAGTGAGCAGGCCAGGTTGTTCTATCAACGAAAGGCGCCTTTCGTCGATGAGAATAATATTCGTCGTTTTATTATTGAACTGGAACTTTTGCACCAGCAGGCAGAAACTTTCACAGCTGCTGAGAATGTCAAAGTTGCTACTGATCAGGATGTGAATGCCATCTGTCAGTGGTACCGCAGCAATGCAGCAGAGCCGACAGATGACAAACAGCCATGGTTAGCTGAGCTACCGCAGCAACTTCGGTGGCAATTAGATACGTTTAAACGGCTGAGCCGCAGCCTGACTGATGCCGCGAATGCCAGGGCATTAGCAAATCTGACGGCAGGTTTGCAAATTGTGACTGATCAACTTTGCCCGCTGCTGTTAAACAGGAAAACATGAAATATTTACCGATAGACGGGTTAAAAATACAATCAGAAAATTAACACTAAATGAATGATAATGCTACAAAATTTGTTAAAACAATGACTTAGATTTTTTTCAAAAGTTGGCATCAAATTGGCATTTGTACTAGCGTCTCACAACAAAGGAGTGACAATATGAAACGTACTACTTTAGCAGTAATGATGACAGTAGCCTTAGCCGGTACTTCGGTAGCAGCAACAGCAAATGAATGGAAAGATGGTGCCAAGGATGCATGGATTGATGGAAAGGCAGAAACGACTTTGCTGTTAAATGGTAACCTGAATTCTTTCGACATCAACACTGACGTTAAAAATGGTAAAGTGACTCTGACCGGTAAAGTAGATCGGGAAGTTGATAAAGCATTGGCCGCTGAGTTGGTTGAAAACCTGGACGGTGTATCTTCAGTTGATAACAAGCTGACTGTTATGGCTGACAGCAAGAAAGGTCACAGTAAAGGGCATGACGATGATGCTGGCGGTCTGACGGATGCCAAAGTGGCGACAGTAGTGAAAACGCGTTTATTGTTTGAATCAGAAACCAGTGGTACCGCTATTGACGTTGATGTTGAGAACGGTGTTGTGATGTTAAAAGGTGAAGTTGATTCCGATGCTGAAAGTGATTTGGCTGAAGCTATCGCTAAGAAAACTAAAGACGTTAAGCGGGTCGATAATCAACTGACAGTAGCCAAGAAAAGCTACTAAGTTGATGACACGGGTTTAAAACACATCCGGCATAGACCATGAGTGACCAAACCGGCCATTAACCTGGCCGGTTTTTTTATGGGTTCAGGGAGTCGGCTGCCACGGGTTACTATGATCAGGGTTAACGATAAAATGCGGGTCGGTCAGGCTTCGTAAAAACGCCAGTACCGCGACCTTTTCGCTTGCTGTCAGTTCAAAGCCAGTGACAAACTGACTTTTGCCGGGGTGTTGTCTGCCATCACCGGCGTGGTGGCCGTCAGGTATCTGTCTGCCGCCGTCAGCATAAAAATCTATCACCTGCTCCAGTGTCGCCAGGCTGCCATCATGCATATAAGGCGCGCTCAGCGCGATATTGCGAAGCGTGGGCGCGCGGAAACGACCGTCATCAGCCGGGTTCATGCTAATTTCGGCCAGCCCACGGTCGTGTTGTGGGTAGCCCGGGTCAGTCTGCCCTGTCCGGTGGGTAAAATATAACCCGGTATTATGAAATGGTCGCAGGTCCAGCGGCTGTTTACTGTGGCTGGTAGCCTGAGTGAAATTAAAACCACCATGGCAGTGATGACACTCCAACCGTTCAGAAAAAAACAGGTTCATGCCAGCAATTTCGGTTGCGGTTAGTGCGGTATCTTCGTTCTGGTAGGCATAGCGGTCAAAGTCAGATTGAAACGATATCAAACTCCGGACGAAGCTGGCCAATGCCATGACAACCTGCTGCATATCAGGTTCATTATTGCCAAAGGCTTGTCTGAACAGCTGCGGATATGGGGCGCGGGTGAGGTGTGGCAGTATTTCTGGTTGCTGGCCACTCAGGCCAAGTTCTACCGGGTTATCACTGAATAGCGGAATCAGCACCTGCTGCTCAATCTCGGTCAAACCATCATGGGCCCAGGTCAGTGTATTGTTGTAGGCAATATTAACCAGTGCTGAGGCATTGCGCCGATGCAACTGGCCGGTACTGCCAACTGATTGGGCCCGTGGTTCGGCAAAAGCAAATTGCTGCTGATGGCAACTGGCGCAGCTTTGACTGCCATTAGCGGATAACTGCTTGTCGTAGAACAGATAGCGACCAAGCTCAACTTTAGCCTGGCTCATTGGGTTTTCTGCAGGTTGCCTTGGCTGTGGCATGCCGGCTGGCAATGGCCATTGCCATGACGATGGTGTGGCCTCGGGTTTATGACAACTGCTAATAAACAGTGAGGCAACCAGCAATATGTACGATTGCCACGTTTTATGGCCGGACACCCCTGTCATAACGCCGCACTAAACTGCCACACGCCTGGTGCAGCAGTATTAGAAAAAAGCATCTGGCAGCTTTGTTGCTGTGCGTCTGACATACAGCTGTTGTCACTAAGCAGGGGGATATCTGACAGTAGCCTCTCAAGGTTAAGTTGCAACTGCTGACCTGGCTGGTAATCCAGCACAACCTCTACAGCGTTTGCGTGCTGGCATGGCATTGCTGGCGGGCGCAGTACGCTGGCTGACTGGCAACCGGTTGACCCCAGATGAAACGCCCAACCATAGTCCGGGCCCTGCAAATCAAGCCGCAAAAACTTATAGCCCAGTTGCCAGCTCCAGAACATGGCAGAGTTGTTCAGTGGTGCCGTGGCAGTAAGCGGGTTCTGGTGGTTTATCGAAAACGGCAGACCAAGCGTAAAGCGCAAGGTGCCGGCACTAATCGGTTGCATAAACTGCAGCTGCCAGTTGCTGTTGCCCTGACAATCTGTACCGAGCAATGCCAGCTGCGGCTGTTGCCAGCTGGTCGTGGCTAAGCTAAGGGGTTGTTGGTTTAGTGAAAAATCACTCAGGTAAAACTGCATGTGCTGCAGTTGCCATTGTTGATTATTTATCAGCAGGTGTTGCTGACAATCGACGATTTGCTGCTGCCAGCTAAGCTGCACCAGCAATGGTTCCGGGGTTAGTGTTTCGCGGTCAGAGCCACAAGATGTCAGCACGCTGACAAAAAAAGCATACAGCGATACCGCGGCGAAAATGGCGCACTGAATTCATAATAAGGTTGTATTTAGTAAAGCTGCGGTAAACAATACTCTAAACTTAAGTGAAAATCGACAATGACAGGCACTGTATGCAGCGTATTCTGCGAACTGAGAGCCTGAGACAGGCGGCTGCGATGAACATTAATGATTGCTTCAGGAAAACAAACTATATGGGTGGCCTGGCGTTGTTGCTGATGGCTACTGCATGTTGTTTCAGTCAGGGAGCCCGGGCCCACGCCGAGCATGATAAAGCCCGCTTTGTTGCTGAAAGCGGCCAGGACAATGGGCGATGCGATAATGTGCTGCGGCCATGTCGCAGCATTGGCTATGCCTTAAGCCAGGCGGGTAAAGGCGATAAAGTATTGGTAGCCGCAGGTCGCTACACGCTCAACAGTGCTGAAGATGCGGTGCTGCTGCTCAGTGAAATAGTGCCGGTGCTGGGGGGTTATAACCGTTTTGATCATTTTCTGCAGCAGGCACCACAGCTGAATCAAACAGTATTGACCGGCGTGCCTGCTGAATTTGTTATGCGCTTAAGCCAGCGTGGCTTCCAAATTATCAGTGACGGCCCGGCGCGTTTTGCTGCGCAAGTAAATCAGCAGTTAGCGGCTCATAGTGCCATAGCTGCACGGCAGCAGGCTGCACCCTGCGTTGACGGCAAGGCAGGAGTATTCAGCTGTAATAATATTGACCTGATTGCCCATCTGGCACTGGCTGATTTTAGTTCTGCACCCAACTCAGCCAATGATATCTGGGGGCATGTTGATCTTAATACCGGTAATGAATATGGATTAATTGGTTTGAACAACGGCACTGCTGTAGTCAGTCTGATTGACCCGTTAAACCCGGTTGAAGTCGGCAGCATTGCCGGCACAAATACCACCTGGCGTGACATAAAAGTACTGCAGTTTTTTGATGAGGGGCTGGGTCGCTGGCAGGCTTATGCTTATGTTTCCTCTGAGGCGAACAATAATATTCAGATTATTGATTTAAATGATTTACCCGCCAGCGTAAGGCTGGCAGCAGCCGATCCGGTTGCCAGCTCTGCTCATAATTTGTATATCAGTAACGTTGATTACACTACCAATACGGCATTAAATGGCCAGCTGCCAGCATTGCATATTGCTGGTCAGCCCCAGCAGGGCGGGGCAGTGTCCAGTTACAGCCTGGCTAACCCGTTACAGCTCAGTGCCAACTGGCTGCAAACCGGTGCCGGTCGCAGCAACTATAGCCATGATGTTGCCTCGATGCGGCTGAACGACTCACGAGCCAGCAGTCAGTGTGACCGCTCAGAGTGTCATGTGTTGTTTGACTTTAATGAGCAGAATATCAAGCTTTGGGATATCAGCGGTGCCAGCAATCTGGCTTTAGCAGACTTTACTTACAGTTTGGCCAGCTACGTTCATTCCGGTTGGTGGAGCGAAGATAAACAATACTTATTTGTGCATGATGAACTGGATGAAATAGACCACAACCTGAATACTACAGTCCGGATTTTTGAACTGAGTGATTTAACGGCGCCAGCGCTGGCAGCGACCTATACCGGACCAACCCGTGCAGTAGACCATAATGGTTTTGTCCGGGGTAATCGCTACTATATGTCGAACTACCAGCGCGGTTTAACCATTCTCGATATAACCGATCCGACGCAGCCGCAGCAGGCGGGTTTTTTCGATACCTTTCCGGCGTCTGACAGCGCAGCATTTAATGGCATGTGGGGCGTTTATCCGTATTTGCCTTCGGGCATTATCATAGGCAGCGATATTAACAGTGGCCTTTATTTGCTGCGCGATAACACTACCAACCCACAAGCCGGCGCACTGGCCTTCAGCGAGAGTGACCGTAGAGTAAGCCCGGGCGATGTTGCGCAACTGCAGGTAACCCGGCTTAGTGGTACGGCTGCAGTGAGTGTCGGTTATGAAATTCTGGCAGGACGGGCTGAACCGGGCCTGGATTATCAGGAAAGCCAAGGCCGTTTAAGCTGGGCGGCGGGCGATAGCAGTGATAAAACCATCAATATTACCACTCTTGATCGCGGTCTTAATGCCGGACGAGAGTTGTTTGTGCGGCTATTTGACCCGGCGAACGGCGCCAGCCTGAGCAGCCCGTCTTATTTGCGGCTTCGTTTTGGTGACGATCCAGCCCGGGCAGGCGCCATAAGTCTGACAGAATCAGCGTTGTCGGTAGTTGAGGCTGACACCAGTATCCCCGTTGTGGTTCGCCGGCTTGGCGGCAGCGATGGTGCGGTGAGTATCGGCTATGAATTAGTGAGTGCTTCAGCTACGGTAGGTGAAGATATCGTGGCTGCCAGCGGCGCGCTAAGCTGGGCCGATGGCGACAGCAATGAACAGCAAATAACCCTGCAGGTTATTGATGATACGCTGCAGGAAGGGGATGAAACAGTTGTTCTGCGGTTATACAGCGTTGCAGGCAGCGCACTTGGTGACATAACCGAACTGAGCCTGACCATTCTGGATGACGATGCCAATACCCCGCCAACGGTAACCATTGGTGAAAACCGCCAGGTTAATGCCGGGCAGAGTGTAACGTTAACCGCCGTAGCGACTGATGCACAAAACGATAGCATTAGTTATCAGTGGCAGCAGGACAGCGGGCCAGCGGTTAGTCTGCAAAACGCCAGTAGTAATGCGGTAAGTTTTGTGGCCCCGGCCAGTAACAGTCAGCTGGTGCTGACTGTTACGGCGACTGATGCCAGAGGTGCCGCTACCAGCGCCAGTATAACCTTAACGGTGGTCGCCAGCCCGCCGCCACCGCCTGCGGCAGAATCGTCCGGGGGCACCATGCCGCTGAGCCTGTTATTAGCGGGGCTATGGTTACTTCGACGTCGGGTAAAGCATGAATATAAGCTGGCTAATACTGCAACTTAAACAATAGCTCGGCCAGATCGGGTTGCCACAGGTCTGTTTTGGCAACCCGGTTATTACGCAATATTACGCCCTCAGCCAACAGTAACTGGCGTTGCTCCAGTGCGCTGGCGGTGCCTGCCGCAAATGCCAGGCTGCGGTCGCTGCGCAATACCCGGTACCAGGGCACAGCCAGTTCCTGGGGGGCATAGCCCAGTGCTTTACCCACTAATCTGGCCCGGCCCGGCAGGCCAGCCAGGTCGGCAATCTGACCATAGCTGGCTACCTTACCTGCCGGAATTAATAATACGGTTTGCCAAATTCGCTGGTAGTTATCTGCTGCCACGTTCTATGCTCATCAAAATATGCCTGTATCGGTTGTTAACCTATCATTGCACTGACAGTCTGACTATCGCTCCGTCGCAACGCAAAGTATAAAATCTTAAATTAACACTTCAATTTCACTTGCACTGTGTATATCTGTGTATATACTGTGCATATCAAATATACACGGTTGGTGTGCATGCGGGATCTTTTATGACTGATGGCTTATTTCTGTCGGCAACAGACAAAAAGCCAATGTATGAACAAATTGTCGAGCAAATTACCAGCAAAGTGCTGCTGGGTGATTGGCCAGCCAATATGCCACTGCCGTCTATTCGTGAACTGGCGGCACAAACTCAGGTGAGTGTGATCACCGTTAAACGCGCCTATGCCGAGCTGGAGCTCGCTGGCGTGATTGTGACTCAGCCTGGCCGCGGCTCTTTCGTGGCGGCACATCCGGATTTACAGCAGCAGCTAAAGCAACAGCAGCTGAGCCAACAGTTAGAGCAGCTGGTCGATTTAGCCCGGCAGCTGCAACTGACAGATCAACAACTGTTGGAACAGTTGCAACAGAAACTGAAATCGCAGCGTTAACCGGCGGCGACAACGAGGACAAACGCAATGCAGCAATATGCTTTTGACATGCGCAACATCAGTATCCGCTACCCGCATTTTGCTATGGAAAACCTGAATCTTTCCCTGGCAAAAGGTCAGGTGCTGGGACTGGTAGGTGTTAACGGCGCCGGAAAATCTACTACCATCCGTATTTTAATGGGGCTGGTAAAGGCAGATGCCGGCCAGGTAGATGTACTGGGATATAAACTGCCGGCACAGCAGGTGCAGGCTAAATACGATATTGGTTTTGCCTCGGATGATATGCGTTTGTATAAAAACCAGACTTTACAGTGGCATATGGATTTTATTCACAGTATTTTTCCGAATTTTGACCACGCCTATGCCAGAGATTTATTGCAGCGTTTTGAGCTGATTGCTGATCAGAAAATAAAAGGCTTATCGCATGGCCAACGGGTAAAAGCCTGTTTGTTGCTGGTGCTGGCCAGACGGCCAAAACTGCTGGTGCTGGATGAGCCTACTACCGGCCTGGATCCGGTTGCCCGTGACGAAGTGATCACTGAACTGGCCGATATACTGCGTGATGATGAGCGTAGTGTGTTGTTCTCATCGCACAATACCCATGACATTGAAAAACTGTCAGACCAAATTGCCTTTTTAGACCGGGGTAAGTTATTGGCACTGCAGGATAAAGAAAGCTTTGTGCAAAGCTGGGCGCGCTTTCGTTGTCAGCTGCTTCCTCAGGCGCAGGACAGCATACCGGGGGCCGTTAGCATCCGCCGCAGTGGTCAGTTAGCAGAGGTAATTACCGATCAATGCAGCAGCGAGTTTGCGGTCGCGCTGCAACAAGCCGGTTTTAAGGTGATCGAGCAACATCGGATGTCACTTGAAGAGATTTTTGTCGCCAATGTCAAACGTAACCGATAGGAGCAGGCAAAATGCCAAATACGCTTAATAACACCCTGATGATTAAACGTTTGATCGTCAAAGACTGGCAACTGATGAAAAAATCGTTAGCGGCTTATATGATCGGTGGCGTAGTGATTATTGGGATGATGGGCATGGCCACACCGCTGATGTTTAATAGTGGCGCCATTATGATGATCACGCTGATGATTGTAATCGGATCCCGCTCGGCTGTTGAGCTGGTAGTGAACGAGAAGAAAGACCAAACTTTAGCGTTTATGATGAGCTTGCCGGTCACCGCAGAGGATTATGCACTGGCCAAGCTTGGCGCTAATCTGGCGTTGTTTCTGGTGCCCTGGCTACTGCTGGTATTGGGTATGCTGCTGGTGATTGTCAGCACACCGGTGACTAACGGCGTTATCCCGCTGGTGGTGTTGGTAAGCCTGTTTATTCTGCTGTCTTACTGTTGCTATCTGGCCACCGCGCTGCTGACCTATTCAGAAGGTTACACCATAACCGTAATGATCATTACCAACCTGCTACTGAATGGCTTTATTTTGTGGATTATCCGCATGCCGGCCGTGCATCAAACGCTGGAAGCGTCAACGGCCAGCTGGAATAGCACAACGCTAGCTCTGCTGGCTGCAGGTACCGCTTTAGTGGCCGGCATCCTGATGCTGACCGCCTACTTACAAAAGCGGAAAACCAGCTTTTTATAACCCCGGCTTTTTGATAAAACCAGCATGGCAACTGTTGCCAGAGGGAGCCAGCATTATGTTGCAGGGTAACGGTTCTGTACGCCTGTTTTACCTGGATAATCTGCGTGCGCTGGCGATGCTGGCTGGCGTATTTTTTCATGCGGCCCTGGCATACAGCCCTATGGCACAGCCGTTCTGGCCCAGCGCCGATGTGCTTAACCATCCGCTTTTTGATGTTGTTGCCTGGGCCAGCCATTTGTTTCGGATGCCGGTGTTCTTTCTGTTGGCCGGCTTTTTTGCCGCCATGCTGCTGCACAAATATGGTGATGGCGCATTCTGGCAAAACCGCCTGCGTCGCATCGGCTTGCCTTTGCTGTTATTTTTGCCGCTGCTAACACTGGCTGTTGGCGTCGTAATGCAGTTTGGCCTGGCACATGTGCAGCAAAAGCCACCATTTCTAATTTTTATTCAGTCGATGATAAGTATGACCGAGCCGCCAGCCATGCCGCTTAGTACGATGCATCTGTGGTTTTTATACCATTTACTGTTTTTGTATCTGCTGACCTGGTGCTGCCGTATTTTGCTTAATCGCCAAATGCTGAGCTGGTTTACCGAACTTAAACCAAATGCATTAGTGCTGTTGTCAATACTGGCCTGTGTGCCTGCCTTGTACAGCGTACCGGTGCCATTTCCGGCTCCGGAGTGGATTTTGCCGGCCTTGTGGGCGTTGTGGTTTTATGGCGTGTTTTTCAGCCTGGGCTATGCCTGTTTCAGCATGCCCGCCCTGTTAGCTCGTCTTGATCCGTTTCGGCATTATTATTTGCTGCTGGGCGCCGTCAGTTATGCAATTTATTATACGTTATTGCCGGCAACTCTGATGCCTCAGAGCCAGCCACAAGGCTGGCTGAAACTGGCTGTTACCTTGCTGGAAAGTTGCAGTGCGGTGTTATGGACGCTTTGCGCCTTGCTATATGCCAGACGCTGGCTGAACTGGAATAGCCGCGCTCTGGCGTATCTGTCAAATGTTAGCTTCTGGGTGTATATCGTGCATTTGCCCCTGCTGTTTTTTGTGCAGTTTGTATTAATTGATCTGGCGCTGGCGGTGTGGGCCAAGTTTATCCTCAGCAGTGGCATTACCCTGGCTATCAGTCTGCTGGGGTTCCATATTCTGGTTGCACCGACCCGGCTGGCCGGCGTGCTGGCCAGTCGCCAGCGACGCTAGGTATTACAGGGTAACGTGAACCTATATTTTTACTCATCAGATTGCACTGCGCGCTACCACGGTTTTACCGATAGGCGCCAGGCTTAGCAGCGCCAGTTTTAAATGCTGGATGCCAAACGGAATACCGATAATACTGATGAAACACACTATTGCATGGCCTAAATGGCCCAGTGCCAGCCAGATCCCGAACAGTAAAAACCAGATAATATTGCCAAGGGTGCCCAGGGTGCCGGTACCAATATCATCATAGCGGTTAATATAGCGCCGGCTCACTGCATCCTGGCCAAATGGCCAGAACGCCATTTCACCAATCACAAAACAACTGCGGCCAAACGGAATACCAATAATGCTGATAAAACACAACAATCCTACCAGCCACCATAGCAGCCCCATCACAAAGCCACCCATTACAAACCAAAGAATATTAAATATCAGCCTGAACACACTCATTTTTTGCCCTTATTATTTTGAATTCAGCTGATATACGCAGAAAATGAGCCAATATTATTTTTTGTTTAAAAACAGTTGCATACGAAATAATGACGGTTATATGAATGATAAAAAAGCCATATTTTAGCAAAACTGACCATCTGGTACTTGCTTTTATACTGTGCGCCGCCTAGTATATTGCTGTGCGGCATACAGTATGCGCTGCACAGTATGTTTCAACCAGATACAAGGACGGCTTATGACATCGGCTCAATTAGACAAAATGCGGCTGGAACTGCGACGCGGGGTGCTGGTGCTGGCGGTGCTGGCTTCGTTGCGCCAGCGTCACTATGGGTATTCGCTGCGCCGGCAGTTACAGGATACGGGTATTGATATTGACGAAGGCACCTTGTACCCGCTGGTAAGACGGCTGGCAGATCAAGGTTTGCTCGACAGTGAGTGGCAGCAAGGCGAAGGGCGCGAGCGCCGCTACTATAAGTTGTCTGAACTGGGTGCCGAACTGCTGGCACAACTTACCGGGGAATGGACCACCTTAAATAATGCGCTGGGGCCGCTGTTGCAGCCAGAGCAAACCATACAGACTGAGCAGGCAGAGGAGAATCGCTAATGGAACTCGTTAAACGTTATATTGCTGCAGTGCAACGTGAACTGCCTGAGCCGAAACGGCAGGAAATTGGCCGGGAATTGCAGGCAAATATTATGGATCAGCTCGATGCGCTGGCCGAACAGCAAGGTGGTGAGCTTGCTGAGCAGCAACTTGCTGATGTGCTAAAGGCTATGGGGCATCCTACCCAGGTAGCCCGCCAGTTTTGCCCGATTGAGCCGCTGATACCAGCACATCTGATGCCACTTTATAAACATACCCTGTTTATGGTGCTTGGGGTCTTTTTGGTGCTGCAAGTGGTGTTTATGACAAAAGCCTGGTTGATGGGGGCAGATTTTGGCCTGTTCCGATTTGTTATGGGATTGGCTTCAGGATTTATTGAAGATGCAGTATTTGGATTTACCGCTATAACCGTTGGGTTTGCCGTTGCATTTAAAGGTAAACAAGCTCGGGTCTGCAGCACAGATAAGCAGTGGCAACCGCAAGATCTACCACCGGTAGCCGCTGGCTGGCAGCATATCAGCCTAAGCGATATTTTCACCGATTTAGCCAGTTATGTTTTTCTGCTGCTGGTGATCTGGTTTCCGCTGTGGCAACAGCACTTTGCCGAAGCCAGCGCTGATAGCTCAGTTTTTAGTTCGCATTCATTGCAGCTGCTTATGTGGTTTAGTCCGGTGATAGTGCTTGGTGTGCTGAGTAGCTTATGGCAGCTACAGCGTCGGATCTGGAACCGGCAATTGCTTACTTTGAATGTGCTGGTTAATCTCGCCTTTACGCTGATGTTTATCACGCTGGCATTTAACGAACCACTGTTGCAATTGGATCTGGATACATGGAGCCGTCATTTTGACCCAAGTTCTCTGCAGCTGTCGGTTAAAATATTCCTGCTGGCTATGGCGCTGATACCAGGCTACGAAGTGGTGCGGGATGTACTGAGGTTGCAACGATTCCGGAAAAGTTAACGCTGATGCCGGCAACAATATAAAGCCCTGTAATGGTGAACATAACAGGGCTTTTAATTATCAGTAATAAATGACTTTACTTAATACTGCTGTGTTTTACGATTATCCCGCACCAACCACCACACCAGCCAGACAAATAGCAGCAACGGTGCCAGGGTTACAATGGCAGTAATACCAATGGCGAAGACCGCAGCGACCAGCCCCACCAGTAGAGCAAATACAGAGCCAACAATGGCCAGAATAGTTGGCAGACAGTAAATACCCAGTGCTACGGCAATAATGATAATGACAGTTTTGTTCATGAGCATAGTTCCTTGTTAAGAGCTTAATGTTGATATACAACAGTTACTTCAAGAGCTATGCCATAATTTAATATTTTTGTATTACAATTGGTTAGATATTAGTGGTGGGGTTCCAGGCAGTTGAGATATCTGGGCAGTAGTGATTTTAACTAACTAATGGTGAATTTTTAAATACGTTAAAACAAAAACAGCTGCCCGGAACGCGGCAGCTGTTTTGTTAAAACGGCTGTTAATTACAGCTTATTAATTTGATCTTTTAACTGATAAGATTTATCAGTAACAATGCTTTCCAGTGTACTTACACGCTCTTTTAATCGGTGCACTTCGTCTTGTAATGCTTGCAGTTCACCTTTACCGGCTTTGGCGTTAGTTTTCATATACACATCATAAGCTGCGTATGCCAGTCCGCCAATAATTGCGATGGCGCCAACTTCAAATGGTCCCATAATATTCTCCCTGTTTTAGTTGTTAGTAAACAACAGCAAACTCGATGCCATTGTTATTTAGTTTATATAAATCAATTGTTTAAATTGTCTTCTTGTGCGTCGTATTAGTATCAAAAGCGAAAGTTTAGTCAATATCACCAGATAGTAGTGCTAAACTTGGGCCGAATGTCAGAATAATTGTAAGAGTTTATGACCGATCAACAATGGATGCAAAAAGCGCTGCAACTGGCTGAGCAGGCCGAAGCGGCGGGTGAAGTACCGGTGGGTGCCGTTATTGTTAAAGATGGCCGGTTGATTGCTGAGGGTTTTAATCAGATGATCAGCTTACATGATCCGTCGGCCCATGCCGAAATGCAGGCGGTACGACAGGCCGGAAAACGGCTGCAAAATTACCGGCTAACCGACTGCACGTTATATGTGACGCTGGAACCCTGCAGCATGTGTGCCGGTATGTTAGTGCATAGCAGGTTGGCGCGCCTGGTGTTTGGCGCAAGTGACTATAAAACCGGGGCGGCTGGTTCTGTGATGAATTTAGTGCAGCACCCAACGCTGAACCATCAGCTTGAGGTAACCAGCGGGGTGCTGGCCGAACAATGCTCAGCTATGCTGTCGGCCTTTTTTCAACGGCGACGCCTGCAGAAAAAAACGCTGAAAATCACTGGTTTGTCAGGGGAGCCTGTTCAGTGTGATCCTGCAACCCCGGATGCTCCTGCAAAATAGTTTGGTAATTGCGTCGCCTGCGGTGCAACTTTAGCAGCTCAGTATTGCGTTTAACGCGCCGGCGGCTGGAGCTGATAGCAAAAGCACTCAGTTTTCGACGTTTCAGCGCCGGTTTTTTTCGTTTTAACATAAGGTACCTGAAGAAATAAGCCGGTATCGCCCGAAGCAATACTTATATGACGCTACTATAGAGCTGCTGCTTGCCGACAACAAGTGGCTGACGGCCAAACTGCTTAATTTAAGGCTCAATAGGTAGCTGTGGTTCCGGTTCGGCATGTTGCTCTGCGTCTGGCGTAAGGTCGAGTTGCTCGGTGAGCCGCAATCGCTGTTGCAGTAGCCGGTCTTCTGCCTGTTGTTTTTCATCAGCCCACACCAGTGAGTCATAGTAACGTCGGATATTTTCAACGTAGAGTACGGCCTCGTCACCCCGGGCATAGCCGTACCGGCTGTGCTGATAAATGGCTTTCTGGCGCAGTAAAGGCAAACGTTGTTTAACTTCCAGCCACTTATCAGGATCTGCCCCCTGCTGCTGGGTAAGAATACGGGCATCCTCAACATGGCCCCAGCCAACATTATAGGATGCCAGGGCAAACCACAGCCGGTCCGGCATGGCAATGCGTTCCGGTATCCGGTTTACCAGACGCTGTAAGTATTGACTGCCTCCCTTGATACTCTGCTGTGGATCAAGTCTGCTGCTTACACCCATTTGTTTAGCGGTAGGCAAGGTTAGCATCATCAAACCGCGCACGCCGGTAGGGCTACGTGCTTTCGGATCCCAGTGAGACTCCTGATAAGACAATGCGGCCAGTAGTCGCCAGTCGAGATCGCCGGCATATTGCATAAATAATGCTTTGTACTCTGGCAGGGTGTTGGCTATCGCGTCCATGTACTGCAGGGTATCAACATAGTCAAACTGACTGACATGGCCGAAATAGCGGTCTTCCAGCGTTATCAGCTCACCGCTCTGGTAAATATTGCCAAAAAACTCAATCAACACCGTTAACAATGAGTCATCATTAGTATCGGCCAGTAACCAACCGACTGGTTGGTTTTCACTCACAGTAAAGCCAATGCTTAAATTCGGATAAAAGCGCCGGTTAATCGCCAGTTGGTTTGAATCGGTTAGGGTATAAGGAATTTTACCGTCAACCACCAGTTGCAGTACGTCATCAGCATCCAGATCCCGCTGTTCTTGCCATTGCACGTTGGGATATTGTTCACTTAAACGTGCCAGGGTCTGGGCATGGCTTGAATCCTGAATCACGACAATGGGCTCGGTAATATCATCAAAGGTGCGTGGCCAGTCGTTGCCCTGGCGAAATACCAGCTGCTCGCTAATCCAGCGATAGGCTGGTGCAGCCCGATAGCGGCTTAGCCGTTGCGGGGTAAGGGTAAGACCACCGGCAATAAAGTCGACCTGGCCACTCTCCAGCTTTTGTAACAGTTCGTCCAGGTGATAGCTGGGAAACAAATGTAATTCGACATCCAGCCGGCGCGCCAGCGTCTGTGCTAACTCGTATTCAAAACCAGTTGGGCCATCAACACCAATATAATAACTGGTTGGGCCATGCAGCAGGCCAACCCTTAAATTATTACGTTGATATATGTTATCGAGCTGCGATGCCTGCTCTGCTACCGGCGCGCAAGCGCTAAGCAGGCAAACGACCAGCCATAAAAGCACCCTGAGTTGCATGTAAAACCTGACATTTACGACGTTGTTGTTCGTTATATCAAACTTATACGGGCCAGTCAGTTTTTTCACATACCACTTAGCAGCAAATTTCTTTATAATAGCGCGCTGAAATCAGCTTCCATCGACGCTCAACCAACGGAACCTATAGCCTATGTTGATCCTGCGTGGTGCACCTGCACTGTCCGAATTCCGAATTGCCAAGTTACTTGACCAATGCGCGCTGCATAATTTGCCGGTAACAGCAATTTATGCCGAGTTTATGCATTTTGCCGAAAATAGCGCTGCGCTTAGCAGTGACGAGCAAAGCACTCTGGATAAACTGCTGACTTACGGTCCGGCTATCGCCAGCCATGACCCTGTTGGCCAGTTACTATTGGTAACGCCGCGTCCCGGCACGATTTCGCCGTGGTCGTCTAAGGCCAGTGACATCGCCCATAATTGTGGCCTGAGCAAAATAAAGCGTTTAGAACGTGGTATTGCTTACTACATTGAAAGCAGCCGCAGCTTAAATGAGACTGAACTAACAGCAGTCGGCAGTTTATTGCACGATCGGATGATGGAAGTTGTGTTTTCCGAATTTGACCAGGCTGCGGCATTATTTCAGCATGCTGCTCCGGGGCAATTAAGCTCAGTTGATATTATTAACGGTGGCCGCGCGGCACTGGCCGAGGCCAATATGGTGATGGGGCTGGCATTGGCAGATGATGAAATTGATTATCTGGTCAGCAATTTTCAGCAACTGGGCCGCAACCCGAATGACATTGAGCTGTACATGTTTGCCCAGGCTAACTCTGAGCATTGCCGGCATAAAATCTTTAATGCAGATTGGACTATTGACGGCGTGGTGCAGCCCAAATCATTGTTCAAAATGATTAAAAATACCTTTGAGCACACGCCCGATTATGTATTGTCAGCATATAAAGACAATGCGGCGGTGATGACCGGCTCGGCCGCAGGCCGGTTTTTTCCGGTACCGGGCACTGCCGAATACAATTACCATCATGAAGATATTCATATACTGATGAAGGTGGAAACCCATAACCATCCGACTGCTATTTCCCCGTACCCGGGGGCGGCGACCGGTTCCGGTGGTGAAATACGTGATGAAGGCGCTACCGGCGTGGGCTCAAAGCCAAAAGCCGGTCTGGTTGGGTTTTCCGTTTCGAACCTGCGGATCCCTGGCTTTGAGCAGCCCTGGGAAACTGATTTCGGCAAGCCGGCCCGCATTGTCAGTGCGCTGGATATTATGCTGGAAGGCCCGTTGGGCGGTGCTGCATTTAACAACGAATTTGGCCGGCCCGCTATTAACGGCTATTTCCGTACCTATGAAGAGAAAGTCAGCAGCTATAACGGCGAAGAAGTGCGGGGCTATCATAAGCCTATTATGATTGCTGGTGGTCTGGGTAATATCCGCACCGATCACGTGCAAAAGGGCGAATTACCACCCGGTGCTAAGCTTGTTGTATTAGGTGGGCCGGCAATGAATATCGGTCTGGGTGGCGGAGCCGCGTCGTCGATGGCGTCGGGCCAGTCAGCAGAAGATTTAGATTTTGCCTCGGTGCAGCGGGAAAACCCGGAAATTGAACGACGTTGTCAGGAAGTCATCGACCGCTGCTGGCAGTTGGGTGCTGACAACCCGATATGTTTCATTCATGACGTTGGTGCCGGTGGGTTATCTAATGCTTTCCCTGAGCTGGTCAATGACGGTGGGGTTGGCGGTAAGTTTGAACTGCGAAATGTGCCCAATGATGAGCCTGGCATGTCTCCGCTGCAGATCTGGTGTAACGAGTCGCAAGAACGCTATGTGATGGCGATTCCGCCGGAAAAAATGGCGGTGTTTGAGCAAATTTGCCAGCGCGAGCGAGCACCCTACGCCGTAGTGGGTGAGGCCACGGCAGAGCAGCATCTGACCCTGACAGATCAGCACTTTGGCACAACCCCCATTGACTTACCACTTAGCGTGTTACTGGGTAAAGCACCTAAAATGCACCGGGATGTACAAAGTGCCCAGTCACCAGGCCAACCGCTAAACCGCGAAGGTATAACCATCGCCGACGCAGCGGAGCGTTTATTACGCTTACCGACCATTGCTGAAAAAACCTTCCTGGTCACCATTGGTGACCGCACGGTGACCGGCTTGGTGGCGCGCGACCAAATGGTCGGACCCTGGCAGATACCGGTTGCTAACTGTGGTATTACCGCAGCCAGTTACGATACTTATCACGGTGAAGCTATGGCCATGGGAGAGCGTACACCGGTTGCCCTACTGGATTTTGCTGCTTCAGCCCGCTTAGCGGTAACCGAAGCCATTACCAATATTGCCTGTAGTGATATCAGCGATTTAAAACGGATTAAATTGTCCGCTAACTGGATGTCAGCTGCGGGTCACCCGGGCGAGGATGCCGGTTTATATGCTGCGGTAAAAGCCATAGGTGAAGAATTATGTCCGGCGCTTGAAGTTACCATTCCGGTAGGCAAAGACTCAATGTCGATGAAAACCAAATGGCAGCAAGATGGTAAAGAGCAGGCCGTTACCTCGCCGATGAGTTTGGTGATTACCGCGTTTGGCCGGGTAGAGGATATCCGCAAAACGGTTACGCCGCAGCTACGCACCGACCGTGGTGACAGCAGCGTGTTATTGATTGATTTAGGGCAGGGCGCTAACCGCTTGGGCGCATCCTGTTTAACCCAGGTGTATAAGCAACTGGGCACAACACCAGCCGACTTAGACAGCCCGGAGTTGTTGCTGAACTTGTTTGCAGCGACACAGCAACTTGTGCGTGAGCAAAAATTACTGGCCTACCATGACCGCTCTGATGGCGGCCTGTTTGTTACCTTAGCTGAAATGGCGTTTGCCGGTAAAGCGGGTTTTACGGTTGATATCAGTGGCCTGGGTGAAGACGATCTGGCTGTTATGTTCAGTGAAGAACCCGGTGTGGTTATTCAGGTGGCGAACAGCGAACTGGCTTATGTTAAGCAGGTACTGGCAACTCACAATCTGGCCGGATGCAGCCATATTCTGGGGGCGGTAAATACCAGCGATACATTGCACTTTAGCCGTGGTGAGCAGCTGGTCTTCAGCGATAGCCGTAACCGCTTGCGCTGTATCTGGGCTGAAACCACTTACCAGATGCAGGCACTGCGTGATAATCCGGCAGGCGCGCTGCAGGAGTTTACGGCAAAAGCGGATGAGACCGATCCGGGTTTAAATGTAAAACTCAGCTTTGATGCAAATGAAGATATCGCAGCACCTTATATTTTAAAAGGGGCAGCCCCTAAAGTCGCTATTTTGCGTGAGCAGGGTGTGAACTCGCATCTGGAAATGGCTGCTGCCTTTAACCGTGCCGGTTTTAGCGCTGTTGATGTGCATATGAGCGATATTCTGGCAGGCCGGGTTAAACTGAGCGACTTTAACGGTTTGGCCGCTTGCGGTGGGTTCTCGTATGGTGATGTATTGGGAGCCGGTGAAGGCTGGGCTAAGTCTGTATTGTTTAACGATATTGCCCGGGCCCAATTTGCCGCATTTTTTGAACGTCAGTCTACCTTCTCGTTGGGGGTGTGCAATGGCTGCCAGATGATGTCGAACCTGAAATCGTTGATCCCGGGTGCAGAGCTGTGGCCGCATTTTGTTCGCAATAAATCAGAACGGTTTGAAGCCCGCTTCAGCCTGGTCGAAGTGCAACAAAGCCCATCCCTGTTTTTCAGCGGCATGGCCGGTTCACGTATGCCAATCGCCGTGTCACACGGCGAAGGTCATGCCGAGTTTGCCAGCAGCGAAGCATTCGCTAAAGCTAACCATAGCGGCACTGTTGCCATGCGTTTTGTCGATAACTTTGGCAAGGTTACTGAGCACTATCCGGCTAACCCGAATGGCTCACCTGCGGGTATTACTGCGCTTACCACCACCGATGGCCGTGTTAGCATTATGATGCCTCACCCCGAGCGGGTGTTCCGTACCGTGGCCAACTCCTGGCACCCGGACGACTGGCAGGAAGACAGCCCGTGGATGCGCATGTTCCGCAATGCCCGGGTCTGGCTGGGCTAATACCGTCTAAACACCCAATAAAAAAAACCTGCTTTTGCAGGTTTTTTTTATTGGGTAGACCTGACTTTTGCCACTACCCCTATTATAAAGTCCAGCGCAGGCCAATCATTGCCACATAGGGGTCGATACTGATATCAACGCTTTGTACTGTGGCGTCGTTTACCTGAACCCGGCCAGTGGTGTTGATGTCCATTTTGCTTACCATTATATGCACACCAAGATTGTCGCTGAGTTTGATATTAACCCCGGCTTGCAAGGCTAAGCCAAACGAGTTTTTTGCCTTTAATGTTACGCTATCTGACGTACTGGTCACGCCGAGTGCCTGCAGCGTATCTTTTAACTGGTTATCAATCTGCTCATCAAAGAAAATGGTGTAGTTCAAGCCCAGCCCGACAAAGGGGTCAAATGTTTGATGTTCGGGCATAAAGTGATACTGCGCCAGCAACGTCGGCGGCAAGTGCTTGGTTTTACCAACCTTAAGGCCATCGATAGCCGAGCCTTTTACCTGCATTTCATGACTGAATGGGGTAGCAGCAATTAACTGGACTGCCCAGTTAGCATGAAGCCGGTAATCAAATGTCAGGCCAAGCTGGGTGTTGCTGTCTACTGAGAGGGCAGTTGAGCCATCAGGCAGGCCGGCAACTTGTTCAATTACGTTTAAGCTCGAGCTGCTGTCATCCGGTGCAACATTAATGGCACCTATATTAACGGCAAAATCAGCAAAGGCCGGAGCGGCAGCTAACACAGATATCAGGGGAATGGCGATTAAAGCGGTTTTCATATTGTGCTCCACAGTTTAGTTCTGCGGACATTGTGCGCGCTGGTTAAAACAAAATATTGGCCTGGATCAATAAAAAAATCTGCAGTCCCGCCGGGCAGTGGTTTACTTTGTTCTTCATCAATAAAAAGAGCGTGAAAGCGGATTTTTTTACATCAGGCCCTTTAAAAAAGCCACCACACTGCGGCCCAGTGCACTCAGGGCATAACCACCTTCCAACATAGCGACCACCCGGCCCTGACAGTGTTTATTTGCCAGCGTTTTGAGCTCTGTCGCTAGCCAGTGGTAATCGTCTTCCCGCAACATAAAATGCGCCATATCATCTTCGGCATGACCATCAAAACCGGCTGATATCAGAATAAGCTCCGGTGCAAATGCGTCCAGCGCGGGCAGCCAGTGACTGCTGACTTCAGCACGCCACCTGCTGGCCTTGCAGCCTCCGGGTAATGGCAAATTTATAATATGGTCTGAAACGGTGTCGGCTCCGGTATGGGGATAAAGCGGATATTCGAAAGAGGAGCAGAATAATACCCGGGGATCGTTTTTGAAAATATCTTCAGTGCCATTGCCGTGGTGCACATCAAAATCGACGATTGCCACCCGCTTAAGCTGATACTGATTCAGCGCATATTCGGCAGCAATGGCAACGTTGTTAAAAAAACAAAAGCCCATTGCCTGGTCATGAGTAGCATGGTGGCCGGGCGGGCGCACCGCGCAAAAGGCCTGTCTGTCGCTGGTCTGCATCACTTCATCAACCGCATTAATACCGCTGCCGGCTGCATACAGGGCGGCCTGCAGGGTTTTGTTCATCATCTGGGTATCAGGGTCAAGCCAGATATGGCCGTCGGCGGGCGCTTTCGCAAATAGCTCATTAACATACAGGGTACTATGAGCCCGGCACAAATCTACTTTACTGGCTGGTGTCGCATCTTTTTGTTGCAGCACATAGTCGAGCCCGGAGCGGATTAGCTGATCATTTATCGCATCGAGCCGCTGGGGGCATTCCGGGTGATCATCGCCGGCGCTATGCTGGCGGCAAATAGCATGGCTGAAAACAGTAATCGCCATCAACTGCCTCCTCTGGCTGCAGCATTGCCTAGATCAAGTTCCAGATATATTTCACTGGGGTCGTCATAACCTTTACGTTTAAAGCCTGCTTTAGTAAATACGCTGAGCATCGGTTTGTTTTCAGCCCTGACATACGCCAGCATTTTGTTCAGCTTGCGACTGCCGGCAATATCGATCATTTCCTGTAATAATCGTTTTGCCATGCCTTTGCCCTGATGTTTTTCGCGGGTAACAAAGGCGACTTCACAGCTGTTTTGCGCTGCAATCAGGTAGTAGCGGCCAACGGCCTGAATTTCGACTACTGAGCCTTTTTGCTTAACGATGCACAGAGCTAAATCTTGTGTTTGATCAACACTGACCAGGGTACAGGATTTCTCGCGGCTCATTTGGGTCGGCACGGTGTTGTAGCGCATTTGCAGAGTTTCTTTGGTATGAGAGTAAAAAAACTCCTGCAAGCGTCGTTCATCAGAAGGATTTAAAGGTCTGAGGTCAAAGCTCTCGCCATTGATTTGCAGCTCCTTAAAGCCAACAGCGCCTAGCTCGGCAACGTCTACCGGCGTTTGTAACTGATAATGCGGCACCCAGAAAAACTTACGGACTTCAGCTAGCAGCTGGCTGCGAAACTTAGGGTGAGCTACCCGAATAAGTTCCAGTGCCCGCTCACGCACGCTCTTACCGCGCAGTGATGCCACACCGAATTCTGTGACGACATAGTGAACATGACCGCGGCTGGTGACCACGCCAGCGCCTTCGCGAATGTGCGGCACAATGCGCGAGACAGAACCATTTTTAGCCGTGGAGGGCAGGGCAATTATCGGCTTACCGCCGGTGCTCATTGACGCGCCGCGGCTAAAATCTACCTGGCCACCAATACCACTGTAAAACTGATGGCCAATCGAATCTGATACTACCTGACCGGTCAAATCCACTTCAATGGCACTGTTTATGGCCACCATTTTGTCATTACGCGCAATATTTGCCGGTGAATTAACATACTCACTGGGGTAAAAACCAATATGCGGGTTTTGATCAACAAACTGATACAACGCTTTGCTACCAATGCAAAAGCTGACCACACTTTTACCCTGATGAAAGGTTTTCCGCCGGTTATTAATAACCCCTTTTTTAATCAGCTCCAGCACACCATCGGTGATCATTTCACTGTGTAGCCCCAGATCTTTATGATTGCTCAGGTATTTGGTTACCGCGGTACAAATGCGGCCCACCCCCAGTTGCACCGTGGCACCGTTTTCTACCAGCAGCGAAACATACTGGCCAATCCGTTCAGTGCGGGCATCCAGCTCGGGCATGCTGGCTTCGGGGAGTGCCTGGTCGGCGTAGTAAAATGTATTAATATCGTCGCGGTGAATAAACGACTGGCCGTAGGTAATGGGCATTTGCGGATTGACCTGGGCAATCACAATTTTTGCTGCTTTTGCGGCAGCCGCGACCACATCAACCGACACGCCCAGTGAATGATAACCATGCTCGTCAGCAGGGCTAACCATAATTAACGCTGCGTCCAGTGGCAGCACGCCATCGGTAAATAACGCCGGAATGTCAGTCATAAAGCAGGGCGTGTAATCGGCACGGCCTTCGGCAACCGCCTGACGGATTTTTTCGCCGCCAATAAAAAAGGTATTCACTTTAAATAAATGCTGATATTGCGGCTCAGCCCACTTGTTATCGGCCAGGGTGACCAGTTGCACAATTTCAATGTCGTGCAGGCTGCTGGCATGGTTAATCAGATCATCAATGAGTGCCGTAGGCACGGCGGCATGTGAACCAATAAAAATCCGGTTGCCGGATTGAAGCAGCTGTTGCCAGTTTAACGGCGCGGTTGCCATAATTGCTTTGCCTCGGGGTTAGCAAATTATCCTACTGTAATGCACCGTCCGGACAAGCACCAGCCCAACTTTGGTCTTAAAAAAAGCCAGGGCAAGCTGGCCCCAGCTTTTAGTATTGGTGGATACACCAGCCCGTTATTCAATACTGCGAACTTCGCGGCTGGTGCTGGCGGCTGAACGTTGTGCCTGACGCTGTGGTTGCACCTGACGTTGCGGCTGTACCTGACGTTGTGGTTGCACCTGACGCTGTGGCTGCACCTGACGTTGTGGTTGCACCTGACGTTGCGGCTGCACCTGACGTGGTGTTTGCACCTGACGTTGTGGTTGCACCTGACGTTCTGGCTGGCTGCGTTGCACGTTTGGTGCAGGCCGGGCGTTTTGCACCGACTCACGCGTTGCCATTGGTTTGGATACCGTGGTTCTTACTTGCTGACGCTCTGCCGGTTGCCGGTTGCTGTGTTGTTGAACGCGGTTAACCTGCGGTTGCTCAGTTCGTTCAGCACGTAGTTGAGCATTAAGCTGACGGCCCTGCGTTGCAGTACCCTGGCGCAAATTAACCTGCTCAGCAGTGCGGCGTTGCATCATATGCTCCCGGCTTTGCTGGCTGGTGTTATGTTGACTACGATGTTGCTGTTCGCGCCGCTTGGTTGTTTCGGCGCGGTACTCTTTGCTCACCTGCCGGGCATAGCCAAAATTATGCTGACGGTTTAACACTTCATGCCGGTAATGTACGCCGCGTCTATGGTAGCTGTCATGTTGCCAGCGTCTCGCGTCGGTATAGTGCTTGTTGCGTCGCGGATAGTAGCGCGGCGGCTTGTGATAATAGTGATGGTTCACCACAATATGGTGATGACGCCAGTCGAAAATACTGAAATAAAACGACGGCCGTACAAGTATGCGGGGACCCCAGTAAAAATGGTTACTGGCATGAAAGCCCCGTGGTGCATGCCAATACACAGGCGGGTAGGCAGACCACCTCCAGCTTCCGTATACTACGCGGGTGTCATAATATGGTACGTAAATTATTTCAGGCTGGCGTGGCTCAATGACAATAACTTCGCGTTCACGTTGTACGGTGACATGCTGCATTTTGTCTAACGAACCTTGTTGATAAGCACGTTCCCGTAGCTGTTGAATACTGGCCAGTACGGCGGCCTCATCGGTTAAAAACAATTCGCCGAGTTGCTGCGTCCAGTTTAAATCGTCACTGAGTCGTTGCAGTAAATCGGGAAAGGCTACTAATGCCTTAACGCTCGGTTCCCAATCTTCAGAAACTACAGCCTGCACGGCGGCATCGCCGGTTAAATCCGGATTATCTGCCGACCAGCGGGCTGCCTGCACGACCTCAAGCGGGTAAGTGGCAGCAATTAAAACATGAGTCAGGACGGTGTCCGGATACAGTGCGACGGGTGCCAGCATCTGGTCCAGCTCTGCCTGCGACACGGTGTCGTTGGCTTTAACATTAATGCTAAAGGCCAGTAGTACACTCAGTAACAGGGCTTTCAGGCTCAAACTGGTGCTATACATAGTGGTTTCCTCCACAGTGGGCGGTATTGCCACCAATCAGATTGACGGCACGTTACACAAGTATAGGTGTTATAGGCAGCTGAGACTTAATGCCAACTGAACTTTGTTTAATCTTTACACTGCCTTTACGTTAGGTCAGGTTGCCAGTTAACCCAGATACCGTGCCTTTTTGGCTGGCTTTAGCTGATGTAAATCGACTAAAACCAGGCCGTCAACACAGTCGGCAAAGGCCGGATCGGTGCTAAAAGCCAGAAAGCTGGCGCCCCCTGGCAGGCAAAGCTCACTATATTGCTTGTATAAGGTGGGTACAGTCAGCCCCATATTCGTTAGCATGAGTTTTAGCCGGACAAAGTCACTGGTGTAATCACTTCCACCAAACTGCTGCGACAAGACCTGCTGTTGCTCTGCTGATAGCAGATAGGGTTGGCGGGCCTCTGCCGGTGCCTGCACTGATCCGAAATAATGGGAATAAAAATATACCAGTAAATCTCGGGCATTTTGCGGATAGCTGGCAGACATACTGACTGCGCCAAATAAATAGCGGATCTGTGGATAATGTTTTAAGTATGCTCCTATGCCGTACCACAAGTAATCCAGGCTGCGTTTGCCCCAGTAACGCGGCTGCACAAAACTGCGTCCCAATTCCAGCCCGGCCTGCAGGTAGGGCTGCATTGACTCTTCATAGTGAAACAAACTGTTGGTATAAAGACCTTCTATGCCGCTCCTGGCCAAAACATCTGCGCCTGGTGCCAGCCGGTAAGCGCCGACCATCTCCAACTCTTGCGGATCCCACAAAATAAGGTGGTGATAATAGCTGTCGTATTTATCAATATCCCGCTTGTTGCCAGTGCCTTCACCCACGGCCCGGAATGCCAGTTCACGTAACCGGCCAATTTCCCGCATGAGTGCCGAGCTTTGCTGATGATGGTACAGATAAATCAACTTGCCATCGCTGGTTGTGCCAAGCTGCTGGCATTTTGCCAGCTCAGTTTTTAGCTCACCACGGGGTTCCGGATGCGCAACGGTGCTTTGGGTGCGCAGCAATGGCGCTTTATCTTTAGCCAGCCGGTACAGATGCTTTTTAAACAGTTTCAGCTGTTCTTTGGCCGGTAACGGCAGTTGACCATAGCTGTCATAAGGAATTTGCTCGCCAATTCGCATACCGATACTTTTGCGCTGTTGCTTAAACATCTCCTGTACCAGCAGCATGGTTGCCAGCGGCTTGTACAGCATGGAGGCACCGTAAAATAGGGCTGAATTGCGACCGTCGATATAGATCGGCAATATAGGTGCTTTAGCTGCCGTGGCAAAACGCAAGAAACCATTGTGCCATTTACCGTCACGCACACCGTTTGGTGTCAACCGCGAAACCTCGCCTGCGGGAAACAGCACCAGCGCGCCATCATGTTGTAAATGCTTTCTTATTTCAGTTAACCGGCCGCGCTCAGTGCCGCCTTCCATGTTATTTACCGGCAGTAATAAACTGTGTAACGCAACGACCGACATTAACAGCTGATTGGCGATAATTTTGACGTCCGGCCGGATATCACTGATCAATTTAATCAGCGCTAAGCCATCCAGCGAGCCTATAGGGTGGTTGGCAATAATCACCACTTTGCCGCTGGCGGGGATCCGGGCAATTTCATTGTCGCGGGCGCTGTAACTAAAGTTGAAATAGTCCAGCACCTGCTCTATAAAATCCAGCCCCTGTAAATGCGGGTATTGCTGCGCGAAAGCCGCAAACTCCTGCTCGTGCAATAAATAGCTGAGAGCACCTTTAACAGGTTTATAGATCCAGGGTTTAGCGGCAATTTGCGGCAGTTGCTGCTGAATAACCTGCTCGACATTAAACATGGTGAACCTCCGCATGATACCGGTTTACCGGTTAATCTCAGCAGGCTAACCGTGCATTGTGACAACGGCGCGACAGTTTTATGGCAGTTTACTGAAGTTTGCTAAGGGGGCGTGTCATGTTATCTTTGCCTTATTATATAGTGGCGGCATAAGTTCGGTATCAGTGCCGGTAAAATAAGCGGGTTTAGCGATGAGTATTGCCCTGATCATTCCCGATCGAAAGCTGGACGATTTGCAACAACGGTTGCAACTCGTGTTGCCTGACATCCGGATTGAAATATGGCCGGATCTGGTTGATCCTGCAGCAGTAGAATTTGCCGTAGTGTGGAAGCAGCCACATGGTTGTCTTAAAGACTTACCAAACTTAAAAGCGATTCAATGTTTTGGCGCCGGCGTTGACGCCATTCTGGCTGATCCGACTTTGCCTGATTTGCCGATAAGCCGCATTGTCGATCCAACATTAACCCAGGCTATGGTCAGTTATCTGGATGGTATTGTCAGTTATTACCGGTTGCAACTGGATCTGTTCAGCACGCAGCAACAGCAGCGTCTGTGGCGGCCAAAAAGCCCTAGAAAATTAAGTAATATCAGTGTTCTGGGGTTGGGTGAGTTGGGCAGCGCGGCCGCTGCTCACTTTAGCCAGGCTGGTTTTCAGCTAACAGGTTGGGCGCGCACGGCCAGGTCTCTTATTAATGTGCAGTGCCTGGCGGGTGACGACCAGCTATTACCGGCAGTAGCTGCAGCAGATGTTGTTATTTGCCTGCTTCCGCTTACGGCAGCGACGGAGAACCGGCTGAATACAGAATTTTTTCAGGCGCTAAAACCAGGCTGCATTTTCATCAATGTCGCCAGAGGCGCAATAGTTGATGAAACGGCGTTACTGGCAGCACTTGATCACGGCCCCCTTAGTGCCGCGTGTCTGGATGTATTCCGGCAGGAACCGTTGCCAGACAACAGCCCGTTATGGCTGCATCCGGCACTGCTGATCACACCGCACGTCTCAGCGGTAACCAATGTCAGCACTGTGGTCAGCCAGATTGCCGATAACTACCGGCGAAGTCAGCGCGGAGAGGCGCCAGTTAATCCGGTAAGCCGGCTAAAAGGCTACTAACTGGTTAAAAACACAGTTATTGTAAATATGTTACAAGTTAACTACACTCAGCAGCGGTTTAAGGCAACTTAAGCTTAAATCTTAATAAAAAGAATAAAATGCGTTACTGAGGTATGTTATGAGTAAAGCGTCCAGTCGTGGTTTTGGCTTTACTGCAATCGCCGTTGTGGTGTGCCTGATGGCATTGTCGGCGTTTCTGACCAAAGCCGAAGCGGCCTGGTTGTTAATCTGAACGGTTAATCTGACTTAAGGCTGCAGGAAAAGATTCGGTCAAGTGGAATGACCAACAAACAAGGGGTTAGGGTTATTGCAGGCATTTGCTGGGTAATAACTCTGGCCCCTTGTTGTTTCAGCTTTTGGTATGACGCTCGCGATTCTGTCGTTTTTGATCAGCATTTTTCTGCAACAGTACATAGGTCGCACTATAGCCACCATGCTGACGTTGTGCAGTATGGGCGGCTAACACGGTTGGCAGTTGCGGCAACCATTTAAAAACGTAGCTGCGTAAAATAGCGGGGTGGGGTTTGCTGTTGCGGCCCATCCCATGATGGATAAGCAACGTACGGATCCCCCGTTTGTGACAATCTTCAATAAAGTGTAATAACTGACTACGGGCCGCCACCAGGCTTTTACCCAACAGGTTCAAGGTAGCATCAAGTTGGTATTTACCCAGCCGTAAATTACGATATACCCCTTGCTGTACGCCATCTTTACAAAATGCAAAAGGGTCGTCCGGCTTCACTAACTCAACATATTCCATGCTCAGGTAGTTCGCATCGTATTCCATTTCCTGCTCTGCGGCTTTCCGACGGGCCTGCTGGGCTAAGGTAGGGCAAAATTCGGTTTGTTGCAGCACTTCATCCTGCGACAATGGTTTAACGTCAGCCATTTCCTGTAAAAACAAGTCAAGTTCATTATCTAGCATACGCTGGCTCCAAATGCTTCGGACGGCTCAGTATAGCGTGTCAGCCTGGATGAAAAAAGTCTGCTTTGTTGCTTACTCTGGTTGAGTCGACAGCTTAACCGTATGCAGTGGTGCTTCAGCAGACTCTGTCAGCTTGCTGGCCGACAGTGCTTTTTTGCGGGCAGCGGCAAAGCGCAACAGGTAGTACGCGTTGATCAGCAGCACCAGCAGATTGGATATTACCCCTTGTGGAATGGCAATATGGCTGTAGTAAACAAACAGCAGGCTACAACCTATTAGTGTTGCTAATCTAAGCCAGAACACATCTTTAATAAAAAAAGCACCAATACAAATGGTTAAGCCAACCCAGCTGATAACGTCATACACTATATTTTCCATAACCTGCTGCCACGATGCCATTGATAATTGCGCGCATTATGCGCAGTGGTTAAGATTTCGGCAACTGAGTAATTTTGCTGTTTTAGCATTACTTATTTTAATGTGTTGAAAGGTGTCAGAGTGGGGCAAATGCACTAAGTGCATGATAAATAATAAAGCGTGCGAAACACCGTCGCAGAATAGCTAATCCGGAAAAACTCAATGTTTGATAGTTGTGCAAATAATGAGCAGGTGTTGCTGTGTTAGCTATACTTACAGGGTTGTTTCGGGTGAATGTTAGAAGGTGATGTTGTGCTACCCACTAAAATTTATGAACCCTTACCCTACAGCTATATGTTAGCGGGCTTAGTTAGTATGCTGGTATTACCCACGTTATTGGGGGTAGTGTCGGGCGGCGTATTGTTTTTAGCCGGGGCATTAGTTTGGATTGTGCGCTCTGAACACCGGCGGGAAGACGAGGTGTTTGCTGAGCGTAAAAATGGTCCTGTGCCTTTTTGGGGCTATGAATTACTGCCTTTTGTCTGCATGTTGACAGCGTTGATGATTTTTAACTTATCGTTCAATCATTTTTACTATCCTTCAGCGGTTATTCTACTGATAGTCGGCGTCCAAATGTGGTTAACCCGAAGTACGCAGCGCCGGCATCGCCGGGCACTGCTGAGTTAATGGCTGATTTATTGACGTAAATCTGTTTTGCTGTTGGCGATTATCCGGGTCATGATCAACCAGGCTTGCAAATTTTGCTGCAGTGCGGCCGGGTCAATTTTATCCAGGGTATCGTTTGGTGTGTGGTGATAATCAAAGTAGTCAGTACCGTCTTGCTGCAAGGTGGCAACCGGCACGCCCAGTGCTTTTAACACGGAGACGTCAGGTCCGCCTGAAGCAGTGTTGCTGCCCTCTTCAATACCCAGATGTTTCAGTTTCTGCTGAATGCCGGTTCCAAATGCCAGTGCCTGTTCTCCAAAGCCGGTATCGAAACGCCATACTCTACCTGCACCAAAATCAGACTCTGAGGCAAAAACATGGTTTTTCAGATTAGCGGCATGACGGGCAGCGTATGCCCGGGCACCAATAAGACCACCTTCTTCATTACCGAATAACACCACCCGGATAGTCCGCTCAGGCCGTTCTTTTTTAAGCAAGGCTGCAGTAGCCATCACAATACCCACGCCTGCACCGTCATCAAGTGCGCCGGTTCCTTCATCCCATGAGTCAATATGAGCGCTGATCAGGACAATTTCATCAGGTCGTTTGCTGCCGGTAATTTCAGCGATGACGTTGTGGCTGGTCACTTCACCCGTTAAATTGTTCTGCATAAACAGGTTAAGGCTGGTTTCAGGGTTAATCGCCAGCATTTTACTCAGTTGCTGGGCGTCTGGCACAGAAATAGCGGCCGCCGGGATACGGGGTACATCGTCTTGATAGCGCATTATGCCGGTATGAGCAAAACGATTATTGCTGGTACCAACAGAGCGGATAATAATGGCCTTTGCACCTAACTTGGCAGCCTCTACTGCGCCCTGAGCGCGCGCACCGACAACCTGACCATAAAAGCCACCGCGTATGTCTTTCCGCAATGCTTTGTTAATAAATACTATTTTGTCTTTTACGTCTGCCGGATTAGCTTGCTGTAACTGTTGTAAACTGTCGAACATCACCACCTGACTGCGAATACCATCAAACGGCGTACCAACAGAGCCACCCAGTGCTGTCAGCACTAATGCCTGATTAAAAGGTGCTTCAACCTGCAGGCTGGCGTTGCCTCGCTGCCAGTATTGCATGGTAAAAGGTTCAGTCCAGACTTTGTCAAAACCCAGTTGTTTAAACTTTTGCTCTGCCCATGCTACAGCGCGGGCGTCACCTTCGCTGCCCGCCAGCCGTGGGCCAACCTCAACGGTTAGCGACTCAACCAGGTTATAAGCAAGGTCATTATTCAGCACGGGTTGGCTGGTCTGAGCATTTACGTTTGCTGCAAAAGTAGCAGCGGCAATTATTGTTGTAAGCCACAATTTCATCTTTTCATTCTGCCTTAGTATTGTTACATTATCGGGACTTTAGCACGCTTTATCACTCTGCCAAACCGGTGGGCGCTGAAATGCCTGCTGCTCAGGTTAAAGCTGTCGGTTGAAGTAATTATTTTAGTTGGTAAACGACAATGAGGCTTCATGGATGCAAGCTCTACCACCTTTCACCTCAGCTTTACTGGTCGATGATACCAGTACGGTTCGGCAATATCTGCGACAAATTCTCGATAAGCTGGGTATTACCACCATTTATGAAGCGGCAGACGGCGCCAGTGCTGATCAGTTGTTTTTTACCCATCATCCTCAGTTAGTTTTTCTTGATATTCAGCTGCCAGACATTAATGGCAAGGTATTATTGCGTCGTTTTAAACAACAGGACAAGCATGCCCATGTTTTTATGGTGTCGGCTTATTCCAGTGTTGAGAACCTGAAGGATGCGATTGCCGGTGGCGCTAACGCTTTTGTGGTAAAGCCATTTTCGGCAAAACGAATATGCAATTTAGTGCAGTCGTTACCGCGCTAGGCGTTTATTTGCTGCTGCTTATTTAATGTTCGTTTAATGTATAATTTTGTTAAATAAGAATGATTATCTTGTCGCATTCTGGTCTAATCGCATTTACGCAATTCTAAACAGATAGCCAGAGAACTGAAACATGAACTTAAATGACATGCTGGAGAATTCAGCACACGCCGTTAAACTGTTAAAAGCAGTGTCGAATGAACGACGTTTAGTAATTTTATGTCACCTGCTGGAAGGTGAAATGTCGGTGGGCGATATTAACGATAAGCTCGATTTAAGCCAGTCGGCATTATCTCAGCATTTGGCACTATTACGTCGGCACAAATTGGTAAAAACCCGCAAGGTAGCACAAACGGTGTATTACCGGCTTAGCAGCACTGAAGCCGAGCAACTGATTGCCTTGCTACATAAGCTGTACTGCAGCTAACACGTCATCGTTAAAAACAAAAAAGCCAGCTTGCGCTGGCTTTTTTGTTGGATACTATCAATTAAGCTGTTTTTAATGCCTTAACATGCGCATTTAGACGAGCTTTATGACGTGCTGCTTTGTTCTTATGGATCAGGCCTTTAGCCGCCATACGATCAATTACAGGTACCATTTTGTTGAACGCTTCAGTTGAAGCGGTTACGTCAGCAGTTAATACTGCTGCGTAGGTTTTCTTGATGAAAGTACGCATCATAGAACGTTGACTGGCGTTTTGCTGACGACGTTTTTCTGATTGAATTGCGCGCTTCTTAGCAGACTTAATGTTAGCCAAGGTAACACTCCTAAAAACTAAAACCGGACTCTTTAAAGGCCGCATAATATGCCTATTTAATGGCCCGTTGTCAAATGCTTTAACGTTAAATTGCAGGAATTAAATTGTTATAGCTACTGGTAATCATTACTAATAAAGAGCCAAAATAGCCGTGGCGCAAATAAAGGAGTAGCGGGTGTCAGCAAAATTATTGAAATCGGGCTTGATTGTCAGTGCTATGACACTGATTTCACGGGTGTTAGGCTTAGTTCGTGATGTGGTAGTCGCTAACTTTGTTGGCGCCGGGGCGGCGGCAGACGTGTTCTTTTTTGCCAACCGGATCCCTAATTTTTTACGCCGTTTATTTGCCGAAGGCGCATTTTCACAAGCTTTTGTGCCGGTATTAAGTGAGGTAAAAGCCCAGCACGGCGATGACGCGGTACGGGAGTTGATCGCCAAAGTAGCAGGTACCCTGGGGGTCATTGTGACGCTGGTCACCTTATTCGGGGTAATAGCCTCGCCGCTTATTGTCCTGCTATTTATGCCCGGCTGGTTCATAGAGTGGTTAAATGATGGCCCTGAGGCGCATAAGTTTGAACTGGCCAGTCTGATGCTTAAAATTACCTTTCCTTATCTGTGGTTTATCAGTTTGGTGGCATTGAGCGGTGCGATCCTCAATACCTATAATCGCTTTGCTGTGGCGGCGTTTACTCCGGTATTTTTAAATGTTGCCATTATTGGTTCAGCATTGTATCTGGCGCCGCAACTCAGCGAGCCTGCTATGGCCCTGGCGTGGGGCGTTTTTATTGGTGGCCTGGTGCAGTTGCTATTTCAGCTGCCGTTTCTGGCCAAAGCGGGTTTACTAGTCATGCCAAGATGGGGCTGGCGTGACCCAGGTGTTAAGAAAATCCGTACGTTAATGCTGCCAGCGCTGTTTGGTGTGTCGGTTAGCCAGATCAATTTATTGCTTGATACTGTCATTGCCTCATTTCTGCTGACGGGGGCGGTTAGCTGGCTATATTATTCAGACCGGTTAATAGAGTTTCCGCTGGGATTGTTTGGTATCGCGATTGCTACGGTTATTTTGCCGAATTTATCACGGCATCACGCCACCGCTAACAGCGCCAGCTTTCGGCATACTCTGGACTGGGCTATCCGTTTTGTTGCCATGTTTGGCTTGCCGGCAATGGCGGCACTGATGGTATTAGCACAACCGATTATTATGCTGTTATTTATGCGCGGTGAATTTAGCCAGCAAGATGTGGTTATGGTGTCGTACAGCCTGATTGCCTATGCCAGCGGTTTACTAAGCTTTATGGTCATTAAAGTGCTGGCACCTGGCTTCTACGCCAGGCAGGATATTAAAACCCCGGTACGGATTGGTATTATTGCCATGGTGGCCAATATGGCGTTTAACCTGATGCTGGCACCCTGGCTAAGTTATGTCGGGCTGGCACTGGCAACAGCGATGTCGGCCAGCTTAAACGCCTTTTTACTGTATCGGGGGCTGGCTCTGGCGGACGTATTTCACTTTAGTAAAAGCAGTTGGTTGTTTCTGGCTAAAATTGCCCTGGCAAGCAGTGTTATGGCGGGGGGCTTATTCTGGCTAAGTCCGCCTTTCTCGCAGTGGCTGAGCCTGGATTTCTGGTCTCAGGCTAGCCGCCTGGCGCTTTTGTGCGCCTTGGGTATTGTCAGCTATTTTGTCATGTTATGGTTGCTTGGAGTGCGGTTATCTCATTTCCGGGTGCAAACTGTTGCTGAAAGCAATTAAGTTAGTGGTTATAATGCCGCGTTTATAAGCAGTAACGGCAACCTAAAGGCAGGCATGGAGTTAATTCGCGGCATCCACAATATTCAACCACGGCATCATGGCTGTGTGTTGACTATAGGCAATTTTGACGGTGTGCATCTTGGGCACCAGGCTGTACTGCATAAAGTACAGGCAATAGCCGCTGAGTTGACGTTGCCGTCCTGTGTTATGGTGTTTGAACCACAACCACTGGAATTATTTGCCGGCAGTGCTGCACCGGCCCGGTTAAGCCGGTTTCGCGAAAAATATACTCAATTGGCAACACTGGGCATTGACCGCTTACTGTGTGTTGGTTTTAATCCCCGGTTTGCGGCAATGCAACCAGCAGTTTTTATTGAACAATTACTGTTAAAACAACTTGGTACGCAGCAATTAATTGTTGGCGACGATTTTCGGTTTGGCCATAGCCGCGCAGGTGATTTTGCTACACTGGTGCGGGCTGCCGAGCAGCATCATTTTGGTTTAACCAGTACGTCCAGTTTAAAGCTGGGTGAGCAACGGGTCAGTAGTACCTTAATCCGCCAGGCGTTGCAGCAAGACGATTTAACGGCTGCCGCCAGTATGCTGGGCCGGCCTTTTACCCTTACCGGCCGGGTGCGGCACGGTCGGAAACTTGGGCGGGACCTGGGTTTTCCAACGGCTAATGTCTGGTTGTACCGGCGTAAATTGCCAGTCGGTGGCGTGTATGCCATAACCGCGGAAACGAAGTATGGCCAGTTTCAAGGGGTGGCTAATATTGGTAATCGGCCAACCGTGCAGGGGCAGCGAGAGCAGCTTGAAGCGCACCTTTTTGATTTTAAAGCCGATTTATACGGTAGCCAAATTGCAGTTACCTTGCATCATAAATTACGCAGTGAGCAGCGCTTTGCCGGTTTGGCCGAGTTGCAACAACAAATTACAGCAGACATGCATGCTGCTAAAACTTATTTTCAGCGCCAGACCACTGTGGTCTGTGGCGTCAGCTAACTTTTAATACGGAATAAAACGGATGAGCGACTATAAGCATACCCTAAACCTGCCGGAAACCGCCTTCGCCATGCGTGGCAATTTGGCGCAACGGGAGCCGCAAATGCTGGCGCAATGGACCAAAGATGGTTTGTATCAGCAAATCCGCAGTGCCAAGAAAGGTAAAAAGACCTTTGTTCTGCACGATGGCCCGCCCTATGCGAACGGCAACATTCATATTGGTCATGCTGTTAATAAAATTCTGAAAGATATTATCGTTAAAGCGAAAACTTTGTCAGATTTCGACGCCCCTTATGTGCCGGGTTGGGACTGTCACGGCCTGCCTATCGAGCTGGTCGTTGAAAAGAAACACGGCAAACCCGGGGTAAAGTTGTCGGTAGCAGAGTTTCGTCAGCATTGCCGCGACTACGCGCAAAGCCAGATTGAAGCACAAAAAACCGACTTTATCCGCTTAGGCGTGTTGGGTGACTGGGATAACCCCTACCGGACCATGGATTTTAGCTCTGAGGCCAATATTATCCGGGTGCTGGGCCGGATTATTGATAACGGCCACTTGCAACAAGGCTTTAAGCCGGTGCATTGGTGCACCGACTGCGGCTCAGCGCTGGCTGAGGCTGAAGTGGAGTATCAGGATAAGGTATCACCAGCCATTGATGTCCGGTTTAAACTGACAGATGAGCAGTTGGTCGATAAATTTGATCATCCTGAGCAGCATCGCGGCCAGGGGCCGGTGTCGGTGGTGATCTGGACCACTACTCCCTGGACTATCCCGGCGAACCGGGCGGTAGCGGTGCATGCCAAACTGGATTACAGCCTGGTACAGGTAGAGCAGGGGCCGAATGGTCCGGAGCGGTTAATTATTGCCACCGATCTGGTCAATGAGGTAATGGCCCGCGCTAACATCGAACACTATCATGCGCTGGGCTTTTGCAAAGGCGCGGCGCTGGAACTGGCTCAGCTGCAGCATCCGTTGTACGATTTTACTGTACCGGTTATTTTAGGCGAGCATGTAACCACCGAATCGGGTACCGGCTGCGTGCATACTGCACCGGGCCATGGCCAGGAAGATTTCGTGGTGGGTAAGCAATATGGTCTTGAGGTGGCAAACCCGGTAGGTGCCAATGGTGTTTACTTACCTGATACGCCGCTGTTCGCCGGCCAGCATGTGTTTAAAGCGAACGATTCTGTCGTTGAAGCGTTAAAATCTGCTGGTGCGCTGCTGGTTCACAAAGCCTATAAACACAGCTATCCGCATTGCTGGCGTCATAAAACACCGATTATTTTCCGGGCTACACCGCAGTGGTTTATCAGTATGGATAAACAGGGACTTCGTCAGCACTCACTGGCCGAAATCGGTAACACCCGCTGGATCCCGGATTGGGGCCAGCAACGTATTGAGAAAATGGTCGCCGGGCGCCCTGACTGGTGTATTTCACGCCAGAGAACCTGGGGAGTGCCAATTGCCCTGTTTGTTGATAAAGACACTGGTGCCCTGCATCCGCAAACTCAGGCATTTCTGGAGCAGGTCGCACAAAAAGTTGAGCAGGCTGGTATTCAGGCCTGGTTTGATTTAGAGGCCAGCGAATTGCTGGGAACTGATGCAGAACAATACGTTAAAGTGAGCGACACACTGGATGTCTGGTTTGATTCGGGGGTGACCCATGCGTTTGTGGTTGATCAGCGGCCGGAGTTTAACCAGGCTAAACAGGCAGATTTGTACCTTGAGGGCTCAGATCAGCATCGTGGCTGGTTTATGTCATCGTTAATGACCGGGGTTGCCAGCAAAGGCCATGCCCCTTATCGGCAGGTACTGACCCACGGTTTCACCGTTGACGGCGAAGGCCGCAAAATGTCGAAATCGCTGGGCAATGTGGTATCACCGCAAGATGTAATGAATAAGCTGGGAGCCGATATTCTGCGGCTGTGGGTAGCAACAGCTGACTACACCTCAGAAATGACCGTATCAGATGAAATTCTGAACCGGGCCGCCGACAAATACCGGCGTATCCGCAACACTGCCCGTTTCTTACTGGCCAACCTGAATGGCTTTAACCCGGCGACCGACCTGGTGCCACTGAATGAGATGGTTGAGCTGGATTTATGGATGGTGAGCCGGGCGGCAAAATTGCAGCAGGAAATTGTTGAGGCCTATGACAATTACCAGTTCCATCAGGTTAGCCAGAAGTTGATGAACTTCTGTACCGTTGAACTGGGCAGCTTTTATCTGGATGTGATAAAAGACCGTCAGTACACCGCACATAAAGACAGTGTCGCCCGCAAGTCTTGTCAGACGGCGCTCTATCATATTGCCGAAGGCATGGTGCGCTGGATGGCGCCGATTATGAGCTTTACTGCTCAGGAAATCTGGCAGGCGTTGCCAGGACAGCGCAGCACCTATGTTTTTACCGATGTGTGGTACGAAGCATTGACCACTGTGCCCGTTGGCCAGTTCGACGACAATTACTGGCAGCAGGTGTTACAGGTACGCGACGAAGTTAATAAAGTACTGGAAGCGGCCCGGCGCGAGGATAAAATAGGCGCGTCGCTGCAGGCTGAAGTGACCTTGTATGCCAGTGCTGAGCTGGCGACTGCGTTATGCAGACTGGGCGATGAGTTACGTTTTGCGTTGATTACCTCTACAGCTGAAGTCAGCACGAATGAGGCGCCGGCAGACGCTGTTGCCACCGAGTTGGCAGGCTTAAAAGTATTGGTCAACGCCTCTGCCGCGGCTAAATGTGAACGATGCTGGCATCACCGGCATGATGTCGGCGCCGATGCGGCTCATCCGGGGATTTGTTTGCGTTGTGTCAGCAATGTCGCCGGTAGCGGCGAGCAGCGGAAGTTTGCCTGATGCAGATATTAAAAGAAACAGGCTGGCGCTGGTGGTGGTTGATCCTGGCTTTAATCGTGCTGGATCAATTTACTAAGCAATTGGTACACCAGCAAATGGCGTTGTACGATTCTATTGAACTCCTGCCATTTTTTAACCTGACTTATGTGCGTAACTACGGCGCCGCTTTCTCGTTTTTAAGTGACGCCGGCGGTTGGCAGCGTTGGTTTTTTACCCTTATCGCTATAGTTATCAGTGTGGTTATCGCCGTTTGGCTAAGCCGGGTTGGCCGGGACCAGCTTAAATTAAACCTGGCGCTGGCGTTAGTGCTCGCAGGTGCTGTCGGCAATTTAATTGATCGGTTGGTCTTTGGTTATGTTATTGATTTCTTTCATCTGTTTTATCAGAACTGGCATTATCCGGCATTTAATATTGCCGATTCAGTGATCTGTATTGGTGCAGCGCTGCTAATCTGGGATAGTTTTAGCAGCAAAGCAGAGGACAAGGCATGACAGCATTACAAATTGGGCCACACAGCACTGTGTTGTTTCATTTTGATATTACCCTGGCCGACGGCAGCGCTGCCGAGAGTACCCGGGTCCACAATAAACCGGCTAAGTTACAAATGGGCGACAGCAGTATTTCGCCGGCATTTGAGGCAGAATTACTCGGTTTGGTTGCCGGTGCAACAAAACGCTTTACGTTGGCGCCACAGGATGCTTATGGTATGCCGAACCCGGACAATATTTATTATGTTGACCGCAGTAAGTTTTCCAGCGACGCGCCGGCAACAGTAGGCAGTATCATTGGCTTTGCGATGCCTGATGGTTCAGAGTTGCCAGGCCTGGTGCGCGATGTGGTTGGCGACTCAGTAACAGTTGATTTTAATCATCCACTGGCCGGGCAAACCCTTACCTTTAATGTTGAAATTGTAAAAGTGAGTTGAACCGATGGATATTTTGTTAGCCAACCCTAGAGGTTTTTGTGCCGGTGTCGACCGTGCTATCAGCATTGTTGAACGGGCATTAGAATTATATGAGCACCCGATTTACGTGCGGCATGAGGTTGTGCATAACAAATTTGTCGTCGATGGCTTGCGTCGCAGTGGTGCGGTATTTGTCGATGAATTAGACGAAGTGCCAGATGGTAATATCGTTATCTTCAGTGCTCATGGTGTGTCACAGGCCGTGCGTGAAACTGCTAAACAGCGCGGTCTTAAAGTGTTTGACGCGACCTGCCCACTGGTAACTAAAGTGCATATGGAAGTTACCCGCGCCAGCCGTAAGGGCATTGAATGTATTTTGATTGGTCACGCTGGTCACCCGGAAGTTGAAGGCACTATGGGCCAGTATGATAACCCTGCCGGCGGTATTTATCTGGTTGAATCGGTAGACGATGTTAGCCGTTTACAGGTTAAGGATCCGGCGCAGCTGTGTTATTCCAGCCAGACCACCTTGTCGGTGGATGATACGGCCGATGTTATTGCAGCACTGCGTCAGCGTTTCCCGGATATTGACGGGCCACGCAAAGATGATATTTGTTATGCCACTCAGAACCGACAGGATGCAGTGCGCGATCTGGCATCGAAGGCCGACTTATTACTAGTTGTGGGTGCTAAGAACAGCAGTAACTCTAACCGCTTGCGCGAGCTGGCCGAAAAAATGGGCTGCACGGCTTATTTAATTGATACCGCCAATGATATTCAGCACAGCTGGCTGACAAACATTACAGCCGTTGGCGTGACCGCCGGTGCATCGGCGCCGGAAGTACTGGTGCAGCAGGTGGTGGCTCAGTTGCAAATGTGGGGCGGTAAAACGGTTAACGAAAACCCGGGCCGGCCTGAAAATGTGGTGTTCGCCATTCCGGCAGAGTTGCGGTAGTAACTAGCGGTTTAGTAATTAAATACAACACGGCAGGAGGAGAGGTGAATAACGTAGCAACCAGCGCACCTAACCTGCTATTTCCTTTGCCAGATTTATGCCATGGCCGCATGATTATGCGGGTGTTGGTATTGTCGCAGGCGGTTGCCATCTTATTGGCCTTTGCGCCAGGCACAGCAGAAAGTCCCTGGCAGCGTCTGGGGTTAATCAGTTTATTTGTGCATTGGATAGCCCTGCTGTCGGGTTACAGTTATTGCAAATTAAGGCCTGTGCTGGCCCGACAAAAACCCCTTAGTATTGCTGCTGCCTGCCTGAGTCTGCTGTTTTTAGTCACCGCACTGGTTAGCAGTCTGGCCTGGCTCTGGTTGCACGATGCCGGGGTACTGTTGTCACAAAGTTTTAGTCACTTTATTCTAGCAAACTTAATGATAGCTTTGGTTGTTGGCCTGATGGCTATTCAGCTTGGGCTGATGCATGCCGAGCGCAGCGATCAGCTGGCGGCGCAAAGCCGGGCTGAGCTGGGCGCATTGCAAGCCCGGATCCAACCACATTTTTTATTCAACAGCTTAAACACTGCAGCCGAACTCACCCAACACGATAGCAGCGCAGCAGAACAGGCACTGCTGGATCTGGCCGATTTATTTCGTGCGGCAATGCATGCCGGTGAACAAATTACATTAGAACAAGAGCTTACGCTGGCCCGGCAATATCTGGCGCTGGAACAATGGCGGCTGGGCGATAGAATGCAGCAAAACTGGCAACTGCCGGCTACCCTGCCAAAGTTGCAGGTGCCCGCGCTGACTATTCAGCCCTTGCTGGAGAATGCGGTACGTCATGGTATTGAGAATTGTCAGTATGGCGGTGCAATTGATATAGAGCTGATAAACAGTAGCCAGTCGGTAACGGTACTTATTACTAATCCGTTTGCTCCTTCAGCAGATAAAAGCCGCAGCAATGGTGTGGCGCTGGCGAATATCCGCCAACGACTGCAATTGTATTTCGGTGAAAGCGCCAGCCTGCATCGCAGTATCGTTAACGGCAAATTCCGGGTTAAACTGGTGCTACCGAAAAGTCAGCCAGGCACACACGGATGAAAGTCTTAATTGTTGATGATGAACCACTTGCCCGCACCCGGCTGCAGCGATTGCTCAGTGCAATACCTGGCTTCAGTTGTATAGGTGAAGCGCAAAACAGCGAGCAGGCATTGAGTTTATGTCAGAAATTGCAACCCGATGTACTGCTGCTGGACATTGCCATGCCAGGCAACGATGGTTTACAACTGGCGGCCCAGTTGGCCAGTCAGCCACTGCCACCAGCAATTATTTTTGTTACAGCACACCCGCAGCATGCACTGGATGCATACCAGGTGTGCCCGGCCGACTACATTTTAAAACCGGTATCCATTGAGCGGCTAAGCGCGGCATTGTCCCGTCTGGGTAACCGCACCCGGGCGCATCTGGAGCGCCAGCCTGAGGCGGATGAGCTTATCAGCTACCAGCTGGGCTCTGCTACCCGTCAGGTTGGTCTGAGTAAGGTGTTCTATTTTAGTGCAGACAGCAAATACGTGCGTATGGTCTTCAGCGGTGGTGAGGCCTTACTGGAGCAAACCCTGAATCAACTGCAGCAAAAATATCCCCAGCAGCTCGTTCGGATCCATCGTAGTACTCTTATCAATAAACAGCATTTCAGTACACTACGTGCGGCAGCCGATGGTAAGCATTATATTGAACTGGCCGGAATTGATGGCCGGCTGGAAGTAAGCCGTCGCGCCCTTAGCCAGGTAAAGCAGGCATTGAACCTACATCTTGGCTAACGGTGCAGCGGTTACTACCGCTTATCGGCAGAATATACCATTAATCCAACTGATAGTAGGCATCGCCAGAGGCGTTTGCTAGGGTTAGCCTAACAAAAAAAGTAAAAGTTATTAAGCATACAGAAATGGGAAACACTATGGCATTAGTGGTAGCAAAAAACAGGTTAAAGCCAACAACGCATTTTAGCCGGATCATGGGGTTTACCCTGATTGAGCTGATGGTTACCGTGGCCGTGCTGGCAATAGTACTGACGGTTGCTGTACCCAGCTTTGCTAATATGGTTAACGGTAATCGGCTTACCTCTCAGGCTAACGATATTCTGGCAGGACTAATTCTGGCCAGAACGGAGGCAATAAAGCAAAATCAAAGTGTTATTTTCTGTCATTCGGTAGATGGCGCTAATTGCTCCGCACCGCCTGCAGGGGGTTGGCAAGGTTGGTTGGTTCGCGGAACTGTTGATAATACACCTCTTGCTACTGGTGTTATGCAGTCAGCCAGGCTCAGAGTAATGGCCAGCAGCAATGTAGTAGATGCAACCATAGATAGTACCGGTAACTCTATTCGTTTTAACCCGCAGGGGTTGATTCGCAGTGGCAATGGTAACGTTGCCTTAAACGGCGTGGTACGTGTTTGTTTACCTAACAACAATATTGACCCCAACAGCCGGGATATTGAGTTACGCTCAGGTGGTCGTACCCGGGTTGTCAGTAATAACGTGGCAGAAAGCTGCCCGGTGCCGGCAAATCCGGTTTAATAAGGTGCAGACTATGAGAAAACAATTTTTTGGATTTAAAAAGCAGCAAGGCGTCTCACTGTTGGAAGTATTAGTCTCTGTGTTGGTGCTGGGGATTGGTTTATTGGGGGTGGCGGCATTGCAGACATCCAGTATGCGTAATACCAACAGCTCACTGGAACGCACCATGGCGGTTATTCTTACTGATACATTAGCAGAGTTGCTTAGGGCTAACCCGGAAGCCGCGCGGTTAGGTAACTATGCCTTTAGTGATTGTACCGGCAGTGAAGATTTGGGTACGGCAGGCTGGGTGTTGGATGTAAAGCAAGCGACTCGTGCCGATACATGCCCGGTCGTAAGCTGGGCAGATGGCCGCTATACCGTCACTATCAGCTGGGGTGATGAGCGCTTAAATGCAGATAATGAAATAGTAACGCAGGTAATGCCATGAAAATAAAACAGCAGGGTTTTTCACTGGTTGAATTAATGATCGCTATGGTACTTGGCCTGTTAGTGTTAGGTGGCGTTATTGGCGTATTTATCGCTAACCAGGCAACCAGCCGGGCGAATATGGCACTAAGCGAACTTCAGAACACCGCCCGCCTAAGTTTTCAGTTAATGTCGCAGGACATTCGTAACGCAGGCTTTTCCGGTTGTAATAACTCAATGCAGATTGCCAATGCTATCGCTATTGCTGGTGTACGCCCCGACTGGGTCCAGTGGAACAGTGCTTTAGGTACGGGCAATGGTTTTGGTTTGTTGGGGTTAGCAGCACCGACACCGATTAATGGTCTGGCTCCAACCCCGGGTACTCAAGCGTTGCGGGTAATGTTTGCGGCCGGCAACAGCAACACCATTAGTGATTATGATGGCTCTAAATTTATTTTGAATGCTAATTCTGTTGTGCCTGCAGGCAGCCTTGCTATTGCTTGTGATGAAAATATGGCCAGTATATTTCAGGTGACGACCGCGGTGGGCGATGAGATAACGCATACTGCAACGGGATTAAATGCCGATGCCAACCTTGATTTTGTTTTTGAGGATGAGTGGGCGCCCGGCGCTGCGGGTCCGCGCGATTTTACCAATAATGCCATGCTCATGCGGTTTGAATCGATTGCCTGGTTTGTCGCACCTAGTCGTGATGATGAAGCGGTTAATTCACTGTATAGAGCATCAATAATTGGTGATCGTCAGGTCAATGAAGAAGTTTTATTTGGTGTCGCAGATTTGCAACTGCTGTATCTAAACGGCGTTTCGGGTAACTTTGAAACGGCTGCTGCGGTAACTGCCGCTAATAATTGGGGGCGGGTAATTGCTGTTAATGTGACAGTACAGCTTGATAATGCCGTATTGCAGGGACTGGAAGTGCCCGAGAATGTCAGAAATATTAGTTTCCTGGTAGCGCTTCGCAACAGGATAGGGGGTAACGGTGCACAAGCCATTTTCTAAACAACAGGGTGTCGCCCTGGTCGTCAGTTTACTGTTGCTTCTGGCAATAACCCTGCTTGCAGTCAGTAATATGAAACGTACCACAGTGCAGGAACAAATGACCGGTAACTTACATGATCGTCAACTGGCATTGCAGCAGGCTGAAGCAGCACTGCTGGTTGCTGAGGGGATATTAGACAATGCTCCATTGCCCGGTGGGCCGGTAGCATTAATTAATAATGCTGGATTTTACAATATTCCAGATCCGGTTGCCGCAGATCGCTGGGCACCCGGTGTGCCAGTCACCTGGATGGATGCGCCAGCCATGAATACCGGCCTCGCGAATCCGGCCCGTTATATTGTCGAATATATGGGAGATTGGCCTTTCCCACCAAAGTGTGACAGGGCAACCACACCTCAAGTAGGTTGTTTACAACCGACATTCAGGATTACCGCACGGGTACCGGCAACGCCGGGCCGGGCTGAAGTAACCTTACAAACTATCTGGCGTCGCTGAGGAGTTAACGATGAAACAAGTTACCAGAATGATGCGGCCAGTTAAATTTACATTTTTGGCCAGTATGCTTTTCGGCTCTGCGGCAGCACATGCTGCTATTGAAATCTCCCAAACGCCACTGCAGACGGGTAGTTCAGTACCACCGAATATAATGTTTATTATTGATGATTCGGGATCGATGCATTTTGAGTTGTTGCCTGATGAAGCTATTTTAAATGAAGCCCGTTATATATTTCCACGTGCTGATAATGTCTATGGCCCCAGTGACTATAACAACAGGGTGCCGACAGTACAGGATGGCCAGCCCTATAACGCTTTTGCCCGTTCGGCGCAGATGAATAAAAGCTACTATGATCCAAGTGTGACCTATAAACCCTGGGTTAACGCCGACGGCACAACGATGGCTAATGCCGCAGCTGATTGTGCCTGGCATAACCCTATGGAAACAGGAACCTGTCCCTCTGGTGATGTAAATTCAAATGCCCGGGATTTAACAGTAACCAACAATAATTACAATGATAGCCGGTGGGTTCGTTGTACAAGTAGCACCGGCGGTTGCACTACAGAAGGTACAGGTACAAACCGGGACTTCTGGCCAGCAACCTACTTTTATCATAATGGTGGGGGTGACTGGGTATGGGGTAACTATACTAAAGTTGAAATTAAACCCAGTGTTGCCAGCTATAGCGGCCATGGCCGCACCAGCCGCTCAGATTGTTCTGCCGGAACATGTACGTACGCCCAGGAAATCCAAAACTTTGCCAACTGGTATACCTATCACCGTTCCCGCATTTTGACCAGCCGGGCAGGTATAGGCCGGGCTTTTGTCGGCCAGTCAGAAAAGATGCGGGTCGGTTTTGGTGCTTTAAATAAAGGCAACTCCACCATTGATGGTGAAAGTAATACCAAAGTGATTGTGCGTGGCGTCAGAGAGTTTAAGGATTCTGCCAAATCAAACTTTTTTTCTGATTTATATAATCGCGATATTCCTGCTGCAGGAACGCCATTACTTACCGCATTAAATGCTGCGGGACAATATTATTCCCGTGACGATAGCCGTGGCCCCTGGGGCGTTAACCCGGGCTCAGGCACCGAAGAGTCGATAGATCATATTTCTTGCCGGCAAAGTTTTACCATACTGATGACTGACGGTTATTGGTCTGATGGCGATACAGCATCGGGGGTTAATAATCAGGATGGTAATGCCGGCAGTACTATTTTACGGCCTGAAGGTGATACAGGTGCAAGTTACACTTATGCGCCAGGTGCACCGTTTAGTGATTCACACAGCACAACCCTGGCCGATGTGGCAATGAAGTACTGGAAAGCTGATTTACGTGGTGATCTGGACAACCGGGTGCCAACCAGCACAATAAACCCGGCATTCTGGCAGCACATGGTGACCTTCGGGGTTGGTTTAGGCGTTATTGGTAACGAAGAGCCGGAAGATGCTTTCGATGCCATTAACAGTGAGACAACCATCAACTGGCAAAGTCCGTTTGCAGGTACCACCGCACAAAAAAATCGGGCAAAAATTGACGATTTATTACATGCTTCAGTTAACGGACGCGGCGGCTTTTTTACGGCAGATAAACCAGACGATTTTGCGATAAAACTAGAGCGAACCCTCACGGCTATAATTGATAGGGTAGCATCAGCGTCTAACCTTGCAGGTACTACTACCTCAATGCAGGCCGACAACTTTGTCTATCAGGGTAGTTTTAACTCAGGCGAATGGAGTGGTTCATTAAAGTCTTTTAACATTGATGATGTAACGACACCTGTATGGGAATCAAACTTTCCAGCATGGGGTAGCCGTAATATTTTGTTTGGTAAAAACAGTGGTGGTGCTGCGTTGTTCAATGCCACCAATGTGAATGCTGATGGCAATGCATTAAGCGGTAAAACAAACCTTATTAATTACCTACGAGGTGATCAGTCAGGTGAAGTGGGTGATACTGCAGAGTTTCGGCGCCGGGTTTCGTTAATGGGCGATATTGCGAACTCGTCACCGCTTTACCTTGCTGCGCCGGTGAATCGTAACTACCAGCGCTATGACTGGGATGGTGCAGCGAGTTATCGAACTTTCTTAACCAGCAATGCTGAGCGGGCGCCTGTCGTTTATGTTGGCGCTAATGACGGCATGTTGCATGCTTTCAATGGCACAAATGGCCGTGAGGTAATGGCATATATACCAAAACAAATAATGACTGAGGAGGCAGATCTGGAGTCGTTTGCTGATCCGGAATATCAGCATAAATATTATGTTGATGGCTCGTCAGTTGTTTTTGACGCCTACATTGGCAGTTCGTGGCGCTCTATCTTGCTTGGTTCATTGGGGCGCGGTGGTGACAGCCTGTTCGCGATTGATGTAACCGACCCTACAGCGTTAACAACCGAAGATGCTGCAGATAAAATATTATGGGACAAACGTTTTCCTGAGCTCGGGGTTACCACTAATAAACCTGTTATTGCGCGGTTGAATAACGGTAAATGGGTGGCAGTTGCCGGTTATGGTTACAACAATAGTACCAATAAAGCCGGGCTACTGGTAATTGACCTGGAAAACGGCAATGTGCTCAGAAAACTGGAAACCAGCAGTGGTACACCAAATGGCCTTGGTCAGGTGGAAGGCTGGGACGCGAGCGGTGATGGGAATACCGACTGGTTTTTTGCCGGCGATATTTTGGGTAACATCTGGAAGTTTGATTTATCCTCTGCTAATCCATCTGAGTGGGCAGTAGCCTATGGTGGTCAACCGCTATTTACCGCAGTAGATGCTGCAGGGGATGCACAGGCAATTACCGGTGGTATTACCGTGTCATCGCAGCCTGAAACCGGCCATCTCTGGATATTTTTTGGTACCGGTAAAATGTTGTCCAGTGAAGATCCGCTGCTAAGCGATCCTAATAGTTGGTATGGTATTCGTGATGGCATGGTTATCAGTGGCCGTGCTGATCTGGAAGGACGTGATATTTTACTACAGGATGCTAATGCCCGGGTTATTGAACCGGGTGCGCCATATGATATGTTAGGCAAGCGTGGCTGGTACATTGATTTAGGTGACGCCAGAGAACGTATTGTCAACCGTCCACAACTGGTAGGTAACAGCCTGGTGGTTAATACCATTACACCGGGTGACAATGATTGTAACCCGCAGGGTAGCGGTTGGGTTATGTCGGTCAGCCCCTACAGCGGTGGCCGTTTAAGTTATTTATTCTTCGATCGGAATAACGACGGGGTAATTGATAGTGATGATGCTATTGTCTACCCGGATGAACCGGTACCGGTGTCGGGCATGCGCTTTGATGGTATGCCCAGCGAGCCGGTCTTTTTTGAAGATAAAATGGTCGTAGGTTTGGCTGACACCCGGATAGCAGATGTTACTGTAGCGCCCGGAGTGCTGCGTGGCCGGGTATCCTGGCGTGAGTTAACCAATCAATGAGTAGTATTATGATGCAAAAACAACAAGGTATTACCCTGATTGAGCTGATGGTGGTAGTGGCAATAGTGGGGATTTTGGCCGCTATTGCTTACCCGTCGTATCAGACGTATGTGCAAAGGACTAACCGCGCCGCTGCAGCTGCATGCTTAATGGAGCAGGCGCAGTTTATGGAGCGCGGCTATACCGCTGCCTTCAGCTATGAAGGCATTGCGATGCCGGCGATGCAATGTATGGACGATGTTGCCGGCCGTTACACCTTTAGCCTGACCGATACCGGTGCCAGAACTTTCCTGCTGAGTGCAGTGCCTGGTGCTGCCCAGGCTGGCGATGGTTGTGGCACGCTGACGTTAAATCAGGCCGGGCGCAGAGGTGCTAATGGTGGTTTTGCGGTAGCGGATGTACAAAATTGCTGGTAATTTATTTTGGTTAAAATTTGATCTTTTGAAATATTGTTGTAACTTTATAGTTAAGTAAATTAGCTATGGCATACGGATATGCAGTTACAACGCGGCTTTAGTCTGCTGGAAGTTTTAATTACTCTGCTTATTGTTAAGCTGGGTTTGCTGGGGGTGTTAGCCGGCCAAACCCTTGCTTTACAATATGTTATTGATGCCACTCAACGTACTACTGCGGTTGCGCTTAGTGCGTCTCTGGTACAGGAGCTCGGTGCGGTCGCCGCCGGCTCTTCTTCTTTTACACTTGATCTTAACCCCGAGACCCCTGTCACTGCTCCAGGCTGTAATGCTGAAGTAATTTGCAGCGGCTCAGAGCTGCGCGATTATCAGTTAGCCAACTGGCAACAGCTATGGCAAAGCATCACCGCTGATCAGAGGATGGGCGCCTTGTTTGCCCCGCAGTTTTGTTTACAGTTTGCCGAGGGTAGTTTGCAGCTGCAGGCCAGTTGGCAGCAGCGTGCTAATGCCGACGTTAGCGTAACTACCGGCGCCTGCGAGGCTGGCCCGGGGCGCTCGGCACTGGCGCTGACCGCAAGGCTGCCATAAAGATGACCAGCCGCGGCTTTTCTCTGGTGGAGTTGCTCATTGCGTTGCTGCTGGGCTTACTGTTACTTGGCTTTACGGTACAAATATTTGCCAGCCTGATGGTGTCATCCCGGCAAAGTCAACAGTTAGCACAATTGCAACAAAACGGTCAGCTGGCGCTTAATTTATTGCACAACGAATTACAAAACACCGGCTTTTGGGGCGGTGTGGCGCCAGATCAGATAAGTATGGCCGGGGCTGACAGTGCGATGCCGGCCCCCGACTGCCGGGAAGACGACCTGGACAGCGGTAGTTTTCCTGTTTCTGGTCAGCCTTTTGTTAGCTTATATGCCAAAGTGGCAGCGCCTGGCAGGCAGCTTAATTGTTTAACTTCGTTGGCGCCAGACAGTGAAGTGCTGCAGCTGAAACGGGCTGTTGGGCTGGCGGTAAGCGCGGCAGAACTGCGTCCAAACCGGTTTTATATTGCGCCGCACTGGCAGCAAAGTCGCTTTATTGATCAGGACAGCGCCGGGCTTGAGGCTGACCGCGTGTTTTATCCCTACCAGCATTTAGTCTTTTACGTCCAGCAGCAACGGGTTGATGGCCAGTATATTCCGGTATTGATGCGAAAAAGGTTGGTACGCTCAGTCAGTGGTTCAGCACGTATCGCAACCGATTCTGTGATTGACGGGGTTGAGCGCCTGCATTTTGAGTTTGGTATCGATGCTAATCAGGACGGCCGCTTAAATTATATGTTGCCTACCGGGATGATGAATAACGAGCACTGGCAACAGCAACATGGCCGGATTGTCAGTATCCGCTTTTATATTTTATTGCGCAGTACCCTGGCAGATCCGCACTATTTAAACCAGCAGTCTTATCAGATGGGTGCCAGCCGGTTTGAAGCCCCCGATGATCATTACCGTCGTTTGCTACTGGCGGGCAGTGTTTATTTTACCAATAATGCCGTTCAGCAGTAGAAAGGCCAGATTAATTTAGCAGTAACCAACATATTTTACTCTGTAAAACAGGGAGGTTGTATGCGACAGAGCGGTATAGCGCTAATCAGCGCTTTAATCTTTCTGCTGGTAATGCTGTTAATTGTCAGTGCGAATTTAATGATAAGCCAGATGAGCATCAAATCGGCACAAGCGGCGCAACAACAATTGTTGTTTGAGCAACAGGTGCTGCTTACCCATTTATCATCAGTAAGTGCCGCCACCAGCGAAAGTAGCGAAACCGGGTTATCACCGCTCAGCCGCTGCCCGGCTGGTTTCGCCGTCTGGTCTGAATCACTGGTGCAGTGCGATGTTTTGACCCTGGCCACTCATGTGCTGTCTGACGACAGCCGTTTTGCCGCCAGTTATAACAGCATGCTATTACGTCAGCAGTTAATCGCCGCAGAGGTGATTTATGCTGAGTAACCGGCTGGTAAATAAAGTAGCTTCAGATAGCAAACAACCTATTCAGTTGCACCGTTATGTACGGTTTTGCTTATTACTTGCTGTGGTTTGTTTAACGTTAATGGCATCTGCAGTATTGAGTTTCAGTGTACTGGCTGATGTGCCGGTGTGCTGGCGCCAACCTGCTGAGGCCAGATTACTCGAGCTTGAGAGCAGTAGCGGCCCGGTTCAACGTTTTGTGCAGCAGGATGATGCAGATGGTGCAGGCCAACTGGCATTGTACCGGCCAGACAGTGCTGTCGCCGAAGCCTTATTAAATGAATGGCCTTTTGCTGATGAAATGGGCGCTGCAGCCCCATTTTATGCTGGTGTGCAGCCACTTGATAACAACTATGATGGGTTAACCGATCAACTGCTTAGCATCGATTTTACCGGCAGGGTCTGGCAGGTTGATGTTACGGCATCACGCTTCAGTTCGCCGCTACTGCTGGCTGATTTGAATCACCCGGACTGGCGCTTTATTGCCAGTGCCGGCACTATTGAAGTGAGCTTGCCGTTGGCATTGCGCCCACCCGGAGTGCCAGCCCGGTACCGCCTGCTGATCATTATTGCCCGTCATGTCGGGACTGGTGAAGATGCGCTGCTGGTGGTGCGCTTACCCAGTGCAGGCGCTGAATTCAGTTTGCTGCAATTTTCCGGGTTAACCGACCGGACTGAGCTATCGGCGGCTGAACGTGAAACAGGTCTCAGCAACGAGCAATGGCAAGCTATTGGCCAGGCGCATGGTTGGCTGGTCAGGCTGTCCGGCCAGATAACCCAGGCTCCCAAGGTGGTAGCGGGTGTCATTTACAGCGCCGTTGCTACCAGTGATTTCAGTGCTGAAACCTGCGCCACTGAGGGCGCTGAGCATAGTCTTGTCGCCTTGAATTTACATCACGCTGGCAGAGTTTATAGTCAACGCTGGTTCCGGTTACCAACAGGTGAGGGGGTGTTAACCTTGCGCCAGCAAACAGATGGGTCTGCCGACTTAGTGTTAGTTACTGATGATGAGCAAAATACCGCTCTTGCCGGGTTAAAGATAATTTCGCCACAGTGTCCGGATTGCAGCGAGATACTGCAGCTTGATCAGTTTCCACGCTGGCTGAAACTGGCGACCTATCGTCAGGAAACAGGAGCGCACTAATGCAGCAAAATGGTTTTACATTAATCGAGTTAATGGTGGCTGTTGCTATTGTCGGTATCCTCAGCGCCATTGCTTACCCGGCATATCAGCAACATGTCCTGCGTACTTATCGTGCTGAAGCAAGCCAGTTGCTACTAACCGTCGCTAATCAACAAGAGCAACAGTTGGCTGATTATGGTGGTTATACCGACAACCTGAGCGAATTGGGCGTAGCGGCTGATGGTGCCAGTGCCAGCGGCCGCTATCAGCTGAGGGTTAGCCTGAGCGATGCCAGCAGCTTTGTGCTGGAAGCCAGGGCGCAGGGCGCGCAAAGTGCTGATCTGGATTGTCTGGTATTTACCCTGGACCATACCGGCCAGCGCAATGCAAGCCTGCCAGATTCACTACATTGCTGGCACTAATACTTGCTCTAGGCCGGGCAGGGTTCAGTTTGAAACAACAAACGGTTACGGCCAGCTTGGTTTAAAACCAGGGTATAGTGCCAGTTAAAACCTGGCTGTGCGCAGTAAATAAAGGTGCCATTCTCTAAGGCGTTTAAACTGCCATCCCGCCGAAACTGCAACTGGTTGCGGTTATATTTAAGCTGATGACCACGGGTTATCGGCGCAATCTTGCGCAGTACAAATTCAGTTTCAGTATGAGGATTCAGTAAGCTCAGCACCAGCGGATAGGTTTGCCAGTCACTCTGGCAGTCAGTGCCGGATAACGGACATAACCGCACCGGTTGCTGGCTGCTGGCGGCCTGATTTCTGGCATAACCAAGGTGGCGGCTTAATTGCTGCATATAGCTGCCGGCACGCTGTTTGTTAATCAGCTCGTGAAAAGCCGGCAGGGCAATTTGCAGTAAAATAGCCAGTATTGCCAGACCCAGGATCAGCTCAAGTAAGGTGAGTCCACGTTGTTTCATTTGCTTGCTCCTTGCGACCAATAAAATCCAAAGGTAAGAAAAGTGTAGCAAATATATTTAAATTGTGTGTCTTGTGTTGAGCCGGAGGCATCAAACGGGTGCTAATCGTAAATTGTTGGAATAGGCTGGCGCTTATGTTCAGTTTTAAGGTAAATGCTGATTAAACGTTGTTCAACCTCAGCAGTAACCGGTTTGCCTTCTAAAAAATCATCAATTTGCTCATAGCTTAATCCCAACGCTGCCTCATCCGCTTTTTGCGGGCTCAGGCATTCCAAATCAGCAGTCGGGGTTTTACCAACCAATAACTGGGGTGCACCCAGTTTGGCAGCAATAGCGCGAACCTGACGTTTACTTAAACCGAACAGAGGTGCCAAGTCACAAGCTCCATCACCCCATTTGGTATAGAAACCGGTAATATTTTCTGCAGAGTGATCAGTGCCCAGCACCAGGCCATTGTGCATGGCTGCAACGTGGTATTGCGCCATCATCCTGCAGCGGGCTTTAACGTTGCCTTTAGCAAAATCGGCTTTGGTGTCGCTAATAGCACGGGCCCCAATGTCTGCCAGTGCCCCAAGGGTGCTTTGATGTATCGCATCGGCTGCGTCTTTAATGTTGATGCTTATCGCTTGCGATGGTTGAATAAAACGCAGCGCCAGCTGCGCTTCATCCTCATCACGTTGACTACCGTAAGGCAGGCGCACGGCAATAAACTGGTAACCGCCACTATATTCATTGTTTAACTCATCTACCGCAAGTTGCGCCAGGCGGCCGCAGGTAGTCGAATCTACGCCGCCGCTGATCCCCAGTACCAGGCAGCTCATGCCTGAGCTGCGCAATTGTTGTTTTATAAATGCCACCCGACGATGAATTTCAGCATCGGTATCAATTACCGGTAACACCCGCATCTGGGCAATAATATCTGCTGCCTGCATGTTGCTTCGCCCTCTGTTAAATTACTCCCGAATATCTTACCGTATTCGGCGGCGACAGGATCAACTAATTGCCGTGAAAAAGCTGATGCTGGCAGCGGCTTGTATTATACTGGCGCTATCTTCTGACAGCTGGCTATGGAAACCCTAATGAAAAAAATTGAAGCCATTATTAAACCTTTTAAATTAGACGATGTGCGTGAAGCGCTGGCCGATATCAGTATCACCGGGATGACAGTAACAGAGGTAAAAGGCTTTGGCCGGCAAAAGGGCCATACTGAGCTTTACCGTGGTGCAGAATATATGGTCGATTTTCTGCCCAAGGTGAAGCTGGAAATTGTAGTGGGTGATGAGCTGGTTGAACGCTGTGTTGAAGCCATTATGAAGACTGCCCAAACTGGCCGTATTGGTGATGGTAAAATTTTTGTGTTTGAAGTAGAACGGGTTATCAGGATCCGTACCGGCGAAGAAGATGAGGAAGCAATCTAAACTAAAGTAAGCCTTTACCAGTCAAAACTGAGTTGGTTTTTCGATGGTGTTTTTTTACGGGCCACAGGCCGCTTGCGGCTGGCGTGGCGAACCATTACCGCTTGCTTTTGTTGTTGCCAATGGTTTTTTTGCCGGTCTTTCAACCACTGTCCTAATTTTGCTCTGGCCTGTTGCTGCGCGTGTGCCAATTCAACAATCGGTGCAGGGTAGTTAACATCAATAATACAGCCGTACCGTTGTTGCAGCGCTTGTGGCAGCAGCCATGGTGTATGCAGCCAGCTGTTTGGCAGCTGCCGCAGTTCCGGTAGCCACTGGCGGATAAACTGGCCGTCTGGATCTTTTTGCTGGCTCTGCTTTAGCGGGTTATACATGCGGTTGGGATTAATACCTGTAGTACCGGCCTGCATCTGAATTTGCGGATAATGAATACCAGGCTCGTAATCAATAAAACATTGCGCTAAATGCAGTGCGACTGGCCGCCAGTGTAACCATAAATGGTAACTGGCAAAGGCCACCAGCATAGCGCGGCCGCGAAAATGCAGCCAACCCGTCGCGAGCAGGCAACGCATGGCGGCATCAATCAGCGGGTAGCCGGTTTGGCCATTTTGCCAAGCTCTGAACAACACCGGGTCAAAATCATGCTCCCGCATACCATCAAAACCACGATGCATATTAAAAAACTCTATCGCCGGCTCGTCTTCTAACTTCTGCATAAAATGACAATGCCAGCGTAAGCGGCTGAAAAATGCTTGCAGACTTTGTTTATGCTGCATATTGGTTTGTTGTTTTAGAGTCAGCAGGCTTTGTTGTTGCAACTGACGTAAACTTAGCTGCCCATAACTGATAAATGGGCTCAAGCGGGAACCACTTCGACTCGCCTTGGCTGGCAGTGAAATATGTTGTCGGTAATAACGACTGCGGTTATCGATAAAACTACTAAATGTGGTGTCGGCCTGTTCAGGCTGTTGCAATATACTGACTGCGGGTAAATCTGTGCGTCGTTGTGGAGCTAAAAGCTGCGGGTTACTATCGGTTGCAGTCAGCCAGGGCAGTTGGTCTGGCATGGGACAAAGGGGGGATTTAAGCCAGTCGTCTGCCAGCTCAAACCAATTATCCCGGTCAGCCAGTTTGCGAAATACTGCGAACTGGCGGTATTGCTGCCAGGGTATTTGCAGGCTTTTAAACAGTCGGCTAACAGCGAGATCGCGCTGATAGCTCCAAAGATTACCGGTTTCTTCGTGGCTGAATACTTTTGTTACCGAGTATTGCTGGCACAACTGGCGTAAAACCGCAGTGGCAGCGCCTTTTACTATTAATAACGGCTGCCCCAGAGCTGTCAGCTGCTGGTTAAGCAGTTGTAGTGCTGGCGCAATATACTGCCAGTGGCGTAGCGATACGTCAGGTTGTTGCCAGTAATCGGGCTCGACAATGTAGACCGGCAGCACGGCACCTTGCCGGGAGGCATGATATAAAGGCTGATGATCCTGCAGGCGTAAATCACGCTTAAACCAAACCAGACTGGTCATTTCAGGTTAGGGCTTGTTGTCAGTTAATTTGGCCAGCCAGCTTTGCCAGTGTTCTGGCAGCTTAACACCGGCGGCAGGCCGATGGATCAGGCTGCCATTGCCACTAAGTTCAGGCAGCATACTGCGGACAAAATCGCCGGTCGGGTCATAATGCAAAGCCTGTTTTATGACATTAAACTGGCGCTCACCGCTGTTGCCACTGCCGGCAATATAGGCCCAGTTACCCCAGTTACTGGCCACATCATAATCCAGTAAACGCTGCTCAAAATAAGCCGCTCCAAGGCGCCAATCCAGTTGCAGATCATGAATAAGGAAACTGGCTACATTCTGTCGGCCGCGATTACTCATCAACCCTGTGGTATTCAGTAAACGCATATTGGCATCAATAAAGGGTACCCCCGTCTTGCCGGCACACCAGCGGGTAAAGGCGTTATTTTGCGCCTCCCCGAGTGTTGGTTGGTTGAAGTCCAGTGGCCCTTTAATGGCATTTTTACTAAACCAGTTTTTACCATACTTACGAAATTGCCAGCGGAAAAACTCGCGCCATAGCAACTCAAACTTTAGCCAGTAGGTGGAATCATTCGCCAGTTGCTGCTGCTCGAACCTAAGGATTTCCTGCCAGCAATATCGCACTGACAAGCTGCCGACGGCCAGTGGTGCAGAGAACTTACTGGCGTAGTAGTCACCCATCAGGCCATTACGGCTTTGTTTATAGTGGCGTATTGCCTGCTGTTGCCAGATAAAATCATCCAGCCGCTGCAAAGCATCCTGCTCACTGTTGTCACAGTGCTGCGGTGGCCGGCCAAAAGCGGCTAACTGGCTGAAGTTTTCAGAAAATGGCGCGGTTTCATCCGGTGTGTACCAATGCTGAGAAGGTTGTGGTCGGAAGTCTGGCACTGCCGGTGCGACCAATAACTGCGGCTCGCGTTGTTTTCGAAAAGCACTGAAGCTGTCGGGTAGACAGCTTAGCTCAGGGCTTAACGCTGCAATACCCAGCAAGCTGTTTACATCAATGGTTTTTACCTTATGGTGCCGGCTGAGTTCGAGGATGGTTTGCTGTTCATTGTGGCCTGTGGGCGTTGCAGCCACAATCTGGCTGGCTTGCAATGAGCTGGCTAAACCGATTATTTCAGTGGCTGGCTCGCCAAACAAGGTTACCAATCCAATATTTAAGCGGGCAAGTGCCTCACGGATGGCGGCAATTAACTGCAGTTGTTGTTGCAGCCGTAACAGGCTGGCCCGTGCCAAACCATATTGCTGAGCAAAAAAAGCAGACTTATCCAGACAAACCACCGCCACTAACCGCTGTGGTTTGTCGATATCATTGCGTTGGGTACCGTACCACAGCAGTGGGTTATCGTGCAGGCGCAGTGTCTGGTCCAGCAGTATCAGGCAGGTCATAGGTGCTCCAGATTAAGCAAATATTCCTGCGCTTTATCACGCAATGCCTGCTGTTGTTCCAGCGGCTTGTTATACCAGTTTTTATAGGCCAGTTGCATTCGGGCATTGTTACCCAGTTTTTCTTCATTTCGTGCCAGAAAATCCCAGTACAGTACATTAAACGGACAGGCGTCCTGGCCGGTGCTGTCTTTTACCTTGTAGTGACAATGCTGGCAGTAATTACTCATCCGGTTGATGTAAGCACCACTGGCGGCATAGGGTTTAGATGCCAGCACGCCATCATCAGCAAATAAGGCCATGCCAAGGGTATTGGGCAACTCAACCCACTCGTAGGCATCAGCGTATACTGCCAGATACCAGTCGGTAACGTCCTCAACTGCAAGGCCGGCCAGCAAAGCAAAATTACCGGTTATCATTAAGCGCTGAATATGGTGCGAGTATGCGTGGGTCATGGTATGGCTGACAGCCTGTTGCATGCAGCGCATTTTGGTGTCTCCGTGCCAATAGTAGCCAGGTAACGGCCTGCTGGCATTGAGATAATTGCGTGTTTTATAGTCTGGCATGAGTAACCAGTAAAGGCCGCGTACGTATTCCCGCCAGCCAATTAACTGGCGGATAAAGCCTTCAGCTGCATTAATCGCTACTTTGTCTTGTTTGTAAGCTGCTTCAACTTTCTGGCACATCCAGCGCACGTCGAGCAAGCCACAATTCAGATAAATTGAACAAATACTGTGAAACAGGAAAGGCTGGTCCAGTACCATCGCATCCTGATAGTCGCCAAAGTGAGCCAGTTGTTCTGCAACAAAATGGTTAAAAGCCTGGCGAGCCTGCTTCCCTGTCACGGCATAGCAAAAGTTGTCTGCTGATCCCGGATGGTCAGCAAATTTATCATTAACCAGTTTTATAACATCGCGGGTAATGTCATCTGGCTGAAACTGCAGTGGTGCAATCGCTTTTAAGTCAGCCGGCGGACTTTTCCGGTTAGCTTTATCAAAGTTCCACTGGCCTTCCACAGGTTGTTGCTTGCTATCGAGCAAAAGCCCGGTGTAGCGGCGCATCTCCCGGTAGAAGTATTCCATACGCAGTTGCTTGCGCCCGTCCGCCCACTGCGCAAACATCGCGCTGCTACACAAAAAACGGTCGTCCTCCAGGATATGTACCGGCAGCTGCAAGGCGGATTGCCATTGGTTTATTTCTTGCTGTAACCGATACTCGCCACATTCTGTCAGCATGACGGCATCAAGTTGGGGAAACTGCTTTAAGGCATACTCTACTGCCGCTGTTATTGAGCTCAGTTGCTGTTGGTAATCGACGTAGCACACCTGATGCTGCTGTTGCTTCAGAACGTCAGCAAAATGACGCATAGCACTGAATAACAATATTATTTTATGTTTGTGATGCTTTACGTAGCTCGCTTCCTGTTTAACTTCAGCCAGCAGAATAACGTCGTCAGTGCTTGCTTCACGCAGGGCAGACAGCGCCGGGCTGAGCTGATCACCTAAAATTACAATAAGCTTGGGCATGAGTCCTGACTCTTAAAAGCGGTAGCAAAACTTACGTAATACTGTTCGGCTCAGATCAATATGTTCCTGGCATCGTCCTGTATTGCGCTGCTTTACTAAGCAGGTATGATATGGCTAATTGAGTCAACAACCGGGTTATTGTCATGTCGAATTCCAAGCTGATTACCGCCAAATCGTACAGCTGTGCGCTGCTGGCAGCCGTTACACTGGTACTGTCGTCACCTTATGCTGTGGCACACAGTAAAACGTCGTCACATCATCATCAGGATCAACACACTGCTGATGAACATGAACATGAACATGAACATGATGAGTTCAGTAGCCCTGGCACCCATGTCCATGGTCTGGCGGGTCTGACACTGGTGCTTGAAGGCAATGAGCTGATGTTAGCGTTGCAATCTGCTGCTTATAACATTGTCGGTTTTGAACATTCGCCGAAAAATGCTGAACAACGCCAGGAAATAAATGCAGCGCTGGAAGTGTTGCGTCAGGGAACCTGGTTCAGCATTAACTCACAGGCGGGTTGTGACGTAACAGAGGGCGATGCCAATACCGACTTAGTCGCTGATGTCAGCAGTGCCCATGGTGATTTTTACGCCAATATCAGTTTGCTGTGTCAGCAACCGGCCCGCTTTGATACGTTAACGGTTAATTTGTTTAATCTGGTACCCAGCCTGGAAAAAATTTCAGTGCAGTGGGTTATTAATGGCCGGCAGGGGGCAGCAGAGCTTAGCCTGACCAACAACAGCATCAGTTTTTAACGTCAACGCTTTAAGCTGTGCACAAAAAAGCCCCCGCTACTGGTGCTGTAACGGGGGCTTTTTATTATTGTGGGTTGCCTGCTTAAAATCAGTAGGTGTACTCTTCCACGCTATCTGCTTTCAAACTATATGCCGCATTGGCTAAATCATGGCTCATTGGCTGGGTAGTAATGGTGCCGCTAATCCAGAATGGCGAATAAATCATGTCTGCTTTCAAATTTTTGGCGCCACTAACAAAAATAATCTGATTTGGTGGCGGTGGTGGCACATGAATACAGGCACCAAAATAGGGCACCAGAAAAAAACTGGTCACATTTTGCTGATCATCAAATTCCAGCGGCACAATAAAACCCGGAATACGTACTTTAGTATTGTTAAATTCTTCTTTTACCCGAGCCGACTGTAAAATTTGTTCCCACTGGCCGGCGGCAGGGTCGTCACCGTTGTAATTGTCATCAAATGGCGACGGCTGGCTGTAATCGTGCTGAACCTCAGGCATGGCCTGTAATAAAGCCAAATCTTCTGCTGGCATTAGGTCGGTCCATTCAATTGTTTTAACCTCGCTGGCATGCAACTGCAGGCTTAAACATGCGACCAACACCATAGATAACGTCACAGATAACTTGTTTAGCATTGGAGCTTACCCTCTTAATTTTGCATAATAGGCGCTAATTAACGTGACAATCATAACATGACCGGGAATAAACCTGTGACCGACAAGCCGAAAATTCCTGCTATTGAGCTCAAAAACGTCCAGTTTTTTTACCAGCCAGCTAGCTGGCAACTTAATTTACCCGGGTTAACGCTGCAACCTGGTCAGCACCTATTTATTAGAGGTGCGTCGGGTAGCGGCAAAACCACCTTGCTTAATTTGTTAGCTGGTATTCTTGCACCTAAGCAGGGTGAAATAATGCTTGGTGGTAATGCCTTTAGTCGTTTGTCTGCTGCCAGAAGAGACACGCTGCGGGCACAGAATATTGGTGTGGTATTTCAGCAGCTCAATCTTATTTCCTATTTGTCGGTACTGGATAACGTACTGCTCAGTGCGCATTTTGCCGGGAATAAGCTGTCTGAGAGCAAGCAGCGGGCAGAAACGCTGTTAAATAGTTTGGGTTTACCAACACAGCTGCATCAACAGCAGGCGTCAGCACTCAGTGTGGGTCAGCAGCAACGCGTGGCTATTGCCAGGGCGCTACTGACCCGTCCGGCATTGCTGATTGCCGATGAGCCAACTTCAGCACTGGATGCCGACAACCGTGACAGCTTTATGCAGGTGTTGCTGCAACAAGCCGACGCCTGTGAAACCACCGTTATTTTTGTTAGTCACGACGCCGGTTTACGCCAGTATTTCAATCTGCAGCTGGATATGCAGCATTTGTCAGAAGGAGTTCAGCCGTGTTAATGAAACTTGCCCGGCAAAGTTTGTGGAACCGTCGCGGTACGGCGTTAATGACTTTGTTCTCACTGACCATAAGCCTGGTGCTGCTATTTGGTATTGACCATATCCGCAAAGAGGCGCGCCAGAGCTTTACCAGCACCGTGTCGGGTACTGATCTGATTGTGGGTGCCCGTTCCGGCCAGCTGAATTTATTATTGTACTCTGTGTTCAGAATTGGCAATGCAACCGCCAATGTCAGCTGGGAAACTTACCAGCGGATCAGGAAACACCCGCAGATAAGCTGGACCATTCCGCTGTCGCTGGGCGACTCTCACCGTGGCTACCGGGTACTGGGGACCAATACCGACTACTTTGTTCATTACCGTTATGCCAACCAGCAAGCTCTGCAATTTGTGCAGGGCCAGCCCTTTAGTGGGGTGTACGATACGGTGCTGGGGGCGGAAGTGGCCAGTAAGCTTGGTTACAAACTGGGTGATGAAATTACCCTGGCGCATGGTATAGGCGCGGTCAGTTTCAGTGAGCATAAAGACAAGCCTTTTACGGTTACCGGTATTCTGGCGGCGACCGGTACGCCTCTCGATCAAACGGTACATGTCAGCCTGCAGGGCATAGAAGCCATTCATATTGACTGGCAGCAGGGTGCGCCGATGCCTGGTCGTCAGCTAAGTGCGGAACAGGCACTGGCTCAGGATCTGACGCCAAAATCGGTTACTGCCTTTATGGTCGGCTTACAATCCAGAATGGCAACCTTTGTGGTTCAGCGTCAGATCAATGAATTTCGCGGCGAAGCCTTATCTGCCATTTTACCTGGCGTGGCATTGGCTGAACTGTGGCAAATGCTTAGCATGGTTGAAAACCTGCTGTTGCTGATAACCTTGCTGGTGCTGGTTGCCAGCCTGGTTGGTATGATGACAACCTTGCTGGCCGCCATGAAAGAGCGGCAACGGGAAATGGCCATTTTACGGGCGGTGGGCGCGCACCCCTGGTATTTGTTTGTGCTTATTCAGCTTGAAGTGCTGTTATTAACCATATTGGCGTTAGTGCTCTCTGCGGCGGTGCTAGTTGGCACGCTTTGGGCGCTGCAAGATGTGCTAGCCAGCAGCTATGGGTTGTTTATTTCGGTTAACCCGTTTAGCTGGCAAAGCCTGTACTGGGCCGGTGCTGTACTATTGGCCAGTGCTGTACTGGCATGTATTCCGGCTGTATCAGCCTATCGGCGTGCTTTAAGTGATGGTCTGACTATTCGCTTATAAACGCTAAACTGCTTCTGGATTACGGCCTAGTCGGCCGCAACCAGTTGTTGTTGCATCCAGCGCACTGTGCTGCCCATGTCATAATTTCGTGGCACGGGCACGGCCGCCTCAACGGCACTGGGGGCTACCTGAAAAGTAAAGGCATAGTTTTCGCGCAGGCCCATGCGTAAGTCTGTCAGAATAAGTTTGTTGTCCCGTTGCTCCAAGCCATAAAAACCATGACTGAATGCCGCTATTCTTGAAACATCGGGATGGGTTGCGTAGCGTTGCTTCAACATGTTTTCCTGCGGATAAAACTGATAGCGGATATCGCTTTGCTGGTTTAGCAGGCTGTAAAACCCTTCGTAATAGCCCCGGTCTGTCATAACCAATACCCGCCATAGCACCGTGTTAAATGGGGTAGGTGTCACCAGTATGTTTTGCACCTCTGGTGCGGGTAGTGCGGCTTGCACCCGTTGCAGCACCCAGTGCTGTGCGCTGACACTCCAAAGTAAATAGGCTGTAGACAGCACCAGCCCGGTACCGGTAGCTTTAGTCGCCAGGGCCGGTTTAACCAGCGCAACAATTAACCCCAGCAACAACGGCAGGGTGTATAAGGGGTCAATGATAAAAATACTGCCTACGCCAAAGGGCGTGTCGCTAAAAGGCAGGGCCAGTCGGGTGCCGTATATCGTCATCACATCCAGTAGTGGGTGAGTAATAAGTACCAGACTGATTGCCAGCAGCCAGCGCGGGTAAAGCGCTTGCTGCTTATGCAAAGCACAAATTAGCCAGGTAAGCAGTGGGCTGAACAACGTCAGGTAAAACAGCGAATGGCTATTGGCCCGGTGACTAACCATATTGGCAATGGCATCACCTGCGCCGAACAAAACATCCAGATCAGGCAGAGTGCCCGCTACCGCGCCCCATAATACGGCTTGCTTTACGGGTACTTTCTGACCCATAACCAGGGTGGCAACGCCAGCGCCTAAACATATCTGACTTAACGAATCCATAAGCGCCGTCTGTAGCTCAATAATAATTCAGATACGCAATCTATCAGGCTATGGCCCATTTTAATTCAGTTTTTGTTATTAATTGCCGGCTTGATTCGACTTGTTCCGGTTCAGTTAATAACTGGCTGCTAAGACGCCGCATCAGGTCCAGATATTCTGGTTGCAGATTAGCCACTACTTGCCGGGCATCAAGATAATAGGGTGCGCGTTTACCGTTAAAGTCGATTGCTTCGCCAATCTGATTAAAATTGATACCAATCCGTTGCAGTATTCTGGCCAGGCTGGGCTCAATGGTAACGAAGCCATGATAATAGCCTTTCTCCAGACACATCGCGGTCGCCATAAGATACAAACCGATAGCAATGTAGCGGTTAAACGGGCGTGACGAACTACTTAACGCCGGCAAGTCTTTGGCTGCAGTGTCTTTAATTCTGCGCCGGAATTTTGCGGCAACGGCCAGTCGGGAAATTTCGCAAACTTGCTGGCGGGGGAAACAGGCTGGCGTTAAATGTGGAGCGGTAAACCGACCCGCAAAATATTTCTCAATCGGTAGCGGGCCCGGTTCCTGTTCGCAATGAATTAACCGAACAGTACCTGCAACTTCACCCGAATTAGCGTCGGCCAGGCTGCAATGCAGAGCGCGGCGGTCAAATTCGTCCTGTTCAAGGCCAGAGGGCCGTGGCGGTTCAAATTTCAGCTCTTCGCAGTACACTTTATGACGTAAGCGAAATACGTTATTCTTTTCGCTATGGCTGATAGCCTGAGAAGCTTGGAAAAAAGCACTAAAGTCGGATAAATTTAGTTCGGTTGCTGATTTCTCTACTGATATTGTTGGCACAAAAGCATTTTGCTCCGGCGGACGCAATGTCGGATTAAACAGTGTCATCGTTATACCCTAAAGATGATAGTACTACCCAAGCTATCGATAAAATACGGTTTATGTTTGTGGTGCTTAGCCTGCTAAGACCTAACCGTCCATGATAAAGTAGGGCACTTCACTGTGCTCATGTACAATTACTATGCAGATATCAAAACAAGGCGTCAAACCAGAAATGGTGTTAATCGTTTCGATAAAAGAAAAAATTTTATTAATTACTTGATTTTATAGTTGTTAAAAAAATAAACTTTTTTATCAGTTTAGTGTAATTAAATTAAGCGTAAGTTCATAAAATAGCAATTTAGGGTAAAAATGGCAGGAAAAGCGTGACAATTACAATATCTGGCAATGTTAGCATCGATGACAGCGAGCTGGAGTGGCAGTTTATCCGGGCCTCAGGTGCAGGTGGCCAGCATGTTAATAAAGTAGCCACAGCAGTGCAAATTATTTTTGATATCAATGCCTCGTCATTGCCGGACTTCTATAAATATCGGTTACTTAACCGCAGTGACCATCGCATTACCAAAAGTGGCAAAGTCATTATTAAGTGTCAGCAAAGTCGTAGTCAGGAAATGAACCGTGAACTGGCGTTGGCACAGTTTGTGGAGCTGGTGCAGTCGGTCGGCAAAGTGCAAAAAAAGCGGGTTGCTACTAAACCCACTTATGGCAGCCAGCAGCGGCGGTTAGAGGGCAAAAAGCAGCGCAGTAAAACCAAGGCCTTACGCCAGGGCAAGCCTGATCATTAATTTATTATGTCAGCAGCAAAGCAAAGGCCACCTCGCGGTGGCCTTTGTGTTTAATTCAAAAAAACAGGTTATTGCCTGTGATGCACCCGCGGCACCTCAGTGAAGGGTTTAATACCAAATTCAGGGTAAACCCTGGATGGAAAATAAATTTGTCCGTCTTTGGCGACCATCGCTACCGTTTTAATAGCACGTAAGTCGTCCAGCGGATTGCCCGGCACTAAGAAAAAGTCAGCCAGTTTGCCTGCTTCAATACTGCCTAACTGCTCACCCTGAGCTAAGTAGTTAGCCATATCATAAGAGGCCCGACGCAGTACCTCGGCATTTGACATGCCAATCTTTGAAAATAACTCTAACTCACGGTGTAGCTCAAAAGCGCCGCCCAAATCAGTACCTGGCACAATAAAAATGCCCCTTTTATGCATCAGGCTTAACGTCGCAATAATTTTATTAAAAGCCGCTTTATAGGCCTTATCTTCTGCTTCATCGGCCACATTCAGTAACGCTTGTTTGGCTGAACGCTGTATACCAATAGGCATATTGTCAATGTAATCTACCATGCCAATCCGGGTTTCACCGTTGCGGCCGGTAAGCCCGAATTCATGAATTACCATGGTGGGGTCTATGGCAATATTTTTATCAACCATAATATCCAGTGACGTTTTAACTGCTTCGCTATCAAGATCTAAATCAGCAAATCGTTTCATGCCGGTAATGCGAAACAGGGTACGGGTGTCTTCTTCTCTATCCAGCACCCAGCTCAGCATAAGCTGATTAATATGGGTCACTTCGTCATAGCCGCTGCGCATCATCTCATCAACTTTAGAAAATGCTGGAATATGGCCGGCCACCCGCATGCCGTGCTTTTTGGCTTCAGCCACCATGGCGGGCACCCACTCACCTTTAACAGAGCTGTAAATTTTAATCTGATGATAGCCACCGCGCTCAGCATACATTCTGACCAACTCTACCGCTTCCTGCTCGCTTGCCGCCAGCTCGCCTGTGGCGTTTGAAAACGGGCTTTTTCCTTCGATAAAGGCACTTTTGCTAATCCGGGGGCCAATCAACACATTGCGCGCTATTTTATCTTCCAGGGCCTCAAGAACCTCCATTTCATTGCCCATATCGCGTACCGAGGTAATGCCAGCCATCACATTTAGCAGGGCGTCATCGTCACTCATGTGGCCATGCATTTCATACAGCCCCGGAATAAGGCTGCCACCATTGCCCTCAATCACCACTTCATCGGCTGAAGGTGTTTGCACTACGGCCTCAATTGCGGCAATTTTATTCTGGTTTAACAGCACCGATTTCGGCTCGGAAAGCGACAACGTCTGAGGTTGAAAAATCCGGACATTATTAATTCGTACCGGTTTATCGTATGAATTGGTAGCGCGTTTTGCGATCGCTTCAAAGCGGGAGGCGTTTAACGTTGCTGCCAGTTGCCGTAATGTTTGATCTTCACTTGTCAGGTCTTGCCGAAGCAACGTAAAGCGGGGTGACAGATAAGCCAGCATTTGCTCCTCGCTATCAAGCGCAATATAGCTGGGGTCTAAACTGATACCTGAAATAGCAAAAATGCCAGCCTCGACGGGTGTATCTGCATTGGTACTTTTCAGGGTAATGGTATCAATTTTGTCTATCCGAAGTTCGCCGCCGGGCAACGCCGGCAACTTATTGTTTTCACTGTTCAGCAGCGCACTGGCATAAATATATAGTGAGTAAGGGCTGGCGTTTTGCGCCACATACATCGATTCAGCTGAGAAGGTTGCGTTACCCCCGCCAGCGGCATCTTGCCAGGAGGCGCTACCTTTTTCGGCGACAAAACGCTCGTCAACGGCATTGCCAAACACGGTTTTGCCATTAATTTGCCAGTCTAACGGCAAACCTGTATCAGATAACCGCAGGCTTTCAACGCTGCTTGAACCGCGACCATTGTTGCTATAGCCATAATCAATGTTCAGCGCATTATTTAAACGCTCAACTTTAAGCTCACCCACCTGGGTGCCACCAAACAGCACTGCATAAGTTTCACTACTTTTTACAATTGTCTGGGCACTGCTGTTTTCTGGCGATACGGGTTTGTCTGCAGGTGAGCAGCCAAATACGCTGATACACAATATGCTAAGGGTCAGATGTTTAAACATGAGAACGGCCTGTGGGTAGAGTGATTCGTCTCAGTATTACACAGTCGTTGCAAAAGGAAACAAACAGTGGGGCCAACGGCAAAATTTAAGCGATTCAATGCGTAAGCTATTGGTATTTGTCAGTTCTCAGGCAATGAATCAGTTTTTGTAAGATTAAAGCAGCTACCAGTCAGCGTCAGCTTTAGCAGCCAGGTTGGATAGAAAAACCTTTCGTGCAAAAGTCAGAAAACCAAAAGGCCACCTTGCGGTGGCCTTTTGGTTTGTGTGGTGGGCTGGGGTCTATTGAACTAGAGTTATATAGCTATGATATAAAGGAATTTATCGTTTTTTGTTTTGAAATATACCCCCATAAGTACCCCCGTTTATCTGCTGTTACCCGGTTAAAAATTTTTCTTTATGACCATCTGAAGTGTTATCGATAAGGAATTGGTTTAAGTTTAAATCGGGTTTGATCTAAACACATTTCAAAAACTGGAATGCATTTTGAATCACATATCTCTATTAACTCGCGCTTATTATGCTCATCTACCTTTGCCCCTAAATAAACAGCTTTGGGCTTAGGTACCGGATACGACTGAGCGCTCTCAAGAGTTGCGTTTGCAAATATCAATCTCCACTCCGATTCATAGCTCCAATCTTTGGCTTTGCAAAGCGCTGCACATGATAAAAACAAGTTGTTGGCTTTTTCACCATTTAAAGATTTGGAATAAAACTCCGTGGCGTTTAGCAAAGTGTCTGTATAAATAACCGGGTATAAAAAACGTTTTTGTAAATCGGTATCCGGCAAGCATGCAAAATCATATTCTACGCAAAATCCTTGGTGGTAGTCTGCGTAGTGTGCCCACATTAAAGTGGAGTCTAACCTCTCTGAAAATGAGCAAAGTTTAAAACTGCTCGCTATGGATTTCGTTGTTTGACGAATAATATCGGAAAATTCTTCATTTAATGTTTGAGTAATAGCTGCTTCAATCTCAGCTTTTTTATCTTCGGCTAAACTCTGAAAGACCGCTGCTTTAAGTTGATTGATTTTGTCGAAGTTCATCAACCGTTCTACTTGGAACGTATGGACGCAATCGTAAGGGTCATTAAATGTAGACGGGTCAGCTAACCATACTGTATCTTTTTCCAGGTTTCTTAGTGCGTTAGAGTCAGAGTCAAACGTTCGATATTTAAACAAAGACTTAGGTATATGTTTATTCTTTAACTCGATAGCAGACTCTATCGCCATTTCGTGCCTATCAAGTGAAAATAGTTTCTTTCTAAACTCTTGAACCCAATCCATACTGAAATCTGCTTGTTAAATTACTTTTTAACAACCATGCCATGATCCGCTGTTGAAGCAAACATAATATCTAATTTAAAGCTTTCTCACCTATTTCCTTGATCAATACATAGCTAAGGGCTTAGCTATGCTTCTGTGTCCTTGCAGTATATATTTGATTTCACACTGTGTGATGGTGATGGTGATGGTGATGGTCTTGAGCCGAAATTCCAGTTTAACTATCCCCGCATAGTGCCTTGCACTGTTTTCGGAGCCTATGCCAGCAAGGTCGCTCTTTTTAGGGGAGCTATTTTTGTTGGTTTAAAGTGATAGCTCACGGCATCATCGTTGAGAACGAAAGATATTTTAAATTCAGGGAATGGATATGAAGTTATTTAGAGCGTTATTGTTTTTGCCATTAAGTGCTTTAGGCAACCCAGGGTCAAACGAAACTGAAATTATCAATCACCTAATAAGTGGCAATCAGTTATATGAGGATTTTAAATCCTACAAAGGTCAGGCGGAAGAATCACAATTTAATAGGGCCTATTATCTCGGTTACGTCACTGGCGCGGTGGATATGGGGAATCACGCTTTATTCTGCTTACCAAATGGTGTGACTGCCGGACAGATAGCTGACTCGGTAGGTAAGTACTTAACTGATAACCCTCAGCGCCGCCACTTCTCTGGTGCCAGATTAGTTGCTGAGGCTTTGGCCGAGCACTATCCATGTAAAGGGGCGCAATAAACCACCAAAGCAGAATCTCAAACTGGCATTTTTACTTACTGTTGACTGTCAGAAGGTCTGGTTCCGACTGGTTAGTAGTCATCGCTGAAGTAAATCTTGATGCGTAGATTAGTAGTCTGATTGGTGGGCCAATACTCGTTTGATAATTCTTTTCATCGGCTAATATAAGGATTTACTACCGAGTATCCGGTAGTAACTTCCATAATTGTTAATTTAGTAGTGCACTGCTATGCTACTTGTTGCCTCCACCACTGACAGAGCCGATTCAGTGGAAGTACCCAGTGTCGCGTCGATACTCTGGCACTGGGATGCGCAATGCCTTGCTGACGGCTGGTCATGGTCGTGTTTGTTCAGGTTATCCAGAGATACCAGTAGGGCATTATTTTTCTAACTTCTTGTGCAGTTCACTTGTTGCCGGCATTGTCAAATGAGGGGGGGGGCTTTTCTAAACATCGCTGTAGAGTTTAATTTGGATGGTTAGCTTTCTCTTTGGCCTGGCTCAGAATTTTCCCGAACGCTTTGCTGCTCAGCTCTGTTGCCTTTCCGGTTTTCAGCGCCATTAAATAGTCCTAACGCTCATGCTGTGTCGGTTTGCTGTTGTCGTCTTGGTGCATTGCTTTCAACCTCATTCATATTGACGTGTTCTACATGTCGATTACATGTGGCATGTTGTGTTATCGCATTACTGGTGTGTCGTATGCTGCGTTGCATATGCTGCGTGTCGCATGCTGTGTTGCGTCATCGGTTGCGACATGTGCTGCCACTCATTTGCTACAGGTGTTGCTTGGTCTTGGATTATATACCCGGCAATGCTGCCTCGAATGTTTTTTACAAAGCGATACATTACACGCAGTATTCCACCATGTTCCATAGCCAAGCAAATAAACTGCTCTGGCGCCAGGGTTGGTGGCCGCTCACCGGCGTGGAGTAGTACCCAGTTATTCATAGAGCCCCCTTAATACAGTTTGCTAAATGGCTTGGCTGGTTGAGCTTCTTTGGGGGCTGGCAAGCGCTGGGTATCCATAAAGCGACTTAACTGCAGCTCCGGTTGTAAAAAGGTACTGCCTGTTCTGCCCATCCTGTTTTTAGCGAAAATGATTTCAGTCAGGCTTTGTTGATCCCGCTGGCCCTCGTAATCTTCATCATGCAGAAATAGCACCATATCAGCGTCTTGCTCGATGCTGCCACTGTCTCTGAGGTTCATAAGGTTTGGCTTGCCAGTTAAGTTACGGTTTAGCTGGCTAAGTGCAATAACAGGGCAATTCATTTGCTTTGCCAGGTTCTTTAATCCGGCGCTAACGTTACCGATGCGAATAGTCTGGCTTTCGCCCTCTGCCCGGATAAGTTGCAGATAATCGACCACTATCACCGCTGGGCTTTGGCCTTGCTTCATAGCCTCTCGTTTGGCCCTGCTCTGGATCTGCGTTATATGCTGGCCGCCTTTGTCGTCTATCAGCAGCCGTGATCGCTGCATAAACTCCATGGCATGGCTTAGTTTTGCCGTTTGTTCTGTGCTGCCAATAACCTGAGCATTGAGGATGTTATCCAGGGGAATACTTCCTAAGCTGGCGAAGACTTTTTGCAATATCTGCTGGGCTGGCATTTCCAGGCTAAAGAACAGGGCCCAATTTTGCTGATCTCCGGTAATTGCTATTCGCTCCAGCATATTCAACACCAGGGTTGTTTTACCCATAGATGGCCTGGCAGCGACAATAACCAGATCGCCATTTCTTAAACCGCCGGTCATATAATCCAGATTTTCAAAGCCAGTCGAGAGCCCGGTAATACTTGAGCCTTTTTTGTGAATTTCTCCCAGGTGGTTCAGTAATGCTTCCTGATGATCAATTAAGTTTGATATCTGTTGTTCTGATTCATCGGCACCAATGCTGCCCAGTTCGCTTAGCACCAGGTTTATTCGTTCGCCGGGTTCATGGCTGCGGTCATGCAAAACGGATAGGGCGCTATTCAAGGCGCCAGCTGTGTTTCTAAGCTGGCCGTACTGCCGGACTATGTTGGCATAGGCTTTCAGATTCGCCTGGCTTGGGGTGTTTTTGTAACACTCGCCCAGGTAGCTGATCTGATACTTAGGGTCCTTGGTTTTAATCAGTTCGGTTACCGTTACAATGTCAGCGGGCCGGCCTCGCCCTAAAAGTGACTGAATCGCCCGCCAAGCTGTTTGATTTAATCGGCTGGTAAAATCCCCCGGCTTACAGGTTTCAACTGCATACAGTGCGTTGTCGCTGTCGCTATCGTGTAATACGCCACCGATAACGGCCTGTTCTGCTTCATAGTTGGTTAATGCTTCCAATTTAGGCCGCTCCGCTTAATTCGCATGTCAGTTGCTTTTGGTACTGCTCGTTGAATCGCTGCAGCCAGTCGCTATCAGAATTCCATACCTCTTGGTTCAGGTAGGTAACGCAGTGTTGATTTGCACCAAAGCAATTTTTATCGGCCAGGCGCATTTCTTGAAACGCCAGGCAAAGATTTACCTGATGCTTAAGCTGATCATCATCAAAACCCTTGGTTATCCTCTGCCACGTTTTAAATGCTGCTTTCTTGCTGCCTATTTTCGAGGCGCCACCGGTAATGCTGGCATAGTGTTTCCATAACACTTCAAACCACTTTTCAGACGCCAGATCACCGCTAAGGTGATCAATGTTTTTCTTCTTATCATTCTTTACATTCTTGTTTGTGTACCGTCTGTTGTCCGTTTGGTGTTCCGTCTGGTGTACTGTTGGTTGTACCGCCTTAAGTGTTTTTTCTGTTTCTTCATTCTGATAAGTTGAGTAATTACATATGGTTAGTATGCTGGTCAGTTGTGTTTTCTGTTGTACTATCATTTGCCTGTTTTCGAGCATTGTCAGATAGCGCCGAACTTTGCCCCGACTCCAGTTCCAGCGCTTCGCCATAGTGATTTCAGACCAGCCTAATTGCCCCCGATCTAAGTCTATTTGCACCTTGCGAACCCAGAAAACACCGGGCTTATGGTTGGCATTAAGAATAAGGTCTATCCATGCCTGTCCGTATGTAAACGGCTCAGCAAGCCACAGGTCGTTATCCTGTATTGATCTGTGTAATTTTATCCAGCCGGACACATAGCCCCCTTAAGCTGTTCTTAAGTGCTTTGCTAGTGGAACAGTTCGCAGTGTTATCCAGGCAATAGGTTGGGCGTTTCGTTTAACCCGCCACTGATCGATAATCTGCCTGGCTTTGGCTTGTTGGTCCTGATAAATGCTATACCGTATCAGGTGACAGGCTTCGCCAAGGTAACCGGGAGCTTTTTCGCGTTCGCGGCGGATTTCTAAGTTGTAACTATGGGCCAGATCACTTATCACGCTGTTCAGGTGCCGGGCTTTAACCGGGGGCTTTTCCGCTTCTTGGCAAGTCATGCTTCCGCTAAAAAGCAGGCCTAACAATACCCGCTCTAACTGGGTGGCTGGTTTTGCTGTTGCCCCTGGCAGGCTGTTATGGTTAAATTCGTTTTGTGTTGTATTTTTACTATGGCTGCCTTGCTGGGCGGCCTTATTTTTAAATGTCATAGCCGCCCCCTATGCTGCCCGGCCAGCTTCGGAAAGCCGTTCAGTAATCCAGTTATCAATATCACTTTCCAGCCAGGCAACACGGCCGCCACCAATAGAAATAGGGCGGGGGAACTCCCCGGCGTTCATGCGGTTGTAAATTGATGCCTTACATAAGCCCACACGAGCAATTACTTCTGCCCTGCGGATTAGACGTGGTTTATTGATGGCGATGCTCATATGAACTCCTAAATTTCAGGCATAAAAAAACCCGCAACAAGTGCGGGTTCTGTAGTAATGCTAATCGTATACATGACTCTATTTCTCCACTGTATTCCCTTGATTTGCTAACCAGCTTTGGATGTCAGATTCTTTCCAAGCCCTTGAGTTAAGCAGCTCGACCGGCGCCGGAAACTTGTTTAGTTTTACCATCCTCCAAAGGGTTGTTCTTGATACTGGAACGATCTTTAACACTTCGGGCAGTCTTAGTAATTTCATATGGTATTCCCCTAAAACAAAAAAGGCCTGCTATGCAGACCTCAAATTACGGATACAAAAAAACCCGCAATTAGCGGGTTTAATCTCACTTGAGCCTATTTAGCCCAGTGTTAGAAGATAATAAAGCATCAGTTGTTTTCAGTCAAGCAGGGGTCGTTGCTATTTGCAACGAGTGTTCATATTCGTCTGCCTAAATAACATCCGCCAAGTAAGTTTTCTATCCCTGGCTTTGTATTAATAAAGCTCCTCTTTATAAACGCGAGAGCCGGCGTGTAACTGCTGATGCTTGCGCGCTTCTTCCACATCAATAAAAGGCCCGGCTAAAATCGCATGCCCAGTTTCCTCTCTTACGTCCCTCACAGTATATGTTATGTCATCTTTATCGCTGATGGCTACTTGGAGCATTTCTATTGTTGGAGTTGTGTTATTCATTGTCTTACCCTCTATTTCCGAACTTTGCCGGGATTACATTGTTACTACTGGCGCTTAAGCGGAGTGTGTCCAGGTAGTCAGCCCATTTCTGCATCATCTCCGTACGCTGCGGCAGGGGTTTAGTTCTGTTGTATGCTCTGCCGTTA
>CAXBHB010000008.1:0-159760 GCA_963975465.1 uncultured Chromatiaceae bacterium
CGACCTTCGGGTTATGAGCCCGACGAGCTACCAGGCTGCTCCATCCCGCGTCCGTCATTGCGGGGCGCATCTTAGTGTTTTTATTCTGGCTATGCAAGATGTTAATAGCGTTATTTTATGATATTCAGCCTAAGTGCTCGTTTAAACAGCACCTTGCAGATTTAAGCACCGATATAACGCACTATTACAATTCTTCAAACGTGTTTAAAGCACATTCTGTTATACTGTCGGCCATTTTATTTGAAGGTTGGGTGTTATGCTGGAATTCTGGGCTTTAACGTCAAAAGGCGTCGAAGAGCTGTTGGCCGATGAGATACGCCATCATCAGGGCGAAGTGATAAAAGTATCGATGGGTGTGGTGCGCTTTAAAGCAGAGTTAAGCAGTGCTTATCAACTGTGTTTATGGTCGCGTCTGGCCACGCGTATTATGCGCCTTATTCAGTCGGAACCAGTAACCGAAGCATCAGATTTATACCAGATTGCCCGCAAAATTGACTGGCCGCAGTTAATGACCATACGTCAGACCCTGGCAGTAGATTGTGTCGGTAAACACGCCACTATCGACAACAGCCAGTTTGGTGGCATGCGTTTAAAAGATGCCATTGTTGATCAGTTTCGCGAAGAAACAGGCCAACGCCCGGATGTTGACCGCTTAAATCCTGATATGCGTTTTCAGGTTCGCTTAGAAAAAAACTATTTTCATTTCCTGCAGGATTTCTCTGGCCCATCGTTACACCAGCGCGGTTATCGCAGCGGTCAGGGCGAAGCGCCGTTAAAGGAACATTTGGCTGCCGCCTTATTAAAACGTTCTGGCTGGACACCCGAGCAGCCATTATTTGATCCGTTTTGTGGTAGCGGTACCATAATTATTGAAGCGGCATTAATTGCCCTGAATAAAGCACCGGGGCTAAACCGTGAACGTTTTGCGTTTGAAGGCTGGCCAGGGCACCGGGCCAGTGTCTGGCAGCAGTTAAAAGCCGAGGCGAAAGCCAAAGAAGTACAGTTGCCATTACAAACTCTTTGTTATGGCAGTGATACTGATGAACGAGCGCTTGCCAAGGCTCGACAAAACATTGCCCGCGCTGGCGCAGCAGACTATGTCAAAGTCGATTATGCGGATGCCAGAGAGCTGAAGGGAAGTGTTGCCTCAACGCCTGGTGTTATTGTCACCAACCCGCCCTATGGTGAACGATTGGGCGATTTACCCAGTTTAATCCCGCTATACAGTAAATTTGCGCTGGCGTTAAAGCAGCATTATCAGGGCTGGCGGCTGGCCATTATTACTTCAAATGCTGACTTGCTGCGGTCATTACGATTATCTAAAAGTAAAACCTATAAATTTACCAATGGCCCGCTCGACTGTGAATTTACCTTGTTTGAGCTGACCGAAAAACAAGTGGCGGTCAGCTCTGATGCGCCATCGCTGTTTTTTAATGAGAGTAGCTCATTTGGTAATCGGCTGGCTAAAAACCTGAAGCAACTGCAAAAATGGGCAAAGCGGGAAGGCATTAGTTGTTATCGTGTGTATGACGCTGATATTCCGGAATATAACGTAGCAGTGGATTGGTACGATGGCGAAGTGGTGGTGCATGAGTACGCTGCACCGGCCACGGTTGACGAACAAATTGCTCAGAAGCGTTTATTTGACGTGGTTAACCAGGTACCGCAGGTACTTGGGATCAGTTCAGATAAAATGATTTTAAAAGTGCGGGAAAAACAAAAAGGCACTAATCAGTATCAGGCCATGGCAAAAGCCGGCCAGTACAAGGAAGTGACTGAGTACGGTGCTAAGTTTTTAGTTAACCTTCGGGATTATCTTGATACCGGTTTGTTTTTAGATCACCGTTTAACCAGGCGCTTAATTCAGCATCAGGCAAAAGATAAAACCGTACTTAATTTATTTGCTTACACCGGCTCAGCGTCGGTTCATGCCGCCATTGGCGGTGCTAAAGCAGTAACCACGGTTGATATGTCTAACACTTATTTAGATTGGGCGAAACGAAACTTTACCCAGAATGGTTTCATGCTAAGTGGTCCGCAGGCTAAACAGTATCAATTTGAACAAGCGGATTGTCTTCAATGGTTAGCACGCTGTCGCAACCAATTTGATCTTATTTTCGTCGACCCGCCAACCTTTTCGAATTCAAAACGAATGGAAGATAACTGGGACGTGCAGCGGGATCATGTCAGTTTGCTGAATATGCTGGTAGGCCGGTTAAACCCGGGCGGCAAGGTTATTTTCTCTAATAACAAACGCCGTTTTAAAATTGATAAGGTGGCATTGGAAGAGGCTGGTTGGCAGGTAAAAGATATTTCTGCGGCAACTTTACCAGAAGATTTTAAACGTAACCCGAATATTCACGTTTGTTTTGAGTTAACGCGCTAATGACGCAATACATTTTATACAGCACCTGGGGGTGTCATCTGTGTCAGCAGGCTGAAGCGCTGCTGACAGAGGCGGGTGTGAACTTTCAGGTGGTTGATATTATAGACGATGAACAATTATTGCAGCAGTTCCGGGTACATATTCCGGTGCTGGCGGCAGGTGACAGACTGTTGTACTGGCCTTTTGACGAGCACAGTATGGTCAGCTGGTTAAAAAATGCTTAATTCATAGCATGTTAAGAGTGAAGGAAAGTAAGTAGTGGAACTGTTACGTTTTCAGCAGGCCTGTTTAGCCTTTGGCACTAACCCAATATTAGATCATGTCGACTTTAGCCTGTTCAGTGGTGAACGGGTGTGTTTAGTTGGCCGCAACGGTGCCGGTAAGTCGTCTTTTTTAAAATTGCTGACCGGTCAGCAAAATCTTGATGACGGCCAGATAGTGGTTAATACCGGGGTTGTGTTAAGCCGGTTAGAGCAAGACCCTCCAGCCAAAATGCAAACTAAAATAGCCGATTTTATCCGTGAAGGTGCAGGTGATTTAGCCGAAAAGCTGCAGCAATTTTATACGCTGTCAGAAAACCTGGACGGCGCAGGTGAGGCTGAATATCGCTTATTCGAGCAACTGCAAAATGAAATGGATACCCGTGATGGCTGGTCTCTTGAAACCAGAGTAAGTGATATATGCCAGCAGTTTGAAATGGATCCCGACGCCAGTTTATCAACCTTGTCCGGTGGCTGGCTGCGCAAAGCTGCGCTGGCTCGGGCATTAATTGCCAAACCACAAATATTATTGCTTGATGAGCCAACTAACCACCTGGATTTAGCGGCTATTCAGTGGCTTGAGCAGTTTTTACTGAATTTTAACGGTGCCATTATTTTTATCTCACACGACCGGGCCTTTATCCGTGCACTGGCAACCCGGATTATTGACTTAGACCGCGGCGAGCTGACATCGCACCCTGGCAACTATCAGGAATACCTGGATCGTAAACAAAAAATGCTGGAAGACGAGCAAAAGCATAATGCGTTGTTCGATAAACGACTGGCAGAAGAAGAAGTGTGGATCCGCCAGGGGATTAAAGCCCGCCGGACCCGTAACGAAGGCCGGGTTCGGGCACTAAAAGCATTGCGGCAGGAACGGGCAGCTCGCTTAGAGCAACAAGGTAAAGTCGACTTTAATATTGAGCAGGCGAACCGTTCAGGAAAACTGGTATTCGAGGGCAAGGGCATCAGCCTGGCGTTTAACGGCAAGCCGGTTATGGACAATTTAGATTTGCTGGTAATGCGTGGCGATCGTATTGCCCTGGTCGGCCCCAACGGTGTTGGTAAGTCTAGTCTGATTAAAGTATTGCTGGATGATTACAAAGTCGACAGTGGCGAGATAAAACGAGGTACCAATTTAGAAGTGGCTTACTTCGACCAGCACCGGATAGCGCTGGATCTAGAGGCAACGGTACAAGATAACGTTGCTGATGGTAAGCAGGAAGTTCAGCAAAATGGCCAAAGCCGCCATGTCCTCAGCTATTTACAAGACTTTTTGTTTCCACCGGCCCGGGCACGTACGCCGGTTAAAGCACTTTCAGGTGGTGAGAAGAACCGTTTGTTACTGGCCAAGCTGTTTGCCAGGCCAAGTAACTTATTGATCCTCGATGAGCCAACCAATGATCTGGATGTTGAAACACTCGAGTTGCTGGAAGACATTCTGCAGCAGTATCAGGGCACCGTACTATTGGTCAGCCACGATCGTGAATTCGTTAATAACACGGTAACCAGCTCATTATTATTCGCCGGCAACGGCCGGATTATTGAAATTGCCGGTGGTTACGACGATGTCACCGCTTATCAGGCGCGGCAGACGGCCAAAAAAACCAATGACAAACCGGGCACTGGTTCGCAAACGGTGACAGAAAAACCAGCTGAGCCTTTAGTTAGTAGCGGTAAGAAGTTATCATACAAAGAAAAACGTGAACTTGAACTTTTACCCCAGCAGATTGAACAACTCGATACTGAACTCAGTGCGTTACAGCAACAGGTCAATGACCCGGAGTTTTTTAAGCAAAATGCTGCAGACAGCCAACAGACGTTGAACCTATTGCAGCAGACTGAGTCGAAGCTGGCGCAAGCTTATGCGCGTTGGGAACAATTGGAAGCATCCGGTTCATAGATTTTTTATAACAGATTATAAGTACATCAGAAGTACATTAGGGGCGTTGAATGAAATTATCTCGGATCAGTTTAGCATTAGTACCTTTGCTAACTGCATTTTCTGCAACATCAGCTGTTTATCAGGTTGCAGAGCTGGAGCCAAACAATATTTCCAAGGCAACTTTTGCTGCCGCATTAAATAATCAGGGCGACGCTGTGGTGACAGGTCAGGGGTTGAGCGTTTCTCGTGATTTCGTTGGCAATAATACTACAGCTATCAATTTTATTAATTTTCCTTTGGACGTTGAAACGATTAATTTTGAAAGCGCAGCAATTACCGCCAATTTAACCGCTGAGCAGATAGCTGATGCCGAGCAGGGTATTTTTGAAGCACCAGTACTCAACTTTCTTACAGTTTTGTTGGCGACCAATGTTCAACTGACAAATCAGCGGGTTGGCAGTGCTGTTAGCATTTTGCAACCGGATAACGCGCCGGCCTCCCTGCTGCCACTTCGCGATGTCGCACAATTGAGGTCAAATGCGGAATTTATATATGATCTTAATGAACAAGGTATCGCGGTTGGTATCGCCAGCGCACCGTTTAGTAAACAAGCTTTTACGCCAGCAGTTGACCCTGATGACGAAGACGCTGAAGCACCAGAAACCCTTACAGTTTGGCAGCCAGAAGCAGGATTTCAGTATGGTGTAGCGGTGACTGACACCGGGCCGGTAAATTTATTACCGCCGTACACAGACGTTGGCGGCGGTTTTAGCCGGGCATTTTCAATTAACAATGATAACCTGATTGCGGGCTCTGGCTCAGTTAGCCTGGATGAAGAAGTGGCCACCTTGTTAGAGACCGGTTGCACTGATGACAGCCAACCGGCTGTCTTTTGCTTTAATCAGGAACATAGTAACAGAGTAACAACTTTTGCCGGCCTGCAAGCCCAGGTTAGAACAAACCAAACCATTACCTCATACCCTGATGGTTACCAGGAGCGAGCTATGCTTTGGCAGTTGCAGCCGGATGGTAGCGCAAGTGTAACCCAGACTTTTGGTTTTTTAGGTGAGAAAGGCAATGGCGGCATTTATCAGCCTGATAATGAACACCCAGAAGTCTTCTATTATAGTACCGCTACTGCAGTTAATGACCTGGGAATTGCGGTAGGTCACTCAATGTACAGCGATAGCGATCGTACTATTCGGTTTCGTGACCAGTTTAGCGGGCAGGAAATCAGGCGTATCTACCTGGCGCCTCACGCCACGATGTATCAGAATGGTGAGGCCAGCGCTCTGGTAGATCCGCAGGAATGGTTAGCCAGTAATGCGGTCGATATTAACAACGGTAACATTGTTACCGGCTATGCAATGAAATCAATTAATGGTTTCCGTCGTGATAAATTTTTCTATTACGATATTGCAACCGACAATCTGGTGTTTCCAGCTGACTTCTTTGCTGGTTCAACATCAATACCTGCTGCTATAAACGATAATGGCCAGATTGTTGGTCGTGGTGAAGTTATCATTGGTGGCACAACTACTCGTCGTCAGCATGGTTTTGTTTACGATATTGTTACGGACACTTTTTCAGATCTTAATACACTGCTGGGTTGTAATTCGCCATATACCGTAGTGGATGCAACGGCAATTAACAACAATGGTGTAATACTGGCGACTGTGCTGCAATCGCAACCCCGGTTGGACGCAAAAGGTGAGACGTTGTTGGATGATAATGGTAATCCTTTATTAGCTGAACAGGCAAAGGCTGTGAAACTATTACCAATAGCCAATGGCGAGGCTGAGAGTTGTGATAGCGAGCAGCAAACCTACGAACGGAAAGCCGGTGGTTTAGGCGGTGTTGCATTAATATTGTTGGCAGGTATCAGATTAATCAGACGCAAGCGTTAGTAAAATTGCGTTTAGATATGCTTTAACAGAAGCTGCTTCGGCAGCTTTTTTAGTTTTCGTGTCTTTAATTAATTTCTGTTATTAAAAACACACATATTAGTGTAATAAAGTATAAAAAAATACCTGTTCAAAAGGCAATAAACTTCAGTCTGTTAGCTGATGTCAAGCATTATATCTGTTAGTTTAGTTTGAACCTTCCAGCGCAGTCAGCTATCAATTAAAAGGTACATTATTGCAATTTGCAGTAGGTACTAATAAACCATAAAAATGTTGAGGAAGACTGCCGTATGAAAAGACAAAAACGTGATCGTCTGGAACGTGCTCATGCTCAAGGTTATCGTGCCGGCGTTACCGGACGCTCCAAAGAAATTTGCCCCTATCAGAATTTAGATGCCCGCTCACAATGGCTTGGAGGATGGCGGGAAGCAATGGAAGACCGGAATGTCGGTCTGTTTAATAAAGGCCTCTAACTGGGATCTCAAGTAACACCGTTTAGAATATCACCCCGGCATTAAGCCGGGGTTTTCGTTCAAGCCGGTGATTAAAAGCTTGAAGTGTCCTGAAACAAACCCACTTTCAAATCGGTAGCGGCATATATATCGCGGCCATCAACACTAACGATGCCATCGCCAATACCCATAAAAAGTTTACGTTTAATTACCCGTTTCATATTAATGGTGTAAGTCACTTTTTTAGCAGTGGGCAGGATCTGACCGGTAAATTTAACTTCACCAACGCCCAGCGCTCTGCCTTTACCCGGGCCGCCACACCAACCCAGGAAAAAACCCACTAATTGCCACATTGCATCCAGACCCAGACAACCAGGCATTACCGGATCACCTTTAAAGTGACAGCCAAAAAACCACAGCTCAGGCGTAATATCCAGTTCAGCAATAATCTGGCCTTTGCCATAAAGGCCGCCTTCTTCTGAAATGTGAACAATTCTATCCATCATCAGCATGTTGTCTGACGGTAATTGGCTGTTGCCTTCACCAAATAAATCACCGTTACCACAAGCGATTAAATCTTCTTTTGTAAAGCTATTCTTAGTCATGTATGTTTAACCCATTATAATTGCTGCGACACTTTAGCGAACACTTGTACGCCAGACAAGTCCGATTTGTAAACATCAACGGTTTTTAAGCGTGTTTGCTAAGCGTAGGCGGGCAATGCCCCTCTGACAAATAAATTAAAAATGAGTATAGCAATGAGCAGTGATAGTAAACGGGCATTCAGTAATGCTGAAAAACAACAACGCTACCGGCAGCGGCAACAAGAGTCGGGAAAAAAAGAGCTCAGAGGTTATCTGACGCCTGAGGCACTGAGTTGCTATCAGGAGATCCAGGACAAAACCCAGTGGAATGACAGCACTTTGTTAAGTAACGCTATCAGGTTGATGTATGCTGCGCATAAGTGTGGTCAGATTGGCATTTTAAACAGTTGGTTAACTGAGCATAAGCGTTAAAAGTTCCGACTCGGTCTTACCGCCGGCCAGCCTAACAGGTATACTTAGCCTTTGTTTACCTGTAACAGGCTTTGCCCGGACTATCAGATGATCTTATTTGTAAACTCCTTAACCGTGATTGATTTTTCCTACCTCGACCTGAAGCGCGGCATGGTTGGTGAGAGCTATATTGTTGACGCCGAATTACATGGTAGCCTGGACGATACTGCTATGGTGTTTGATTTTGCCAAGGTAAAGAAAGTAATCAAACAGGCTATTGACCAGTTGGTCGACCACAAACTGGCCTTGCCTGCACAGTGCAAGGCGTTAACCAGCACCGAGCAAACGGGTAGCACTGTGGTTCACTATAATTCTTTGCGCGGTAATATTTCACTGGCATCGCCAGCTGAAGCCTATGCTTTTATTCCAACGCAACAGATTGACGAGCAAAGTGTGGGTCAGTTCCTGGAGCATAAAATTAAGCCGTTACTACCAGCAAATGTTGCACAGTTAAGATTGACATTGCGGCCTGAAAACAGCACCGGGTTTTATTATCACTATAGTCATGGTTTAAAAAAACATGACGGTAATTGTCAGCGAATAGCCCATGGTCATCGCTCAACTATACAGATCTATGCAGACGGCATGCTGTCACCGCGTTTAAATAAGCTCTGGAGCGAACGCTGGCAGGATGGTTATTTGGGTAGCGAAACTGATTTGTGTGGCAATGAAGCATTGCAATGGCTTTCTGACCAACCTGATGCTTATAGTTTCCGCTACCAGGCAAGCCAGGGCTGGTTTGAACTGGTCATTCCGAAAAGTCATTGTGAAATTGTGCCCTGTGATACCACAGTAGAGTGTCTGGCGGACTATATTGCCAGTGAACTAAAAGCAATCGACAATAGCAAAACGTATAAGGTTGTAGCATATGAAGGTGTGGCTAAAGGCGCTATTGCTCAGCTGTAGTGCAATCATCAGCACAGGTATTCATGCCAATACTGATGTGGTGCTGGCGGGTGAGTTGTTGCAAGGCAGTTTGATACGGGGCAAGGTTTTGCCTGGCTCAACAGTGTTGTTCAATCAGCAACAGCTTAGTATCACTGCTCAGGGACAATTTGTCTTTGGCATCGGCCGCGATGCCAGTCTGCAACATCAGTTAACGGTTATTGATCCCGCTGGTTCAGAGCAAAACATACCCTTGCAATTTAAAGCCCGGCAATATGATATACAGCGTATTACCGGGGTGGCACAAAAGTATGTGACGCCACCGGCAGAGGTTACTGAGCGTATTCAGAGCGACAATCGTAAGGTCAGGGCAGTCCGTAATACCCTGAGTAATAACACAGCGATATTTGCAGAGCCGCTGCGACCGGCACAAGGCCGGATTTCAGGCGTATATGGCAGTCAACGGGTGTTTAACGGCGAACCGCGTAATCCTCACTACGGCATGGACATTGCTGCACCGGTTGGTGCACCGGTATTAGCGCCATGGAATGGTGAAGTGTTACTGGCAGAAGATTTATACTATTCAGGTTTAACGTTAATTATTGACCACGGTATGGGGGTTACCTCTACCCTGATGCATCTGAACAGCATAGAGGTACAGGTAGGTCAGCAAATACGCCAGGGTGACAAAGTTGCTGAAGTAGGGGCCAGCGGCAGGGTAACCGGGCCCCATCTCGACTGGCGGATCAACTGGTTGCAGGAACGTCTTGACCCGCAATTACTGTTGGCGGAATAGTTATCTGCTGTTGTAACCAGCGGCTGGCGTTGCGCGGTTCAGTAAACTGCAAGCAGGCGACTTTTGGTTCTGCCAGCTGCAGGGTTATCTGTAAGGTTAACAACCGATCTTTGCGATAAATCGTCAGGTTTTGGACCGTATTTTGGGGTAGCCGTTGCAGCAACTGAGGCAGGCTTTGTTCTGTTACTTTTCTTCCGGCCAACGCTAAAAGTTGATCGCCAACCATTAAACCTGACAGGTGCGCAGCGCCGCCATTGATAACCTGATTTATTGTCACCAGCCCTTGCTGGATTTTATAACCTGCTGCAAGACTTGCCGGCAAAGCTTGCTTATGTTCAACCGGGCCATTCAGATCGGTTGGATGGCGCTCTGGACGAAAACATAGTGTGATACCAAGTTGCTCACAAGCCTGGCTTAGCGGCAAGGGGTCTGCGTTCTCAATCCAGTGTTCCGCTGATATTGCCAGTTCAGTAAACCCTAACGCGTTTAAGCTGTCTGACAAGCTCTGATCTGTCGTTCCACTGGCAAGATACTGCTGATACATATACTGGCATAGCTGCGCTAAAGAGCCGCCTTGTTGCTGTAAGGCACCTTCCAGGCAAAGTGCCAGCAATGCGCCTTTTGCATAATAACTGACCACCGCATTTACCGCGTTTTCGTCCTGTTTGTAAAACTTGCTCCAGGCATTAAAACTACTGTCAGACAGACTCTGAACCTTATCAGAAGGACTACGGTTTACTCTGCTAGTCAGCTTCTCCAGGGTAGTCAGATAACGTTGGGGGCTGATTAAACCGCTCTGTACTAACGCCAGGTCATCAAAATAGGAGGTAAAGCCTTCGTACATCCATAACTGACGACTGTACTGCTCTGCTGATAGTTTATATGATTGAAATTCCTCCGGTTTCAGGCGTTTAACCCACCAGGTATGAAAATATTCATGGCTACACAGTGCAAGTAACTGCTGATAATTATCATCTGGCTCAGTTAGGCCGGCTGCCGGTAAATCGTAGCGGTTACACAGTAGCAGGGTAGAAAATTTATGCTCAAGTCCACCATAACCCTGCTCGGTCACCCACAGTAAAAACCAGTATTGGTTTAAATCGGTTGGTAAATTACCGAACACGCTGAGTTGTTGCTGGCAAATACGTTGTAAATCGCTGGCAAACCTTGTCAGATCAGTAAGGTTGTCACCGGTGACGACCAGATTGTGTGGTACGTCATTAACGCTGAATTGCTGCAGGCTAAAAATACCCGCCAGTATCGGACTATCAATCAAGGTGGCATAGTCTGTAGCCTGGTATGTGCCAAAATCCAGCAGAGCGGTATTATTGGCAGGCGTTAGGGCAGTGGCTACACGCCAGTTGGCAGCAATGGGCTCGCTGGGTCTGTTCACACTTATTTGTTGGGTCTTTTCCGTCAAACCACTAACAGCCAGACACAGCGCAGCAGGATTTAGCACCGCAACTTCATCGTCAATATACGCTGCCCGAACCGACATATCATAGGCGTACAGCTGATAAGTTACGGTCACGTGTTTTTGTCTGCAGTTGATTTGCCAGCATTGTTTATCGTGTTGCTGTAATTCTAAGGGGCCGTCAGTATCAACAGCACTGATACTGACAATATTTCTGGCAAAATCGCGGATCATATAACTGCCAGGGATCCAGGCCGGCATACTGAGTTGATGTACCGCGCATTCAGGCATAAAACTAAGGGTAATGTGTAACTGATGGCTGCTGATGTTCTGAATGTCCAGCTGATAGCTAACGACGTCCATTTTTTCTCCAAATAATTAAACTGCCGGCCAGCTTGTTCACTTTTAACAACAGAAAAAAGTTTAAAGACAATATCGCCTGTTATAATAACCGCCAGCGGGGTACAGATGCACCCATGTTTACTTTAACAATGAATTATTAAGTGAGTAGCTTATGCCAAACAGCCAGGCCAGTGAAGCCCTGATCGCTAAACGGATGGCTTATGCCGTTACCCGGGTTACCAAAACGGTATTTCCGGGCCGAACCAATCATCACAATACGTTATTTGGTGGTGAAGCCTTAGCCTGGATGGATGAAGCAGCCTTTATTGCGGCGACGCGTTTTTGCCGCAAGCCTCTGGTAACCGTATGCTCTGACCGGGTTGATTTTAAAGAGTCAATTCCGGCAGGCACCATTATTGAATTGGTTGCTAAAATAGAACATGTCGGGCGCACCAGTATTAAGGTGCATGTCGATATTTTTGTCGAGAATATGTATGACGATGATCAGCACAAGGCAATATCCGGCAATTTCACCTTTGTCGCGTTGGGGCCAGATCGCAAGCCAACGCCGGTGCTGGCTGATTTCTAATTTCGGTAATTAGTTAAATGAGCTGCCGCAATGCGATTAATGTCTGCTGAAATCAGTTCAAGCGTCAAGGCTTTAGTCGTTATGTTAGTTATAATCGGCGCAGAGCAACAATCCGGGTTATAAACTTGTATAAAGTGTTTGAAGATAGAAACCGTCAGTTCTGGCTACTGCATAGCCTGGGCTGGGTAGGTTTTGCCATCGTAAATTATCTGGGATCGCTCGTGCAGGAAACGCGCGATGTCTATCTTATCGTCGTGGCGCTGGACGCTTATGTTGGCTGGCTTATCACTATACCGCTGCGCTATATCTATCAACGCATCTGGTTTTGGCCGCCGTGGCGGATGATTCTATTGGTTTTAGTGCTGGGGCTATTGATCGCTGCAGTCTGGACCAGCGTAAGAAACTTCAATTATTGGGAAATATACCGCCATGGCTACCGGCCGGATGATTGGCTGTTGTATATCAGAGACACGCCGGTGGCTTTTTATGTAATGCTAAGTTGGAGCGGGTTATATTTCGGCATTAAATATTACCAAACGTTGCAACTGGAAAAGCAAAAGTCACTAACTGCGACTAATAAAGCGCATGAAGCACAATTAAAGATGTTGCGATATCAGCTTAACCCGCATTTTTTGTTTAACACGCTAAATGCAATTTCGACGCTGGTGCTTATCAATGAAACTGATACCGCCAATAAAATGGTTACCCGGCTCAGTGACTTTTTAAGATACTCTTTGTACAAGGACCCGATTAACCGGGTCCCGTTGGAGCAGGAACTGTATGCCGCAAAATTGTATCTTGAAATTGAGAAAGTGCGGTTTTCTGAGCGGCTAACCATCGATTTTGATATAGAGCAGGGCACAGAGCGAGCGCTTGTGCCAAGTTTAATTTTGCAACCGTTAATAGAAAATGCAATTAAGTATGCAGTGGCCAGTCAGGTAAATGGCGGGGCTATTGTCATCACCGCAAAAAAATTCGGCCATGATCTGTTGCTTGAGGTGTCTGACAATGGCCCAGGCATGCCCATAACCAATGGTATTCCAAATAACAACGCCAGTGGTGTTGGTCTGGTCAATACCAAAGAGCGGTTGGCTGCGTTGTATGATAATGATTTTGCACTGGTGCTGACACATAACGAGCCCAAAGGCCTTAAAGTCAATATCCGTATCCCTTTACAGTTAGAGCAAGTGGAAGCAAACCATGTTGAAGGTAATAGTAGTAGATGATGAGCCGTTGGCTCGAAAGGGTATGTTGGTTCGGCTGGCAGCATTTGCTGAGCTGGACGTTGTTGCGCAGTGCAGCAACGGTGATGAAGCCATTAGTGCTATCCTCGAATTAAAACCTGATGTCGTTTTCCTGGACGTGGAAATGCCTGGCATAGACGGTTTTGCGGTTTTGAAAAGTTTACAGCAAAAGCAGGTTGTTCTACCTTACATTGTGTTTGTTACGGCCTACGATCATTACGCCTTTAATGCTTTTGAAGTTAATGCGCTGGATTACGTGTTAAAACCCGTTGCCCCGGAACGTCTGCAGGCTGCGGTTGATAAAGTACTTAAGTTTCATGCAGCAACAGACAGTCAAAAGCATAAAGGCCAGCTTGCAGCGGCTGTTGCCAAATTAACCGGCGATGATGCCGGCAATATTTTACAACGACTGAACAAATCTGAACCCGTTGTTGGTGAACGGTTTCCTGAAGCAATAAGCATTAAAGATAGCGGTGAAATAACCCGGGTACCGGTGGCGGAAATTGATTGGGTGGACGCAGCAGGTGACTACATGTGCATTCACACTAAAGATGGCCAGACGCATATTTTACGTCGGACCATGAAAGAATTAGAGCAGGAACTTGATCCACGACTGTTTGTAAGGGTGCACCGTTCGGCTATTGTCAATGTGCATACTATTGCTAAGCTGCAGATGTTATCCAATGGCGAGCATCAATTAATGCTAACCAATGGTCAGGCGGTTAAGGTCAGCCGCAGCTATAAAGACCGGGTGAAGCAGGTGTTCAGTAATTAATATTTACCTGCAGCCTGTTAGAAACTGCCAATTTGCTGCTGCCAACGCACTAAAAACGGGTCTGTTGCTTTGTTTCTGTCACCTGTTTTGGCGAGCGGGTACAAGCAAGCCTGGCCATTTACCTCACCCGCCATCATCAGACTGGCCCCTTGCATTAACTGCTCAACGGCAAAAGCCCCTAATTTAGTTGCCAGGATCCGGTCAGCACCAACGGGGCTGCCGCCGCGCTGAATATGGCCCAGGATGCAGGCTCTGCACTCTATACCAATTGCCTGCGTTAACGCCGCAGCGAGGGCAGTGGTCCCTCCCGGATAACTGTGCTCGGCGACAACGATTAAATAGCTTGCTTTACCTTGCAACAACTGAGCATGTTTAATCGGGGTGATAACAGGCTTCAGGTTATCAGGGCTGACTTCACCAAATTCCGGACAGATAATCTGTTCTGCACCGCCGGCAATGCCTGCCGCCAGACTTAGGTAACCCGTGTGGCGTCCCATCAGTTCAATTAAAAATATTCGTTCAAAGGCGTCGGCAGTGTCACGAATTTTATCGATGGCGTCTAAAGCCGTGTCCAGTGCCGTTGCAAAACCGATAGTGTGGTCGGTACCATCAACATCGTTATCTATAGTGCCTGGTACGCCAATTAGCTGGCCATTAAAGTGCTTACTGATGGCCATAGTGCCACGAAAACTGCCATCACCACCAATCACAATTAACGCGTCAATATTAAGCTGTTGCAGCGCGCTCGCCGCAGTTGCAGGGCCATCCGGTAGCTCAAGAGCAGGACAGCGGGCGCTTTTCAGAATAGTTCCACCGCGTTGGATAATGTTATCAACATGGTGCGGCTGTAGTTTTTGATATTCCTGCTCCAGCAAACCATTAAAGCCATGTTTAAACCCGATAACGTCAATATTGCAGGCGCTGGCAGTGAGGACAATGGCACGCAGACAGGCATTCATGCCCGGTGCATCACCCCCCGAAGTTAACACTGCTAAACGTTTTATATTACTCATCGCGCTACCGAAAATAACGGTTAATGTTGACCAGTATAATACCCTGATCATTAGTCCATTTGATTTATCGCAAACTTTCATAAACTACGAGACAGTTCAGCGACAAATAGGCGACAATAGCCAATGTTGGCGAGCCTGCCATGGTTTATCTGAGGAAACCGTAACGCGATGCACCAAATTACCGGAAAAAGCTTAATCGGATTATTGCTGGCGTTAACAACTGCCGTGCTTTGGGGGATATTGCCCATCGCCTTAAAAATATTACTGGATATCATGTCTGCCAATACTATTACCGCAATCCGATTTCTGGCGGCAGCGCTTATTGTCGGATTATGGCTGGCTGCCCGCGGCAAACTACCGGTATTAACCTTATTGTACAACCGCAAAGTTGCCTGGTTAATGCTTATTGCAGTTGTCGGGTTGCTTTCAAATTACATCATGTATTTAAGCGGTTTAAATTACCTGAGTGCCGAAACCGGTCAGGTGGTTATTCAACTGGCACCGTTTTTAATGATGCTTGGCGGCATTATTATCTTCAAAGAAAAACTACTGCTTTGGCAAAAAATAGGGGCGTTTACCCTGCTAGGTGGCTTGCTACTGTTCTTCAATGAACGGCTGGTAACATTAATTATGCAGGCAAGCAGCGAAACTGTCGGTGTACTGCTGGTCATCGCGGCGGGTATCACCTGGGCCGCCTATGCACTGGCCCAAAAACAATTATTGGTAAATTTCAGCTCAAAACAAATTATGTATCTTTTGTATGTGACCGGTACCTTGTGCTTTATGCCGGTATCCGACTTTACGCCATTGTTGAGCATGAGTACCTTGCACTGGGCAGTCCTGATATTCTGCTGTCTGAATACTGTGGTGGCTTATGGTGCTTTTGCTGAAGCCCTGCATCACTGGGAAGCGTCAAAAGTTAGCGCTGTTCTGGCTGTTACGCCATTGTTCACAATCCTTTTCGCGAATATTACCAGTTGGCTATACCCTGACTTTTTAACAGCTCAACAATTGAATGTCTGGTCATGGCTTGGCGCATTAATGGTGGTTACCGGGTCAGCATTAACCGCACTTGCTCCTCAATTTGTAGAATATCGCGCGGCGCGGCGCGTCAGAAAGTTACAGCGGGACGTGTTCTGAAATCTGGCAAGGTCAGCCATACTGTGGACTATTTGCACTGTCTGGCTGCGGTGCACGCCCTATTTTCCCTTAGGTTTATTCAGCAGACAGCCGGGCTATTTTCTGGCTTACACCTTTCAGCGACGTTTTAGTCACATTGGCTTTGCTAACCTTGCCGCTTGGTATCAAAAAATACAGCGGATTGGTGGAGGATAGCAATATGAGCAGGCAATTAAGACGGGCAGTATGGGTAACAGTTGGAGGGACCGGATTATGAGCAGACACTTGATAAAGGGATTGTGGTTGACTCTATGGGCACTGCTGAATGGCCTACCGCTCTTCAGCCACGCCGCCGAGGCGCCGGGTACGCTGACTATCATAGTCAACGATCAGAATACTAAGCGGCCACTTACCAACGCGCAGATCACAATCACCGAGAGGGAAACCTCTGCCAGCCAAATTTTAAACACCGACGCACAAGGCCGGCTCGTCGTTGAACAGCTCGATCCTGGTCTGTACGCGCTAAGCGTGACTAAAAGCGGCTTCACTTCATTATTCGATCCAAGTGTACGCGTGGTTACGCGCAAAAATATCAGGATAGCATTGGAACTTCGCCAGCAAGCAATTGAGGTGGTCGAGGTCAGAGCGCAGCAAGCTGATGCGTTTGCTTCCGGCTCAAGTACCTATCTCGACAGAGAAGCGTTGCGAAGTGCTGTGGGCGGTGGCGCAGATCCGCTGCTATCGTTAGACGGTTTACCTGGCCTGGCATCTGCCAGTGAATTCGCCAGCTTTAGTGTCCGCGGTCGTGGCCCCAGAGATAATTTATTGTTCGTTGATGAATTTCCCTTCGATAAAGCAGTGCACTTTGATGCAACACTGGGCGAAGAGGAAGATGTCGGCGGTGGCGGCCGTTTCTCGATTTTTGCACCAAACGTTGTCAGCGGGGCCGAATTCTCTCCGGGCGGGTGGGGGGCAGCTTATGGTGGTCGTGCCGCATCGCTACTCAAACTAGACGTTGCCGATGGTAATCCAAGTCCGTCCGCAAGTTTTCGCTACGACCTTGCGGGTTATGAAGTTGGTTATGACGGCCCTGTGGGTATCATGGACGATGCTACTATGCTCGTTTCTGCAAGGCGACTGGACTTTGGCGCTTTATTTGAAACTATTGAAGAGCTTGACATTGGCGAGCCTGTATTAAGAGATATTATCGTCAAGTCGGTCATACCAATCAATCAGAACAACACTCTGGAAATTCTGTTGATCGATACGCACGAGGATTATACCCGCGACGTGACGCATGTTTTTGAATCGCCCAATTTTGAAGATGCGGCGCTGCAAGATTCTGAACAAGATAGCGATTTATATGGCCTGACGATTAGGTCACTAGTCGGTGAGAAAGCACTTTGGACCAACAAGGTTTACTACCGAAAAAGTGACAAAATCAGCTCAGAAGGCGAAGCCTTTCCGGATCTGGTACCCGCAGGGTCGCCGGCAGCTGATTTTCCGGTGCGGGAAGACATTATTACCATTGGTGAAGCAGAAACAGAGATTGGCTGGCGCAGCGATTATGAGACCATAAATCAATGGGGCCTGTTCAGCGCCGGTGTCCGGCTAACGCAAATTGAGCTGGACTATAACACCTTATTAGATGGCGATTGGATCCGTTTTATTTACGACACCGATGATTTCAGAGCAGACCCAGCACAACGTTTTATTGTGCTTGAGCCCGGCAACATCAACTCTGCTATACGTCAGAAAGAAACGAGCTATGCTGGCTATGTAGAGCAGATTTTTCAGCACGGCGATTGGGATTTTGGCACAGGCTTGCGGCTTGAACGGGATGGTTTTGCCGACGAAAGCTTCGCTGCGCCCAGGTTTAGCGTTAACTGGCAGCCGGGTAAAAAGGTTAGGTATTTTGCGAGCGCAGGACTGTTTCATCAATCACCACGGTTTTTAGAGCTTGCGGCTAATCAGTCAAATGACCTTAAGACTGAAAAAATCCTGCACAGCAGCGTCGGTTTTAAGTATTTTCTGAACAGCGAATGGTCGGTGCTAACCGAGGCTTACTATCAAAATCTCGACGACCTGGTGGTAGATCTCGATCGGGCCAATGGCACCTTTGCCAATATTGGTGATGGCACGTCATATGGCGTCGATTTCGTCGTCAACGGTACAATATTTGAAGGCCTTTATGCCAGCGCAACCTATTCTTACAACGATGCCGAAGTCGACCGAAAAGACGGGCGCGGTGCTGTCGCTGCTGAATTCAACCGTAAACATGTCGCCACCCTCGGCCTGACCTGGGAAATCAACGACCGCTGGAAGGTCGCCGGACGCTACAAGTACCTTTCCGGCAGACCTGATGACAACTTTGTTATTCATGCAGACGTATTAGGGCCGGGACAACCGCTGCGCTATTCAAAAGAGATCACCGAGCGCAATGTCGGTCGCAAAGACGGCTCTGGTTTATTAAATGTTCGCGTTGACTACAGACGCGCATTTGGCCCCTTAGATGTCACGGCTTTTCTTGATGTCATCAACGTAACGGCCGCTTCGTCGGGCGATGACACCGAGTTTGACTACCGCCGCGGCGTTTTGGTGCAAGACGATAGCGAAGCCGAGCCGCTGATTGGCCTGCGGTTGGACTATGCCTGGTGAAACATGCCTGGTGAATCATGCCTGTGAATCAGCTCAGGTAAGTCGTGCCGGATAAGGAGTGGCGAGAGATGGCAAATGTGCTTAGTGCAGCGCCGATTAGAATGTTAATTGTCGAAGACAATCGCGATATTTGTGCAAACATTGCTGCCTATCTCGCAAAGTATAGTTATGTGTTGGATTTTGCTTATGACGGTATCAGCGCGATGCATCTGGTGTTAACGAACCCGTACGATGTTATTGTACTGGATCTGATGTTGCCGGGAATGGATGGTCTGAGTTTTTGCCAAAAGCTGCGAGCTGATGCCCGATTAGTAACACCTGTCCTGATGCTAACGGCAAGAGACACGCTTGACGATAAACTTAAGGGTTTTGCAGCGGGAGCCGATGACTATCTGGTCAAGCCATTCGCATTACAGGAATTACATGCGCGACTGCAAGCGCTGTATAAACGTAGTCACGGCAGAACCGACAACCTGTTAACTGTTGGTGAGCTGACGTTTAACAGGTCTACGCTGCAGGTTCATCGCGCGGGTCAGCGACTTGATCTTAACCCTAGCGGCTTAAAACTATTGCAACGACTAATGGAAGAGTCGCCGTCAGTGGTGACTCGCGATACCCTTGAAACTTTGTTGTGGGCTGATGAGCTGCCAGATGGTGATGCGCTTCGTTCGCACATGTATAAGTTACGCCAGACTATCGACAGGCCGTTTGATAGCCCGCTAATTCATACCGTGCATCGCATCGGTTACCGAATTGCAGAGGAAGCGTAATCATGTACCGGCATAGTTTGCAAAAGCGTGTCGCATTTTCATTTGCGTTGTGTGTCGCTGTGCTGAGCGTGGCCTGGGGCTTCGCATTCTTTGCTGCGGTCAGATTGAGCGAAGACCGGGTATTGACACAACAGCTGCAGGTAGCTGCCAAAAGCTATCCTGTTATGCCGGCAAACCTTCGCGGCTACGATCAGGTTGCCAGCCTGCCGGAATCACTCAGGGAATGGGCTCAGACTAACCCTGAACAAGGATTTTACGAATTTGCTGCTGAAGAGTTACATGTCGCGGTGCTGGCTGACAACAATGAAAAGCGGGTAACTGATAGTAAGCCGCAATACGCTTTTGTGGTGTTCGACGTTGCCGGGATTGAGGCCGCTTCATCGGAAGATTGGTGGTTGTTGCTGCTTATTACCGGCGCCGTGGGTACGCTTGGTCTGTTGGGTTTTGGACTGGGCGTGCTGGTGATGCGCAGAGCTGTTGCGCCTGTAGCACAACTGGCCAAAGCGGTTGCAGCCATCGACATCGAACACCTTTCAGCTGAAGATTATAAACGGATAGAGTCTGGCCGGTTTGGGGATGATGAGGTTGGTGTGCTAGCCGGGGCCATTGAGAAAACGCTTGAGCGTATCAGCGCATTTGTGGAGAGGGAGCGCTATTTTACCGGTTCAGCCAGCCATGAGTTACGTACGCCCATCACGGTAATAACCGGCGCGATTGAGCTGCTGGAACAAAGCGAGCTGTCAGCGACTGATGTGAAGGCGCTGGACCGGGTGAGGCGAGCGACGCGTGATATGAAAACCACGATTGAAATGTTTTTGTGCCTCGCTCGGGAAACGGATAATGGCTTGTATGATGAACAGTTTTTGGTGATGCCACTGGTCAGTAAAGCAATAGATCAACAGCGCTATCTGCTGAGCCGAAAACTGATCGATGTTGAAATCGACCAACTTGCGACACCTGGTGTTTATGGGCATCCCCAGGCGTTTTCTATTGCGGTTAATAATCTGGTGCGAAATGCGTTTGAGCACGCGCTCGATGGTCAGGGACCAATCACTATTCGTATCAAAGAACACGAGTTGTTAATTACCAATCTGGTAAGTAGTGATGCTGATGAACAGCGCACGGCTGCCAGGACAGCGTCTCATGGCAATGGTTTGGGCCTGGCTATCGTGCAACGGCTGTGTGAGCGCAATGGCTGGTCGTTTTCACTGCTTGCTGATGAAAAGCGGGTCGTTGCTCATCTTTCGTGGTGACAATAAGTGGCTACACCAACACCGTCGGCTGCAAATAAATAAAACATAAATCTGAAATAACAAAAAAGGGCCACCGGCCCTTTTTTGACTTAAAAACAATAACTGAAAAATCAACGTTGTTGCTATTTTACCTGAACAATTTTGCAAGTATTGGACGCGCCGATTGTTTCCATCGCATCACCGTGGGTCATAATCACTAAATCACCACTTTTCAAACCTGCTTTTTTACGAATGGCATCTATCGCTGCGTCAGCCAGTGTCTGTTCAACCAAGGCAGTACTATCAAAGTATGCCGGGTAAACACCCCGATACAACGCCATTTTGTTCAGCGTTTTATTATGGCGTGATAATGCATAAATAGGTTGTGGCGACGTGATACGAGACATTAGCTTGGCGGTGTAACCTGACTCAGTTAACGCGATAATCGCTTTAATATCTGCCAGATGGTTTGCGGCATACATGGCTGATAAGGCAATCGTTTCACTTATTTCGGTAAAGGCGACATCCATCCGGTGCTTAGAGATCTGAACACTCGGATGTTTTTCTGCACCATCACAGACTCTGGCCATTGCCTTAACGGTTTCTGTCGGATACTTGCCGGCAGCAGTTTCGGCTGAGAGCATTACTGCATCGGTACCGTCCAGCACAGCATTAGCGACATCCATCACTTCAGCACGTGTTGGCATCGGGCTTTCAATCATACTTTCCATCATCTGGGTAGCCGTTATTACCACCCGGTTCAGCTGACGCGAGCGGGCGATAATACGTTTTTGCTGGCCAACCAGCTCAGCATCACCAATCTCCACGCCCAAGTCGCCCCGGGCAACCATTACGGCGTCAGATGCTCTGATAATATCGTCAAGGGTTTCATTATCGGCTACCGCTTCGGCCCGTTCAATTTTTGCCATTAAACGTGCTTCGGAACCCGCGGCCTGCGCTAACTGGCGGGCCAGGCGCATGTCATCGCCGCTGCGTGGAAAAGATACCGCCAGAAAATCGACATCTATTTCAGCTGCAGTAATAATATCCGCTTTATCTTTTTCGGTCAGGGCTGGTGCTGTTAAACCACCGCCCTGGCGATTAATACCTTTATTGTTACTGAGCTTTCCGCCGACGGTGACTTTGGTGTATACCCGATCACCATCAACCTTTTCTACCTGCAGTTGGATCCGGCCATCATCCAGTAACAATAAATCGCCTGCTAATACATCCTGGGGCAGGGCTTTATAATCTATGCCTACCTGATGATGATCGCCTTCACCCTTAGCCAGTGCAGCGTCCAGCACAAATTGCTGGCCCTCTGCTAATAGCACCGCGCCTTCTTTAAAAGTAGAAACACGGATTTTCGGTCCTTGCAAATCGCCAAGAATTGCAACGTGTGCCCCCAGCTTCTCAGCCGCGGCCCGCACCATGCCTGCGCGCTCCCGATGATCATCGGCACTGCCATGTGAAAAATTAAGCCTGAATACAGTAGCGCCGGCACTAATTAATTTTTCGATAGACTGCTGGGTATTTGTAGCGGGGCCGAGTGTGGCAACTATTTTGGTTCTTCTTGGCATCAGATGCTCCTGCTGGGGACGACGGTTCAAGCTGAGCTTTAGTGTAATGTAATTTTATTACAGAATACAGTTACATTAACATTAAAAATGACAGGTTGGTGCAGTTGACCAACCTGGTAAAAGGAATGAAGACAGCCTAATTAGTAAAGTCTTTCTTTTCAAAGCGTGAACCGCGCAGGCTATCTTTGACTTTTTTCAGGTTCTCGCGGAATTTACTACCACGCCTTAAAGTAAAACCGGTAGCCAGGATATCAATCAGCACCAGTTGAGCAACCCGGGAGGCCATCGGCATATACATATCAGTATCTTCTGGCACGTCCAGAGACAACACTAGAGTACATTCACGGGCCAATGGGCTGTCATAAGCGGTAATGCCAATGACTGTCGCATCGTTTTCGCGGGCAATTGCTGCAATATCACAGAGGTTTTTGGTACGACCGGTATGACTGATACATACCACGACATCGCCATCTGAGCTATTAATGGCAGACATGCGCTGCATGACTATGTCATCAAAGCACACGACCGGCACATTAAAACGAAAAAACTTATTCTGGGCATCATGGGCGACGGATGCTGAAGCTCCCAACCCGAAGAAAGAGATTTTTTTCGCCTGAGTCAGTACATCAACAGCCCGATTAATTGTATTAATATCAACCCTTTGCCGGGCAGTGTCCAATGCTGCCATTGTAGACTCAAATATCTTTGCGGTGTAAGCTTCCGGACCATCTTCTTCTTCTACATGCCGGTTTACGTAAGGGGTGCCATTGGCCAGGCTCTGGGCCAGGTGCAATTTAAAATCCGGGAAGCCTTTAGTATCTAAACGGCGACAGAACCGGTTAACGGTAGGTTCGCTGACATCTGCCATCTTGGCCAGTGCTGCTATACTACTGTGAATAGTGATCTGCGGATTAGCCAGGATAACATCGGCCACTTTACGTTCAGATTTACTGAAGCTGGTTACACTGCTGACAATTTTTTCCAGTACGTTCATCCGCTAATTCCTGACCTTTAAAGTGTTTACGCTGGTAACTGTTGTTATCAGCATGGTTATACACCAAGTCAGCTAACAGAACAGTATTAAATTTACCACAAAACTGTAATTACGTTGCTAAGGCTGCCTTAATATGTAAGATTAGTCAAAATATTAGTTATCCTGTAATTAAATTACAACAAATCGGGTTTACAACGGCTTTTTGCCGCGCTAGTATCGCTTAAGTGTTGTAAAATTACGTTTTATTGCAAGGGTCAGATATGACAACAACAGCACAAAATTCCGCCTGTGATTTACTACTCTTTGGCAGCAATGGTGATTTAGCCCGGCGTAAATTACTACCTGCATTATATCAGCTTGAAAAAGCGGGCTTACTGGCTGAGGGATCCCGTATTTTTGGGATTGCCCGCAATGAATTTGATCAAGATAGCTACCGTGACATGGTAAAGCAGAATCTGGTACGTTTTATCAAACGCGAAACGCTGGATGAAGAAGTCTGGCAACGGTTAGCACAGCGTTTACAGTATGTGCAGATGGATTTGTCTAAAACGGAAGACTACCAGAAGCTTGCCAGCTTGCTTCAGCCAGACCAGCGGATTAGCGTCAGCTATTTTGCAACACCCCCATCGCTGTTTGGCTCGTTATGTGAAGGTCTGGCTAGCGCAGGTTTAAATGCTGAACCCGCAAGAGTGGTACTGGAAAAACCAATCGGCCATGATTTAGCGTCATCCAGAATGATTAATGATCAGGTTGCTGCCTATTACAAAGAGTGTCAGATATACCGTATAGATCACTATCTGGGCAAAGAAACCGTGCTTAATTTGCTGGCACTGCGGTTTGCTAATGCCATTTTTGCCTCTAACTGGGACCATAACGCTATTGATCATGTCCAGATTACCGTGGCAGAAGAAGTCGGTGTTGAAGGGCGCTGGAGTTACTATGATGATGCTGGTCAGATGCGTGACATGGTTCAGAATCATTTGCTTCAGGTATTATCGTTAATAGCGATGGAGCCTCCAGCGCGACTGGACGCAGACAGCATTCGTGATGAAAAGCTTAAAGTATTAAAAGCGCTGCGCCGGATAGACCGTAGCAACTTTGCAGAAAAAACCGTTCGTGGGCAATATGGCTCCGGCTTTGTCGCTGGCCAGGCCGCGCCGGGTTATCTGGAAGAGGAGGGCGCACGCCCCAACAGCAAAACGGAGACATTTGTCGCCATTAAGGTTGATATAGATAACTGGCGTTGGGCGGGCGTACCGTTTTACCTGCGTACCGGCAAGCGTATGCCGAAAAAACATAGCGAAGTTGTCATTTGTTTTAAACCGCAACCGCACAATATTTTCCATGAAAACTACAGTGAACTTCCGGCCAACAAACTGATTATTCGGCTGCAGCCGGACGAGGGCGTTGAAGTGCAGGTTATGAACAAAATACCTGGCCTGGGAGAATCAATGCGGCTGCAACAAAGCAAGCTTGATCTTAGTTTTGATGAAACATTCAAATCTCAGCGTATTGCCGATGCCTATGAGCGGTTGCTGCTCGAAGCCATGCTCGGTAACCAATATCTATTTGTGCGTCGTGATGAAGTTGAACAGGCCTGGCAATGGGTCGACAGCATTTTAGATGCGTGGAAACACTCAAACGAAGCCCCTAAAACCTATCAGGCGGGAAGCTGGGGACCGGTTGCCGCTATTTCAATGATGGCCAGAGACGAGCGCAACTGGGATGAATAAACAGGAAACCAAGCCGATGCAGCTTAATCAATTTAGCGACACTGAAACATTGAATCAAGACTTCGCCGCGCAGTTGGTCAGGCTGCTGAATGAAGCAATTCAGCAGCGGGGGCGCGCGTATCTGGTGGTATCCGGCGGCCGCACACCTACCGCACTGTTTAATACACTTGCCGTGTCTGATGTAGCATGGGACAAGGTCACGGTTTTATTAGCGGACGAACGGTTTGTGCCAGTAGATGCGGCTGATAGTAACGAACGGCTGGTAAAAGCTAATTTATTGAAAGAGCGTGCTGGCGAGGCGGAATTTATTAGTTTGTATGCGCCAGCCGCATCGGCCGAAGACGCAGTTACCACGGTGTTACCCCGTATTGCAGCACTGCCGGTTTTTGACGCCGCTATTCTGGGCATGGGTGAAGATGGCCATACGGCGTCTTTGTTTCCCTGTAGTGATGAACTTACTGCGGGTTTAGCGGAAAACGCGCCGCCAGTACTGGCGGTAAACCCGACAACAGCGCCACATCAACGTATTTCACTTAGCCTTACCAGGATACTGCAAAGCCGCCAGATTTTTATTCATCTGGTGGGCCAGAGCAAACTTGATGTATTGACCAAAGCGCAAGCTGCCACTGATGTGACAGCCATGCCAATCCGGGCCATCCTGCAGCAGTCAGAAGTCGACGTGGCTGTTATGTATGCCGCCAACTAGAGGAATTGCTATGAACCCTGTTATTCAGCGGGTAACTGATCGAATTATTGCCCGCAGCGCTCAAAGCCGGGCGATATACCTGGCCCGGATCGAAGAGGCTGGTCAGTTTGGTCCGCATCGTGGTGTGCTTAGCTGCGGCAATCTGGCACATGGTTTTGCTGCCTGCAATAAACAGGATAAAGCGGATTTACGTAGCCTGACTAAAGCCAACATTGGCATTATTTCCTCTTACAACGATATGTTATCGGCTCACCAGCCCTATGAAAGTTATCCGGCGTTAATTAAACAAGCCGTAAATGAGGTGGGTAGTGTTGCGCAGTTTGCCGGCGGCGTGCCAGCAATGTGCGACGGTGTAACACAGGGTCAGCCGGGAATGGAGCTTAGCTTGCTAAGCCGCGATATTATTGCCATGTCAGCCGCTGTAGGTTTGTCGCACAATATGTTTGATGGCGGCCTGATGTTGGGTATATGCGATAAAATCGTCCCTGGCTTGTTAATGTCAGCCTTAAGCTTTGGTCATTTACCTTTTGTATTTGTCCCTGCCGGTCCAATGCCATCTGGTATTCCTAATAAAGAGAAAGCCCGGGTTCGCCAACTGTTTGCTGAGGGCAAGGTGGGTAAAGAGGAGTTGCTGGAAGCTGAATCTGCGTCTTATCATTCGGCTGGTACCTGCACCTTTTATGGTACTGCAAATTCCAATCAACTGGTCGTGGAAATGATGGGGCTTCATTTACCTGGTTCGTCTTTTGTTAATCCTGGTAGTGCTTTACGGGATGAGCTAACCAAAGCCGCAGCTCGGCAGGTAACCCGTTTAACTCAACTGGGCGATAACTATTTGCCAATTGGTCAGCTGGTTGATGCTAAAGCCATTGTAAATGGCATTGTTGGGTTGCTGGCAACCGGCGGTTCGACCAACCATACCATGCACCTGGTTGCAGTGGCCCGCTCAGCTGGCTTTATCGTTAACTGGGATGACTTTGCTGAACTCTCTGCCGCCACGCCGTTGTTAACACGTATTTATCCAAACGGACAAGCTGATATCAATCATTTCCAGCATGCAGGCGGTATGGCGCTGCTCATCCGTGAGCTATTGGATGCCGGTCTGTTGCATGAGGATGTGCAAACAATTGCCGGCCCGGGCTTGCGCCGGTACACCCAGCAACCCCTGCTCAAAGATGGCAAGTTACATTGGGTTGACGCCCCGGAAAAATCGCTGGATCCAGATGTACTGGCAACGGTTACAAAGCCGTTTAAAAGCCATGGCGGGTTAGAGGTATTATCGGGCAACATTGGCCGGGCCATCTTAAAAACGTCTGCGCTGCGTGATGGTACTGAAATTATTAAAGCGCCAGCGGTGGTGTTCCACAGCCAGCACGAGCTGGACGCAGCTTTTAAAGCAGGTGAACTGAATAAAGACTGCATAGTGGTCGTGCGCTTTCAGGGGCCTAAGGCCTGTGGTATGCCAGAACTGCATAAACTCACGCCACCTTTAGGTGTGCTGCAGGACAAAGGCTACAAAGTCGCTTTAGTAACTGATGGCCGGATGTCTGGTGCATCAGGCAAAGTGCCGGCTGCTATTCATGTTACACCCGAGGCAGTTGATGGCGGTGCTATCGGTCGGATTAATACCGGTGATATGCTGCTGATAGATGGTAACAACGGTAAACTTGAAGTGTTAGTTGACGCAGCGGAGTTTAATGCTCGGCAGCAGGCGACAAGTGATTTAAGCCACAACTTTTATGGTATGGGCCGGGAAATGTTCGGTGCTATGCGTGCTCAGCTAAGCGGTGCAGAGGAGGGGGCGTGTAGTTTGTTCGTCACTGAGGAACATCTGCATGGCTAACCAGGTCGACTACGCCATTGTTGCAGATATAGGTGGCACCAATGCCCGTTTCAGCCGGGTCAATTTAGCCAGTCTGGCACTTGATAAAGTAGCTGTTTACCCTTGTGCAACCTTCGCCAGTCTGGCTGATGCACTGCAACATTACCAGCACGAGCAGGCCCTTACTGAACTTAAGCATGTCGCCATTGCGATTGCCTGCCCGGTAACCGGTGATGACGTCAGCATGACAAATTTTCACTGGCACTTTTCAATTAGTGCTATGCAGCGCCAGTTGGGCTTAGATCGTTTGTTGGTGATGAATGATTTTACCGCTGTAGCAATGTGTCTGCCTGCGCTTGGCAACAATGACAAGGTACAGGTTGGTCGGGGCGTCTCACAACAGCATCAACCGATGGCCGTGTTGGGGGCAGGGACCGGCTTGGGGGTAGCGCATTTAATTAATGTCGATAACAAGTTTATACCATTACCCGGTGAAGGTGGCCATGTAGACTGGGCGGCGCAAACCGAGCAGGAATGGTTTATTCAGCAGGTTCTGAGTAAAGACTATGGCCATGTCTCACCTGAGCGTTTGTTATCGGGCCCTGGCCTTGAAGCAATATACCGGGCGCTGGCACTGCACCGGCGCTTAGACGTTACCCCGCTGTCAGCGGGTGAAATTGGCAGTCTGGCGTTAGCGGGCAGTTCAGAACTGGCTACCGCAACAGTTGCTCAGTTTTTTGCGAGCTTAGGCAGCGTTGCTGGTGATTTGGCATTAACCCTCAGTACTTTTGGTGGCGTTTATGTTGCCGGGGGTATCGCCCCTAAATTATTGCCACTTATGGCAGCGAGTGAATTCAGAAACCGTTTTGAAGCAAAAGGTCGGTTTAGCGCGTTTAATCGCCAGATCGCCACTTATATCGTTACTGCTCCACAACCAGGCTTACTTGGTGCGGCAGTTTACTTAAAACAATCTTTGGCGAGTTAATTTATGGCATTTGAAAATTGGCAGCTCCAACCTGCTGAATTATTTGCACAAGGTGCAGTAGTTCCGGTTATTGTAATTAAAGATCTGGCTGACGCCGTGCCGATGGCCAAAGCCTTACTGGCCGGTGGTATCCGGGTTCTGGAAGTCACTTTGCGCACCCCTGTTGCGCTCGATGCAATTAAATTGCTGGCTGACCAGGTTCCTGAAGCTATTGTCGGTGCTGGCACAGTGACTACCGCCGCACAGTTAGAGCAGGTCATAGCTGCCGGTGCAAAATTTGCCATCAGCCCTGGCCTGACCCGTGAACTGTTGCAAGCTGGAAAAGATGCCGTCATTCCGTTAATACCGGGTATCGCGAGTATTTCTGAATTGATGGAAGGCACCGGGCTGGGTTATACCCACTTTAAATTTTTCCCGGCAGAAGCGGCTGGCGGTGTCAAAACCTTAAAATCTATCTACGGACCCTTCTCTGACATCCGCTTTTGTCCTACCGGCGGTATTAATGAGAAAAACTATCTGGAGTATTTGGCGTTGCCAAACGTCAGCTGTGTCGGTGGCTCCTGGATAGTGCCGGACCAGGCCGTAAACGATAAAGACTGGCCCAAAATTACTGAGTTAACACGTACTGCCGTTTCAGTCGCGGCAAAGGCTGGCTGACAACAGCGGTAATACCCTCTTGAGCAATAAAACTAAACCGGCATTTATGCCGGTTTTTTTGAATTTGTAGTGCAAAGCGCGTATAGTGGCGCACCTTTTTCATCCAGTACAATTTGTAGCGGACCTTTTAGTGATCTCAACTGCCAATATTACAATGCAATTCGGCGCCAAGCCGTTGTTCGAAAACATTTCTATTAAATTCGGTGAAGGTAACCGTTATGGCCTTATAGGCGCAAATGGTTGTGGTAAATCGACTTTTATGAAGATCCTTAGTCGCGAACTCGAGCCTACTGCCGGCAACGTATCAGTTGAACCTAATCATCGTGTCGCCAAGCTGCACCAGGATCAATTCGCGTTTGAGCAATACTCTGTTATTGATACTGTCATTATGGGCCACGCCGAACTTTGGGCAGTAAAAGAAGAACGCGACCGTATTTACTCCAGTGCTGAGATGAGTGAAGAAGATGGCATGAAAGTGGCCGATCTGGAAGTGGCATTTGGCGAAATGGATGGTTACACCGCTGAGTCACGAGCCGGTGAGTTGCTGATAGGGGTCGGTATTCCGGTAGAGCAACATTTTGGACTGATGTCGGCCATTGCACCCGGTTTTAAACTGCGGGTTTTACTGGCACAGGTGCTGTTTGCTGATCCGGAAATTATGTTACTGGACGAACCCACCAATAACCTGGATATCAATACCATTCGGTGGCTGGAGAATGTTCTGACCGAGCGCAACAGCACGATGGTTATTATTTCGCACGATCGGCATTTTTTGAACAGCGTCTGCACCCATATGGCCGACCTCGACTACGGCGAGCTACGGTTGTACCCGGGTAATTACGATGAATATATGTTTGCGGCAACGCAGGCTCGCGAACGCTTGCTATCAGATAACGCCAAGAAAAAATCTCAGATTGCTGAGTTACAAACCTTTGTCAGCCGATTCTCTGCTAACGCGTCTAAAGCCAAGCAGGCAACGTCACGTGCTAAGCAAATTGATAAAATTCAATTAGAAGAAGTAAAAGCATCCAGTAGGGTAAACCCGTTTATCCGCTTTGAGCAGCAAAAGCAACTTTATCGCTTAGCATTGGAAGTAGAAGGCCTGAATAAAAGCTTTGATGAATTACAACTACTTAAAAATCTGAGTTTAACAGTGGAAGTGGGCGAGAAGGTTGCGATCCTGGGCCCGAATGGTATCGGTAAAACCACGCTGTTAAAATGCCTGATGGGCGATTTGAAACCAGAGTCTGGCGTGGTTAAATGGTCTGAGAACGTTAAAATTGGTTATTACGCTCAGGATCATGCTCATGAATTTGCAGAGCCGATGACGTTGTTTGACTGGATGAGTCAGTGGAAGCAGCCGTCAGATGATGAGCAAGCGATCCGGGGCATTTTGGGCCGCTTATTGTTCTCACAGGATGAAATTAAAAAATCCGTAAAAGTGCTGTCAGGCGGTGAAAAAGGCCGGATGTTGTTTGGTAAGCTCATGTTACAGCGGCCTAATATTCTGGTTATGGATGAGCCAACCAACCACCTCGATATGGAGTCTATTGAGTCGTTAAATATGGCGCTGGAACATTACAAAGGCACCTTGATATTCGTCAGCCATGACCGTGAGTTTGTGTCGTCACTTGCCAGCCGTATTATTGAAATTACCGGACAGGATGTCCGTAACTTTGTTGGGACTTATGAAGAGTATCTGGTCGCACAGGCCAGTTGATTAGTATTTTCTTCTTAAGTTTTGTTAACTCTGCAATGTAGCCGGCATTAGTTTCTGATGCCGGCTTGTTTTTGTACCTTTGTAACCCCATGTCTTTGTTATAGCAATATGTTTCTGACATATAATCTATTCTGCATAGTAACCATGCAGAGCCTGCTATATTTTGTCAGTCGCTTAATTGAATCAGGAGATCTCAACATGAAAGTGAACATTGGTATTGAAGAGAACGAACGCAAAGCAATTTGTGAAGGGTTAGCCGTGTTACTGGCTGACACTTATACCTTGTATCTGAAAACACATAATTATCACTGGAATGTAACCGGGCCTATGTTTCAGACACTGCATACCCTGTTTGAAACTCAGTATAATGAACTGGCGCTGGCGGTAGATGAAATTGCTGAGCGGATAAGAGCCTTAGGTGAGTTTGCCCCCGGTTCTTACAAAGAGTTTGCAAAACTGACCAATATTAAAGAGGCAGAAGGTATTCCAACTGCCGAAGAGATGATTAAAGATTTAGTTAAAGGGCAGGAGGCCATTGCTAAAACCGCGCGCTCAATAGTACCAGTTGCTGATAAAGCGTCTGATGAAGTCAGTTTAGACTTGTTAACTCAGCGGATGACAGTTCACGAGAAAACCGCCTGGATGTTAAGAAGTCTGGTGGCTTAATAAACTACTTGTAATGTTATTTGAATAAGCAGCGCAATTTGCGCTGCTTATTTGTTCACTCAAACTCAGATTACTGATTTAATGAGATTGTCATAAAAAATTACTAAGTATTTCCGGCAAAAAACTTGTAAAATTAGCGCCAGCAGTAACACTTAATGGCATCAGTTGCGTTTAATACTGAGAGAGCCAACCGGAGATGTCCCCGATGAATGCCTTGCAATATGCGCAAAACGCTGCCGAGTTATTTGTTTTTCCTGATAGCTTTCTTCGCGTGAAAGAATTAATGGAGTCGGAAACCGCCAGTCTGGATGACATCGCTGAAGTTATTTTACTTGACCCCGTTCTCACCTCTAAATTACTCAAGTTAGCAAACAGTGCAGTGTACCGGCTGCCGTATCAGGTCGAGTCGGTGAGCAAAGCTTTATTGGTGTTAGGTAAAGCGCAGCTTTATAATCTGGTGCTGAGTATTGCGGTAAGTTCGGCCTGCAGCAAGTTATCTTCTTCAGTTATTGATACAGAACGATTCTGGGAGCAAAGCATCAATGCTGCATTAATAGGCAAGTATCTGGCTAATTATTGTGGTCTGCGTCAGCCAGACAGACTATACGTTGCTGGCTTACTTCATAATATTGGTGAATTGGTGGTAATGCAGCAGGCCCCGGAAAACGCGGCATTGTGTCAACAGTACTCTGATGAAATTAAACCCTGGCAGTTGCAACAAACGATTCTTGGTTTTACTTATGCAGCGTGCGGTGCAGAATTGCTTAACCTGTGGCAACTGCCAGATAGTATTGTAGAACCCCTGGCCCGTCAGCATAGTAATCACTTTGTTGCATCTGAGCCCGATGTGCTAATCAGTTATCTGGCGGTAAGGCTGGCATTGGCTAATCAACATCCTGATCTATATAACACTAAAACCCTGATAGATCCTTTCGTGCTGGAACTGCTACATATTGAGCAGGCCGATTTGATTAAAGCGATTGATTTCTGTAACACCGAGGGGTTGTTTATCCTGTCTGTGCTTAATCCACGTATCAGCACTATTTATTAATCCAGTCTTATTACGGCGCTATATCTAGCGCCGGCGCTTTTATTTGGGATATCGTTATGTCTGAAACAAAAACTAAAGCCTCTTTGTATACCGCCTTTTCAGGGTCAGCATTGCTGGAAACACCGTTACTGAATAAAGGCAGTGCATTTAGCCGCGAAGAGCGAGCTGCGTTTAATTTAACGGGCTTGCTGCCGCCACGTTATGAGTCTATTGAAGAACAGGTCAGTCGCGCCTATATGCAGTATAAAAGCTTCGACACGGCAATTAACAAGCATATTTATCTCAGAGCTATTCAGGATAATAACGAAACGCTGTTTTACCGGCTGGTACAGCAACATCTGGATGAGATGATCCCTATTATTTATACGCCGACTGTTGGCGATGCTTGCGAGCAGTTTTCAGATATCTATCGTAGCGCCCGTGGTTTGTTTATCAGTTTTGACGATCGTTATAATTTAGACGATGTATTGCGTAATGCCACCAAAGCCAAAGTAAAAGTCATCGTGGTTACCGACGGCGAGCGGGTGCTGGGCCTGGGTGATCAGGGTATTGGCGGCATGGGAATTTCAATTGGCAAGTTGTCGTTGTATACCGCATGCGGCGGCATTAGCCCGGCGTATACCTTGCCGGTAATGCTTGATGTAGGAACCAACAATGAGAAGTTGTTGAATGACCCGATGTATATGGGGCTGCGTCAAAAAAGAGTAGGGCAGGACGACTACAACGAGTTTATTGAACTATTTATTAACGCGGTAAAACGGCGCTGGCCTGATGCGATTATCCAGTTTGAAGATTTTGCCCAGCCCAATGCTATGCCGCTGCTGCAACGCTACCGCGAACAGGTATGCTGTTTTAACGACGATATTCAGGGCACCGCTGCGGTAACGGTCGGTACCTTGTTGGCCGCATGCTTAAGCAAAGGTGTTAAGCTTAGTAGTCAGAAAGTGGTATTTGTTGGTGCCGGCTCAGCCGGTTGTGGTATTGCGGAGCAAGTGATCAGCCAAATGGTAGCTGAAGGTATTTCTGAGCAGCAGGCCCGCCAGCAGATTTTTATGGTTGACCGTTTTGGTCTGTTGACCGATACCATGACTGATTTGCGTGATTTTCAGCAAGTGCTGACCCAAAGCGCCGTTAACATTACCGACTGGAATTACTCTGGTGATTACCCGAGTTTGTTAGATGTTATGCATTGTGCGACACCCGATATTCTGATCGGCGTGTCCGGGCAGGCAGGCCTGTTTACTGAGCAAGTTGTTCGTGCCATGAAAAAAGGCTGCGATAAACCCATTATTTTTCCATTAAGTAACCCCTCGCGCCAGGTCGAGGCGACACCTGAGCAAGTTATAGAATGGACCGAAGGCGAGGTTATTGTTGCCACAGGCAGCCCATTTGCGCCGGTAGAGTATCTGGGCAAAACGCATCATATTACTCAGTGCAACAACAGTTATATTTTCCCGGGTATTGGTTTAGGCGTTATCGCCGTAAAAGCCCGTTTAATCAGCGACGAAATGTTGCGAGCGGCGAGCAAAACGCTGGCCGCGACATCGCCACTGGCTAATACCGGTAAGGGCGGTTTATTGCCGCCCTTTACCGCGTTAGCCGAGCTGAGTAAAAAAATCGCATTTGCCGTTGCCAAAGTCGCCCAGCAACAGGGACTGGCACTGGAAATTGATGACAATCTGCTGCAGCAACGAATTGAGAATAACTTCTGGAAACCTCAATATCGTCACTATAAGAGAGTAAGCGGTTGAGTCTGCATTAAAAAAATAAAATTTGTTACATTTAGTTTTAGACGTGCACCCTTATTAACGGTACGCTGGAGTGAACTACTACCGTTAATAAGGAAGCTACAATGCGTAAGTCCATATTGTTTCTTGCCATGGCCGGTGTTCTTGCCGGTTGCAACCCGACACCCGATACTACTAGTAACAGCAATAGCACGGTACCAGCACAAGCTGCTAGCGCTGAAGTCGATACTCAGCAATCTGCTTCGGCACGTTTGAACCAATGGTTTGAACAGAAATATGAGCAGCAATTGCAGCAAAGCCCACTGCAAATGACTTTTCTGGGACGCAAAGACAAATACGATCAAATTGATGATGTCACTATTGCAGCCGAAGAGCAGCAATTGGCCTGGTTGGCTGCCAGCGTAGCCGAACTTAAGGCTAAGTTTAACTACGATGAGCTTGATCTTGAAGCACAAACATCATACGACGTTTGGGTTTATCAATATGAAATGGCAAAGGCCGGTAAAGCGTTTCGAACTAATAACTATGTCTTTACGCAGATGCAGGGTATTCATGCATTATTACCACAAATATTAATTAACTTTCATAAAGTGGACAATGCTGAAGATATGCAGGCTTATGTCACGCGCATTGAAGGGATCAGTAAAGCCATTACTGATTTGCTGCAACGCGCAAAGCAAAACGCAGAGCAAGGGGTACGGCCGCCCCGTTTTGCCTATGAAGGCGTGATGCAACAGCTTGATAACCTGCTAGCCGGTGCACCGCTGACTGAGGCAGAAAACGACATTCCACTGTGGGCCGATACCAAGGCAAAAATCAGTAGTTTAATTGCTGCTGACAAACTGAGTGATGAGCAGGCAAAGCAACTGACAAATGCGGCTAAACAAGCTTTAGAGCAACATTTTCAACCGGCCTATAGCGGTTTGAAGCAATGGTTAGCTCAAGACATCGATAATACCGATACTATCGCTACCGGGGTCGGTAAACAAGCAAACGGTAAGGCCTACTACGACCATCAGTTGAAAGTTTCAACCACCACAGATTTAACGGCTGAACAAATTCATCAAATCGGCCTTGACGAAGTAGAACGATTGACGGCTGAAATGAACAAAATAAAAGATCAAGTCGGTTTTCCGGGTGATTTAAGCGCTTTTTTTAAGTTTATTAAAGAGGATGATCAGTTCTACTATCCGGAAACTGACGCGGGACGTCAGGGCTACATTGACGATTCACAGCAATACCTGGATTTTATTAATAGCCGGTTGCCGGATTTTTTTGGCACCTTACCCAAAGCTGGCTTAGTGGTTAAACGCGTTGAACCCTTCAGGGAACAGCCGGGTGCGGCGCAGCATTACTTCCCGGGCACACCAGATGGTAGCCGACCGGGGGTGTACTATGCCCATTTGTCAGATATGCGTTCAATGCCAAAAAATGAAATGGAAGCCATTGCCTATCATGAAGGCAGCCCGGGTCACCATATGCAAATTTCCATTGCGCAGGAACTCACTTCAGTACCTACGTTCCGCACTCAGGCCGGTTTTACTGCGTACTCTGAGGGCTGGGCGTTATATTCTGAATTGCTGGCCAAAGAAATGGGCGCTTATCAGAACCCGTATTCAGATTTTGGACGTTTAATTACTGAAATGTGGCGTGCGGTGCGTTTAGTCGTCGATACTGGTTTGCATAGCAAAGGCTGGACTGAGCAGCAGGCTATTGATTACTTCCTGGAAAAAACGCCTATTGCTGAGGGGGCGGTGTTGTCTGAGGTGCGCCGCTATATTGTTATGCCTGGCCAAGCCACAGCTTACAAAATTGGTATGCTGAAAATTCAGGAGCTGCGCAGCTATGCCGAACAGCAACTGGGTGAACGATTTGATATCCGGGCCTTTCACGACACGATTTTAACCGGTGGTGCTTTACCGTTAAGTGTGTTGGAACGCCGGGTAAAAAACTGGGTCAGTCAGCAATAACGATATAATCATTTTCAAAATAACAACCATCGTGTGGAGCCGGGTGCAACTGAATATAGCGCCCGGCTACCTGTTCTATCGCCACACATTGTTCTATTTCAAATACGTTATCGGTATGGGGTTTATCCCACTTTGGTATAAGCTGCTGTTTTGCCAGTTGCTTGGCGTGTCTGGTGTTTTCGGCAACCAGCACCAGATAGCGATGATCTTCGCCAAACACGCTGGCAAAATAACCGCCTAAATTGATAAAAAATAATTTAAGGTTACTTTCCCCGGGCGAATCTGCCAATGTGACGGCATACTGTTCGACGCCTGATATCGCCATCCAGGCATCAATGTGCAGCCCTTCTGGCTCGGCAAACCAAAGCGCCCGTAATTGTGGATAGGTGTGTTTAAGGCTGTCGCCGGCCACAAAAACCACATCATGCAGTTCAATATTCGCTTTAGGATGAGTCCCTCCCAGCATTACCATATACAGCATCGCTAATATTCCTTTGGCATAAAAAAAGCTGATATTAGCGGGTTACCGTTTGCATTACTATCGCTGGATCACTACGCCAAATAAGTTTAAAACCTTTGTTTAGTATGTATAAAAACAATATGGGTAATAGCAGGGTTTTCAGAAAAAACAGTGCCATTAAATTCAGTATGTTCGTTACTGCATTGTCCAGCCGCTGCTTTAACTGATAAACCTGACGTGGGTTTACCGCATCTTTGATTGCAGCAATACCATCACCAAGTGAACTGAAACTATCTGATATTGCACCAAAAAATCCAGGTGTTTTACCTTCACGGGCCAGCTCAGCCAATTGAATTTGATTATTAATTTCGGCCAGCTGCCGTTGCAGGTAGCGACGCTGTGGCGGTGGTGCGGCATTAAGACGCTGGTTTAAGGTTGCAGCCTGCTGCTGCAAGTCAGTAATGTTGGCGGTTAACTCCGTACGTAAATCCGAATTAACAACTGTCGAGTCATGTTCTTTAACTCCTTCAATATTTTCAAGAATATGTAGCTGATTTTCTGTGCGTTGGTGCAAAAACGACTGGTCGACGATACCATTGGCGGCCACCACCAACACCAGCGCAAAACGCAGAAACAACAGCGCTAAAAACAACCGGAGCAAAAATAAGCCGATAATACCTGTCGCAAAAGCTCTGCTTAACAAAGTACTTAGCAATACTGCCAGGCCGGAGATTGTCAGCAATATTTTGAACACATTGTCACTGACAATTTCCAGCAAGACTTTTTGAATAACCAGGGAGCCAATGGCCAGTTTCATGGCAGATGAGTACTGTTCGACCAGATCATTTAGCGGATCAAGTACCTGGCCAGCGCCCACTGAACCGCCAATACCGACACTAAATTCAAAGGTAACGGACTGCAAAAACGAAATAAGCGCATTCATCGCCCGGGCAATAACAAATGCAGAGCTGGCCTGAACGAGCGCGTCATCAATATAGGCCGTGGTATAGCGGTCAATAACACCACTCCAGGACACAGCAATACTGCAGACAATCAGGCATAGCATTAGCCAGCGCCACTTATCAGCGGCCGCATTGTGTTTAATTGCTTTTATGACTTCTGGCATGATTAAACCCTTGCACATCGCGTAATCTGATAAAATGATGCTATCAGGCACCTGCAGTACTGTCGATGAACAAAAGCCACTTAACTCAAATTACCGCAGCTTATCGCCTATTGAGCGAGTTTAGTGATCATCGTGACGTTAAATACGTATATTCCGCGTTTAACAGCAGGTTTTAAAACTACAACTGATAACCTGAGTATTAATTTTATCGGTGACAAGGATCTTAAATGACAACAGTTTGGCAAAAAGCACTGTGGTTGATTGTAATAATGACTGCCGGCACTTACGGCTTCACAGTTCATGCGCAGAGCCGGGGCGAAGGGCGTGTTGCTCAGGTCATCAGTTTGCCTGTCGAGTTCGAACGGCAAAGTAGCCAGATTGAAGCCGTAGGCTCTGCTGAAGCAATTCAGTCTGTAGTGATGTATCCGGCAGTTGCCGATAAGGTTACGGCTATAAAATTTACGCCTGGACAGAAAGTACAGCAAGGAGACGTGTTACTGGAACTTGACGCTCGCCGGCAGAAAGTGGCGGTTGAGCGAGCCCGTATCCAGCTTACCGATGCAGAGCGCACAGTAGAGCGGCTTACCGTTAGCCGGCGCCAGGGCGCTATTGCTCAAAGTGAACTGGATGATGCGCAAACCCTTCGTGATTTAATGCAGGTGATGTTAACTGAAGCTGAAACAGAGTTGGAAGATCGTACCGTGCGCGCTCCTTTTACTGGTGTAGTAGGCTTAACCGATGTCGAACTTGGCGATCGGATTACCCAGCAAACAGCAATTACCACCCTGGACAATCGGAATCAGTTGTTAATTGATTTCAGGGCGCCTGAAACTGCTCTTCCGATGTTGCAGCAGCAGCCGACACTGACCTTGCAACCGTGGCAAGGGGCTGAAACCCGCTTAGCGGCAGAGATAAGCCAGATTGATTCGCGCATTGACAGTACCAACCGGACTATCCGGGTCCGTGCTTTGCTGGATAACGACAACGATATTTACCGGCCCGGCATGAGCTTTCGGGTTAGTTTAGAGCTTAAAGGTGAGTCCTATGCGGTAATCCCGGAAGCGGCATTATTATGGGGTGCAACCGGCGCGTATGTCTGGTTGGAACAACAGGGCAGCGCGAAAAAGGTTGATGTGCAAATAAAACAGCGCCTGAGTGGTCGTTTGCTGGTATCTGCTGACATCAATGAGGGTGATATGCTGATTACCGAAGGCGTTCAGACGCTGCGGGTAGGCCAGCGGGTTGAAGCAGTTAATGAACAAAGGGCCGGACTATGAAACAAGAGCCTGTACACGACGATTTACCTTCGCTGTCGATACGCCGGCCGGTTCTGATTGTTGTTCTTAATTTACTGATTATCATTGCCGGCTTTGCGGCAATAAATGGCCTAGAAGTCAGAGAACTACCAGACGTTGACCGGCCAATCGTGTCAGTTACCGCAAGTTTCCCCGGCGGTTCACCTGAAACGGTAGATACTGAAGTCACCAGCAAACTGGAAGGGGCTGTTGCCCGGGTATCCGGTGTTAAATCGATTAACGCCTCCAGTGAAGAAGGCAGCTCCCGGGTTCGGGTAGAGTTTCGGCCTGGAATCAATCTGGATGATGCCGCAAACGAAACACGGGAGGCGGTAAGCCGGGTGCAGCGTGAGCTACCTGAGTCAGTCGAGCGGTTAGCCATTATTAAAGCTGATAACGATGCTGAATCCGTAGTGAGCATTGCCGTGTCAAGCGCAACTCTTGATTTAGAGACGCTGACTGAACGCATTGAAACAGACCTGGCCCCACTATTTTTAACCATTCCCGGTGTAGCAGATGTCAGGTTAAACGGCGACAGAGAACGGGTGTTGCGGGTTATTCTGGATCCACTTCGTCTGACCAGTTTTAATCTGGCGGTAACCGATGTTGCTGCAGCGCTGCGTCAGGCTCCCTTTGATGTACCGGCTGGCAGTATGCGCTCAACCGATCAGCAGCTCATTGTGCGGGCCGATGCCACCTCGGTCAGCGCTGAGCAGGTTGAAGATATTATTATTAGTGGTGATACCCGTATTGGTGATGTTGCTACGGTATACTTTGGTCCGGCGGATGCCAACAGCATGGTCAGGCTTGACGGCCGGCCCGTTATTGGCATGGGCATTATCCGCCAGGCACGATCGAATACCATTGAAATTTCGGATGAAGTACTGGCACTGGTAAAACTGGCCGAGAGTCGCTTCCCGGAACTGGAGCTACAGGTGACCTCGGATGATGCTGAGTTTATCCGTGGGTCAGTGCAGGAAGTCATGACATCACTGGCATTAACCGTCATCCTCGTTATTTTTACCTTGTGGTTGTTTATCGGTTCCTGGCGAGCAACCATAGTACCCGCCTTATCCATTCCGGTGGCATTGATCGGGGCACTGGCAGCCATCTGGTTAATGGGTTTCTCTATTAATATTCTGACCCTGTTGGCACTGGTGTTAGCGACAGGCTTAATTGTTGATGACGCCATCGTGGTTTCGGAAAACATTCAACGGCGCCGTAGTATGGGTTTAGGTGCGCGGGCAGCGGCTGTTATTGGTACCCGCGAGGTGTTTTTTGCGGTAGTGGCGACTACCGCAGTACTGGTCGCAGTATTTGTGCCCATAGCGTTTTTACCCTCGACCGCTGGCCGTTTGTTTCGTGAGTTTGGTGGTGTTTTAGCGGCCGCTGTTATTATATCTTCATTTGTCGCATTGTCATTGGTGCCAGCATTAACCGCTCGTTTGCCGGTTAAGCAGGGGGCGAAGAATCTGTTTGGCGGCATTGGCAACGCGTTACTAAAATATTACCGTGGCAGTCTGCACTGGACTTTAGACCATGCTTTACTGGTGTTTGTTGCCTGCTTATTAGCGGCAGGCAGCGCCGGCGCTTTGTATGTCACGCTGGATAACGAACTCATGCCGAGCGAAGACCGCGGTACTATCCGGGTATTTGCCCGCGGGCCTGATGGGGTCGGTCTGAACTTTATGGACCGTCAGGCAGATAAAATGGAAGAAATTTTACTGCCATACGTTAATGGCGGCGATATTGATTCCATTTATACCGTTGTCGGGCAGTGGGATCCTAATCTGGTTTTTATCACCGTACCGTTGAAAAACTGGAGTGAACGTAGTCGGTCGCAACAAGAAATTATTAATGAAATCAGCCCGCAACTGGCCGGTATTCCGGGTGCTCCGGCCCGGGCTTTTGGTTCAAACAGCCTTAACTTACGTGGCCAGGGCGGTGGCCTTGAGCTGGCGTTAACTGGTGAGTCTTATGCTGGCATTTTTGCAGCAGCCCAACAGTTTTCAAAGGCAATTCAGCAACAGTTACCTGAGTTAGGTATGCCACGTATTTCGTATCAGCCAACTCAACCTCAGCTGCGGGTTAATATTGACCGGCGCCGCGCTGAAGAGTTGGGTGTGCCATTGTCTGATATCGCCACGACCCTGCGGGTTGCGATTAACGGTGATGACCTGGCAGATTTGAACGTAGGCGACCAATCTATTCCGATAATTCTTAAAGCCGCGACATCAAGCGTAACGAATCCGTCTGATCTGGCGAACTTATATGTCGGTTCCCGCAACGGCGGTCTGGTACCACTGTCCAGCCTGGCCAGTATTTCAGAAGAAGGTGTAGCGGCAGAGCTCGAGCGCCAGGCTCAGCGCCGGGCTATTGAGATGGAAATGGAATTACCGGCAGATATGTCGATGGAGCAGGTCGTTGAGCAGTTACGCGAACTGGCACAACGCGAATTACCGGCAAATATCGGACTGGTATTTTTAGGTGAAGCCCTGACCTTTGAAGAGACTGCACGCGAAATCACCCTTACTTATGTGTTGGCATTCGTCATCGTGTTATTAGTGCTGGCCGCCCAGTTTGAAAGTGCCAATAGTGCGGTAGTGGTTATGGCGACCGTGCCTTTTGGTATTGCGGCAGCCTTATTCGCGCTGTTTTTAACGGGTACCTCAATTAACATTTACTCGCAAATTGGTTTGGTTATGCTGATTGGCTTACTGGCTAAAAACGCTATCTTACTGGTGGAATTTGCCGACCAGTTGCGTGACCGTGGTTACAGCGTTCGCAAGGCCGTTGAAGAAGCCGCGCAAATCCGCTTACGGCCAATTGCCATGACATTACTATCAACGTTGCTGGGTGGTTTACCGCTTATTCTTTCGACGGGAGCGGGCGCAGAGGCCCGCAATGCCATTGGCTGGGTAGTATTTGGCGGACTGGGAATTGCCGTTATTTTCACCCTTTATCTGACCCCGGTACTATACCTGGCGTTAGCGCGTTTTGCTAAACCGCGTGCTGACGAGAGTATCAGGCTGGATCGGGAAATGGAGGCAGCAAAGCAATTTGATTAATGAATAACATAACGCTTTGTGACACTTTAGCTGAGATAGATGCAGCGGCATGGGATAGCTTATTTGCTGCTGATTTGCCGTTCTGCCGCCATGCCTTTTTGAACGGATTGGAGCAGGGCGGCAGTGTTGGCGAAAAATCCGGCTGGCTGCCACAACATTTACTGCTTTATCGTGGCCAATGTCTGGTGGCCGCTATGCCGATGTATCTGAAAATACATTCATACGGCGAATATTTGTTTGACTGGGCTATCGCTGAAGCATATCAACAGCATCAACTAGCTTATTACCCCAAATTGCTTTGTGCCATTCCGTTTACCCCGGCTGAAGGACAGCGACTGGGTATCGGCAAAGGCGAAGATCCCAGTGAAATATTTGGTCTGTTATATCAAGCTATTTTGCAACGCCAACAACAATTGGGGTGCAGTAACTTTCAGTGTTTATATGCTGATTTGCCACTGCAACAGATGATGCGGGCTAAGGGAATGCTGGAGCGGTTCGATGTACAGTTTCAGTGGCACAATGCTGACTACCCTGATTTTACCGGTTTCCTGGCGACTTTGCCTTCACGTAAAAGAAAGCAAATTATTAAAGAACGTTTACACGTTAAACAACAGGGTGTTGAAGTTAAAACCATTAGCGGTGTTAACCTGCCGGCTGATTTCTGGGCTCAGTTCGTCCGTTTTTATCAGGCAACATATCAGAAGAGATCCGGGCACAACGGCTATCTAACCGCTGAGACCTTTATGCTTTGGGCAGAGCATATGGCAGATAGTATCGTGGTGTTTGCGGCCTTTACTGCCGGTAAAATGGTCGCTGCCTCATTGTGTTTTCAATCTGCTGACTGCTTATATGGTCGTTATTGGGGCTGTAGTTCCGAATTTGATAAGTTACATTTTGAATGCTGCTACTACGCCGGTATCGAATATTGCATCGACAAAGGCTTAGCGCGGTTCGACGCCGGTGCACAGGGCAAGCACAAACTGAAGCGAGGCTTTGTGCCGGTGGTACGTCATGGCTTTTACCATTTCAGTTCAAGCCCGTTATTTGATGCTATTGCTGATTACTGCCAGCGCGAGCAGCAGGCCTTACTTAACTATTACAAATTGGTTGAATAAACATATCTTAAGCTGAAAATTGAATTAATTTCAAAATTCAGTATCCACTACATAGTTTATTAAATGCGATTGAGTCAGCGACATGCATAAGGAATACATATGAATACTAAAGGTTTGTTAGATCAGCTGTTAAATTCAGGCGCCGGGTTACTGGGTGGCAGCAACGCGCAAGTTAATAACACTAAGCCCTCTGCTGCGGGTGGACTGGCTGGTTTACTCTCTGGGCGGGGCGGAGCCGCGCTTGGCGGCGGCGCTCTCGGTTTACTACTCGGCAGTAAAAAGGGGCGTAAATTAGGTGGTAAGGTACTCACTTATGGCGGTATGGCCGCACTCGGACTGGTGGCGTATAAAGCTTACAGTAACTGGCAGCAAAACAACCAGCAACAGCACAATGGTGCACCGGCAACCATTGACCGGGTGCCTGAGGCAGAAGTTGAAGTGCATAGCAAAGCAATACTGATTGCTGTTATTGCTGCAGCAAAGTCAGATGGGCATATTGATGACCGGGAGCGGGAAATAATTGATGCCGAAGTCGCTAAATTTACCCGTGACGCCAGCTTGCTGCGCTGGATAGATACTGAGTTACAAAAACCACTGGATCCGGTAACGATTGCGTCGGTTGCTACTACGCAGGAAATTGCAGCAGAAATGTATCTGGCCAGTGTATTGGTAATTGATGACGAAAGCTTTATGGAGCGCAGTTACCTCAATGAATTAGGTAAGCAGCTAAAATTACCGTCAGATTTACAACAAGAAATAAAGAATCAGGCGTTAGCCGCAGAGCATCTGGCTAACCAGTAATTATTTAAGTTATGCACTGAGCTTATCCGGATTGTGTTACGTAAGCTGAACATACTATTTAATTATTAATGTTGAGTTGTGATGTCTGATAAGTCTTCTCAGGTGCCGATACACCGACTCAGTCGCATCGGCGGACTGGCATCATTAGCCAGTCGTGTCGCCGGTGGTATGTTAGCTGAAGGTGCCAGGCAATTGGTAAAAGGCAACAAGCCAAGCAGTAAGGGTATGTTGCTGACACCGGCAAATATTAAGCGGGTAGCGGACCAACTGGCCCATATGCGTGGCGCCGCAATGAAGATGGGCCAGTTGTTATCAATGGACAGTGGCGATTTACTACCTGCTGAACTGACAGACTTACTTGCCCGCTTACGTGCCAGTGCCAACCCTATGCCGGCAAAACAGTTGTCACAAGTGCTACAACTAAATTTAGGACCGCAATGGCAGCAGCATTTTGCAGACTTTACCTTTAAGCCTATGGCTGCAGCGTCTATTGGCCAGGTGCATCAGGCCTATCATGATAATGGCAAAAAACTGGCTGTAAAAATTCAATATCCCGGGGTTAAAACCAGCATCGACAGTGATGTGGATAACGTAGCATCATTATTAAAAATATCCGGACTTCTCCCGTCCACTGTCGAAATTGCAAGCTTACTGTCTGAGGCGAAAAAACAGTTAAAGAATGAGGCAAACTATCTCAAAGAAGCAGCGTACCTGCAACGTTACCGCGAACATCTAATTACAGACCATGATTATTTACTACCCGATGTCTATCCTGAGCTTAGTAGTGAAAATATTCTGGTCATGTCATTTGTGGACGGTGAGCCTATTGAAAACTTACAAGCTGCACCTCAGGAAGAACGGGATCGGTTACTTGGTTTGATGTTCAGCTTGTTTTTCCGCGAGTTGTTCGATTTTAAGCTAGTGCAAACAGACCCGAACTTTGCCAATTACTTATATAACCCACAAAGTAAGCAGCTGGTTTTGCTGGATTTTGGAGCCTGCCGTGATTATTCTGCCCGGTTAAGTGATAGCTATCGAGCATTGTTCAGCGCTGCGACGACTCATAATCAAACGGCGATGGCAGATGCATTAACCTCTATTGGTTTTTTTAGTCAGACTATTTTGCCTGAACAAAAATTGGCAGTGCTTAATTTAGTAGAGCTGGCGTGCGAACCTCTCCGTGACAACGTTGTATTCGATTTTGGTCAGAGTGACCTGGCGCAACGTTTACGTCAGGCCGGCACAGCCCTTAGTATGCAACATAATTACTGGCACAGCCCGCCGGCCGATGCGTTATTTTTACACCGAAAAATTGCCGGACTCTATTTGTTGGCAGCCAGGCTGCAAGCCCGTGTTAATGTCTGCCAACTACTCGAACCTTATTTGAACCAGTTTAATGCTAAACAGGGGAGCCATGTTTAAATCTATAAAAGTTTTATCATTGCTAACGTCTGTTGCCTGCGGTTGGTTTTGCGCCATATCAAAAGCCGAGCCAGCAACTGAGTTGCCGTTGTGGGAGGCAGGGTTATTAGGCCTGAGCATTGAGCAGCTGGCATATCCGGGCTCCAGTGAGCAGGTACAACGTAATTTTGTTTTACCTTATCTGATTTACCGCGGCGATTTGTTACGGGCCGATCGGGATAGTGTTGGCCTGCGAGCTTACAAAAGCGATACCCTGGAACTGGACGTTGGTTTTGCTGCCGCGTTGGGCTCTTCAGAAGGTGATATTGCAGTGCGTGACGGCATGCCGGAACTGGGCACGCTGGTTGAAGCGGGTCCGCGCTTACGCTGGACAATCAGTGATAATATCTGGGGTAGCCGGCTGCGCTTTGATATGCCGCTGCGGGCAACCTTCGATGTTGAAGACGGTATGCGCTACAGTGGCATCAGCTTTGAGCCTGCATTATACGCAGATGTTATAACAGCCAAGGAGTTAGCCTATTCGTTTGGGGTCAGTGCGTTATTTGGCAGCGAGAAATTAACCGATCGCTTTTATCAGGTTGCTGAGCAATATGTGACTGCCGGACGGCCATTTTTTGATGCAAAGCCGGGGCTGATAGCCCTGCGTGCATCAGGGGCTATCAGCAGGAAGTTTTCATCCAGATGGCGGGGCTTTGGTTTTGCCCGCTATGAATGGATTAATGGCGCGAAAAACCAGCACAGCCCTTTAATAGTTCAAAATGGCGGCTGGTCAGTGGGTGTTGGTATCACCTATATCTGGGCCAGGTCGACCCAGACGGTGAGTGGCTGGTAAAGTTTAAGCGCCGCTTAAGCATTAAAGTCCGCACTACTATGACGCTCAGGCAGCTGTGGGCCGTCGCCCCAGTTGCGATTAACCATTACACCACGTTGCACGGCTGGCCGGGCATCCAGCTGTTTAGCCCAGCGTTGCAGGTTAGGGTAGTCCTGAACTTGCAAAAACTCCGCCGCATCGTATAAACGCCCTAACGCAAGGGCGCCATACCAGGGCCAGATAGCCATATCAGCAATAGTGTATTCATCACCTGCAACGTACTCATGTTTCGCCAGCTGTTTGTCCAGTACGTCAAGCTGACGTTTGGCTTCCATCGCATAACGATTTATCGGGTATTCGTATTTTTCGGGGGCATAGGCGTAAAAATGGCCAAAACCTCCACCTAAAAATGGAGCACTGCCCATCTGCCAGAATAGCCAGTTAAGGGTTTCAGTGCGTTTGGCTGGATCTTTTGGCATAAAAGCACCGAATTTTTCAGCCAGATACAGTAGTATTGAGCCGGATTCAAACACCCTGCTGCCATTAGTGATGTCCAGCAATGCCGGAATTTTCGAATTAGGATTAACTGCGACAAAACCATCGCTAAACTGGTCACCATCTTTAATACTGATAAGCCAGGCATCATATTCAGCACCGCTGAAACCAGCTTGCAGCAACTCTTCCAGCATAATTGTTACTTTCACACCATTGGGAGTAGCCAGTGAATATAGCTGAAAAGGCTGTGTACCTGACGCTAGTTTTTTCTGGTGAGTAGCGCCAGATACCGGCCGGTTAATACTGGCAAACTGACCACCACTTTCGGTATCAGGTCGCCAGACTTTTGGTGGGGTATAGGTATTGCTCATAATGCACTCCTGCTCTTTTTTAATTTAATCTGGATAAAGATATAGGCACAGCGTAAGCGGATAACAAGGCAAGCGAACAGGTGTTAAAAGAGTCTTTAGTGCTAAGCCATACTAAATTTGACTATGGCGAATATTATTACTGATATTACACTAGTTTCTTCGACGTTAATATTAACCAGCATGCTGATAACTATGTATAAAATACCCATGTTAGTTTTTACCCTTATGCTGGTTGGCGGCTGCGCGCAGCAACGCTCAGTTAGCCTGGTGCCAGCAGATACCCTGTTAAACAATGTCAGCTACAGCAGTGTATTGGCACTACCGGTAGCTGATACTGGTCAGAAACTGGATTATGGCGCAGAGCCATTGCAGTTTGGCCGGTTATTCCTGCCAGCTAGCGCGTCGACTACGACACCCGTTCCTCTGGTGATATTTGTCCATGGTGGTTGCTGGTTAAATGCTTACGATTTACAGCATAGCAATGCTTTTAGCAACGCGTTAAGCCAGGAGGGGTTTGCAGTGTGGTCTGTGGAATACCGACGCACCGGCGACAGCGGCGGCGGTTGGCCGGGCAGTCTGGATGACATCAGGCAAGCTATTTTTTTCAGTCGATCTTTAGCTGCTTATGGGGTGAAGACCAATAATGTTAGACTGGTTGGACACTCCGCCGGAGGCCATTTAGCGCTGCTCGTCTCTGCCACCAAGCAAACTGAGCAGAATACGAACAGTATCAATGACAGCATTAAATCAGTTATCGGATTGGCGGCGATAACTGATATTACGGCTTATGCGGCGGGTGACAACAGTTGTCAGCGGGCAGCGCTGCAATTTATGAATGGTAACGCGTTACAAAAACCGCAGGCTTATTTGCAGGCAAACCCGGTAAAGCAGCCATTACACGCATCTGCCATCCTATTACATGGCGACGCTGATAGCATAGTAGAACCGGCTCAGGCCATGGCAACCAATCGTCCTTACCAGCTTGTCAGCGGCGCGGGGCACTTTGATTGGATCCATCCGCAAACTGAGGCGTATAAACTTTTCTTAACCACGCTTAAGCAGTCAATAGTTAACGAGACACCATGAATAATCAGATTATTAGCTACCAGCACATTGTCCAGCAGGATAAGCAAGACTCGTTAGCCACTAAACGCGATGCTTTCAGGCTGCCGTCCGAGGTTATTTATCTGGATGGTAACTCATTGGGTGCAATGCCAGAGGCTGCGGCGGAACGCGCCGGTGAATTAATTCAACAGCAGTGGTCAAACGACTTGATCACCAGCTGGAATAAGCATCACTGGATTGATTTACCTAAGCAGGTTGGTGAAAAGATTAGCCGCTTAATTGGTGCAGCGCCTGATCAGGTAATCAGTTGCGATTCTACCTCGGTAAATTTATTTAAAGTGCTTAGTTGTGCTTTGCTGCTGCAACAAGCGCAAAACCCCGGCAGACATATTGTTTTGTCGCAATCGGGCAATTTCCCGACAGATTTATACATGGTGCAAGGTTTAGCCAGTTTACTCGGTGAACAACATTGTCAGCTGAAATTAGCAGAAGCCGAGGCTGATATCATCGCTGCCATGACACCGGATGTGGCTGTTTTGCTGCTTACTCAGGTTGATTTTCGCAGCGGCCGCCTACTTAATATGCAACGGTTGACTGAACTGGCTCATGCTAAAGGTATTCTGGTTATCTGGGACCTGGCGCACAGTGCCGGCGCGCTGCCAATTTCCCTTGACGCCTGTCTGGTTGATTTTGCGATTGGCTGTGGTTATAAATTTTTAAATGGCGGCCCGGGGGCACCGGCATTTATTTATGCAGCTAAACGCTGGCATAGCAGTATTAGCCAGCCATTAACCGGCTGGATGGGCCATCAGGCTCCTTTTAATTTCGATAAGCACTATCAGAAAGCCCCGGGCATTGAACAATTCCTCAGCGGCACTCCGGCCATTTTATCATTGAGCGTGTTAGATGCCGCTCTGGACGTGTTCGCTGATGTTGAGATGACACAACTTCGCCAAAAATCATTACAACTCAGCAGCTGTTTTCACCAGTTAGTAAAGCAACATGACTGCCTGAACAGCCTGCAACTACTGACGCCACTCGACGAAGCGGAGCGGGGCAGTCAGTTGGCCTATCAGCACGATGATGCTTATGCGTTATGTCAGGCCTTGATAAAACAAGGTGTAATTGCTGATTTTCGGGCACCTAATATTCTGCGGCTGGGTTTTACGCCACTTTATTTACGCTTTATTGATATGTGGACAGCGGTTGAAATACTGGCAGATATCGTGCGAGGCCAGGAGTATAAAAAAGCTGAATACACGTTAAAACAAAAAGTTACGTAACCCTGGAGGGCAAACACTAAACGTTTTTTATAAACCATAACAGACGGTTATTAGCCGGCATTGCACAGTCCTGCTGCAAACTAAAACCTTGAAGCTGCGCTAACGCCAGTACCTGTTCAATATCGCGAATTCCCATCAGCGGGTCGCGGCTTTTTAGTGATGCATCAAAAGCGGCATTACTGGCACTGCTAAACTGGCCGTTGTAGTTAAAAGGACCGTAAATACACAGTACAGCACTGTCGCAGGTTAATTGCGATAAGCGGCTGAAAAACGTCTCTACCACCTTCCAGGACATAATATGCAGGGTATTAGCACTGAAAATACCATCAAAGGTTTGGCCCGGGCTACTGTCGGCCGTAACATCCAGTGCCAGCGGCATCGGCAGGTTAGGCAGGCCAGCGCGGCGTATACGTTCAGTTAGGGCCGCCAGGTACACAGGTTGGTCAGACGCTTGCCAGTGCAAATGCGGTAAACTCCCGGCAAAATGTACTGCATGTTGACCTGTACCACTTCCTACCTCGAGTACGGAGTTACAGCCGGCAAACGCCAGCTGCAACTGCGCTGAAATAGGGTCTTTGTTATTTTCACATGCTTGTGAAAAAGGTAAGTCGTTATAATTATCGTCAGTCGTCATATCAAAAGTTAACCACAACACCGGTTGCAACTAATGATACATCGCTATCGAACAAATAGCTGGCATACAAATCAAACATTGAGCTAAGCCTCGCCCGTGCTGATAAATCACCAAAAGTACTGTTGTCGTCACCAGCTTTGCTATACCGTACAGCCGCTGCGAGTTCCAGGCGGGGCGCTGCACGATAACGAAAACCTGCAGCAGCATGAGCCCCATTATCATTTTCTTTGGCAAACTCGCTGATACCAGCTATTGATCGACCAAAGCCGGCCTCAAAGAAAGCATCGATATTATCGGTTGCAGCCTGACGCAAGCCGAGGCTAAGGGTAAATTCAGATGCCTCAAGTTCTAATCCGGCAATATCTGAGAACTGGTAAGGTTCAGAAACATCGAAATATGACGCACTGACATAAAGGGTGTCAGACAATAGATAACTGGCTTTTAGCTGATAGCCATCAGGCTTAATTGTAAAGTCATCAGCGATTTCAATATTCGCTTTAGCGTAACCGACACTGATAAAGTTCCAACTGATATCCGGGCTGGCTGCATTGGCAGATAAGCCGGTACAAAGTACAGTTGCGCTCAACATACCAGTTAAAAGGTGTTTCATAAAAGCTCCAATACAATAATAAATAAAGAGTTAATAGCAAAATATTAGCTGGCAGTATAACCGGTTTATCAGCTGTTGTGCCTGAAAAAACAGCAAAATACTGTATGTGGCTCAATGTATAAGCCATTCAATAATTAACAAACCAGGCTGTTGTAAATTGACGTGCACCTTAGGCAGACCTATTTTGTTGCTTAACTGGCTTAACTGGCTTGATTGCATCACAAACCAACTTAGCCCATATTTTACTGCCTGACTCAGAAGGATGAAAACCATCAGCAGCTAACATATCAGTCGTTAAAGCCTGGTTACTCTGCAGCAGTCGCGCTTTAGGCCAACTTTCAAGTTCGCTGGCCAACGTCTGATTCAGCATTTGCGCTTTTAAACCTAACCAGTAGCTAAGGGGCGAGGGTAAGGCGGTGAAATGTTGCATCGGCGGTATCGCACTAAACAATACATAAGGATCAGTAAAATCGGTGGCCAGCCGGGTTAACAAAGCTCTTATCTGCTGCTGAAATTCAGCCTTGCTCCGATTTGCCGTAACGTCATTAACGCCAATTGATACGACCACAACGTCCAACCGGTATACCGCATTGCTATGAGCGTATAGCTGATGCAATAAATTGTTTAAACCAGTGCAATCAAGCCCGGTTTTCGCGGCAAGCTGCCAGTTTACCTGGTACTGCTTCGCCAGTAACTCAACTAATTGGCCCGAGAAAGCTTGTTGTTGCTGTTCAATACCCACACCCGCGGCAGCTGAATCACCACAAATCAGCAGTCGAAGCGGTTCACCATTGCCTTGCATACCACTGCGCCGCCCATTAGCTTCAGGTAAACGTAAAGCGCGTTGCCGCGCGCGTTTACCTTGCCACAGTAGCAGAGGCCAACAAAGCAGGGTTACAAGGAGCCATCTTATAGTTATCAATTAGGATTTAAGCCTTAACAGCCTGCTCTAATAAAGTATAGTAATCACCATATCATGTATTTTGATTTCAGGATAAATGACGTCTTAGTAAAAAAATCGAGATTTAGCCATGTACTTGCACTGTTCCTTGGGTATGATCGATAACTAATTTAGTCATAAGGATTTTCCCTCTTTTGCCAGAAAATTCCACTGAAAACGCTGCGGTCGCCAAATTCGCCTTAATTATTGTCTGTCTGGGCTCCATTATTGGGCCGCTGGGAATGGCCTCTGTGAATATTGCGATTCCTGATTTAGCCGCTGATTTACAGGCAAATGCTAAGATGGTCTCCTGGCTACCGACACTACTTATCTTAAGTAGTGTCATCTTCATGCTGCCTGCTGGAAAATTAGCAGACAACTATGGAAGAAAGCGTATCTATACGTACGGCCTAGCCTTAAACGCTTTCTCTTCTTTTATGTGTGGACTTGGCTCCAGCATTGAGTGGATCCTTTTTTGGCGATTTGTACAAGGATCTGCAGCGTCGATGATATTTGGTACTGGTGTTGCAATCATTACATCAGTTACTCCTTCTAACAAAAGGGGGGCAGCTTTAGGGATCACAGCAGCATGTATTTATATTGGATTAACCATTGCGCCTGCAGTTGGCGGCTGGCTTACAGAATTGTGGGGCTGGCGCTCGGTGTTTTTCTTTCAGGTACCGATCGTCTTTGCACTTCTACTGTTAATTAAAATGCGCCTTGCCGGCGAATGGAAGAATGAGGAGAGAACTAAATACGATTGGTGGGGAACTGGTATTTTTGCATTGTTCTCTGCGACCTTAGTTTACGGTTTAAGCATATTACCCAACAATGTGGGATGGGGGATGCTAGGACTATCGGCTATCAGTTTAGCGCTGTTCATCTTGCATCAGAGTCGAAGTCATCGGCCGCTTATTCGGATACAAATGTTTCGTGAGAGTAGAGTGTTCTCTATGTCTTTAACTACGTCATTGTTGATGTATGCCAGTAATTTTCCGCTGGTTTTTCTGATGAGTTTATATTTGCAATATGTAAAAGGCCTCAGCCCTTCACATGCTGGGCAGGTTTTATTGGTTCAGGCCTTATCGATGGCCATAATGGCCCCGTTGTCTGGCAAGCTAGCCGACAGATTCCAGCCAAGGTTGGTGGCTACTTTGGGTTGTGTGATTGTTGCTTGCGGATTACTAGTATTGAGCCTTATGAACACAGCAACCAGTGTGGCTTATATTGCCAGTTCGCTGCTACTGATTGGTGTCGGATTTGGCTTATTCTCTACGCCTAACAACAACGCCATTATGGGAAGCGCTAAGCCTCAAGAAGTAGGGGTGGCTTCTGCTTCGATGAATCTTTCGCGAACGATAGGTAATCTTTTAGGAATGAGTCTGGTAAACCTTATGGTGCATTACTATTTAGGTAATACACAATTTACTCCAGAGCAAAACCCCGCACTTATTAAGACGGTTGAGATGGCACTCAATATGTCTCTTGCATTTGTTGTTGTAGCCTGTGGAATATCGGTTTTGCGTGGTAAGTCGAGAGTAGAGTAATCAAATTTACTTGTTATAAAAATTGATCTTTTTACCTGTTACTGCGCGTATTTTGCCGTATGAAAAAACGTGAGTTAATCAAACAACATTTATCTTTGCTCAACATAAACGAGCTTCTACGATATCGATTATTGCTTTGTACTGGTGAGCCAAACGAAGATTTGGAGCTTGATATTAACGACTTGTTTAAATATCCATCTCGCCTTGAAACTAGCTATGTTGATAATTGGCAAAAAGATGTACTAAAGTCCTTATTTCGCAATCTTGAAGGAGAATTTGCAACATCCGCTGAAATGGATGAAAAGATAAGTGATTTTTTATCGAAGCGTGTGTTCACAGAAAAAGATAATCGTACATTGAGTATGTTTGAAAGTTTCTCAGCGAGCATGCAATGCAGTAATGTTGTGATGATTCATTCTGAACTGCATCGTAAATTAGACAAATTCAAATTTTAATTTAAGTGCGAGAAAAATTTGTTTTTTTAGCTGTTCAGCCATTAACTTGATTTAACATAATATACATTAGCAGCTATAACCTATTTGAGGGATGAAAGGTTACATTATTAGATAATTCATACTATTACAGTGCTTTTTGCTTCCTGACCCAAGCTAGATGCGTCTGTATTTTACTGTCATTGAGTAGTCGCTCTAACGTGTTAAGGTGTTTAGCCAAACTCATTTCATCATAAAATGTATGAATAGCTTTATGGCATAGTCGGCATAGCATAACACCAGTTTGCAGCTGCGCCTTGCTGTAATACTTTTTAAAGTAAGCGCGTCGATGCATTTTGCGTGGAATCAGGTGGTGAAAAGTTAACTGGCATTGCCTGTTGCATAACTGACAACATAGTCGTTCACGCTGGGTAGTTATACTCATTAGAAATTATGGAAAGCCAAATTAAGTTTGTTTAATCATTAATTAAACGGCCAAGGACTCTGGATGGTTCTAATCGCTTTCGATCTATAGCGAGATTCTGAGCGTACAGTAAACAATTACCGGAATAACTTATGACCGGCTTAAAGCACCGGAGATAACTATGCGAGATTATTTAGCTTATGCCTCTATCACCTTATTTAGTGTTTGCGCGATGACTGCTGGGGCCGTTCCTGTAAAACAGCCGGCAGTTGAAGTATTGTTAGGCAGTCAGGTTCTACAGTTTTATAATCCAGCCCATTTCAGTACTGTACAACTTATTCACGATACCGTTATGGGTGGCCGTTCAGATGGTAGCTTAGCACCGGTGTCTGAACCCGCCGGCCTGCGTTTTTTTGGAAACTTGTCACTGGCAAATAATGGCGGCTTTGCTTCTGCAGAGTTCAAATTAGCACAAGCACTGCCTGCGAAGGATTTTAATAGTATTAATTTGAACGTAACTGCCGATGGCCGACTATATCAATTACGCCTGAAAACCTCTTACATTCCACAAGGCGTTGCCTATGTTGTTAACTTTCAGACAGACATTGATCGTCAAAATTATTATTTTAAGGCTGGCGACTTCACCGGCCAATTCCGTGGCCGCCAGGTAACAAATCTACCCAAACTCAATTTGGAGGATGTTACTCATATCAGCCTGATGTTAGCAGATAAAAAAAGCGGACCTTATAGTGTAATTATGTATTCTGTTGCTTTGTCCCCATTGCAGTCAATTTAGGACGTTTAAAAATAATAGTCAGCCGCTGACTACATTGCCGATAATTCAGGTATCTACTGCTTTAATACCAACCTGGGTAATAATACCCTGCTCATCCAGTTCTCGTACCGTCAGGACAAGTTGATCCAGTCGTACCTGATCACCAATTACCACCCGGCGGTGAAAACGTTCGCTAATGTATGATGATAAGCTTTGTAGCTTATTTTGATTATCCATATTAATGGTATAAAAAGCGTCTAAATCAGCCAGGCTAACTTCACCGTTTAATACAAAGTCACCAAAGAAGTTGCTGTTGCTCAGGCCAGATGTATCGGCTTCACTGGCCAGTATCTCGCTAAGTTTTCTGACATCTTTAAGTTTTGCCAATACCATAATGGTATCACGGCTGTTGAATACCGGCTCGTTCGCCGGCAATTGCCATTCACCGTCACGAATAATACCCAAAAACTGCACCGGAACACTGAATTTCAAATCCTGCCAGCGCACACCTCGTACTGGTGACTGATCTTCAACATTAAACGCTAAAACTTCCATCACATCTTTACTGGGAATAGCATCCAATGGCATAGCCTGATCAGGTTCAAGCTCCCCGGGAACTTCAAGCTTTAGCCAGCGGGCTACCGGTACCAGACTCCAGCCTTGCAAAACCAATGACACAATAACGACCACAAAAGCGACATCGAAATATAAATGTTCATTCGGCACACCCGCCAACCAGGGAAACAACGCAAGAATAATAGGCACAGCGCCACGTAAGCCAACCCAGCTAATGAAGATTTGATCTTTTATCGGAAAACGAAACGGAATTAAGCTGATTAATACCGCAATCGGCCGGGCGATAAAAATCAGTATGCCCGCCAGGATTAATGCATCAATCAGGTGTTCTTTTAAATTAGTTGGCACGACCAACAAACCTAACATCAGAAACATGCTTATTTGACTGATCCAGGCCAAACCATCATGCATCCGCAAAATATGAATAATTTGGGGCAACCTGGCATTTCCGACCAGATAGCCCATCAGGTAAACGGCCAAAAAGCCGCTACCACCAAAACTGTTCGTTATGGCATAAATGAAAATACTACTGGCAACGGCCAGTAGCGGAAAAAAAGCAAAGCTGAGAGGCAGTTTACGACATAAAAATACGAATACACGCCCTGCTCCATAACCCATGGCGCCGCCAACCACTGCTTGCTGCAAAAAAGAAAGTAAGACAAACCAATCAAGTTTCGCATCTTGTGCCAGCACGCCTACCAGGGTAAGTGTCAGCATTACAGCCATCGGGTCATTACTACCCGATTCAATCTCCAGGGTTGACGCCACCCGCTGTTTAATTCTGAGGCGTTGAGACTGAAATATTGAAAATACCGCAGCGGCATCAGTCGAGCTTAAAATAGCGCCAAGCAGTAAGCCTTCGATAACAGATAAATTGAGTAAATAGGCAGCAGACAGCCCCACTACACCACAGGTTATGACTACCCCGACCGTTGCCAGCATGGACGCCGGCGCCAACGCCACCCTAAACCGTTCGGGATGGGTACGCATCCCCCCGTCGAACAGAATAATCACCAGCGCAATAGAGCCAATTAGAAATGCGGTTTGTGGATTATCAAATTGAATGCCAGCAAGTCCATCTTCACCGGCGAGCATGCCTATAACGAGGAATATTAACAACATCGGCGCGCCTAAACGCGCCGAAATCAAGGTGGCAATGATACTGACAAAAAATAATAAACCGCCGATTAAGATGGTGAGGTTTATCGCATCCATAAAACCTCCTGTCTCTGACGTGTTAAGACGCGGTAGCGCCCGCTATCTCAGTTACAATTGCTTGCAGGGCATTACCAGGCGAAATTGCCTGGGTTATTGGTCTGCCAATAACCAGGTAATCGACACCAGCCTGCACAGCTGCAGCGGGTGTCATAATCCGCTTCTGATCATCTGGGTTACTTGTTGCTGGGCGGATCCCAGGCGTAACCAGTTGAAAATTATTACCAAATTTTTGTTTTAATGCAACTGCTTCCTGTGCGGAGCATACCACTCCATCTAAACCGCTTTGTGAAACCAATGCCGCCAGTTTTTCTACCTGCTGGGCTGGGCTTAGCGAAATACCAAGCTCTGTTAAGTCACTTTGTTCCATACTGGTTAACACCGTTACCGCGATAAGTTTTGGTTTAGTTGCGCCATATTGTTGCAGTGCTTCACGCGCTGCAATCATCATTTTGCTACCGCCACTGGCATGGACATTAACCATCCAGACCCCAAGATCGGCGGCTGCTTGCACAGCTTTCGCCACAGTATTAGGTATATCATGGAATTTTAAATCCAGAAAAACATCAAACTGGCGTTTTTGTAGTTCGCTGACAAACGCAGGGCCAAAATGGGTGAACATTTCTTTGCCTACTTTTAAACGACACAGAGCTGGGTCGAGTTGTGAGACCAGGTTAAAGGCATCAGCCTGGCTGGCATAATCAAGCGCAACCACAACAGGTGTTTGACACGACATCGGTTTTCCTTCTACACGGTTGGTAAATTAACGGCCATCAATACCGGTAATAGGTTCTACAGTCTCCCATTGCTGACAAGACGGACACAACCAGTATTGTTGACGGGTTTTAAATCCGCAATTGCGGCAACTGTATAATACTTTTTTCCCCAGATAAGCTTGCACCAGCTCTTCAACTGACAATAAGGCCGCAGCAGCAGAAGTTGACTGATGCTGCCTGACCTGCAGCAACTTTTGAAACAGCCTGATACTGGGCTGTTGCTGTAGTTTATCCAACAAAAACTGCTCTGCTGCCGTTGCGGAGCCATGCTCTGCCAGCCAATCCGCCAGCATACTGCTGGCAGTAACATTATGTTGTTTGTTGGCCAGTTGACTAAGCAGTTGATACCACTCGTCACCATTAAATTGGCACTGTTGCAACAATGGCAGTATATCTGCGCTCCACTGCGGCTTTTGCTTAATAATACTCAGCAGTGGCGCTTTGGCTTGTGCGCCCTGCTCTGACGCCAGGTAAAACGTCGCTAAAGCAAAGCGTGGACGGATAGCCAGTGGGTTGTTTTCTGCCAGCTGGGTGAGCGAAACAACATCGGGTTTATCCTGCATTGCCTCTATTGCCATATTTGCCAGGGCAATTTTTAACGACCGAGACTCACTTTTACTGACTTCAGTTTGAAGTGCCAACGCTTTGTGCCAGTCATGACTAGCCGTAAAAATACTAAACAGTTGTTTTAGCGCAGGTTCACGCCAGCGGTTAGTCGTAACCAAAGGTGTTGCCAGGCTTTCTGCCCGGTCGTATAAGCCCGCAGAAAAATAATCTTTAGCGAGTTCGTACTGAATTTGCTGAGCCTGAGGTTTGGATAATTTTAATTGATGCAGCTTTTCATGAATACGGATTGCTTTGTCCCAATCACCTTTGCGGCGGAACAGATTGGCCAACGCCAGATATGTTTCTATTGTGGCAGCTTCAATATCGAGTAACTCTAACAACTGCTCAATTGCTTTGTCTTCCTGATCGGTTAGCAGAAAGTTTAAACCAGAAGATAAGTTTCGGGTAACACTGGCCCGGTCTTTAAGTTCAGTATGTTTGACGCTATTTCTGCCCATAAACCAGCCATATGCGGCGGCAACAGGGAGTAACAAAAATAGCAGTTCCAACATAAAGGTCAGGTTTTCTCTGTGGCAGGTTTAAACCAATTTTTAGTGCGACGTGTCATGCTTAACCAGGACGCAATAATAAGTCCGAGCACCACACCGGCGATTAGAAATATAATTGCTACATCTACAACCCGTAGTTGCAGTTTTACTATAAGAAAACTTACGTCAGTTTGTTGTTGGTTTATGGCGCCAAATACAAAACCAACTATCAGAAAAGCAATAATCAGTATCAGATACAGTAATCTGCTCAAAAGACACTCCGTACACTGCAATTGGCCTGATGAGGGATCAGGTGTTATCTTTTACCCGATCGCGTAACTCTTTACCTGGCTTAAAGTGCGGTACATATTTACCATCTAACTCTACTTTGTCGCCGGTTTTAGGATTACGACCTACACGGGGAGCACGATAATGTAGTGAAAAACTACCAAAACCGCGAATTTCAATTCGTTCATTTGATGATAGCGACTGGGCCATCTGTTCCAGAATTTCTTTAACAGATGCTTCGACATCCTTGACTTGAATATGCGGGAAATCGGTTGCTAATTTTTCAATCAATTCAGACTTGGTCATAGACCCTCCTGCAAAACCCAATTGGTAAAGCAAGGGGCAAATGCCCCCTGCTTCGCTAGCAATTAATCCTGCTTCTGAGCAGCTTTAAATGCTTCGGCCATAGCGTTACCACCGAAGTCAGCTTCTTGCTGCTTGGTATTAACGGTATCCATAGCTTCTTTTTCTTCAGCTTCGAATTTCGCTTTGATTGACAGGCTGATTACGCGGTTTTTGCGATCAACACCCATTAAACGAGCTTCAACTTCTTCGCCTACTTTCAGTACTGTCGAGGCATCTTCAATACGCTCACGCGCAATATCAGAAACCCGGATGTAACCTTCAACTGCACCTTCTAACATTACAGCAGCGCCTTTCGCGTCAACGGCAGTTACTTCACCTTTAACGATAGCACCTTTTTTGTTGTCAGCAAGGTAACCATTGAACGGATCTTCATCCAGTTGTTTGATACCTAAAGAAATACGCTCGCGCTCTGGGTCAACTTGTAACACAACTGCGTGTACTTCGTCGCCTTTCTTGAAATCACGAACCGCTTCTTCACCAGTGGCATTCCAGCTGATGTCAGATAAGTGAACCAGGCCATCAATACCGCCGTCTAAACCGATAAAGATACCAAAGTCAGTGATTGACTTGATCTTACCGCTAACACGGTCGTTCTTGTTAAAGCCTTTAGCAAACTCTTCCCATGGGTTAGCTTTACACTGTTTAAGGCCTAAAGAAATACGACGACGTTCTTCGTCAATTTCAAGTACCATAACTTCAACAGTATCACCTAAGTTAACCACTTTCGATGGGTGAATATTTTTGTTAGTCCAGTCCATTTCTGAAACGTGAACTAAGCCTTCAACGCCTTCTTCGATTTCCACGAAGCAGCCGTAGTCAGTTAAGTTGGTTACGCGACCAGTGATGCGGGCACCTTCTGGGTAACGTGAGGCAATAGCGGCCCATGGATCTTCCCCCATTTGCTTAAGACCTAAAGATACACGTTGTTTTTCACGATCAAATTTCAGTACTTTAACTGGAATTTCATCACCAACATTAACAATTTCGCTTGGGTGCTTAACACGCTTCCATGCCATATCAGTGATATGCAGTAAGCCGTCTACGCCACCTAAATCAACGAACGCACCGTAGTCAGTCAGGTTCTTAACGATACCTTTAACTTCCATGCCTTCTTCTAAAGTCTCTAACAGCTGATCACGTTCCTGGCTGCTTTCTGACTCGATCACAGCACGACGTGAAACAACCACGTTGTTGCGTTTCTGATCCAGCTTGATAACTTTGAATTCAAGTTCTTTGTTTTCCAGGTGTAAGGTGTCGCGTACCGGACGGACATCAACTAACGAACCTGGCAGGAAGGCACGAATACCGTCGACTTCAACCGTAAAACCACCTTTAACTTTACCAGTGATAACACCGATAACAGTTTCTTTATCTTCGCAAGCTTTTTCCAGGCGAACCCAGGCCTCATGGCGCTTAGCTTTTTCACGAGATAACAAGGTCTCACCGAAACCATCTTCAATAGCGTCTAACGCTACATCAATGATGTCGCCTACGCTAACTTCAATTTCGCCGCTCATAGATTTGAACTGCTCAACCGGAATAGCGGCTTCTGATTTAAGACCGGCGTCAACCATAACAACGTCTTTCAGAACGGCAACAACGGTACCTTTAACAATGGCACCTGGGCGGGTTTCGATAGTCTTGAGGCTTTCCTCAAATAATTGTGCAAAATTTTCAGTCATAGTCACTTTTTTCAGTTAAGTGCTCCACTTCGCATCATGCGTTATGGGGTTGCTAAGTTTACCAGCAACAATCCTTGTTACCGGCTGTCCAAAATGCGGTTTCGGTTAATCAGCCTACTTTCAACAGCAATTTGCTGTTTATGTAGTTCAGTACCTCTGCCAACACTTGTTCAATAGGTTTATTGGTCGAATCCAGCATGTAAGCATCAGTTGCCGGTTTTAACGGCGCCGTTGCTCTGTTCATATCGCGCTCATCACGCGCCTGGATTTCGTGCAAAAGGTCGCCGATGTTAACATCCAGGCCCTTTTGTTTCAACTCTAAATATCTACGGTTGGCGCGTTCTGTAGCATCAGCTGTTAAAAATATTTTAACTTCTGCCAACGGGAACACCACAGTGCCCATGTCACGTCCATCTGCTACCAAACCAGGCGCTTCTGCAAACGCCCGCTGCCGGCGTAACAACGCTTCTCGTACCCGGGGTAACGAGGCAATCTTTGACGCAACGGTACCAACTTCTTCAGTACGAATGGTATGAGAGACATTCTCTCCTTCCAGGGTGATCTTAGTATTGCCTTGTTCATCCGCGTTAAACTGCACATCAAGATGGGCGGCCAGAGGTTGTAATGCCTCTTCGTCATCGGCAGCTATTTGGTGATGCATGGCAGCGAGTGCCAAAACCCGGTAGATTGCGCCACTGTCAAGTAATTGCCAACCTAACTTTTGAGCCAGCAGCCGGCTTAGGGTACCTTTGCCTGAGCCACCCGGACCGTCTATGGTAATTACTGGTGCATGTTGCGGCATCCTACCTCCTTCAAAGCAATAATCTGCTGATTCAAATTTTAAAACCGCCATATTATACAGGTTTTTGCGACAAAAGCTGTGATTAGTTGCGATAAAAACCTGTCGGACATTCACAGAACTCATGCCCGACCTGGTTAATAATGTAACCTATTAGCTTTGCAGACTTAAAAACAACTTGAAATAATCCGGAAAGGTTTTTGCCGTGCAGTCAGGATCCTCAATCGTTACCGGCGTATCACTCAGCGCAACCAAAGAGAAGCACATCGCCATTCTATGATCGTCGTAAGTTGCAATGCTGGCATGGGTTAACGTTGCCGGCGGTGTTATTTTAAGGTAGTCCCGCCCTTCATCAACCTCTGCGCCTACTTTTCGAAGCTCATTTGCCATCGCTGCTAAGCGGTCAGTTTCTTTAACGCGCCAATTATATACGTTGCGAATAACAGTTGGACCTGTGGCAAATAATGCCGTAGTGGCAATCGTCATAGCCGCATCTGGAATGGCATTATAGTCGCGGTCGATGCCAACCAGGGTGTTACGCGTGACCTGGATGTAGTCGTCACCCCAGTCAACCTTTGCACCCATCGCTTCAAGTGCATCGGCAAAGCGAATATCGCCTTGTACGGCGTTCCTGCCGATACCGGTCACTTTAATACTGCCACCTTTAATGGCTGCAGCCGCCAGAAAATAAGAGGCAGAGGAAGCATCACCTTCAACTAACCATTTACCCGGTGAGCGGTATTGCTGATTGCCGCTAATGGTAAAGCGTTGGTAGTTGTGGTTAACCACGTCTATACCGAAACGCTGCATTAACGCCAGGGTGATATCAATGTAAGGTTTAGAGACTAACTCACCGAGTATTTCAATGTTACTCTCACCATCCAGCAGCGGCGCCACCATTAATACCGCGGTGAGAAATTGACTGGAAATACTACCATCAATCTGCATCGGGCCACCTTGCAGCGCTTTGCCTTTGATCTGCAAAGGGGGAAAACCATCGTTATCGAGATAGCCAATATCTGCCTGCCACTGACGGAGTGCGTCAACCAGATGACCAATGGGACGCTCATACATCCTCGGCTCGCCGGTCAGAGTAACGTTAACATCCGACGCTGCCAGCGCAGCCGTTAAAGGCCGCATGGCGGTGCCGGCGTTTCCTAGAAACATGGTGATGGCCTGTGGTTGCTTAAATAAACCACCAAGACCCTGCACCACACAGCTGGTACGGCAAGTTGACAGCTTATAATCGATACCTAAAGCCGTTAACGCGTTAAGCATATGCTTTACATCGTCGCTATCCAGTAAGTTAGTAATATGAGTCGTGCCCTCGGCCAGTGCGGCCAGCAACAACACCCGGTTCGAAATACTTTTTGAACCCGGCAGATGAACTTCGCCGCTAACTTTACTGACTGGGTTTAAGGTTAATGTCTTCATCCGTTTACCCGCTCAAATTCCTGCATAAAACTGACCAGCGTTTGCACACCTTCCAGCGGCATCGCATTATAGATACTCGCCCGCATTCCCCCAACCATCCGGTGACCTTTCAATGCCAGCAAGCCATGTACCTCAGCCTGCTCGACAAACATGTCGTTTAAACGCTCATCAGCCAGAAAAAACGGCACGTTCATCCAAGACCGATATGCTTTTACAACATCGTTGCTGTAAAAATCACTTTTATCAATATAATCATAAAGCAAGCTGGCTTTTAACTGGTTACGCGTTGCCATTTCAGTAACGCCTCCCTGCTGTTTCAACCATTTAAACACCAGACCAGCCAGATACCAGGCAAAGGTGGGCGGGGTATTGAACATACTGTCGTTTTCCGCCGCCAGCCGATAATCCAGCACGGCCGGAATAGCCGCCGTCGATAATGGCAGTAAGTCTTCCCGGACAATAGCTAACGTTAAACCTGAGGGACCTATGTTTTTCTGCGCCCCGGCGTAAATTACCCCATAGCGGCTTACGTCTATGGGCCTGGATAAAATAGTGGAAGACAAATCTGCAACAATGGGTACTTCGGTTTTTGGTAGTCCGGTAAATTCAACACCATCGACAGTTTCATTCGGACAACAATGGATAAAGGCTGCTTTGTTGTTAAGTTGCCATTGCGCCGGGTCAATAATAGTCCGCAGATTATCATCAGTTTTTGACCGGATATCCTGTACATTCAACTGGCCGTATTTATGCCCCTCTTCCACTGCGGCTTTGGACCAGGCACCCGAGATAATATAATCAGCATTGCTGTTGCCCGCACTCGCCTGAGCGTTAAACAGGTTAAGGGGTACCGCAGAGAATTGCCCCCGACCACCTCCGTGCATAAACAACACTTTATAGTTGACCGGAATACTGAGTAAATCCCGTAAGTCCTGTTCAGCCTCAGCCGCCACTTTAATAAACGCTTTGCTTCGATGGCTTATTTCCATCACTGAGCAACCCTGCTGTTGCCAGTTAATAAATTCCTGCTGCGCCTGTTGCATTACGGCCGTGGGCAACATGGCCGGACCGGCACAAAAATTAAAGGTAGTCATGTGTTACTACTCGCAATTATCAACAATTATTTAAAATCAGCTAAAAAAAACGAGCGCTACAGCGCCCGTTCTTGATGAGTTATGACTGCTCAGTATCGTTATCCTGAGCCAACTGGCTGTCCTGTAAATCCGGGCCTGCCACATCAGCACTGTTTGCGCTGTTGCTATTCTCAGATTCCGCTGCAATTAAACCGGCATCATCTTCAATGTCCTGTGGTAAATCCTGCTCCTGGATCTCATCGACTTTCGCCACCCCAACGACTTTTTCCTGATCCTGAGTGCGGATCAGAATGACGCCCTGGGTGTTACGGCCAACTTCAGAAACTTCTTTAACCCGGGTTCGAACCAGCGTGCCGCGGTTTGAAATCATCATAATTTCATCCGTTTCACTCACCTGGACAGCACCTACTACCAAGCCGTTACGCTCTGATACTTTAATAGATACCACGCCCTGAGTGGCACGACTCTTCGCCGGATACTCAGTTAATGCGGTGCGTTTACCATAACCATTTTCAGTCACTGTCAGTACTGCGCCGTCACCTTTTGGAATAATCAGTGATACTACTGAGCCGCCTTCCCGTAAACGAATACCGCGAACGCCTGTAGCAGTCCGGCCCATGCCCCGCACTTGATCTTCGGTAAAGCGCACAACTTTGCCGTCATCTGAAAACAGCATAATCTCATCACTACCATCGGTAATATCAACACCGATTAAGTGATCGCCCTCATTCAGGTTCACAGCAATAATGCCGTTTGCCCGGGGCCGCGAGTAATCAGTCAATGCTGTTTTCTTAACAGTACCGTTAGCCGTAGCCATAAATACGTATTTGCCTTCTTCATATTCGCGTACCGGCAAAATAGCGTTGATCCGTTCGCCCTGCTCTAATGGCAACAGGTTAACAATTGGTTTGCCCCGTGCAGTGCGACTGGCCAATGGTAATTGGTATACCTTCATCCAGTACAGGCGGCCACGGTTAGAGAAACATAGAATGGTGTCGTGGGTACTGGCGACCAGCAGTTTATCAACGAAGTCTTCGTCTTTAACTGTTGTAGCAGCTTTACCTCTGCCGCCGCGGCGCTGCGCTTCATAATCAGATAACGGTTGATACTTTGCATAACCCAGATGCGACAGCGTAACCACTACATCTTCTTCAGTGATCAAGTCTTCCATATTGATATCCAGCATATTATCCTGAATATCAGTTCGACGGGCGTCACCATATTGGGCTTTAGCCGCTTCCAACTCTTCGCAAATCACTTCCATTAACCGCTCTGGACTGGCCAGAATATGCAACAATTCAGCAATCAGCTCTAACAGCTGTTTGTATTCATCCAGAATTTTCTCATGCTCTAAGCCGGTAAGCTTATGCAAGCGTAAATCCAGAATTGCCTGCGCTTGTTGCTCCGTCAGGAAATAGAAGTTATCGCGAATACCAAAGTGTTCTTCCAACCATTCAGGACGGGCCGCATTTTCACCGGCACGCTCTAACATTGCAGTAACGTCACCGAGCTTCCAACCACGCGCGACCAGGCCGGCTTTAGCTTCAGCCGGGCTGGCGGAGGTTTTAATCAGTTCAATAATTTCGTCAATGTTAGCCAGTGCAATCGCCAGGCCTTCCAGAATGTGGGCGCGATCACGCGCCTTGCGTAAGTCATATACAGTTCGGCGGGTTACAACTTCCCGGCGATGTAAAACAAAGCATTCCAGCATTTGTTTTAAGCTAAGTAACTTGGGCTGGCCATCATCCAGCGCCACCATATTAATGCCGAACACGGTTTGCATCTGGGTATTAGAATACAATTGGTTCAGCATTACATCTGACGATTCGCCGCGTTTCAGCTCTATAACGATACGCATACCGTCTTTATCAGACTCGTCGCGCAAAGCGGAGATACCTTCAATCCGCTTTTCTTTCACCAGCTCAGCAATTTTTTCGATTAAGCGTGCTTTATTAACCTGATAAGGCAACTCGTTGACGATAATCGTCTCACGACCGGTTTTTTCATCGGTTTCTATACAGGTTTTACTGCGAATATAGACCTTGCCGCGACCGGTTCGGTAAGCCTCTTCTATGCCCTTGCGGCCGTTAATAATAGCGGCAGTCGGAAAATCAGGGCCCGGAATAAATTGCATCAGTTCGTGCAGTTCAATATCCGGATTAGCGATTAGTGCCAGGCAACCATCAATAACTTCGGTAAGGTTATGCGGCGGAATATTTGTCGCCATACCTACCGCAATACCGGAGGAACCATTGATCAATAAGTTCGGGATCTTAGTTGGCAATACTGCAGGTATTTGCTCAGTGCCATCATAGTTCGGGACAAAATCAACCGTTTCTTTGTCTAAATCAGCCAACAGCTCATGGGCTATTCTGGCCATTCTGACTTCGGTATAACGCATCGCCGCTGCCGAGTCACCATCGATAGAACCAAAGTTTCCTTGGCCATCAACTAACATATAGCGCAACGAAAATGGCTGAGCCATCCGGACGATTGTATCGTATACCGCGCTGTCACCGTGTGGGTGATATTTACCAATGACGTCACCTACTACCCGGGCAGATTTTTTGTAGGCTTTATTCCAGTCGTTGCCCAATTCTTTCATGGCAAACAGCACACGACGGTGAACCGGTTTTAAACCGTCTCTTACGTCAGGTAAAGCCCGGCCAACAATTACACTCATGGCGTAATCGAGGTAGGAGTTTTTTAATTCCTCTTCGATATTAATCGGAACTATTTCTTTGGCCAGATCTGTCATATAACGCTAATTTCCCTTAAATCAAATAGATAACTCGCTTTTTTCGATGTTATAAAGCGCGAGACAACGCACGATTCTACCACATAAAATGGTAGTTGCCATGCCTGTTATGCTTGCCAGAATTAAGCTGCTATTTGCCGAAACAGATCAAGGCTTTATAATGACAAAAATTTTAAGGCCTGAACCATGACACAAAATATAAATGTTGATCCAGCTGAAATTGCAAAATTTAATGAGATAGCTGCCCGTTGGTGGGATAAAGAAGGCGAATTTAAGCCTTTGCATCTGTTAAACCCTACCCGGCTTAGCTACATCAGTGATATAGCCGGCGGCATATTCGGTAAAAACATTGTAGATGTTGGTTGTGGCGGTGGCATTCTGGCGGAAAGCCTGGCTCGCGGCGGCGCCGTGGTTACCGGTATTGATATGGCTGAAGATGCGCTTGCTGTCGCCAGATTACATGCTGCCGAACACCAGATAACTATTAGCTATCAACACAGTACTGCTGAAGATTTTGCTATTATTCAACCGGCCCGGTTTGATGTTGTTACCTGTATGGAAATGCTGGAGCATGTACCGCAGCCAGCTTCAGTCGTGCAGGCCTGCGCAGATTTGGTGAAACCCGGTGGTTTATTATTCTTTTCCACAATTAATAAAACCATCAAAGCCTATTTAATGGCAATTATTGGTGCTGAGCACATTTTGCGGCTGGTGCCCAAAGGTACTCATCAGTTTGAAAAATTCATTCGCCCCTCGCAGTTGATGCGCGACATAGAGCAGGCTGAGCTTGAGGTGCTGGATGCGACCGGTTTGCATTTTAATCCGTTAAATAACACCTTTAAAACAGGCCCTGGCCTGGATGTTAACTATTTTGTAGTCGCGCGTAAGCCTGACATTAGCTAAAGCAAAAATTTAATGGGGCTTAGCGGGCGTCAGTGAAACTACTAACGCCTGTCAAATAGCCAGTTGCACTTAAAAGCTCCTGCTTAGAACAATTAATTTTATAACTAAGAAAATGCTTGCTTCATTTTCGCTTTTTCTGCGACAAGCCTTAACAGGTTAGTAGCTACTAACCCCTGTCATTTGCGGCTTTTTTTTCTACAAATTGCACCCTTGCAAAACGACCGAATCCACACTATCTTGTGATCAGTTTTTAATTTACACCTATATGTTGTGCAAAACACCAACAAGCAGGTGAATGCAATGGGCCGTGCGCTACGGGCTGTCAGTTAATAATTATTATTGAAACGGAACTCTTCAGCGATGACGCAAAATCTTTTTGTCACCAAACGTGACGGACGCCGTGAACCTCTCGATTTAGATAAAATTCACCGGGTTATTACCTGGGCAGCTGAGGGCCTGCACAATGTGTCCGTATCTCAGGTTGAATTAAAGTCACATATTCAGTTTTACGATGGTATTAAATCGGCAGATATTCACGAAACGATTATTAAAGCTGCCGCTGATCTTATTTCTAAAGACAGCCCTGATTATCAGTATCTGGCTGCCCGACTAGCGGTTTTTCATTTACGTAAAAAAGCCTATGGTCAGTTCGAACCACCGCATCTGTATGATCACCTGGTAAAAATGGTCGAGGCCAAACGCTATGATCAGCATATTCTGGCCGATTACAGCCGGGAAGAACTGGAAACGATTAATGGTTTTATTGACCACGGCCGGGATTTAAATTTTAGCTATGCAGCCGTAAAGCAGCTGGAAGGCAAATATCTGGTTCAAAACCGGGTAAGCGGCGAAATATACGAAAGTGCCCAATTCCTGTACATTCTGGTGGCAGCCTGTTTATTTGCAAATTACCCTAAAAGTACCCGCTTAGATTTTGTCCGCCGCTTCTACGACGCGACATCCATGTTTAAATTATCATTACCGACGCCAATTATGTCAGGGGTTCGCACGCCAACCCGTCAGTTCAGCTCTTGCGTATTAATTGAATGTGGCGACAGTCTCGACTCTATTAATGCTACCTCCAGTGCTATTGTAAAGTACGTATCGCAACGTGCAGGTATAGGTATTAACGCCGGCCGCATTCGGGCTCTAGGCAGCCCAATCCGCAATGGCGAAGCCTTCCATACCGGTTGTATTCCGTTTTACAAGCACTTCCAGACCGCGGTAAAAAGCTGTTCGCAAGGCGGCGTGCGTGGTGGTGCCGCGACCCTGTTTTTCCCATTGTGGCATTTAGAAGTTGAGTCGCTATTGGTATTGAAGAACAACCGCGGTGTAGAAGAGAACCGGGTACGTCATTTAGACTATGGCGTTCAGTTTAACCGCTTGATGTACACTCGTCTGATTAAAGACGATTACATTACCTTGTTTAGTCCGTCAGACGTACCAGGTTTGTACGATGCGTTCTTCCAGGATCAGGAACAGTTCGATAAGTTATATGTTCAATATGAAGCGGACAGTAGTATTCGTAAAAAGCGGATTAAAGCACTTGAGTTGTTTACACTGTTTATGCAGGAACGTGCCAGCACCGGCCGGATCTATTTGCAGAATGTTGATCATTGCAATACACACAGCCCATTTAATCCGAAACTGGCTCCGGTGCGGCAGAGCAACCTGTGCCTGGAAATTGCCCTGCCAACCAAACCGCTTGAGCACGTCAATGATCCGAACGGCGAAATTGCACTCTGTACCTTATCTGCCTTTAATCTGGGCGCAATAACCGAGTTAAATGAGCTGGAAGAACTGGCCGAACTGGCCGTGCGCTCACTGGATAGTTTACTTGATTATCAGGACTACCCTATTCCGGCGGCTTACCATGCTTCTATTAACCGCCGCACCCTTGGTGTGGGCGTAATTAACTATGCCTACTACCTGGCTAAAAATGGCGTTAAATATTCAGATGGTTCCGCTAACGGTTTAACCCACCGTACCTTTGAAGCAATTCAGTACTATCTGTTAAAAGCGTCAAATAAGCTGGCACAAGAGCAAGGTCCCTGCCCTAAATTTAACGAAACTACCTATGCCGACGGTATTTTACCAATCGACAGTTACAAAAAAGATCTGGATAAAGTCTGTGCTGAACCGCTGCTACTCAACTGGGAGCAATTACGCAAAGATATTCTGCAATTCGGTTTACGTAATTCAACGTTGTCAGCATTGATGCCCTCAGAAACCTCGTCGCAAATTTCAAATGCGACGAATGGTATTGAACCACCACGCGGCCATATCAGTGTTAAAGCCAGTAAAGATGGGATCCTGAAGCAAGTGGTACCAGAATACGAGCGTTTAAAAAACCAGTACGAATTACTGTGGGATATTCCGTCAAACGATGGTTATCTTAGCCTGGTGGCGATTATGCAGAAGTTTGTGGACCAAACCATTTCTGCCAACACCAATTATGACCCGAATAAGTACGACGGCGGCCGCGTACCAATGAAACTACTGCTGAAAGACCTGCTTACCGCCTATAAACTGGGGGTTAAAACCATGTATTACCATAATACCCGCGACGGTGCTGCAGATATGCAGGAAGATATTAAACCTGAGGCGGAAGACGACGGTTGTGCCGGCGGCGCCTGCAAAATTTAACACGGAAAAAGTCATCGCTCCGGACTACCGGGGCGTAGTAACGACAGGTAATTAATCAGGATATTGACAGAAATGGCGTATACCACCTTTAACCGGGAAATTAATGATCAATTAAAAGAACCGATGTTCTTCGGCAATGCAGTTAATGTATCGCGCTATGACCAGCAAAAGTATCCGATTTTTGAGAAATTAATTGAAAAACAACTGAGTTTTTTCTGGCGTCCGGAAGAAATTGACGTTAGCAAAGACAGAATTGATTTTCAGAATCTACCATCGCATGAAAAACATATTTTTCTTAGCAACCTGAAATACCAGACCTTACTGGACTCTGTGCAGGGGCGTTCTCCGAATTTAGCGTTTTTACCCATAGTGTCTATTCCGGAACTGGAAACCTGGATTGAAACCTGGGCGTTCAGTGAAACCATTCACAGCAGAAGTTACACTCATATCGTGCGTAATATTACCTCCGAGCCGCATAAAGTGTTTGACGACATTATGCTGAACGAAAAAATTCTGGAACGGGCAGATGATGTAACGCGCTACTATGACAGTTTGATCGATGGCATTAACCTTTATCAACGTTGCGGTGAAGGCGACCATCAGATTAATGGTAAAACAGTCAGTATTACTTTGCGAGAGCTTAAAAAGCGGCTGTATTTGTGTATGCTGTCCGTTAACGTACTTGAAGCAATACGTTTTTATGTCAGTTTTGCCTGTAGTTTCGCTTTTGCTGAGCGCGAACTGATGGAAGGCAACGCTAAAATTATAAAACTGATTGCCCGCGATGAAGCACTGCACCTGACCGGTACCCAGCATATATTAAATATTATGGCGGCCGGTGATGATGACCCACAAATGGCTGAAATAGCAAAGGAATGTGAAGAACAAGCCTATGCTATCTTCTTAAAAGCAGCCGAGCAGGAAAAAGACTGGGCGCAATATTTGTTTAAAGATGGATCGATGATTGGCCTGAACAAAGATATTTTGTGCCAGTATGTCGAATATATTACCAATAGTCGCATGCAAGCTATTGGCTTAAAAGCACGCATGAACACAACACAAAACCCGATTCCGTGGATTAATGCCTGGCTGGTGTCTGACAATGTGCAGGTTGCACCGCAGGAGTCTGAAATCAGTTCGTATCTGGTTGGCCAGATTGACAATGAAGTTAATGGCGCTGACTTTGGCGACTTTGATCTTTAGCCTGCTCTGTCATGCCTGAAATTACAATGGAAGGTAGCACTGCCATCAACTTTGATGGCAGTCAGCCCACCATTTTGCACTGCATTGAACAACAGCAAGACATAAGTTATCAGTGTCGGGAAGGCTACTGTGGTGCATGTCGCTGCAAATTAATTAGTGGTAAGGTGCAATATTTACATGAACCGCTGGCATTTGTTCGCTCCGGTGAATTTTTACCCTGCTGTAGCATTCCGCTAACGGATATTAAAATTGAAATCCCGTGATCTGCTGGCAATTTAGCGTGTAATATCGCACACTAAGCCCGCATGTATCTTGGGTTAAGGCTGGTTGGTATGAAGTTAGTGTTATTGAGTTTATTGATAAGTTTCTCTGCACTGGCTATTGAAGTTGACGAGCTAAATAGTTGGCTGCAGCAAGCGCAATACAGTAAGATTTTGTCCGAAATTGACCAACAACCTGCTTTAAAACAAAAACCCGGTTTTACCGCTATTTATGTCCAGGCAATGTTTAATCTACGCCAACGCGAACAAGCTAATACTCTTTTGAATCAATTGATTACTGACTTCCCCGAGCACAGTGAACTTCTTTACCTTGCCGGTATTAATAAAATAGTGCTGGCATCAGATGGCAACATTTTTAATGCCCGTCAACGCACCAGTGATGGTTTGCAATTGTTAGTGAAAGCGGTCACTGTCGAGCCGACGAACTTTACCGCACAACAAGCATTAATCAGTTTCTACCAATCAGCACCAGCAACCGCTGGCGGCAGCAAGCAATTAGCAGCTGAACAGGCCAGTATTCTGGCAGCAATTGATCCGCTACAAGGCGCAATTGCCCAGGTCCAGCTACTCATTATTGAAGAGCGGCTGAGTGAAGCCGTTGCATTATTAGATAAACACTTAACAACCATGCCAAACCAGCCTGACTTGCTGGCAACCAAAGCGAGTATTCTTGCCCGGCAGGATGCGTTTCATGTGGCTCTGCAGCTTTATAGCAAAACAGCACAATTCAGCAGCAAGCCAGTACAACGCTATAACGCATTATATCAAGTTGGCCGGCTGGCAGTTTTAACAAACAGTAACGTACTGGAAGGTATTACTGCTCTGTCAGAATATATTGGGTATTACAAAGACAGTGAGCAAAGCAGGTTGAACTGGGCGAAATTACGCCTGGTACAATTGTTTATTCTGGCAGGAAGTGAAGCCAGGGCCGAGCTGCTATTTGCCGATATTGTTAATACCACCAGCGCAGACGAAGATTTTATGAATTTAAAAGACCAGGTTAAAATACAGTTGTCGGCCTTACCTTAACTGACCGACAACCGCTTACCGCTTGCTACTGACGAATGCCTTCAACTGTCAGGTCAAGATGCACCGTGCTGGACGCCGGTCCTAAATCATAGTTAATGCCGAAATCTTTTAATTCAAAAGAGGTAGTACCGGCAAAACCTGCGCGGTATCCGCCCCATGGATCAGTGCCCTCGCCCAGCTTTTCTGCGGCGATAACGATGTCTTTCGTAACACCATTTAAAGTAAAGCTACCGTGCAAATCAAACTTATCACCGTCTTTGGCAACAATTTTTGTGCTGTTAAACGTTGCTTCAGAGTGTTTACCAACATTCAGAAAATCAGCACTGCGTAAGTGCTTATCTCGTTCGGCGTGGTTTGAATCTACACTTGCGGTGTCAATGACAAGGTTAATTTTTGAATCAGCCAGTTTATTAGCATCGTAGCTAAACTCGCCATTAAACGTATTAAAACGTCCATACAACCAGCTATATCCCAGGTGGCTGATTTTGAACTGAATAAATGCGTGGGCCCCATCGGTATCAATTTTATAATCTGCGGCATGGGCAGAAACACTAAAACCAGCTGTAACAGCGGCAGCAAGTAACAGTTTTTTCATGGTAAAACTCCTGTTTGAGATTAAATATATTACTGGGCAGAGTGCCCGAACATTCTTCTAAGCGTCGAATCTTTATCAATAAAATGATGCTTAAGTGCGCCAAGTGCATGGAAAGCACTGAGTCCGACTAACCCATACGCCAGATACTGATGAATAGCACCGGCAATATCTGCCTGGCGGGGAAACAGTTCACCCAGAGCAGGCACATTAAACCAATCAAAAACGGCAATTGGTCTGCCATCAGCAGTTGAAATCAAATAGCCACTCAGCATAATCAATAACAGCAACAGATAAAGTACAATATGGGTAATACGGGCGAGTCTTTTTTCAAGCACACTATGTGAAGAAAGGGCACGCGGCTTTTGCGTGGAAAATCGCCAAAATAGCCTGAAAATGACCAGGAAAAACAACATGATACCAATACTTTTATGCCAGTAAGGTGCGCTTCGGTACCAGCTACTGTAGTACGTCAGGTCTACCATCCAGTAGCCCAGAGCAAATAATGAGAAAATAGCGACAGCAACCAGCCAGTGCAAAATAATGCTGACCATGCCATAGCGCGTTGCAGAGTTAGTGAGCATGCTGCCCTCCCGTATAAGGGCAGAATAGCTCAACTTAAAAGAATTAAAATTGCATTATGCGATAGATATCTTTCTACTTTATAGAATAGATCAAGGTTTTTAAGGGCTACGTATCCAGTTTTCCATCGCGAATATGTTTTTCACCGCGAACTTTAGCAAGCGTAACCTGCTTTTGTCGCTCAGCAAAAGCTGCTTTTTGTTCATCAGTAGTTTTATCAACACAGTGGGGGCAACTTAAACCTTTAACATAGTGTTCTGACGCCATCTCTGTCACCGATAGCGGCATCCTGCAGGCATAGCATTGATCATAACTTCCCTGTTCCAAACCATGTTTTACCGCGACCCGCTGGTCGAACACAAAACACTCGCCCTGCCACAAACTTTGCTCCGCAGGTATTTCTTCCAGATATTTTAGAATACCGCCATCCAGGTGATACACCTCATCAAAGCCTTGTTCCTTTAAAAACGCGGTCGACTTCTCGCAACGAATACCACCGGTACAAAACATCGCAACTTTTTTATGTTTGGTTTTATCGAGATTATCGGCAGCCCACTGCGGAAATTCACGAAAATTAGTGGTGTTTGGATTTACGGCATTCTGAAAACTACCAATTGCTACTTCATAGTCGTTTCGCGTATCAATGACCAGGGTCTGAGGATCGTTAATCAACGTATTCCAGGCTTCGCCCTTCACATAGGTGCCAACGATATGTTGCGGATTGATACCCGGAACACCCATGGTTACAATTTCGTTTTTAAGCTTTACCTTAGTACGATAAAACGCTGGTTCATCTGCAAAAGATTCTTTGTAGCTTAAACCATCAAAGCGGCCTTCATTATCCAGCCAGGCTTTAACTGCATCGATGCCGCTACGTTCGCCACATATAGTGCCATTAATACCCTCTTCAGCCAGAAGTAAGGTGCCTTTCACTTTATGCTGAACCAGCAGGTTATAAAGGGTATCGCGCAGTGGCACATAATCGGGCAAGTGCACAAATTGATATAAAGCAGCAACAACGTACATAGGGTTTCCTCTTGCAGGGCTGGAACGTAAATCCAGAGCAATTAATAACGGCGGCATTATACCCTTATACAAAGCAGGGGCAAGTCAGAACGATTTAAAACTACTCAACAATAGATGTAACGCTAACAGTAACAGCATCACCCCCATTAAGCGATCAAACCAATAGCCTTTTAATAGTAAAAAACCACGCACCCGGGTATTGGTAAGTACCAGTGATAAAAAGATAAACCAGAAGGCCGTTGCAATGGCCATATAGCATCCATAGATCAATTTAAAACTGAGTGGCGTATCCGCTGATATCACTACGGCAAACAGTGACAGAAAAAACAACGTCGCTTTTGGATTCAGGCCATTAGTAATAAAACCCGTACTGAACGCTTTGGTGCTGCTAAGCGCAACAGTTTGTTCCTTAGCGAGCGTCTCCTGACCTGCCGGTGGCTGCGAGCGTAAGGCCCCCTGAGCCAGATAAAGAAGGTAACAGGCTGCCAGTACAGACAATAACTGGAATAACCACGGCGTCGTTTTAATTAATACCCCAATGCCTACCAGGGAATACGTTACATGCAGCAGGATAGCGACACCTATCCCCAAGCTGGCAAATATTGCCGCCCTGCGGCCATAGCGCACAGCGTAACGCAGCACTATGGCAAAGTCCGGCCCGGGACTTGCTACGGCCAGCAAATGAACAGATGCGATAAGTAAAAACTCTGGCCAAAACGACATTAGCCCACTCCTAAAAAGACAAATATTCTGTACTCAATGATATCGAATCATCGCACAATGATAACGGCCAGTGATTATAAAAAATGATCTTTAAACCGGCCCCACTGATAATACAATTGCTGGCCCTGGCGGCGAAACGCAGACATTGGAAACGCCGGTAATGGGCTTTGATAAATTGGCAATGCCGGTAAGGCTTGCCCTGTAACCAACTGCGCCAGGCGTTTGCCCGCTAACGCACTGAATGACAGACCGCTTCCACAATAACCTGCAGCATAAAATAAGTTGGGTTCGGGTGAGTAAACCCGCGGTAAGTCATCAAAGGATACGCCGACCCAACCACTCCATTGGTATTGATATCTAACGCTATTTAATCCCCCGAAACATCGTTGCAAGGCTGTTAGTAAGCGCCTTGCATAAATAGGATCAGCAGCAGATTTACCGGTGATGGCACCGCGACCACCAAATAAGATCCGGTTATCCGGCAACAAGCGGTAGTAATACTTCAACGTGCGGGTGTCCATCATAATACTATTTTGGCGCCAGTTAAGGTGCTCCAGCTGGCTTGCATTCAGCGGCTCGGTAACGATGACGCTGCTAAGAACAGGCATACAACTGCGGTTCAGAGTTGGATATAAACCTTTAGGCGTGTACGCATTTGTCGCCAACACAAGTTTGCGTGCATTAATAGTCGCTTGAGGCGTAAACACCTTAAAGCCGTTGCCGTAGCGTTCAAAATGGGTGACGGGACTATCACCAAAAAGCCTTACGCCAGCCTGCTGCGCCAACCTGGCATAACCTTGCGCCAATGCCAGTGGGTTTAATCCATAACAATCCGGAAATTTTAGCGCCGCATAAGCATGTTGGTGCTGAACAACCGTATCGGCAATTTGCATTTGGTCCAGATACTCCACCTGATAACCAAAGTTTTGTTGTAAGTAGCGGGCCTGAGCTGATAGTTCATCCGCCATCTTAGCTTTGTGCGCTAGTTTAAAATAGCCAACCGGCTGAACCTGACAGTCAATTTTGCCTTTAATGATCAATTCATTAACCCGGCCGATCGCTTCGCCATATTCCTTATGAAACAACCTGGCAGTATCCAAACCAAACTTTTGTTGCAGTTGGCTTAACCCCAGCCTGCCAGTGCCTCGTAATACAAAGCCACCGTTGCGGCCACTGCAACCCCAACCCGGTTGCAATGCATCAACTAGCACAACATCATGCTGCTCACTGGCCGCTAATTCGTAACTGCAACTCAGGCCGGTGTAACCGCCACCAATAACTAAGGTGTCGCAGTCAGTGTCTTTTTCCAGCGCAGAATAACAAGCGCGTTCGGTAGTAGCCGCTTGCCAGTAACTGGCAATATCGGGCTGATTAACGTTTAGCGCAGCGTCTGTATACGGATCGTACATTATGGTTTTCCATTAAAGGTTAGCACCATTTCAGCCGCAGAACAGTGACAACGGTTACCACATAGCGGACAGATATAACCGCCATTTTGAGACAAGGGCAGCCAACGATCCTGATGTACAGCAATAAGTTTTGCCCCTGCTTTTTTGAAATAGCGTTGGGCAGAATTTCCCGGGCTTTCCCGCCAGATGTGGGCCAGACCAGCGATAGCGCCCTGCTTACTTAACGCGGCTATCGATGCCCGTAGCAGCGCAGAACCAATTCCCTGCCCCTGTAACTCAGGCGCAACAGCAACCGACTTAAAATACGCCATTTTCTCTGCGCCAACCGGCCAGAGTTCAACAGAACACCATTGATCCAGCGACCATTGCTCTGCAGCAAAACTTAAACGATAACCGACGACGACTGTGTCGCTTAATGCAATGAAGCTGGCATTAACGCCCTGTTTAACGCCACGCTCCTGCAGCTCAGTAAGTTGATTAATATTAAGGTAATTATCACCATGAACCTGATTTGCGAGCGCGATCACTTGTGGAAAAAAGTGTTCTGTCATTTCTATAATTAATTTCATATATCCCTCACAAGTAGTGGCTCACAGCGTTTTTTGTTACAAGCTGTTCCCAATTGCCAGATGAAATACCAGAAAGCTGCGATGGACAACCGACTTATTTTAAAATAAGGTTAATTGGCGCTTTTGAATAATTAGCGTTACTCAGTGGTATCAAAAAAATAAATTCATAAAATACTCCAGGAAAACACTATGAAACACAACAATAAATACCATCCGGTTGCGCATGCTGTTAAGTATGCCATAGCAACCACTTTTGCGTTAGGTGTAAGCAGTGCAGCGCTTGCACAAGAAACCAACGACACATCAGCTAAAGAGCAAGCCATAGAAAAAATTGCTGTGGTCGGTAGTCGGTCTGCACCGCGCTCTATTGGCGACTCACCAGTACCTGTTGATATTATCGGTGGCGATGAATTAGTTAAAAGTGGTAGTTCAGATATGCTGAACATGATTACGACTACCGTACCGTCACTTAACGTGCATTCCAACCCAATCAGTGATGCCGCTACCCTGGTTCGCCCAGCTAACCTGCGTGGTCTGTCAGCGGATAGTACCTTAATACTGACTAATGGAAAGCGCCGCCATAAAGCTTCGGTAATTGCGTTTTTAGGTGGTGGTATTAACGATGGTGCTCAGGGCGCTGATATTTCTGTTATCCCTGGTATCGCATTGAAACAGGTCGAAATATTACGTGATGGGGCAGCTGCCCAATATGGCTCTGATGCAATTGCCGGTGTTATCAATTTTGTGTTGAAAGACGCCGCAGATGGTGGCAGTTTTGAAGTTAAACATGGTGAGTATTATGAAGGCGATGGTACTTCCACTGAATATGCGGCCAATATTGGTATGCCATTAACTGACGCAGGTTTTGTCAATGTCAGTGCTCAGTATAAAAACTCAGATGCAACCAGTCGCAGTGTGCAACGCCCGGACGCTTTAGGGTTTATCGCTGCCGGCAACACCAATATTGCCCCTCTTACCCAAATTTGGGGCTCTCCTGAAATAAAAGATGACTTCACTATTTTTGTTAACTCTGGTCTGGATCTTGGTAATGGCGGCGAAGCCTACATGTTCGGTAATTACTCAGAGCGTGATGTTACCGGTGGTTTTTATTACCGTAACCCACACAACCGCCCTGGTGTTTTCTCTAATGATGGCGGCGAAACCTTGCTGGTAGCGCAACTTGATCCTAATATTGCCTGCCCAACAGTTAATATTACCACTGGTAATGTACTGAATCAGGCTGACTATGCGCTGATAGCTGATCCAAATACTGCAGTTGGTCAAAACTGTTTTGCTTTTAACGAGCTGTTTCCAGGCGGCTTTACCCCTACTTTCGGTGGTAATGTCACCGATACCGCACTGGCCCTTGGTACCAAAGGTGAGTTTAAATCAGGCTGGTTAAAAGACATTATGTATGATTTCAGCGGCTCGGTTGGCCGTAACGAATCAACGTACAAAATGACTAATACCGTTAACGCGTCTCTCGGCCCGGATTCACCAACAGAATTTAACCCGGGTAAGTATATCCAACTTGAAAAAACCTTTAGTGCTGATTTTGTAAAGTTTGTACCAGCGGGTTTGTATGAAGATTTAACCGTCGCATTTGGTGCGCAGTGGACCGAAGAAAGCTTTGAAGTGGTTGCAGGTGATGTCGCCTCCTTTACGGTCGGCCCGCTGGTTGATCAGGGGTTCAGCATCGGCTCAAACGGTTTCCCGGGCTTTAAACCAGAAGATGCCGGCATCTATACCCGCAGAAACTACGCTGCCTATGTAGATATGGAAGCGGAAGTCACCGAGGCGCTGTTATTGGGTCTGGCGCTTCGTTACGAAGACTATGATACCTTTGGTGATACAACTAACTATAAACTAACTGGCCAATACCGCCTTAATGACGATTGGGCATTGCGAGCCTCTACCAGCAGTGGTTTCAGAGCACCAACAGTTGGTCAGTCTAACGTTAGTAACGTGCAAACTAACCTCGAATCAGGTGTACTGGTTGATTCAGCATTATTGCCGCCCACTAACCCGATTTCGCTGCAGTTAGGCGGCAAGGAGCTCACCCCGGAAGAATCGACCAGTTATGCTTTTGGGGTGGTTTACAGTGCTAGCAGCTTCTTTGCTACTCTGGACTACTACAACATTGAGGTTACCGATCGGATCAGCCAGTCCAGCAAAATCAACCTGACTGATACTGATCGTGACGCCTTGCGTGCAGCCGGTGTCAGAAACGTTGATTCAATCCAGCAAGTCAGCTTTTTCACCAATGACTTTGATACCACCACCCAGGGTATCGATTTAGTAGCAAACTATGCCATGGATATGCTGAATGGTCGCAGTACCTTCAGTCTGGCTTATAACTGGAACGAAACAGAGGTAGACAGGATCAGTACGCCACCGGCCGGACGTCCAGCCATTACGGGACCTGACAAAGTCTCACGTCTTGAAAATGACTTGCCTAATCACCGGGCAACCTTTAGCTGGAATCAAAGCTGGGACGACTGGAGCTTCTTTGCACGTGCCAATTATTACGGCGAGTATCAGGGCGTACACGTTGACTGGGTGGGATCACCTGCAGAACCAGGTACCGAAGTAAATGCCGCGGCTAAAGTAACGTTCGATGCCGAGGTAAGCTATTATATTACCGATAGCATTATGCTCTCTGCAGGCGCTCAGAACCTGTTTGATGCAGAGCCTGAGAAATTACAGCTGACCCAGGCCGGTGTTGCCAACAATGAGTTTGGTGGTAAATACTACGAAACGTCTCCAATGGGTATAAATGGTGGCTATTACTATATCCGGGCGAGCTATAAATTCTAATTGAAATGTAACGCCCGCTAGTAAAGCGCCCTCTTGCGAGGGCGTTTTTATTTGTTGAACGCGGCGACAAAAAAATAGGCGGGTCCAGGCATCATAAGCTTCGCAACAACGCCTGCAACGGATGTTTTGGTTTATCACCTGCCAACCTTTTAACTTGACTACGACAGGAGAACCCCGTTACCAAAATGTTCTGAACACCCAAACGTTCAACGGGCTTACGCCAGCTCATATCAAATAATGCCACACTATTTTCAAGGTTTTTCGCTTCATGGCCATAAGTGCCTGCCATACCACAGCACCCCACTGACACCGCTTTTAAATTAAGCCCTGCTTGACTGAATATGTGTTGCCAGGCAGTTTCGGTAGCGGGTAGCGCGGTTTTTTCTGTACAGTGCGCCAGCAATGCAAAGTCACCGCTGTTTTTAGCTTGTGGCAGAGACTGTTGCACCAGCCATTCGTGCACCAGTTGTACGTTGAAATCGCCCCGATGCTCACCAAGCGCTTTAGTATATTCATCCCGATATACCAACACCATCGATGCGTCCAAACCGAGCATAGGGATCTCAAGCTGCTGTAGTTGGTTTAAAAACTGTGACGCAGTGCTGGCGGTTTTTGCAAACTCACGTAAAAAACCTTTTACGTGCTGCGGTTTACCATTAGGCATAAACGGCAACAGAACCGGCTCAAAGCCTATTTTTTCAAGTAACTGAAGTGTGTCAGCAACTAATTCGGCTTCATAAAAACTGGTAAACGGATCCTGCACCAGTAAAATTGTTTTAGTTTTAGCTGCCGGTGTCATCTGTTGTAACTGTACTAAATCGAACCGGTATTTATCGCCAGTGAGCTTTGCTAATGTCGGAACCGACAACAATGGCGTGTCGATGTAGCCGACTGTTTTTCTCAGCAACACCGCAGTCAGGGTACGTTTAAGTACAAAATTAACAAAACCAGGCGCTTTTGCCAGTATCGGTGCCGTACGTTCGATATTACCAACAATATAATCTTTGGCAGGACGTAAATAGCGGCTGTGGTAAAGTTGTAAAAATCGTGACCTGAACGAGGGTACATCCACTTTAACCGGACACTGGCTGGCACAGGCTTTACATGCCAGGCACCCTTCCATCGCGTCCATTACCTCATGCGAGAAATCCTGTTCGCCCTGATGTTTGGCTAAGCTGTTTTTAGCACGCTGCCATAACCCCTTGATACTATTGGATTGTTGCAAAAGTTGCTGCTCTTGCTTCAGTACATCGACACCCTGCTGCTCGGTTAGGCGTAACCACTCCCGCATTAGTCCAGCACGCCCCTTTGGACTATGCCGCCGGTCTTTGGTGACTTTACTGGACGGGCACATAGGCGAGCTGTCTTCATAATTAAAACACAAGCCATTACCATTGCAGTTAAGACTGCTGTCAAAACTATCTTTTACAGCTATCGGGATTTGCCGGTCAAACCAGGCTCTTTTCTGACCGTCAACCGAGACCAGCTGCTCGGCATTGTGATAAGGCGTACAAATTTTGCCCGGATTAACCCGGTTCCGCGGATCAAAGACCGCTTTTATTTTTCGTAATTCATTAAACAGCTGCTCACCAAAAAAAGCAGGTCCATATTCACTCCGGTAGCCTTTGCCGTGCTCACCCCACATCAGGCCGCCATATTTAGCGGTTAGCGCCACAACCTGATCGGAAATGGTGCGAAGCAATTTTTCCTGTTCGGGGTCGCATAAATCAAGTGCCGGACGAACATGTAGCACACCGGCATCAACATGACCGAACATGCCATAATGTAAACCATGGCTGTCGAGCAATGCCCGAAATTCCATGATAAAGTCCGCAAGATTTTCTGGCGGTACTGCCGTATCCTCCGCAAAGGCTATTGGCTTTTGGCTACCTTTAGTATTGCCCAGCAACCCCACTGCTTTTTTCCGCATGGCATAAATACTACCAATAGCAGCGGTATCATAAGTTAGCTGGTAGCCAATTATACCATCGTTGTTATCGGCGATCGCACGGTCTAGTTTCTCAGTCAGCGTGGCCACTTTTTGTTCTATTTCAGCTTTATCCTCACTGTTATACTCGACCATATTCAGGCCTTGCATCTCAGTGTTGGGAATGTCTGTGATTAATTCTTTTACCTGATGCCAGATAATGTCGTTGCGGGCTAAGTTAAGTACTTTGCTGTCAACGGTTTCAACGGATGTCGCTTGAGCAGCAACCAGAAAGGGAGCATTTCTCAAAGCACTTTCAAAGCTGTTGTATTTAACATTAAGCAGGCATTTATACCTGGAGATGGGCGTGATGTTTAATTTCGCTTCGCTGACAAAACCTAATGAGCCTTCAGAGCCGGCAATAATGCGGGATAAATCAAACTCTGTTAAATCATCATTAAAAACGTGCTCAAGATCATAGCCCGTCAGAAAACGGTTCAGCCTTGGAAATTTTTGCAAAATTTGTGGTCGGTATTCACGGCAACTGTCTAGTACCTGGCGATAAATTCTGCCAATACTGTTCGGTTGCTCAGCCCGGTGCTCTGCTTCAAACGTCGCCATTTTATGACTTTTTAACACATTGCCGTCAATCAACACCGTTTTTAACGCTAAAACATGATCACTGGTTTTACCATAAACCAGTGATCCCTGACCGGAAGCATCAGTGTTTACCATACCGCCGATAGTAGCGCGGTTTGACGTTGATAAATCGGGTGCAAAGAAAAATCCATAGGGTTTAAGAAAGTCATTTAGCTGGTCTTTAATCACGCCGGCCTGCACTCTTACCCAGCGCTGCTCAACATTGATTTCCAATATGGCGCGCATGTGCCGTGATAAATCTATTACTACATGCTCGGTCAGTGACTGACCATTAGTACCCGTGCCGCCGCCACGAGGGCTGAATTTTATGTGAGAAAAGCTTGAAGTTTGCGCTAGGGACGTAAGAATAACCAAATCGTCAGTTGATTTAGGTAGCAACACTGCTTGTGGCAGTGCCTGATAAACACTGTTATCAGTGGCCACCGCTAAACGGCTACCATAACTCGTTTCAATATCGCCAGTGAAACCAGCCGCTACCAGCGCTTTGCTATAGGCAACAATACTGGCATCGAGTGCTAATTCAGGGTTAAGTTTTGGGATCATAAGCTGCAAACACAACGAAGTTCAGGCAAACAGTATAACATGCGATGTTACTCCATATGACCCATTTTCGCCGCTTTTGTTGCCAGATAACGATGGCTGTGGGCCGTCGTTTTTACCCGGTGCTGCACCCGCTCCAGTATATTCACGCCGGCCTCCGTTAGTGCTTTTAACTTACGGGGGTTATTGGTTAACAACCGGATTTGAGCAATGCCCAATTGTTCAAACATTTTTGCCGCTACATCGTATTCCCGCATATCGGGTAAAAAGCCGAGGATCTCGTTGGCCTCTACAGTATCCAACCCTTTATCCTGTTCTGCATATGCCCGTATTTTATTGATTAAACCAATACCACGCCCTTCCTGACGCAAATATAAAATACAGCCGCGCCCCAGGTCGGCAATTTTTCGCATAGCAGCTTCTAACTGTGGCCCACAATCACAACGTAAACTAAACAAGGCATCACCTGTTAAACACTCAGAATGCACTCTGGCTAACACAGGTTCAGTTGTTGTCACATCTCCCAGCGTCAACGCAACATGTTCTTTGCCGTTCTCAGCAACAAAGCCATGCAACCGGAATTCAGCAAAAGGTGTGGGTAACACAGTCGAGGTGACAAGTTTTATAGTCATTAATACGCCTCAGCAAAAATAGCGTGCCTGTACCGGCTTGAATTGGGCCTGAGCAAAGGTAAATCAAGCAAATTGATTACATTGATTATATCAGCACGCACCTGTGCCGGCACGGCAATATTTTGTGATACTATCACGTTTTAGTGTAATAAATGCCTTAAAAGTATTGATTCGTCGCCCTAATTATCAGATTGGTCTGATCCGGTGACACAAACTCAGGTACAATATTGCGCGTTTTAACCTTCTTATCGCATTCAGGATACCTTATTATGCTGCGTTTTTTTGAACGACTAACCAAACCATTCCCTGCAGCAGAACCCGGTCAGCCGCCAAGAGGACTATTGGCTTTTTGCCGCCACTACACCAAAGGTATGGAAGGCTCACTGCTCTTTATGTCGTTATCCTCTGCCATTCTGGCGATTCTGGAAGTGTCGCTGTTCAGCTTTATGGGGCAATTGGTTGACTGGCTGGTAGCCAACAATCCTGAGAACTTTTTTACCGATGAGCGCGCTACCCTGATCTGGATGGCACTGGTTACTCTGGTGCTGCTACCGCTAATGACATTTATTCACTCGGCTATTGTTCATCAGACGCTGCTGGGCAACTATCCAATGTCTATCCGCTGGCTGGCGCACCGTTATTTATTGCGCCAGAGTGTCAGTTTTTATCAGAATGACTTTGCCGGCCGTATTGCCACTAAAGTCATGCAAACTGCATTGTCGGTTCGAGAAACCGTAATGAAATTACTGGATGTTATGGTTTATGTGTTGGTTTACTTCAGTGCCATGTTGTTTTTTGTAGCTGATGCTGATTTGCGTTTAATTGTGCCGATGCTGGTCTGGCTGGTGTTCTACATTGCGCTGCAATTTTACTTCGTACCAAGATTGAAACGGGTGTCAACCGCGCAGGCCGATGCCCGCTCTGAAATGACCGGCCGCATAGTTGATAGCTATACCAATATAACAACGATTAAATTGTTCTCCCATACTAATCGTGAAGAAAGCTACGCCAAAGACAGCATGGATGTCTTTTTACAGCCGGTTTACCGGCAAATGCGTCTGGCAACCGGGCTTAGCGTGTCGGTGCAATCACTGAATTATTTACTGGTTTTCAGCGTTGCAGCCTTATCACTGTATTTATGGGCTGGCAGTGCGATAACCGTTGGCGCTATTGCCATCGCCATTAGCCTTGCCCTGCGTTTGAACGGTATGGCGCAGTGGATAATGTGGGAAGTGAGCGCCTTGTTTGAAAATATAGGCACGGTAGCTGATGGCATCGCTACCCTATCTCGGCCCATCGAGGTTAAAGACGATATCAATGCCAGTAAGCTGTCCGTTCCGGCAGGTAAGATAGAATTTAATCATGTTAGTTTTAACTACGGTAAAGCAGCTGTTACCGGCGGTAAAACACCGGTTTTACAGCAACTGAACCTTAACATCAGGCCGGGTGAAAAAGTGGGGCTGGTTGGTCGCTCGGGTGCTGGCAAATCCACCCTGGTTAATTTGTTATTACGGTTTTATGATATCGAAAGCGGCAAAATATTAATTGATGGGCAGGACATCAGCAAAGTAAGTCAGGAGAGTCTGCGGCAGCACATTGCTATGGTTACTCAGGATACATCTTTATTGCACCGTTCAGTGCGGGAGAATATAGCCTACGGCAAGCCTGAAGCAACTGAGGAGGAGTTAGTGCTGGCAGCACAGCAAGCTGAAGCCACAGACTTTATCAGTGACTTAACCGACCCAAACGGTAACAGCGGCTTTGATGCCCAGGTTGGTGAGCGCGGTGTAAAACTCTCCGGCGGCCAGCGCCAACGGATTGCTATTGCCCGGGTACTGCTAAAAAACGCCCCGATTTTGATCCTGGATGAAGCTACATCTGCATTGGATTCTGAAGTAGAAGCTGCTATTCAGGCCAGTTTAAATAAACTGATGAACGGTAAAACCGTTATCGCCATTGCCCACCGTTTATCGACGATTGCGCAAATGGACCGGCTAATCGTGCTGGATCAGGGCAGCATAGTTGAAGAAGGTACCCACAGCGAACTTATCGCCAGCGGCGGTATTTACGCTCAATTATGGGCGCATCAGACCGGTGGTTTTATTGGTATTGACTAAGCGGTGCCCTGCAATGCTTAGTTATCTAACCATTATTTAACGATTAAATCATTGTTAACAGCATGCACCCCTGGGGTGCCTCTGGCAATGGTTTCTGCCAGCTGCCGTTGCTCCTCGGTAGCAACGTCGCCGTATAATCTGACATCACCTTTGTCTGTCTCTACCAGAATATTCAGGCCTTCAAGGTGCGGCTGAGCACGAATCGACGTTGATACCGCCGTGGTGATATTCAGATCATCATGCATTCCTTTCTCGGGCGCTATTGTCAGCCCGGCTTCATCAGTTGGTGCCTCAATGCTTTGTCGCTCCCGCTCACAGCCTGTCAGCAACACGCTACTTACTACCAGTGTTGCCAGCAAACTCTTAGTGTATTTACCTGCGTGCATAATTACCTCCGTCTTTTCAAAGATGATACCGTTTCAGTGATTAAGTATGGTTTAACAAAAATGACTTCGCAAAGTGAATGCAGTTCGCTGTCAAAGTAAAAAAAAGCCCAGCTAACACGCCGGGCCTTATTTTATTATGGTTTACCAACCATAAATTTATTCTATCTTTGTTTCTGAAGATTTTAGCGCTTGCTGATCTGCCAGTCTTTTTTCCCAGAAAGTTGCATTCTTTATGCCCAGTTTCACCGGATCAAATGTCACCGGACCACCTGCTTTCTTTTGATCTTCATAATCGCGTAAACATAGGATAGCGGGCTTAGCCACAAAGAAAATAGCCAGAATGCCCAGAATGTTAATCCAGGCCATTAAGCCGACTCCGATGTCGCCAATACCCCAAATGTAGCCAGAACTGTTGACCATGCCATATGCCACCATCGCCATAATGACCACTTTAACCAAAACCAGCGGAATAGTGCCTTTAAAATAGCGGTTTAGATACGACACGTTGGTCTCGGCAATATAGTAATAGGCCAGAATAGTGGTAAAGGCGAAAAAGAAAATCGCTACGCCGACAAAGGCCTGACCAAACTGTCCAAATACACTATTTAAAGCCATTTGGGTAAAGGCGGGTGAGGCTACCTCGGTTGCAGCATCAATATTCTGAACAATCATGCTTCCGGCGCCCGTAGCGGCGTTAAAGTCCTCAGTCTGAATATTATATTGTGACGTGATCAAAATCATTAACGCCGTCGCGGTGCAGACAAATAAAGTATCAACGTAAACAGAAAATGCCTGAACCAAACCTTGTTGCGCCGGGTGGTCTACCTCAGCAGCAGCTGCAGCATGCGGCCCGGTGCCCTGGCCTGCTTCATTAGAGTAAATACCTCTTTTTACCCCCCAACCAATCGCTGCGCCCATGCCGGCCTGCGCGGTAAACGCATCCGAGATGATTAAGTTGAAAATACCCGGCACTTTATCCAGATGAAGGAACACCACAATCAGCGCCATCACAATATAACCCAGCGCCATAAAGGGCACGACTATCTGAGTAAAATGGGCAATACGTTTGATACCTCCGAAGATAATAAACGCCAGTACAATCAGGATTATTGCCAACGCGACTAACTTAAAGGTGCCAACTTCTCCAAAACTGGTTACTACCATATTACCTTCACCAAATACCTGGGTGAACGCATTGCCGACGGCATTCGCCTGCACGCCTGGTAAAAATACGCCGCAGGCAATAATGGCTGACACGGCAAATAATATTGCCAACCATTTCTGGCCCAGGCAGCGCTCAAAATAGTACGCCGGGCCACCACGATACTGGCCGTCTTCTTCAACTTTATAAACCTGACCCAAGGTTGACTCGGCATAGGCCGTGCTGGCACCCAGAAACGCCACCACCCACATCCAGAATACTGCTCCCGGGCCGCCAAAACCAATAGCAGCCGCTACCCCGGCAATATTACCTACGCCGACTCTGCCGGACAACGACACGGCCAATGCCTGAAAGGAAGAGATCCCTTTATCGGATTCGTTGCTGCTAAACAGCAGTTTGCACATTTCTTTAAAATGTCTGACCTGTGCAAAACGTGTGATAACGGAATAAAATAAACCGGCACCAAGACACAGAAATATCAGTGCCGGGCTCCAGATAATACTATTCACCGTGCTGACCAAGGCTTCCATTAGCTTCCCCTGTAATTATTGTTGTTGGATTTAATTATTATAAACTCACGTTAATTTGCCATAACATCATGCTAATAGCTATGTTTGGCAGCGCCAGCGCTGTGCGATTAGTGGTTTTTTAACCAATTTTTAGCGATGTATCGTCTTTCCCTATCTCAGACAATAAAAAGCCCCGCGACGCAGGGCTTATTTAAGTTTTATCCAAGACAAGAATGGTTAGTGTTTACCAAACTTCTCTGCCAGGTACAGCCAGGTTTCTAATACTGTATCCGGATTTAGTGAGACGCTATCAATACCCTGTTGCATTAACCAACCGGCAAAATCTTCATGATCTGAAGGTCCCTGGCCACAGATGCCAATATACTTGCCTTTGGCTTTACAGGTTTTAATCGCCATCTCCAGCAACTTATATATTGCCGGGTTGCGCTCATCAAATAAGTGGGCAATGAGACCACTATCCCGATCCAGCCCCAGGGTTAACTGGGTTAAATCGTTTGAACCAATTGAAAAACCATCAAAGTATTCCAGAAATTCTTCTGCCAGCAGTGCATTGGAGGGCAGTTCACACATCATAATAACCCGCAGGCCATTTTCGCCCCGCTTCAAGCCATGCTCTGCCAGCAATTCAATAACGGCAGCGGCTTCTTCCAATGTGCGAACGAACGGAATCATCACCTCAACGTTAGTAAAGCCCATAATATTCCGGACGCGCTTTAACGCTTCAACTTCTAACGCAAAACAATCACGGAAGTCTTTTGATATATAGCGCGAGGCGCCGCGAAAACCAATCATCGGGTTTTCTTCATGCGGCTCGTACTGCCGTCCACCTACCAGGTTGGCATATTCGTTAGATTTAAAGTCAGACATCCGGACAATGACTTTTTGTGGTGCAAAGGCGCACGCCAACGTGGCAATCCCTTCTGTCAGCTTAGCAATGTAAAACTCAACTGGATCGCTATAGCCGGCAATCATCTCACTGATGGTCGCTTTTAGCTCAGGCGTTTGGGCATCAAAATTGAGCAATGCTTTAGGATGAACGCCTATCATTCGGTTGATAATAAATTCCAGCCGGGCCAGACCGATACCGGCGTGAGGTAATTTGGCAAAAGAGAATGCCCGCTCCGGGTTGCCCACATTCATCATAATTTTTAAATCCAGTGCCGGCATCTGGTCTACCCGACTGCTGACAACTTTATATTCAAGTTTGCCATCGTAGATAAAACCGGTATCGCCCTCGGCGCAAGATACCGTAACCTGCTGACCTGTTTTGAGTTTACTGGTAGCATCACCACAGCCTACGACCGCTGGTATCCCTAACTCTCTGGCAATAATTGCGGCATGGCAGGTTCGTCCGCCGCGGTTGGTAACGATTGCCGATGCCCGCTTCATAATAGGCTCCCAGTCCGGATCCGTCATATCTGTCACCAGCACATCACCGGGCTGAATTTGATCCATCTGTTCGATGCCTTTGAGCACCTTAGCCGTACCAGCGCCAATCCGCTGGCCAATTGCCCGGCCTTCCACCAGCACAGGGGCCGTACCTTGCAACTGAAAGCGCTCCATACTGTTACTGTCTTCGCGGCTTTTCACTGTTTCCGGCCGGGCTTGTACAATATAGAGCTTTCCATCATTGCCGTCTTTGGCCCATTCAATATCCATTGCCCGGCCATAGTGCTCTGCAATAATCACGGCCTGCTTCGCCAGCTCGGTCACTTCAGCATCCGTCAAAGAAAACTGCTGACTGCGCTCAGGGCCGATATCGACAATTTTGACCTGTTTACCGTGGTCCTGTTCTGCTGAGTACACCATTTCAACTTTTTTACTGCCCAAATTTCGCTTTACTACTGCTGGCCGGCCTGCAGCCAAAGTTGGCTTATGAACATAGAATTCATCCGGGTTCACCGCGCCCTGCACCACCATTTCACCTAAACCATAGGACGACGTAATAAATACAACATCTTCAAAGCCTGATTCTGTATCAATACTAAACATAACGCCGGAAGAGGCTATATCCGAGCGCACCATTTTCTGCACACCAGCTGATAGGGCGACCCCACGATGGTCGTACCCCTGATGTACCCGGTATGAAATAGCGCGGTCGTTAAATAATGACGCAAATACGTGTTTAATGGCGGTAATGACCGCATCGTAGCCCCGAACGTTTAAAAACGTTTCCTGCTGTCCGGCAAAAGACGCATCGGGCATATCTTCCGCAGTAGCAGAAGAACGAACTGCAAAAGACACATCGTGTGTTGGATCGGGATGCAATTGCTGATATGCAGCACGAATAGCCTGCTCTAACTCGGGTTGAAACGGTGTATCAATGACCCATTGCCGAATTTGCGCTCCCGCTTTAGCCAGTGCCGTGACATCATCAACGTCCAGGCCATCAAGCAGCTGGTAAATACGCTCATTGACACCGCTTTGTTCAAGAAATTGATTGAAGGCATAAGCTGATGTAGCGAAACCACCCGGCACCTGCACCCCGGCATTGGCCAGATTACTGATCATTTCACCCAGCGAAGCGTTCTTGCCGCCTACCCGGTCTACATCATGCATTCCCAGATTTTCATACCAAATCACAAATTCTTGCACAGTTCGTCTCCATTTTTTGTCGTATGGCGTGTAAGCTTACAGCTAGCGTTACATGGCATCCTGATTTTACACGCTGGCCCGACTTATTTAAAACCTTAATTTATATGTAATTTTATAACAACAAATTGGAGCTTATGGTGCGCACAGCCTTTTACATATCAGATGGAACAGCAATTACTGCCGAGGTTTTTGGACATGCCTTACTTACTCTTTTTCCAGCAGAATTTGAGCACGTCACTATTCCTTTTGTCGAAACTGAAGATATGGCGCTGCAAGTAAAGCAACGTATCAATGATCGATATAAAACAACGGGTGTGCGGCCCCTGATATTCCAAACCTTTGTCGACGATAATTTGCGTAATATTATTAATAGCAGCAATGGTGTTTGCTATGACTTTTTAAATACTTTTGTTGAACCTATTCAGCGTGAGCTAGGTGTCGCACCCGTACCCAAAACACATCGTACCCATAGTATGCATGAGCAAACCTACGACTTCAGAATTGATGCGGTGAACTATGCTTTGGCCAATGACGATGGTGCCAATATGAAAAACTTTGATCAGGCAGATTTGATCTTGGTCGGGGTTAGCCGTTCAGGTAAAACGCCTACCAGCCTATATCTCGCATTGCAGTACGGTATCAAAGCGGCAAACTATCCTTTTGTCGAGGAAGATATGCAAAGCCTTCGTTTGCCAGCGGAGTTGTTGCGTAATAAGGATAAGCTGTTTGGTCTGACAATTACTGCACAGAGACTTAGTCAGATCAGACAGCAGCGTCGTCCAGACAGCCGTTACGCGTCGGTCAGACAGTGTAGTACTGAGTTGCAAGAAGTTGAAGCACTATACCGGCAGGAGCAAATCCCGTTTTTGAATTCAACCCACTTATCAATTGAAGAGATCTCGGCCAAGATTATTGCTAAAACAGGATTAAAACGGCATAAATACTAAAGGCCCATTCGGGCCCTCAGTGTTTGTCGTGCATCAATTTAATTTACTGCCTGATTGGCTACTTCCTGCTGGCACTAAGAGCATCAGCAATCAAAAATGCCAGTTCCAGCACCTGATCTGCGTTTAAACGGGGATCACACTGGGTATAGTAACGCTTGCCTAAATCATGTTCGCTAAGGCCGTAGGCGCCACCCGTGCACTCGGTAACATGCTCACCAGTCATCTCAAGATGGATACCACCAGCATGGGTCCCTTCCGCTTTATGAACGGCAAAGAAACTGCGGATTTCCCGCAATATCGCTTCAAAATCACGGGTTTTGTAGTCGTTACTGGCTTTAACCGTATTGCCGTGCATCGGATCAGAACTCCAGACGACTGTCCGGCCTTCTTGTTTTACCCGACGAACCAGCGCCGGGAGTTTATCTGCCAACTTATCAGCGCCCATACGGGTAATCAGCGTCAAACGACCAGCAGTATTAGCAGGGTTTAAGGCATCAATAAGCCGGATTAGCTCATCAGGCTGCATGCCCGGTCCTACTTTCACGCCGACCGGGTTATGGATACCGCGGAAAAATTCCAGGTGGGCATGATCTAACTGCCGGGTTCGTTCACCAATCCAGACCATATGAGCTGAACAATCATACCAATCACCGGTCAGCGAATCACGCCGGGTGAGCGCTTCTTCATAATTGAGTAATAAGGCTTCGTGAGAGGTATAAAGCTGGGTTTCCCGAATAGATGGGGAGTTCTGTGCGGTAATCCCGCAAATCTCCATAAAGCGTAGTGCTTCCTGAATACGCTGCGCAACGCTCTGATAACGGTCTTTTAATGGGTTAGATTCAACAAAGCCCATATTCCACTTACTGACCTGATGCAAATCCGCTAAGCCACCCTGAGCAAACGCCCGCAGCAAATTTAAAGTTGCGGCCGAATGATGATAAGCCGTCACCAGTCTGTTGGGATCTGGCTGCCGTGCAGCCTCGGTAAACTCAAAACTATTAACAATATCACCGCGATAACTGGGTAATGACCTGCCGTCAATGGTTTCCAGATCACTGGAGCGTGGTTTAGCATACTGGCCTGCCATCCGGGCAACCTTAACGACAGGTAAACCGCCTGCATAGGTCATGACCACGGCCATTTGTAATAGTACTTTAAAGGTATCGCGAATTTTTGGCGCATTAAAATCATTAAAGCTTTCAGCGCAATCACCACCCTGCAGTAAAAACCCCTGGCCGTTGGCAACCTGCCCCAATTGGGAATATAAATCCCGGGTTTCTTGCGCAAAAACCAAAGGAGGATAACGATGTAACTGTTGCTCCACCTGTTTAAGTAATTGTTGGTCCTGATAAGACGGTTGTTGTTGAATTGGCAAAGCTCGCCAGCTATCTGGCGTCCAGGTCGTCACGATGATTATCCTATAAACAGAAGTAATAATTAGCCTGCTGCAAACTTATAGACTTCTGGACGTAAATTCAATCCTGAACTAAGAGTTTTTCGCTCTAAGTTAACGGTAAATGCTCTAATGACTGAAGAGCATCCGATAACTCATTGCTGAAGTTTGTTAAGCAATTGCTCGCTGGCCTCTTCAATTAAATTTAGTACCAGTTCAAAACCCTGACTGCCGCTGTAATATGGGTCTGGCACTTCTGAAATAGCCGGGTATTGCGGGTGAAATGTTAAAAAAAGCTGTAATTTCGCCTGGTATTCCGCCGGGCAACGACGTGTTAACTCCGCCAGGTTGTCATTATCCATAGCAAGGATCAAATCGAAGTCAGCAAAATCTTCCTGGTAAACAGGTCGGGAGTATAGGCCCTTAAAATCATATCCACGAGCATTGCCAGCACGAACGCTCCTGTTGTCAGGTACATCGCCTTTATGTGACGCACTGGTGCCAGCCGAGTCAATATTAATCTGTAAATTGCGCTGGGTAGCTTTGGCTCTTAATACCGCATGCGCGGTGGGCGAGCGGCAAATATTCCCTAAACATACCAACAGCAACTTTCTACCAGTCATTTGAATTCCTTTTGCCTGACGCGAGTAATATTTACATAAATATGACCCGCTTCTCACAGTAAATATGCTTATATCGGCCAACAACTGTTGCAATTACGGGCGCCGCGGTACAGTATAACCAATGTCGTTTTAGTCATCAGTAAAGACTAAAGTTGTTTGGAGGTGAAAACAATGGAACGGTTTTCCAAACTGATCATACTCACTGAGCGTCAGCAACTACACAATATTGTAATGCTGGCACAGTCCGTAGGTATTAAAGTGCAGCAAAGCACTCGTAGCGATTTTCTGCAACAAACAATAAAACCGGGAGTTATTGTCGGGTGTCAGTTTACCAGTCATGATTTGACAAAAAAAGGTATTTCCAGCGACTTCTCGTTGATATCCCAGCGTTATCCTACTTTTCTGTTTCAGGCAGAACGGGCATTAATAGATCCGGTGCTTGCAGTTCATAGTGGTATCCGTGGACTTGTCTATCGTGATGAGCAGTTAGACAGAGTATTAACCGCCCTTAAAACGCTGATGTCGGGTCAGCTTTACTACTCAAGAACTGTTATGTCGGATGTTGTCGATTTACTGATTAATAAACCGAAAAAACTACCGAATGATACTCCGGTAACGGCGAACGCCCAGTTGACACGGCAAGAAAAGAAAATTATTAGTCTGGTGGCAGAAGGCGCCAGAAATAAAGAAATTGCCGAGGCATTAAATATCAGTGCGCATACCGTTAAAGCCCATTTGTCTGCAATTTTTAGAAAAACACAGGCGAGAAACCGGGTTGAACTGCTGCGTTGGTTACAGCAGTCCAATCTGGTAACAGAGTATCAACCTGCGGTGGCGAGGCTGGCTTGATCCTCAGCCCGCCAGAAACCGCGCTCTAAACCAACATTTATCAGCTCAACCAGAGCAGTTTCCATTGCCTGTTTTACGCAAAATTGTACCGGCTCGTTGGTGGAATACCCACCCTCCATTTCTACCAGCCTGTTTAAAGAAACATAGCGAAATAAACCGGCACGCAACTCCTGAGAAAATACCTTTTTAGTTGTCGATACCGATAACAGTACCTGACCGCTATGCACATCTATCGCCCGCAGATATATTGTAACTTGATCTTCCCGGTATAACTCAGAGAGACCCAAACCAAAATACTCGGCACCAATTCCCCCTGTTGTCAGGTTGGTTTCGTAACCTATAATACCGCCTTCGAAGACAATACGCGCTTCTTTCAACGGCGGTAATTCATTAAGCTTTTTGTTGGAGCCATGAATTTTCCGCTCAGTTAGTAAGTTCTGTAAACCTTCCCGCTCTAATGGCGCAAACCAACCACTATCAAGTAAAATCTGAGTGAGCATCGACGTCGCGCCCTGTGTTACTGCGGTCGAAAAACTTGACACATTACCCTGTGGTTTATACTGACCGGTCTGATCCCGAAAGGCATAAACGGATACCGGGATTTGTTGGCGGGGTTTACCTTGCTGTTGCAGCGCCAACATTGTACTACTGACGCTATCCACACTGGCTGGCGTTATGTTTAATTCAGGCTTCGGTACTATTGAACAACCGGCTAACGTCAATATTAACGCCGATATCACAATTACTTTCATCACTACACTCCGCCGCCAATTACCGGAATGGTAATAATGGTCACTTCACCTGTATCCAGATTTGTTATATTAACGATTACGCTACCATCAGTTCCGGTAGTAATTTCAACCAGAAACTCACCTGTATTGTATACGCCATCAACCAATTCACCGTCGGCGATACGCCGGGTCAATGAGTTAATTATATTGCGCTCCAATGCTTCCTGAAACTTATCAACAAAAGACAGCGTTGGCCGCTCCTCTTTAAAATCATTCTGGCTTTGGGCCTTTTGTAACAAAAAATTTCCGTTTAACGGATTACCGCCAAAGCTGGGGTTTATGGGGGTGTATACCAGCTCGGTTGCGTTAACAAACGCACTTGTCAGCAGGAATAGCAGCACTGCAAATTGTTTCATTATTATTCCCTTTTAAAATATTTCTTGTTGCTGTTCACCTAACATCATACTGGCCTGAATGTTGGCCAGCTCGTTAATACTTCTTAAAATAGCTTGTTCAGCCATATCTTTGACATTGTTATAGCGACGGCCAAAATAAGTTTGGTAGACACGTTGCTGGTTAATCTCCACCCACAAAAACGTCCCCGCTTGCGGGTACACTTGTTCATAGATAACCACAGACACACCTTCAGTTGCTGGCATATCTCGCCAGTAGCCTGAATAATAAAACATAAAGTCTTTGCCGAAGCGTGAGATAGTGCGGTCTATTACTAAACCGCCCAGTTCGATATCATTTGCTGCTACCTTTGCAGGTAACAGCAACATTAATAGCAGAATAAGTACTTTCATATACTACTGGCGGCCAACAGGCCGCTCGTCAGGTTAGTTTTGAGTAACAGTGGCAGTATTAAAATCACCCTCTTGCACAATGTTCATAATATTACCATTACCGTACTGCTCGCCCAGTACCAGATTATCATTCCCGATCTGGCTAATCGTTACAGTACCATTGTCACCAGAAAGAGCAAAGTAACCATTGTTACCGGCTACCCAGTTACCATTGCCCTGCTGCAGAATATCAGCAACATTGCCACTACCTTCAATCAGGATATCCACCAGGTTTAGCTCGCCACTTTGTTCAATATCAAGCGTATTCAAAACAACGGCGACGTCACTGGTAATAAGTGTTTCATTCATATTGCCATTCTGATCAACCGCAATATCGTTATCATCACCCACGACATCAATGACAGCGGTATTCTCATCACCGTTTTGCATTATTTCAGCGACATTATTACTGCCAAACAAGCCGATGCTGGCCAGATTTTCATTGCCGAAACTATAAATGGTGGCATCATTGCTGTCGCCAGCTAACAGCATTTCTGCTGTATTATCATTACCATCTTGATAAACAGTCAGGTTATGTCCATCGCCATCAGTTGCGATCAGCGCATAATTCAGGCTGCCATCCTGGCGCATATCAATCAGATTATCATTACCCACCAGGCCAATAGGTGCTTCAACTAAGTTGCTGTCACCGGTCTGGTCAATCAACACCATATTGTCATCACCAGCTAACGGTTCGACTAAAAATACATTGTCAACACCGTCCTGCTTTACATCAACAAAGTTGCGGTTGCCGTCGACACCAGTGGCAATAAACACGTTAGCCGTGCCATCTTGCTGCACATAAATCTGATTTTCATCACCGGTCAGACCAACCACTCCACCGACATTAGCGTCACCAAACTGTTCTGCTTCAAATTCGTTATTGTTACCGAACAGGTCAAACATCCCCGCCTGATTGTCGTTACCTTCCTGGATACTAAAAAACATATTATCATTGCCGGTAAAACCAGCATTAGCCCAGTTAAAATTGCCGCTTTGCTCTATTTCGGCGATATTCATATCACCAACAAGCGTGATATAAGCTTCGTTCTGATCACCTGCCTGCAGAACCACCCCGTCGTTAGTATTGCCTTCGATAATAACTTCAGCGATGTTATAAAAACCGTCCTGGGTGATTGTAACAATGTTATCGTCACCAAAAATGTCACTTGAAGCAATATGCCAGTCAGCGTACTGTTCCAGCCGCACCGAGTTATTATTACCCGTGTTATAGCTATAACCTTCAAGCCATAAACCGTTTTGCAACAGACTGCTGAAGTTAAGCTCACCTACTTGCTCAATAACCGCCAAATTTGCAGTACCACCAGTGTTAGTCTGAGTCACTTCCGCGGTATTGCCCTCTAGAGCGCCAGCCCCTGAGCTTTGAATAATAAGTGTTTCATTTTCTGCCATAACACTGCCAGCGAAGCAAAGTGCTACCGTCATGCCTAATAGATGTTTACGTGATTTAATAAGGTTCATGTTAATCTCCCTGAGTCTCTTATTAGTATTGAATTATTGAGATTTCGGCACCATTTCCAATCTGCTCAACAGCGAAACTACGGTTTCCCCATTGCTCTAATTGAATCAGGTTGCTTTCTCCCTGCTGCAAAATATCAGCGTGATTGTTATTACCGTATTGGATGATTTGTGCTTGGTTGTTACTGCCATACTGTTGTAAAAAAATCTGATTCAGCACCCCTTGCTGCATTAAAGCTGCATAATTGGCTTCACCGGATTGCGACACACTGGCAACGTTCAAATCGCCTAATTGTGTTATGTCTACACCATTTGCCAGAGCGTGCCGCTCAAGTAACGAAGACAGTTGCACTGAAACATCTGCAAACGCAAAATTGCTTGTCGCCAGCAATAAAATTAATCCAGCCACTTTGACATTTACAATTCGCACAAATATTCCCTCATTTGTTATTACAAGTTCCAGACTAAAGACATATTAGAAAGCCACAATAGGACAAAGGGTTTATTTTTATTTCACATTGGCAACATCAGTAAAAACATTATTTTTTTATACATCAGGCGCTAATGCGGTATCGGTTAACAATTAACCCGCTAAAGCTCCTAGCCCTTTTGTACTAAATGAATATAGTTATCAGCAAAATGTTAATTTCCATGCTAATGGTAATAGGTGCTAAAAAATAAGCATATTTATTACAAATAATTAAAATGGGAACTGATATGTCCAAGCAAAAAATTCTGGCGTTAGCTATCGCCGCTGCGTTGTCTTCAGGCTCAGCTTTTGCCAATACCCCCAGCGCTGCTGCCGATGATTCAATTCTTGTCATGTTTAAGCATGGCGTGTCGAAACAAGATCGTGTTTCTGCAGTTAAACGCAGCGGTGCAAGCATGCGACAACTTGATGACCAGGGTCGCGATCTTAAAATGCGCCACATTGCGGATGGCCGCATCGCGAAGATAATGGTGCCAAAAGGTATTAATCGCGACTTTTTAATTAAGCAACTGACCATGAGCCCTGCGGTGGAAATTGCAGAACCTAACTATCTGGTAAAAGCCCTGGCAGAACCAAATGATCCAAGTTTTGCGACCATGTGGGCGCTAAATAATACTGGCCAGAGCGGCGGTACGGCCGGTGCAGATATCAGTGCACTTGAAGCCTGGGATATTACGACAGGTAGCCGGGATGTGGTTATTGGCGTAATCGACTCTGGTATGGATTATAACCACCCCGATTTAATCCCAAACCGTTGGGAAAATGACGGCAGTTACCCCGGCCATCCATATGGTTACTCCACACTAAATGCAGCAAATGATCCTATGGATCAGGACGGCCATGGTACCCATGTTGCAGGCACTATTGGTGCCAGCGGTGATAACGGCATCGGTATTACCGGCGTCAACTGGAACGTTACCCTGTTGCCGTGTCAATTTCTTGGACCAACCGGCGGCAGTACTGCAGGCGCAATTGAATGTATAAACTACTACACCGATTTAAAAACCAACTATGGCGTTAATATAAAAGCGACCAACAATTCATGGGGTGGCGGTGGTTTCTCTGAAACCTTGCGTGCAGCTATTCAGTCTGGCGGTGAGGCCGGCATTCTGTTTATCGCGGCGTCAGGCAATGATGGCGCAGATGCCGATGTCAGCCCGATGTATCCGGCAGGATATGATTTAGATGTTATTGTTTCAGTTGCGTCAACCGACCGCAATGACAATCTGTCAGTATTTACTTCTGGTGCCTCTAATTATGGCTTAACGACGGTTGATCTTGGCGCCCCGGGCTCTGCTATTTTATCTACAACACCAGGCAATAGTTATGCAGCCTACTCAGGTACATCGATGGCATCGCCACATGTTGCCGGCGCCGCGGCGCTATTGTGGTCTATAAATCCGGAAATTACTCCGCTGGAAATGAAAGCTATTCTGATGAATAGCGGCGACGAACTTGATTCATTAGACGGCAAAACAGTATCGGGTAAACGTCTGAATCTGGTCACTGCTTTGGCAGATGCCGATCCTACCCCAAGCTTCCGGTTATCGTTGTCACCGGGTAGTCAGCAGATTGTTGCTGCTGAAACGGCTGAGTTTACGCTGCAGGTTGGTAATCTTGCCGATTGGATGGGAGACGTAGAGTTAAGTGTCAGCACTGAGCCAGCTCTTGCCGGCGTAAGTTTATCGGCCAATACCGGTCAGCCGGGTGACACCGTTATCGTCACCGTGCCGACAACAGCAGATACAGCCTGGGGTGATTATGAAATTACCGTGACCGGTATAGATGCTGCAGACCCTGAAATAATTAAAGAAGTGTCAGCAGATCTTAATGTTCTGCCACAAGGCCTGGCCGACTTCAGCTTTGAAAACAACACGCCGATAGACATTCCCGATAGCACCCCGGCCGGTATCACCAGTGTAATTAACGTGCCAAACGAAGGTACCGTATTTAGCACCGAAGCAGGTGTTAACATTACCCACACCTGGCGCGGTGATTTAATTGTTAGTCTGACATCACCTGACGGCACGCAACATACTCTGCACAACCGTACCGGTGGCAGCGCAGATGATTTGGTTGAGAGCTGGACCGTTGAAACCTTTAATGGCGAAACAATGCAAGGTGACTGGACGTTAACCGTATCGGATAATGCCGGGGCAGACGTTGGTACGCTTAACAGTTGGAATCTAACCATTACCGCCCTGGGTGGTGATGTTGTTGACCCGGATCCGGTTGCCCCTGTTGCAGATTTCAGCTTTGTTGCCTCCGGTCTCAATGTTGATTTCAGTGACAGCTCAACAGACGCTGACAATGATATCAATAGCTGGAGTTGGGATTTTGGTGATGGTGCAGTATCAGATCAGCAAAATCCGCTGCATAGCTATGGAGCAGAGGGTAGCTATACCGTCAGTCTTACTGTTAGCGACAGCACCGGTTTAACGGATACCACCAGTAAAACCGTTACCCTGGTTGAGAGTGATATCAGCTTAACCCTGCACCGGGCAATCCGGGCTCGCACCGGCTCGACAATTGTCGACTTGCGCTGGACGGGTGCTGCAGGCAACGTAGATTTATATCGTGATGGTGAATATATTGAGACTATCGACAATACCGGTAAACACCGGGATCGTTTTAACTCTATGGCACCGTCAGCCACGTATAGCCTGTGTCTGGAAGGTACAACGGTCTGTTCTGCTGATTTAGTGGTTAATTTCTAACCATTGCAACTTTACCACCTGATAAGGCAGCTTCGGCTGCCTTATTCTTTTGTTGATCCCCACGCCAGAGTAGCTAGTATAAACAGATTAGATCCTCAGTCAGGAGTTCAAGTGCTAGCGCAATTACATCAGGTTGAACAAAGCCTTAATCAGGTTATTCTGGGAAAGCAGCATCAAATCAGGCTGGCACTGTGTTGTTTGCTGGCAGAAGGCCATATTTTACTGGAAGACTTGCCCGGACTTGGCAAAACAACATTGGCTCATGCCCTGGCAAACAGCCTGGGGTTGAGTTATCGCCGGGTGCAATTTACCAGTGATTTGCTTCCCGCCGATTTAACCGGTATCAGTATTTATGATGCCCGGTCACAGCAATTCCATTTTCAACCAGGTCCGGTGTTCTCCCAGGTACTACTGGCTGATGAAATAAACCGCGCCAACCCCAAAACACAGAGCGCTTTACTTGAAGCAATGGAAGAGCGTCAGGTTAGTACAGATGGCGAAACCCGCCCCCTACCCAGCCCATTTTTTGTCATAGCCACCCAAAACCCACTGTTTCACGCGGGAACGTCAGCGTTACCAGAATCACAACTGGATCGGTTTTTAATGCGATTGTCGCTGGGCTTTCCGGATCGGGCAGCAGAACATCAATTGTTAATCGATGATAGTAAAGGCTCTCGTCTGCAGTTTTTAACCCAACAACTGGACAGTGAGACCCTGCAAAACTTGCAGCAACAGGTTGGTGCGGTCACCGTAAGTGATGCTGTTATTGATTACTTACTGAGCCTGGTAGACGCCAGTCGCAACCGCAATGATATGTTGCCGCTATCTCCACGTGCATCTAAAGCGTTGTTGAGGGCAAGTAAGGCTCATGCTCTAATAACCGGCCGCCATTTTGTTAACGCTGATGACGTGCAGCAAGTATTCTCAGCGGTGGCTGAGCATCGTCTGGATCCGCGCTCCAGTGCCGCCAGTCATTCTCATAGCCAGCTATTGCTTGAACAAACTGTTTGTCCGCTATGAACCGTTTGCCAGTGCTGAACAAATTCAGCCATCATTTTCAAAAATGGTTCAATCAATGGCTGGATAACCGGCAACCTAAAGCAAGAGAAGTCATTCTCAGCCAGAAAATAATCTATATTTTACCAAGCCGCTTTGGGCTCTGGTATATATTGTTATTGGTATTGTTGTACTTACTTGGCACTAATTATCAAAATAATTTAATTCTGTTAATGAGTTATATGCTGGTGTCAGTACTACTACTGGCACTGACCCTGGCCTGGCGTAACTTACATCAGCTAACGGTTAGCTGTGCGCCGGTACTGAGTGCCTATGCTGAAGAAACATTAATGGTGCCGGTATCGCTGCAATCGTCGCAACCCCGACAACAACTGCAATGTTATTTCAGTGATCGGCAACAATCCGTGTTGCTGGCGGATGGCGCCCCTCAGCTGATGGTGCCACTTGCCACCCGGCAACGGGGCTTCTACCCACTACCACGGCTCACTCTGCACAGTTTTTATCCGTTTGGCTTATTTAACTGTAAAAGCCTGCTTAATCTTGACTACCACTACTGGGTATTTCCAAAACCCCTGGCCACTGATTCTGAATTAAATGAGGGGCAGGATACCGGCAACAAACATAATGTGGCTGAAGATTACGATACCATTCGGGCTTATCAATCCGGCGATAGTTTAAAACTCATGCTATGGAAACGGCTGGCACGCGACCCTGCCAATCCGGTAGTAAAACACGCACCCGCCACACCACAGCCAGAGCCGGATTGGATCACTATTCCGGCGCTTAGTGGCGCGCCTTTGGAACTGGCCCTGTCAAAAGCCTGCTATTTAATGTTGCAACTTGAGCAGCGCGGCAAACCTTATGGCTTAAGACTTAATGGCAATAAGATCAGCCCCGCCTGCGGCCAGCAGCACCTGGAACGTTGCCTGCGGGAGTTAGCATTATGCTAGTGCTGCTAAACCGTCAGACAATTGTCACCTTTAATATTATTCTGCTGGCCATTATTGGCTTGCTGCAAGCGGCATTGCCACTGTGGTATAGCGCAATTTTATTGTTGCTGCTACTTTATCGCTGGCCATTGCAGCAAACCAGGGGGCCAGCTAATAAGCTTAAACGTATCAACATTATCGCGGCGGCAATACTGTTACTGTTGCTGATAAGCATCAAGCAAAGTGGCATTTTACACTTTATGTTACAAATTTTGCTGTTGTCAGCAGCTTGTCGTCTGGTCTTAGTCCGTCAACGCCACGACAGCCATCAATTACTGTGGGTAGTGTATTTCCTGCTGGCGTGTTGTTTTATTTTTTATCAGAGCATTATCATCAGCTTGCTTATCCTGAGCTTGCTGCTGTTAACACTACACAGTCACTATCAGCTTTATGCCAGTAAACATCACCGGTTACAGTTATCGCAGCTATTTAAAGCACTATTAATCACCCTACCCGTCTGGATTTCTTTGTTTTTGTTATTTCCCAGGTTGCAACCGTTATGGCGCATCCCCACCGCACAGGCTGCAGTAACCGGTCTTGCCGACAGCCTGGATCCCGGTAGCATCGAAAACCTGGTGCAAAGCGATAAACTGGCATTCAGAGCAGTGTTTGATGGTCCGGTACCAGCGCGGCAGCAACTATACTGGCGCGCCAAAGTGTACGAAGACTTTAATGGTCGCAGCTGGACAGTCAATCAACGTTTTGAAGGCAGACCGTCAGCCAGCCAGCAAAATAATAGCAGGATTACCGGGCAGTTTGTCGATTATCAAATCATTGCTGAGGTTAGTAATCAGCGAAGTGTGTTTACCCTTGGTCAGCCGGTGCAACAAACAAACACGGTGCGCCCGGTCGCCGCCTATCTGCTGGAGGCCCGCCGTCCGGTCAGTCAGCGCCTGAGCTATCAGGTTAATAGTGTGTTGAGCCCGGTACCTGTTGATCTTGCCACAGAGCAGACACTTAACAGCCGGACGGTTAATGCCAACCCACAAACACGGCAGTTAGCAACTGATCTGGCTGCTAAAACTAACACCACCAGTGAGTTAATTACTGAAATTAGTGCCTTATTCCGGCAACAGCCGTATTTTTATAGTCTCAACCCGCCCCGGCTGGGTGAAAACAGTATTGATGCCTTTCTGTTTGATAGCCGCACCGGTTTTTGTAGTCACTACGCGTCAGCGACTGCGGTGTTGTTACGCGAAGCCGGCGTCCCAGCCAGAGTGGTCGGCGGATATCAGGGCGGTGTCTGGCACGAAGAACAACAATATCTGGAGGTGAGGCAACGCGAAGCCCATGCCTGGGTTGAATATTTCGACAATGGCGCCTGGCAACGGTTTGATCCCACTGCTGTTATTGCGCCCGAGCGGATCCAGGCGGGATTGGATGCCGTGCTGTCAATTGATGAGCAAAATCAGTTGCAAGCCAACTGGCGCAGATTCTCGGCAGTTAATTATATTAATCAACAGTTCCTTCATCTGGATTATTACTGGTCGGTATGGGTGCTGGGTTTTGACGAAAGCCAGCAACACAATATATGGCAACAGCTTAAGGCTCTCGCTAAAGTGCTGGCAGTGCTGGCTGGCTTACTGTTGCTGGCCTCACTGTCATGGTGGTACGTACGGTATAAGCGCCAGCCGGTAACATTTAACGCGCCGGTTCGGCTTATTCAAAAATACTTTAGTAAGTTGTTGGTTCACAAAGCCACCGGTCAGCCATTAAGCCAGTTTATGGCTGACATAAAAAGGCACAATCCGGCGTATGCCAGTTTGCTGGCTGAAGTAGATCACTTGTATCAGCGCGCTATTTTTGCAAACGATTTGCAGGCGTTGCAGCAATTGGAGCAGTTATTGAAACAACAACATGGCACCTTGGTAAAATTAAACTGGCCTGACTAGCAGGCCAGTCATTGTGGTTTATCGGGTCGTTAAGATACGCAGTGCTGTTTGAATATGCTCTGCACAATGCACGCCCAGATCGGTTAAGTAGCCACCATCAGCCTGGGTAAGCAGCCCTTTTGCGTGAAGTCGGGAAATTGCCGCCCGTGTTTCACCATCGGCATCTTTATGTACTTTTAATCCTTCCATCTGTGAATCGAGATTAAACAAATTCAGAATCTTTATCTCAGCATTTAGCTCAGTGTTCACTGGCATAGAGCACGTCCTCCGTTATTAGCAGTATCAAGATAGCCCTAATCATCAAATATTGGCAGCCTTTTCTGTAGAAAATTAACGGCTCACCGGTAAAATATCCTGCGCCATTGCCGGAGTAAGCGGCATAGCTTGCACCGGCTCCACAGGTTGCTCATCCAGACGCTGCAGCAAATAGGCAATACCGGCCGTTAACTGGCTGTCATTGCCATTAAAACTGGCATAAGGTAAGTTGCTCACGTCCATATCCGGCGTCACACCATAACCTTCAATAATGTAGCGACCATCCATCGCAAACTGAGGTGTTTCCGCCACTCTGGCCAGGCCTTTATCTGCTAATTGATTCCGGCCAGACAGCCAGACTCCGGCGCCAGCAGTTCTTTTACCAATCAGCGGCCCCAGTCCCAATGCTTTAATACCCGCGGCAAAGGTTTCGCCATCTGAGTAGGTTAACGGATCAGTCAGTACCACTAAGTGGCCACGAAACGCCTGTTGCATATTGGTATAAGGTGCACAATGCGTTGGCTGCCAGAATGACCAGGCCCGGCGCAACAGTTTTTCAATGATCCAACTGTCAATATTACCGCCCCGGTTCCGCCGGACATCAATGATCAAACCATCTCGCTGGTACTGGGCATAGAACTCCCGGGCAAAACTGGCGATATCGTTACCACCCATCGCATAAAGATGTAAATAACCTAAGCGGCCATCACTGGCACCCGTCACCCGCTGCTGGTTCTGATTTACCCAATCCCGATAGCGCAGCATGGCGTCCTGCTGTGCAGCGACTGGCTGTACTATTGTTTGGAATGATTGATTGTCCCGACGCAGGGTTAGCAACACCTGTTTACCAGCCTGATTGCGCAGCTGATTGGTCAGCTCAGCCAGATTACTTATTTCTTTACCATTAATAGCGACAATAACATCGTTGACTAAAGCATTTACCCCGGGTTTAGCCAAAGGTGAGGCCTGAGCCGGTAGCTCTTTATCTGACTGGTATATATGGTTTATTTTTACACCCTGACCAGTACTACTTAAACTGGCACCTAAACTGGCTGCAGCGGGTTTAGCGCTCCCGGTCCGATACTCACCACCGCGTACCTGAGAATGCAGCGCATTCAGCTCCCCCATCATTTGTGCCAGTACATCGTCCAGCTCATGCCTATCGGTAATCCGGGCGAGTAACGGTTGATATTTATCCCGACTGGCTGCCCAGTCTAAACCGCGCATATTTTTATCAAACAAAAAGTCGCGGTGCATTAACCAGGCATCCCGAAACATTTGTGCCCATTCCTGTTGCGGTTGTACCCGCAATTGCCAGGCCGAGCTGTTTACTTTAGCCAGACTAACATCGGTTGGCATTTTTTCGCCGGCGGTTACAATTAGCATTTCGCCCGGGCTATTACTACCTGCAGCATTTGCGGCCTGTTTACGAATAAACAGTTTATCGCCAGAAGCACCCAACTGATAATCCGCTACATCGGTACTGAAAGTGCTGAGTTTAGCGCCTTCTGCAGCGAATTTTGCTTGTTTAAGCTCGGCGCTGCGACTGCCTGCCTGGCGACTCAGCACATATAAGCGCTCTTTATTCAGACTAAGATTACTATAGTTGTCAGCGGGTAACGGAACCGGCCATAAGCGATCTGCTAAGCCTTGCCAGTCAACTAATCTGGCGCCTTTACCTTTTAGTGCAGCTTTAGCCGCAGTGTCGTCACAAATACTCAGTTCCTGCGGCGGTGCAAACCCAAAACAGGCCTGTTGCTTTAAACTTACTGCATAAATTTCACTGCGTTTATCAAACATCGGCCCCAGGTTACGATCGCCCCAGGGGCTGGATGGTGTTGCCGTAAATTGACGGTCAGATAAAAAATACAGCCATAAACCATCAGCACTGAACGCCGGTGAATATGATTGATATTTATCGCTGGTTAAAACGTCAGACTTGCCGTCGGCTAAACTATACAGTACGACCTGACTGCGCGGCCGCTGTTGATGATTCAGGGTAAGCGCCAGTAAGTTGCTATCCGGTGACCAGACCACGTCCTGATAAGGCGAATGACCGTAGCCGGACTGATAAATCCGTTTATTACTGTTTTTTTCCAGATCCAGCAGCCATAAATCGCCGTTTTTGTCATCATGTGCCAGATATCGGCCATCTGGCGACAAATGCAGCCCCCAACGAAACGTGCTACCGTCTTTAGTAAGCTGTCTGGCATCGGCAGAACCATCCCGGGCAAAGCGCCAAATCTCGTTTTCACCGCTGCTATCGTTAATCGCATAGACCCATTTGCCATCCGGGCTGCTAATTGCATTACGCGAACGACTGCCGGCAGCCGTGTGGATCTGACTTAAACGCTTAACGCCCGTGCTCGCAACCGCAATCTGACTGCGGGCCGTTAATACTACCTGTTGCTGGCTTTCGTTAAAACTGGCACTGGTCAGATAGTCCAGAGGCTTATTAATAAAACGCTCACGTTGCTGCACAAAGTCCGAACTTAACGCAATAGCTAAGCGCTGGCTTTGATTGCTGGCTAAATCAAGCTGGTGGATATCTGCCGCCAGTTGATAAATGATCCGGCCCTTATTAAGCCTGGCCTGTCCTATCCGCCAGTCATTGTGCCGGGTGTGCTGCTGCGGATCACTGCCATCCGCTGCCATCGACCATATGTTACTATTGCCGTCAGCATCGCTGACAAAATAGACTCTGCCCTGCCAGAACATCGGCTGGCTAATTGAACCAGTATGTTCTGTACTGAGCAATACCGCTTCGTCGGTTGAACCGGCTTGCCAGCGCCACAGCTGCCCCAGCGCACCACCACGATATACTTTGCTGTTATCACCGGTCAGCTGTAAACCAAATCGGCTAAAAAACACAGTGTTTGTCGCAGCGTCAATCACGCCGTTAGCCGCGTCGGCCAGCGGTAGTGTTTCAGTTTGCAGAGTTATGGGGTCCAGCAGTTTCAATACCCAGTAATTAGCGGGCCCTACTTCACTATCGGTGGCGTATAAAATCCGGCCATCAGCCAGCCATTGCTGCAGACGAACCCGGCTGTTTTCAAAGCTGACCCGTTTCGCCTGACCACCGCTAAGTGGCATCAGATATATTTCATCTACCCCCTCATAGTTGGCAACAAAAGCCAGTTGCCGGCCATCTTCCGACACCAGCGGCTGCGTCTCTAAATCAGGATGGCTGGTTAACCGTCGAGCTTGTTGCTCACCAGCAGTGTGTTGCCAGATATCACCCTCGGCCGTAAACAGCACGCTGTTATTGTGCAGCACCGGGAAGCGATAGTAGCCCTGGCTGGCAGCAGCATTGGCGCCAGCCAGCGCAGACAGCAGCAACATTGCAACGGACAGGCGTTTTATGGAATGTTTAGCAACAGAAACCGGGATCATTGAAGCCTCATTATCTTATTATTAGCATTGAGTAAGATAAATGAAACTAGCAGAAGCTGCTGCCGGCTGCCAGCAATAACACGACCAGCAGCCCGTTGGCAGCGCCTGTTTACCGGCAGTCAGCAACCAATATAGATGTCAGCTCAGGTGCTGGCTCAGCGCCTGCAGGCAAAGTGCAATATTTTCGCGCCGGGCACCATAACCCATTAAACCAATACGCCAGGTTTTGCCGGCCATCTCGCCAAGACCGGCGCCAAGCTCCAGATTATAGTGCTCAAGCAGCGCGCTGCGCAGCGCCGCATCATCTGCACCTTGCGGTATATATACGTGGTTTAACTGTGGCAGGCGGTATGGCTCTGCTACCACAAACTCCAGGCCCAGCTTAGTTAAGCCCTCTGACAGCAACTGATGCATGGTCTGGTGACGCTGCCATGCTTGCTCCAGCCCTTCATTTGCCAGTATACGCAACGCTTCATGCAGCGCATATAAGCTGTTTACCGGCGCAGTATGATGATAACTACGCTTACCCTGACCGCTCCAGTACGCCATTACCAGGCTCTGATCTAAAAACCAGCTTTGCACCGGCGTTTGCCGTTGCTGGATCTTCGTTACAGCCCGCGGTGAAAAAGATACCGGCGATAAACCCGGTACGCAGGATAAACATTTCTGACTACCTGCATAAATGGCATCAATGCCCCACTCGTCTACTCTGAGCTCAACGCCCCCTAAGGAGGTAACGGCATCAACAATAGACAGACAGTCATATTGCCGCGCTAAAGCACACAGGGTTTTGGCGTCACTTAATGCGCCGGTAGAGGTTTCAGCATGCACAAAGGCGACAAAGCGTGCATCCGGGTGTTTTTTTAGTGCGTCTTCCAGCTGTTGCGGACAGACCGGCTCGCCCCAGGCATTATCAACACACACCGCAACACCGCCACAGCGCTCAACATTCTGGCGCATCCGTTCACCAAATACGCCGTTCCGACAGACAATAACCTTCTCACCGGGTTCTACCAGATTTACAAAGCAGGTTTCCATACCGGCACTACCAGGGGCGGACACCGCTATGGTCATCGGGTTTTTAGTTTGAAACGCATATTGCAATAATTGCTTCAGCTCATCCATCATGCCAATAAATAATGGATCTAAATGACCGACTGTCGGCCGGGCCTGCGCAGCCAGCACCTGTGGATACACATCAGACGGCCCTGGGCCCATCAGAATACGACGCGGTGGGTTAAAGCTATCTATTTTTGGTGGCAGTAACATAGCAACTCCGGTTAATAATTTTTGGTTACCTTAGCAAAACTAACGGTCGATGCCAGTGTTGTTCGGCTATTGCCGCTATTCAAAGGATTAATAGTGGCATTTATTAATAGTGCGATTTTGCCGTTAGGCTGCAGTATACTGCAGCCTTTTACGTTCAAGCCATACAATGGAGCTCCCAAATGAACACGCTACCCGCCTGCCCTGAATGTCAATCTGTATACAGCTACCAGGATGGTGCCCTGTTAATATGCCCGGAGTGCGGCCACGAGTGGTCAGCCGTTGCAGAGCAAGCTATGACGCAAAAAAAAGTGATCCGTGACAGCGCAGGAAATGAACTTCAAGACGGTGATACCGTTACCGTCATCAAAGATCTGAAAGTGAAAGGCTCATCATCAGTGGTGAAAATTGGCACCAAGGTAAAAAATATCCGCCTGGTTGAAAGCGACCATGATATCGACTGTAAAATTGACGGCTTTGGCGCGATGAGTTTAAAATCTGAATTCGTTAAAAAGGTTCAGGATTAACAAATACCCTGAATATAAAGGCCCCTGTTATTGGGGCCTGATACAAGATTGGATCTTAATAAAACGCTTAGAACTCGCGACGGCTACGCAGCGCTTCAATCCGTTTTTCCAGTGGCGGATGAGTTAACAGCAACTCTGATTTCGGTTTTTTACCAGCAATACCAAACGCCATTAAACTGCCTTCCAGCCGGCTTTCATGGTTGTTTTTCAGTCGCTCCAGTGCCGCGACCATTTTATCCGGCCCTTCTAAGCGCGCAGCACCGGCATCGGCCCGATATTCACGTTGACGTGAAAACCACATAACGATGATACTGGCCAGAAAACCAAATACAATTTCCAGCACGATAACAATACCAAAATAGGCAAAGGTACCCAGCTGTTGATTGTTATTGCGGATAGCACCGGCAATTAAGCGGGCAAAGAATATAACAAAGGTGTTTACCACGCCCTGGATCAGGGTCAGTGTTACCATATCGCCGTTAGCAATATGCGATACTTCATGCGCCAGCACGGCTTCTACTTCATCTTCTTTCATACTACGAAGTAAACCGGTACTGACAGCCACTAACGCTGCATTTCGGTTCATACCGGTCGCAAACGCATTCATCTCCGGCGAGTCATATACCGCGACTTCCGGCATACCAATACCGGCTTTTTTGGCCTGGCGCTCCACTGTGCGCATTAACCATTGCTCAGTAGCGTTACGTGGCTGGGTAATAACAACCGCACCGGTTGAGCGTTTCGCCATCCATTTTGACAACGCTAACGAAATAAAAGAGCCGCCAAAACCAAAAATGGCTGCAAAAACTAACAGCCCGCTGATACTGCTGTGATCAATTCCTAAAAAGCTGAAAACGATATTCAGTACAATACTAAGTACTACAATAACCGCCAGGTTCGTTGCCAGAAACAGCAAAACTCTTTTCATAAAACCCTACCTTAGTGATTTAACTGCTATCAATATATGGGCTGCCAGCTGAATTTCAAATTAAGCCCTGCTGAAAATATGTAAGAAAACATGTTTGGCTGCGCGGATTTCGCTACAATATCGCCCGAAACTGCAAACTGAACCGGAGAACGCCATGCATTTATTACTATTAAGCAGCTCACGTGCCAACAACAGCGAATATCTGGCACCTTATATGACCTGGCTTACAGCACAGCTGCAAGGTATAGACGAACTGCTTTTTATCCCCTATGCCGGCGTTACCGTTGATAGCGATGATTATCTTAAGCAAGTAGCCAGTGCCTTAGCGCCATTAAACATAAAAGTAGCCAGTTTGCACCAGCATTCACAGCCCAAAGAAGCAATTAACAATGCACAAGCGATTGCTGTGGGTGGCGGCAATACTTTTCAGCTACTTAATAAGTTATATCAACAAGATATCGTGCAGCTCATCAGGCAACGCGTAACCGATGGCGTGCCGTATATTGGCTGGAGCGCCGGTTCTAACATTGCAGGTCAGAGCATTCGCACCACCAACGATATGCCGATTGTAGAACCGGCGTCATTTGACGCATTGCAGCTATTACCACTGCAATTAAACCCGCATTACAGTGACTATAAGCCTGAGGGTTTTCATGGTGAAACCCGCGATATGCGTCTGGCAGAGTTTATGGTGTTAAACCCGACTACGCCGATTATTGCCTTACCGGAAGGTACCGCATTAAAACGTAGCGGCGATGCCTTAACCCTGCTGGGGAATGGCGGCGGATATCTATTTAAAGGCGGTGATAAAACAGCCATTGCAGAAAACAGCGATTTATCTTATTTATTGGATTAAAAATAGCTACGTAAAAAAGCGGGAGCAAAAGCAGATCGGCGCAGAGGATCGGTTACAACACCCGATAAGCTCGCCACAGCAACTCGCTGCCGCTTCCGCGTTCGCTCAGACACTCTGTGTCGACTGATCGGGTATTCTAACCTTTTCACAGTATAGGCGGCGTTCCGATAGCGGTAGCGAAGCTTGCATAAATACTGTTGTTGAGTTTAGTCTGTGCTCAGACCTGAAGCCTTAAGCACATTTCGGGCTAAATTCATCGAAATTTGCTCAATTTTATCTGGCGAATAAGGCACCACCCCTAAACATTGCGCCGGGATCCGTTGCTGTAAATCAGCAATATTTTGCGGTATTAGTGCCATATCCGGATCAACACAATTGGCGACCCAACCCACAAGCTTGCAGCCGCTACGGGCAATTTCCCGCACCGTTAGCATTGCATGGTTTAAACAGCCGAGCTTCATCCCGACAATCAGTATTACCGGCAGTTGCTGTTCAGCCACCCAATCAGCCAGATAACGCTCATTACTAATCGGCAACAGCCAGCCACCGGCGCCTTCAATTAACAGCTGCTGCAGGGGTAGTTGCTGCCAGCTGGCCAGTGCCTGATTCAGTGTTGCTTCATTAATTGGCCGCTGCTCACTAATCGCCGCCAGATGCGGGGCGACTGGCGCCTGATAGCATATTGGATTAACCACATTATAGGGTAACGCGATACCAGATTGACGCTGCAACAGTAACGCGTCACTATTGCAGCCCTGCTTGTCAGCCCCTGCGGCTATTGGCTTTACACCGGCAGCAGTGATATCGAGAGCTTTGAAACCTTGCAATAGCATACTGCAGATATAGCTCTTACCGGCATCCGTGTCGGTGCCGGTAATAAAGTAGCAATCAGCTGGCATTCTTGGTTCCTGTAATAAACAACACCTGATAACTGGCCGGTAAACCCCGGGCCGTCCGGTGCTTTTCATAGGCCGCTGACAAATTTTGCCAGTAACCTTTGCCGGTTAACCCGGTTGTGCTGCGCCCGGCAACCTGATTTGCGCCTAAGGCTTTTAACTCGCGTGCTAAGCTTTGAACGTCGGGGTAATACAGTGGGTAGTTTTGCTGCTCAAAGTGCCAGGTAACCTGTGGCACGGTGCCAGCCGCCTTAATCAGTTCAGCTTCGGGTAAAAACAACTGGGTATGCCGCTTGTGATCCAACGTTGCAAAAGCGCCCTGTAGCTCCTTTAACGTGCCCTGCACCAGGGTGGTTATAACTACCTGCCCGCCTGGGGCCAGCACTCTGGCAGCCTCAGCCAACACGGCTTCAGGCCTTTGGCACCACTGCAGCATTAAACTGGAAAAAACGGAATCAAATTGTGCCGTGGCCAGCGGCAAAGCCGCCGCGTCAGCCTGAATATAGTCCGTCGCTAACTGTAAACTCCGGGCCTTGCTTAGCATTCCTGCACTTAAATCGACTGCGGTAAATTCATCGCAGGTGTTTTTTAGCTCAGGGTGGATCCAACCCGGGCCACAGCCTAAATCGAGCAGCTTACCGTTGCGGCGGGCGGATAACATTGCAAGTGCCGCCATTGCCACCTGCTGCTGCAAGCGCGCAGCCGCTGCATAGCTATCGCATGCCTTACCAAAGCTGTCAGCCACCTGCTTTAAAAAAGTACTTTCGCTTTGAGCTGCAGGCTCACAAAGGCGGGGTGCTAAACGGGAGATCATGACAACAAACGCCTTAATTGCTGCACCAGTAGCGCAATATCTTCATCACTGTGTTGGCTGCTCAGGGTAATTCTTAGGCGGGCGCTGCCTGCAGGCACTGTTGGTGGCCGAATGGCGGTTAACCATATACCGGCTTTTCTTAACTGCTTACTGGCATTAACCGCCTGCTCGCTACTACCCAGCACCATTCCCTGAATGGCGGTATCGGAAACCATAATAGGCAAATCTGCGGCCAGCATTCTGAATTTGTTAATATTGCTGTAAAGCTTATCGCGCCGCCAGTGTTGGTTACGACACAGTTCAATGCTTTTCAAAACCGCGGCACAGGTTGCCGGCGATAACGCCGTGCTGTAAATATAGTGCCGGCCAAATTGTTCAATATAATCAATGACTGTTTTGCCAGCGCCAAGAAATGCGCCTGCTACGCCCAGGGCTTTACCAAAATTGGCCATCAGGCAGAACAGCTGACTGTTCGCGATACCTTGTGCCGGGCCACTGCCCTGGCCTTCCGTACCCCTGACCCCCAGGCCGTGCGCATCGTCCAGCAGCAATGGCACCTGATGGTGCTGACACAAACTGTACAACGCCGCCAAATCGGGGCTGTCGCCATCCATGCTAAATACCCCTTCCGTCACAACCATCGATTGTGGTAGCTGCGGTAACAATTGCGCCAGTGCGCTAATATCGTTGTGGGCGAAGCGTTTCATGCTCGCCGCACTATGCAAGGCACCGTCAATTAATGAGGCATGGCTGAGTTTATCCAACAATAAGGTATCGTCTTTTGCTGCCAGCGTTTGCAACATGGCTTGGTTAGCAGCAAAGCCAGAGGAAAATAACAGTACCCGCTCCACGCCCAGCCAATCACACAAGGTGTCCGTTAACTGTTGGTGGATAAGATGCTGACCGGTGACCAGCGGTGAGCCACTGCTACCGGCACCATATTTCAATGCACCATCAGCATAGGCCTGCAATACCTCAGGGGCGGTTGCGAGACCAAGATAATCGTTGCCGGAAAAATTGAGGTATGACTGGCCGTTGATGGTGATGAGCCGACCGTTGTATTGCTCAATGGTAACAGCCTGGCGCATCAGCTGCTGGGCATCACGCTCTGCAACAGCCTGATGTAACTGCGCCAGTTTAGCCTGCACCATACTTACTGAGCCGCCTTTTTACTGTACAGCACGGTAAAGCGGTGGGTTAGCCTGCTCGTTTAAGGCATCGGCCATTGCCAGTTCGTGCGCTTCGTCTGACACATCAGCACGCTGCTCTGGCTTTATGCCCAATTTTTCAAATAGCTGCATATCAGCATTAGCTTCCGGGTTATCGGTTGTCAGTAGTTTATCGCCGTAAAAAATAGAGTTAGCGCCGGCAAAGAAGCATAGCGCCTGCATTTGTTCGTTCATCCGTGAGCGACCGGCCGATAACCGAACATGGCTTTGAGGCAGCATAATACGCGCTACCGCAATAGTGCGGATAAACTCAAAGCCGTCTAAGTCATCGACATTTTCCAGCGGAGTCCCTTTTACTTTTACCAGCATATTAATAGGCACACTTTGCGGATGCTCCGGCAGGTTAGCCAGCTGCATCAACAACGCTGAGCGATCATTGGCACTTTCACCTAAACCAACAATACCGCCACAGCATACTTTCATACCGGCATCGCGCACATGGCTCAGCGTATCAAGGCGATCCTGATAGGTACGGGTGGTGATTATTTCACCATAAAATTCCGGTGAGGTATCCAGGTTATGATTGTAATAGTCCAGACCGGCCTGTGCCAGGGTCTGGGCCTGGCTGGTATCGAGCATGCCTAATGTCATGCAGGTTTCCAGGCCCATGGCTTTAACGCCCTGCACCATTTCAACAATGTACGGCATATCACGTTGTTTCGGGTTGCTCCAGGCAGCGCCCATACAAAAACGGCTGGCGCCCTGCGATTTCGCTGCAGCAGCCTGGGTCAGCACCTTTTCCACTTCAATTAAACGCTCACGCTCTAAACCGGTATTGTAATGGCCACTTTGCGGACAATATTTACAATCTTCGGCACAGGCACCGGTTTTAATCGATAACAAGGTGCTGATTTGCACTTCATTCGGGGTAAAATGCTGGCGGTGCACCGTTTGCGCCTGAAACAATAAGTCATTAAACGGCAAGGCGTAAAGTGCATTAACTTCAGCGAGAGTCCAGTTATGGCGAACCTGAGCGGTGGCAGCTTGCATAGGGCGTATCCATTGTTGTTATGCGGTTTTTCGGCTAGTCTAACCGCCGGTCACAACTTGTCAACGCTGACCACAGCAAAAACTTTACTACTGGTTATTTTGTGAGCACTAATTTATGGCCGTTAACTTAGAATTTGATCGCGAACATATCTGGCACCCTTACACCTCAATGCTGGAACCGTTGCCGGTTTATCCGGTAAGCCGGGCCGAGGGTTGTGAACTTATTCTGGATAATGGCCAGCGTTTAATTGACGGCACCTCTTCCTGGTGGGCCGCGGCTCACGGCTACAACCACCCGGTTTTAAATGCGGCGGTCACTGAACAATTACAGAAGATGGCCCATGTCATGTTTGGGGGTATTACCCATCAGCCTGCGGTCAGCTTATGTCAGCAGCTGGTAGAGATAACCCCACCGGCGCTAACCAAAGTATTCCTGGCCGACAGTGGCTCGGTAGCGGTAGAGGTTGGCATCAAAATGGCGTTGCAGTACTGGCTGGCCAGTGACACCCCCAAAAAAACGAAACTCATCAGTCTGCGTAAGGGGTATCACGGTGATACCTTTGCTGCCATGGCGGTGTGCGATCCGGTAGACGGCATGCACGATATGTTTAGCGGCATTTTAAACCAGCACTTTTTTCTGCCGCCACCGGCCAGCGCCTTTGATGCTGAATTTAACCCAGCAGATATGGCACCGCTACAAGCCCTGCTGCAGCAAGAACATCAGCAGATTGCGGCGCTTATTGTGGAGCCCATTGTCCAAGGCTACGGCGGCATGCGCTTTTATCATCCTGAGTATTTGCGCCAGGCTCGTGCATTATGTGATCACTATCAGGTATTACTGATTGCCGATGAAATTGCCACCGGTTTTGGCCGCACCGGCAAATTGTTCGCCTGCGAGCATGCCGGCATTACCCCGGACATTATGTGTTTAGGCAAAGCCTTAAGCGGCGGGTACATTACCCTGGCCGCTACCTTATGCACTGATGAAGTGGCGCGCGGTATCAGCGAAAGTGCCGCAGGCGGTTTAATGCACGGCCCGACGTTTATGGCTAACCCATTGGCCTGTGCGGTGGCTAACGCCAGCGTTTCGCTTATCCGGCAACATAACTGGCCGGCGCAGGTTAGCGCCATTGAGCAGCAGTTAACCCGGGAGCTGGCGCCCTGTAAAACCTTAGCCGGTGTTAAAGATGTGCGGGTATTAGGTGCGATTGGCGTGCTGGAAATGCGGCAAAAGGTTGATGTGGCAAAGTTACAACAACAATTTGTTGAGCTGGGTGTCTGGATAAGGCCGTTTAACAACCTGATTTATATTATGCCGCCTTTTGTAATAAGTCCGGCGCAGTTATCCAGGCTGACTGATGCCATGGTTAAAGTCGCCACAAAAAGCGCCTGACAGGGAATTAACGCAAGATGTAAAACAGCATGCCGCTGGAGCTTAGCAGCAGCAAAATGATGTTGAAATGCAAATGATCACTGCGGCGCTTTAGCCGCGCCCGGTTAAGCAAAAAACTGACCACACTGACCAGCACACAGCCCCACAATAAATACACTAACCAAAAAGTTAAGCGGGGCCGCCAGTAGTCACGCACATCCAGCCCCAGATAGCGCACCAGTCCAGAATCCATCTCTGGCCGGGCATAATGGCTAACAATTAATGCCGCTAAAAACAGCAACCAGGCGACAATCGCTAAATACTTAAAGGCCCGGCACAGTAAATCTGGCCCTTCTCTGCGCTCAAAGTCTGGGCCGCCCTTTTCCGGGGCAACCTTAGTACGTGCTGACATTTTTGGCTTCCTTCCAACTTTTACTTGTGTTCAGCTTCTGGCAAAGTATGATTACAGCTTTCATAAATATAGCCTAGTTATAACACCATCTGGAGTTTGTTGCATGACGCACGCCGTAGTTAAAGATGTGTTGGCCGGTAAGTACCAAACCGGTTCACAGATCACCGTTAAAGGCTGGATCCGCACCCGTCGCGATTCCAAAGCCGGTATTTCTTTTTTAGCTGTGCATGATGGCAGCTGTTTTGACGCAGTACAGGCCGTCGCGCCGGCAAATCTGGCTAATTATGAAAATGAAATTAAGCGCCTGACCACCGCCTGCTCAGTTGTTATTACCGGCACAGTTGCCCGCTCTGAAGGCCAGGGCCAGGCTTATGAAATTCAGGCAACAGAAGTGGTTGTGGTCGGCTGGGTCGAAAACCCTGATACCTACCCAATGGCGCCAAAGCGTCACAGCATGGAATATTTACGTGAACATGCCCACCTGCGGGCCCGCACCAATGTGGTCGGGGCTGTTACCCGGGTACGCCATTGTTTAGCCCAGGCTGTGCATCGCTTTTTCCATGAGCAGGGTTATTTCTGGATCAGCACGCCTATTATTACCGGTTCAGATACAGAAGGTGCCGGTGAAATGTTCCGGGTCAGTACCCTGGATATGGAGAACCTGCCCCGCAACGATAAAGGCAATGTAGATTACAGCCAGGATTTTTTTGGAAAAGAAACCTATCTGACCGTGTCAGGCCAGTTAAACGGCGAAACTTACGCCTGTGCTATGTCTAAAATTTACACCTTTGGCCCGACCTTTCGGGCCGAAAATTCGAACACCAGCCGTCACTTGGCCGAATTCTGGATGATAGAGCCGGAAGTGGCTTTTGCTGAACTGAAAGACATTGCTCAGCTGGCCGAAGATATGTTGAAGTATGTCTGCAAGGCAGTATTAACCGAGCGCGCGGATGATATGGCATTTTTTGCCGAGCGCATCGACCCGACTGCAGTTAACCGCTTACAACAATTAGTTGACTCGTCATTTGTGCGGATGGATTACACCGATGCCATTGAAATATTGCAAAACTGCGGTAAAACCTTCCAGTATCCAGTTGAATGGGGCGTAGATTTGCAATCGGAGCACGAGCGTTATCTGGCAGAAGAGCATGTGGGCGCGCCCATTATTATGCAAAACTACCCGAAAGACATTAAAGCCTTTTATATGCGCTTAAACGACGACGGTAAAACCGTGGCCGCGATGGACGTACTGGCACCGGGTATTGGCGAAATTATCGGCGGCAGTCAGCGTGAAGAGCGGCTGGAGCAATTTGATAAGCGACTGGACGAAATGGGCCTGAACAAAGAAGACTACAGCTGGTACCGGGATCTGCGCCGCTATGGCACCGTGCCACATGCAGGTTTTGGTCTGGGCTTTGAGCGACTGGTCTCGTATGTTACCGGCGTGGGCAACGTGCGCGATGTTATCGCCTTCCCACGTACCCCGGGTAATGCTGAGTTTTAAATTTTAAGGGTTAAGTTGATAAAGGGAGCCAACGGCTCCCTTTTTTATTGCCGGTTTATTACCGATTTAGTGTCGATGCGCCGGCTTAAAAAACGTTATTTAAGTAAAGCACTTAAAAATACGAAAAGAACGCGTCTGGCTCCGGCCCGGTGCGCTGTGGTGCCGCTGCTGCAGCGGTGCCTAAGTAGAGAAAGCCGACAATTTCATCATCTTCACCCATCTCCAGCGACTGCTTGACAAAATCCTGCTGGGCATAGCTGCCCGTGCGCCAGATACCGCCAAAGCCCTGGGCAAACGCCGCTTGTTGCATCGCCATTACCGCACAGGCCGCCGATTGCACCTGCTCATGCGCCGGAACCTTCGGGTGTTCGGTAACTTTAGCAATGCACACTATTACCATGGGGGCTCGCAACGGCAGTTGTCTGGCCCGCTCATGCATTTCCGGCGAAATACCCGGGGCATCTTCAATGGCCGCTTCAGCAAACACGTCGCCCAGTCGGTTCAACGCTTCTTTACCGGTAACAATAACAAAACGCCATGGGCGCAGACCACCATGATCCGGCACCTGCAGTGCCGCGCGCTTTATCAGTTGCAGTGCCTCACCTTCCGGCGCAGGCTCTGCTAAACGCGGGGTGGAATATCGTGTTGTCAGTAGTGTCAACGCATCCATAATGTAACCTCATTAAACGTCTCAGCAAACATTCTGGCCAGCAGGCTAACAAAGATTAGCGCCTGTGCACATGACAAAGTAACACCGGCCAGCTTGTTTGCTCAGACGCTGGCCAAAACGGCGATTATAACGCCAGCAACAGCATCAGCATCAGCCAGCGCTTAGCGCCTGCTGATACATTGCCAGATACTGGTTTGCCGACTCGGTCCAGCCAAAGCTCTGCGCCATAGCCTTCTGCTGTACCGTGTTATACATAGCACGGTTTTCAAACAAGCTCAGCGCCTGCTGCAGAGCAAGAATAAGCGCCGCTGCCGTCGGATCATCAAAGCCAATACCAGTGGCATTATCCTGCGGCCACGGTACCACAGTATCTTTCAGCCCCCCGGTTAACCGCACCAGTGGTAAATTACCGTAACGCAAACTGTAAAGCTGATTTAAGCCACAGGGTTCAAATAAACTGGGCATCAGAAAAAAGTCACCTGCCGCTTCAACCTGATGTGCCAGCTGTTCGTTAAATCCCTCAACAAAGCGGAATTTATCGGCAAAAGCCACGGTAAGCTGATGCAACTGCTGGCAATAATGCGCTTCGCCACTGCCAACAATAACCACCTGCACCGGATAATGCGTTAACACGTGTTTAAGCGCCGGCACTAATATATCGTAGCCTTTCTGACCGGTCACCCGGCTGACTGCGACCAGTAATGGCACGTCAGCGACCGCTAGCTGATGCGCCTGCTGCAAAGCGCGTTTACATAACGCTTTGCCGGTTAAGTCGCCGGCATCAAAGTTGGCTGGTAATGCCTTATCGTTGGCCGGATCCCAAAGCTGATAATCGCAGCCATTTAAAATACCGCTAAAGTCATGCTGGCGCTGCTGATACCAGTCAGCCAGGCCATTAGCAGCCGGCTCACTCAGTAGTTCATCACGATAGCCCTGACTGACGGTATTAATTTTGCTGGCGTATTGCAGGCCAATTTGCAGAAAGTTCAGACTATGCTGCGCCCCTTGCTGGTGTAAGGTTAAATCAAGTTGCCCTGCCCAACGCGGATCAGATTGTTGCTGATAGGCGCCATTATGAATAGTAAATATAAATGGAATGCCGCTCAGGCTTTGCTGGTGTTGCTGTACCTGGTTTAAGTAATACGCCGCCGGTGCACTTTGCCAGTCATGGCCGTGTATTATGTCAAAAGCTCGCTGCTGCGCTGCCCAGGCAATAGCCGCCTTACAAAAAAAGGCAAAGCGCAGCGGGTTGTCGGCATAGCCATGCTGACCGTCGTCGTATGGCCGTGGCCTGTCGAAAAAATCATGATGCTCAAGCAAGTGGATGGTTACCCCATCCAGTTCAGTGCTGCGCACAGCTCCGCCATAGGTTTGGCCGCCCAGTTCAACAAAAACCGACTGTTCGCCCGCAGTGGCAACCTGATATAAGGCGCCATAGCGGGGTAAAATCACACTAACCTGATGGCCTTCGGCCAGCAAGCTGCTGGCCAGGCCGCGACAAGCGTCTGCCAGGCCGCCGGTTTTAATTAAGCCTTCATATTCACTGCAAATAAACAGAATACGCAACACAATTTCCTTAGCAAATTACTCGTCGTCGGTAAAGCCGATCCGGGCCCCTTTCGGGATCACCACCACGCCACCCGGCGAGATATGAAAACGCGCTTTATCCTGCACCGGATCTTCACCAATAATGGTACCCGGCGCAATTTTTACGTCTTTATCAATAATGGCGCGGCGAATACGACAGCCACGGCCTATATCGTTGTTGCCCATCAGCACACATTTTTCAATATAGCTGTGGCTGTGCACATGCACGTTGTAACCCAGAATTGACTGATAAACGATAGCACCGCTGACAATGCAACCCGACGCCACCATAGAGCTTATCGCCTGACCGGTACGATTGGTTTCATCATGCACAAATTTGGCCGGCGGCATCGGCGGGGTGTAACTGCGTAGCGGCCAGTAGCGGTTATATACATCAAACGGCGGATTAATGGAGATTAAATCCATATTGGCTTCATAGTACGAATCTATGGTGCCCACATCGCGCCAGTAGCCGGCACTACTTTCTGACTCGCCCCGGATGCGGTTGCTGGAAAAGTCATATACATACACTTCACCCTGCGGATATAAACCGGGAATAATGTTATGCCCGAAGTCATGTTTCGAGTCATCCACTTTGGCATCGGCTACCAGCACATCAACCAGGCACTTTGCTTCAAAAATATAGTTACCCATCGACGCCAGGACAAAATCAGGCCGACCCGGGATAGTTTTCGGATTTTTCTTAGGTTTCTCTTCAAAGCCAATCATTTTGCCGTGCTCGTCTACTTCAATCACGCCAAATTCATGAGCCTGGCTAACCGGCACCGGAATTGCCGCCACGGTAAGCTTAGCTTTATTATGGCGGTGAAAATCGAGCATTTGCCGCACATCCATTTTATAAATATGGTCGCCACCAAATACACAAACATGCTCCGGATCCAGGCCTTCAATTAAATGCAGGTTCTGATAAATGGCATCGGCAGTACCCAAATACCAGTGTTTGCCGGTTTGCATCTGGGCCGGTATCGGGTCAATAAAACGGTTGGTTAAACCACTTACCCGCCAGGCGCGACCTAAGTGCTTCATCAATGAATGTGACTTAAACTGAGTAATAACGAAGATCTGCAACAAATCGGAGTTAACAAAGTTATTTAACACAAAATCGACAATCCGATAATTACCGCCAAACGGCACTGCCGGTTTAGCGCGAATACCGGTAAGTGGCGCTAAGCGGGTCCCCTCGCCCCCCGCAAGCACCATGGTTAACACACCTGACATAGAGACTCCCTGTATTGACTTTGTATTTTTATAAGATGTACTGCAAAGCTGATACCACGATAGCAGCATTGATAAATAAAGCACCAGAAAAGTCGCTGGCAGCAGCGAAAAATAGTAAACATCGTTTTTTACACTACTTACGTAAGTAATATATCCACTGCGGCGTTAAAATTAACAACATGACTAACAACCACGGCATCGATACTGAAACAATCGGACTAAAAAGCGCATAACTTAGCACATAACCATGTGCAGGATTATTTTTGTCGGCCGCCACCAGTAAGCGGTCACCTGTGTTAATGATATTCAATGCAGAATACACGTGTGAGTTGGCTAATATCTGGTACGTTTCGTTATTAACAGAATATTGCACTACTATTTGGTGCCGTTCCGGTGTTCGCTGTGACACAGTGAAATTAGCCGGTCGCTCACGGCTTACCTGATAATTGATAACTTCACCATATGTATTTTCGCCAAACCAATAGGCTGTAATAGCAGTACTGCTTATCGCCAGCAATGCGATTAGGCCCAGCAAGCAAATAGCCATACTAATGCTAAGTTGTTTAAGTCTGTTAGCCACGTTAAACCTTATATTGAACATCGCGTTTAGTTCAGTGTAACCCTAAAAATTGCTATACTTTTCTGTTGGTATTTTGCCCCAAGTAAGGCTACTGAGATTTAATAGCTTCGCCCTTCTTATTTGTTGCTGCATTATCTGTACCCGAACCATCCTCTAAGTTTAATGCTTTGGCTTTTTCAGTGGTTGTATTATCAATTTTATTTTTGACTGTACCAGGCGACAACTCACTATTTTCTGCAGAGTCGACTAAAGAAGCTGGCGCAAGCGGGACTATTACAGCAACATTGGCATGCGGTATAACTTTGACCTGTTGCTGAACATAAATAAACAGATAACTGCTGGTACGGGCAATAACCTGTACCTGATCGAACTGCAGCGTTTTGGCGCCGTCCTGTACCGGATAAATTAAGCTGACATTAAACTTAGGCTGTTGGTTGTTTTTAATTTTTTCAGCAAGGTTAGCAGACTCCATTTTGGCTACATTGTACAAAAACAGCAGTGGAATAAACATGACAATGACGTTATACCTTTTAAACTGTGCCGGTTGATAGTATTTTTCAGACCACGCGGCATACCAACGGATATGCCGCCTGATATAACGGTCTACCCCCAACAGCACCACTAAGAAAACCAACCAACCCGTAACATTCAGCAAAATCCAGGGATGGTTTAATGCTGCCAGTATAAAATCGGTTAACTCAAGGTAAGGCAAAATGTTGATGTCAAAAAAGGAAAATAACCGGTTGGCAAACAGCATGCCCAACAAACTACACAGCAGATAGCCAAACGTTAAAATCATACTGGGATGGCGCAGCATAAAAAGACTAAACTGGCGCAACATAGAGTCTAAATGGGCATCATATAACTCGCCCTGTAAAGGGGTTGGAGAAACGGGTGCCGATACATCTGTCGCTGCGGTCGTCTTGTTTTGAGATGCCGTCACATCGTTGCCTCCTGAAAAAATATGTCTGTTATCAAACATTAATTTCAGTAAGTACACAAGTGATCAGCAAAAAAACGGCGAAATGGATACATAGCAGCGAATAGATTGAGCAATGTTATAAATAATAAAACCGCACCAGACAGGTACGGTTTTTTTATATTAAATACTTACGTTTAGGGCTTAATTATATGGCTTAATCTGTATCAGCCAGCGCTTAAATTTGCGCGGCTAACTCTGCGCCCTGGCGAATGGCACGCTTGGCGTCCAGTTCTGCTGCGACGTCGGCGCCACCAATTAAATGGTTGGTAATGCCGCGTTCAGTTAAGCCTTGCTGTAATTCCCGCAGCGGTAGCTGGCCGGCACAGATAATAACGTTATCCACGTCCAGGCATCGCTCTTCGCCGCCGATTTCAAGCCACAGGCCGCAGTCATCTACCCGAAGGTAGTTAACCCCGCCCATCGATTCCACGCCTTTTTTCTTAAGCGAGGCGCGGTGAGTCCAGCCAGTGGTTTTGCCTAAGCCTGCGCCAACTTTGGTGGTTTTACGCTGCATTAGATAAATTTTACGCTGGGCAGGCTCTGGCAGGCTGTCGGGCAATAAGGCACCGCGGCCCTGGTAAGTTTTATCGACACCCCAGTCTTTTAGCCAGGCATCGGGCTGCAGGGTTAATGAATGCTCCTCAGTCAGGTATTCAGCCACGTCAAAACCAATACCACCAGCGCCGATAACCGCCACGTTTTTGCCCACTGCTTTGTGGTCACGCAGCACGTCCAGATAACTCAGCACTTTGGGGTGATCCTGGCCTGCCAACGCAATATCGCGCGGCACAACACCGGTGGCCAGAATAACTTCGTCAAAGCCCGCCTCTGCCAGGCTGTCGGCCGTTTGCTCTGAATTTAAATGAAGCTTAATAGCATGTAATTCCAGCATTTTGCCAAAATAACGTAGCGTTTCATGAAATTCTTCTTTACCCGGAATTTGCTTGGCGTAATTAAACTGACCGCCAATTTGATGCGACTTATCAAATAAATGCACGGTATGGCCACGCTGCGCGGCATACACACTAAACGCTAAACCGGCCGGGCCGGCGCCGATAACAGCCAGCTTTTTAAGCCGGGTAGCCGGGGTAAAGTTAAGCTCGGTTTCATAGCAGGCCCGGGGGTTAACCAGACAGCTGGCACGTTTATTCTGAAATACATGGTCCAGACAGGCCTGGTTACAGGCGATACAGGTATTAATCTGATCAGCGTTATTGGCCGCCGCTTTGTTTACAAAGTCGGCATCAGCTAAAAATGGCCGGGCCATACACACCATATCGGCCTGACCGTTGGCCAGAATATCTTCGGCTACCTGCGGGTCGTTAATCCGGTTGGTGGCAATAACCGGAATACTCAGCTCTTTTTTAACCCGCTCAGTTATCCAGCTAAAGGCGGCACGCGGTACCCGGGTGGTAATGGTGGGTACCCTGGCTTCATGCCAGCCAATGCCGGTATTAATAAGAGTGGCGCCGGCCTCAGCAATGGCTTTGCCTAGTTCAACCACTTCTTCAAAGCTATTGCCGTCTTCCACCAGGTCCAGCATCGACAACCGGTAAATAATAATAAAATCGTTGCCACACTGCTCGCGTACGGCTTTTACGGTTTCTATGGCAAAGCGGCTGCGATTAGCAAAGCTGCCGCCCCACTCGTCCTGCCGGCGGTTAGTACGCTGACAAATAAACTGATTAATTAAATAGCCTTCAGAGCCCATGACCTCGACACCGTCGTAACCGGCTTTTTTGGCCAGCTTGGCCGCGTAGGCAAAGTCTTTAATGGTACTGGTAACTTGTCGTTTGCTCAATTCAGCGGGTTTAAACGGGGTTATCGGTGATTTAATTTTGCTGGGAGCCACATTAAACGGGTGATAACCGTACCGACCGGCGTGTAACAACTGCAAGCAAATTTTTGCATCATGCTGATGCACCGCCTCTGTGATCTGGCAATGTTTTTTAACCTGCCACCAGTGACTAAGCTGGCTGCCAAAGGGCACCAGATTGCCGCGAAAATTCGGGCTGATACCGCCGGTGATAATTAAGCCCACGCCGCCTTTTGCCCGCTCAGCGTAAAACGCCGCCAGCTTGGCGAAGCCATTTTTTTCTTCTTCCAGGCCAGTATGCATCGAGCCCATAATCACCCGGTTTTTCAGGGTAGTAAAACCTAAATCCAGTGGTTGTAATAATTTTTGATATGCCACCGCAGCCTCTCTGGTCGTACCTGTTAAATGGGTTGAATGTAGCCGCTTTGGCCCCCGATAGCAAGTGCTAAACATTTACTTACAAATTGCATTTAGTCTTTGCCAACAAATTGGTTAGCATAGCAACATTAAAAATGTCATTTTGCTACCTACTACAGGAATATATTATGTCTGAACCCAGAAAAGGCCCCCTTCGTCGTTTTTTCGGCGCCATCTGGCGGGTGTACAAAGGCTTTAGAGCCACGATACTTAACCTGCTGTTTATCTTTATCGTCGCCATAGTGCTTATTGCCATGTTCAGCGGCGAAGATGAAGTTAAAATTGCTGATACCGCGGCCTTAGTGCTTAACCTGAACGGGGATTTGGTTGAAGAGTTACGCTGGGTTGACCCGGTGTCGGCAGCCGTTAACGATAGCCTGGGTGGCGGTGAAGAGTCACCGGAAGTGCTGGTATCTGATGTGGTTAAGGTTATCGAAACCGCTACTACTGATAACAGAATTCAGGCGATGGTGCTGGATTTATCCGGCTTACGCTCTGCTTCGCTGGATAAAATGCAGCGGGTGGGCACTGCCATTGACGCTTTTAAAGCCGCGGGCAAAAAAGTATTCAGCCATGGCGCCTATTACGGTCAGACCCAGTACTACCTGGCCAGCTACGCTGATGAAATCAGTTTAAGCCCGATGGGTGCCGTTATTCTGGAAGGCTACGGTAGCTACCCGATGTACTATAAAGAGGCATTGGAAAAACTGAAAATTAATACTCACGTATTCCGGGTAGGTACTTACAAATCAGCGGTTGAGCCATTTTTGCGCAATGACATGTCAGACGCCGCAAAAGAAGCCAATATCGCCTGGTTATCAGATCTGTGGAACACCTATAAACAGGATGTCAGCAGCCGTCGCGGTTTTGAAATCAGCAACTTTGATGAAACCTATGATGCCCTGCTACAAAAATTACAGACAGCAGACGGTGATACCGCTCAGTATGCCATCAACAACAGCTTTGCTGACAATATTGCCACCCGTGAGCAATTCCACCAGAAGCTGATTGCCATTGTTGGTGAAAATGACAAACATGCTTATAACCATGTCGGTTTTGATGATTATGCAAAATACGCCATACCTTCTGCCGATTTTGTTAACCCGTTAACCTCAAAAGTAGCGGTAGTAGTTGCCCGCGGCATGATTGTCGATGGTAGTGCTAAAGCCGGTACCATTGGTGGTGACTCAACCGCAGCGCTGCTGCGCAAAGCCCGTTTTGATGACAAAGTTAAAGCGGTAGTACTGCGCATTGACAGCGGCGGCGGTAGTGCTTTTGCCTCAGAAGTGATTGGTCAGGAAATCAGCCTGCTGCGCGAAGCCGGCAAACCGGTTATCGCCTCTATGGGTGCGGTTGCTGCCTCTGGTGGTTACTGGATTGCTGCTCCTGCTAACGAAATTTGGGCCTCTCCTACTACTATTACCGGTTCAATTGGTATTTTCGGCCTGTTGCACACTGCTGAAAACTCACTAGCGACACTGGGTTTAAATGTTGACGGTGTAGGCACAACGGAATTAGCCGGTTTATCTTCTGGTTTGCCGCTGTATCAGGGCCTTACCGACAAGGCTAAAGACATTATGCAGTTACTGATTGAACGTGGTTATACTGAATTTTTAACCATGGTTGGCAGTAACCGCAATATGTCGGTGAGTGAAGTAGATGAAGTTGCTCAGGGCCGCGTCTGGACTGGCAGCACCGCGCTTGAGCTGGGCCTGGTAGATAAACTGGGTAACTTTGACGATGCTATTGCCGCTGCGGCAGAAAAAGCCGGTTTAACCAACTATGATGTACAGGTGATAAAACAAGAATTGTCGCCAACCGAGCAAATGTTGAAAGAGCTGTTTGGCAGTGCCCAGGCTAATGGCTGGCTGCCGCAGGTACAGGCCTCGCCTGAGCAGAAAATGCTGCAACGGGTGAGCAAGCAAATGCGTAAGGACTTTGTTATTCTGAACCAGTTTAATGATCCTAACGGTATTTACTCTTACTGTGTAACCTGCACAGTTAACTGACAGTTAGCCTTAACTCGATTACAATGCCCGCTATATTGCGGGCATTTTTATGTCTGTCAACAACCATGGCTATAGACAAAAACTATGAATAGAAAACGTATTTATGTTGCTTATACCGGCGGTACTATTGGTATGCAGCAATCCAGCCAGGGCTTTGTGCCGGTACCGGGTTTTTTAACCGCCACGGTTAATGAAATGCCAGAGTTTTTTCACCCGGAAATGCCGCTGTTTGATATTCATGAATATCATCCGGTGATTGACTCATCCGATATGACTCCGGCCCACTGGCAACACATTGCCAATGATATACAGCAGAACTATCAGCAATATGATGGCTTTGTGGTGCTGCATGGTACTGATACCATGGCTTACACCGCATCAGCTCTATCGTTTATGCTGGAAAACCTGCAAAAACCGGTCATTATAACCGGCTCGCAGATACCACTGGCCCAGCTTCGCTCAGATGGACAGGTAAATTTGCTGAATGCGCTGTATCTGGCCGCAAATTACCCTATTGCCGAAGTTGCGCTGTTTTTTAATAATCAGTTGTTTCGGGGTAACCGCGCGACCAAAGCCGATGCCGATGGTTTTAATGCCTTTGCTTCACCTAATTTTTTACCGCTGCTTGAAGCCGGCATTAATATTGACCTGATTGAAGGCAAAGTCAGCCCGGTTACCGCACCGGTTGCCGATTTACAGGTAGCTGACATTACGCCGCAACCAATCAGTGTAGTGACCTTGTATCCCGGGATCAGTACCGATGTTATAAGCAATATGCTGCATGCGCCGGTTCGGGCACTGATCATCAAATCTTTCGGGGTAGGTAATGCGCCGCAACGGCCAGAATTACTTGAAGTACTGCAGGCGGCCTCTGCGCGTGGTCAGATCCTGGTGAACTGTACCCAGTGTTTTAAAGGCAAGGTTAATATGGACGGATACGCAACCGGTAACGCGCTGAAAACCAGTGGAGTGATCAGTGGCTATGATATGACCTTGGAAGCAACCCTGACTAAACTGCACTATTTACTGAGCCAGCAGCTTGATGCCAACCAAATACGCCAGAAGATGCAACAGAATTTACGCGGCGAGCTGAGTAACGGAGACTAGCAGCAAGGGCGCCTGAGCGCCCTGCTTGTTTACTCACTGATAAATAGCGCTTTAACCCGCGGTACTAAACTCAATTCTTGCTGCATCAAGGGCCCAAATGCTAGCCAATGTTGCAACAGGTTGTGTTTATCGGTCAGTTCACCGGCATTGTGTTTAAGGGTTAACAAGGTCAGTTGCACCTGCTGACGCTCGCTGCGTTCCTGCTCCGGCCCATTGACACCACAGACAATTTCCAGCGCCTGGGTTAAACCTTTGCGATCTAACCCCAGCGCACCGGCTAATTCCGGCTGTGGCTTAAACTCTGCCGGCCAGTGCTCAGTTGTGTTGTCAGCCTGCATTAATGCAGCAAATAACCGGTTAACCCCCTGTTGGACGGCTTTCTCGGCTTGCTGTTGCTGTAATTGAGCCAGGCGGTCACGCAGTTTATCGCGTTGCTTGCGGGCACTGGCAATAACGCCGACATCCAGCATTTTAAGCTGCTCGTTCAGTTGCTCCAGCTCGCTGGCTGCACAATCTGAGGTTAATTGCGCTACAGCCTGTTCCAGTTCGGCCAGCACCGCAGTAAGTTCATTTTCCTGAGCTAATTGCTGCTGTTGCTGCTCAGCAAACGCAGCCTGCCGCTGACTGAAAAACCCATCGCAAACTTTACGAAACTGTTGCCATAATTGCTGATCCTGCTTTTTACCGGCATAACCCAACGATTTCCAGCGTTGCTGTAACTCTTTCAGGATCTTGCTGCTCTGGTTGCTGTCACTGAGGGCGACTGCTGCGATAGCGTCATTGACCAGACCTTGCTTTTGCAAGGCAGCCTGCTGCTGATATTCGCCGGCTTTTGCTTTTAGCGGGCTAAGTGCCTGCTGATAACGCTGTTGCAAGGCCACAAAATCTTGCCGCTTTACCGGCCCGGCTTGTTGCCAGGCCTGGCTAACAGCATTGATGGCGGCATCAAGCCCGGTTGCTGCCAGCTGCTCAGGGTCTAATTGCTCAAGCTGGCTGACAATGGTTTCACGTTGTGCCAGATTAGCCGCTTTAATCGCATCTTGCTCAGCAAAGTAACCGCGACACGGCGCATATGCCTGTTCGCAGGCCAGATCAAAGGCTGTATTTAACTCAGCATCTTGCTCTGCTTCGGCTTTACCGAAACTACCCCATTGTGTCCGCGCCTGCTTAACCTGCTCTGCGCGCGCCGGCATATCCGTCGGCTCGATTGACGCTAACTGCTGCAGGTGGGCCAGTAATTCTTGCTTACGCGGTGTAGCAATATACTCTTGCCAGTCGGTAAGCTCAGCAATTCTGGCAGCGGCCTGTTCGTAATCAGTGGCCACTTTCAGTTGCTCGGCCGGTGAAAGTTCAGCGTAATCAGAACTAATGCCTTTGAACAGGCCAAACAACACTTTAAAGCGCCCTTGCTGATCCAACCGCTTAAATTCAGACAGCTTACTGCGACACTGCCGCAGCGTCCGTTCCTGCTGACTGTTCAGGGCCGCTAACGCTTGCTGCCACTGTTGTTGCAGCTGTTGTTTGGCCGTTGCCAGCGATACCGGTATCGTCAGCGGCAACGATTTTGTCAGTTGCTGCCAGTGTTTTTTGTAAGCAGTGAACTGCTCGTTTGCAGCGTCAAAATTTGCCAGCTCTGAGGGCACAGGTTGTGCTGCCCAATCAGTCAGTACTCTGGACGCTTCACTTAAATTTTCTGCAATTTTAGGTAAATTATTTAACTGGCTGGCTAAAGCCTGTTGTTGTTTATGCAGGGTATGGCGCTGCGAATCGTTTAACAGAGTAGCCTGTGCAATCTGGGTTGTCAGGTTAGCCAATGGTTCGCTAATGGCTTCTGCAGCACTAATATCGGCTTCTGCCAGGGCATCGCCAAGTTGATTGTTCAGCTGAGTGATATTATCGGTTAACTGCTGAAATTGCGACTGAGCAGCGGCCTGCTGCTCTGCCTCAGCTTTGGCCTGCGCTAATTCTTGTAGTTGGGGCGCCAGCCACTGTTCCAGTTTAGTGATAAGCTGTTGATACTTTTGCCTGATGCTATCAGCTTCAGCAACGGGTAAACAGTCAAGATCAGGCAAACAACCCTGCCACTGACGTTGTAACTCAGCCAGTTGTGCCGGAATTTCAGCGGCTGAAAAGCGTTCTCGCAGCGCATTTAAACGGGCCAGTAACAAGGTTATATCTTTGCGTAACTTAACAGGTTTTTGTTGTTGCTCGGCCTGCGCCGCTAATTTTTGCTGCAGTTGCTGCGCCAACTCACCGGTTAACACTTTACTGAGTTTTTCCAGTTGTTTCTGATCATCCAGTTGTGTCAGCAAGTGTTGTTTTTGAGCGATAGTCAGTACAGAGTCTGTCAGCGCTTTACTGTTTAGCTCGGGTTTATTTAAACGCTGCAGCACCCTGAACAGCATTTCAGCATCGCTTTCCCGCTCGGCCAGCTGCTCAAGCAGCGAGCTGCGATTACACTGGGCAATAAACTGGCTTTTTAGCTGCGCTGTTATCTGCTGTCCTAACAACATGCCAAGCAATTGTTGTTCAGCATGTTGGCGCAGCCGGTCACTGCTGTCCTGTTTACTGGACTGCCACCACAATGAAAAATCATTCAGATGTTCCAGGGCACTGCGGCGCACAGTTTCACTGCTGTCGTTAAACGCCAGTTCATGCAATATTTCTTTATGCTCGCGCTGACCTGCCGACAGACTGGCAATCGACTGCTGGCGCACAGTATAATCCGGATGTTGCCATTTTGGTTTAAACCAGTTTTTAAAGATCATCGTGTCCGAACCTTGCTATTGCATCGTTATTATCAAATTGCTTTTTCAGTTCAGCTTTGGTTTTTTGGATCAGCTGACCATCGGCGCCCACTGTAAATAATTCTTCAGACTTTAACACCGTGGCCTGATAGGCCATTACCAGTTGTAATGTTTGGGCTTTTTGCTGCTCAGTTAACGCGGTACCATCGGCCCAACGACCGGTGGCAACCGCGTCTGCCAGCTTTTCATAAGTCTCAGGCGCCATAGCGCTGACCAGGGCTTTAAAGTCCATAGGGTTATTTTCGCTTCATTAGAATAATGCGCGCCCGGGTAACAACATACCAACAAAAACCCAGTGCAATAGCGGCGTTGGATAAGTATTGGTTGTAACTGTGATTAGCGGGTTGCCACCAATACAAAATACCAAAACCACCCAAAAACAATACCATAGCTAACATTGATTGATTCATCAGCGACTGCATTTTGCGGTTTTTCTTATCTCGCTCCATGGCGGCCAGTTGCTCTGGCGTATTACTGCTGAGATCGCCACCGCATTTACTGCAGGCGGTGGCTTTATCGGATATGCGTTGCCCGCAGAACGGACAGGAAATAATGGCCATAATACTTACCCTTACCTCTTTACTCTACATCTGCTGCGTTAACGAAGTTTATCTACCACTTGTAATATGGCGCTAAGGCTGTCCTGGCCCAGTTTCATCGAGCGAATATCTGACCAGCCAAAAGCCGCATCGGGTAAATCGGCATTATCTTTAAACGGCATCTCAACGGTATACGCCAGACATTTAAACTGCTCAGCAACCCAGCTGGTGGCAACCGTTAAATTGGCCTGGCCCGGCGCATCTTTGTCGTAACCATATTTATCCTGAAATTCCGGCGTAATGGTCAGCAATGCGGCTTTAAAATCCTGCTCCAGTTGCTGCATCTTGTCGTTGTAAGACGGCACACCTTCGGCACCGGCGACAAAATTATATGGCAGGTTTTCATCACCATGAATGTCCAGAAACATATCCAGGCCGGTTTCCAGCATTTTCTGGCGTACCAGATACACTTCAGGGCTGCGATCCAGCGTCGGGTTTTGCCATTCGCGGTTTAAGTTGGCACCGGCCGCATTGGTCCGTAAATTACCACGGACACTGCCATCCGGGTTCATGTTCGGCACAATGTAGAAAACCGCCTTGGCCAGTAAACTGCGGGCCACGCCATCATCTTCATCCAGTAAACGATCCAGTAAACCTTCAATAAACCATTCAGCCATGGTTTCACCCGGGTGCTGACGGGCGGTGATCCAGATTTTCTTTTTAGTGTCATCAGGCTCACCGACAATCAGCAGGCTCATATCACGCCCATCCAACGTTTCGCCTAAATCGACCAGCTGGCAATTGTAATCATTTTGGGCCTGGTGCAATAAGTCCTGATGCCGCTCATAGCTATATGGCGCAAAATAGGCAAAATAAACCGATTCCGCTTCCGGGTAATGATTAATGGTTAATGCTTTGCCATCATACTCAGTTTCAACCCGGAACCAGGTTTGCCGATCATACGACGCCACTGCCTGATAATCCTGCCAGCCATCGGGATAAGCCGAACCGGCGGCGTTAGTAATGGTAATTTTATGCAATTGAGGATGCGGGCTGTTTAGCCGGAAATGAAACCATTGGTAAAAATCTGACTGATTGTCTTTACGAATAGCCAGTTGAATGTCGGCCGGATCATCGGCTTTGATAATCTCGATATTGCCACTGTCAAAATTGCTGGTAATTTTCATAATACAGTTCCTGTTTTAAGAATGTGTCAAGCCTAACATAGCGGCCGCAGGGTGAACATGCGGTTCAGGGTTCGTCCCGGACAAAACCAATGTTACTGAAGCCCATTTTAGTAAACGCTTGCTGCCGGAAATTTTTAATCGCCGCTTTATCTTTAGCGGTACGCGCCACTTGCTGCTCCATCGCAAGAAAACTGGTCAGGTCGATGCCTTCAGCGGCGGCTACAGCTTCATATAAATCGATATGGCGATCGTAGCTAAAGGCAATCGTCTTGGTTTTGCCATGAAATGTGTATTGTACTTGTCTTGCCACTTATCCTCCCTGCCTGGCAGGCCAGCGGCACAACCAGATTGAAAAACCGATCATCGCACAGCCGATACTGAGTCGTACCACATCGGCATCACGTTGCCAGATAATAACATTTACCAGTAAACCGGCGGGGATCAGGGCATTGTTCATCACCGCCAACATCCCGCTGGATACCAGAGTAGCCCCTTTATTCCAACCATAGTAGCCCAGACCAGATGCCACCAGCCCAAGCCATAACAACACTGTCCAGTGCACCGTAGTTGCCGGATACTGACTGCTACCCAGCACCAGCCAGGCCGGTATCGCTACCAGCGTTGCGCCAACATAAAACCAGCCAAACAACTGATGTTGTTTCAGTGCAGGATGCCTGGCCAATAGTCTTTTATAGCCTACCTGACCAATGGCAAAACAAATATTAGCGCCCTGCACCACGGTAAAACCTAGCCAGTAGCTGTTACTTAACGATTGATAGCGCATTAACGCTGCTGCCAGCACGGCAATAAGCGCCGCAACAAAAAACCGCGGGTTAAAACGTTTTGCTAATACATCGTGTAACAGGGTGATATACAGTGGCGTAAAAATAGTAAACACCAGTACTTCAGCGACACTTAGTAGCAAAAATGCCTGATAGTAAAACAAATACATCAGGCCCAGTTGTATTGCACCAAAACCCATCACCGGCCAGACCAGGCTGGCAGGGAAACGATAACGCACTAACAACGGGCTAAACAGCAATAACGCCAGCAGTATCCGGGTCAACACGGCAAAATACGGATCGACCTGACCGGCCAGATAGACGCCAATCAGGCTGAACGAAAACGCCCATAGCAATGTGACACTTACTAAATAAGCCATTACTGCGGTTTTTTCTTTACCGGTGCCGCATACAATGTCGCCATAAGCTCCTGCGCACCCGGCGCAACACTTTGCAAACGCTGCTGCCATTGTTCAACCGCCTGCGCGGTTGCGGCGGGTACTTCGCTACCTGCCGCCAGGCCATTAATTGGATAACAACGGTACTGTTGCCAGATTTGCTGATCGATGCAGGCTGCTGCCGCATCCGGGTCGTCCGGCAAGGCCTGCAACGGTTTGGCAAAAGCCACGTGCACCCGTCCTTTATACCCCACTATCCCTTTGATAATGGCATCAATATCTTCAAACTCGGTTTTCTGATAGCTACCCTGAGTCTTTTTCTGCCACAACTCGTTTATTTTATCGGCGTCGCAAGGGTCATACTCATATGAGATACACACCGGCACAATATTAAGAGTTTGCAGATACTCGCTAAAGCCCAGGCCTTGTTTTTTACCTTGCATGTAAAACATTTTGAGAATGGTCGGGTCGGTTTGATCATTACCATCTTTGGCACGCCCTTCGCGCTGGGCTATCCAGACCGAATGGTTGTCATCCAGCGAATGTTTAATATAAGCAGAAAGTTGGGTCAGATTTTTAAGCATCTCGCGCGGGCCTTTGGCGCCCCGTTTAACAATAAAGCTTTTGTTTAGCTTCATTAATTCAGTTGCACAGGCTTTTCGCAATAGATTATCACCAATAGCGATACGCACGGTGGCAAGGCCCTGCTGATGTAAGCACCAGTTAACCAGCGCCGGGTCCATCGCAATGTCACGATGGTTCGATAAGAATAAGTAAGATTGCTTTGGGTCTAAATTTTCAAGGCCGGAATAGGTAACTTTGTCGGTGGTGTTGGCAATCATCCGATCCATAAAACCGGCAACCTGCAACTGCACTGCCTTTACTGATTTTAATCTGGCCCAACGCCGTTTCAGCCACAATTTCACCAGAGGCGATAGCAACCAGCCAAAAGGACCGGATAAACGCGGAAAGCGGTAATGTAAAATCGCCTGGATAAATTCACGATCGGCAATCAGGCGTGCAATAGCAGGCGCTACTTCGTTGTCATGGTATGGCCGGATGTCGGCGAAAGGATCCTGCTCCACTGTCACTCAGTTCGGTTAGTTAAAACAGCGGCCTATTTTACTGAGTTAGCAAAAATTCACCAGTACAGAACGCATTTATTATGGATCAATAAACGAGGTGCGGCTAAAACAGTAAGTTTTCAGGCCCACATTACACATATGGCTGCCAGCACGATAAGCGCCAGCCCCAGATGATCATTGCGCAGCAACTTTTCTTTTAAAATAAAAGTTGAAATCAGTAACATAAACAACACTTCAACCTGGCCCAGCGTTTTTACCAGCGCCACTGACTCCAGGCTCATTGCCGTAAACCAGCCAACAGAGCCAATACAACTGCAGATGCTGACCAGCACGGTAAGCTTTGGCCGTTGCCAGAGCGCCTGCAATGTCAGCCGGTCTTTTACACTAAGCCACAATAATAACAAAACCGTTTGCAACAGGATCACCAGTAGCAATACCCAGGCTGCGCCATGCGGAAAAGGCAAACCTAACACCAGGCTGGCTTGCCGAACCCACAATGAAGTAAGTGCAAAAGCTAAACCACTGCCCAACCCCAACAGCATAACCGGCCAGGACAACTGTCGCAGACTAGCACCACTGAGTAAAAATACTGCGCCACCGCCCAGCGCCACACCCAGCCAGGCCAGAGCCGATAACGCTTCGCTGAAAAACAGCACGCCCAGTATCGCTGCCAGCACCGCTTCGCTTTTTGCCAGGCCAGCACCAATCGCATAGTTACGTAGCATAAATAGTTTAACCATCAACGCTGTGGCCAGAATTTGCGCCAGCGCCGCAGCCACAATAAAGAGCGCAAAACTGCCGTTAAACTGTGGCAGCGCTGCCGGTTGCCACTGATACAGCCCCCATAAATATAGAGCAGCAAGCGGCGAAGCCCAGATAAACCGCGCCAGCGTTACCCCAGCTACTTTAACTTCTTTACTGAGTTGTTTTTGAAACGCATTGCGCCAAGCCTGCATAAACGCAGCCAGCAAGGTAAACGGGATCCACAGCACGGCAGGCACCAAAAGACGTAAAGACGGCTATATTAGCAAGGAAGCTGCAGTAATAACAGACAGCAAAAACCATATCGGTAATAAATTGTTGTGATAAACACAGCGATTTACGTAGGCAACAAAAAGAGCAACAATGCCAGATATTATCTCGCCAGCCTTAACTGGCGAAAATTGCTGCAGTTAACTCATCCGCCATTGCTTTCTGGCGGGGAATCATTATGATACTCCCCACGTCGGTACGTAGCGCAGCTTGGTAGCGCACTTCGCTGGGGGTGAAGGGGTCGGAGGTTCGAATCCTCTCGTACCGACCATTAAATTCCAACAAAAAAGCCGCTAAGTTTTGCTTAGCGGCTTTTTTGTTATCAAGTGTCTTTGTAGTTCAAGAGCCTTGTGATTGATAATTTCTAACAGTAAATAAGTTGCTTGGCTGCCATAAGCACAAAAAACAAGAAACTAAGTATACTCTGGTATAAAATCACACACCTTTTATTTCAAACCTCCCGTTTTATCCTGTTACTTTAAGACAAGTAATTTGTTGTTATGTTTTTTCATTTTAAAGAAGATTGCAAATCCGAAAACTGCCACGATAAAGAAGATAAAAGCCTGTGTTTTCTTGTCAGACTTTCGCTTCTCAGAGTATTGAACAAAGTCAGAATAAGAAACAACTGGAAGCTCCTTCGAACGAATCTCCCACACCCTGTTACCACTGAAGCTCATCAGACTTAAGTTGGTTCCCGGTTCAAGACTTAATAACTTTGCCCAGGTCCCAGCCACTTGAAACGTCCTGTCATCGACCTGAAGATTATAAAGCTCAACGCCGTTTCTATTATAGGTTTGCCGAATCCCTTTATATACGCCATCATATGAATAAAGCGAGCTATAATTAGGTGCGTACTCACCAATAAAAAATATGGGTAGTAAAAAGATAATGGCCAAAGAAGCGTATAACCAAAATTTTTGCGGTGCTTCTGACGCAGGTCTTTTTAACCAGATTATTTCTTTTGTTGCAGCATACACTCCGCTTGGCTGTAACTGCATTTGGGTAATTAACTGTTCAAGCTCTTTCCCCCGTTCTGGATACTGCTCCAAATTAAGACTGTTTTTAGCTTCAATTAGCTCTTCTAACGTATATTTTGAATAATCAGGCAAGATGAGTCCCTTCGTTGCAATCACTAACTTCAGTCAAGACTTTAGTCATATTTAGCCCCATCAGCTTATCTAGTCAACAGTTAAGCTTAACGAAGATTTATTCCAAAATTTACTTACCGACTTTTTTGATCTGAAGATTACTGATCTGCTACCGATGTTGAATCTTATCAGTCATATCGCTGGATTAACACAGGGGGGGCATGGCTATCTACCGCCCTTGGGTTTATAGTTGTCGACAGCCACTTTTTTAAAAATTGCGCAATTTATCCGTTACTTACATCCGAAAACCAGCTTTTTTAATCTTTAACAGGAGTGTTTTATGTTACTAAAAACTGCCAAATCACTAGTATTTGCTACGCTTTTTACCGTTAGCGCTGTTGCCGCTGCTGATACTTTTACCCTGGCGCCGCTACCCTATGCCGCCGATGCATTGGCCCCGGTTATTGATAAAGAAACCATGCAAATTCACCATGGCCGGCACCATCAGGCTTATGTGAATAACCTAAACGGCCAGGTTGAAACCTTTCCGGAGTTAGCCCAACTGCCGCTGGAAGCCATTATGTCGCGGATGTCACGTTACAATGCTGCGGTGCGTAATAACGGCGGTGGTCATTACAACCATCAGCTGTTCTGGCAGTTAATGGCGCCGCAGGCAGATGTTGGCGAACCGTCACCGGCACTTAAAAAAGCAATTGAACGCGACTTTGGCTCGGTAGTGGCGATGAAAAATGCTTTTAATCAGGCTGCCGCTACCCGTTTTGGCTCGGGCTGGGCCTGGCTGATTATTGATAGCAACAACAAGCTGGTGGTTACCTCTACTTCGAATCAGGATAATCCGCTGATGGATGTGGTTGAAGTACAAGGCACCCCTTTGCTGGCGCTGGATGTCTGGGAACATGCCTATTATTTGCAATATCAGAATAAACGCGGTGACTATGCCAGTGCCTGGTGGAGCCTTGTTAACTGGCACAAAGTAAATGAGCTATATAACAACGCCAGCAACTAACTGCTGTATTCGAATGACGCTAGTCTGAATTGTTTTTAATGCCATAGCCGCAGTGCTGCGTTACACTGCGGCTTTTTTATAGCCGGAAAACCGTTATGGCGCTTAAAGCGACTGTTTTTAAAGTTCAGCTGCAAATTGCAGATATGGACCGCAATTATTATCAGGATCACAGTTTAACCCTGGCCCAGCACCCGTCAGAAAATGACGAGCGGATGATGGTGCGCCTACTGGCTTTTATGCTGAATGCATCCGATAGCCTGACGTTCACCAAAGGCTTAAGTGCTGAAGAAGATCAGGCGGAACTATGGGACTGTGATTTAACCGGCAACATTAACCTGTGGGTCGAGTTTGGTCAAAGTGACGAGAAATGGCTGCGCAAAGCTTGCGGCCGGGCGCGCCAGGTGCAGTTATTTTGTTATGGTGGCCGCAGTGTGCCCGTATGGTGGAAAACTATCGAACCCGCATTGCAGCGCTACCAAAACCTGACGGTAACCGACATTCCTGAAACGGCAGTAAAAGACATGGCGACGCTGGTCAGCCGCAATATGCAGCTGCAGTGCAATATAAGCGAAGGCCAGATTTGGTTATCCGACACGAGCCAGAGCGTGTTGATTGAACCTGTGGTGTTAAAAGCGGCGCAGCAACCGGTTTAACACCACAGGCCTGGGCGACAAAGGTTATGACAACCGTGGATCGGACTGCTTTACCATCGGTTGCTGCTGATTATTACTGACAATAGCCTGTAATGCCGGATAATCATCCAGCTCCAGCAGCTCCCGGAACGCGACCCAGTCCAGCAGGCTGTATAGTGCCATCGCCGGATATTGCCAGTTAGCAAACTCAGCATTAGCAGCTTGTTGCTCCAGCACATACAACGACATAGCAATACGCTCACGTTGTAAGTTAAAAAATAGTTTGTCGTCGTTAGTATCCAGCCCGCTGCGGCTGCACTGATACAGCATCACCAGCGAATCGTTTACCGCATTTATCACTGTTAACTGGTTTTCCTGATACCAGCTTAAAGGCGTCGCGTTGGTTTTTGCCGCCAGGTAACGGTAAATTACCCCGGAATCAAAAATGGTTTGGCCGGCATCGTCCAGCATCGGAATGCGTAACGTAGGGTTGATTGCGGCCAGAGTTTCGCGATCCGCACTATCCAGAATATTCAGCTTAATAAACTCACAGGGTAATTCTGCCAGTAACAGACGAATTCGCCGGACATAGGGCGACGTTTGGGAGCCATAAAGTTTCATAGATTATCCTTAAGTGACGGCGCTGACGCACGAAGAGCCTTCAGATTAAAACCAGTGACCAGCATAGTGCCGGCAACAACAATTGTCACCCCAGACAACGTATGCCAGCCAATTGATTCCTGCAAAAATAAGTGTCCCCACAGCACACCAAATACCGGGATAAGAAAGGTCACCGTGAGGGTTGGCGTGGCGCCTAAATCCTGCACCAGGCGAAAATACAACAAATACGCCACACCGGTACAAACCACACCCAACACCAGTACTGCCTGGATACTTTGCGCTGACGGCTCTGCTACCGGCAAGGGTATAAACCATAGCAATGGCAGTAACCATAAGGTTGCGCCCCACATGTTGCCATGAGCATTGATAAAGGCAGGCACCGGTTTGGCTAAACGTGTATACCAGGTGGCAATGCCATAGCAGCATGCCGCCCCGGCGGCGGCGGCAATAGCGAATATTGCCCCACTCTGTGCTGTTGCGCTGTCAAAGCCTACCAGCACGGCAACACCTGTTATACCAAGCAGCAAACCCAGCGCCAGACGCAGTGACATCCGCTCTTTAAAAAACAACCAGCCTATCAGGGCGCCCCACAGCGGCGCTGTAGCATTAAGTACTGCCAGCATCGACGCTGTCAGCGTTTGCGCCGCATACGCAAACAACAGAAAAGGTAACGCCGTATTAAAAAAGCTTAATACCATAAAATGGCCGGCATAATGGCGGATAGGCAAACTGCGCTTAAACAGTAACGCGACCAGTGCCAGAAAAAGCGCGGCCATAAACACCCGGCCAAACATTAACCAGGCCGGCCCCAGCTCTGGCACACCCAGTCGCATAAACAAAAATGACGCGCCCCAGATAGCGGCTAAACTGAGTAAACGCAAAATACTGCCAGCGGCCACGATAATGCTCCCGGTCCAAAACTCAGATGAAATAAATGATAATAATCAGCAAAAATTTAACAGCCTGATGTTGCCAAGCTATGCAGTTTTATTGCATAATAATCCCGCTTCATTTTTGCTTTATAGCTTTTGACCCACGCTGTTGCGTGGGTTTTTTATTGGCTTTCGCTAAATAGTTTCAGCTTTTGTCGTCGTGACCAATTCGACTGGCATCAGCGCCCGTTTGCTGACGATATTTGGCATCGGCCCGGGTATTGTAGGGCCTGTCGGCCGGTGTGGTCATCAACTCAAAATTCAATGCACCAATCTTCATATGAGGCCGCAGCGCCAGCGGTAATTTTCCACTGTTGTAAAATTCCAGCACGATATTTCCTGACCAACCCGGATCTATCCGGTGCGCTGTAACATGCACCATTAAACCTAACCGCGCTAATGATGAGCGACCATCAAGCCAACCAACGATATCGGCAGGTAACCTGACCGACTCTTGTGTTACCCCAAGCGCTAACTCACTGGGATGCAAAATAAATACCTGATCATCAGCTATATAAATTTCGTCGCTCATAACAGAATTAAGCGCTGCATCAACTTGGGCCCGTGGCCCGCTTAAATCGATGTAAGGTGCAGCATGGGCCTGAAACACCCGAAATTTGTTGCCTAACCGGATATCGACACTAACACCACTAATCATGTCAGCATCAGGTGCCGGGGTTATACCAATTTTGCCTTCAGCCAGATAACGCTCTATATCGCGATCACTCAATCTCATGCTTAATCATCCGTCATTATAATTTCAACCGCCTGTTCAGCAACACCGGTTATATTTTTCAACATCTGGCCGCAGATTGTACGGTAAATTTCAGCAATTGGCTGCAGCTTTAATACCGCAGGCTCGCCTTTATCTGCCTGTTCCCGGATTTGTCGCTCAAGCGGCAACTGGCCCAGTACCGGTACCTGATAACGTTTGGCTAATTTTACGCCACCGGCTGTTCCGAAAATATCATCGGCCTCACCACAATGCGGGCACAGGTAGAAACTCATGTTTTCAATCAGGCCCAGTACCGGAATGTTCACCTGGTTAAACATGGCGATCGCTTTGCCGGCATCGGTTAACGCGACATCCTGCGGTGTGGTAACAATCACCGCGCCACTGACTTTTAGCTTCTGGGCAAGCGTCAGCTGAATATCACCGGTGCCGGGTGGCATATCGACTATTAAAATATCCAACTCTGGCCACAGAGTTTCATTAATCAGTTGCAATAAAGCCTGGCTGGCCATAGGGCCACGCCAGACAGAAGCTTTATCCGGTTCAACCAGAAAGCCAATTGATTGAAGGCTGAGTCCAAACGCTTGTTTGGGGTTCAGCAGTTTATTGTCTGGTGAGTCGGCCCGGGCACCCTCCAATCCCAACATCATTGGAATAGATGGCCCATAAATATCGGCATCGAGTAAGCCGGTTCTCAGTCCCATCTGCGCCAGCATGCTAGCCAGATTAACAGCGGTAGTCGACTTACCGACGCCACCTTTGCCCGAAGCCACCAGCACAATATGCTGAATCTTAGCCATAACCGGTTCGGTTGCGCTTAATAACTCCCGCCACGTCGTGGCGTCATCTGCTGGCGTAGCAGGTTTTTCAGCCGACTTTTTCAACCAATTAAACATTGTTACTCCACACGTTGCGGCAAACCAGCAAGAATTCACCGTTATCAGCCACATTTTTACCGCTTTAAGGCATTGGCGGATGCGAATTAATGCTGGCTATTGTATCATTACGCATCTTTTTTTCAGTTATTTATGCAAAGAGCACCCGCAGATGTCGCAACGGAAAATCTTGATCACCAGCGCTTTACCTTATGCCAACGGCCCCATTCATTTAGGCCACCTGCTTGAATATATTCAAACGGATATCTGGTCACGTTTTCAAAAAGCCCGCGGCCACGAATGTTATTATGTATGTGCTGACGATGCCCATGGCACACCCATTATGCTTAAAGCACAGCAGCAAGGTATTTCACCTGAGCAAATGATTGCCCAGACCAAAATTGAGCATGAAGCTGATTTCGCCGGTTTCGCCATAGGGTTTGACAACTACTACTCGACCCACAGTGAAGAGAACCGCCAGTTTGCCAGCCTGATTTATCAGCGTCTGGATGAAGCTGGCCACATTAAACGCAAAACTATCAGTCAGTTATACGACCCTCAAAAAAATATGTTTTTGCCCGATCGCTTTGTAAAAGGCGACTGTCCTAAGTGTGGCGCGGTTGACCAGAATGGCGACAGCTGTGATGTGTGTGGCGCAACTTATAGCCCGACGGATGTTAAAAACCCGCGCTCTGTGGTCTCTGGCGCCACACCGGTGTTAAAAGACTCTGAACATTACTTCTTTGATTTACCGGCATTTAGCCAAATGTTGCAAGACTGGACCCGCAGCGGCGCGTTGCAAGAAGAAATGGCCAATAAACTGCAGGAATGGTTTACCGACGGCTTGCAAATGTGGGATATCAGCCGGGATGCGCCCTACTTCGGCTTTGAAATTCCGGGGGCACCCGGCAAATTCTTCTACGTCTGGCTGGACGCCCCGATAGGCTATCTGGCCAGCTTTAAGAATTACTGCGACCGCAACAATATCGATTTTGACAGCTTCTGGCAGCCAGACTCCGATGCTGAGGTGTATCACTTTATTGGTAAAGATATTATCTACTTTCACAGCCTGTTCTGGCCGGCGATGCTGGAAGGTGCCGGCTTCAGAAAGCCTGATGCCGTGTATGCCCATGGTTTTGTAACGGTTAATGGCGCTAAAATGTCGAAATCGCGTGGCACCTTTATTAAAGCGCGTACCTATCTGGATAATTTAAACCCGGAATATCTGCGTTACTATTTTGCCTCTAAATTAACCTCTGGCATTACCGATCTTGATTTAAACCTGGATGATTTCACCCAGAAAGTTAATGCGGATCTGGTGGGTAAAGTCGTCAATATCGCCAGCCGCTGTGCGGGTTTTATCAGCAAGCGCTTTGACGGTAAACTGGCAGAAACAGTAGCAGAGCCGGCTTTGTTAGACGAGTTTGCAGCCGCCGGCGAGAGTATTGCACAAAGCTTTGAGAAACGAGAATTTGCCCGGGCGATCCGCGACATTATGGCGCTGGCAGATAAAGCTAATCAGTACATCGACAATAAAGCGCCCTGGGTACTGGTTAAAGACGACGCGCGCCAACAGGAAGCACATGACGTCTGCTCCATGGGAATTAACTTGTTCCGGGTGTTAATGCACTATTTGAAACCTGTACTGCCGGTTATGGCTGGTGAAGTTGAAACCTTTTTAAACACCGAACTTAGCTGGCAGAATTATCAGACGCCCCTGCTCAACCATGCCATAAACCCATTTAAAGCCTTAATGCAGCGGGTTGATCCACTAAAAGTAGCGGCAATGGTCGAGTCATCAACTGAAAACCTGCAACCGACTAAACCTGCAGCATCAATAGACACCGCGCAGGCAAAACCGGCTCAGCAGAGCAATTCCGTCGCACGCGAGCCAATCAGTGACACCATTACGATTGACGATTTTGCAAAGATTGATTTGCGGGTAGCGAAAATCATCAGTGCGTCGGCGGTTGAAGGCGCCGATAAACTGGTGCAACTGCAACTGGATATTGGCGACGGCGAAACCCGTCAGGTATTTGCCGGCATTAAAGCCGCCTATAACCCGGAAGATCTGGTCGGCCGTAGTACGGTAATGGTGGCTAATCTGGCGCCGCGTAAAATGCGGTTTGGCTTATCAGAGGGCATGGTACTGGCCGCCGGGCCTGGTGGCAGCGATATATTTATCCTCAGTCCTGATGAGGGTGCCCAACCCGGTATGCGGGTGAAGTAGCGGCATGCCCAGCCCGTTTCGCAGTTTCTCATCGCTGTTTGCCACCACCCTGATCATGGTGTTAGGGGCTGGCCTGCTGACCACCTACCTCGGGTTGTCACTGGCGACAGATGGCGTCGAGCAATTGTGGATTGGTGGCATGATGTCAGCCTATTACCTCGGTTTGGTCGTAGGCTCTAAGCTCGGGCATAAACTGATTGGCCGGGTTGGCCATATTCGTACTTTTGTTGCCAGTGCAGGCATGGTAACCGCTTCTGCACTGGGTCACGCTATCACCGATGACTTACAAGTCTGGTTGGTACTGCGTTTGCTGGTGGGTACCGGCATGATGTGCCAGTACATGGTGCTGGAAAGCTGGTTAAACGAGCAGGCAGAAACCAGTCAGCGTGGCACCGTGTTTGCCAGTTATATGATTGTGTCTTATATCGGTATGGTTGGCGGCCAGACTGTTTTATCTTTTTTCCCGGAACTGGGCCTGCAGCCCCTGTTACTGGTCGGTATTTGCTACGCCCTTTGCATAGTGCCCATTGCCCTGACCAGACGGATCCACCCGGCACCACTGCACCCGGCGCCACTGAAAATCCTGCCGTTCTGGCGTCAGGTTCCACAATCGCTGACAACCATACTGATGGCAGGCGGTATTTCCGGCTCTTTTTATGGCTTGGCGCCGGCATTTGCTGCCGGATCTGGTTTGTCGACCAAAGAAATCGCGGTATTTATGTCTGCCACTATTCTGGCTGGGTTACTGGCTCAATGGCCAATGGGTAAATTGTCAGATAAAATTCCGCGCAGTCGTCTATTGCGGATCAACAGCGCCTTACTGGGAATATTGGTCCTTGCTATGGCGATATTGCCCATTCAGGGCCCGTTGTTAATTGGTATGACATTTTGCTTTGGTATAGTGGCATTTACCCTGTATCCGCTGGCTACCGCCCTGGCCAACCAACATATTGATGCTTCAGAGCGGGTGGCGTTGTCGGCGACAATTTTACTGACCTTCGGTATTGGCGCAACCATAGGACCACTGATCGCCTCTGGCATGATGCAATTGCTGGGTAACAGCATGTTGTATGGTTATATGGCGATTGCCTGTATGATTTTATTTATCCGGTTACAGCGGGTAAATTATAATCAGAAAATGGCTAAGCGCATGTTATCGCAGCAGCAATCTTCTGATTATCAGGTCGCCTCTGGCGATTTAGTTTCATCACCACTGGCTGCGGCACTAGACCCCAGAGTTGATGAACAATTGGTGCAGCAACAAATGCGCGATGAACCTGAAGCAGAGCCGCATCAGAATGACACGCTGACAACCGAAGCAAGCGATGACAGCAGTAGCAAGACATTACCCTAGTTTTGGTTAATGAGTGCTTTATTCCATAAATTCTGATTTTTAGTGTATGAGAAATATTCTTCCGGATGCCAACACTTGGGTAGCAACGCCATATTTTTTCGCTCTTCAAAATTTGACACCAGTTTACTGAGAATTTCCAGCAACCGGTCTTCACTGATCCGCTCAAGCTTCTTGCGGGCATGCGGGTAGTACAAGTTGTTTTCAACGCTTACCACACAGCCTTGTGCCGACACGTTGTACGTTAGGTTACGGGTAACCATTCGGCATACCGGCATACGCGGGTCTTCAGGGTATAGACTGGTGACAATGGCATACTCGTAACGATCCAGGTCCTGGCGATCAGAGTCTTTAGGAATATATGTAATACCAAAACCTTGCGGGAAAATGCCGGTTATTTTTAATAAACCGGCTACGGCTACTGCACTGTAAATGCCTTTTTCTACCCCTTTCTCTAATACTAATGCCACTTTCGGCAAGCTTTCATAGCTGTAATTAGCCTTGGTCGAGAGCACCACAGAAGTGTAAATTTGGGGGATTTTTAATAAGTTGCCAACACCGTGCTCAGGCTTAATGGCGTTTTTAAGTAAAAAAATCAGGAAGTGCTGTTTTTCTTTTTCATTTTGCACAAACCAGTCCCGCTCTGTTTTAGAATTGCCCTGATAAGCCCCTATTCCCAGAGCTTGCACCACGAAGTTCAGGCTTTCCCGATAGCTTATTTTTAACAGCTCAGTGCGCTCATCATTCTCAAGTACCCGGAATTCATCGAGATCGCCCGCCGGGCCTTTTAAAATTAACTGAGCCTCCGGGTGACAACTGCCAATGTCTTGTAACAGCCCGGCCATCAATAGCGGCACCTGAACGTCATCCCGAAATGGCTGATAGTCGTCATCAGGCCCGGCATCAGCCATTGCCTGCTTACGTTTAATGATATACGGATGATTAATGTGGTTATCCAATAGCAGCCTGTCCAGCAATCGCAGGCTAAGCAGCGCTTTGTACAGATGTTTACTTTTCTGATTGGAAGATGCGACATTCTTGCCGTCAGTTGGTGACATCAACTGCAGCGTACCGAGTATTTTAGCCGTTTGAATATTGGTTTCGTCAAAACTATCACTTTCTGACAGGATCAGAATATCCAGACATAAACGGCGTAAGGCTTCGTAACGTGTAAGATTGTCCGTTTGCAGCTGTTGAGTAAATTGCTGCTGTTCATTTTGTGACAGCTGCAGATTACGCTCGATTAAGGCCTGATCACCTTTATCAGCCTGCTGCTGGCGGCTTTTAAACAGATAAACCTGTTGCTCCAGTTCAGCTTGCTGCTGTTGGCGTTGTGCATAGGTAGCAAACCAAATCGCTGCTTGCTCAAATAATGAATCTGCTACCGCTGTAGAATCATAAACCCGGTTCAATAATGCTTTAACTGCTTTGCTGAAATTAGACTTGCCTATATTACCAATTGACATTATTCGTCTCTATCCTTATCAGCGTATCACTGATACCGCCGCGTTATGCAGAAGGACGTATTCCTCCGCCGCGATAAATTAAAAAGTCAGCACCAATTTACCAATATTATTGTTAGCCGTCATAACATTATGCGCCTGCTGCACATTTTTCCAGTCATAACTACACGATATCAGTGGCGTCAGTTTATTATCGGTGATCGCCTGGCCAAAGGCCTCAATAAAATTAGCGGTTAGTATCGCTTTGTACTGATTGCTCCGGTTGCGCAAAGTACTACATACAAGGCGGCCGCGCTTTTTAAACAGTGGTGCCAAATCAAACTGCTCAATCAATCGCCCGCCCATAAGCGCATAAATTATGATTAAACCGTCATCAGCCAGAATTTTTACATTATCATGCAGGTAACTGGCGGCTACCGGGTCAAGTATAAGATCTACGCCCCCAGGCCAGTGGTCGGCTATTTCGGTGGCAAAGCTGTTACGCTGATAGTTTATAGCGATATCAGCACCCAGCGCCTGACACGCCTGCAATTTTTCGGGTTGGCCAACGGTTACCGCAACCTGTGCTCCGCTCAGTTTGGCAAGTTGCAATGCGCTGGTGCCTACCCCGCTGGCGCCGGCATGCAGCAATACCTTTTGGCCAGGCTTTAGCTCACCGAGTGTAAATAGTAGCTGGTATGCCGTTAAAAAGGTTTCAGCGGCAGCGCCCGCCTGCTGCCAACTCCATTGAGCGGGTTTTATCATCGCGTGACTAGTCTGGAGCAAGGCATATTCAGCATAACCTCCACCAGCAACAATGCCAAAAACCTCTGTGCCTACCCAGTGTTCATCAGCCTCACAACCTGCCTGCACTACTACTCCTGCCACCTCCAGCCCAAGGATATCACTCTCGCCTGCTGGTGGCGGATAATGCCCCTGACGCTGCATTAAATCTGCCCGGTTTACCCCGGCAGCATACGTTTTTAAAAGCAGCTGGCCCGGCCTGGCGGTGGGTGTAGGTCGCTTTTCGATGGTCAGTACACTGTTTTTGCCAGGTTGCTGTACTGTTATCACCTGCATTTGCTGCGAACTTTCCGACATAAACACCCTAATTCTTACAAACTAACAGTTTTTACTTTAGCTTTGCTGTCAGCTTCTCTAAAATGCGGCTTTTAGTCTAGCACAGTGTCACTATTCGCATGAGCAAGCAAACAACAAGACCCTCCATCATTCTTGCGCCTGGTCGGGAAAAAGCGCTTAAAAGACAGCATCCCTGGATTTTTTCAAACGCGATAAGTCAGGTACTGAATACCCCCAACAGCGGTGATGTGGTCGATGTCATGAGCAGTAAGGGCGAATGGCTTGCCAGTGCAGCGTACTCCCCGCGTTCACAGATACGGGCCAGGGTATGGAGTTTTAATCAGCAACAACTGATTGACACCGACTTTTTCTATGACCGGTTATCGGAAGCATGGCAGCTTAGGCAAACCCTGTTTCAACACAACGATACTAATGCCCTGAGGTTAATTGCCGGTGAATCAGATGGCTTACCGGGTATTACCATCGATAAATACGCCGATGTACTGGTTTGTCAGCTTTTGTCTGCGGGGGCTGAAGCCTGCCGCAGTAAGCTGCTGGCAGCCCTGATCAAACTGTTTCCCGAACACAGTATTTATGAGCGTTCGGACGTTGATGTGCGTAAAAAAGAAGGGCTGCAACCAACCACAGGCTGGTTACATTTGCCACGTGACAGCGGTGAGATAGTGATCCGGGAGCATGGTATGGCGTTGCTGGTTGACGTGATCAATGGCCATAAAACGGGTTTTTATCTGGATCAACGGGCCAGTCGTCAGGCAGTTAAGCGTTACGCCAGAGATAAGACGGTACTTAATTGTTTCAGTTACACCGGGACTTTTGCGGTGGCAGCGTTACAGGGAGGCGCCACTAAGGTCACAAATGCCGATTTATCAGAGTTAGCATTAACAACTGCAGAGCGCAATGCTACGTTAAATAAGCTGGATTTAAGCACCATGGTGCAGCAAAAAGCAGATGTATTTAAACTGCTACGACAATACCGGGAGCAAGGTATACAATTCGATGTGGTTATTCTGGACCCGCCAAAATTTGCCGACAATAAATCGCAGCTGGTTGGTGCCTGTCGCGGTTACAAAGATATTAATATGGTCGCCATGCAGCTGGTTAAGCCCGGCGGCTTACTATTTAGCTTTTCCTGCTCGGGTTTAATGGAAGATAGTTTATTCCAAAAAATTGTGGCTGATGCCGCACTTGATGCTAAGCGGCAGTGTCAGTTTTTAGAGCGTTTACAGCAGGACAGTGACCACCCGGTATTAAGCACATTTCCGGAAGGACACTATCTGAAAGGTTTAATCTGTAAAATTAGTTAAGTCAGTCCTTTATGGTTTTATTTTAAACCCGTGATCAGTAGCGGGTTTAATTTAACTCCATAAACGCCAGGCCTATCTGGTAACACTCTTCACTTTCCTGGGCACAACGCACGACTTTCGCCGTCGCATCTAGCGGCGGAATACTGGCATTATTAGATTCTAACCGCACCTTAATCAGGGTACCCATTTCTAATGGTTCATCTATATCAACTGACATGCCAGACGCACTTAAATCACGACAAATACCATCTATCATCCGGCCTGCTTCAGGATCATTGAGTAGTAATTGCACATCAGCATTTACCATCATTCTGAAATAGTGCCGTCCATCGCCTTTTGTTAACATAACTTTCCCCTGTCAATACAACAATGCTAGTTATAGAACTTTCCAACCTGTGTGTAAAGTAGCACAAAAACTGGCCCAATCTGCTATAGGCTGCCAAGCCCGCAGCACTTTTTGAATTATCAGCTTTTCAGTTCGGCTACCGCGTGCATAACCCGTTTTACAGAAACCGGATACGGTGTGCCCAGTTGCTGCGCATGCAACGACACCTTTAACTCCTGTAACATCCAGTAAATAGCGTCAAGCTGCTGAGGTACCACAACGCTACCGGCAAATTTTCCGAGTAAATTATTATAGGCGTCTGCGGCTTTTTGATACTCGTGCATCAATAAACGATCACGTTGTGGGTCAACTGACAGTTTTTCCTGGCGTTTTTGCATAGCCTGTAAATAGCGCAGAATATCATTTAACCTGGCCGCACCATGACGACTGACAAAGCCTTTAAACACCAGCTCATTCAACTGTTGCTTAATATCGCCGTGTGACTGAATTTGTGATAAATCCACTTTGCCTTTCAACCGTTTCTGAATATCATGGCCCAGGGTTAAAATCTGTTCGACCTGCAGTGCTATTGCAACGACTGTATCACCCAGTTCTGCCCGCACCTTATCCCGCAGTACGGTAAACTCCTGACTATTCACAGGCAGGGTATTTTGAGCAATTAATGTGTCTACTCCGGCCGCGATACAATCATCTATCAGATCCAGTACCCGGCCAAAAGGGTTAAAATACAGCCCCAGTTTTGCTTTATTTGGCAGTGATTCCTGCAGGTACTTTATCGGCGACGGTACATTCAATAACAGTAAACGACGTAATCCAAGTTTGGTTACCTGTTGCGCCTGCTGCGCATTGTCGAGTAGCTTAATCGCTACCGAGTCTTTATCATCTACCAGTGCCGGGAAAGCTTTAATTTCATATCCGGCCTGCAATTTGACGTATTCTGACGGTAACTCACCAAAACTCCACTCGGTCAGCCGGGTCTGCTCTATGCCTTGTTCAGCAACCTGACTCAGGCTTTGCTGAACCTGCCCTTGCAGGCCCTGTTTTAAGTGCGTTAAAAAACGACTTTGTTGCAGTAATTTGCCTCGTTCGTCGACAACCTTGAAATTCATGCTTAAATGAGCCGGCAAGCTGGTTAAATCCCAGGCATCATCAGGAACCTCAGTGCCGGACATTCGCTTTAAACGCTGGCTGATTACATCGAGTAACGCCCCCTGCTCTGGTGCTATCAACTGCATCAGTGCATCGGCATAGTTAGGTGCCGGCACAAAGTTTCGACGATACTGCTTGGGTAATGATTTAATTAATGCGACCAGCAATTCATGACGCAGCGCTGGAATAAGCCAATCAAAACCACTGTCTTCAATCTGATTTAGCAAAGCCAGTGGAATAATCACGCTAATACCGTCATCCGGCTCACCCGGGGCAAAATGATAGTCCAGCGGTAATGTTAAATTACCCTGACGCCAGCTTTCAGGAAATTTATCGGCCGTGATATCACTTGCGTCACGATTAAGCAGGCTGTCCGGATCGAAGTTTAAAAACGCCGGATCTAGCGATCGTTGTTTTTTCCACCATTTCGTAAAGTCTGTCCGGTTGTTCGCCCACACCGGAATCTTCTCAGCATAAAATGCCGCCAGGGTGTCTTCATCGACCAGAATATCGCGCCGGCGTGATTTTTCTTCCAGGGCAGTAACGTCGTCAATAAGCCGTTGGTTATAGCTTAAAAACGCCTCGTTGCTACCGAGCTCCTGGTTAACCAATGCCTCACGAATAAAGATCTGATGACAGATTGGTTCATCAATTTTACTGTACAACACCGCCCTTTTCGCCACGATCACTAAGCCATAAAGCGACACCTGCTCAAAAGCGACTACGGCCCCTCGCTTTTTCTCCCAATGCGGTTCGTTGTAGCTGCGGCTGACCAGATGTGCCGCCAGCGGCTCAATCCACTCTGGCTCTATTTTCGCCAGGCTACGCGCATACAAGCGACTGGTTTCAACCCATTCGGCCGCCATTACCCACTTTGGTTTGCGCTTAAACAAATGACTGCCAGGAAAAGCATAGAAACGGGTTTGCCGTGGCCCCAGGTAATCAGCATCGGTATCTTTGAAACCAACCTGCCCCAACAGACCGGTTAAAAGCGCGCTATGCAGCTGCTGATAGCCAGCAGAGCCGCTGCTAAATTCAAGACCTTGCTCTTTAGCCAGCTGGCTAAGCTGGCCAACTAAATCCTGCCACTCCCTGACCCGCAGATAATTTAAAAACTCCTGACGGCAAAGCCTTCGAAACTGGTTATTACTGAGTTCGTCCTGTTGTTGCTGCAAATAGGCCCACAGCTTTAACCAACTGCTAAAATCAGAATCGGGATCAGCAAACCGGCCGTGACTTTCATCGGCTTTTTGCTGCTTATCCAACGGACGTTCACGTGGGTCCTGAATGGACAGTGCGGCAACGATAACCAGTACTTCCTGCAACGCCGACTGACTGCTCGCTGCCACCACCATTCTGGCCAGACGCGGATCAATGGGTAACCGTGCCAGCTGTTTGCCCAGGGGCGTCAGTGCTAGAGTTTGCCGGCCTCGCTGTGGTTCAATGGCGCCAAGTTCTTCCAGCAACTTTATACCGTCATTAACAAAACGGTTATCCGGGCGTTGCAAAAAGGGAAAAGCGTCAATATCGCCCAGACCTAACGCCAGCATTTGCATAATAACGGACGCCAGATTTGTCCGTAGTATTTCCGGATCAGTAAACTCCGGCCGGCCGTTAAAATCATCTTCACTGTACAGACGAATACAAATACCCGCCGCAACCCTGCCACAACGTCCCTTACGCTGGTTGGCACTGGCCTGACTAATTGCCTCAATTGGCAGTTGTTGTACTTTAGAGCGATAGCTATACCGTGATAACCGGGCCGTGCCTGGGTCTATCACATAGCGAATACCTGGCACCGTAAGTGACGTTTCCGCGACGTTAGTTGCCAGTACAATACGGCGCCCGGTATGGCTTTGAAAAATACGGTTTTGCTCGGCCGCACTAAGCCTGGCATATAACGGCAATACTTCGGTATGGGCTAATTTTAGTTTCTCCAGCGCATCTGCAGTATCACGAATTTCACGTTCGCCATTCAGGAAGATTAAAATATCTCCGGGCGGTTCCCGATACAGTTCTTCAACCGCATCAAAAATACCCTGCAGCTGATCAGCGTCTTTATCATCTTGTTCAGTGTAAGGCCGGTAGCGTGTCTCAACGGGATAAGTCCGGCCGGACACTTCAATAACAGGCGCATCAAAAAAGTGCTTAGAAAAACGCTGTGGATCAATAGTCGCAGACGTGATAATCAGCTTCAAATCAGGACGTTTTGGCAGTAATTGCTTTAAATAACCCAGTAAAAAATCGATATTGAGACTGCGCTCATGCGCTTCGTCAATAATAATGGTGTCGTATTGGTTTAAAAAGCGGTCTTGCTGCATTTCAGCCAGCAATACACCATCTGTCATCAGCTTGACCAGCGTCTGGTGCGTGGTGTGATCGCCAAAGCGGATCTTATAACCGACCTGTTGGCCAACCTGACACGCAAGCTCTTCAGCTATTCTGTCGGCAACGCTGCGCGCGGCCAAACGCCGGGGCTGAGTGTGGCCAATGGTACCGGCTATACCCCGGCCTAGTTCCAGACATATTTTGGGAATCTGAGTGGTTTTACCTGAGCCGGTCTCACCGGCAATTATCACTACCTGATTGGCCGCTATTGCTGCTTTTATATCATCTTTTTTGGCAGCAACAGGCAATTCCATCGGGTATTGAATGGCCGGCATGGCTGCCTGCCTGGCATCGCGAACTGCCACTGAACGGGCAATGTCTGCAGTGATCTTCTGCAATACCTGCTGCAGCCTGGCAGACTCGGTTATTTTATTCGCGTTATTCAGGCGCCGCCGCAGCCGAAATTGGTCTTGTAGCAAACAAGTATTGAGTTTGGGATACAAAGATACGGCGGATAACACTGGCTCAACAGACAAAATTACGCCCTCAGGTTTCAGAGGGCGCTATGCTACCAAGCTAGCGGGGTCGAGGTCTAGCGTTATACTACTCGCCGGTAATGTGAATGTAATTCTTTGTCAATTGCAGCTAATACATCGGAGCGGGTAATAATACCTAGCAAGTAACCGTCGTCATCCACCACCGGGTATAACTTGGGTTTAATTTTCAACATCATTTGCGCCAGGTCGATAACGCCGTCGTACGGTTTTACCGTCAAAACCTGACTAATCATAACGTCAGCTACCCGGGAGGATTGCTGATCATGATAAGTTGACATCAGCATTCGTGCCAGGCAATCCTGCTCAGAAACAAAGCCAATAATCTTATTATCACTATCAACTACCGGCCCGCCTGTCTGTCGGCCTTTAATTAGCCGATCGACAGCAAGTTCAACGGGCATATCCACGGTAAATGTTACCGGATGGCGATGCATATAATCAGCTACTTTCAGTAAATCCATGTAGTTACCTCCAACCAGACAAACACAAACATGTCTTTGTTAATCAGTTTAGCCAAGCTTGTCTTAATTGCCTGTTTTTTCGTGTTGTTCGTTGAATATTTCGACAACACTACCGGTGTGGTCACGTTTAGCACGATACATGCCTGGTGTATTAAAAGCCCAGCTAAGCTCGCCTTTATTGTCGACAACTATCACGCCGCCGGTACCACCGGCGTCAAGTAATTCGCTGATAACCTCTTGTGCCGCAACAGCCGCCGTTTTGCCCTGATATTTCACCCGGGCACAAATATCTGACGCCACGTTATAGCGAATAAAATACTCGCCATGGCCGGTACCCGACACAGCACAGCTACTATTGTCCGCAAAATTGCCGGCACCAAGTACTGGCACATCACCTACCCGCCCCCAGCGCTTTGCCGTCATGCCGCCGGTTGACGTCGCTGCTGCAAGGTTGCCCTTGCTGTCGATGGCCACGGCGCCAACGGTGCCCATTTTCCAGTTAGGATCGGGCGTAATCGCCGCCTGATGCGGTAACGCCTGTTGTGACTGCTTAGCGCGTTTTAACGCTTCATATCGAAATTTTGTATTAAAGTAACTATTTTCAACTATCTCTAACTGTTGACTGACGGCAAATTGTTCAGCACCTGTTCCGGTTAACATTACGTGGTCTGATTTCTCCATTATTGCCCGTGCTAACAAAATGGGGTTTTTAACGTTAGTGACGCTGGCTACCGCACCGGCGTTGCGATCCTGCCCGGTCATAATGGCCGCATCCAGCTCGTGCGTTTCATTCCAGGTATATACCGCCCCCTTGCCAGCGTTAAACAGCGGTGAGTCTTCCAGTACCGTCACCGCCAGCGTTACGGCATCCAGGCTACTGCCGCCGGCGGCTAATAATTCGTAGCCTTTGTTTACAGCGTCCGCCAGTGTCGCTTCATAGTTTTTTTGCTGCTCACCGGTCATCTGGCTGCGGTCAATAGTACCGGCGCCGCCATGGATCACGATGCCCAATGGCGCGTCAGCGAAGGCATAACTTGCGGTAGTTGCCATCACACTCAACGTTACAGCTTGTAATAGTGTTAGTTTCATATCGGGAACCTTATCTTATTTGTTGTACTTTAGACTATGCAGGCTTAGCTAAGTGGTCGCAGCAAAACTCGATAAGAACGCCCTGCACTGCGATAAGCGTATTGATCTTTTATAGCACTAAACGGATGCAGCCAGAAAGCAACTTGCTATAATGACTGAAATTTTTATTGCAAAGTATTTACTTATGACTGATGCCAGCCTGTATTTTTATGATTTTGAAACTTGGGGCGCTGATCCTAAACGCGATCGCCCGTCGCAGTTTGCCGGCATTCGCACCGATTTAGACTTAAATATTATCAGTGAACCCGATGTCTGGTATTGCCAGTTGGCCAATGACTATTTGCCTCATCCGCAAGCGGCATTAATTACCGGCTTAACGCCACAACTGTGCAATAAGAAAGGGCTGACTGAAACAGATTTTATGCAGAAAATTGTTGAACGCTTCAGTGAAGCTAACTCCTGCGTACTGGGTTATAACAGTTTGCGTTTTGATGACGAGGTAACGCGTTACGGTTTATACCGAAACTTTTATGAGCCTTATGGCCGCGAATGGCAGCACGGTAACAGTCGCTGGGATTTAATCGACGTCGTGCGGGCGTGTTATGCGTTGCGCCCGGACGGAATTAACTGGCCACTGCGGGAAGATGGCAGCCCAAGCTTTAAACTGGAAGCTTTGACCAAAGCTAATGGCTTAGCTCATGAGCAAGCGCACGATGCCTTATCAGATGTTTATGCCACTATCGCTATTGCCAAATTAATAAAAGAAAAGCAGCCTAAACTGTTTAGCTATTTATTTGAACTGCGCAAGAAAGCCAAAGTTAGCGAGCTTATTGACGTTGCCGGGCTGACGCCATTAGTCCATGTGTCCTCTAAGTTTCCGGCAAGCTCGGGTTGTGTCAGCTGGATTGTGCCCCTGGCGTTTCATCCAACCAACAAAAATGCGGTAATTTGCTACAACCTGCAGGCTGATCCTACGCCGTTATTAACGGATGACCTTGCAACCCTCAACACTAAACTGTTTACCCGCAGTGCCGATCTGGCAGCAGGCGAAGAGCGACTTGGCTTAAAGTTAATTCATTTAAACAAATGCCCGGTACTGGCCAATGCTAAAACACTCAGTGTCGAGCGAGCGACTGAACTGGGTATCAACCGTTCACAATGCCTCGAACATCTTGAATGGTTTAAACAACATCGGCAGTTACAACAAAAAGTGGTAGAGCTATACCAACAACCGTCTGACTATCCCAGTGAAACCAATCCGGATTATCAGCTTTACAGTGGTTTTATCAGTGATAGCGACAAACAAAAGATGCAGCAGTTGCATCAGTTAACACCCGAATTACTGGCAGTAAACCCGCCGGTATTCGGTGATGACCGGCTAAACAGTCTGTTATTTTTGTACCGGGCACGCAATTACCCACAGAGCCTGACTGACAGTGAGCAGCAAAAATGGCAACGCTATCGCACCGATAAACTGATGCACGGTTTGGATAACCCCAACCTGACGATGGAAGACTTCAGTGTTGCGTTGGAAAACCTGGCACATGAACATGCCAGCGATGAGCAAAAAATGAAAATTCTAAAAGCGTTGTATTTATATGTGCAAAGCCTGTAACAAAGCTCAGCTTAAAAAAACACCGGCATCAGAACCGGTGTTTTACGTTATTCTTTGTCGGCCAGTTTTTTCAGATTTTCATGAATTTTAAACAGCACGATTAATAATTCGCACCAAATTCGTACACCAATACTACCAAACACCAAAATGCCCAGCCCTTGTATGAAGCTACCGTATGCTGTAAACATAGCGCCTAGCCCGCTAAATAAAACCGCTATTAGTAGCAACCAGTAGACAAACGTAATTATTTTTGGTGTCAGCATTGAATCAAAAAAAAACACATCTCTCATTTTATTTCCTTTTTATTATTATGTTAATAGTAATTCCTAACAACAATAGGCACATTAAAATACTTACCATCGACTAACAAGTCCGACAAGTTCCAAAATCCCCCTCACTCCTCCTTTTACAAAGGGGGGAGCCTGAGTAGCGCTCTGATTCAGCATGGTGATTTAAAACTTAAATGTATGAGCGAAATCCAAAGCCAGCATGAGCAGTTTTGGACTGCCACAGGCAGGCCCGAAGGGCGAAACACAGGGAAGTGTTTCGCAATGCCACAAGCGAAGCGCTGTGGCTGGCGTGGGAGTGTGGTACACCCGCGCAGCGGATAAAGCAAAAAGCCCACTCGACTGAGTGGGCTCATTGGCTTTATTGGGAGCCTGCGGGGCTGGCCTACCACGGGGCTGGCCTACCAGCGGTGTACTACTTTGCTCGGCTCTTCCTGAGCCTCGTC
>CAXBHB010000009.1:0-158525 GCA_963975465.1 uncultured Chromatiaceae bacterium
GACGAGGCTCAGGAAGAGCCGAGCAAAGTAGTACACCGCTGGTAGGCCAGCCCCGCAGGCTCCCAATAAAGCCAAAGAGCCCACTCAGTCGAGTGGGTTCTTTGCGTTGAAGCGCCTCGGGGCAGGCAATCCTGGCGGCGCACTAAGCTCCCACGCAGCTACAGCGCTTTGTTTGTGGCATTGCGAAACACTTTATTGTATTTCGTCCTTCTGGTCGTTTCACGCGACGTCCTAAAACGGTTCAGGCGTTTTAGTCGCCAATCAAATATCGTGCAGTCTACAAAAGGTAAGAATAGACGTTTTGCACAGCTCCGCTGCCGTAGGAGAGTGACAAGGATGTTGCGAGTGAAAACGTTCCTGACGAATTTGTCGCCATGCTAACTTTGGGTTCGATTACACAAGCAAACTTTAATCGACATGCTATATCGGAGTGCTCTTTAACCTCCCCCTTTGTAACAGGGGGACTGAGGGGGATTTGGAGTGTGAGGCTTGAGGTTTATCTACGCTGCAAATTTCCCTGAATATCAAAATGCCATTCAGGTTTACCGAGTAAGTTAAGATAGATTTTGGCGTCCGCTTCGCTAAATACCTGAATAAACTGATTATGCTGATCTAATAATAACAACCAGTTTTTAGGACTCGCTGCAAATTGTTGTTCTGTCAGATAACTTTGCATTCCCATATACCTTGAGGGAATGTTACGCCAGCCTTGGTCAACTTTATACATGTATCGCCCTTTATAATCAGGATGTAAAAAATTGCTTTGTTCCAACGTACTCAGGCTATTGCGGTCAACGATGCTAACCATGGCTACCGCTTTACTACGTTCAAGCAGCGCTGACGCATTTTTCATTTTTAGTTGCTGATTCTGTTTCCGCTCGCTTTCCGGACTTTGCTTACTGACTTTAATAGGGGTCGCAATTTCCAGCGCAAATAGCTCTAGTTCATATTTATCCAGAACCTTCTGATAACTCGCGTAATTTGAGCAGTCATTCAGTGTAATATCGGTAGGAATCCGTTGTTGAAATTTAGGATTGGCCACAATATTATTAATGAATTGCTCTGGATCAAGCTGTAGCTGAAGTTGCAACAGACTATGAAGTCTGGTGGTGTCGGGCTTTTTAACCATGTATTGCTCAGGGTCAAGTGCAACACATTGCTGGTAAAACTTTTCAAGCACCGTAACGTATGCATGGCTGTTTACCGCATACTGCAGGGTTCGTAATTCAGTCTGGCTGAAACCGGCTGAACTGCTTAGCGCAAGACTCAATATTAAAGAAGCGATCATTGTCATAGAAGAGTTTAGCTATTAGCATAAAGTAAAAAAATCGCCGAACATTAGCACTTTTTTTACCGTTAAAACAGCGTTTCTGGCAGGACCAGTTTCAATTATATCTGGATCGCTTGTCGGATCAGGTTAAGACATTCGGCTTTGCCAGCCAGATTAAAACGTTGACTGATCTGTAACCAACTTTGTTTTTGCCATAAGCGGGCAACACACACCCTGGCTTGCGTTGGTTCAATTCGCTGGTAATGCAGGTTAAACCATTTTAACAATGTGCCGGCGACCAGCTCATAAGGCCGCCTACCCTTGCTAAACAAACACAAATGTTCAATTTCAGTTTCGGTTATGTTGAGGATGGGAGGCTGAATTAATGTCGTGATGATATTAATGGTCAACTCAGCGGGATACTCTGTCAGACAGTAGTATAGTTCTTCACCTAGCTGCTTACGTAGTTGCTGAGTAATTTCATTACCGCTGGTAAGAGATTGCAGCATTAATAACGACGGTTCACTACTGGCATTATCAGCTGAATGGCTAAGTCTGACCGGGATAAAATTAGCCTGCTGCCAGAATGATAACAATGCCGGACTTACCCCAAAGCTGGTACCAAGCCATTGAGCACCCTGTTGTTTAACAAGGTTGGCGACGTCAAGTAGCAAGCGGCTGCCTAGCCCATGTCGTTGCAGGCCCGGCACCACGGCTATCCGCATTACCCGGACCAACCGCTCACCAGCCAGATGCGGTTGCGCCAGATGAAATGCCAGGCTTTGTGCCAGCAGATGGCCCTGCACCCGTCGTTCACCGTGATAAATTTTCTGGCAAAGCTCTGGTTCAAGTTCACCTTCATAACTTAACAGCGCGCAGGCCAATAGCTGACCGTGCTGATACAGTGCAACGACATTAAGCTGAGAATTATCCAGCAATGCGGCAAGGTCTTTTATCTGCGTCTGATAATGCGCCTGACTTAGCAAATGAAATATAGCCAGCAACTCTTCAGAGGCCTGTAACCAATCATTGTGCCGATAATGTTTTATCTGTAGCGGTTGTTCCGGCTGATATTCTGCGTTGGTTTCGGGCTGACGTAGTAATAAACTACGGAAGATTAACTGTTCCAGCGGGTCATGCAGCTGGTAACGAACTGGCTGATTTAATCGCAGCTTTTTCCAGCCAGGCTGAGTATCTGACAAATAACCCTGAAAACGGAGCTGAAAGCCGCGGCCAGTTCCTTCATAACCATGTTCCGTGGTGGCAAACACAATACGGCTATACCGGTCAGCCAGTTGTTTTAAAACAGCTGTGGGAATCGAGGCGGCCTCATCGATTAAAAGTAAATCCAACTCAGGTTGCGCCAGTAGCAGCTGATCAACGGGCATAAAAAGTAAGCCAGGATTTTCCGCTAACTGCATTTTGTAATGTTGTATAGCGGTTGCTGCCGCCCCCGGGCTGGCCGCAGTAATAACGATGCGTTGTTTGCCTTGTGAAACCAGCAAAGCGGCGGCAATGCCAAGTGCTGCTGACTTGCCTCTGCCCCGGTCAGCCACCAGCACCAGGGGTCGCTTTCTATGGCCGGATACCACTTTTAAAATGGCTGCAACAGCGTGTTGCTGTTCAGCGTTGGCATAGGGGGCAGGTACCGGCGGAACGTGATTAAAGTCAGGCAATGTCAGCGGCTGAGAAACTGCTATCTGATTATCGGCAATAGTCAGTTTTAGAATTGGGCAACCAAGCAAGCGGCCTAACCAAAAAGCAATAAACTGCCCCTGATGCTGCGTCGCGTCTAACGGATAGGGCAGTAACCTGGCATGCGCTTTGTTAACGGCCTGACGCCAATACTGATCAGTTGGCGCCAGGATAAGCCATAAGCCACCCGCTTTTAAACAGCCAGCGCTGGCGGCGACGAGATCGGCATTAAATCCATTAAAGGCGTTAATGATCAGCATGTCGCATTCGCTGCCAAGCAGCTGATAGTTGTTACCCGCCTGCAGCGCTGTGCTGGTAGCAGGCGCGTCGTCACCAAGCCAATACACTTTTTGTGGTTGTAGTTGGGTGATTAATTCCAGCGCCTGTTGTCTTAATGGCTCAGCCTCGCCCTGCAACAGCACCGGCAGCCGGCAATGGCGGGCTGATGCTTCCGCCAGCAGCGGTTGCAAAAAAGCCGTTAGAGACATTTAGCCAACTGCCTGTAGCCGGGCATAGGCGGTCATCAGCCATTTACTGCCAAGTTGATCAAAATTAACCTGAATACGCGATTGCTGACCAACACCCTCATAATTAAGCACTGTACCTTCGCCAAATTTATCATGTAACACCCGTTGTCCCAGCTTAAAACCGGTGTTTTCAAAGGCAACATGGCTGGCGGCACTGCCAAACCGGTTTGTTTGCGATGGCCGGCTAACCTGGGTAGTTAAGCGAATTTCATCCAGATATTCTACTGGAATTTCCCGGATAAAACGCGACGCTTTATGATACTGCTCCTGACCATACAAGCGACGGCTTTCGGCATGGCATAAATACAGCTTTTGCATGGCACGGGTCATGCCGACATAACAAAGCCGGCGCTCTTCTTCCAGCCGGGTCGGGTCATCGCCACTCTGCTGGCTGGGGAACATGCCTTCCTCAAGACCACATATAAACACCAACGGAAACTCCAGCCCTTTGGCGCTATGCAGGGTCATCAGTTGCACCGCGTCTGAATGCTCTTCAGCCTGATAATCACCCGCTTCCAACGCGGCCTGAGATAAAAACGCGGCCAGCGGCGTCATATCTTCCACAGTATTAGTGTTAAAGTTCTGACAGGCGGTGACCAGCTCGTTTAAGTTTTCTATCCGGGTTTGGGCTTTTTCGCCTTTTTCAGCCTGATACATCGCATACAAGCCTGATTGCTTAATAATATGCTCGGCCTGTTCAAACAGCGGTAAATCGGTCAGTTCCAGCTCCAGGGTGTCAATTAGCTGCATAAACTGCTCAATAGCGTTCGCTGCGCGGCCACTAAGCAGCTTTTGTTGTAACATTTGTTGCAATGCCTGCCACAGCGTTTGCTGTTCGCTGCGGGCATGCAGCCGCACCTTATTCATGGTGGTATCGCCAATGCCACGGGCCGGCGTATTAATAATCCGCTCCATCGCTGCATCGTCCTGACGGTTGCTGATTAATCTGAGATAGGCCAGCGCATCTTTAATTTCCTGCCGTTCATAAAAGCGCAGGCCGCCATAAATGCGATAGTGCAGACCTTCCTGAATTAGCGCTTCTTCCAACACCCGTGACTGAGCGTTATTGCGATACAAAATAGCACTTTCAGTCAGGCTGCCGCCCTGGTTATGCCAGCTGCGAATACGGCTGACAATAAAGCGGGCTTCGTCCAGCTCGTTAAAAGCGGTATACAGTGAAATGGCTTCGCCTTCACTGCCGTCGGTCCATAAGTCTTTGCCGAGCCGGCCGCTGTTATTGGCAATAACGGCATTGGCGGCTTTCAGAATGGTGGCAGTAGAGCGGTAGTTTTGCTCCAGCCGAATGGTTTCGGCGCCGTCAAAATCGCGTAGAAACTGCTGAATATTCTCAACCCGGGCACCGCGCCAGCCGTAAATGGATTGATCATCATCACCCACAATCATTACCTTGGCAGCGGTGCCGGCCAGCAAGCGCAACCAGTTATACTGAATGGCGTTGGTATCCTGAAACTCGTCTACCAGAATATGGCGGAACCGCTGCTGATAATGACCACGGACATCGGCATGGTTTTTCAGAAGCTCAAAACTGCGTAACAGAATTTCGGCAAAGTCGACTAAACCTGCACGGTCACACATTTCCTGGTACGCCGCATAAATTTTTACCATTTGCTGCAGGCTGAAGTCGCCACCGGCGTCAATCATACCCGGGCGCTGACCATCGTCTTTACGGCCATTAATAAACCACTGAATTTGTTTGGCTGGCCAATGCTTTTCATCCAGATTCAGCGCTTTTAACACCCGTTTTACCAGGCGATACTGGTCGTCAGAATCAATGATTTGAAAGCCCTGCGGCAAACCGGCCTGCTGATAATGTGCCCGTAACATGCGGTGTGATAAACCGTGAAAGGTGCCCATCCACAGGTTATTTAAGCTAACACCAATGGTGCTTTCAATCCGGCCGCGCATTTCCTGCGCTGCTTTATTGGTAAAAGTCACCGCCAGCAAGCTATAGGGCGCGACGGTTTCCACCTGCATTAACCAGGCTAAACGATGCACCAGTACCCGGGTTTTACCACTGCCGGCACCCGCTAAAATCAGCATATGCTGCGCCGGTGCCGCCACCGCGTCACGTTGTTTATCGTTTAAACCATCCAGCAGGTTGGATACATCCATCAGCACATCTCAGTAAATCATTTGCGGCCATTATAACAGCCCTGCCGTAAGCGCCAAGTAAAGCAGCAAGGTTTTAGTGGATAAATAAACAGTGATAAACGCTTTTGTTAGTTATAACGAGATGTAAAGGACAAAGCGTACAGAGTTAGCAACCTAATTATTTGTTGCTTCAAAGCTAGCTATCTGTTAAAAAATCATCTGTGGCGAAAAAAGGGAAAACAAGATGCATTTAAATGGTTGGCAGCGGCTTTATTGTGTTGTTGTGGTAATGTGGGCCGGTTACCTTGCTTATACTTCCTATTCTGATACCGCCATCGCAAATAAGCGTATAGTCGAATTAACCGCCGCTGTTGAACGAATGGAAGCTACGCCGGAACCTGATGCCACCCTGGCGGGTTCAGCAGTGCACTATATTGGCGGGCAAAGCTCTGCACAATTAGCAGAGCGATATCAGCAGCAGTTAAATCAAGTGCAAGATTCTAAAACCACCACCATAATCACTGCGCTGCTTTTAGCGGTAGTGCCGCCGATATTGTTCTACTTACTTATCGGCTGGGTAGTTGCCGGCTTCAGGTCATCAGCCCAGGCAGCCCGTTAAGCTGTAATTAAAGCCTCTAACTGCCGCACATCCGTCAGCCGGATATGCGGCAGGATACTGACCGCTTGCTGATGATGATCCAGCCAGCCGGTTTGGCAACCAGCGGCTAAGGCGCCCATGACATCGGCGCGGTGGCTGTCGCCAATATGCAGAATTTGCGCAGGATTAAGCTGCAACCGCTCTGCTGCAACCTGAAACATATCTGTGTAAGGTTTCATTTTACCGTCAGGCCCGGCCTGTAAACTGAATTCAAATAAGTCGCCCAAGCCCATTTTGTTAATGCAGGCATTGCCATTAGTGATGGCAATCAGCCGGTACTGCTTAGCCAGGGCAGTGAGTAAATCATTAACCTCGGCGGTTAAGCTAATTCTGGTGCGGGCTTCAAGAAAAGCATCATAGCCTTGCTGGGCAACTATTTTGGTTTCATCAGACGCTATACCCAGCTCCAGTAAGCCTGCTTCAATGCCCAGCAGCCGCCAGCGACCAATATCATGGCGCAGTTCCGGTTCAACTTTGGCCAGCTTTAAGCGCTGCTGCCACCAGAACTCGCTGTCGGTGCGTTTACTTACCGGTGCTTGCTCTGCCAGGGCTTCCAGCATGGCCTGTTCGGCGGCAGCGATAACCGGTGAGTTGTCATACAAGGTGTCATCTAAATCAAAAGACAGCGCCTTGAGCGGGCTGAGCGCTTTATAAATCTGCATTGGTTTTCCCAAAAAATCGACGAACAGACAGCAGCAATAGCAAGCCGCTATAAACGTATACACTGTTGCTTCCACCACTGCCCTCTGCCGCGACAGGCGGTGGTGGTGGGGTAGGTGGCGCGGTAACGATAACGGTTTTGCTGGTACTGGCGCTTAACTCATCGCTGTCGGTAATGGTTAGCGTCACCTGATAACTGGCCGCGCTGGCAAAACTGTGGTTTACCGTGGCACCGCTGAAACTGCTGCCATCCGACAGCTGCCACTGGTAGGTGGTAATGGCTGAGTCTGCGCTGCTGGCACTGGCATCAAAGGTGCAGCTAAGTGCAGTACACTGGCTGCTGAAATCAGCGACCGGGCTGCGTAAATCACCAACAGTAACAAATACTGCGCTGACAGCACCGACGTTGCCATCGCTGTCTTCAGCCTGCACATACAATAGCTGCCTGCCAGCTGGCCAGTCATTGCTCAACAACTGGGCCCGCATATTGGCCACTGTGCCATTAGCATTGCTGTTAAATATGTCAGCTGTGGCCAGTTCGACACTGCTGCTATGCCAGGGCGGTGCATACTGGTAAACCCTGGCAGCAATAACGGTTTGAGCTGGCTCCCGGCCATTGCTCTGACTAAAGCGCTGGTCGTCGGCGGTAATAGTCAGGGTTACTTCGTCCCCGGCCTGAATATACGCGTGGCTGGCACCATTAACGTTAACAGAGCTAATGTCGGGCCCGGCTGGCAGCTGGTAGGGCGCCTTGCTGACTTTGGCTGCATAATGCAGCAGCGGTAAGTTGGCCGGCAGGAGTGAATTGGTAAAAAAGCCACAGCTTTGAAAAAAGCTGGTTCCAAGCTCCAGCGTAATAGCCGCCACGCCCAACTCACCATAACTAACACTGTCACTGGTACCATCGGTGGGGTATAAACCAATACTCTGGCTGGGATAATAATTATTAAACCAGGCCAGCTTGCGACCTAAAGTTTGCAGCTGGCTGGCGTTTGGTGCCGGATCACTGGTATGGCCCCAGGGCCACAGCACCAGCTCGCCGGCACTGTGTAAGTCGAGATGCAGGCCTGAGGTATCGGCGGGTGCCGGGTCTTGTAAGCTGCTGCCACGTTTGTCGGCATATAACTGGCGGACATATTGTTCGACAGCCTGGGTTTCCGGTTCAGAGCCTGCTTGCGGGCCGCGGTAAACCGTAGAGCAGGCTTCACCACTGGAGCCATTGCTGCTGATATTCCAGCTGTAGCTGAAATTACGGTTTAAATCGACGCCGGGCTCGTCCTGCGGGCAGTGCGTTAGGTTAGCATTTTTCCGCCATAGCTGGCCTTGCTCAGCGTACTTACGGCCATCCGGGTTCACCTGAAACAGTAAATGTATTTCGGTGAAATTAAGCAGCCAGTGGGCATCAGCCTGTTGCTGGTAATTTTGCAGCACCTGGCGCGCGAACTGCAAATTAAGTTCTGCTGTCACATATTCCCGGGCATGCATAGCGCTTTGTGCAAACAAGATGGGTCTGGTATCCGCCGGGTCTGCGGTTGGTTCGCGCCGGCCCAGCCGCAATACCATTATTGGATAGCCGCCTGCGCCCTGGGTGTGTTGCCAGGAACTGCCAATACTAAACCACTGGGCCAGTTCCGGATAATCTTCGGCCAGCTGTGCCGCCTGCTGATAAGTACCTTCAACGGTATGATAACAAGGGTAGCCGGCGATAGTGTCAGCAATCGTCTCGTTACTGGTCTGGGTCTGGCTGCTGACACCAAGCTCAGGGTAAGCGTTATCCGGCAGGGCTTGCCAGCTCAGGCCGTATTCAGCCAGCCTGGCAAGCTCAGTAGCGGGTAGTCGAAGATCCAGAGTTAACGCGCTGCGGTCAGTGGCTAAAATATAGGGGTGCAGGCTGATGCTGGCTTTGGCAAAGTGGCGAAGATCAGAGGCCTTTACCTTTACCTGCTGCAGGGTTGCCGCGGCCGCTAAATGCGTAGTGGCGAACAGTAAAATCAAACTCAGCAGGGCAATATTAGTCGATTTGGTCATTACGGCTTTTTCCGGGCCCTTGGATGGGCGTTATCATACACCGCTGCCAGATGCTGGAAATCGAGGTGGGTGTAAACCTGAGTAGTACTAAGGTTAGCATGGCCCAGCAGGTCCTGCACGGCGCGCAAGTCGCCGCTGGATTGCAGCACATGACTGGCAAACGAGTGGCGCAGCATATGCGGATGTAGTTGCTGGCCCAGACCCTGCACTTTGGCCCAGTGGTTTACCCGCTGGCGTACCTGACGCGCTGATATGCGTTGCTGCTGCTTGCTTAAAAACAGCGCGTTTTTATCGGCCTCCGGAGTGGCGTCACCTAGCAATAAATGGCGCTGGCTTAGCCAGTGCTGCAGCGCAGTTATCGCTACAGAACCAATTGGGATTTGCCGCTCTTTACTGCCCTTGCCGCGCACCCGGATTAACTTTTCCTGCCAGTCGATATCGCCAATACTAGTGCCCACTAATTCGGCCAGGCGCAGGCCAGACGAATAGAACAGCTCCAGCATGGCTTTGTCACGGCAGGCCAGCACATCATTGCTACTGTCGAAACTGAGAAAATGCTGCAAGGTGTCAATATCAAGATTTTTCGGTAATCTGGCTTTGGGCTTGGGCACGGTAAGATACTGGGCCGGGTTGTCGCTAACTTGCTGCTGTTGTTGTAGATAACGGTATAAGCCGCGCAGCGCAGCCACCGTCAGCGCCAGACTGCGGGCACTGAGTCCGCGACGCCGGCCATTGGCCAGATAGCTTTGCAGCGAGCTTTCAGTTTGGGTGTGCCAGCAGAATTCCGCAGGCTCAGTTTTTGTGGCCTGCGCCACAGGATCAGGCTGGCGGTTGGCAAACAGACTAAGCTGCTGGCGATAGGTTTGTAAGGTGCGGCTGGCATAACCGCGCTCAAAGCGCAGATAGCTCAGGTACTGTTCGAGATCACGTTGCCAGCGTGGCTCAGTCGTCGTCATGGCCGGGCAGAACCAGCACCAGCAGTTTGGCCAGGTGCCTGATAAACAACCGGTCCATTGCTGGCTGAAAGTGGTCGTCCTGTTCGCTGCCAAAGGCCAGCAGCGCTAAACCGGGGCCACTGCCTATTTGCATTAAGGCAACAGAATGGATCGATTCACCGAATAGTGGCTGCTGCTCTTCTTTGTTTAAGCGACCCAGATAAACATTGTCATTGCTTAAGCGGCGCGACAGCAACAACTGATATTGGCTGATGGCGCTGCTGTCAGGTTGCAGACAAACCAGGCGGCAGGCATGAACCTGCGGCATGCTTTTGGCAAAATGCTGCAGGGCTTGTTCAGCATCTTGCAGCGAGGGTTTATGCAGCAAACTTAAATGCAGCGTGTTCAGCGCATGGAAAATATGTTCATTCTGGCGGGCAACCGACATTAAGCGGGTAATATCATCCTCCAGCGCGGCAATTTTAGTGCGCTGCATTTCCAGCTGGCGCTCTACCAGCGACACGCTGCCTTTTTGCTGATGCGGCAGACGCATTTGCTGCAACAACTGCGGATATTGTTGAAAAAACGCCGGGTGATCCTGCAAATAATCCAGTACTACACTGGCGGCGATTGCCTCTTTGTCGGTTGCAAGGGTGTCGTTCATAACGAAAGTTGTCCATCAAATACGTGTTCAGCCGGGCCGGTCATTTTGACCACCTGGCCCGGACCATTCCAGCGAATATGTAAGGTTCCACCGGGCAAGTCGACCTGCACCTGCGGCCCCAGTTTTTTTTGTAGCTGGCCAACCACTGCGGCGGCGCAAGCTCCGGTACCGCAGGCCAGGGTTTCACCGGCGCCACGCTCCCATACCCGCAACTTAATGTGTTGCGGTGATATTACCTGCATAAAGCCAATATTCGCTTTTTGTGGAAAGCGCTCGTGCACTTCCAAAAGCGGCCCTAATTCGCTGACATTGGCACGGGTAATGTCATCGACTTCCACTACGGCGTGCGGGTTGCCCATTGAGGCTACGCCGCACAGCACGGTATGTTCATCGGCCCGCATAATATAGGTTGCTTCCTGCTTTTGCGCTTTAAAAGGCACCTGTGCAGGGTCAAGCTGCGGAATACCCATATTCACGGTCACCATACCGTCCTGTTCGATATACAGGGTAATTTTGGCGGATTTGGTGCTGACCTGAATTTTGCTTTTATTAGTCAGGCCGCGGTGGCGGACAAACTTGGCAAAGCAGCGGGCGCCATTGCCGCATTGCTCTACTTCGCTGCCATCGGCATTAAAAATCCGGTAGTGAAAATCCAGCTCCGGATCATAAGGTGGCTCTACCATCAGCAACTGGTCGAAACCAATTCCAAAATTGCGATCTGCCAGCTGGCGGATTTGCTCTTTAGTCAGGAAAATATTCTGGCTGACACTGTCGACCATCATAAAGTCGTTACCCAGGCCCTGCATTTTAGAAAAATTAATGATCATTGGCGCCTTTTCACTGTTCAGTTAGCAGTTGTTCACCGCGCCATAAATCCTGCCACTGTTCGCGGGCACGAATTAACTGGCTGCGGTCGCCTGCAACCATCACTTCGGCAACCCGCGGCCGGCTGTTGTAGTTGGAGCTCATGGTAAAGCCATAGGCGCCAGCCGAACGTATTGCCAGCAAATCGTCCTGAGCAATAGCCAGCATTCGATCTTTGCCGAGGAAATCGCCGGTTTCACACACCGGGCCTACCACGTCATACAGTTGCGCTGGTGCTGTACTTTGCTGGTTAACCGGCACAATATTCTGCCAGGCACTGTAAAGCGCCGGCCGGATCAAATCGTTCATGGCCGCATCAACAATGGCAAAGTTTTTTTCCTGACCTGGTTTTAAAAACTCCACTTTAGTCAGCAAAATGCCGGCATTCGCCATAATGGCCCGGCCCGGTTCCATAATCAGCTCCAGCTCAGGATACTGCTGTAAGCGCTGTACTACTTTGCTGATGTAAGCATCAGGCTCAGGCGGAGTTTCTTTATCGTACGTTACCCCCAGGCCACCGCCAATATCGATATGACTAAGATGGATACCGTCTTGTTTTAATGCATCAATTAAGCTCAGTAGTTTCTCTAAAGCTTCTAAAAATGGCTGGGTTTCGGTTAGTTGCGAGCCGATATGGCAATCTACGCCTACCAGTTTTAAATGGCTCATCTGGCTGGCCGCACGGTAAATTTCCGGCGCCTTTAAAATATCAACACCAAACTTATTGGCTTTTAAGCCGGTAGAAATATAGGGGTGCGTTTTCGCATCGATGTCGGGGTTTACCCGTAATGACACCGGCGCCATCATATTCAAGCTGCTGGCAACCTGCTGTAAACGTACCAGCTCCGCTTCCGATTCCACGTTAAAGCATTTAATACCTAACTGCAGGGCAAAGCGCATATCGTCAGCTGTTTTTGCCACGCCAGAGAAGACCACTTTGGCCGGGTCGCCGCCGGCAGCAATAACCCGGCGCAGCTCACCGCCAGAGACAATATCAAAACCGCTACCCAGTTTGCTTAACACATTAAGTACGGCCAGGTTGCTATTGGCTTTTACCGCGTAACATACCAGGCTGTGCGGATGTGCGGCTGCAGCACCGGCAAACGCCTGATAATGACGCGCAATGGTCGCTTTAGAATAAACATAACAAGGGGTGCCAAATTCTGCTGCCAGTTGGGTTAAGTCAATGTCTTCGGCATGCAACGTGTTATTTCGGTAATTAAAATGGTCCACGTTGTTGCTCCTCGTTGGTAAGCTCAGTTTGCTTGGGCTGAACGGGCTTTTCTGCTACCGGCTCTGCCACTTCGGGGGCAGCTTGTGGTAAGGTAAGAGGCCCTTTTTGACCACAGGCAGTAAGCATGATGCTGCCCAGCAAGATGCAGGCAGGCAAAAGAAACTGGGATAAAGTGCGCTTCGTTTGCATGGTTTCTATTTCTTTAACGGCTTGACGCTCTATAATCGCATCCTTAGCGATAAAAGCAAACAGGTGACGCAGATGAATGACTTAGAATATGAAGAACTAACCGATAATACCCTGTTAGCGGTAGAAGAGGCCATTGAGCAACTGGAGCTTGATTTAGACTACGAATCACATGGTGGTTTGTTATCAATTACCTTTCCAGATCAAAGCAAAATTATTATCAACAAACAGCCGCCATTGCAGCAGTTATGGCTGGCTACCAAGTTTAACGGCCATCACTTCGAATGGCGAAATGGCCAATGGATTGATAACCGCACGGGTATCGAGTTCTGGCAACTGTTATCTGATGCCGCCTCGAAGCAAGCGGGCAGCGCAGTTGTGCTGCAAGCACAGTAATCTGGATTGATATAATGGCATTACTCCCCTTTGTTGATGTAAAACCGAACGGCCCGGTAAAGGCTGCAGTAGTCTGGTTGCATGGCCTGGGCGATTCCGGCCACGGCTTTGCACCCATAGTGCCAGAGCTGAGATTGCCCAGCGATGCCGGTATTCGTTTTTTATTTCCACATGCGCCTGAACGGCCGGTAACCGTTAATGGCGGAATGCGGATGCGCGCCTGGTACGATATTAAAACCATGGATTTAGCCCACCGTGCCGATGAGGGTGGCGTGCGCGAGTCGGCCCTGGCAGTGCAACAGTTGCTGGACAAACTGATTGCCGACGGCTTAAGCAGCGAGCAAATTGTGTTGGCCGGTTTTAGTCAGGGTGGGGTTATTGCACTGCATTTGCTGGCGCGACTTCCCTATAAACTGGCTGGCGTAATGGCACTGTCAACCTATATGTGCGCGCCGGAAAAGCTGACCGCTGAGGCGACAACTGTTAATAAGGCGACCCCGGTGTTTATTGGCCATGGCAGCCAGGACCCGGTAGTGCCCATGGCTGCTGGTCAGCAGGCATTTCATGCGCTAAAAAATGCGGGCTTTACTGTCAGTTGGCACGACTACCGGATGCAGCACAGTGTTTGTGCGCAGGAAGTTGCCGATATCAGCAGCTTCTTGCAGCGTCGTTTAATGCAGGCAAAGGATAATTAATATGAGCCAGACAGTACGTATTGCTACCCGCAAAAGCGCGCTGGCGCTGTGGCAGGCCGAATTTGTTAAGGCTGAACTGCTGCGCCACCACCCTGCGCTTAAGGTAGAACTGGTGCCGATGTCGACCCAGGGCGATAAAATTCTGGATACACCGCTGGCGAAAATTGGCGGCAAAGGCTTGTTTGTCAAAGAGCTGGAAACAGCCATGCTTGATGGCCGTGCCGATATTGCCGTGCACAGCATGAAAGATGTACCGGTGGCCTTTCCTGAGGGCCTGGTATTACAAACCATTTGCCAGCGGGAAGATCCCCGCGATGCATTTGTCTCTAATCAGTTTCAGCATGTTATGCAGTTGCCCTTTGGCGCAGTAGTCGGCACCTCAAGTTTGCGCCGGCAATGCCAGCTTAAAGCGCTGCGGCCTGATTTAACGGTGCGCGACTTGCGGGGCAATGTAAATACCCGGTTGGCCAAGCTCGATAACGGCGAGTTTGCTGCCATTATTCTGGCCTCGGCCGGCTTGATCCGGCTTGGCTTTGCCAGCCGGATTGCCAGCTATATAGAGCCGGAGCAAAGTTTACCGGCCAATGGCCAGGGTGCAGTGGGTATTGAGTGCCGTAGTGATGATCATGCAATTCAACAGCTGCTGGCGCCGCTGGAGCATCAGACAACGCGTCTGTGTGTGCTGGCTGAGCGGGCGATGAACCGCCGCTTGCAGGGGGGGTGTCAGGTGCCGATAGGTGCCTTTGCTATGCTTAACGCTGATCAATTGCACCTGCGAGGGTTAGTGGGTTCACTGGACGGCAGCCAGATTATCCGGGCTGAGCAAACCGGCAAGGCTGAAGAGGCCGAGCAATTAGGGCTGCTTGTGGCTGAGCAGCTGCTGGCGCAGGGGGCCGGCGCTATTTTGCAACAGGTTTATCAGGCAGACTAATGACGATTGCCACCCCATTTTTAATTACCCGGCCAGCCGGCAAAGCGGACAATTTACTGGCCAGCCTGGATGAGCAGGGTATTGCCTATGGTTATCAGCCGTTAATTACTACCCAACAGGTGACGTTAAAAGCAAAGGACGTGACCTTGCTGGAGCAAGCTGATCTGCTTATTTTTGTTAGTGTCAGTGCGGTGCATGCGTTAGAGCAACAAATTACGTCTGAGCAGCTTGCGGGGCATTTATTTGCGGTCGGCAGTACGACAGCCGGTTTGCTGCAACGCTGGACCGGCCGCGAAGTGATTGTACCGCAGGATCAGCGTAGCGAGGGCCTGCTGGCCATGCCACAACTGCAGCAGGTAAGCGGTAAACAGGTGGTGGTAGTGCGCGGCAACAGCGGCCGTGAACTGATTAAACAACAATTGATTGCCCGTGGTGCTACGGTTAAATATGTACAAAGTTATAAGCGGTTGCCGTTACCACTGGATGGTAGTCAGCTATGGCAACTATGGCAGCAACAGCAGGTACGTTGTATTGTGGCTACCAGTAACGAAATCTTGCTGCAGTTGTTTGCGCTGATACCTGCTGCAGGGCTGCGCTGGCTGCAACAACGGCATTGGTTGCTGGTTAGCCCACGGATGCAGGAACAAGCGCTGGAACTAGGTATTAGCCAACAGCACATTAGCCTGGCAGAAAATGCCAATGACCAGGCCTTATTGCAGCAAATTATTCAGCTTAACAAGGAAATATTATGAGTGAGCAGGCAGAGTTAACTCCGGCTGAAGAGTCAGCGGCACCGCTGGCGCAGTTAAAGCAGCAAATTGCTGAACAGGAACAGCGCCCGGCAGGTGCTGGTCGGGTGCTGGCGGCACTGGCATTGCTGTGCTCACTGTTATTGGCGGCGGCAGTAGCCGCTGCAGGATACTGGTTATGGCCGCAATGGCAGCAGCTGCAAAACCAACAGCAACAATTACAACAGGCACAGCAGGATGTTAACCGGCAAAGTGCAGAGCTGTTAAGTAGCAGCCAAAACCAGCTGCAGCAAAGCCTGACCAGCCAGCAGCAGAGCATGACTGCGTTGGAGCAGCAAATAGCTGGCCAACAGCAGCGCCTGCAGGAACAACTGCTTCAGCAAATGCAAGGCGTGCGCGAGCTGGTACAGCAAAGCGATGGCGCACCGCCGCGGCACTGGGCCCTGGCAGAAATTCAGTTTTTGTTAAAACGGGCAGATTACAGTCTGTGGTTAAATCAGGATATCAACAGTGCCCGCTTGCTGTTACAACGAGCACAGCAACAGCTGGCTGAACTGGATGATGCTTCACTCATTAATGTGCGCCAGGCTATTGCCGCCGACTTAACGGCGCTTAGTACAATCCAAATAGCTGACTTGAGCAAAGTGCATGTGGACTTGGCGCAAATGCGTAAAACCAGTATGACGTTACCGCTGAAACAACAGCAAGCAGAGCTAAGTGTTACCGTGGCTCCACCACAGGGCGAGCTGAAAAACTGGCGCAGTACGTTAAAGTATTACTGGGACAGCAGTCTGCAGCAGTTATTTTCGGCCCGACGGGCGGAGCCTGAAGATTATTTCAGCTTAACGGCCGAGCAGCAGTTAATGCTGCGTATTGCCCTGAACCAGCAATTGTTGCTGGCGCAGCTGGCAGCATTAGAGGCTGAGCCAACGGTGTATCGCAGTGCGTTGCAGCAGGCCAGTGATCAGCTGCAACGTTATTTTCAGGCAACCGAACCGGCCGTGCAGCAATTGAGTGAACAACTGCTGGCGCTGGCAGCCATTGATATTGGTAAGCAACAACTGCCGGCATTGCAAAGCGGTTCGCAATTGCAGGACTACCTGCAAACCGTGGCGGAGACAGCGTTATGATCAAAGCCATTATTCTGATAGTGGTATTGGCGCTGGCCATGTTTATCGGGCCGGTCGTCACTAATAATCCCGGCTACATTAAGTTGGTGTTGGCCGGCTATGTTATTGAAATGACTGCGCTGGGCTTTGCTATTGTGCTGGTTGTTGGCCTGGTGTTGCTAAGCCTGTTGGTGCAGCTGTTAAAGCACCTGTTGCGGATCCAGCATGTGTCATTTAATTTTTTCCGTTCCCGCCGTCAGAAAAAAGCCCGGCAAGCGTTTGCCAGCGGCTTGCAGGCGTATGCAAGGCGACAGTGGCCCATAGCGGCCAGCCAGCTAAAGCAGGCCTTACAGGCAGATGAATTTAGTCATGAAAAGCGCTTTTTAGCCGCCTATGCCGCATTTTACGCCGCCGATTATGAAAGCGCTAAAAGCATAGTGGCACAGCTGGCGGAAGACGATCCAAGCCGGCAGTATCTGGAAGCCGAAATGCTATTGCATCAGGGGCACGCCCGGCAAGCTGTGGTGACCCTCGAATCATTACTGCAACAGCCACCGATTGACAGTGCGCTGGGTCAGTTATATTTGCGCGCTTTACAACAAGCCGGCCAATGGCAAGCGTTGTTAACTGCTGCGGGTCGCGCTGCTAACGAGCATTGGTTTGATAAGACCAGCTGGCAACAGCAGCGCTTTGCTGTGTATCCGCAGGCTATCCGGCAGTTAGCCGGTGAGCAGGCATTTGAGCAACAACAGGATTACTGGCAGGCGTTACCGGCAAAAGAGCGCAAGTCAGCCGCGGCTGCCCTGGGGTTGGCCTGGGCTGAAGCTAACGTCGGCCAAGCCGATGCCGCTGAAAAACGACTGGTTGCGGCCTTGTCGCTGGCGGATATGGTGCCTGCCTGGCCACAGTTACGTCAGATTAGGCTTGGCCGCTCGGTGCTGCGTTTGCGCAAGCAGGTTCAGCATTGGCTGCGTGATAACCCCACTAACGGTTATCTGTATGCGGTACTGGCTTATCTGGCCGAGCAGGAAGGTGAACAGCAACAGGCGCAGCAAGCCTGGCAGAAGGCCCGCCAGTATCAACCCGGACTGCGTTAATGTCCGAACTGTTGCAAGGTTTGGCGGCCGTTTCGCGGTCAGATGCCAGGCTACTGATCCTTGGCAGTATGCCGGGTGAAAAATCACTGCACCAGCAACAGTACTATGCCCATCCACGCAATGCATTCTGGCCGGTAATGGCCAGCCTGCTGGGCTTTTCTCCAACACTCAGCTACCCGCAGCGGTTGCAGGCATTGCTTGAGCAGCGGGTAGCGTTGTGGGATGTACTGGGCCATTGCCTGCGTCAGGGAAGTCTTGATAGTGCTATCCGTGCTGAGCAGGCCAACGATTTTGCTCACTTCCTGCAGCAGCACCGCCACATCCGGGCCATTGCTTTTAATGGTGCCAAAGCCTGGCAAAGTTTCCGGCGTCAGGTTATTCCGGTTCAGCCTTTGCCTGAGCCGCTGCAATTTATCCAGCTACCGTCAACCAGTCCGGCTCATGCCAGTCTCAACTTCGCCGGCAAACTACAGCAGTGGCAGCAGCTTAGTTCCCATCTGTAGGAAATGGTGTTTCCTGTGTTCGGTACCTGTCGGCTTTTTTTACATAAATCCGAATGTTTTCTTGACAGAATCTCAAATCAGCACAATATTGAATAGTAATTAAACAGTCATTATCGTGTGTTATGAACCAATCCTTATGCAGAGTCAGTGAGACACTCTGGTCGGTTGCCAAACCGGCTAATCTGCATAATTATTTGTATAGCAATTTGCATGAGTGCGCCACCGACTATCACTTGTCTGAGTGGTTTGACGAATAGCCTCCACCCTCTGAGTTAGCTTCAAGAATCTTTTGCATGGCATGTTGCTGTGCGAAGACATCTGGCCTTTAGGCCATTTCCTAAAACAAAACTATATGCAGGAAGTAAAAATGAAAGCACTAAGTCTGTTAGGCGTAGTTGCGCTATTGCTTTGCGGCAATACGCAGGCCTGTTTATTACAAGAGAGCGAAAACAACAATAATGAAAGTAGTGCCGATGGTGCACTGTGCAGCGGTGTCGCAGTGCAGGGCAGTATTGGCAGTCGCACCGATCAAGACTGGTTTTATTTTGACACCAGTGCCACCGGCGACATTGCTGTAAGCCTGAGCCATGCGAACAATGATGACTTTGATTGGTTTCTGTATCGGGCCAGCGGCAGTTATATAGCCTCAGGCCAAACTGGCGCCAATCCGGAAACCGGCACTTATGTTGATTCGCCGGCCGGGCCGCACTTTATCAAAGTAACCCGCTATAGCGGCACGGGCAGCTACCAGTTAACCGTAAACTATAGCGGGGAAGGTGGTGGCGGTGGCACCGATCCAGAACCTGAGCCGGAAAACTGTAATTACGGTGGCCGGCCGGCGAAACCGGGCGGTTTAAGTGCAACCCTGCTGGGTAGTAGTAACGATGTCTGTGTCAGCCTGACCAGCCCAGCGTTGCTGCTAATGGGGGGAGGGGCTGACGTCGACGCGGCCTTTGCTAACCGGATAAAGCCACATATTAACGGGGGCAATGTAGTGGTGCTGCGTACGTCAGGCACCGCTGCGTATAACGATTACCTGCAGGACTTAACCGACGCCGCCTCGGTAGAGACGTTAATTGTTAACACCCGCACCAAAGCCAACAGTGATTATGTCGACTGGGCAATCCGCAGTGCCGAGTTTGTGTTTATTGCCGGTGGCGACCAATCAGACTATCTGAATCAATGGCAAGGCACTAAGGTGCAGGATGCGCTAATGCATGTGTATAACAAAGGCGGTGCAGTAGGCGGTACCTCGGCCGGCAACCATGTGCTGGGCGAGTTTATCTATGATCCGGACGGCGTTCTGGGCGCTATCAGCTCTGAAGCTGTTACTGATTTTTGCCATGAAACTGTCAATATCAGCAATAACTTTCTGAATTTACCGCTGCTAGACGGCATTATTACCGACACCCACTTTAAACAGCGCGACCGGATGGGCCGCTCGGCGGTATTTCAGGCCAAACTGGGCAGTAGTGGTAGGGTCATCGCTGTATCGGAAGCAACTTCGTTGTTTGTTACCGCCAACGGCAGTGGTGTGGTCGATGGCAGCCATGAAGTTTACGTGCTGCGGGCCGATGGCCAGACTCAATATCAGCAAACCAGTTGTGGCCAGCCAGTAATCATTAACAATTTACTGCGATACAAACTGCTTCCTGGCCAGAGCTATAACCTGCTGAATAACAGCACAGCGGTTAGCCCAAGCCGGTTAAGTATTAATGGCAACAGCAGCAACTTTTATAATCCGACAAATCCCTACTGAGGAGAAAGCAAGGTAATTAAGTTGATGCGAACGTGGAATTAATTGCCGCTCCGCAAGTCTGATGCTTACTTAACAGCATCAGGCCAGGGCGGCAGTTTTTAGTGGCGGTTACCCATCCCTTCAGACATTTTATAAGTGAGTATGGCTTTGTCATGCTGCTGGCATTGCTATTTCATGGCCTGGTCCTCGCATTGCTGTTAAGCACAACCTTTAGCCTGCCTGCACCGCAACCCCACCCCGTGCCTATTACCTCTTATTTGTATCAGCCAACCCCGGCGACATCGGTTCCGGCCACGGTAGCCAAACCTGACACGAGCAAAAACAGCGCGTCTGCAGAAAAAGCCGCCACTATGCTGCCTGAACGGGCTGTTGCTGCGAATAATCAGGCAGAAGAAGCCAGCCTGGCGTTAGCGCACGACTCAGCTAAAACCTTTACCAGTGATGAGCCACATTCAGCTGACGCGATGTCTGCTAATCAGGTAAGCGAACAGAGTCTGGTGCAGCGGGCGCTAAACCGGGCCGCTACCATCGAACCAGCTGCAATTGACCGGGATGCCGCTGCAGGTTATCAGCAAATGTTGCTAAAGCAGCAACAGCCAAAGTTAACGGTGGATAGAAAGCATTGGCCTGTCAGTCAGAACCCGGCCCAGCAGGTTGTTGCCCAGCTGGATGATGGCCGGCATATCGTTCGAATCAGCAAAGGTGTTTGTGTTTTTGGCGACCCGACTCTGGATGGTTTCAATGCGCTTATGGCGGCAAGGAGGGTACCCTGCGGTGATGAAATCAACACCAGTGAACTGTTAAAGCAGGCGCTGGACAAGCACATCAAAAAGTTGTGAACACTTGCTAGCCAGTATTGATTAATGTCTTTGTAATGGGTCCTGACATCACTTATATTGCTTTCAAACCGGCGGTAAATTGTCCTGGAACAACAAATGAAAAGAGTATGGTTGGTTATTGTTGGCGTTTTGATGATTAGCCCATTGCGGGCAGACTGGTTACAGGCAGTGAAAGCGCACCAAAGTCAGAATTACGCTTTGGCGAAAGAACAATTCTCCCAATTAATCCCTTATGGAAATAAAGATGCCGCCTTTAATCTCGCTACTATGCACTTGTATGGTGAGGGTATCGCTGTTGACTACAGTATGGCATTAGCTTACTTCAAACTTGCTGCGGAACTGGGACATCAAAATACGGCAGAGGTAATAGCACAATTACAGCAAAACATAGACGATACACAGTTGGCCAGTGCAAATCAGGAGTTAGTAACATTAAAACATGTTGCCAGATGGTGGTTGTTGCCGCATAACAGCACGATTGAAGCGGTTTTATTACCGTCGCCAATTAAACGAGAAGCGCCTGTTTACCCTTTAAAAGCCTACCGTGCTGGTGCAATTGGTTACGTTACGCTGCGCTTTCTCGTTGATGAGCAGGGCGTTGTGCAGACTGCAGATATTATGGATGCATTCCCGGAAAATACGTTTGATCAGAGTGCGTTGCGGGCATTAAAAAGTTGGCAATACCAAGCCACGGGCGTAAAGCAAATACTTACCACTCGTTTTGACTATTCGCTTAACGAAAGGCTGAACATCGATGCGGTAGAATTATTAATAGAGCAGCATCAACTATGGCGTGGCGCGTTGCTGGGATCGGCCCAGCATCAGTTTTTACTCGGAAGTTTGTTGCAACTGTTAGATGCCCAAAAAGTAAAGTTGAGCTCAATCGATAATGACATGCCTGTCAGCGCCAAACTTGATTTGTCAGTTTTCAGAGCAATAAGTCCGGTAACAGCGGACTTTTCGGGTTTTGTCGGTAATGCAGAAGTGCGGGTTGCCGAAGATGGCACCATTGTTGAGCTGCTAAGAATTGATTTTGCAGATGAAAATAAGCTGGAAACGTTGATTGGCTTGAAGCTAACGGGAACTTTGGAATCTGATGTTTATCGTCTGAACAGGTCAACAGAACGACGGACTGAGTCTGTACTTGTTATACCAATAATTACAATACCACCCAGTTTAACCGCTCGATACTGGTGGGACAAAGCTGCCAGAGGTGGCAGTAAGGCAGCGCAACGAATTGTAGCCCCTCACGACCAACGCTGGGAACATATTTTGGTTGCAGAGCAAGATGCTGCGACAATGGCATGGGCTGGTAGTAGGATGCTACTTGAAGGCGATCGCGAGGCGGGGCTTGCATTACTGGATGCTGCAATTGCTAAACAATATGCACCTGCGCTTGAGCTAAAGAGGCTGCTTATGTAGTCTTGCGTAAAATAGCGGCACGAAGCCGCTATTTTAGTTATTCCTGCAAATGGTGCTCCAGCCGCTGCTTTAATTCACCATCAATAACCACCGGTTTACCGGTTTTTTGATCCAGGCAAACAATGGTCACCTGTGCATCAGCGGCAATAGCATCTTTGCCGGCAATCCGCACTTCCTGAGTAACCACCGCGCTTTTGCCACCAATTTTGCTAAAGCGGGTAAATACTTCCAGCGTATCGCCCATGGTGGCAGCAACCCGGTAGTTTATATTGATGTTGACGATAATCCAGGCCAGGTTATGTCTGGCAAACCACTCGATATCGCCGCTGTCTTCTAAATAACCCCAGCGTGCTTCCTCCAGAAACTCCAGATATCGGGCGTTATTAACGTGCTGATAAATATCTAAATGATAACCACGTACTTTAATCAGAGTTTTATGTTGCATCAGGCTGTTCCGGTAATGATGGCAGGCAACAATTGTGGCACAGTTTGACTGGCCATACCAGATTGCCGGAAGCTTAAGCTGGCTGAAATTCGCGCTAGCGTTCCCAAAATGTTCTGATATGCTGTCAGATAAACGTTATCAATATTGCAGGGAGTAGTTAATGTATAAAATTTTGTTAACAATGTTGTGCGTTAGCAGTTTTATAGCAAAGGCAGACTGGGCTGATGCTATTCAGGCATTTGAAGCCGCCAAATATCAGCGCGCAGAAACGGAATTCAAAAAATTAATTGAAGTAGGTAATGATTTAGCGGCATTTAATCTGGCCGCTATGGCTTATCATGGCCAGGGGCAGCCGGCTAACCTTGTTAAGGCCGTTGCTTATTTTATGCTGGCGGCAGAGTTGGGACACAAATCGGCGGGTAATCTGGCTACGCAGCTGGCAGAAAAATTTACAGTGGCTGAGCAACAGCTGGTCCGCCAGCAATTGTTATTGTTGCAGGATGAAGTTGCTATTCCCAAACTAATCACTAAGCAACCAGCTGATGAAAAAGCGGCTCCTCAAGTTTTAAAACGGGTCAATCCGAAATACCCATCAGATGCTGCTCGTGCCGGTCGTTTTGGTTATGTTAATTTACGCATTTTTGTTGATGAGGATGGCACTGTGCAATCTGTTGATACGCTGGATGCTTTTCCTAAGGGCGTGTTTGAAAAAGAATCGATTAGAGCGGTTAAGCGCTGGCGCTATGAAGCTGGTACTGAAAAGCATATTCAGCAGGTGCGACTCGACTTTACCCTTGATGGTGAGGTCAATGTGGATAACTTCAGGGCGACTTTGGTCGACAACAAAATCTGGGAATATGCTGTCGCGGGCTTGCCAGCGTACCAGGAAGCACTGGGCACGATGCTGGAAATGGTGTCTATGTTTAGCCGCAACGATTTTGATGTAGACAAGGGCAGTAAGTTAACTGCTGATCTGCCTGACTTATCGGTTTTCAGCGCTAAACCTGTAGTTAATATAACCCTGCCTGATTTTGAAGGCCGAGCCTGGGTTAAAGTTGCCAGTGATGGCAAAATTAGTCAGGCTAAGTATATTCACAATCCAAAAGGTGCTGAAGCAAAGCAATTAATTGGCGTTGAAGTATCTGAAAAGCTTACACCAGGGCGCTATGCACTGAAGAGCTATACAATGAATGACCACCTCAGGGTGGCAGTATCCGCGCTGAATGTCATACCTGAAAGCTTAACGTCTGGCTATTGGTGGGAAGTTGCAGCGCGTAATGGCGACAAGCGGGCTCAGCAAATTATGGCTGTTAAAAGCAGTATATGGGAACGATATTTAATTGCGCAGCAAGATCCGGTTGTCATGGCCTGGAGTGGCAGTAAGTTAATCCTTGATGGCAATCGGGAAGAAGGGTTGGCATTGTTAGATCAGGCTATAGCGTTAAACTATCCACAGGCAACAGAGTTGAAAAAGCAGTTTAATGAGTAAGCTGAAACAGGAGCGCCTTAATTGAAGGCGCTACCGGTTTTTAAATATAAGCAAAAGCATCAGCAAACATCTGTTGGCGGTTAGCTCCCTGTTCGGCAAATGCTTCGCGGGCAATACCTGCCATAGCAAAAGGGCCGGCAATGTAAATATCGTATGCTTCAAGCGAGATAAAATCGGCTAATACTGCTTCATGCACCAGACCGGTGCGGCCCTGCCAGTCGCTGAGGGGCTCCTGTACCACAGGAATGTATCGAAACTGCTTATTTTGCTCAGCCAACTGCTGCAACTCTGGCTGGTAGTACAAGGCATCCTGTTGGCGGACACCCCAATATAAAAATACCGGCTGACTGGCTTTGGCTGCGCTCAGCGCCTGGGCGATGGCATAAACATAGGAAAAGCCAGTACCGCCAGCCAGTAGAATAATCGGGCGGTTGCTGTCTTGACGCCATTGCGCCTGACCCAAGCCAACCTCTGCCATAACCGGCAAGCCTGCCCGGAATTGTTGTTCAATATGGGACAGAGCGGCGCTTGACCAGGTATCACCTGCCGGTGTACCAATGTGCAGTTCCACCTGGTTGCTGCCGGCAATACTGGCAATTGAAAATGGCCTTTTATCGTCGTTGCTCAACACGAGTTGCAGGTATTGGCCGGCCTGAAAAGTGGTGGTTTGCCCGGCGTTTAGCACCACTTTGCTGATACCGGGGGTCAGCGCTTCCACAGAGATTACATGGCAGGCAATGGCCTTGCTGTTGGCAGGGTTGGTGGCAATATCGGTCATAACGCTCTCGTGCTCTGGTGCGGTTAGCTAGAAATAAAAGGGTGGTGCAATACCAGGTCGCTGGCCGGGTAGGCCAGACAACAATAAGTAAACTGCTGTTGTTTGTCGATGTCTGTCAACGGCTGTGGCTCGTTATAACGTACTTCGCCCCGCTGCAGTTTGCAGACGCAGCTGGTACATACGCCCTGGCGGCAACGGTTAGGAAAGTCGATACCCGAACGCAGGGCTGCACTAAGAATAGTCTCGCCATCTTGTACATTAAAACTCAGTTGGGCTGGTAATATAGTGACCAGATGCGTCATAGCTTGTTCTCCTTTACCGGCAAAGGAATGCCCAGACTATCCCAGATAGAATCTACCCGTTGTTTGGTTTGCTGGTCCATAACGATGGGTTCGCCCCACTCGCGAGTCGTTTCGCCCGGCCATTTGTTGGTCGCGTCCATCCCCATTTTCGAGCCAAGGCCAGATACCGGTGAGGCAAAATCCAGATAGTCTATTGGCGTATTTTCAACCAGGGTGGTATCGCGAGCCGGGTCCATCCGGGTGGTAATGGCCCATATCACATCCTGCCAGTCGCGGGCATTGATGTCGTCATCGCAGACAATCACAAACTTGGTATACATAAACTGGCGTAAGTAAGACCAGACACCCATCATTACCCGTTTGGCATGGCCGGGGTACTGCTTTTTCATGGTGACGACAGCCAGCCGATACGAGCAACCTTCCGGTGGCAGGTAAAAGTCGGTTATTTCCGGGAACTGCTTTTGCAGTATCGGCACAAACACTTCATTTAATGCCACGCCCAGAATAGCCGGCTCATCCGGTGGCCGGCCAGTGTAGGTGCTGTGATAAATCGGGTCTTTGCGCATGGTAATGTGGGTAACGGTAAAAACCGGGAAACTGTCTACTTCATTATAGTAGCCGGTATGGTCGCCGTACGGGCCTTCCGGGGCCATTTCACCCGGGGCAATATAGCCTTCCAGCACTATTTCGGCACTGGCCGGTACCTGCAAATCATTACTGATACATTTAACCACTTCAGTATTGTCTCCCCGCAGCAAGCCGGCAAAGCCGTATTCTGACAAGGTATCGGGTACAGGTGTTACGGCACCCAGAATCGTCGCCGGATCGGCACCTAAGGCCACAGATACAAGATAGTTCTGCCCCGGATTAGCCTTTTGAAACTCATAAAAGTCCAGCGCACCACCACGATGCGACAACCAACGCATAATCAGTTTATTTTTACCGAGTACTTGCTGGCGGTAAATGCCTAAATTTTGTCGTTCTTTGTGCGGACCTTTGGTAACGGTTAAACCCCAGGTAATTAAGGGTGCCGCATCGCCCGGCCAGCACGTCATTACCGGTAATTGGCTCAGGTCAACCTGCTCACCCGTTAATACCACTTGCTGACAAGCGGCTTTTTTTACCTGTTTAGGTGACATATTCAGCACCTGCTTAAACAGCGGCAGCTTACTAAACGCGTCTTTCAATCCCTTTGGCGGCTCTGGTTCCTTTAAAAAAGCCAACAGCTTACCCACTTCACGTAATGCAGAGACATTTTCCTGGCCCATACCCAGCGCCACACGTTGCGGCGTGCCAAACAGGTTGGCCAGTACCGGCATGGTGTAGCCTTTCGGGTTTTCAAATAAAATAGCCGGGCCGCCGGCACGCAGGGTGCGGTCGGCAATTTCGGTCATTTCCAGCACCGGGTCAACTTCTGTAGTTACCCGAACCAGCTCACCGCGCTGTTCTAACTGGCTGATAAAATCACGTAGGTCTTTATATTTCATGCTTGGCATCAGGCCCTTTAGGGTATTGCCGGCTATTATACAGTTCTGGCTTACGCTTGCCAGTTTTGGCCTGCTATGCGGCTGGTTTGGCAAAGCGCTGGGTTTATAATAGTGGCAGATTAATAGACGTAGAGTTATACGATGGCAGAGCAGGAAGGGGTTATAAAATTTCAGTTAAATTATCAGCCTCAAGCGGTACTTACGGCCGAGCATATCGTTGAACTGACAAGCTGGCGTCAGATTATGGTGCAACTGGGTATGCTCGGGCAATGCCCGCAGCGCTACGATAATTACGGCTTTGGTAATATCAGTCAGCGCTTTGGCAGCGGCGTTGGCAGCAACAGTCAGTTTATTATCAGTGGCACCCAAACCGGCGGTATCACTCATATGACGGCAGCAGATTACGCTCTGGTAACGGATTGTCAGCCAACCCAGAACCGCATTGCTGCGTTGGGCGAAACCAAACCTTCGTCAGAAGCGATGACGCATGGCCAGTTATACCAGCTTAGTGACGATATAAATTTTGTTATTCATGCCCATTGCCCGCAAATCTGGCGCCAGGCCACTAGCCTGAATTTACCGCAGACCCGGGCTGAAGTGCCTTATGGCACTGTAGCTATGGCCGACGAAGTGGCACGGTTGTTTGCTGATACAGATGCGCTGCAACGGGGCCTGTTCACTATGGCTGGCCATGAAGATGGCGTAGTGGCTTTTGGGTATTCAGCCGGTCAGGCGGCACAGCGTTTAATGTCAGTTTATGCGTTGGCTCTTAGTCGCATTATCTCGGTAGAGTAGCGGTTTTTCCCGAGTTTTCATTGGCAATCCCTGTTGATAATCGCTAGAGTTAATATATTAATCATTTACAAAAGATGATGTAGTTGATGGATTTTCCAGCACAAATTAAACAACAAACCTGCAGTGACTGTTTAAGTGGTCAGTCGTTAGGCTTTCAGATCCGGATGGCTTTTCAGCCGATAATCGACTGGAAGTATCAGGTTATTTGCGGTTATGAAGCCTTGGTGCGGGGCCCTGAAGGCCAGGGTGCTGGATGGGTGTTTGCGCACATAAACGACGATAATAAGTATTATTTTGACCAGGCCTGCCGGGTAAAGGCGATTGAAACTGCCGCCAAGTTGGGCTGCAATACGTATCTCAATATCAACTTCCTGCCTAATGCGGTATACAACCCGGAGACCTGTATTAAGGCCACCATTGAAGCAGCTGATTTATATGGCTTTGATCTTAGCAAGTTAGTGTTTGAGGTGACTGAAGGCGAGCAAATACCGGACAAAGAGCATTTAAACCGGATTTTTCGCAGTTACGCCAAACGTGGTTTTAAAACCGCCATTGATGACTATGGTGCAGGTTTTGCCACGCTGGATTGGCTGGTTGAACTTAAGCCTCATATCTTAAAACTGGATATGGAGTTGATCCGCAATATTGAAAGCAATCCGGCCAAACAGTTTATTATCGAGCAAACCATCGCCCAGTGTGAATTGCAAGGCACCCTGGTGCTGGCCGAAGGGGTAGAAACTAAGGCAGAGCTTGATTGCTTGCTAGGCCTGGGTATTCGTTATTATCAGGGCTACTATTTTGCCCGGCCAGAACTGGAGCGGCTAATTAGCACCGCCGAGCTTAATGGCCTGACATAACAAAGCCGCACTAACGTTTTTGTTATTGCTGTAGCATCTTGTTTAAAAATCGTAGCTTACCCTGCCATACACCAGCTTGTTGTGTTTTAGTATCGTGATCTTTTAGCAAAAACAGGTTAGCATGCTGTAGACATCCAGAAGTCTTTTATATCCCATTAAGGTCGCAGCGAGGCGTATTCATGCATAAAAACACCAAACTGATAGATGCCGGCCGGGCTAAAAAGTACACCGGCTATGCGGTAAACCCGCCGGTTGTGCGGGCTTCTACTATTGTTTTCGATACCTTTAGCGAGCTAAAACAAGCGACGTTACAGCGGGGCAACCGGGTACCATTTTATGGCCGTCGGGGTACCGATACGCATTTCGCGCTGCAAGAGGCGATTTGCGAGCTGGAAGGTGGTGCTGGCTGTGCGTTGTATCCCTGCGGTGCGGCCGCCGTAAGCGGCGCCTTGCTGGCATTTTTGAAAAGTGGCGACCACTTATTAATGGTCGACAGTGTGTACGAGCCGACCCGGGCGCTGTGCGATAAATTACTCAAGGGGTTTGGTGTTGAAACCACCTATTATGATCCGCAAATTGGCAGTGCTATTGCCAGCCTGATTAAACCAAATACCAGGGTGATTTTTCTGGAGTCGCCCGGTTCACTCAGCTTTGAAATGCAGGACATTCCGGCGATTTGCGCGGTGGCGCAGCAGCACAATATCGTGACTATGTTAGACAATACCTGGGCGTCCCCCATTTTGTGTCAGCCGTTTCAGTTAGGGGTGGATATCTCCATTCAGGCCGCTACCAAATATATTGTTGGCCATTCCGATGTGATGCTGGGCACTGCCAGCGCCAACGCTAAACACTGGCCCCGCTTGCGCGAACACAGTTATTTAATGGGTTACTGTGCTTCCGCTGACGACGCTTACACTGCATTGCGTGGTTTACGAACCTTAGCGGTACGGTTAAAACAGCATGAGCAAAGCGCGCTGGTCATTGCCAACTGGCTGCAGCAACGGCCGGAAGTAGAAACGGTGCTGCATCCGGCACTGCCCAGCCACCCGGGCCATGCTATTTTTCAGCGGGATTTTAGCGGCAGTAATGGTTTGTTTTCGTTTGTGCTAAAACAGGGTGGTCAACAACAGGTAGAGGCGTTTATTGAAGGTATGGCCCATTTTAAAATGGGCTTTTCCTGGGGCGGCTATGAAAGTTTAGTTACCGCCACCATGCAGCTGCAAAAATTGCGCACTGCCAGCAATTGGCCGTACCAGGGGCCACTTATACGGCTGCACATTGGCCTGGAGCATGTCGATGATTTACTGGCTGATTTAACGGCGGCGTTTGAACGATTTGCCCGGGCAAAATAAGGCTGCTGTGTGGCGCGCATCGGGCAAAGATATTTTTGGCCTGGTATGTTTAACGGATTGATCTGTAGCGCGGCTGACATACAATAGCGCCAGTTTAATTCTGAGGTGTGGTATGAGTAGTAATGCTTTGCCTGTAGTGAGCCCTTTGCGGCATAAAGTTGGCCATTTTTTGCAGCGTAGCAGTGTGCAGCGCAGTTTGCTGGCGCTGATTTTACTTAATGCTGTGCTGCTGGGAATGGAAACCTCTGCGGCCATCATGCAACTAATGGGCAATGCAATACTGCTGGTCGACAAAGTTATTCTGGCAATATTTGTGGTGGAAATCGCATTACGTATTTACGTGCATCGGCTGGCGTTTTTTAAAGATGGTTGGAGTATTTTCGACTTTATCGTGGTGGGCATTGCCTTAGTGCCGGCCAGCGGGCCTTTTGCGGTATTACGGGCGCTAAGAGTGCTGCGGGTTTTAAGGGTACTGACCTTTGTGCCCTCAATGCGAAAAATAGTTGGTGCGTTAATTAAATCGCTCAACGGCATGCTGTCGATAGCGATGGTACTGGCGCTGATTTATTACGTGGCGGCGGTGATGGTGACCAAATTATTTGGTGAGGCTTTCCCAGACTGGTTTGGCAGCTTAGGGGCATCACTTTATACCTTGTTCCAGATCATGACCCTTGAAAGCTGGTCAATGGGCATTGCCCGGCCGGTAATTGCCGAATTTCCGTATGCCTGGGCGTTTTTTGTACCGTTTATTCTTATCGCCACCTTTACCATGCTCAACTTATTTATCGCTGTTATTGTTAATGCGGTGCAAAGTATGCACGATGAAGAGCATAAAGAAGAGCATGATGCTGAACAGGCCACCCAGCAGCAACTACTGGCACAGATGCAGCAGTTGCAGCAGGAACTTGCGGCGTTAAGATTGGATTTAAGCGCGGATTCACGGGCCGGAGTGAAGCACTCTACTCCAGAATAAAGTCTTCCAGCGGCTGTTGGGTTAGCTTACCAATTTGCATAAACATATAAATAATGGCGCCCATCAGCATCACCATCACCGGTAGCACAATCACCGGATAACTGAGCCAGGTCATCCGGCCCAGCTCTTCGGCATAGGCGGTAGTGCCGGGCTGGCTTACTACTATCGCTTTTGCCAGCACATAATTCAGTACCGCCGACACAAAAAACGCAGCAGCGACGATATAGCCCGCCCGCGCGACCCGTTGCTCAAACAACTGACGGTTGGCTTTTGCAGCCAACGCCTGATACAGCTTGTCGGTATCAAGTAAATCGGGATTAATCAGCATTTTTTTAACCAGCGGAAACGGCGTGTACTGGCTTGCCAGTACCACTAAACCGATTATAGCCGGGATCATCGCTTCTTTAACGGCAATGTAAGCCGGGTCAAGTTGTAGCAAGCTGATACCACCGGTAAGCAGTACGCTGATAATACCCAGAATCGAGTAGAAGTTTACCTTGCCCAGTTTAACCAGCTCCCACAGGCCAAATAATAATGGAAAGGCCAGTGCCACCACCACGCCCCACACCGGGCCCAGCGTGTCTTCACTGCTAAAGCGGCTAAGTATTACGGCCGGCACCACAATATTAAAAATCATATTGCTTAGAAAACCGGATTTTTTCTGTTTAACCGGGCGGGTTGGGGTGCTGGCTGGTATGGTCATTAAATGGTTACCGTTTAAAATGCTAACGCACTATAGCATGGCTTAAACCGGGGGCTTTAATCAATAGCGCTGACGGTAAAGGGTATTGTTCAATTTCAAGTTGGTGGTAATTTGGTCTTACCAATTCTGTTGCTCGTTTGGTAATCAATCATAGTTGAGTACCAATAAATAACAGGCTAGGGTAGGGCTAACTGTCACAACTGAGACGAACTAATGGACCATTACGCTGCACTGAAAACCAATGTTGGCCTGCTGGGTACTCAGCTGGGCGACACCATTCGCAATCAACTGGGTGATGCGGTACTGGAACGGGTTGAGCAAATTCGAATGCTGTCTAAAGCCGCACGCCAGGGTGAGGAGTTGCAGGCGGATAAACTTAAACAAGTACTGCGCAGTTTAAGCGATGATGAACTACTGCCGGTGGCCCGTGCCTTTGCCCAGTTTTTAAACCTGGCTAACTTAGCCGAGCAACATCACACCATCAGCCGGATTGGCCAGGCCAGTATCGAAAAACCCGAGCCGCTGCACGAGTTATTCAACTTGCTTGACGACCAAAAAATCAGCGGTGAAAAGGTAAAGAAAGCAGTAGCTGATTTGTCAATTGAGCTGGTGCTAACTGCCCACCCTACGGAAGTGTCGCGCCGCACCCTTATTCATAAGCTAACAGAGATAGCGGCCTGCTTAGCTGAACTTGAACAGGATTTAACCGCGTTGCAGCAGCAAAAAATTGAGCTGCGCTTAAGCGAGCTGATTGCCCAGGCCTGGCACACCAACGAAATTCGTGAGCAACGGCCCACGCCGTTAGATGAGGCGAAGTCGGGTTTTGCAGTGATTGAAAGTTCATTGTGGCAGGCTATACCGGATTTTCTGCGCGAGCTGGATAGTAAGCTGCATAGTGCCATAGGCAATGGGTTGGCATTGGACGCTGCGCCGGTGAAGTTTTCGTCCTGGATGGGCGGCGATCGGGATGGCAATCCGTTTGTTACCGCTAAAGTGACCCGCCAGGTTTTGCTGCTTAGTCGCTGGAAAGCTGCCGACTTATTTGCCGCTGATTTAGATTTTCTCAGTAGCGAGTTGTCAATGTCTCAGGCGAGTCAGGCACTACGCAATGAAGTGGGTGACGCCAGCGAACCTTACCGGTTAGTACTGAATCAGCTTCGTGCTGGTTTATTGCGCAGCCGCGACTGGCTAACTGAAGCCCTGAAACACGACCGGTTGCAGCGGCCTGATAACCTTGTCTGGCATAATAAGCAATTACTGCAACCCTTGTTGTTATGTTATCAGTCACTTATGGACAGCGGCATGGCGGTGATTGCCAATGGCCGGCTGCTTGACACTATTCGTCGCGCTTACGCCTTTGGTTTGTGCCTGTTAAAGCTGGATATCCGCCAGGATGCCGGTCGCCATGCCCAGGTATTTGCCGAACTGACCCAGCACTTAGGTCTGGGCGATTACAGTGCCTGGGACGAAAATGCCCGCCAGGCTTTTTTACTGGCTGAACTGGCCAACCGGCGGCCGTTATTTCCGAAAAACTGGCAGCCGTCTGAAGATGTGCAAGAAGTGCTGGATACCTTCGATATCGTGGCCCGTCATGGCAGCGAAGCACTCAGCACCTATGTCATTTCAATGGCCGGTAAACCGTCTGATGTATTAGCGGTGCAATTGCTGCTTAAAGAAGCCGGTAGCAGCTTCCCGATGCCAGTTGCACCGTTATTTGAAACCTTAGGTGATTTACAGAATGCACCCCAGTGTATGCAGCGCCTGCTCAGTATTGACTGGTATCGTGGTTACATCAACGGTAAGCAGGAAGTGATGATTGGTTACTCCGATTCAGCCAAAGACGCCGGCGTTTTTGCCGCGGCCTGGGCCCAGTACAGTGCCCAGGAAGCGTTGGTCGCTATTTGTCAGCAGGCCAAGGTGCAACTGACCTTGTTCCATGGCCGCGGTGGTACCATCGGCCGTGGCGGCGGCCCGGCCCATGCCGCGATTTTATCGCAGCCACCGGGTTCACTGGCCGGTGGTTTAAGGGTAACCGAGCAGGGCGAAATGATCCGCTTTAAATTTGGCCTGCCGAAACTCGCCGAGCGCAGCCTGGCGCTGTACGCCAGTGCAGTGATGGAGGGCTTATTATTGCCGCCGCCGGTACCTAAGCAAAGTTGGCGGGATTTAATGCAGCAATTAGCGGATGATTCCTGCGAGGCATATCGGGCCGTGGTGCGTCACAATAAAGATTTTGTCGCTTATTTCCGGGCAGCCACGCCGGAGCAAGAGTTAGGCCAGTTACCACTGGGTAGCCGGCCGGCCAAGCGCAACCCGACCGGAGGCGTTGAAAGCCTGCGGGCCATACCCTGGCAATTCGCCTGGTCACAAAACCGTTTAATGCTGCCTGCCTGGCTGGGGGCCGGGGCGGCACTGGCAAAAGCGGCGGAGCAGGATAAAACCGAGTTGCTGGATGAAATGCAGCAGCAATGGCCGTTTTTCGCTACCCGGATGTCGATGCTGGAAATGGTATTTTTAAAAGCCGACAGCGACATTGCTGCCTACTACGACAAAGTACTGGTGCCTGACGAGTTAAAGCATTTAGGACAGGCACTTAGAGCGCAATTGACCGCCGACCGGGAACTGCTGTTAAAGCTTATTCATAGCGATACGCTAATGGCCAAAGAAAGTTGGATTAGAGAGTCGATTATGTTGCGCAATACTTATGTTGACCCGTTGCATATTCTGCAGGCTGAATTACTGCACCGGGTGCGCCATCAGCCCGAGCGGGTAAACCCGATGATCAGCCGCGCACTAATGGTTAGTATCGCTGGTATTGCTGCAGGTATGCGAAACTCAGGGTAGCGCAGTAGGTCGTCGACTATGAGCCGAAGCCAGCAGGCTGCTATAGTTAGCTTACTGAAAAATAGGCGTAAGCCGGAGGGATGATGCGGCAATGGGTAAAACTGGTGCTGGCAATTTGGATATTAGGTTGCGGTTGCGCTGTCGCACAGCAGGCAGAGAGCGGGTTGTCAGATGATGAAATCAAAGTGGTTAATGCGCCGCTGGACCAAGAGATCGCCACCCGCTTAGAACAAATAACTGCATCGATTTCTGGCCTGGAGCAGGTTGAAATAAACGTGCAGGCCGGGGTGGTTACGCTGCAGGGTGAGGTTGCTAGCGGCCAGCTGAGAAACGAGCTAACGACCATTGCCAACCGGCTGGAAGGGGTGGTGCATGTGCAAAACCAGTTGCAGGAGCAGCTGGCAGTGCGCTCGCGCTTAGCGCCGGCGGCCGAAAAATTCCGGGAGATGCTTGGCACCACCGTACAAATGCTGCCGTTGTTGTTACTGGCTGTGCTGGCTGTAGTGCTGTTTTCACTGCTCGGCAGCTGGTTGTCAAGGCGCAATACCTTACTGCGCAGGGTAGGGCTTAGCGAGCTGGCCACTAACCTGGGGATGCGCTTTGTCCGGCTAATTGTCACCAGTATTGGCATTTTAATTGCGCTGGAATTGCTGGATGCCACCGCGTTGGTCAGCGCGATGCTGGGGGTCGCTGGGGTTATTGGGATAGCGCTGGGTTTTGCCTTTCGCAATATCGTTGAAAATTACCTGGCCGGGGTGCTGCTCAGTACCCGAAACCCTTTTGCTATCGGCGATTTTATTCAGGTTGATGAGATGACCGGCAAAGTGATGCGCCTGACGTCGCGCGATACTGTGCTGATGACCTTAGACGGCAACCATTTACGGATACCGAACAGCCAAATCATTACCTCACCGATGACCAATTTTACCCGTAACCCGTTGCGTCGCTTCGAATTTAACGTTGGTGTCTCGGTAGAGCTTGATTTGGTGCGGGTCAGAGAATTAGCCATCAGCACATTACATGATATGGCCGGTATCCTGACAGAGCCCCGGCCGAGAGTATTGGTGCTGGAGTTGGGTGACAGCGCCGTAACCGTAAAAGTGCTGGCCTGGATTGACCAACGTGAAACGGATTTTTTAAAAGCACGCAGTGAAGCGATTCGGCTGGTGAAGACAGCCTTCGACAAGGCGGGCATTGAAATGCCAGAACCTATTTACCGGATCCATATGGCGGATACGACAGCAAAAAGCAGTAAGACGAGCGCTGAGCAAAAATCGGCCGACCGGCCAATTGTCGCTGACTCCGTTGCCGCTGTGGCAGATATTAGTGCTGATACCACTATTGAGCAGCAGCTAAATGCAGAGCTAAGCGAGTCATCTGAAGAAAACCTGCTGCCAGCAGCTAAAAAATAGCCTGCTGGCAACCCCTGCCGACAACAAGGCCTGGCATTACGTCCGTGGTTTAAACTCCAGCACCGTCGCATTAATACAATAGCGCGGTCTGCCATTAGGGCCGTCATCAAATACATGGCCTAAATGTATGCCCGATACTTTCGCACGAATTTCCGTTCGGCGCATGCCGTAGCGGTTATCGGGTTTTTCAATAACAGCGCCGGTAACTGGTTTGGTAAAGGACAGCCAGCCGCTATTTGAGTTAAATCGGTCGCGGGTATCAAACAGTGGGGCGCCACTTAACTTATCGACAAAAATGCCATCAGGGGTGTTTTTAAATATTTCATACTCTTTGCAAAACCGCTGATCAGTTCCTTCATCAAAAGCCACGTCGAAAGCTTCACTGTCACCCAGTTTAAATTTGCCCAACATCAAATAAAACTCATCCGGCGCCAGGTAACCCTGGCGGCCATAAACTTCCTGTCCATCCTGCAGCAAAATAATGGTAGGCGTTGCCCAGGTTGGCGAAGTGATTTTCAAGCCGTCCAGCTGACTGGCAAAGCGGAAATGCATCGGGAAATCACCCTGATAACTATTGGCCACCTCTGCTTTAAACTTTTCGCAGTAAGGACAATAGTTTTCAGAATCTATTACCAGAACATGCTTGCCGTTTTGCATTACGCTGTTATCCACAGTGGCTACTTGCTCAGAGGCATCGCGGTTAAACCGTACGCCGGTGGAATGGTCCGGGCAGTATCCATTGGGGTTTTTAGCAATATAATCCTGGTGATATTGCTCTGCAGGGAAAAACTCGGCAAGAGGTTTTAATTGGGTGACGATCTGACCGTAGCCAGCAGCGGTTAACAATGGCTGATATTGCTGCATTACGGCTTCAGCCCTGGTTTGCTGCTCTGGGCTGTTGGTGAGAATAATGGAACGGTACTGGGTGCCAATATCATTGCCCTGGCGGTTCAGTTGGGTGGGGTCATGGCTTTCAAAGTAATGCTGCAACAGCGCTTCCAGGCTGGTTCGCTGTGGGTTAAAAGTTACCTGTACCACCTCAGCATGGTTGTCCGGGTTCATTTTGTTGCTGCGCTTGGTAATGGCCCGATAATTTGGCTCGACCCCTTTGCCATCCGCGTAACCTGACACGGCATCTACTACGCCTGGCAGTTTTTCATAACGCATCTCCGCGCCCCAAAAGCAGCCTGAGCCCAAGACAATTGTTTCCAGTTGGGCCGTCAGTGGCATATCGGGCGCCAGTTGCTGTGGTTTAATAGCGGTGGCGGCTGGCAGTTCACGCGCTGGCGCATTCAGTGTCGAAAACACCAGCAGTGATAATAATAATGCGACAATAAAACTCAGGTATTTCATCAAATACTCCTGCGGTTGTGTAGGCTACTGAAATAGTCAGCTTACTCAATCAGACCGGTTGACTGGCCGCAGGCTTTCAGTTGCGTTGCTTATTTCGTCGCAAACTGGCTGATCAACGTTAAGGTGTGCTCTATCTGGCTACGGCTGATATTCAGATGGCATACCCAGCGCAGCCGCATCAGGGCTCCCTGTGCTGCCTGATAGCGACTGGCCGTAACCTTGACCCCATGCTCAGCCAGCTGCGGTAATAATTGCTCAGCCAGTGCCGGGCTTATATCGGTGAATACGATATTGGTTTGTGGAGCGATCACTGTCAGGGAGTTTAACGCAGGCAACTGGCTGGCCAGATTAGTTAAACCCTCAGCCAGGAAGCGGGCATTGGCATGGTCCTCTGCTAACCTGTCAATGTTATGGGTTAATGCATAGAGTCCGGCGGCGGTCAGCACACCGGTCTGGCGCATGCCACCGCCCAGCATTTTCCGCACTCTTTTTGCCCGGTTAATAAAATCTGTTGAGCCCAGCAGTAACGAACCAACCGGGCAGCCGAGGCCTTTTGATAAACACAACGATACCGAATCGTAACCCTGACACAATTCACGTGCCATTTGCTGCGGGCTTAGCTGATGCTCAGCCGCCAGAGCGACTGCGGCGTTCATTAGCCTGGCACCGTCGATATGACACAGCAGACCATTTTCTTTGGCCAGGTTTGTCACATCACGCATGTAGCTGAGCGGCAGCACTTTCCCGCCTACGGTATTTTCAATCACGATTAACCGGGTTCGGGCGAAGTGCGGGTCATCCGGTTTTATCGCCGCGGCAATATCGCTAAGGGCCAGAGTGCCATCGCTTTGTAACTCCAGCGGCTGTGGCTGAATAGAGCCCAGTACCGCCATGCCGCCAGCTTCCCATTTGTAGGTATGCCATTGCTGGCCAACAATAGCTTCATCGCCACGCTGGCAGTGGCTCATCATCGCAATTAAGTTTGTCTGAGTACCGCTGGGCGCAAATAACGCGGCTTCAAAGCCCAATAGCTCAGCGGCATAACGCTGTAACTCCAGGGTGGTCGGGTCGTCATTAAACACATCGTCGCCAAGCAAGGCGTCATGCATGGTCCGGCGCATGGCGGCACAGGGTTGGGTTACGGTATCACTGCGAAAATCGGCCATGTTTTTTCTCTGCTTATGAAGTTTCGGCGGTGTGCCGGCTAAATGCAGGCTAAAACGGCAACGGTTACAAAGCAAGAACGATACGCTGGAAAGCATTAATAACAGGAAATAAAAAACCGCCTGGTTTAAGGCAGGCGGTTGGTATTCAGTAAAAGATGCTTAGTAGAAGCTGATTCTGAAATCGACCCCTAACACGCGGGGCTCGTTGACAAAACCAGTAAGGTTACTAAAGTCGATAGCGCCTTTCAGGTTGTCTTCATCGGTAATGTTGCGGCCAAAAAAGCCTACTTCATAGTTATGCTCATAATTCATATAAGCCACCCGTAAGCCAGCTTCAAAATTATTATCTGAATTAAATTCAGCTGATTCATACAGGAACAGGTTAGTTTTACCCTGTAACTGGTAATCAGCATAGACATAAATTTCGCCGCTTTCGATTGGGAAATCATAACGGCCATTTAAAGTCAGGATGGTTTCCGGTGCCTGTGGGAACGGATTGCCCCGGATAAACGCCTGGCCTTCACTATTCATTGGGTCAAGCACGGTACACAAGCCGGAGCCACAAGGTGCGACGGTGAGGGTGTCGTCCTGTAATTCAGTTTTGTTGTAGCTGAAACCACCGCCAAGCGTAAAGTACGGTGTGGCACGCCAGTCGAAGTCAATTTCAAAACCATACCCAACACCCTGATCAGCATTGATAAGCTGGTTACCCTGGGTTTCACCGCCAATCGCTGACAGTTGAATGTCATCAATGGTGTAGTAAAACAGTGCGCCGTTTAAGCGCAGGGTGTTGTCCAGTAGATCTGACTTGGCACCTACTTCAAATGAGGTAATGGTTTCTGAGTCGGCAACAGACGGCGGTGCCTCAAAGGCGACATCACGACCCTGAATAGACTGAGCGCGAAAGCCCTCAGCCGCGCGGGCAAACAAACTGGTCGTTGAGGTTAAGCGGTAATTAGCACTTAATTCCCAGCTGATATTGTCGTCTGATACTTTTATCGGGGCATAGAACTGCTCTTCTGCAAAACCAATGACCACGGCAAAGCCGTCGACGTTTTGCTGACCAACATAAAAGGTTTTTTCGTCGTCGGTATAGCGGATACCAGCAGTGACGTCCAGCCGGTCGTTAACTTTATAAGAGCTTTGGCCAAAGACAGCCCAGCTGGTATTGCCGTGAAATACTTCAGTGGCACCGAAAAATCCGTCGATACTGTTAACGCCGAAAGACGAATCAAAATAGAAAGCGCCTGCTTGCCAGCTCAGTGCATGATCCGTATCACTGGCCAGCCGGATTTCCTGGGTGTATTGTTTTAAATCCTTCAATTGATCTTCGGTAACTGCGTTGTCAGGGTTAGCGGGGCCCGCTTCTCCCGGGTTACCGCCATCGATGTCACCAATACCACCACCGTCTGCTTTCTCTATTGCAGAAATACTGGTTAGTGTCATGCCATCCAGTTGAAAATCAAGTTTTAACGATCCACCCCAGGCATCATAGCTCTGCTTATTATTACCTGGCGCGTCATACGCTACGGAGTCGCGATCATAATTTTCATTCAAGCGGTTGCTGCCAGCCGTCAGGATGTTTTTGCGAAACAAGCTTGAGGTGCCATCATAATTTCGGGTGTGCAAGTTTAGTAGCGCATCAAAACCGGCACCCTCATATAAGAACTGCAGCCGGCCAGCCTGTTCGTCATAGCCACCCATCACGTCATTATCGCCGGTAAAGCTGTTGCTGACCCAGTCATCCCGGTGGTTAGACATTAACGAAAGCCGGGCAGAGAGTTCATCAGTTAAACCGCCGCCAACCGCGCCTTCTGCGTTTAGCATGCCAAGGCTGCCTAAGCCGGTTTTAAAGTACCCATCAAACTCCTGGCGGGGTTTAACTGTGTCAAACTTAATAATACCGGCAGTGGTGTTACGACCAAACAGGGTACCTTGCGGGCCACGGATCACTTCAACCGCCTGCACGTCAAACAACGGAAAGCTTTTCAGGATCACGTTTTCCATTACCACTTCGTCCATAATAATGGACACCGGCTGAGACGCTGCTAAATCAAAATCGGTATTGCCCAGGCCGCGAATATAAAAGCGTGGCGCAGCCCGGCCATTCGATGTTTCAGCATATAAACCCGGAACCTTTACCGCCAGTGCAGTAATATCATCGCCACTGGAAAATATCGCATTAAAGCGTTCCTGACTGATCGTTGCCACAGAAATAGGCACTTCCTGGATACTCTGACTGCGCTTCTGGGCGGTAATCGTTATGGTTTCCAGCTTATTTTCCTGATGCTCGCTGTCATTTTGCCCGGTTTGTGCGGTCGCAGCAAAACTTACAGCACCCAACAAACTGGCGCATATTGCGATATTCAGAGCAGATTTTTTCATGCCTTTCATTAAGTTCAACCTTTCTATCATCACTGGGGTAGGGTTCAGGTTAGCCGGAGTGACCACGGTTAACCACAGAGTAAAGCGGTGCTAATATAGCATTTCGTCGTACATTTTGCTGCTTTTGACGTAATAAAGCCGCAATTAACGCACTTCTTCTGAACTTTAGTGGCTTAATAACGTATTGGCGTTAATGAGGTAACATAATGAGCCGATTTCGCAACGGGTTGCTAATAAGCACCGCGCTATTCTTTAGTAGCTTGCTGCTGAGCTTTACATTACAGGCTAGCAGCAGTGGCTGGCAGCAAGCTAAGCATATTAAAGCCGAGCTGCTAAGCGAGTACAGCACGGTTTCCCCCGGCCAGCGTTTTGCGCTGCTGCTGCATTTTGAGCCCGACCCGGGCTGGCACACCTACTGGCAAAATCCCGGCGACTCCGGTTTGCCAACCAGTATTAACTGGCAGCTACCGGAGAATGTGAAGGCCACGGGTATTCAGTGGCCAACCCCCGAAGGCTTTATCATTCCACCACTGGTTAATTATGGCTTCGCCGGCCAAACCTTGCTGCTAAGCGAGTTAAGCCTGCCTGCGGATTATACGCAGGACACCCTGACTATTAATGCGACTGTCGACTGGCTGGTTTGTGAAGAAATTTGTATTCCGACCGACGCCAGCTTTACTTTAACCCTGGCGGTGGCAAGCCAAAGCGAGTTGGCCGGCAGCCTGCAACCGCTGTTTGTGAAAGCCCGGGCGGCGTTGCCGCTGGACACCGGCGCAGTGGGTGATTACGCCATTAGCGGCGGCGCATTTTCAGCGCAGTTAAACGTGCAGTTGCCCGAGCCCCCAGTCGGGTTCTTTGTCGCCGGAACCGAACTGGTAGACCATGCTGCCCCTCAACAATTGGTGCCGCAGGCAAACGGGTGGTTGTTACAGCAAGCCATAAATACCTATTTCAGCAGCGCGCCACAACAGGTCGAAGTGGTGCTGGTTGACGCTGCAGGGCGCGGTTACAGTGTCAACCTGCAGTATCGTCAGCAGCCTGCAGCACAAGGTGACGGTGCCGTAATTGCAGGCACCGAAACTGGAAGCGCTGAAATTCTGGTGACTGGCGGCACCCTGAGCCAAACCAGCTTATGGCTGATTTTACTGATGGCCGCTGGCGGTGGTCTGATCCTGAATTTAATGCCCTGCGTATTTCCGGTATTGTCGTTAAAGGCACTGAGCATTGCCGCAAATAGTCAGCAGCGGCAGCAGCAAAGGCGTGATGCCCTATTCTATACCACCGGGGTGGTGCTGAGCTTTCTGGTGCTGGCTGGCCTGCTAATAGCATTGCGCGCTGCCGGTAGCGCGATTGGCTGGGGCTTTCAGCTGCAAAGCCCTTTGCTGGTAGGGTTGCTGGTCTATTTACTGTTTGCACTCGGTTTAAGTTTGTCGGGTTTGGTGCAATTCGGGCTTGGCTTGATGAATGCCGGCAGCGATCTTACTACCAGAGGCGGCGCCAAAGGTTCGTTTTTTACCGGCGTGCTGGCCGTGGTGGTTGCAAGCCCTTGCACTGCGCCATTTATGGGCACAGCATTGGGTTATGCGGTAACCCAAAGCCCGCTGGTGGCGCTGCTGGTGTTCGCCGCACTGGGTCTGGGCATGGCCTTGCCATTTTTGCTGCTGGCGTATATTCCGGCGCTCGCACGGTTGCTGCCGAAACCGGGCGCCTGGATGGAGACGTTAAAGCAGTTATTAGCCTGGCCGCTGTATTTAAGCGCGGTTTGGTTGCTGTGGGTATTTGGCCGTCAGGCCGGTATAGATGCTATGGCATTGTTACTGGTTGGTATACTGGCACTGGCTGCCGCGTTGTGGCTGTGGGGTAGGGTGCAGTTGGGCGCAGGTTGGTTTAACAAACTGGCGGCGCTGGGTCTATTAGTGCTGGCGCTAATCACCTTATGGCAGGGCGCTAAAATGCAGGTTGCCGCGAATAATAGCCAGCAAGCCGCCAATCAGGTACAGCACTGGCAAAGCTGGTCACCCGAAAAACTGACAGAGCTACGCCAGCAAGGTAAACCAGTGCTGGTTAATATGACCGCCGACTGGTGTATTACCTGCCTGGTAAATGAGCGGGCAGCCCTGAATACCGATCGCAGTAAGGCGGCACTCAGTGAATATAATGTAAGTTACTTAAAAGGTGACTGGACCCGGCGCGACAGCGATATTACTGCTTATTTGCAGCAATATCAGCGTGATGGAGTGCCGCTTTATGTATTGTACTGGCCGGGACAACCGCCAAAGGTACTACCACAAATTTTAACGCCTGATACCCTCAGGCAAACATTTGAGTCGTTAAGTCAGCAATAAGCTGCCAACAATCACGTTGTATTCCATTACGAAACAGGAGCGATATCTATGAAATTAGCAAAACTTGTTGTCTCCGCCGGTGCCATGCTATTTGCAGCCACCCTTGCTGCCGCGCCACAGGTTGGCCAGCCAGCACCGGATTTTACCGTTAAAGATTCCAACGGCCAAAGCCACAGCCTGCAGGATTTTGCCGGAAAAAACGTGGTGCTGGAGTGGACTAATCATGATTGCCCGTTCGTGGTGAAGCATTACAGTGGCAATATGCAGCAGCTGCAACAGGATATGCAGGCCAAAGACGTGGTCTGGCTCAGTGTTATTTCCTCGGCGCCGGGTAAACAAGGCCATGTTGATAGTGCCAAAGCAGCTGAACTGACCAGCAGCCGCAACGCCAGCCCAACCGCTATATTATTTGACGAAAGCGGCACCATGGGTAAAGCGTATGACGCTAAAACCACCCCGCATATGTACGTAATAGATAAAAACGGCGTATTGCAGTTTATGGGCGGTATCGACAGCATTCCGTCGGCCAAGGTAGACGATATTGCCAAAGCCACGCCGTACTTTGCTAATGCCGCCAAAGCCGTGCTGGCGGGCAATATGCCTGATCCGGCGGTAACCAAGCCATATGGTTGTAGTGTGAAGTATTAAGCAACAACTGCTTAGCCGGTTACGCCTGGCTAAGCAGTTTTTTAATCGCCAAGCGTTATTTCAGTGAAATAAATACTGGTTTTCTCCTCATGCGATGAGTAATAGCTGATATAAAGTGTCTCGTCGCGCAGTACCATACCCGCATAGCTGCAATCGCCGGCTGAGGGCAGAGTTTGCCATTCGGTTAATCTACCGCTTTGGCGGTCAATCCAGCATAAACTGGTGCGTATCTCATTGTCATATAACCTGACGCAAGCCAGTAGCCTGCCGTCAGCAAGTTGCAGCCATTGTGGCCCGCCAATCCGGCAGCCAATGTCCTGCCATTGCCAGTGGGTATAAGGTGGTTTGCTCTGGCCCAATAAACCGTGATCCGGGTCACGCCGCAATAAACATAGCGCGGTGCCATCAGGCTCGAATAGCAGGCCACTTTCATTGGCATAGCTACCGCTGTGCAAGTCGGTAAGTGGGGATAACTGCAACGGGCTGACGCCCTGATATAGTCGAACCAGTCGATCCGGGCCTACCCGGTAACCTACCGCGAAACATTGTGACGCTGGCGGTTGCTGTTGCCAGACCATACGCCAGAGCCAGATATTGGGCTCACCAATGGGCTCTGCCGCCGACCAGGTATAACCATCATCCGATTGCCAGCAATAGGACTGATGCGATTGTTGTTCGCGGTTATGCAAGGCACCGGCACCCAGTAACAGTAAGGTCCCATCAGGCTGAATAATCAGTTTGGCATCGCGTAAGTCGGCATCATCAGCGCTGATCGCTGCCGCGCTGTGCCAGCTCTGGCCCAAATCGGCCGAGCGCAGCAGCCGGAACGCACCATCGGGCGACACATGCGCGGTACCTTCGCGAAAGACACACCATAACGCCTGCTTAAACCAGATAAGATCAGTAAACGCATTGTGCTCAGCCTGCTGCCAGATGCAGCGTGCAGATAACATCAGCCCTCCCGGGTTTCGACAGACAGATTACAGTCTGTCGGTATTGATCTGTTAACCCACATTATAGCGGTGCTGGCTGCTTATTCACCTTTCACTATTCACTTTGCAGCGCCGTGATCGGATCCAGCTCGGAGGCTTTAATGGCCGGATATACGCCAAAAGCCACGCCAATTAAGGCGCAAATGCTGAATGATAAACCAATAGCCAGCAGTGACCAGCTCACCGCCCAGTCGGAGTAAAAGGCGATAAGCTCCGACAGTAATATCCCAAATACGATACCGAGTAAGCCGCCAAGAATGGCAATAGCAAAGCTTTCGGCGACAAACTGAATTTTAATATCCTGGCGGGTTGCGCCGATGGCCCTGAGCAAACCAATCTCTTTGGTGCGCTCCAGTACTGTCGCCAACATAATGTTCATAATGCCAATGCCGCCGACCAGCAGTGAGATACCCGCTACACACGACATAACAATATTAAAAATCTGCTGGGTTTGCTTTTGCTGGGCCAGCAGCGCAGCCGGCACAATAATGTTGTAATCATCAATATCGTTGTGACGCTGTTTTAGCAAAAAATCCAGGGCCCGGGCGCTTAAAGCGTTGTTGGCATCTTCGCTGAGTTGCAAACGGAACGACGTCAGATCGGGGCTTAACGGCTCGGCTTTAAAGCGGGTCTGCGCCGTATTCAGCGGCATAAACAGCTGGTTTTGCTCGCCGCCCAGTTTAATGCCCTGAAATTCGTCGCTGCCGGCATAGGGCTCGGCCAGTACGCCGACTACCTGCAACCAGACATGGTTTACTTTTACCGGCTTGCCCAAAGCGTCACCGGCAGGAAACAAGCTTTGCGCTACTCTGGCACCTAAAATGGCTACCTGTGCTGCATAGCGGTTTTCCTGCTCGGTAAAATTGCGGCCACTGACAAACTGCAGCTTGCTAAGCGCCATATAGCTGGGCGACACCCCAATTGCTGCGCCATCACTTTTGCCATTGTGGCTGTAAATACCATGCGTATCGAGCATGCGCTCGGCACTGTAAGCGGTAACGCCGGGAATGGTGGCTGCCGCTGCATCAATATCGCTTTGGTTCAGGCCCAGCGAATGTTTGCGCTGCTCTTGCAATACTTTTTCATCAAACTTGCGGCCCTCGACAATCAGGTTACGCAGGCCCATGGTTTCAATGGTTTTTAACGCTTCGCGCTCGGCGCCTTCGCCAATGTTTAACATGGCGATTACCGCACCTACGCCAAAAATCATCCCCAGCAGGGTTAAGAAAGTGCGTAATTTATGCTGCGCCAGTTCAGCCAGGGTGTCTTTAATTAAAGGAGTATGTTTCATGGCATCAGCTTTCCGGATTAATAAGGGCGATTTCATCACCGGCGTTTATGCCCGTACTGATTTCTGCGTGGCTAAGGCTTTTACTACCAATGCTGATTGGTTGTTTAACAAAACTGCTGCCATTGCGTTTATAGACATAAAGTTGCTGCTGTTCACTGAAGATGGCTTGCAGCGGCACTTTTAATATTTCAGGTTTTTCATTTACCCATAAGGTCGCAATAACTTTAATACCCGGCATAAAATTAGGGTCTTGCTGTTCAGGGGCGACAATAACCTCAATATATTTGCGTGGGTCGCGCCGCTCTCGCGATTGTGCCACTGCCGCCACCGATACGATGCTGCCGTTAAGGACTTTATCAGGCCAGGCTGCCAGGTAAAAGGTTACCCGCTGACCCGCTGCCAGGCCAATAGCCTCTTGCTCGACCACCTGCAGCTTAAGATGCTGCAGGCTTAAATCCGGAATGCTGCCAATTTTAGAGCCTGGAAACACCATGCCGCCGACTTCGGGCTTTTCACCCCGCCAGTTGGTGTCGAACAATAAAATGCCGGCATGGGGGGCTTTTACTTCCAGCGCTGCCAAACCACTCTCGGCCTGCTCCAGTAAACTCTGTTGCTGGCCGCGCTGCAGTTGCAACAGTTCCAACTCGCCACTGCTGCGCTGGCTGAAGCTTTGCTCCTGCCAACCCAGATATTGTTTTTTCTCACCGAGATATTCTTTATTTTGCATTGAGTCGAGAATTTCCAGCTTAGAACGAATTTGCACATCGTCAATGCTGAAGCGATCGGCAAAATTAAATTCCTGGGCGATCAGGTTCTGGTCCAACCCCAGCGCCGTTTGTTCATTTTGCTGCTCGGCCAGTTTTTGCTGCTCGTCTGCCTGCACACTGCTCAGGCTGGAGTTGGCTTTGCGTTGGGAGCGTTCCAGCTGAGTCGCATCGAACGTCACCACGACATCGCCCGGTTCCACCCGGCTGTATTCACGGGCCAGGCTGGCAATAAAGCGTGGGCCCTGCACATTGCGCGGCGCACTGATGGTCACCGAGTTCACTGCAAACAGTTCACCCTCTGTGTGTATTTTATGCACCAGCGTATCTGGCGCTACCTGATAAACCGGTACCTGTAACGCCGGTTCACTGCAACCCGCCATTACGACCAATCCCAGGGTTACGGCTGCCGGTCGCAGTGAGCGAAATAACTTACTGTGCATGGTCCGCTCCTTGTTTGGTCTTCAGGCTGATACTCAGCCGGGCTGTCATGCCTGGCCTCATCAACTCGGTATCCAGATCGTTCAAACTGACACTGGCATCAATCACCCGGCGCAGGTTGTCGTTTGACTTATCCCGCACCGCATTGCCCAGGCTTTGCAGCACGCCGTTAAAGCGCCGCTCCGGGTAGGCATCCAGCGTTACTTCAACCGCTAAACCCGGTTGCAGCTGTTTTAAATCGATTTCGTCAATTTCGGCTTTAATATACAGGCTGTCCAATTGGCTGACTTCTGCCACCGGCTGACCGAACTGAGCACTGTCGCCGACCGAGAATTTTTCGCCGTCAAACCCCATGCTGTATACCATTACACCGGCAAAGGGTGCTTTAACCTGCATGCTGGCAATATTGCGTTGTAACTGGCTCACTTCAGATTGCAAGCGGCTGACTTTGGCCACCAGCATTTGTTCTTCAGCCAGCCGTTGTTGCTGATGGCTGGCCAGCCTGGCCTGAGCCAGCTGATACTGGTTATCAGCAATGGTAAAGTCGATTTGCGCTTTGCGTCGATCGTTAGCAGAGCGCGACTGGTCAACAATTTCGGCTTTGCGCTGCTCGCGGTCATATTCCATTTTTCGTTCGGCCAGAGTGAGCTTTAACTCTTCAAAAGTTTGCTCGTCACTGCGCAGGCGGTTGGCCAGTTCCTGTTCGGCACTTTTTAACTCAATGCTTTTGTTGTTTAGCTCGTCTACCAGTCGCTGGCCATCAAAGGCTACCACCACGGTGCCTTCGCTTAGCATGCTGCTTTCCGGTGCTAACTGCTTAATATTGTATTGCCACATGTTGCTGACACTGGGTGGCGACGCTTTAAATGAATTGGCCGCGGTTAACTCGCCGGTGGCGCGGACATGATTGACAACAACCTGCTCGGTACTGGTACTGCTTTCCTGCTGACACGCGGTTAGCAGCAGGGCAGCGCTTAGCACAAAAAGTGTGCTGACAATGGGGGTTGTGATAACGTTTTTCATTGTTGGGCGACCTCAATCAGCATTCCCATACCCAGCATAGGGCTGGCAACCGGTAAACTGGCCGCACTAAACGACGCTTTGTAATACAGTGCGGTACCCCAGCGCTGGCGTTTTTCGCCCTGGTGCGCCAGTTCGGTCAGGGTGACGGCAAAAGGTTGATCGGGCGCAATGTCAAAGCGGGCACGCAGGGCATTAGCGTGTTGCAGCCGTGGTAAATCGGTTTCATGTACCCAGGCTTCAATATACAAATTATCTTTACGGTTCAGTTCGGCGATTATCCAGCCTGGCTGCGCGGTAACACCGGCGTATATTTTGGTGCCATACCAGGGGTGGTTGCCATAACTGATACTGCCGTCCTGAGTGGCGTAGACACTCATCCGGCTTAGCAGGTTTTCAGCATCGGTCAGTTCCGCCTGAGTCTGGTCAATCTGCAACTGTTGTTTACTCAATGCTGCATCTGCAGTGATCCGGGCCACAGCCAGCTGCTCGGCTGCTTTGCTGGCCTCGGTGCGAGCCCGCTTTTGTTCCAGCTGATATTGCTCGTAATCGTACTGGCTTAAATTGGCCAATGGCACACTGGCATCTATGCCGGCTTTTTCCAGCAACAGCTGGCGCCGGTTTTGCTCATATTCGGCTTCCATTACACTTTGTTTATGCTCACTTTTCAGCTGGTTTAAACGTTCTTCGTGGTTAATCAGACTGCTTTTAAGCTGTTCTATCTGGGCCTGGATGTTGCCGGCATCAAAAACGGCGATTAAATCACCGGTTTTAACGGGCTCGCTCTCGCTTTGCAACCATTGCACCTGTACCCGCCAGTTGTCGGTCATTGGCGCAACGATACTTTGCCGGTCAGACGATTGTAAAGTGCCAGTCAGTAGCAGCGGTAATTCGCTGCTTGGTGGCGAATCTGCTGCACTAGCGCTCGTTGCGCCGAGCAGGCTGCCTGCCAGTAATATTATGCTGAATGTGCGTTGGAACATGCACTGTCCTCCATGATTTGACCATCGCGCATCCGGATCACCCGGCCGGCGTAAGCGGCAATCTCATCTTCGTGAGTGACCATCACGATGGTATTGCCCTGCTGATGCAAGTCACACAGCAGCTGCATAATTTCTTTTGACGTTTTACTATCCAGGTTGCCGGTGGGCTCATCGGCAAAAATAACTTTTGGCCGGTTTACCAGGGCCCGGGCAATCGCTACCCGCTGGCGCTGTCCACCCGACATTTCATGTGGTTTATGGTCTTTTCTATGGCCCAACCCGACCTGATCAAGCAGGTCATTCGCCCTGGCGATCGCCTGCTCTGGCTCGATTTCGGTATAACGCAGCGGCAGCGCCACATTCTGGGCGGCGGTAAGGCGGGGTAAAAGGTGAAATGACTGAAAAATAAAGCCAATATGCTGGTTGCGCATCGCCGACAGGCTGACATCATCCAGCTGGCCAATGACCTGGCCTGCCAGCTGATACTGGCCGGCGCTTGGGGTATCAAGGCAACCCAGAATATTCATCAGAGTAGACTTGCCCGAACCTGAGCTGCCCATCACCGCAACAAATTCATTTTCAGCAATGCTGAGGCTAACGTCGCGCAGCGCCTGAACCTGACTGTCACCAGTGCCAAAATTTTTATAAAGGCCTTTCGCCGTAATCATCTGTATATTACCTGCAAAAAAAATCCACAAACAAGCTTGTGGTTAGAATCGCTCCAGTTTGCCACAAGCTATAGTAGCCTGACAGCCGGCATTGGCTGCCGGCGTTGATTAATTGTAAGCAGATGTAATATACGTCAAGCCGGCTTTACCCAATCAGGTCAGTAGGTTGGGTTAATCAGGCTGCTGATAACGCACTAGATTAAGTAACTGGCTGATATTACTTAAGTCATTGCGTTGCATAATCAGTTCACGGCCTAGTTTTATGGTCAGGCGCTGGCACGTTGCCCGCTCACCGGCATCGCTGATGCTGTCAATATCCGCCACATGGGCCAGGCCCACTGTACGTCTTATTAGCTCACAGCCGGCATAACCTGCAGCATCGCTGAATACCCGCTGCAAAAAGCGCTGCTGATACAAATTGCTTTCCAGCGCCGGGTCCTGAGTTTCCCTGCTCATCAGTTCACTAAAGGTTTCGCTAAATTGCTGCCACAGCTGTTCGGCTTGCTCCAGCAAATACGCTTGCTGGTCGTTGCACGCTTCTTCGTCATGTAAGCCGGGGCAGGCTAAATAGTTAAGCAATAAATTACCCAGCAAGCTGCCAACATCAAAACCTATCGGGCCAAAAAAGCCAAACTCAGCGTCTATCACTTTGCAGTTGTCGCTGTTAATAAATACACTGCCGCTATGTAAATCACCATGCAGCAAAGCCTGCGGCTTACTGAGAAAATCGGCCTTTAACGCCGCCACTTCAGCTTTTAACGCATCGTCATGCCACAGCGTTTTCGCCTTTTCCAGCACAGAGGGCTCAATATTATTGCGCTCGTGGTTGCAGTAGGGGTCGGTAAAAAATAGGTCTTCAGTGATCAGGCACAGTTCCGGGTTTAAAAAACGGGCCACTTCGGCTTTTTTATTCTCGCTGCTGAGCACAAAGTCACTGGTGTAAAACAAGGTGTTAGCCATATAACGGGCCAGTTGTGGCGCGAAGTGGTTAAATTTTTTACCGTCGTTCAGCTCCGCCCGTAATATCCGGTAGTCGTCTAAATCTTCCATTAAAATGGCGCAGGCTACCGGGTCAAAATAACGTACGTCAACGGTATGCTCGGGGCAAAACCGCCGGTGCAGCTTCAGTACTTCGGCTTCAATCCGGGCGCGATCGGTGGTCAGCGGCCAGCTTTCGCCCACACAGCGGGCGTAAGGTAGTGCCTGTTTAACAATAAGCGAGGTGCCTTTATCGTTCTCTACCCGGAAAACCAGGTTCAGGTTGCCATCACCAAACTCTTCAGCAGTTAATTTGCTGTGGTCACCAAACAGCTCGCTATGTGCGTCAGCAAAGGCCATCGCGTCATCGCTGGAAAAAGTTTTGTATTCACTCATCTTTATACTCACACATCAGGGGCCCCGGTTACTTGTAATGACAAAAGCTGAGCTGCATAATCGCAAACCCGATAGCCGTCTGCAATATCTGGCAAACAGCAAAGCAGGAATAACTTATGCAAAATTTAACGGCGTTAAGCCTTAAAACCGAACAAGGTCAGTTATTTGTGCTGGACCAAACCCTGCTGCCACATCGTCACCAATGGCTTAACTGCAGCACCGTGGCCGACATGGTTAGCATGATTAAAAAGCTGCAACTGCGTGGAGCACCAGCCATTGGCATTGGCGCCTGTTTGCTGCTGGCGGTGAGAGCAGAGCAGGGCGCCAGCCGTGAGCAATTGCAGGCAGATGCCGAGGTTTTACGCGCCGCCAGGCCCACCGCCGTTAACCTGATGAATAATATTGATAGCATGCTGCAAGCGTTGGCCGAACCTGATTTTGCCAACGCCGCGGTAGCCTGCGCCGAGGCGCTGTTTATGGAAGATGTCGCCCTTTGCCAGCAAATGGCAGCCCATGGTGCGGCGCTAGTGCAGCAAGGCGAGCAGTTGCTCACCCACTGCAATACCGGCGGCCTGGCCACCGTTGGCGTTGGTACGGCGCTGGGCGTGATTAATTTAGCCCATCAGCAGGGTAAAAATATCCGGCTCTGGGTAGATGAAACCCGGCCGCTGCTGCAAGGCGGTCGCTTAACCGCCTGGGAATGCCAGCAGCTGGGTATTCCGTATCAGCTTATTTGCGACAATATGGCTGCCATGCTAATGGCCCGCGGCCAGGTCGACCGCATTTTTGTCGGTTCTGATCGTATCGCCGCCAATGGTGACTTCGCCAATAAAGTAGGCACTTACTCACTGGCCGTGCTGGCGCAATATCATCAGGTACCGTTCTATGTGGTCGCCCCCCACACCACCGTCGATTTAAACTGCGCCGATGGCGGTGTTATTCCGATAGAACAGCGCGACGCCAATGAAGTACGCGGTGTTAGCGGCGCCTTCGGCCAGACGCTTTGGGCACCCGAAAACGCCCCGGTATTTAACCCCGCCTTCGACGTTACCCCCGCCAGTTTAGTCACCGGCTGGGTTTTGGATACCGGTGTTTATAGCCAGGAGGATATCGCCAGTGGGGTGCTGCAGCAGTTTAAAAGTTAATAAAAGGCACTATCAATGCTGATTGAACAATGCCCGCATTGTAGGCAAGACCTGCAGCTGCGTGACAGATTGGTGCTTATTTACAATTTTTACGGTACTTGTAAACATTGTCAGCAGGACTTTTTGCCAAAACGAGGGCCTATGGTTTGTAGCTCAGGCGCAATCGGCGGCATAACCGGAATTCTGGCAACTGCCATTCTAAAGTTAGATTTTTTTAGCGCGATGGGGCTGTCGTTGTTGCTGGTATTTATTCTCCAGCGTTTCATAAACGTCTTTTACAGCCTGGATCCACTGCATAATCATTAGGGAAATTTGTGGTCTTATTTTCTAAATGGGGTGGTCTGACGAAGGAGAAATTGAACTGCTGACTCTGATCTCTATTGTATTCATAGTTAATGTTATCCTGGCATTTGTGGTTAAAAAGTCATTTGGCTTAACATTGTTTGAAGCCTGGCCAACCTATAAGAGCGAATGGAAAAATATACTTGCCGCGATGGTTCCGGTTGCGTTGTGGGTTGTAGGTATGACAGGTTCGTATTTTATTTATTCGTTGTTCTAAGCCCCACTGAGGTTTTATGTTGCTAATATTAATTACACTGCTTGCTGCTGCCGAGACTGAGCTTTTAGCCACCAGAGTCGTTTCGGGTAAAACTGAAACCGTGTCTAGTCAGGATGTGCTGGTGAGAAATGAGATAAAAAGCATTGTGATATCACCCTGTAGCTTTGCGGTAAAACCGGCTGCACAAAATACAAAGGGTGTCGAAATTAGTTTTAGCGACCGGGTCTTTTACACCGAAAGCTTTACGGTAAAGCAGATAAGTGAAGCTGAATGCGAAATCATTTTAAGCAACGATAAAGGCGAAAATTAGGTCATGCAATATAGCCATTCTACTTTGTTAGGTGCTGTTGCATTTACGCTGGTTTTGTATGTCTTATCCAGACTATCTAAGAAGAAACGCACGCCACTAAAATTTATTCTTATCGCCGGTGTAGCATATTTTGTTATGTCTATGCTTCGTTCATCCTGAACCGGAACCATCGTTTATTAAAATTTGAATAAAAAAAGCCCGGTTAAATTAACCGGGCAAAGGACGAGGGTAAAACGGGGTAAAACTTGTTACAGTTAAAACAGTTTTCGCTTAAAACAGCTTAATCCGCGCTGTTATAGGCAATTTGATTGGTTTCAACGCCGTTAATATCGGCGGTTAAGCGTGCCAGATTGTGCTGGTTTATAGCGTTATCTTGTAATGATACAGCGCGTTTAAAATCTTCCAGTGCAGCAACTTTGTCGCTGGCCAGTACATGCATAACGCCGCGGTTGCTGTAAGCCAGCGCACGCATTTCACGTTTGGCATCAGCTGGCAGGGCTGCAGTACTTTGCGCCAGGCTTACTGCTTTTGAACAGACAGTTTGCGCCTGGTCAATCTGGTTTAAGCGGCTGTACGCTACGCACAGGCTCATGTGTAATGAAAAGCTGTCGGCATTCGCACCGCGATAGTTAGTCACTTCGCTGATGCCTTGCTGCAACTGACCTGCCTGAATGGTTGTCACGCCCGGGGTGTCTTCAATTAACACCATTTTATAACCATTGCTCGCAGCTGAAGCGAGAAATGGACTTGAGGCCAGCACGCTCAGTGCCACGGCGGTAGCAAATTTTTTGGCTGTGAATGTCATGTCGTATTCTCCCTTGGTTTAAATTTGGGTCACCGGCCTTTCGTAGTGAAAGAGTTGCGGCGACAGGGATACTTTAGCCAAGGCCAACTGGTCTGACAAACGAGATAAATCACACTGATAGGTTAGTTTTATTCATCTATAACCGCACAGCGACTGTCATAAATGGCTGCTAACAGCTGGCTGTAAACGATAGACCTATTCAACCATTGGCTGGCTGAAAACTCTTTAATACCCAATCAATTAACAGCTGTACTTCCGGCCGGTTGGCGTCATCATCGTGCCGGACTAAGTAATATCGATCGCGGCTTAACAGTTCCTGTTCAAACAACCTTACTAAGCTGCCGCCGCTAAACCAGCCCTGGCTTATTGGCAGCGGAATAAGCGCTACGCCCAGGCCTTGCTGGGCAGCGCGGGCCACGCTGAACATACTGTCGAGCTGAATAATTTGTTTTGGTTTAAAGTTGTGGTAGCCGACGTGTTCGGCCCATTGGTGCCAGGCGTGTGGTCGTGCCTGATGCAATATCAGCGGGGTTTTTTCCAGCGCCCGGTAACTTTTACCATGAATCTGCTCATACAACTTAGGGTTACAGGCAGGCACATAGCTTATCGGAAATAAATCGTATGCCTGCATTTCTTCAGGCTTTTTACCGGATAAAATAATGGATAAATCGGTGTATTTCGGGCTGTCGCGCCGTGATTTAACCGTTTCCAGCTTTAAATTTATATTCGGATACTGTGCCGACCAGCCAATTAATTTAGGCACAAATAACTCGCTGGCAAAAAACTCCGGCATTGAAATGCTAACTTCCTGCATCCGCTCTACCTGACTGAACTGGGCAATGGTATCGGCCAGTTGGGCCAGTATTGGCTGCACTTCCTGATAAAAGCGTTTGCCGGTTTCCGTTAACGCAATAGCGCGGGTTTTGCGCTCAAATAAGCTGAGGTTTAAGTTATCTTCCAGCTGTTTTATCTGGTGGCTGACCGCCGAGGGCGTTAAATATAACTGCTTGGCGGTTTCTTTAAAACTTAAACACTCGGCAGCTACGCAAAAACAGCGCAAGCCACGGAGTGGCGTGTGAATAGTCATGTTTTTATTACCTGGTGTCTGATGCAGGCTAGTATACAAAGCGTATTATACGAGCTTGTGATGACAATTTGGGTGCAAAAGTTAAACCACTTTTATATGTGCGCTAAAGTAAAACTAAAACAATAGCATAGCGTATTAATGCCTGGGCAGCGGGTGATTGCTTGCACCAGTCTGGATCAACTGTGCCTGTAAAACCAGAATGCGAACGCTACGCCAGCAGCGGAAACTTGCCGGCAATAGTGCTGCCGGTAAAGTGGGCAACCCAGCCGTCAGGGTTGTTAAATAAGCGGATGGCGGTAAAGTCTGGCTCACTGCCCATATCGAACCAGTGCGGCGTGTTAGCCGGTACGCTGATTAAATCGTTCTGCTGGCATAGTACCTGATACACCTTGCTGCCGATATGCAGGCAAAACAGGCCCTGGCCACGGACAAAAAACCGCACTTCATCTTCACTGTGGGTATGCTCGGCCAGAAATTTCTGCCGTAATTGCTGTTTATCCGGATGGCTTGGGCTTAACGAGATCACATCAACCGTAATATACCCTTCTGCCGCTTTTAGCCGTTCAATCTCATTGGCGTAAGCTGTGATGATTTGCTCTGCAGTGCTATCCACTGTAACCGGTGTGCTGGCCTGCCACTGGTCAAATTTAACTCCGGCTGCCAGCAGCTGTTGCTGAATAACGGTTACATCAGTGCTGTCGAGTACTATCTGTTTTGGATTGGCATCGCTAAATACCATGAGCCGGCTCATTGCATTATCTCCTGCACCTGATAAAAATCGTGGGCGATCGGGTGTTTGCCGGGGCTCTGGCTTTCCCGGACAAGTTGCATAGTGGCAATACCGAGCTGACAGGCGGCATCAAGCTCGGCAGTCACATCGGATAAAAACAGCACCTGACGCGGCGGCAGTTGCAGCTGCTGCAAGATGGCGGCGTAAGCGGCGACCTCGCGCTTGGCGCCGATGCGGGTATCGAAATAGCCGCTAAACAGCGGGGTTAAGTCGCCAACATCGCTGTGCTTAAACAGTAATTGCTGTGCGGCGACCGAGCCGGAGCTGTATACATATAATTGAATGCCCTGGCTGTGCCAATCTGCCAGTTTAGACGCTACATCGGGGTAGATATGGCCGGTAAAAGCACCGCTCTTATAACCATCGGCCCACACCATGCCTTGCAGGGTTTTGAGTGGCGTCACTTTTTTATCGTCGGCAATCCACGTCAGTAATTGGGCAATACAGCTTTCGGTATCGGCATTTGCCTGCTGCATAAGCTTACGTACGGTTTCGAGCTCGGTGGCCACAGCGGGCTCTGCCTGGCGCTGGCGGATAAACTCAGGCAAATGTTTGGCAGCATAGGGAAATAATACGTCGGTAACAAAACTGATGCGGCTGGTGGTGCCTTCAATGTCGGTAATAATGGCGCGGTAATTCACGGTAAACCTGCAATTTTAAAACGTTCCAGCTCGCAGTTTATAAGAAACTCCCAGGCTTCTAAATGCCTTTTTGCCTGCTCCAGGCTGTTACCCCAGACATACAGACCATGACCCCGTACCAGAAAGCCATAGTTGAGGAATGAGTTAGTTGGCTGTTTTTGCCAGCGTTGTTTAAGCTGCTCTGCCAGCGCCGGAATGTCCTGAGTGTTATCAAAAATAGCCAGTGACAACAGCTGCTCATGGCTGCTGATACCGCTAATGGCTTTTTGCATTTCATAGCCGGCAAACAGGTAATTGTCCTGGCTGACCAAGCGGGAGAACACTGTAGCCTGCACCGAATGAGTATGCAGTACAGCTTTAGTCGCCGGGTTCAGCTGATACAGCATGGCATGCAGCGCCGTTTCGGCCGAAGGCTTACCACTGCAGCTAAGGTGCTGGCCCTGCCAGCTGACCGGCAATAAATCTTGCGGGCTTAGCTCACCTTTGTCTTTGCCCGACGCGGTGACCAGTGCACTGTTGTCGCCACTGCGGATAGAAAAATTACCGCCGGTGGCCGGTACCCAGTGGCGGCTGGCGACCCAGCGGCCTAACGCGCACAGCGCTATGGCATTGGGGTTAAGTTGATGTAGCTGCGCGGTATTAATCATAAAAACCTGTCATAAAAACCCGTCAAGACGCTTGAGATAAACATGAGCTTAGGTGTTATTATCGACAGCTAAACGTTTAACCATTTAGATGTCTATACACAAAACAGGCTGAATGATAGCATTCGCTCTGGTTTTGGCAACTTTTTCTGAGCATATGGCCTTCCAATCGAAACTCCCGGCGCTGGGTAGCAGTATTTTCAGCCAGATGAGCCAGCTGGCAGCTGAGCAGCAAGCTATTAATTTGTCTCAGGGTTTTCCTGATTTTGAGCCGGATAACTATCTGCTGCAGCGGCTTAGCTATCATAGTCAGCATGGCGCTAATCAGTATGCGCCGATGCCCGGCATTTTGCCGCTACGTCAGCAAATCAGCGAATTGGTGAGGCGTTGTTATCAGCGCACGGTAAACCCTGATACTGAGATCACAGTTACCTCGGGCGCGACCGAAGCTTTGTTTGTCGCTATTCAGGCCCTGATACAACCTGGCGATGAAGTTATTGTGTTTGACCCGGCGTATGACAGCTATGCGCCCGCGGTTAAGCTGGCTGGCGGAAAAACAGTACATTTGAGCCTGCAGGCACCTGATTTTAAGGTGAACTGGCAGCAGGTGGCTGCAGCTGTTAATCCGCGCACCCGGCTTATTGTTGTGAACAGCCCGCATAACCCAAGCGCCACGGTATTTAATGATGCCGACTGGCAGGCGCTGCAAGCGCTGGTATGCCAGCATGGTTTATACTGCCTGAGCGATGAAGTGTACGAACATATGGTATTTGATGGTGCGCCCAGGCTGAGTGCCCATTGTTATCCTGCGCTGGCTGAGCGCAGTTTTATCGTATCGTCGTTTGGTAAAACCTTCCATGTTACAGGCTGGAAGCTGGGCTATTGCGTGGCCCCGGCGTTACTTACCACCGAGTTTCGGAAAATTCATCAGTATGTGACGTTCTCCAGTTTTACCCCGGCACAATATGCCATTGCCGACATGCTAACGATGCACCCGGAGCAGGTTAGTGGCCTGGCGGCGTTTTACCGGCAAAAGCGCGACCTGTTTGTCAGTGCATTAAGCGGCAGTCGCTTACAGCTATTACCCAGCGCCGCGACCTATTTTCAGCTGGCAGACTACAGTGCGATAAGTGACCTGCCCGATGTTGAATTTTGCCGCTGGCTAACCACTGAACATAAAGTGGCAGCTATACCACTTAGCGTGTTTTATCAAAAGCCCACCGGAGCGCGACTTATCCGGTTTTGTTTTGCCAAAACACCAACAACTTTAAGTCAGGCAGCGGAGGTGTTATGTCAATTGTAAAAGTGAGTTTGCTGCAAACCGAATTGCACTGGCAGGATAGCGCGGCTAATCTGGCCCACTTCAGTTCGTTGCTTGCTAAGTTACCGGCAACCGATTTGGTCGTGCTACCGGAAATGTTTACCACCGGCTTTAGTATGCAAAGTGCCGAGATTGCTGAAACAGAACCCGGTTCGGGTTTCGCCTGGTTAACCGAACAGGCAAAAACCCTGAATGCCGCTGTAACCGGCTCGCTGGCTGTTAAAACGGCAACAGGAGGCTATGTTAACCGGATGTACTTTGTTACCCCGGATGGTGCGGTCAGTTATTACGACAAAAAACATTTGTTCCGGATGGCCGGTGAGCAACAGGCATACCAGGCCGGGCGGGAGCGGGTAATCGTGCGCTGGCGCGGTCTGCGTTTTTGTCTGCAGGTGTGTTACGACTTGCGCTTTCCGGTATTCAGTCGTAATCAGAATGATTATGACGTGCTGATTTATGTCGCTAACTGGCCGGCAGCGCGGCGCCATGCCTGGAACAGCCTGTTGCTGGCCCGTGCCATTGAAAACCAGGCGTTTGTGTTAGGTGTCAACCGCATTGGCCAGGATGGCAACGATATTCACTACAGTGGCGATAGCGTGGTGATCGATTATCAGGGCCAGCTACTGGTCAGCTTGCCTAAAAGCGAGGCCGGCGTTTTGCATGCCAGCCTGAACGTTAGCGCCCTGGCGCAATACCGCCAGGCTTTTCCTGCCCATTTGGATGCCGATCGTTTTACCCTGGAATAGCACCGCTAGTGGCAGCGGCTAACAAATGATTAACCGACAGGCTTGACCTGCAGCCATTTCGCGGCAACACTGTACGGCCGAAATTTAGCAGGTTATCCCGCGTGACAGCAATTAATTGGGCAGCACTTAATACTGCCGCCAAAGCGGCCTCTGAGCAGGCCTATGCTCCTTATAGTCAGTTTCCGGTTGGTGTGGCTGTTCAGGCCGAAAGTGGCCAGATATATCACGGTTGTAACGTCGAAAACGCTTCTTATGGCGGTACGGTGTGCGCTGAGCGTAATGCCATAGCTGCAGCAGTGGTAGCCGGCGAGCGTAAATTTGTCGCTTTACTGGTGTATACCCCGCAAATAAAGCTGACGCCGCCTTGTGGTATATGCCGTCAGGTGATCGCCGAATTTTTCATGCCCGATGCGCCCATTGCCAGCAGCAACCATTTAGGCGAGCTGCAAAGCTGGAGTCTGCAGCAATTGCTGCCTGATGCTTTTACCCCCACTTATCTGGCAGCCAGCGACAAAATCAGTAAGGACAGTTGACCATGGCCATTCCTCAGGAAATTATTAAAACCAAACGTAACGGCAAGCCGTTAAGCCATGCCGATATTCGCCAGTTTGTTAACGGATTAACCGACGACAGCTTCAGTGATAGTCAGGCGGCTGCGCTGGCAATGGCAATATATTTAAATGGCATGGCAGTGAGTGAAATTGTAGAGCTGACATTAGCCATGCGCGATTCTGGCACTGTGCTTAACTGGCAGGGCCGCTTAAATGGCCCGGTAGTAGATAAACACAGTACCGGCGGCGTAGGCGATAAAGTGACCCTGATGCTGGCACCGATGGTGGCAGCCTGTGGCGCTTTTATGCCCAGTATTGCCGGGCGCGGCCTTGGCCACACGGGCGGCACGGTCGACAAACTTGAAAGTATTCCGGGCTACAGCTGTACCCAGAGTTTAAGCCGGATAGAGCAATTATTACCGCAACTGGGTTGTGTGATTGTTGGCCAGAGCAGCGAATTAGCACCGGCAGATCGCCGTTTGTATGGCATTCGTGATGTTACCGCCACCGTAGAGTCGATACCGCTTATTACTGCCTCGATTTTATCGAAAAAGTTGTCTGAGGGCCTGGATGCGTTGGTAATGGACGTGAAAGTAGGTAATGGTGCCATAATGGCTACGGCAAGTGATGCCAGTGCGTTGGCAACCAGCATTGTGAATACAGCCACTGGTGCTGGTGTTGCTACCCGCGCCTTAATTACCGACATGAACCAGATTTTAGGTAGCACGGCGGGCAATGCACTGGAGGTAATCGAAACGCTGGACTATTTAACGGGCAAATTCCGTGAGCCGCGGCTGCACCAGCTCACCCTGGAACTGGGTGCTAATATGCTGCTTCTGGGTGGGCTACACAAAGATAAAGCGACGGCAGTTGCGGCACTTGAGCAAAGCTTAAGCTCGGGCAAGGCAGCAGAGATATTCAGTAAAATGGTGTCAGAGCTGGGTGGCCCGGCTGACTTGTTAGAAAAGCCACAGCAATATTTAGCCAGTGCACCAGTGGTTCGGGACATTATTGCACCGGAGAGTGGTTATATTCATTACCAGAACACGGTAGGGCTGGGCATGGCGGTGGTGCGCCTGGGCGGCGGCCGCTCGCACCCCAGTCAGCAAATTGACCCGGCAGTAGGCTTTAGCTATATATTGCCCGCCGGCCGCAATGTGCAGCAGGGAGATCTCCTGGCGAAAGTGCATGCTGCCACTGATGATGCTGCAGCGATTGCCGGGCAGGAATATCTGGCTGCGCTGGCTATCGGGCCTCAGCAAAACGAGTCGTTACCTTTAATACACCATACAATTGGTTAGCTGGCATTAAATCCCGCTATTAGCTAAAGTTAGCCTGATCAATAGCGGGATCTTTTATGTTACTCAGACTGTTTTTATTTAGCGTAATGATGCTGCAGATTTTTTATCTGCAAGCCAGGCCGCAGTTAAAGTGGCTGCAAACTGACTGGCCGCCGCACCAGATTGTCGACGGCCCCTATCAGGCGCAGGGTACCTTTGATCTATTGCAGCAGCAGATTATTGTGCTGCTGCCGCAATTTAATCACCAAAACCGGCTGGTCAGTCTGCCCCGACTGGAACAAATATTTATTGAAGGCGAAGACGGTCATTGCTCGGTGGGAACCTTGTATTCTGCAGAGCGTGCCAACAGCCGGTTGTTTTCAAAGCCAGTGGCAGCAGGACCTGCGCTGGCCGTAGGCTATATTTCTGGCCTGCTTAATCAGCATTCGGCTTTGCAAACTGACGGCATGCTGATTGGATCGTTAGTGCAGGATCCAAACCTTCGCGGGGTTTATCAGCCAAACCGCTATTATCCGGATGTGGTAATGGCTGCAGTGCAGCAAACCGGCAGTAATTTAAACAGCTATCCGTTTACCAGCGAAGTAAATGCAGTAGCGCTGCTGGCCAGCCAGCGGGTAGACTATGTTGTGGAATATCCTGAGCGGCTGGAATACTTTAAAAAGTTGTTGGCGGCTGATGTTGCGCTGGAACATCGGGCTATTGTGGATGCTAATATTGCCAGCGTGTCTTATATTACCTGTACAAAAGATGCTATTGGTCAGGCTGTGATTGCTGCTATTGATCAGGTTCTGCCCCAGTTGTGGCAACAACCTGCCTATACCGACGCCATGCAACATTGGCTGGATGACAGTGCCAGGCGCCGGCTGAGCAATGACATCAGCCGGCTACAGCAGGAAGCGTTAATGGAGTTTAAGCCGCGGCCGGACGATCCTGTTAATCCTGGCCACCAGTGAAATAACCAGCATTTTCAGCCAGCCATGCAGCGCAGCCTGATGCATCCTGTATAGCGATATATAGGCCAGCCGGGCAATCCGACCTTCTATCATCAAAGCGCCCCCGACCAGATTACCCATTAAGCTACCTACCGTGCCAAATCGACTAAGCGAAATAAGTGAACCATGGTCTTTATACTGAAAATCGCGCAGCGGCTTGTTATTTAAGGTTGCGATCAGATTGTGCGAGACCAGGCTGGCCATCTGGTGTGCTGACTGAGCGCGGGGTGGCACCCACTTGCCGTCTGCTAACGGGCAGGCCGCGCAATCGCCAATCACATAAATATTGGGGTCGCGGCTACTTTGTAGTTTTGTGTTAACCAGCAGCTGATTAATTCTATTGCTCTCCAGTCCTGCCAGGCCCTGCATAAAATCCGGTGCTTTGATACCTGCCGCCCATACCATCAGTTCTGCCTCCAGATGTTCATCACCTAATTGCAGGCCATGACTATCGGCAGCAGTAACCCGGGTATCAACCCGTACATCCACCCCCAACTTTTGCAGCTCTTTATGAGCAGCGTCAGCAATGCGCTCGGGCAGCGCAGGTAAAATACGTGGACCAGCTTCAACTAAACGGATATTCAAACGCTCTGAGCGCAGATCGGCAAAGCCATACAAATTGAGCTCTGCGGCGGCATGGTATAGCTCTGCCGCCAGTTCTACCCCGGTAGCACCGCCGCCAACGATCGCTATGTTCAGTTTGTCTTTGGGGTGCTCGGGCGAATTCAGCTTCAGGTAGGCATCCAGCAAGCGGCGCTGAAAGCGATGCGCCTGGCCCGGGCTGTCGAGAAAGATACAATGCTCAGCCACCCCCTGCGTATTAAAATGATTAGAAATACTGCCAATGGCCAGTACCAGATAATCGTAGTTCAGTTGACGCTGTGGCAAAAGTTGCTCGCCGTCACCTGAGGCAATTGCCGCCAGCGTAACGGTATTGTTCTGTCGATCCAGTCCGGTAAACTGCCCGAGCTGAAAGTCGAAGCTATGGCTTGCGGCATGGGCCCGGTAACTCAACTGGTCAATTTCTACATCAAGGGTGCCGGTTGCCACTTCATGCAGCAAGGGCTTCCAGATATGCGTGTGATTTCGGTCAACCAGAGTAATGTGGGCGTGCTTCCTCCGGCCCAGCTTATTGCCCAGCCTGGTTGCCAACTCCAGGCCGCCGGCACCACCGCCAATCACCACAATGCGAGGGGGTGTCATTGCTTTTTCCTTCTGTTATTTCAAAACCGGGTAGTGAATTACAGCTAAAAAAAACCGGCGCGAGGGCCGGTTTTATTTATTTATGATTTTTGCCGTTTCATTGAATCGAAAAACTCATCATTGGTTTTGGTCATCGACAATTTGTCTATTAAAAACTCCATACAGTCACTTTCGTCCATCGGGTGCAGAATTTTGCGCAGGATCCACATTTTTTGCAGCTCTTCCGGCGAGGCCAGCAATTCTTCACGACGGGTGCCCGAACGGTTGAAATCAATGGCTGGGAAGATGCGGCGCTCGGCAATCTTCCGCGATAAGTGCAGCTCCATATTGCCGGTGCCTTTAAACTCTTCGTAAATCACTTCATCCATTTTTGAACCGGTATCAACCAGCGCGGTGGCGATAATAGTTAAACTGCCGCCTTCTTCAACATTACGTGCGGCACCAAAGAAACGTTTCGGTTTATGCAGAGCGTTGGCATCAACACCACCGGTAAGCACTTTACCAGAGCTTGGAATAACGGTGTTATAGGCACGGGCTAAACGGGTGATAGAGTCGAGCAGGATAATAACGTCTTTTTTATGTTCAACCAGTCGTTTAGCTTTCTCAATCACCATCTCGGCAACCTGAACATGGCGACTCGCTGGCTCATCAAAGGTAGAAGCAATAACTTCGCCTTTTACCAGCCGCTGCATTTCAGTTACTTCTTCCGGCCGCTCGTCTATCAGCAGCACCATCAGTACGCATTCAGGGTGGTTAGCGGCAATTGACTGAGCAATGTTTTGCAGCAAAATCGTTTTACCGGCTTTTGGTGGTGCCACTATTAAGCCACGCTGACCCCGGCCAATCGGTGAGGCTAAGTCCAGTACCCTGGCGGTAATATCTTCCCGGCTACCGTTACCGCGTTCCATCCGTAAGCGCGAGTTAGCATGCAGCGCGGTTAAGTTTTCAAATAAAATTTTATTGCGGGCTTGCTCTGGCCGGCCAAAGTTAACTTCATTCACTTTTAGCAGGGCAAAGTAACGCTCGCCTTCTTTCGGCGGCCGGATTAAACCAGAAATACTGTCGCCGGTACGCAAGTTAAAGCGGCGGATTTGGCTGGGTGATACGTAAATATCGTCCGGCCCGGCAAGGTATGAACTGTCTGATGAACGTAAGAACCCGAAACCATCTTGCAGAATCTCCAGCACACCGGCACCAAAAATTTCTTCGCCGTTTTTAGCGTGGGCTTTTAATATTGCGAAGATAATGTCTTGTTTGCGCAGGCGGGCCATGTTTTCCTGGCCCATAGACTCGGCCAAATCAACCAGTTCGCTAATTGGTTTCAGTTTCAGTTCTGTTAAATGCATATTTGATTGGGTTCTTGTTGGTAAAAACAGAAAATGCTTATCGGCTCGATAATAAAGGTTTGGAAGTTGGTTTATTCGACAGACAAGCGTGGTTTAAGATATTTGCTTAGCCACACAATAGCAGCAGATGTTTGGTACGTCCAGCAGCTAACAGTAAAAAGGCGTACAAAAATACGCCTTTTTACTGCAGTTATCAGATATTAGTATCTAAAAACTCTTTTAACTGGGTTTTGGATAGAGCGCCAACCTTGGTCGCAGCAACCTGGCCGTTTTTAAACAGCAGCAGGGTAGGGATGCCACGAATACCGAATTTAGGTGGAGTATTCGGGTTTTGGTCAATATTCACTTTCGCAATACTGACTTTTCCGCTGTACTCAGCAGCAACATCTTCCAGAATAGGTGCGATCATTTTACACGGGCCACACCACTCTGCCCAGAAGTCGACCAACACTGGCACTTCGGCTTTTAAAACATCAGCTTCAAAACTGTCGTCAGAAACCTGTAAAATTTGTTCGCTCATCTATTTCTCCGTTCAGGCTGTGCAGTTACACTGCAAAAATGTGTTATCAATTTAAACGTGGCTGTTTCTTATTGCAAGCGTAACAGTTATGCTAGGCGGGTATGAATAAAACTCACTTAACCTCACATAAATTTGCCGATTTCGCATTGGCACCACAGGTTCTTGACGCTTTAGCGGCGCAAGGTTACAGCTATTGTACGCCAATTCAGGCCCAGTGTTTACCCCTGGCGTTGGCTGGCAAAGATATAGCGGGTCAGGCCCAAACCGGTACCGGCAAAACTCTGGCTTTTTTAACGGCAACTTTCCATTACCTGCTGAATAATGAACCCAAAGGTTCAGGTCAGCCACGGGCCATCATTATGGCTCCTACGCGGGAACTGGCAGTACAGATCCATAACGATGCTGTAATGTTGGCGCAGAAAACCAATTTACGGCTTGGTTTAATATATGGGGGCGAGGGTTACGATAGTCAACGCCAGTTGCTCCAACAAGGCGTGGATATTTTAATTGGTACTACCGGTCGCCTGATCGATTATTTAAAACAAGATTTATACGATCTGACCCAAATTCAGGTTGTGGTATTAGATGAAGCCGACCGGATGTTCGATTTAGGCTTTATTAAAGATATCCGCTTTATGTTTAACCGGATGCCACCGGCTACGGAACGGCTAAGCTTATTATTTTCAGCAACCTTGTCATACAAGGTGCAGGAGCTGGCCTTCGAGAAAATGAATGAACCGGTGCATATTCACGTAGCACCAGACGAGATGACCGGTAGCCAGATTAGCGAAGAGCTATTTTATCCGGCGCATGAGCATAAAATGAAGTTGTTGCTGACGCTAATGGAAGAAGACTGGCCCGATAAAGCCATTGTCTTTGCGAATACCAAGCATGCTTGTGAAGATGTTTATGCCTGGTTAGAAGCTGACGGACACCGGGTAGGTATGCTAACCGGCGATGTTATTCAGAAAAAACGACTGAAAATTCTGGATGATTTCACTACAGGTAAGCTGGATATCCTGGTAGCAACTGATGTTGCCGCCCGTGGTCTGCATATTCCAAAAGTGAGTCATGTATTTAACTATGACCTGCCTGATGACTGCGAAGATTATGTGCATCGTATTGGCCGGACCGGACGGGCAGGTGAAAGTGGCAAAGCCATCAGCTTTGCCTGCGAACGTTATGCCCTGAATTTAACGGCAATTGAAGACTATATAAGACATCCAATAGCGTTAACTCAGTATGATGCAAATGCATTGCTGGAAGATTTGACCGTACCGAAACCCCGGGTACGTCGCCGGCCAGGCCAGGCCCGCAGTGGTCCGGGCCGCGGTAACAGTGGACGCAGCGGTAATGGCCCAAGAAACCCCCGCAGCCGCCCCCGCTAGCACTAAGCTGCTGGCAACAGCCGACCTTATAGGCGAAACCTCACCGCATAGTGATATCTATGCGGTTATTGATCTGGGCTCTAACAGCTTTCATATGTTAATGGTGAAAGTGGTCGGTGGCTCGGTGCAGGTGATTGGCCGGGTAAAACGTAAAGTTCGGCTGGCCGCAGGTCTTAACGATAATTTAGTCCTCAGTCGTAAAGCAATGAAGCGTGGCTGGGAGTGTCTGGCCCTTTTTGCTGAACGATTACAGGATATACCCGCTGCCAACATCCGGATTGTCGGCACTGCGACATTGCGGCTGGCGCAAAACGTCAAAACATTTCTGAAAGAAGCTGAAACCATCCTGGGACAAAAAGTACGGGTGATCAGCGGTGATGACGAAGCACGTATTATCTATCTGGGCGTGGCCCACACCTCCAACTGTGATTCCAACCGTTTAGTTATTGATATTGGTGGCGCCAGCACCGAAGTGGTGGTCGGTCGCGGCTTTACCCCTGAGTTGCTGGCCAGTCTGAATATGGGCTGCGTCACTTTCCTTGAGCGTTACTTTAGCGACGGCGAACTGAGTGAGGATAATTTCACTCAGGCGATTCATGCCGCTGAGCAGCAAATACAAACGATCAGTCACGACTTTCTGGCCAAAGGCTGGCAAATTGCGGTAGGTGCTTCGGGTACTGTACAGGCTATGCAGGAAATTCTGGTAGCTCAGGGTAAAGATGAAGTGATTACTTTGAGTAAACTGGAAGAGATTATGCAGCAGGCCATGGCATGTGGGCCGGTAATGCAGCTTAGTATTGTTGGACTGGCGCAGGAACGGAAGCAGGTTTTTGCCTCTGGTTTAGCCATTTTAATTGCCTTGTTTCGTATCCTAAACATTCATGGCATGACGTTGTCTGGTGGTGCGTTGCGGGAAGGGGTGTTGTATAGCATGCTGCCACAACTGCAGCATAGCGATGTGCGCAACCGTACCGTGAGCAGTCTGATGGTGCGCTATTTTATTGATCAGCGCCATGCTGAGCGGGTAGCCGAAATGGCCGTTGAGCTGGCGGCTCAATTGCAAAGCCGCTGGGATCTGCAGAAGTTTGAAGGCCATAGCATGTTGCGGGCTGGCGCCTTGCTGCATGAACTGGGGCTGCTGATTGAATACAAAAACCATCATCATCATGGTGCTTACATTATCAGCCACTCTGACTTGCCGGGGTTTACCCGGGCTCAGCAGCAACTGGTAATGGCGCTGGTGCACAACCACAGAGCCGATATCAGCCGTGAGGTGATTGCGCGTCAGACCATGACGTCGGTATTACTGACGGTGCGCTTAACCCGTATTTTACGTCTGGCGGTCATTTTGTCGATGCGTCGTCGTCATGAAGTGCTACCAGAAGTAAAAATCAGCACCAAAGCAGAAACCCTGACCTTACATATGCCATCTAACTGGCTGGAACAGCATCCGTTAATGCGGGCGGAGCTGGAGCAGGAAGTACAATATCAGCAGCAGGCCGGTTGGCAGCTGCTGATTAAATAGCCGCTGCCTTGCCTAACGATCAGTAAATTTTACCGGCGGCCTTTGTAATTATTGCGGTTTAATTAATTACACCACAGGCAATCCGGGCGCCACTTGCACCTGCCGGGTTGCTTGCATAATCGTCACGTCCTGCATGAACTACCAGTGAGCGGTTTTGCAAATCGTTCAGGCTTAACCCGTTAATAGTCACTTCCTGCTGGGCCCCTGCGCTGTCCACTTCAATCATGGGTAAATCGCCTTTATGACCGTCACCATCTGGCCCGGTATGGGTGCCCGCGTTAGTCGGGTCATAGTGGCCCCCTGCAGCAGCGGCGGCTACCCGCTTGCCGTCTTTCATTTCAGGCTCGCAACTGGGGTTCTGATGAATATGAAAACCATGCATGCCTGCCGTTAACCCCATCAGATTCGGTTTGAACACCAGGTCGTCGCCGCTTTGTGTGACGGTAATGGTGCCTGCCCCGGCGCCGACTTCATCCGGGGTAACCCGGTTCATATAAACAATCAGGGTGTTGCTGTCAGTGTCTGCATCAGCAGGTGAGCGTGGCTGCTCGGCTACCGGTGTGGCATCACTGGCCGGCATCGAGTCGGGCATCGGATCGGTATCCGGACGCGGATCAGGGCCACACGCCACTAACATGCTTGATGTAATGATGGATAGTGAAAAAATCCGTAATTTCATAGTGAACTCCCTCAGTTTATTGGCTGCAAAATTTGCCGCTTTAACAATGTTCACTTTGAAGTTGCAATTTTAAGGCCAACTGGGCATTGGTTCCGGTTAAGCGTTATCCTGCTTTAACCAGATAGCCACTTTCTTGGCAAAGTAAGTCAGGATACCATCGGCACCGGCTCGTTTGAACGCCAGCAGGGACTCCATAACCACTGGTTGCTCTGCCAGCCAGCCATTCTGAATCGCGGCCATATGCATGGCATATTCGCCGCTGACCTGATAAGCGAACGTCGGCACGCCGAACTCGTCCTTTACCCGGCGCACAATATCCAGATAGGGCATGCCGGGCTTAACCATGATCATATCTGCACCTTCTTCCAGATCCATCGCCACTTCATGCAGGGCTTCATTGCTATTGGCCGGGTCCATCTGATAGTTTTTTTTGTTGCCGCCTTTTAAATTACCGGCCGAGCCAACGGCATCACGAAACGGGCCGTAATAGCTTGACGCATACTTTGCCGAATAAGCCAGAATGCGGGTATTTACAAAACCAGCCTCTTCCAGCGCTTCCCGAATGGCGCCAACCCTTCCATCCATCATATCTGACGGTGCAACGATGTCTGCACCGGCTTCGGCATGTGACAGTGCCTGTTTAACTAAAGCCGCTGTTGTAATGTCATTTTGGACATAGCCGTTTTCGTCAATAATGCCGTCCTGGCCGTGGGTGGTAAACGGGTCCAGTGCCACATCCGTAATGACACCCAACTCTGGCGCATGTTGTTTTAGTAAGCGCACGGCTCGTTGCGCCAGGCCATCCGGATTCCAGGCTTCTTCAGCCTGCACAGATTTGCGCTCAGCCGGGGTTACCGGAAACAGCGCAATGGCCGGAATACCCAACGCGACCAGTTCTTTCGCCTCGGACACCAGTAAATCCAGACTGAGCCGCTCAATACCTGGCATTGAACTTATAGTCTCGCGTTGGTTTTTACCTTCAATAATAAACATCGGGTAAATTAAATCGCTCACCGTAAGCTGATTTTCGGCCATTAGCCGGCGGCTGAAATCGTGCTCGCGCAGCCTGCGTGGCCGGCTGGCGGGGAAAAAACGGTTAGTTTTCATTGGTTGTTTCCGGAGTCAAAGGGATATCAGAAGTGCTGGCAATAGCATTGACCGTGCGGTTTCGTCCTTGAGCTTTGGCTTGATATAGCGCGCTGTCAGCAGCGGCAATATAATCGCTACTGTTCGTGGCGGAGTTGGCGACAGCGGCATAGCAGCCGGCGCTAAGGGTAACATTAAGGGTAACGGTATCAAGCTGCAAAGGTGTGGTACTGATATTAAGCCTGACTTGTTCAGCTAATTCGGTACAGCCTGTCAGTGGTGTGCCAGGCAGCAACAAGGCAAATTCTTCACCCCCATAGCGAAATACCGCGTCACTACTCCGTTTCAGGCTGGCGGCCAAAGTCGCCGCAATTTGCTGAATTGCGGCGTCGCCTGCCAGATGGCCGTGACTATCATTAATCTTTTTAAAGTGGTCGATATCGATAAACACCAGGCCAAGCGGGGTTTTTTCGCGCCGGCTGCGATTTATTTCGCTGCGCAGTCGTTTATCAAAACAGGCCCGGTTAAAAATGCCGCTTAAGGTATCCAACATGGTTTGCTGTTCTAATAAACGGTTCTTTTCAGCCAGCTCGTCCAGAGTAATTTGCAACTCCAGATTGTGACTAAGCAGAGTTGCTTCCATTTGCTCACTGTATGCTTGTTGCCAGCGCCGCAAGTGCCAACCCATCGCGGCGGCCGTTATCAGTGCACCCGTTACTAATGCGCCAAACAGCCAGCCAATATCAACCATTGTGCTGCTCCTGTAGTTTAAACAATTGCTGGGCGTTTCTTACGGTGATCGCCGCCAGCTGTTCCTGGCTTATTTGTTTCAGCTGACAAACCCGGGCAGCGATGGCGGGCAGCAATGCGGGTTCATTATACTTAGGTCTCGGTTTAATGGTGCGGGGCAATAAATATGGTGCGTCGGTTTCCAGCAACAATCTGTCCAGTGGCAGGTACTCTACTGCCTGCTGCAGGGCATGGCCGCGCCTTTCGTCACAAAGCCAGCCGGTAATGCCAATATACAGCCCCAAATCAAGATAGGCTTTAAGCTGCGACCGATCTGCAGTAAAGCAATGGGCGACACCATTGTTGATATTTTGCTCATTCAGCATAGCCAGCTGGGTGCTAAAGGCATCGCGTTCATGCAGATAAACAGGTTTTTGTTGTTGCTTTGCCAGTTGCAGCTGACTGGCGAAGATTTGCTGTTGCACCGGGCGAGGCGAAAAGTCGCGGTTAAAATCCAGACCGCATTCACCCACAGCGACTACGTTGGCTTGAGATAACAGCTGTTCAAGCTTCTGTAACCAATTGCTCTCTACCTTTGCTGCCTGATGCGGGTGAACGCCAGCAGTGGTGTAACACCCCGGGTTAGCCTGACAAAACTGCTGATTACGCTGGCTTTCATTTAAATCGGAGCCAATCAACAACAACGCATCAACCCCTGCTTGTTTAGCGCGGTCTAGAATTTGTTGCTCATGTCCGGAAAATTGGGCGCTGAATAAATTAACGCCACAGTCAAACCAGCTAACTGGGTTCAGGACCATATTAATTGACCCGGCGAACCTTAATTGTCCGGTTATTTTCGTCGTTGCCAAGTATAAAAGAGCCCAGCATGCCACGCTTGATATGGTGATGTTCACCCAGCTCTATTTTATAGTATTGGCTGCCAGTCTGACGCCAGGTCTGGCCATTATCAAACTCGATGATAAGTTCTTTGCGTGGGCTATAACTAATACTGCTGACGGTTAACGCCAGCTGTTCTTTTTGCTGTTCAGCGACTTTCTTATGCTCGAGGCCAAAATCGCTGTTGGCTGCTGTTGGTTCGGCAGAGCTGGTAGCTGGTTGAGTCGGCGTTGCCTGAGCAGCTTGTTCTGTCTGGTTTAGCTTTATTTCGTCGTAGCAAACCAGCCTTTTCAGGGCATTTTGCTGCAGTCGGCACTCGGTTAACGCCTCGCTGTGAGACTGCGCGTGTAGTGTAAAGCTAAGCAGGCTGCTGGCAGCCAGTACGAATGTTATCAGGCAAAGTTTCTTCATTGTTGTTCTTCCTCTGCTGTGGGGTCAGAATCCGGTTTGGGTTGATAAAAACGGCTTAACCAAAGACCCGCTTCAAACAGCAACCACATTGGCACGGCCAACAGGGTTTGCGACAATACATCGGGCGGCGTAAGCAGCATTCCCAGCACAAAAGCGCCGATTATAATATAAGGCCTTTTGCTGGCGAGGGTAGCCGGGGTTACCGTGCCGGTCCAGACCAGCAATAGAATGGCAACCGGGATTTCAAACGATAAGCCAAAGGCAAAAAACAGTTTTAACACAAAATCGAGATAGCTGCTGATATCGGTAGCCACAGTTACACCAACCGGTGCGACACTGGTGAAAAAGGCAAACACTAACGGAAACACCACAAAGTACGCAAAAGCAATACCGCCATAAAACAACAGGGTACTACTGATGACCAATGGTGCCACCAGGCGTTTTTCTTTGCCATAAAGCGCTGGCGCAATAAATTGCCACACCTGCAACAGTATAAAAGGGATGGCCAGACAAATGGCGACAATGAAAGTCAGCTTAAATGGGGCGAAAAAAGGTGCGGCAACATCGGTCGCGATCATGCTGCTACCTTCAGGTAATACCGCAATAAGCGGTGCAGCAAGCAGCTGGTAAATATCAGCGGCAAAATAAGCAAGACAGGCAAAGACCACAATCACCGCGATAACGCATTTAAGTAGCCGGTTTCTTAACTCGAGTAAATGGCCAAGCAGGCTGTCAGCTTCTGGTTTAGTTTTCATCTTTAGCAGCGGGGGACCTGGTTGGGTTGACAGATTCTGTTGATGACAGTGCTTTGTCATTGTTTACTGCGGCCGGCGGCGGGTTGACGGACTTAGCAGCGTCGCGTAGTTCGTTTAACGCCGCTTGTTCATCAGCGGTAAGGTTTAACAGGTTTTTGCTTTCAGCATCTTTCAGCTTCTGATGCAGCTCGTGAACCCGCAAATTCTCGCTCAGCTCTGCCTGCATTTGGGCGCCAAACTGTTTAACACTGCGCATGGTTTTAACTGCACTGCGTATGGCGCCGGGCAAGCGTTCCGGCCCCAGTACCAGCAGGGCAATCACTGCAATAACTAACAGCTCCCAGAAACCCATTTAGTGTTTATCTTTCTCGGTCTGTTCGTGCTGTGACATGGATTGGTCGCTCTCACTACGCTTTTGCTCAGACAGTTGTTCTGGTTTAGCGTCGTTTTGCTGGTCTTCGTCTTTAATGGAGCTGCGAAAGCCTTTGATAGCAGAACCCAGGTCTGTGCCTATGCCCCGTAACTTTTTGGTACCAAACAGCAACACAATAATGGCCAGGACAATAAGTAACTGCCATATGCTAATACCACCAAAACCCATAATAATATCCTCTGTACTTTATACTGAAATTGTTGCGTCAGTTTACAACAATATTATGACAATACTGCTTTCGACCCGAAAAAGATAGCTGTTGCCAGTAGCGCGCCAGCTAGCCAGAATGCCCCGATGCTAAGCGCTATAGTGCCACTTATCAGACAACCAGCACCCAGAGCCGCCGCAACTATTTGCCGGTTGGCTTTATGTTGTTGAATCTGCAATGCCTGCAGTTGTTGCACCAGTTGCGCCTGTTGTTTGGGGCTCTGCTCAAGGTAGCGGTGGAGCAGGGTAGGCATTTGTGGCAATTTCTCAGCCCAGAACGGCGCATTGTCTTTAACCTGACGCCACAGTGCAGGTAAACCAACTTGTTGTTTGACCCAGCTTTCCAGGAAAGGTTTAGCGGTTTTCCACAGATCTAGCTGCGGATAGAGCTGCCGTCCTAAGCCTTCGACATACAGCAGGGTTTTTTGCAGCAGCACCAGTTGTGGCTGCACCTGCATGTTAAAACGCCGTGCGGTGCTGAACAAATGCAACAACACATGACCAAAAGAGATCTCGGCCAGCGGCTTCTGAAAAATGGGTTCGCAGACCGTGCGAATTGCACTTTCGAACTCTTCGACATTGGTATCAATCGGTACCCAGCCTGAGTCGAGATGTAGCTGGGCAACTTTACGATAATCCCGGTTAAAAAACGCAACAAAGTTTTCAGCCAGATAACGTTTGTCTTCACTGTTTAAGGTGCCGACAATACCGCAATCAATACCGATATACTTGGGGTTTTCGGGGTGTTCACGCGCGACAAAAATATTGCCAGGATGCATATCGGCATGAAAAAAACTGTCACGAAACACTTGAGTAAAAAACACTTCAACGCCGCGTTTGGCCAATAGTTCCATATCAGTCTGCTGTGCATTTAGCGCGGCAATGTCGGATACCGGAATGCCGTAAATGCGCTCCATCACCATAACATTGGGTCGGCTGAAATCACTGTATACATAGGGAATATACAATGAATCTGACCCTTCAAAGTTACGGCGCAACTGAATAGCGTTAGCCGCCTCCCGTTGTAAATCGAGCTCATCAAGAATAGTTTTACGGTACTCAGATACCACTTCGCGTGGCCGCAGTCGTTTGCCATCAGGTAAGTAACGCGCCGCAATCGCTGCCAGGCCGTCCATTAAATCTAAATCAGCCATGATTTGTTTGCGAATATCCGGGCGGATGACTTTGATCACCACGTCGGCTTCGTCGCCATTAGCTAAATGCAATACGGCCGTATGAACTTGAGCTATAGAGGCCGACGCCAGAGGCCTGATGTCAAAACTGCTGAATTGCAGGCTAATGTCTGCCAACTCCAGCGCTTGTTCAATCAGGCGCTGGGCTTGCTCACCGGGAAACGGGTCTACTTTGTCCTGCAGTTTCGCCAACTCATCGGCAATGTCTGCGGGCAGTAAATCACGTCGGGTTGATAACATCTGGCCAAATTTAACCCAGACCGGGCCCAAACTTTGTAGTGCCAGCCGCAACCGTTTACCTACCGGATAATCCGGGTAGCGGTTTCGCAACCAAAAGGCACTTCTGCGCATACCTTTGGCATACCAGGGTTGCCAGCCTGGCGGTATTAGTTCATCAAGGCCATACTGCAGCAGCGTTTTCTGGATGTGATAAAAACGACTGAATCGCACCTGTTACTCCTTAACGCCGGGCAGGGAAGCTGCCAGGCGGGCGACCCGGGCATTAAGCTCACTGACTTGCTGGCTGAACTGTTGCAACTCAAGGCTGGTAGGGGTAAGCAAGAGCTCGTCCTGTGCCAGCATTGTGGCTGTGTTATCTAATAAGGCAGCCTTATTGCTGAGATATTGCTGGAGCTGGCGAAAACTTATGGCAATTTTATGAGCCATTGCATCGCCAACATACCCTGACAGCGCTTCCTGCCAATCTGGATCCAGGCTTTGTAAGAAATAACTATATTGCTGTGCAACGTGAATGTCGCCCTCAATTTGCAGGGCATCAGCCTTGATCAGGCGGGTAAGCTGACTGGCATCCCGTAATTGTCGCAGGCTGGCTAAATCGGTAGTAATGGCGCAGTCGACAGCCTCATTATGCTGATTAAACAATAATCGGTCTGTACCGGCGGTCAGGACAATACGATAGTTAAACTCACGTACCGTAAAAGCAAGCTGTTTGCCCTGCAGTTTTTGCATTCGGGCTGTCGCACCATTATCCATATTGATCAAGCTGTGACACAGCCGTTCGGCACTGGCACACAAAAACTGAGGCAGCAGTGCTGAGAACATCAGAATTTATAACCGCGGTGCAGGGCAACAATACCGCCGGTCAGGTTATGAAAACTAACTTCAGCAAAGCCAGCGTCTGCCATCATCGCTTTTAACGTTTCCTGATCCGGATGCATCCGAATGGATTCAGCCAGGTACTGATAACTTTCTTTGTCGTTCGCGATTAGCTGGCCCATAACAGGCAACAGTTTAAAAGAGTAGAGGTCATAGACCTTGCTTAGCCACTGCTGTTCAGGCTTAGAAAACTCAAGCACCAGTAAGCGGCCACCCGGTTTTAATACCCGGAACATCGATCGTAATGCAGCAGCTTTATCGGTAACATTTCTAAGGCCAAAACCGATGCTGATAATATCAAAGCTGTTATCGGCAAAGGGTAATGCTTCAGCGTTGGCTTGCACAAACTCAATATTGTTGACCAGGCCTGAATCACGTAATTTATCACGCCCGACGTTCAGCATTGATTCGTTGATATCGGCCAGTACCACCCGGCCAGACGGACCTACCCGGCGTGAAAATAACGCGGCTATGTCGCCGGTACCACCTGCCAAATCCAGCACTTGCTGGCCAGGCCTTACACCGCTGCAATCCAGGGTGAAGCGTTTCCACAGCCGGTGAATACCCAGCGACATGACATCATTCATTATGTCGTATTTTGCCGCAACTGAATGAAACACATTTGCCACCAATGATACTTTTTCAGATGAGGCAACGGTTTTATAGCCAAAGTCAGTAGTGTTGTGGTTTGGTTCAGTCATGGTATTGCCTGTTTCAGCGCTGTAAGGTTGGTTAGTGTAAAAGAATTGACGGCAGTAGCCAACTGCTTGTACATACGGCTGAGTTGGGAACAGGTTCAGCCGGGTTGTAACATTAATTCATCGGCAACCTGGTTACGGCCACGTTCCTTTGCCAGCTTCAGCACTTGTGAGCTACGCGCTAAAAACTGATACCAGTTTTCTTTTGCATTGAATAACGAGACACCTAATGAAATAGTCACTTTAGGCAGACTCTTTTTATCGCGTGAGGATACAAAACGCAGTTTCTCTACGCCTTTGCGTACCTGTTCGGCAATTTCGTTGGCCGTACGTAAATCAATATCGGGTAGCAATAGTAAAAACTCTTCCCCGCCAGACCTCACTGGCATGCCGCTGGCCTGCACATAGCTGCCTACTTTGCGAGCGACTTTACTCAGAATAACATCGCCAATGATGTGACCATAGTCCTGATTAAAGCGTTTGAAGTGGTCGATATCAACAACAATGGCAGCAATCCGGCGTTCGGGTTGTTCCGATAACCAAATATCAACCTGGTTTTGCATTGCTGTGCGGTTGTACAGGCCTGTTAACGGGTCCTGCATTTTTTGTAGCTTTAATTGGTCTAATTCATGGCGTAACTGATGGCTTTGTTTATTTGCCATTGCCAGCTGATGATGTAACTGCTGTTGTTGCTGCTGGTAAGACTGGGCCTGATCTCTGATGACGCCAGCAATGTCGGCAAGTTTTGCCGGTGCTGCCCCAAGATTATCTAATTGCTGTTCGAGTTGCTGAATAAACTGGCCGGTAGCTTCCGCGGCCAGATCAGTATAACCCGATAATCTGCCGATAATGCCTGTTACTTCCTGCAACAGCTGTTCTTGTTCAGCATTTTCATCGGCCAGCCAGCGCTGATAAAGCTCGGCCATAATAAAATCATCGAACACCGCTTTACTAGCCAGTTTCTGTTCAATTGCCTGGCACAGCTCAGCATTGTTGCCACTGATATAGTCATAAGCCACCGCATAGTTAATGGGGTGAATAGCAAGTTGGTTTTGCTGCAGGAAGGCTTTTACTAAGCCCGCTTTTTCCAGCGCTTGTTGCAGCGAGTCCTTATACTTCATAAGACGATGTTCAGCTCCGGGCCAATCACTTTATTATTATTCTGCTGCCCCATAGTAACCGAATCCGGCCCGCTGGCAACCTGCTAGCTCAACAAAATCGCTCAGCCGCTGAAAATAGCGGCAGATCACGGCAAAAAACTAAGCTCAGTCGCCGGTTTTGTCAGTTCAAGCCGCTTTTATCTGCGGTGAATAAGGTTACAATCTGTTTTACCCGAGGCTAGAGGAATGAAAATATGCGCAGATTATTAATCGTGGCTGGCGTTTTGATAGGTTTGGCCGGCTGTGCGACGACAACAGGTCAGCTTGCTGCCGATAACCGGTTTGACCAGCTTGCCAGTCAGATATGGCAGGCCGAAACCACGTTGTCTGCCAGTGAACCCGATAGCTTACCTGATATGTCGGCTGTGGCATTGGCTTCCCGCCAGCAGCAACGTTTAGGCTGGCAGCAACAGTTGCAACAGGTTAATGCTGAGCAGTTGTCAGAGCAAAATCAGATTAATCTGACGATTTTAAGCTACCGGTTAGCGGATCAAATAGATGAGTACCGCTATAACGCCCATCTGATGCCACTGACGTCAGAGTCAGGTTTTCACACATCGGTGGCAATGATGATGCAACGCAGCGTGCTGCAACAGCCTGCAGACTATGATAATTATCTTAAAAAATTAGCGACGGTGCCGGCCTACATGCAGCAACAAACTGCCTGGATGCGCCAGGGTTTAGCCGACGGGATGACCCAACCCAAAGCTGTGCTGGCAGGGTATGAAAAAAGTATCAGCTCCTATATCACGGCTGACGTAACGGCCAGTGTGTTCTACCGGCCGTTTATAAGCAGACCCGATAGTATTAACCCTGAAGATTGGCAAAATTTGCAAGCGAAGGCAACGCAGTTGATCACTGAACAGGTTAACCCCGCGTACCAGGCATTTTATGACTTTATGGTGCAGGACTATATACCTGGTGCCCGCAGCACTATTGCGGCCAGTGCGCTACCGGATGGGACGGCTTTTTATCAAAACCGGTTACAGCACTACACTACGCTCAATTTAACCCCTGAGCAGGTTCACAACACCGGCCTGGCAGAAGTGAAACGCATTCGCTCTGAAATGCAGTCAATTATTAATGAGCTGAACTTTACCGGTAGTTTCGCTGAGTTTATTCAGTTTTTGCGGACTGATCCGCAGTTCTATCCGCAATCTGAGCAGGAGTTAATGCGCTATGCAGCCTGGCTGTCTAAACAAGCTGACGCTGAGTTACCCCGCTTGTTTAAGACGCTGCCCAGAACACCCTATGGCGTCGTGCCGGTGCCGGCAGAGATAGCGCCCAAATACACCACTGGCCGTTATGCCGGGGCCTCGCGCGATGATCAAGCAGGTTTTTACTGGGTCAATACCTATGCGCTAAACCGCAGACCATTGTACGAAATGCCAGCCCTGACGCTGCATGAAGCTGTGCCGGGCCATCATTTACAAATTTCACTGGCCCGTGAACAAGCCAGCCTGCCTGACTACCGGCGCAGTTTTTATACCTCTGCCTTTGGTGAAGGCTGGGGTTTGTATGCAGAATACCTTGGTCTTGAAATGGGCTTTTACGACGACCCGTATAGCAATTTTGGCCGCCTGACTTATGAAATGTGGCGGGCAGCGAGGCTAGTGGTCGATACTGGCATGCATGCAATGGGCTGGAGCAGACAGCAAGCGATAGATTTTCTGGCCGGAAATACCGCGCTATCCATCCACAATGTGACAACCGAAATTGATCGGTACATTAGCTGGCCGGCTCAGGCGCTATCTTATAAGCTTGGCGAACTGACTATCCGCCGCTTGCGCGCCGATGCTGAGCAGCAGTTGGGTGAGCAGTTTGACATTCGTGAGTTTCATAACGTGGTGTTGAAAAATGGCAGTGTGCCGCTGGCGGTACTGGAACAGCAAGTGGCTGCTTATATCACGGCACAACAGGTAAACTGAACTAAAACAAAACAGCCGGCAATTGCCGGCTGTTTATTAATGTCTGAGCACTTTAATGGCGGAGTACTTTAATGTCTGAGTACGACGTCGGGTGCGGTATTAATTTGCCCTTCGTTATCTATAGCCGCCATTTTACCGCCGGCAATTAACACTGCTATTTTTTGTTCGTTTTGTTGTCTTACAAACCATAACTCATAGCCGTATCGTTGTAACTCTGCGACAGAAAACTTCTGTGCTAAATTCAGTTCTTCCCAGAAATAATGCATATCCTTAACCGTCTGGCGCCGCTCTTGTATCATACTTGGCTCCAACTACAGGGATTTTACGCTTTAGGTATCAGTCAGGCCGGCTCATTTAGCGCTACAATGGTTTGCCACTCTGCGCTCGTAACAGGCATAACAGAAAGTCTATTGCCTTTACGAACCAACGGCAACTCTCCCAGAGTAGCTATTTTTTTCAGTTTGTCCAGTCTGATCAGTTGCGGTAGTTTATAAACAAAAACTAAATCGACAGCGACCCAACGTGGGTTGTTGCTTGTCGACTTTTCGTCATAATAAGGACTGCTGCTGGCAAACTGACTTGGATCCGGGTAGGCGTCCCTGACCACTTTGGCAATGCCGGCAATCCCGATATCCTTGCAGCTGGAATGGTAAATAAAAACCTGATCATCCAACATCACCTGATCTCGTAGGAAGTTGCGGGCCTGATAGTTTCTCACGCCTTCCCAGACGATAGGCGTTTGCGGTGCACGGGCAAAATCGTCAATGCTGCATTCGTCCGGTTCTGTTTTAAATAACCAGTAGTTCATCTTTGCCAGTCACCTTGCTTTACGGCAGAATAGGTTTGCAGAGTGTAGCAAAAGGACCGGTAAATGAGTCAGGTATTAGATAACTTGTTGTCGCTGTTAAAGCTGGAAACTATCGAGCTGGGGCTGTTCCGCGGCCAAAGCCAGGACTTGGGCTTTAAAGCGGTATTTGGTGGTCAGGTAATGGGGCAGGCATTGTCAGCAGCAAAAGAAACGTTGACTGAAGAACGTAAAGTACACTCATTCCATTCTTACTTTTTACGCCCGGGCGATGCCAGCAAGCCGATAGTGTATGAAGTTGACACTATTCGTGATGGCAAAAGTTTCAGCACGCGTCGGGTAAGTGCTATTCAGTATGGTAAGCCTATTTTTTATATGACAGCGTCGTTTCAGACTGAAGAACAGGGCTTTAGCCATTATGACCCTATGCCGGAGGTTCCGGGTCCTGATGACCTGGTCTCCGATCTGGCGTTTTATCAGCAGCACGCCGCTTTGATCCCTGAAAGTCTGCGCAGCAAGTTTATTTGTGAAAAGCCGATTGAAATGCGACCTGTTGATTTTCAGAATCCGTTTCAACCACAAATTAGTGCACCAAAACGGTATGTCTGGTTTAAAGCAAATGGCAGCATGCCAGACGATTTACGGGTGCATAAATATTTGCTGGCCTACGCGTCAGACTTTAATTTTTTACCCACAGCATTGCAGCCTCATGGCGCGTCATTTATGGCGGCCAATATGCAAGTCGCAACTATTGACCATGCTATGTGGTTTCATCAGGACTTCAGGTTCGATGACTGGTTGCTGTATGCCGTCGACAGTCCCCGCGCCAGTGGTGGCCGCGGTCTGGTGCGCGGCCAGTTTTTTAACCGTAGCGGGGAGCTGGTCGCATCGACGATGCAGGAAGGGGTGATCCGGCAGTACGCCAGCGCCCGTTAGGTTACGGGTGGCTGTGGCATAATATGTTGCAGGCTTTGTAAAATGTCATTGCGTAACAATGTATTAACGGTTCGCGCTAACTGTTCCAGTCGCGGGTTGCTGCAAACCAGATTATTACTGTCTGTGTGGCTGTAGCCTGCTTCTTTTAACGCATTTACCAATGTTGAAAACAGCGCTTTGTCGTAATATTCCGGAGCGATTATTCCGTGCATACTCATTAAGCGCTGAGCCAGTAAGTGACTGCGTTTTTCAAGGTCTGCTCTGCTTAACGGGCTCTGCTGCAAAATTAAATTCAAGACAATGGCGTACCGTTGCAATGTATCCTGAGCGTTATGCGCCAGCAAATTCAGCATAAAATACTGGCGGCTCTGTTGCGCTGGCGCCTGATAAGTATCGTCGTGACATTCGATCAAACCCTGCTCTTTCATATAGCCAAGCAACGCCTGACAATAAGTTTGCAACGAACTGACATACAAAAATAATTCAGAACGCAACAGTGGGTATAGCTGTTCAATATAGCTTTGCAACTGACCAGCACTGATGCTGCGATGATGCATTATGGCGTTGGCCAGCAGTGATGGCAGCATAAATAAATGCAAAACATTGTTGCGATAATAGGCTGACAACACACTTTGTTGCTGATTAAAACTAATCAGTTCGCCAAAGCCATCCGAGCTGCTTTGGATCTTTTGAAGGCTTAGCGCATGGTTAACCAGACTGCTTGCATCACCTTGTGGCAAGCTGACATGTTCGCCATAGGGCACTTGTCGCTGCAGGCTCAGGTAAAACTCCAGTTGCTGCTCCAGCTCTTGCCGGGTCAGCACATGTTGCTCTGTTGCCAGTAAACTTAGCGCGATCAGGTTGGTGGCATTTAATGCCGCAGCCTGATTGATATGTTGCATAACCTGATTAGCCAGCTTAGCGACAACAGGGTTCAGCCAGTTTGGTTTTTGCACTTCCAGCGGATGGATCTGGCTTTTCCAGTCAGGTACTTGCTGGCTAAGGTACTGATTAAGCTGAATGGGTTGACCGAAATTTACATAGCCATAGCCGTAGTCGCGTAAGTTGCGGATGGCCTTAAACACCCCGCCAATAGATTCCTTCTTTTTACCTGAGCCTTGCAGCTCATTGACGTAAGTGCTCACTTCCATCACGTGTTCATAACCCAGGTAAACCGGCACCAGTGTCACTGGACGGTCAATACCGCGTAGCATTGACTGAACGGTCATGGCCAGCATACCCGTTTTAGGCTGCAGCAGGCGGCCGGTGCGGCTTCGGCCCCCCTCAGAATAATACTTAACCGCATAGCCTTTGCTGAACAACTGGCTCAGGTACTCACGGAATACCGCAGAATAAAGTTTGTTGCCGCTGAAGCTGCGCCGGATAAAAAATGCGCCGCCACGGCGGAAAATTGTGCCCGCCGGCCAGAAGTTTAAATTAATGCCGGCAGCAATATGTGGCGGCACCAGGCCCTGCTGATAAATGACATAACTTAACAGCAAGTAGTCCATATGACTGCGATGGCAGGGTACGTAAACAATTTCGTGGCCTTTTTGCGCCAGTTCGCGCAGCATGTCGGTATTGTTAATTTTGATACCGCTATACAATTTCTTCCAGAGCCAGCTCAGTACTCTGTCACCGACCCGCAACGTTGACTCACGATAATCTGCTGCTATTTCCTGCAGTAGTTTACGCGCTTCAGCCCGCGCTACTTTGCGAGATACCTGCTTCGTTCTGGCTTCGTCGTCTATGGCACGTTTCAGGGCTGGTGAGGCCAGCAACGCATTAAACAGCTGACTACGACTAACCAATTTGGGACCGGTTGCTGCCAGTTTCTGCCGGTAAAAGTGAAAGCGGGACATTCTCAGCAGTTTATGCGCTGTTTCGGTTTTGTCACCAAACTGTGCGGCCATTTGTGCCAACGATACTGCGCGGCTAAGACGAACCAGGGTATGCCTGCCTGATACCAGCACAATGATAAGTTTGGCCAGCCAATGTGGTGCATTGGCTTCACCCAGTAACCACTTAATACTGTTTTCTTTGCCGGGCGCGCGGCCCCATAAAATGGCTGCTGGCACCAGCTGGGCATTTAACTGCGGATCTGCCAGATGCAGCTTTAATAATGTCTGCCCCTGCGTCAGGGCATGGGTTTTACCACGGCCACCGATCAGGCTGTGAGGTTTTTCAAGAAAAAGTGTCCGGGGCAGTTGTTGCCCGGCCAGCTCAACCGGCTGCAACGGATCAGGCAATGCCAACGTCGCACAAACCCGGCGAAGTGTCGCCAGATCGCTGGCGGACTCAGTATGACACACATACAAAATGGGCTGATTCAGATCCAGCGCTAACTCGCTGACAGTGTTGTCAGGCACAATTTTAAATTTAACCAGGAGCCGCAGTGGCCACTTTAACAACGCGGTAAACAACGATAAGCCAGAAAACATATTTATACCGACAAAATAAATACCAGCGGACAAGAATATCATGGAAGCCAACCGAGGCAAATTTGCCGTACGGACAAAACTTGGCATTTAACAAAAGCCTGTATATACTCACAGTACTAACTGTATAGGTAGCCAGCATTATGAGACCACTAACGCCGCGTCAGGCAGAAATTTTGCAACTTATCAAAGATTATCAGGCTGAGACCGGCATGCCGCCAACCCGCGCCGAAATAGCCAGTCAGCTGGGTTTTAAATCGGCCAATGCGGCAGAAGAGCATCTGAAAGCCCTGGCAAAAAAAGGGGTACTGACGATGATGCCGGGAACATCGCGCGGCATTCGCTTACTTGAAGATGAAAATGAGCCAGAACAACTGGGGTTGCCGCTGATTGGTAAGGTAGCAGCTGGCCAACCCATTCTGGCGGCGGAGCATGTGCAGAATCACTATCAGATTGATGCACATCTGTTTAAGCCACACGCTGATTTTTTATTGCGGGTACAAGGCATGAGCATGCAGGATATCGGCATCTTAGACGGCGATTTACTGGCTGTACATAAAACTAATCAGGCTCAGCCCGGCCAGGTGATTGTGGCCAGAGTTGATGATGATGTGACGGTGAAGCGTTTTCAGCGCGATGGTCATCAGGTGCTACTAGCACCGGAGAATAAAGATTTTCAGGTGATCAAAGTTGATTTACGTCAGCAGCAGTTTGCGGTTGAAGGCTTAGCTGTTGGGGTTATCCGCAACGGTAGCTGGTTATAAAAAACCGTTAGCTCAATAAGTTAATTGTTAACAATGGCGCTGGTATGACCTGTTGGTTTTGCCGGCGCTTTTGTTATTTAGGGGTTTACACTGACGCCGATTTGGATGATTCTTAGACAAAGCTTGCTGAGAAATTATCAGTGGCTATTTTGGGTTACTGCACGGGCAGTTTAAATATAAAAAAATAACAATAATAAACTACAGAAACGTCATACATAGGTTCGGGGCTTAGCGGTATTCACCGTCTTTTCTATCGGTATTCGCCGTGTATTACTGTGTACAGGTTTCTGCGGTTTGCTTTGCAAATGACAGAGGAGAAGTACCGTGGCGAAGACGCGTAGTATACGTTGGTCGCTGCCGACCTTGCTTTTAGCCGCATCGGCTAACGCAGCAGCTATGCCTTTAAATATGACCAAAGGCGTAACAGAGATTAGTCAGGAAGTGTACAGTCTGCACATGACAATTTTCTGGATTTGCTGTGTTATCGGGGCAGTGGTGTTTGGGATAATGTTTATATCAATCCTGTTACACCGAAAAGCGCGCGGCGTGCAACCGGCTCAATTTCATGAATCCACTAAGATAGAAATTCTGTGGACTGCCATTCCGGTGGTTATTCTTATTGGTATGGCTATTCCGGCAACTAAAACGCTAATAGCAATGGAAGACACCACCGCTGCAGACGTTACCGTGCAAATCACCGGTTCACAGTGGAAATGGCATTATAAATATCTTGGTTCTGATCTTGAGTATTTCTCTGTATTAGCGACGCCGCGAGAGCAAATTACCAACCGTTTCGACAAAGGTGAGAACTACTTGTTAGAAGTAGACCGGCCGTTGGTGATCCCCACTGGTCAGAAAATCCGCTTTCTGATGACGTCGGACGATGTTATTCACTCTTGGTGGGTGCCGGCTTTTGCTGTCAAGAAAGATGCCAATCCCGGCTTTATCAATGAGGCCTGGACCCGGGTAGATGAACCGGGAATATACCGGGGTCAGTGCGCAGAATTATGCGGTAAAGATCATGCTTATATGCCAATTGTGGTGATAGCAAAAAGCCCTGAAGACTACGAAGCGTGGAAAAACGCTGAAGAAACCCGGATTGCCGAGGCCAAAGCTGCTGAGCAAGAATTACTGGCAATGAATATGGATATGTCTGAGTTAATGGCAACTGGCGAGCGCACCTATATTGCCTATTGTGCCGCGTGCCACCAACCCAATGGTGCGGGTTTGCCCGGCATCTTCCCTTCTCTGGCTGGCAGTAACCTTATCCTGAACGACAAAACCGCTCACATTGATATTATCTTAAACGGTAAAAGTGGTACGGCGATGCAGGCATTTGGCCGGCAACTAAGTTTAAAAGAATTAGCCTCTGTCGTGACATATACCCGCAATGCCTGGGGTAACAATACTGGCGATGCCGTGCAGGCTGCCGAAGTGTATAACGTGCAGCAGGGTGAGGGAGAATAATAATGTCTGTAGTAACTACTGAACCAAATGAGCATGCAGAGCAGCATGACCACGAGCATGATCATCATGATCATAAGCCAGCTGGTATAAAACGTTGGTTATATACCACTAATCATAAAGACATCGGTACTATGTACCTGGTGTTTGCGCTAATCATGTTTTTTATTGGTGGCGCTATGGCTATGGTTATCCGGTTGGAACTTTTCCAACCGGGTATGCAATTTGTTGAACCACACTTTTTCAATCAGATGACAACAGTGCATGGTCTGATTATGGTATTTGGCGCGGTGATGCCGGCCTTTACCGGTTTAGCCAACTGGATGATCCCCATGATGATTGGCGCCCCTGACATGGCGCTGCCAAGGATGAACAACTGGAGCTTCTGGATCCTGCCTTTCGCCTTTCTAATATTGCTTTTATCGTTATTTATGCCAGGTGGTGGCCCCAGTTTTGGCTGGACTTTCTATGCGCCATTGTCTACTACCTATAGCGGCGACAGCACAGCGCTATTTGTGTTTTCTGTTCATATCATGGGTATTTCCTCCATCATGGGCGCAATTAATGTCATTGTAACCATCTGGAATATGAGGGCGCCGGGCATGACATGGATGAAAATGCCGTTGTTTGTCTGGACCTGGTTTATTACCGCATTTTTACTGATTATGGTGATGCCGGTACTTGCCGGTGTGGTGACCATGGTATTAACTGACAAATACTTTGGAACCAGTTTCTTTGATGCAGCCGGCGGCGGTGATCCGGTGTTGTTCCAGCATATTTTCTGGTTCTTTGGCCATCCCGAGGTTTACATTATGATTTTGCCAGCCTTTGGTATTGTCTCGGCCATTATCCCGACTTTTGCTCGTAAACGGCTGTTTGGCTATGCATCAATGGTCTACGCCACCGCCAGTATTGCGATATTGTCATTCCTGGTTTGGGCTCATCACATGTTTACTACCGGTATGCCGGTGTTCGCGACCTTGTTCTTTATGTATGCCACCATGCTGATTGCGGTGCCAACCGGGGTTAAAGTCTTTAACTGGGTGGCAACCATGTGGCGCGGTGCCATGACATTTGAAGTACCAATGATGTTTGCGCTGGCTTTTATCGTGTTGTTTACCATTGGTGGCTTTTCCGGTCTGATGCTGGCAATAACCCCGGCAGACTTCCAGTACCATGATACATACTTTGTGGTAGCCCACTTCCATTATGTACTGGTTACCGGCGCGGTGTTCTCTATTGTTGCGGCGGTGTATTACTGGTTACCGAAGTGGACCGGTAATATGTATGATGAAACGCTGGGACAATGGCATTTTTGGTGTTCGCTGATTTCAGTCAACCTGCTGTTTTTTCCAATGCACTTTGTTGGCCTTGCCGGTATGCCTCGCCGCATACCAGATTATGCACTGCAGTTCGCTGATTTTAATGCCTTTATTAGTATTGGTGGTTTCATGTTTGGCCTGTCTCAGCTAATTTTTGTCTGGGTGCTGATTAAATGTGCCCGTGGTGGTGTTAAAGCCACTGATCAGGTGTGGGAAGGTGCAGAAGGTCTGGAGTGGGAAGTGCCGTCGCCGGCGCCATATCACACCTTTGAAACGCCGCCGGTAATCAAGTAAGGGGACGACCATGGCGCATCATAAACCGTTAATTGGCAAACTGCTGCTGGTAACCCTGGCTATGTTTGGTTTTGGTTTTGCCCTGGTCCCACTTTATGATGTTTTTTGTGATTTAACCGGTATCAACGGTAAGACCGCTGCGGTTGCTGTCACTGCCGACAATGCAGTGATAGATACCAGCCGTGAAATAACCATTGAGTTTCTGGCTCGACCAAATAAAGACATGCCATGGGTGTTTAAACCGGAAGTTCATCAGATGACCGTGCACCCCGGCGAAATTCATATAATGAATTACCTGGCAGAAAACCCTACCGGCCGGTTTATTGTCGGCCAGGCTGTACCATCAGTTTCACCGGGACAGGCTGCCTTGTATTTCAATAAAATAGAGTGTTTTTGCTTTAGCCAGCAGCAATTGGACGGCGGTAAAAACATGCTGATGCCCCTGCAGTTTTATGTGGACCCGGCCTTGCCGGCACACTTTAATACGATAACCCTGAATTACACCTTGTATGATGTCACTCAGGTTTGGGCTGCGCAGCAACCACAACAGGATAATATTGGGGAATAACATGACAACAAAAACCTATGAAAAATATTATGTTCCCGCCCAGAGTCCATGGCCAATCGTCGGCGCCATAGCGCTGTTTTGTATTGCATTTGGTGCAGGGCACTATGTCATTGATATGTCGAAGCAACAAGCGGGTTTCGGTGGCTACTTGCTGTTGCTGGGGTTTGCCATCCTGGTTTTTATGCTGGTGGGATGGTTCCGTAACGTAATAGATGAGTCGATGAGTGGCTTGTACAGTGCCCAGATGGATCGCTCGTTTCGTCAGGGGATGAGCTGGTTTATCGTGTCAGAAGTGATGTTTTTTATGGCATTCTTTGGCGCGTTGTTTTACGGCCGTGTCATTGCAATGGAATGGTTAGGCGGTGCCAGCAATAATGCGATGACGTTCGAATTGCTCTGGCCTAACTTCGAACCGGTGTGGCCATTGGTGAAAACGCCTGGCGGGATTGAAACGCAGGCTATGCCATGGACCGGACTACCACTTATCAATACTGTTATTTTGGTTATTTCGTCTATAACCCTGCATTTCGCTCATACCGGACTGGAGCAGCAAAAACGTGGCCAGTTAAAAATAATGCTGCTGCTTACATTGTTGCTGGGTGCGGCCTTTTTGAGCTTACAGGTGTATGAGTATATTCATGCGTATCGGGATTTAGGGTTACAGTTAGATTCGGGTTTTTATGGTAATACCTTTTTCTTGCTGACCGGCTTTCACGGAATGCACGTAACCCTTGGTGCAATTATTCTGTTGTTTGTGTTTTTCCGGGTGCTGAAAGGGCACTTTACACCGGAAAAACACTTCGCGTTTCAAGCTGCGGCCTGGTATTGGCACTTTGTTGATGTGGTGTGGATATGTCTGTTTGTCATTGTCTACATGCTTTAATAAATATGCTTTAAAACGGTCTGGGGTTGGGTGTAATCCACCCCAGTACCATTGCCAGCATAATCAGTAATAACACCAGCACAGAATATAATACCCGACGCCCCAGATAGCGTGACATCTGTTTTTGATCCGGATCGTTGCGTAACATTATAAAACCGGCGCGAAACAGGTTAAAAACAATAAAAAGTAGTAGTGCGATGATGACAAGTTTAAGCAACATCTCTTTCGATCTCCGGTTGGCGTGTTATGCAGGTTAAGGTGTTCGGACGCCATTTTGGCATCCACAAAGTGTGGTTGCTGATTACTCTGACCGTTTTTGCAATTTTAATCAAGCTGGGCCATTGGCAGCTACAACGCGCTGCTGAAAAAACCATTAAAATCAGTCAACTTGAGCAACTGCAACAGCAAGGCGCGATAAACTGGCAGCAACTTGCAGTGCTATCTGCTACCGAGGCTGATGGAGTACTTTTTAGCGGAACAGGGCTCTGGTTAGCGCCTTATATCTGGTTGCTGGATAACCAGATTGTGGAAGGCAAAGTAGGTTACGATGTCATTGTCCCGGTGCAACACACCGCACAAAGCCAGCCTTTGCTGGTGAATCTGGGCTGGATAGCGGCTGGCAGCAGTCGCGCCGAATTACCTGAAATAAAACTTCCGACGCAATTGCAATTGGATGGGCTTGTTCGGAGTAAGGTGGGTGGTTTTCGACTCGGGCCAAATACGGAAAAGGAAGGCTGGCCACAACGTATTCAGCAACCTGAACTTGAACAAATGGCAGCACAATTACCCATTCAACCTGCACCTTTTTTATTGTATCAACAGGGCGACAGTCCGTTTTTACCCCATTATCAGGCGGTCGTTATGCCACCTGAAAAACATCATGGTTACGCTTTTCAATGGTTTATGCTGGCAGTCGCCGTCGTAGCTGTGGCTATTGCCGCCGCTAGGCGCAGCGGGAGAGAAAATGAATAAAAATAAATTTATGCTGTTGTTTGTGTTGTGCTGTGTTCTGCCTTTGGCTGGGGCGAAGCTGGTACTGGAAATGGGCTGGTTTAACCCGGGCTCTTCCAGTCAGGGCCAGTGGCTGGAGCAGGAAATTTTTCTGCTGGACGATATCAGTGATCAGAAAAAACACTGGCGTATTGTGCTGCTGGCAGATGAAGGCTGCGACCAGCTGTGCAACAATGCGTTGCACACCGTTAAGCAATTATATATTGGTCTTGGCCGCAAACAGGTGCAGGTGCAGCCCGTGGTTGTTGGCACCTTGCATGAACCTGCTACTTATCCCATGTTTATTCTGCAGCAAGCAGCAATAACTGACGTTTCAATGTTACAGCAGCAGATCTTGCTGGTTGATCAAAAAGGCTTGGTATTGCTGAGTTATCCGATGCCGCAGCAAGCATCAGAAATGGCAGAGACGGCCCGCAATATTCGTTATGACTTATTAAAGTTATTAAATTATGACAGGACCAGTGTATGAGTAAACATAAATGGCTGGTGTCGCTTACCCTGCTGCTGACCATGGTAGTAATAATTTATGGCGCTTTTACCCGCTTAACTGATGCCGGCTTAGGCTGCCCGGACTGGCCGGGTTGCTATGGTTTTTTAAAGGTTCCTGAGAAACCGGAAAGTATTGCTATGGCGGCCCAGGCCTTTCCGGAAAGACCATTGGAGCCTCAGAAAGCGTGGAATGAGATGATCCACCGCTACCTGGCCGGCAGCCTTGGCGTGCTAATCGGCCTGATATTTTTGTCCAGTATTGCCAGTCGTGGCCGCCAGCCAAGAGTGCTGCCGACAGCGTTGTTGCTTTTAGTTGCATTTCAGGGCGCCTTAGGGGCCTGGACGGTCACTTTGGGCTTGTTACCGATCATTGTGCTAGCTCATTTACTGGGAGGCTTTACCGTATATTGTTTACTGGCTCTATATTGGATGCAGCTTTCGCCTCAGTTGCGGGTAGCGGAACCCGCACTAGCCAAATTGAAACCGCTGGCGGTCGTTGCCACGGTAGTCGTGATGTTACAAATTGGCCTGGGTGGCTGGACTGCAGCAAACTATGCCGCACTGGCCTGCATTGAGCTGCCGATATGTGAGGCGGGCTGGGCTGCCAGGCTGGCGTTAGATGAGGCGTTTGATATGCACTTGGGCTATAGTAATTACGAATATGGTGTTATGTCAGCGGAAGCCCGTCAGACCGTCCATGTATTCCACCGGTTTGGAGCCTATATTACTTTTGGCCTGGTAAGCTGGTTTGCCACACTGCTGTATCGACAAAGCCAGACCCGACTGATGAAGCGCTTCGCTATTGCCGTTGGCGTAGTGTTGGTGGTGCAGTTTTTGTTGGGTTTATTAAATGTGCTGTTACATTTGCCCCTGGCCAATGCGGTAGCTCATAATTTTGTTGGCGCTAATTTACTAATGATTATGGTGGTTGTGCTGTATCAACTTTACCGTCCCGGCAGCAAGGAGGCATAAATGGCGACAATAATGGTATCACGACAGGCAATATCGCGTTGGCGCGATTATCTGGAACTGACCAAGCCAAAAGTGGTTGCGCTGTTGGTGCTTACCGCCTGGGTAGGCATGATGCTGGCTGCGCCGGGGTTACCCGACTTAGCCGTAGTATTATTAGCCACCATCGGTATTGGTTTGTTATCAGGCGCGGCAGCAGCGCTGAACCATGTGGTTGATCAACGGATTGACGCACAGATGGCGCGCACCCACAGCCGGCCGGTCGCCAAAGGCCGGGTCAGTTCACAACAAGCTATCGCCTTTGCCTGCGCATTAGCCGCTACCGGCTTTGTTTTACTCTATTTTGGGGTAAATCCGCTTACTGCCTGGTTAACCCTGCTGAGTTTATTTGGATACGCAGTGGTGTATACCATGTTTTTGAAGCGGGCAACGCCACAAAATATCGTGATCGGCGGCCTGGCTGGCGCTATGCCTCCTTTGCTGGGCTGGACCGCCGTTACCGGTGATATTCATGGCTATGCTTTGCTGTTGGTCATGATCATTTTTGCCTGGACACCACCGCATTTCTGGGCGCTGGCTATTCACCGCCGGGACGACTATGCCAAAGTAAATATGCCGATGCTGCCGGTAACCCATGGCATTGAATACACCAAAAGTGCCATTTTGTTGTACACCGTGTTGTTATGTCTGGTGTGTTTACTGCCTTATATTGTCGGTATGACCGGCGCTGTTTACCTGCTAGGCAGCACTTTGCTTAACTTGCGCTTTTTGCAGTATGCCTGGAAGTTAAAATTTAACGCCGACAGTCAAACGGCTATGGCGACATTCAAGTTTTCCATTCTGCATTTAATGTTGCTGTTTATTGTTTTGTTAGTTGACCATTACTTTAAGGTATCGCCGTTTTATGTTTCGTAACTTAATTGTTGTGCTGCTGTCTGCCGCTGCTGTTGTGGCGGGGGTAATGCTGTACTTGCTGTGGCAGCATCAGCCGTTACCAAAGCAGGCACTGGTTTACCCGCAGGCACGTAATCTGGCAGAGTTTAAACTGATTGATCAGGATAATGCTCCGCGCAGCCGTGCCGATTTAATGGATAAATGGACACTGGCGTTTGTTGGTTATACTTATTGCCCGGATATATGTCCGCTAACCCTGGCAAAACTATCCGGGGTGCAAGCGGAACTGGCAAGTCAGCTGGAGCAGCCGCTGCAAATCTGGTTTATTTCTGTAGACCCGCAGCGCGATACCCCGACGCAACTTAAAGAATATGTAGACTATTTTAGCCAACCGGCATTGATGGGTTTAACCGCCAGTCATGATCAGCTATTTCCATTTGTGCGGCAGCTGGGCCTGATGTACGCCATGAGCAGTACCACCGAGCAAGATTATCTGGTTGATCACAGTGCTTCGGTCGTGCTGATTAATCCGCTTGGCCAATTGGTTGCTATTTTTAAGCCCGACATGGCGCCGGGCGAAGTGCCTCTGGTAAACAGCGAGCAATTACTGGCCGATTTTCCGCTGGTGCTACAGCAGTTACACGCTAACTGATTTTTACGTCTAAGTTGGTGGGGCCGTCTGCTCAGAGACGCTTTCTGTAGGCATTGACTGTAGTCTGTTGCCATTTTTCAGGCACCAGTACATGCCATACAAACTGAAGGTGACCAGCCAGGTTAGAATAAATCTGACCCGCGGTTCAGGGAACGTACCTGCGGCCCGGCTGTTATTGACTGGCACCAACAACCACAATGCAATACACAGCACGCATAGCATCAGATATAGCGCTATGGCAAAAAACGTCAGCGTGCCGCTATCAGCGACGGTAGCGGATGTGGCTGCTGTTTTATGCTGAAATATCTCCAGATTTATATCATCACGCGCCTTTGCTAAAGCCGCCAGGAAAGCATCGCGCTGTTCCGGCATCACGTGGTCGGTCAGACTTTGGTACTGATAATGCAGCGTTAGCTCCCGTGTAGCCTTATTAAATTGCAAGTCACTTTGATATTTAAAAAACGGGTTCTGCTCCAGCACCGTATCAGGCTCAAACTGCCAGTCCAGATCATTTAGGGTGATGGTTATTTTCTGTTCGATATTTACAGGGTGGGTCAATGCCAAAGGTTGTGTCCGGTTAATTGCAAAATCAGGTAGTTGCAGGTAGCTGCTAATCCCATTGGCATAAAAGTTTGCATTAAGCTTATTGCCATCATCGTCCTGCCAGAAATCGGTAATCTGATAAAACTCGCTGACGATAATTTCGCCCTCAGTGAGGTTGTCGGTTTTACTGATAGGCTTTGATAAGGTTATTGCCGGGTAATAACGGCTGTAGAATTGCAAATAGCCATCAGTTTTCTGGCTAATACTGTCGCTGGCAAATTGTGAACGCAGGCGTTCTGCATCCAAACCGCTGTAGGTTGTAGTTACCTGATAAAGCGCGGGTTCTGTTAACGAATTCACTAGCTGAAACTGTTCGTCAATCTGCATTTTGGTGTGTTGTTTGGCAGAGGACATAGGTGTCAGTGCGGTAACACCCGGCGCCAGCTCCAGCGCAAAACCATAGTCTGGCTGATAAATGCTGTCTAATGGACCAGACTGCTGACTGCGTGTTGGGTCGAGCCAATATTCGGTGTTATTAAATTCCAGCTTAACGATGGCATGGTCAAACGCACCTGCCGAGGGTAGTACTCCCGCCAGTCTGGCCCGTTGTTCGGTATTCACTAAAACGGGGGTTGCAGTATGGCCCAGTTGCCGCAATAGACTCACCAGCAAGACACTTTTATCTTTGCAATCGCCATAGCGTTGTAACAACACCTGGTCAGCCGTTGCTGGCTTGTGCGAGCTCTCTCCAAGCTCTATACCCAGATAACGGATTTCTGACTGCACAAACTGTAATGCTGCGGCAATTTGCTGCTCTGGCGACGCAGCGTCACGTTTTAGCAGCGCCGCCTGGCGGACTACGGCTGGGCTACTATCGATGGCGGGTTCAAACAGTGAGCTGCCCCAATTTGCTATCGTTTGCCAGTGTTCACTATTTGTGATGGTCAGCGTGTTGTATGGTGAAAACCAGACGGGTGTATCAGCTTCGTGTTTGACCGGTATAACCTGGGTCTGATTTAACTGATATTCTGTACCTGACGCGCTCTGGTCTATTTCCACTGGCAAGGTGTGTTGGCTAAAGTTATAAAACAGTGGCTCAGGCCTTTGCCAGATTAAACGCCAGTATTGCTGTTGCAGTGGTATAGTCCAGTTTAGTGTTTGACTCACGGCAAAGCGGTCAGCAAACACCGGGTTACTGCCGATTAAGCTGTAACTGTACTGCACGATGTCACCAACCCGCAAATCAGACAGCACAATATTAAGCGCTGTTTCGCCGTGATAAAGTAATTTTTGCAATTCCTGTTCAGTTTGCACCAGGCTGATACGTGCCTGATTGTAGCGGCTAGAGGTTACCCCCTCGCGAATAATATTTAGCTGATGCAACTGGATTTGTTGATAGTTGGGATCAAAATAAATGCTGATCTGGCCGGCTTTTTCAAGACCCTTGCTACTAATCACCAGGCTGGCGTACTGCTCAAACAGGTGATGCGGCGCTGCTTTCGGTATCAGACGCTGGCTATCGGCAAGTATGTAGTAAATACCATTGGTAATATCTCGCGCTGGAACGTCACTGCTAAGTGCCGGTTGCAACGGTTTCACCCAGTCCGGTACAGGGCTGAGCACGATATCCGCTGCGTTGGCCGGGATTGCAACGACACTTAGCAATAACAGTAAGCCTGAAAGTAATTTCACAGAAGGTCCATTTAGTTACTGCTAAAACGGTTTTATATCAGTAAGCTGCAGGAAAAACTAGTTATTTAGCCACGGCTGCGAGTACCAGTAAAAGTAGCCTTTTTTACTGAGAGAGGGTGCCGTGCAATTGTAGCGGCTGCGGCCCTGGTTCACCGGTTTGCTGGCGGTGACTTCAAAGCTGTTGTCATCTAACCAATTGGGTTCAAGCGTTTCGGTACCGGCATAGCAGCGCAGCTGAGCTGGCAGAAAATCGACTATTTCCAGTTCAAGTCGCAACGTAGGCGGATTCGCGCTGATTTGCTGATCTGCAGCTAAATAGTCAGTAATAGCAAACGCCAGTGTCTTTAATTTCTGGCCCAGGCTCGCTAAGTCAGCATACTGACCTGCTGCCGGATAGCGCGGTATCCGGGTTAACCGGGTCGCCGGGCCAATTGCGCCCGACTGCTGGCCAATACCAATAAATCCGAGCTCTGCGACTAGTGCTTCCAGCGCGTTGTTAAATTCACCATAGGGATAAGCCAGCCATTGATGGCTTTGACCTGTTTCTTGTTTTATCCGCTGTTCGGCGTTAAGAATGGTTTGCGTCATCCTGGTCAGCCAGTCGCGTTCGCTCTCATCGGGTGCCCTGTCAGCCATATGTTCATGGTTCATCGCGTGGTTAGCGACCAGGACGCCGTCGGCCGCCATTTTTCTAACCTGTTCCCAGCTCAGGACGGGCCCAACCCGGTCGTCGATGCTGCCGGGACTGATAAAGATAGTGTAGGGGTAACCGAACTCCATCAGTATCGGGTGGGCTGTGGTGTAGTTGTTTTCAAAACTGTCGTCAAATGTCAGCACTACCGCGTTATCTGCGATCGGTTTGTTATTCTTCAACTGGTTGACGAGCACATCCAGACCGATAACCTGAAAGTCGTTATCTTTAAGATACTGCAGATGCTGGCGCAGCTCGTCGGCAGTAACACTGCTTACTCTGGGGGTATCGTCTGCGACATGATGATAAATAAGCATTACTGCAGCCTGAGCCGGCAGCAATGTACTTAACAGAAAACATAAAACAGCCAAAAAGCGCATAAAAAACCCCGGTAATTTGCGTCAACCAGGGTTGTTATAACATAATCACAGCAGGGCTTAGTAGTAAGAGTGTTCACCACGCTGGTGCTCGGTAATATCACGAACACCATTCAGCTCGCCATTGAAGCGTGCCAGCAGCTCTTTTTCAATGCCTTCTTTCAGGGTCAAATCTACCTGAGAACAGCCGTTGCATCCGCCACCAAACTGCAGTACCGCTACGCCGTCATTCGTTAGCTCCATTACCGACACCCTGCCACCATGATTAGCCAGCTGCGGGTTAATTTCAGCGTCAATTACGTATTGCACCCGTTCCATCAGCGGCGCATTGTCATTCACCTTACGTACTTTGGCATTCGGCGCTTTTAACGTTAGCTGTGAACCCATTTGATCAGTAACAAAATCAATTTCGGCGTCCACTAAAAACGGTTTGCTCTCGGCATCAACCACAGCATTAAAGCCACTAAACTCAATCTGTATATCGCTATCTTCAATGTCGTCTGCCGGACAATAGGATACACCGCACTCCGCCTGAGCCGTGCCCGGGTTAACAACGAAGACCCGGATGCTGGTACCGGCAGCTTGTTTTTCCAGCAGCTTTGCAAAATGGGCTTGCGCCTGTTCTGAAATAGAAATCATCTTAGTACCTGACTAAATTACTAGGTTAATAGCTATCATACTCTGACTCAGGCACTGATGCCAGCCCTGCTTGAGTTTTACCACGGTTTCTGGCTAACTGGGCGCGCAAAAAACTTCGAGGAAACAGGCATGAAACTGAGTGTAGTATTTTTTTTGGTACTTTGGGCCGCGGCGACGCAGGCGCAGTATTTTAGTGAGCAGGCAGACCCTAAGCTGCCCTCACCACAACAAACACTCGGTTATGCTGTGGGTGACTGGCATGTTCGCCACGATCAAATTCAACGCTATTTTGAAATTCTGGCTAACCAGTCTGACAATGCCATGTTAGAAGTTATCGGCTACAGCCATGAGCAGCGGCCATTGTTGCAGTTGGTCATTTCATCGCCGGAAAATTTAGCCCGGCTGGACGATATTCGCCTGCAGCACCAGCAGCAGGCAAAGCAAGATAAAGCTATCGCCAGCGATGCACCGATTGTTATCTGGCTGGGGTATGGGGTGCATGGTAACGAACCCAGCGCAGCCAATGCCGCACTGGTATTAGCGCACTACTTAACGGCTGTTAAGTCTGAGGAAGTGGCCGGCTGGCTTAAAAAGGCAGTCATCTTAATACAGCCGAGTCTTAATCCTGACGGTCATGACAGATTTGCCCATTGGGCAAATATGCATAGAGGCAATAAGCCGGTGGCCGACCCGCAGCATCGCGAACATATTGAACCCTGGCCAAATGGCCGGCCAAACCATTACTGGTTTGACTTAAACCGGGACTGGTTGTTGTTGCAGCATCCTGAAAGCCAGGCCCGTATTGCTCAGTTTCAGCAGTGGTTACCTAATGTTGTCGGTGATTTTCACGAGATGGGCACCAACAGTAGTTATTTCTTCCAACCGGGTATTCCAAGCCGCAACTATCCACTGACGCCAAAACGCAATTTTGAGCTGACTGCGGAAATAGCAAGATTTCATGCGGACGCATTCGATGCGCAGGGGCAGCTGTATTACAGTGAAGAAAGTTTTGATGACTTTTATATTGGTAAAGGGTCGACCTATCCGGATGTAAATGGCAGTGTTGGTATCTTGTTCGAGCAAGCCAGCAGCCGGGGTCATGTGCAGGAATCCATCAATGGTTTACTGCACTTCAGTGACACTATTAAAAATCAATTTACCGCATCGCTGTCAACCATCAGAGGCGCGGTTGCTCAGGGGCAGTCACTGCTACAATATCAGCAGGCGTTTTATCAAAGCGCCCTGCAGCAAGCCAAGGCTGACAAAACAAAAGGATACATGTTAACGGGCGATGGAGATAGCAGCCGGTTAAACGCGTTGCTGGACATTTTGCAACGCCATCATATTGAGGTATATCCGTTACGTCGCGACTGGCAGGATGGCGATGAGCAGTATCTGGCGGGCCAAAGTTATTTTGTCCCGTTGCAACAGGCGCAGTACCGGTTAATTAAAGGCGCGTTTTCCACTGAGAAGACTTTTTCAGACAATACGTTTTACGATGTTTCCAGCTGGACCTTGCCTTATGCCTTTAATATTGATTTTAAGGCAGTCAGCCGTGAGCCGGGTCGGGCGCTTGCCAACCAGCAATGGCAAGCGACTGTGGCGTTGAAACAGCCGTTGGCCGCGGGTGCTTATGCCTATGTGTTTGGCTGGCAGGACCAGCAGGCTCCGTTATTGCTGCAGGCCTTACTCGAGCAAGGGTTAGTTGTGCGCAGTGCGCTGCAGCGTTTTACCGCACAAACCGGCAATAACACAGAAACATTTCAGGCCGGCACGATGATGGTGGCGGCAGGCTTACAGCAGCAAGCTGACTGGTTTAATCGGTTACAACAGGTACAGCAGCAATACGCGGTAACAGTGCATGCCGTCAGCACCGGTCTTACAGCCGAAGGTAGCGATTTAGGCAGCCATAACTTTACCGTTATTGAAAAACCTGAGGTTTTGTTAATTGCAGGGCCCGGCATTAATTCAACAGAAGCCGGTGAGGTATGGTACAACCTGGAGCGGCTGGCGGGCATTTCTCCCAGCATGGTGGAACCTGAGCGCCTGGCCAGAATAAGCTTAGCTCGCTACACCCATCTCATTTTACCCGATGGTAATTACCGGCAGTGGCAAGAAAGCGAGATCAGTAAATTAAAGCAGTGGACCGAACAAGGTGGCGTGTTGTGGGGGCATAAAGGCGGCGCAGCCTGGCTGGCAAAAGCGGGCTTGCTGCAGGCCGGCGTATGGCAAAATTCAGATATGAAGCAGTTAATCCCACAACAGGATTTACAGTACAGTGATCGCGAAGCACTGGCGGCGAAACAACGGATTGCCGGTGCGATATTCAGTGCCGAGTTTGACTTGAGCCATCCGTTAACTTTCGGCTTACCCCGGGCGCGTTTACCATTGTTTAAAAACAATATTATGTTGCTGCAGCCGGCCAGTTCATCTTTTTCCAATGTTGGTTTGTATAGTCAGAATCCGCACCTGGCCGGGTTTGCAGCAGAACAATATATTCCTAAAATTGCGCAGGGTGCCGCGCTGCTAGCGCACAATCTCGGACGCGGCCGGGTTATAGCGATGACAGACAATCCGGTTTTTCGTGGCTATTTTTATGGTTCCAGCCGCTTGCTGGTCAATGCTATGTATCTGGGCAACAGTTTCAGCGCCCCGGTTCAGGGCGAGTAACCCGGCGCTGGTGTAATCGCCAGGGTCCAGACGCTGACCGTCAGCACACCCGACCTGCGCAGCAGCCGGGTCAGGGTATTAACAGTTGCGCCGGTGGTAATAACATCATCCACCAGCGCGATATGCTGCGGTAATTCTGACTGTGGTGTTTTTAAACTAAACGACCTGCGCAAATTACGCAGCCTTTGACGACGGTTCAGGCCGCGCTGGCTGTGACTGGCTGTTTTACGGAATAGCGCCAGCACGGGTAACTGTAATTGTTGCCCTAAAGCGACAGCCAGATCCCTGGACTGGTTAAAACCCCGCTGACGCTGTTTGCGCCAATGTAATGGCACAAATGTCAGCGCGTCAGGCATTGGCACACCCTGCCGTTCTGCCGTTAACACTAATTTTGTCAGCTGCTGTTGCAATAACATACCGGCGGCCAGGTCAGCCTGATATTTCCATTGGGTTATCCAATGCTGATAAGGTTGTTGGTAATGAGTCAGGCTTAGCAGGCGATCAAATTTCGCAGCCTTCAGACCGCGCCTGACTGCGGGTAACCACAACAAATTATAGTGACTTAACTGATAGGGCAAAACGGGCAAAGCCTGCTGACAATAGCCGCATAGCTGGCTGCCTGGTCTGGATAAAGGTAAACTGCACCACAAGCAGCTGGCGGGTAGCAGCTTGTGCCAACCGTGGCGCAGCAAATCAATTAAATAGTTAACCATAAAATTAACTTTGGATAAACATTTAAGTAGCATGGCAGAGATTAGCAGCACTGACAAACCTGTCCTGGTATTACTGCATGGCTGGGGTGTAAATCAAGGGGTCTGGCAAACGTTACTGGCCGATATTCCTGACACATTCAGGGTGATCACGCTGGATATTCCGGGCTATGGTCTGGCACAAACACTTCCTGAACCGTATAGTTTTGACACCGTACTGGCTGAGCTGGCACAGCAGATTCCGGCTAACAGTTTGCTTTGTGGCTGGTCGCTCGGAGGCTTACTGGCCATCGCACTGGCTGCACGTTATCCCGAAAAAGTACGGCAACTGGCCCTGGTTGCTGCAACCCCCTGTTTTTTGCAACAGCCCGACTGGCCAGGTATGAAGCCTGTGGTTATGCAGCAGTTTGCCCAGTCATTGCAACGTGACCTGAAACAGACTATCAGCCGGTTTCTGGCAATTCAGGCAATGGGGTCGGCCAGCGCAAAAAGCGATGCGGCAGAACTGAAGCAAGCCATAGCGGCTTATCCGCAGGCTAATCCCAGTGCATTAACAGCCGGCCTGGGTTTCCTGACAGATCAAGACCTGCGGCGCATATTTGCCAGCTTAAACCAACCAATAGCGGGTTGCTTCGGTGCACTCGATTCCCTGGTTCCGGTGGCGGTGCTCCAGCAATTGCAGCAATTACAACCGCAGGCACGTTTTACGGTATTGGCAAAGGCGTCACATGCGCCCTTTATTTCGCACCGGTCGGAATTTCTTAGCTGGCTATTCAACTGGTTGGCAACAACGACTCTCGCTGATACTTAACGGCCTTTCTTTTCTATCGTTTTTGGTTAATAATTAAGCATTGCTGTAAATGCTAATCTGAGGAGGCAATAATGGAGATTCAATCCGCATTTAATGCCGGTTTACAGGGGTTTCAGCGTGCGTCAAACGGTATTACCGAAGCAACAACCAATATTAACCGGCAAACCAGTGCAAACCGTGAGCAGGTAGCCGCTGCAGAAGAGGATGTACGTCAGGCACAAGCGCCGGAGCAAACCCGGCCAAGTCAAGCGCAGGCGCCATCTGTTGAACAAAGCCTGGTCCAGCTAAACAGCGAGTCACGGAACGCCGAAGCTAACGTTCGCTCTATCCAGGCTGCGGATGAGGCACTGGGTACTATTATCGACGTACGTGTCTAAGCGTTATGCAAATTACCTCTTATTATCCAAACGTTAGTATCAACACCGCAAACCCGCCAACGGAGCTGGCGCGGCGTGATATGCAGCGGCGGGAACTGGTTGAACCGGTACGCGAACTGGATAAAGGTAAGGCCGAGCGGGCGGTGGCAACCGATGAGAAAAGCCGCGCCAGCAGTCCTGCCGCGACGGTTAATGGTTATGATGCCAATGGTAAAGCGACAGAAACACAACAGGCTGTTGAAGGTCGCTCGCAGCAAGCTGATGATAATAGTAACCCTGAACAGCAACAGCGTGATGCTGAGCAGCAACAGCAGCAGCAGGCTGAACAACAAGAGATCCAGGAGCTGCAAGCCCGGGACCGTGAGGTGCGCACCCACGAACAAGCGCATGCCAGTATTGGCGGCCGCTACGCCGGCTCGCCGAGCTACAGCTATGAGATGGGACCTGATGGCCGTCAGTACGCAGTAGGTGGCGAGGTTCAGATTGATATTGCAACGGTACCTGGTGATCCACAGGCAACCATTCAAAAAATGCAGCAGGTAAAAGCTGCAGCGTTGGCACCGGCTGAGCCTTCTGCTGCCGACCGGCGTATTGCTGCTGAAGCAAGTCAGAGGCTGTTGCAGGCCCAAACGGAGTTAGTTGCTGAAAAAACGGCACCTGCCGAAACGGCGGCGGCTAACCCGGCGCAGTCGGCAAATAATGATACGGAGTCAACGTCGCCGGCTACTGCTATCGAAAGCTCGCAAATTCGTTATGATGCCGATGCAATATCCGGGACTAGCCAAGCTTCAGGCCTGGTGTTTCCGGAGTTTGATACCCTGGCGCAAATGCAGCGCCGCAATGACGTTATCAGTCGGTTTTATGTGCAGGCTACCGAGCCGGCGCAGCGACCACTGCGCCAGCAAGCCTGAGTTCACTAACCCTATTTTTTAAACTTCGCCAGTGCTTCAGCAAACGCATTGCCCATAGCGGCATTCGCAGGCTCTGCTTTGGCTGCTTTTGACTGTGGCCGGGATGCTTTATTGTCTGCAGGTTTGGCCGCTTTGCCGGACGCTGTCTGCTGAGTTTTTGTTTGAGGTTGTTCGTCCAATCGCATGGTCAGCGCAATGCGCTTCCGGTTTATATCCACTTCAAGTACTTTAACTTTAACAATATCACCAGCTTTAACCACCTGATGTGGATCGCTGACAAATTTGTCGGTTAATGAAGAAATGTGTACTAAACCATCCTGGTGGACGCCGATATCGACAAAGGCACCAAAATTAGTGACATTGGTGATGACGCCTTCCAGTAGCATGCCTGTTTTCAAGTCTTGCAGGGTTTCAACACCCTCTTTAAAACTGGCAGTTTTAAATTCCGGCCGCGGATCGCGCCCCGGCTTGTCCAGTTCTCTTAAAATATCGGTGATGGTTGGCAAGCCAAAGTGTTCATCGACAAAGGCGGTGGGGTCAACAGCAGCTAAGAAACTACTATTGCCAATAATAGCGGCGACAGGTTGCTTGGCAACTGCCAGTAATTTTTCTACCAGCGGGTAGGCTTCAGGATGTACTGCTGACGCATCGAGCGGATTATTGCCGTTATTAATCCGCAGAAACCCGGCAGCTTGCTCGTACGCTTTTGGTCCCAGCCGTGGCACTTTCAACAATTCTTTGCGTTCATTAAAACGGCCATTTTCGTCACGGTACTGCACAATGTTCTGGGCCAGTGTTTTGTTTAAACCTGCGACCCGTGCCAGCAACGCAGCAGACGCAGTATTTAAGTCGACACCCACTGCAGTAACGCAATCTTCTACCACGGCATCCAGCGATCGGGTCAGCAAGCTTTGGTTAACATCATGCTGATATTGGCCAACCCCGATAGCTTTAGGCTCTATTTTAACCAATTCAGCCAGTGGGTCTTGTAACCGCCGGCCAATTGATACGGCGCCGCGCAGCGACACATCCAGGTTGGGAAACTCCGCTGCAGCCAACTCTGATGCAGAGTAAACAGAGGCCCCGGCCTCTGAAACCATTACTTTATGCAACGTATCATTATTAACCGCTTTGATGACATCTCCCGCCAGTTTATCGGTTTCGCGAGAGGCCGTGCCGTTACCTATGGCTATCAGCTCTACTTTATGTTGCTGACATAACTGGCTGAGGGTCCGTACTGACTTGTCCCAGAGATTTTGCGGTGCATGCGGAAAAATAGTGGTATGTGCCAGCAATTTGCCGGTGTCATCTATAATGGTGCACTTAACGCCAGTGCGCAGGCCCGGGTCCAATGCCAGTGTGCGGCGCATACCGGCCGGTGCTGCCATCAGAACATCAGCCATATTTCGGGCGAAAACTTTTATGGCTTCTAATTCTGCACGCTCCCGCAATTCACTGAGTAAATCGTTTTCCAGATGCAAATGCAGTTTAACCTTCCAGGTCCATTGTACGACGGTGCGTAAAAACGTATCAGCAGGCCGCTGTTGCTGCCGTATATTAAAGTGATCGGCCACCATTTGTTCACAGATAGCATGCGCGGTTGTTTCATCGCTGTCAGGCAAGAGCTGCAGCTGCAGTACACCTTCGTTGCGACCACGAAACATAGCAAGTGCGCGGTGTGATGGAATATTTTTCCAAAGCTCAGTATGGCTGAAGTAATCACGAAACTTGGCGCCTTCCTGCTCTTTACCTGCTATCACGGTGCTTTTAAGCATCGCGTCACGGCTCAGTTTGCTGCGTAAACGGGCGAGCAGGGTGGCATCTTCAGCAAACCGTTCCATCAGAATAAATTTAACGCCGTCTAATACGGCCTTTGGCTCATTGTAACCCGCTTCCGCATTCAGATAAGCCGTGGCTTGTTGCTCAGGGTCTACCCCGGGGTTGTTGAAAATGGCCTCTGCCAGCGGCAACAAACCTGCTTCAATCGCCATCTGGCCTTTGGTGCGGCGTTTGGCTTTATAGGGTAAGTATAAATCTTCTAACCGGGTTTTGTTGTCAGCCGTCAGAATGTCGTGCTCCAGCTCGGGGCTCAGCTTACCTTGTTCGTTAATGGTTTTTAAAATAACCTGACGCCTGTCTTCCAGTTCACGCAGATAATTCAGTCGTTGATCGAGTAAACGTAATTGGGTATCGTCCAGTGCGCCGGTGACCTCTTTGCGGTAACGGGCAATAAAAGGCACAGTGGCGCCTTCATCCAGCAGGGCTATGGCAGCAGCAACCTGCTCTGGCCGGGCGGCAATTTCACTGGCTATTTGTTTAATAATCATTGACATAACTATAGAATCCTTCGACTTCGCGGCCACGCTGGCAGGCAAAGTATGATACGAAATATAACAAGCAGGGTGAATTGTCTACTTTCAGCATGAAAAAATCCAATCTGATTACACGCGAAGGCTACGATACGCTGGAACGGGAGTTACGTTATTTATGGAAAGAAGAACGACCGCGGGTGACCCAACAAGTCGCTGACGCCGCTGCCCTGGGCGATCGCTCAGAGAACGCAGAGTATATTTATGGCAAAAAGCGCTTACGGGAAATCGACCGCCGGGTACGCTTTCTGACTAAACGGTTAGAGCAGTTGCAAGTGGTGTACCCATCGGTTAAACAGCATGGCAAAGTATTTTTTGGGGCCTGGGTGACGTTAGAGGACGAGGCAGGGGAAGTAAAACAGTATCGGCTGGTAGGCCCGGACGAGTTTGATTTACGGCTAAGTAAGCTAAGTATTGACTCGCCGCTTGCCAGGGCCCTGTTGGGCAAATCTCTGGATGATGACGTCAACGTGACCACGCCTACCGGTGAACTTTGCTATAGCATTATAAGTATCGAATACCGTACAAATGCCGACTAACATTCGCCAGCATAATATTATTTCCGGTTAAAAATTGTACTATACTTAACCTGGATTTTAGCTTTATGGAGGGCCTTAAGATGAAATCCCGCCGCCAGTTATACCTGTTTATTACCATCGCTGCGTTGCTAACCGCTTGTAGTAGCACAGCCCCACAATATGTCATGAAACCCGACCTTGACTATATGCAAAAAGTTGAAACATCCAGCAAATACAGTACGAGTGCCGCACGGGTGTATTGGGTTAATCCACCGATGAAACGTGAGTTGATCTCGGAAAAAGTCCAGAACTGAAAAGTTTTGTAACACAGTTTAACCGCCATGGTACTAACAATGGCGGTTTTTTCGTTTATAGTGAGGAAAAACAACGGAAGCGTGCGTAATGACCAGTCAGGAAACTCTGAAAATTATTGTGGTAGATGATGATCTGCGGTTACGGGCCTTACTTGAACGCTATCTGGTCGAGCAGGGCTATCAGGTGCGCAGTGTTGGCAATTATGAGCAGATGCAACGGCTGATGGAGCGGGAACATTTTCATCTGGTGGTGCTGGATTTAATGCTCCCTGGTGAAGATGGTTTGTCTATTTGCCGTAAATTACGACAGCAGAACAACGATGTCCCTATCATTATGTTAACCGCGAAAGGTGATGAGGTTGACCGTATTATTGGCCTGGAAATGGGTGCCGACGATTATTTACCAAAGCCATTTAACCCGCGTGAGTTGTTAGCGCGGATCCGCGCCGTGCTGAGGCGTAAAAGTAAGGACTTACCTGGCGCGCCGTCACAGGAAGAAACCACTATCAGTTTTGGCCCATTTACCTTTAATCTGGCTACCCGCGAAATGCGCAAAGGTGAGCAACCATTACCATTAACCAGTGGCGAATACGCGGTGTTAAAAGTACTGGTCAGTCACCCCCGGGAGCCGCTATCTCGCGATAAACTGATGAATCAGGCGCGCGGTCGGGATTATTCTGCGATGGAGCGTAGTATCGACGTTCAGGTCTCGCGTTTGCGGCGAATGTTGGAAGATGATGCTGCAAATCCTCGCTATATTCAAACCGTCTGGGGGCTGGGATACGTTTTTGTGCCTGATGGCAGCATTGCCTGATGCGCTTGCTACCCCGCAGCGCATTTGGTCAGACCGTTTTTCTGATTGGTTTTTTGTTGCTGATTAACCAACTGGTGTCATACGTCTCGGTTGCCCTGTATTTTATTAAGCCGACCACCCAGCAAATAAACCATCTTATTGCCAAACAGATTAAAGTGGTGTTTCTTGATGCGGGTGAGAATAATTCTGTGCTGTCTGCAGAGCTAACCCGCCGTTTTAATGAGGCAACCGGCATCGAGGTATACACCGAAGCTGACGCCATGCAACAGGGGTTAGCTAATGCCCGTTACTATGGCTATTTTTCTGAACAAATGTCAGCAGAACTGGGTGGCGAAGCCTTGGTGCATATTGAACAGGGCGATGCCTTCGCTTTTTGGGTGCAGCCGCCGCAGGCGCCACAGTACTGGGTAAAAGTGCCCTTGTCCGGGCTGGATGAAACTGACTTTTCACCCTTAACATTCTATTTATTACTGATCGGTATTTTAAGTGTTGGTGGTGCCTGGGTATTTGCCCGCCATCTGAACCGGCCGTTAAAGTCACTGCAGCAAGCGGCATTGCAAGTGGGCAGAGGTGATATTCCGCCACCCCTTAACGCTGACAAAGGTTCAACCGAAATCATTGCGGTTATCCGGGCGTTTAACTACATGGCCGAGGGCATTAAAAGGCTGGAGCAGGATCGGGCGCTGCTGATGGCCGGTGTATCGCACGACTTACGCACGCCCCTAACCCGAATCAGGCTGGCGTCGGAAATGATGACCGAGCAGGATAGCTGGATCCGTGATGGCATCATCAACGACATTGAAGATATGAATGCGATTATTGACCAGTTTATCGACTTTTTACGCCACCATAAGCAGGAGAGCCTGCAAAGCGTTAATTTAAACGAACTAGTAGATGAACTGGTATTGGCAGAGCAAGTCCAACAGCGTCATTTTATTACAGTACTTGAGTCAAAGTTACCGGCGATTATGCTGCGTAAAATCGCCATTAAACGGGTTTTGAATAATTTGCTGGAAAACGCCCTGCGCTACAGTGACGGTGATATTGAAATAAGTACCGGCTATGAAAAAAGCCGTAAGCAAATCTATCTGGAAATACGCGATCATGGCCCTGGGATCCCCGAGCATAAGATGGAGGCTATGTTTGCGCCCTTTACTCAAGGCGATGAAGCCCGTGGCAGTGGCGGTTCAGGTTTAGGGTTAGCGATTATCAAAAAAATCGTTGATATGCATCAGGGCAGCGTCAGCCTGTTTAATCATGCCCATGGCGGCCTGGTGGTGAGAGTTTTCTTGCCGGTAAAAGTGCAGGGCGTTTAGTCCGGGGAAATGGTAAGTTTTTATAAAAAAAGCCCTGAATTTCAGGGCTTTTTAAATTGGCAAACAGCGAACACGTTATTGGTTGCTGTATTTTTGTTCCAATATATCTAACCGGGCCGTACGAACCAGGTCTGAAGCATTAATTTGCTGCAGTAGTGACACCAGTTCAACATCATTAACAGGTTGCACAATGTAAACGCCGGTACTGCTGGCAGAGCGCACAATCTTCAGATTAAATTGCTGCAACAGGCTGTTCATATCATCAGCCGATTTTCCCAGCACGCTGATATTACCGGTAACGATACCCATTTCACCCGTCATGCTGTTCTGCACCACGGCATTGCGGCGAAACTCCAGCATCCGCTCAACGTCACTGTCAGTGCCCCGGCTTACCAATGACATATTGCCAATGTTCTGCCGATTACTACCACTGTTTGCCAGTGCCTGAGGCACGGCTACCAGTTCTGGCTGTAACTGGTACATTCCATACTTAGCAGCACCGCTATTCACGACTGTCATATTAGGTTTGTCCGCAACACGCGTTTGCATATCGTGTCGCAATTCATTTTTCAGATCCTGGGCACCGACAGAACTCATCGCCAGGCAAAGGGTTGTGGCTAACACAGATACTTTATACTTCATAAATAATTCCCTTGTCTGTTAGTGACCGAATACCCGGATGGCAACGCCTTCCAGTACCGAGTTTCGCTGGTTATTTTTATACCCTTCCGGCCATACAGAGTTTGTTACTGCATAGTCTGAGGTGTTGGTATCGACGACACGAATGGACCAGGTGCCCTGGGCACTCTCACCATAAAACGCATTCGATAAAAACACCGAATTTTTCAGGATATAGCCTTCGTTGTAGCCAGTAGCAAAATCCAGCGACGGGTCAGCAATTGCTTGCTTAGACGACAATAAAACGCTGGTAGTTCCGCTGGGTGATGTTACCTCGATGGCAAGATCAATACCGGCAGTGGTTTGGCTTGGAAATGAATCCGAACGCAACTCAGAATTGGCAACGTCAAACGCAAACTGGACGCCCTCAACAGTAATGTCGTCAGATATTTCAATTGTTTGCACAGCACCGGCGGCGTCATTATCAGCAATTTCCAGCATAAGTGCCGGTTCGCCAGCCTGGCTGCCTGCGGCAACCCAATCACTGAATACTTGCTCAGGTAACATAGCGCCATAGGCTTTTGCCATGGCAACAGCGGCACCTGCGTCAACACGGCCAAAACCATATAAATTGTTGTGAGCATAACCAGCTGCATTTTCCACCCAGCCAGGGTGTGCGATAAATTCACCGTCGCCAACAGGAAGCACTACAGGCGCATTATCCGGGTCAACCTGCGAGCTGGTTTTCACCAGGATAGCTTTAATGTCGCGATAGGACAGGCTGGGGTTGGCGCTGTTAATTAGGGCAATAACACCTGCGGCATTTGGCGCGGCAGATGAGGTGCCATTAAAGGTGCTGGTATAGTTACAACTGGGGTTTTCAGGGTGGCCCGGGCTGTTAAATGGCGTAAAGGCCGCATCAAACTCTGGCCAGCCGCCAGCATCAACCCTTGGGAAGCTGCTGTAGCCGCGTAAACAGGTCATTTGGTCAGTGGTTACCATGGCAGGTGCAAAATCACCGTATTCGCCAGCAGGTGCTGATACCAGTACGTTGGCACCCGCAGTAGAGTAACTGGTGTGCTTGCCGTTAGAATTAACCGCGGCAACTGCAAAGTAAAATGGCGTATTCTGCGACGGTTCAAAGTTACCGTTCAGGCAGGTTAGTCCCAACTGGTTGGCAGCGCTACAAATAGAACCGGCCCAGCTGTTGTTACCCGGGCTTAAAAAGCTATTGCCACTGGACTTGGTATTAACAGCGCCTAAGCCGTTGCGTAACTGAGTGGCAGAGTATTGCTGTACTGCCTCAGCGAAGAAATCATATGAAATTACCGCAGGGTAACTAATACCATAACTGCGGTTAAATACTGTTAATGGCTCGCTTTCAGTTATACCACTACCGGGAATACCATGGCTTAAGGCGTCATTAAGATCAGTTTGCGCATTCAGATAATTCATACCAATCAGTTTAGTATGAGGTGCAACCCCGCGACCACCCATGCCATTCCAGCCTTCGGCCGCAATCAGACCAGCAACACTGGTACCATGATCACCCAGGGCATTGGTAGACGTTGGATCAGTAACGTTTAATGCACCCGGCACCATGTTCAACGAACGGTTAGGCAGAATGTTGTTAGTCAGATCTTCATGAGAAAGTTCAAGGCCGGAATCTACCACAACGGCAATACTGCCGGTACCGGTTACGCCCTGTTGAAAGGCACTAACGACGTTCATATCTTCACCCGGTGCCAGAATAGTCGGGTCAACCCGCGCTGCTATCCAGGCATCAGCCTGTTCATCGCTAAAGCCGGCTTCGGCAATCAGGAAAGCCTTTATCGCATCGACATTCAGTGAATAAGCTTTCTGCCCTGTATTATTAAGGTGCCATTGTTGATAGGCAAGTGGATCTGATACCGGCGCTGCGATAGTCAGGCTTGCAGTGGCAGAAAGTTTACCATCAGTAACGGTGTAGGCAATGTCAGTTGCGCCGTCTTGCAAAGGCAAGTAAGTAAAACGGGTACCCTGAATAGTCAGCACACCGTTATTCAACGTATAAACACCTTGTTGTGGTGACTTGACTACGCCATTTTCGCGAATGGCAGAAATGCGCAGCGTATCGTCAGTATTAACATCGCTCACAGCAAAGTTACCTTCAACCTGCATCCAGCTTTGGCTGGCAGCTACAGATACGTTGAACGCCTCAGGTGCAATATTTTTACTACCACCGCAAGCGGTGACAGATAAAGCAACGGCTACTGCAAGGCCGCTTAATCTGTATGTGTTATTTTTCAAAATGTTATTCCTAGTTGCTAAGTTTTTTTTATATTCCCCGGACACAAAGTATTTCGCAAATTGCTATTGTAAAGAATTGTGACGGTGTCGGAGCATATAAGGAATAAGCAGTGTTGAAAAGTCATTTGTTATAAGTTATCGATGCTAAATTATCAATTTTGTAAACAATAAAAAGCACTACATGTAGCATAAACAATAGCTTGCTTTATGTCGGCAACTTCACATCCATATATACTTAGCAACGTCGTGGTGGGCGATAGCAGGCGAACAGCCCCTGACTATCGGGGCTGGAATAACTATCGGACTGGGGTATCTTAAAGCTGGTTTATGATTTGCTGTAATTCTTCAGCGTTGAATAAATACTGCTGATTGCAATATTCACAGGTTATCTCAAGCTGACCTTCAGCGATGTGCTCGTGTAAGGCATCTTTACCAATACTATACAGTGCGGTTTCACATTTCTGGCGGGAACAGCCGCAGACAAACTTAACCGCTTGCGCCGGAAATAGCTCAACCTGCTCCTGATGAAACAGCCGGTATAACATTTCTGCTGCAGGCAAGGTCAGCAGTTCGTTTCCTGTAACGGTATCTGCCAGAATCACCAAATCGGCAAAATCAGTTGCCGCTTTTTCCGGTTCAACCGGCAAAACTTGCAGCAACATGCCGGCCGCCCGGTTTTGTTGGCCAATGTCAGTAAAAATATACAAACGGGTGGGTAGCTGCTCGGACTGTGCGAAGTAGCCCTCCAGGGTGCTGGTCAGGCTGTCACCGGTCAGCGGAATAATTCCCTGATAACGTTCACCCTGGCGTGGTGTAATAGTAACGATCATATACCCTTCACCAATCAACTGGCGGAAACTATCACCGCTGAGTTCGGCTTGCAGGCGCACCACGGCCCGGAAATTTTGCAGGTTATCACCGTTTACGGCGGCAAATTTCACCGGGCCATCGCCTTGTAATTGAACGGCAATTTCGCCATCGAATTTTAGGGTGGCGGTAATTAGACTGGTTGCGACGACCAGCTCTGCCAATAGTTGTTTTATCGGTAATGGGTAATCGTGATTTTTCAGCATATGATCCAGGCTGTCAGCGACTTGCACAAGTTCGCCGCGGACATGTTTTTGCTGAAACAGAAAACGGTATAAATTATCGGGGTTCATAGCCTCTCTCTACTGCTTGGATTTTAAAAGTAATAACTGGCGCCGCATTTTTTTATCCGGCTTAGTGTCGGGGTGCGGAGCAAACAGACTATTGGTTTTGCGCAGCTCTGCCCGAACCAGCCTCTGCTCGGTACTGGCGTCTGTTTCCTGATATAAAGCTTGTGCCAGTGGAGCAGAGAGTCGTTTCTCAGATAAGCCCTGTACCACAACCGTCTTTTCATCACTGCCCTGAGCAAGTTTAATGGTTGCTCCAATGTCTACCAGGCGGCTTGCTTTGCAGCGCTGGTCATTGTAGTGTACTTTGCCGCCTTCAATCATGGCTTTGGCCAGGGCGCGGGTTTTATAAAATCGACACGCCCAAAGCCATTTATCAAGCCGAATGCTGTCATTTTGCTGCTGACTGGCTTGCTGATTTGTCATAATGAACCTGTAAGCTGAACTGAAAGCACATTATAGTGCCAAATGGCATACGAAGCGTAGTGCTGGCGGAATTTAAGATGTTATTAATTTGTAATAATAATCGACCACACTTGTTGGTTGGCAAACAACTGAGTAAGATAAACCGGTATTTTATTATAAGAAAGTGGAAATGAACCTGTCGTTGTCTTTACAAGATTTTCACCGATACAGCCAGCGGCTGCCGGTCAGTGTTATTCGTAAAATACTGAACCTGTTGCTGGTATTGTTGCTTGCCTGGTTACTGGCACGCTTTAGCTGGCAATTAGTACCTGCACCCCAAACACAGGATATCAGCCTGGCACCAGTGCCGGGGGCATCAGTAAAGGCTAAAGCGGCTGTTAATCTGCAGCAGCTGATAAGCTACGCCTTGTTTGGCACGGTAACAGAAAAAGCAGAGCCGGCAGCCGAAGTGGTCACGGAAGCACCTAAAACGCAGCTTAATGTCAAACTTACCGGGTTAGTGTCGCAGGATGATCCAAACCGGGGTAGCGCCATCATTGAAAGCCGGGGGGCAGAGGCAACCTACGCAATTGACGACACCATTGACGGCACTAATGCAGTGTTAAAGCAGGTATTAATTGATCGGGTGTTAATTCAGCAGGCAGGACGGTTCGAGACACTGATGCTGGATGGCATTGAATATACCAAAATGGCGCAGGCGAATGCCGGGCTTGGCCGTGAAGACAACCCTGAGCCCAACTATGAAAATGAACTTACGGTATCGCCACAAGCTGAGGCTCCGGTGCTGGACGAAAGTGAACTGGGTGTCAGCCGTGATGAATTGTTGGCTGAGCCGGCAAAGTTTTTTGACTATGTCCGGGTGTCACCCCAGGAGCGTGATGGCGTTTTAGTGGGCTACCGGTTAACCCCGGGCAAGGATCCGGCGCTGTTTAATCAGTTAGGCTTGCAGCAAAATGACCTGGCGGTTGAGATAAACGGTATACCGCTAAATGACATGCAACAGGCAATGCGGGTAATCAACGAGCTACGGGATGCCAGTGAAGCCGTAATTAAAATAGAACGTGATGGTGAAGTCAGAGATATTCTGTTTAGCCTGTCGCAATAAAATTAGCAGATAAAAGTTGGTTAAATTCTCATGATAGCAGGCCGTTTTTTCAGAGGTTCAGTGCGCTCAATCGCCGGTTTAGTGGCAGGTGCTGTGTTAAGTTTTGCCGTGCTTGCCGATTCGGACGTGCAGTACTCCCCCAATTTCAAAGGCACCGATATTAATGAATTTATTAATATTGTGGGTATGAACCTGAAAAAAACCATTATCGTCGACCCCCAGGTTCGGGGCCGCATCAATGTCCGCAGCTATGAAATGCTTAACGAGGAGCAATACTACCAGTTCTTCCTGAATGTATTAGAAGTGTACAGCTTTGCAGTGGTCGAAATGGAAAGCGGCATTTTAAAAGTCGTCCGTAACAAAGACGCTAAAACCTCTAATATTCCGGTAGTGGGTGACGACGATCCGGGCTATGGCGATGAAATGGTGACCCGGGTTGTGCAGGTGCGCAATGTGTCCGTTCGCGAGCTGGCACCATTGTTGCGACAGTTTAGTAACCAGGCCGGTGGCGGCCATGTGGTTAACTACGACCCGTCCAACGTTATTATGATGACCGGCCCCGCTGCCGTAGTGAACCGGATTGTCGATATTATTCAGCGGGTAGATAAAGCGGGCGATCAGGAGCTGGAAATTCTGAAACTGGAATTTGCTTCAGCCGGCGAAATCGTCCGTATTCTGGAAAGTATTTATAAAAGCCAGGGTCGCGCCGAACAACCGGATTTTCTGATCCCGAAAATAGTCGCCGACGAGCGCACCAACAGCGTTATTGTCAGTGGTGAGCTGCAGGCAAGACAACGGGTTATTGAGTTGGCCCGCCGGCTGGATGCCGAGCTGAAAACCAGCGGCAATACCCGGGTTTACTATTTAAAATACGCCAAAGCAGAAGAACTGGTGCCGGTGTTAAAAGGCGTAAGCGAGTCTATTGTGGCCGAGGTGCAAAGTGGTGCAGCCGGTGCGGCTGGCAGTCAGGGCGCGCGGCGTACCCAGAGTAGCGGCCGGGAAATCAGTATTGAAGCACATGAAGATAGCAACTCACTGGTGGTAACCGCTCAGCCGGATATGATGCGTTCACTGGAAGATGTTATCCGGCAGCTGGATATTCGCCGGGCTCAGGTGCTGGTAGAAGCCATTATTGTTGAAGTATTTGAAGGTGACGGTACCGATTTTGGTGTGCAGTGGCTAAACGCTAATGGTGGTGGTACTAATTTTACCGGTGGTAATACGATCCCGATTATTGGCGTAGCGGCTGGTGCTGCTCAGGCATCGCAAGTTACTCGGGGGCAAACAGTTCAGACTCGTGATCCTGCGACAGGTGAACTAATCACTACCACCACTGCAGATTCTAACCGTGACTACTCAATGCTGGCGAATGTGCTACAAGGGTTAAACGGCGCTATGCTGGGGTTCTATAGTGGCGACTGGGCGGCCATTTTACAGGCCGTGCGCACCAGCACCAATTCTAATGTACTGGCAACACCGCATATTACTACCATGGATAACCAGGAAGCGTTCTTTCTGGTTGGTCAGGAAGTGCCGGTGATTACCGGTTCAACCACCGGTGCCAACAACACTAACCCGTTTCAGCAGGTACAGCGCCAGGAAGTGGGTATTAAACTTAAAGTAACGCCGCAAATTAATGAAGGCACGGCGGTGCAGCTAACCATCGAGCAGGAAGTGTCTAGTATCGGTGGTGCTACTGCAGTCGATATTACTATTAATAAGCGTGAAATTAAAACCACGGTAATGGCCGACGATGGTGCTACGGTGGTGCTTGGCGGGTTAATTGATGAAGATGTGCAGGAAAGTGAGTCAAAAGTACCCCTGCTTGGCGATATTCCGCTGTTGGGACATTTATTTAAGTCGACCAGCGTCACTAAACAAAAGCGCAACCTGATGGTATTTATTAAAGCGACTATCGTCCGTGAAGGTTCTGCTATCTCAGGTATTTCTAAAGCCAAGTACAACCATATTCGTGCGGAGCAACTGCTGCGTGAAGAAGAAGGTATTCGTTTAATGCCCAATACCAAACAAGTCGTGCTGCCTGAATGGGACGATTCGTTAACCTTGCCTCCGACGTTTGACCGTTTTATGCAAGAGCAACAACAGCAACCAGCGGAACTGCCGGTTGGGCAACAGCCAGATAGCGGAAGTCGCGACTGATGGAAGGCCTGGTAGCAGAAGAAGAGGTTAAACCGGTCAGCAGCCGGATCCGCCTGCCCTTTGGTTTTGCCAAGCGCCATGGTGTATTGCTGCAACAGCAGCAGACTGGCTGGTTGCTGTATGTGCAACCCGCTACACGTCCAGAAGCGGTGCTGGAAGTTCGCCGTTTATTAGCGGAAGGCTTTACGGTTAAACCGTTGTCGGCAACTGAGTTTGAGGCGCTACTGGAGGCTAGCTATCAGCGTGACTCCTCTGAAGCCCAGCAACTGATGGAAGATATTGGCAACGAAGTTAATCTGGCCTCGCTGGCCGACGACATTCCGGAAACGGAAGACTTGCTGGAAAACGAAGACGACGCACCCATTATCAAACTGATCAACGCCATGCTGGGCGAGGCAATTAAGCTGGGTGCTTCAGATATTCATATCGAAACCTTTGAAAAAGCCCTGATTATCCGGTTCAGGGTAGACGGCTTATTACGTGAAGTGCTGCGGCCCAATCGGCGCTTATCCAGTTTGCTGGTGTCGCGGATTAAAGTTATGTCGAAAATGGACATTGCCGAAAAACGGGTGCCGCAGGATGGGCGTATCAGCCTGCGGATTGCCGGGCGCGCGGTGGATGTGCGGGTGTCTACTATGCCATCAAGCCATGGCGAGCGGGTAGTACTGCGATTACTGGATAAAAACAACTCGCACTTAAATCTGGCAGATTTAGGCATGACGCTGGCGGTACAGCAGGCATTTTCAAAACTGATTTTAAAACCGCACGGCATTATTCTGGTAACCGGGCCGACGGGCTCAGGTAAGAGTACCACCCTGTATGCCGGGTTAACCGAAATAAACACCAAAGACCGCAACATTCTGACGGTGGAAGACCCGATAGAGTATGAGTTAGAAGGTGTTGGCCAAACTCAGGTTAATACCAAGGTTAATATGACCTTTGCCCGGGGGTTAAGGGCGATATTGCGCCAGGATCCGGATGTGGTCATGGTTGGTGAAATACGTGATTTAGAAACTGCTCAAATAGCGGTGCAGGCCAGCTTAACCGGCCATTTGGTGTTATCTACCTTGCACACCAACACAGCGGCAGGTGCTATTACCCGGCTGGAAGACATGGGCGTTGAGGCCTTTTTATTGTCGTCCAGTTTGTTGGGCGTGCTGGCGCAGCGTCTGGTGCGCACCCTGTGCAGTCACTGTAAAGAAGCACACGAGCCAGATAAAGAAGAGCGTAATTTACTGGGCGTCAGTAAAAAAGAAGGGCTGCATATTTTCCGGGCTAAAGGCTGCGAGCACTGCAATTTTACCGGCTATCGCGGACGCACCGGCATTCACGAGCTGTTACAGGTTGATGAAACCATTCGTGAAATGATCCACAACGGCAAAGGCGAGCAGTCCATTGAAAAGTATGCCCGGGCACACTGCCCCAGCATCCGGGTAGATGGGTTTAGCAAAGTACTGGCCGGTGAAACCACGCTGGAAGAGGTATTGCGGGTTACCCGAGAGGATGTGTAATGGCCGCATTTGAATATCAGGCGCTGGATTTACGCGGCAAAAAAAATAAAGGGGTATTGGAAGCGGATAACGCCCGCCATGCCCGCCAATTGTTGCGCGAGCAAAAATTGCAGCCACTTAGTGTTGAGCTGGCGTCGCAACAGGAAAAGTTAGTGGCGTCGGGTCGCAACTGGTTAAGTCGCAAAATTTCGGCTTCTGAACTGGCGTTGCTAACCCGGCAGCTGGCGACCCTGGTTGAAGCCGCGCTGCCCATTGAGAGCGCATTACTGGCGGTGGCAGAGCAATGTGAAAAACCGCGTCTGCAAAATATGATGATGACCGTGCGCTCAAAAGTGGTTGAAGGTTATACCCTGGCTGAAGGTCTGGCCGAGTTTCCGCATGTGTTTGACCATTTATTTCGCTCTATGGTTGCAGCAGGTGAGCGTTCAGGCCATTTAGAGCAGGTGCTAAACCGGCTGGCCGATTATACTGAGCAGCGCCAGCACATGCGCAGCCAGATACTACAGGCCCTGTTATACCCGATTATTTTAACCGGTTTTGCCATCCTGGTAATTAGTATTCTGCTGGCTGCGGTGGTGCCCAAAATTGTTGGCCAGTTTGAGCATATGGGCCAGTCATTACCCGGTACCACCCTGTTTTTAATAGCTGCCAGCGATTTTATCCGTAACTACGGTATTTTTTTAGTGATAGCAATTATGCTGGCTGCGGTGTTCTGGCAGCGGGCATTGCAAAAACCTGAATTAAAGTACCGCTGGGACCGCTTTACCCTTCGTCTGGGTATGTTTGGTAAGGTTAGCCGGGGGCTGAACACGGCCCGCTTTGCCCGCACCTTAAGTATTTTAAATGCCAGTTCGGTGCCCTTACTGGAAGCCATGCGGATCAGCGCAGATGTGCTCAGTAACAGTTATATGAAAGAGGCCGTAGCGGAAGCCACAGGGAGGGTGCGTGAAGGTACGTCACTGCGCAATGCGCTGGAGCAAACCAAAATGTTCCCGCCGATGATGCTGCATATGATTGCCAGTGGTGAAAAAAGCGGTCAGTTGGATAGTATGCTGGAGCGGGCGGCCAATGCACAGGATAAAGAGTTTGAGTCACTGGTAACGGTGTCATTAAAAGTTTTCGAACCTGTGCTGGTGTCCGTCATGGCCGGCATGGTGCTATTTATTGTTATGGCAATATTACAGCCAATTTTAGCGTTAAATAATATGGTAGGTGGATAACATGTTCAGGCAGACACAAAAAGGTTTTACCTTACTCGAAGTAATGGTGGTTATCGTAATACTGGGTATTATTGCCAGTATGGTGGTACCTAATTTAATGGGGAATCAGGAACAGGCCGCCCGCCAGAAAGTGGTGGTGGATATTCAGCAACTGGAAAGTGCGCTGGACATGTATCGTTTACGCAATGGCTTTTATCCAACCACCGAACAGGGCATTGGCTCTCTGGTAACTGCCCCTACCTCACAGCCTGCACCGCGTTCTTTTCCTGATGGCGGCTTTATCCGGCGTTTGCCAAAAGATCCATGGAACGAGGACTACATTATGGTGAGTCCGGGCCAGCTTGGTCGTATCGATGTATACAGTAAAGGCCCCGACAGAGTTGCCGGTACTGATGATGATATCGGCAACTGGAACCTGGACGCGGCAGAAAGCGAAAACAATTAATGCGCACTGTGCTGCCTGGCCGCGGACGACATACCGGCTTTACGCTACTGGAAGTGATGTTGGTCATGCTATTAATCGGCTTGCTGGCGACGACGGTGGTGTTGAATTTTACCGGTGACTCGCCAGAGCAGCGCCTGAAACATGAGACAGAGCGTTTTCAGCAGGTGTTTCAGTTTATCGCGGAAACCGCCATGCTGAAACAGCAGGAGTGGGGCCTAGTGCTGCAGGAAAACAGCTACAGTTTTGTCTATTTCGATGGCGAAAAGTGGCTGCCAGCAGATGAACCTAAAGCAGCAGAACGTTATGAGTTGGCTGAAGATATCCGGCTCCAGTTAGAGCTTGAGGGCTTGCCCGGGGCCGAGTTGAGTTTATTGAGCCAATTAAACTGGCAGGATGATGACGACATTAATGCCGCTGACAGCGAACAACCGCCAGTGTTACCCCAGGTGTTTATTTTATCCTCCGGTGAAATCAGTCCCTTTCGGTTGATGTTTCAACTTGGCGAGCGGTTGGAGCAGGTAAGCCAGACCGTTGGCACCGATTTTACCATTCCACTCACCCGTTCTGATGTCACGACGGTACGCTGATGAGCAACCGGGGTTTTACGCTATTAGAACTGTTGGTGGCCATGGCGATATTTGCCACTGCCGGTCTGGCCATTATGCAGGCCAGTTCTGGCCATATCCGGGCGTTGAGCCAGGTTGAAGAATTAACCATTGCCGGCTACGTTGCCAATAACCAGTTACAGCTGGCACTAATTGAACCCAACTGGCCACCGCGTGAAGTACTGCAAGGCGAAGTAGAAATGGCTAATCGCCAGTGGTTGTGGCGTCAGCAAGCCACCACAGTACCTGACGCCGAATTACGCCAGCTTGTTGTCAGCGTTAGCCTGGCTGAACAACCTGATGATATTTTGCTGCAACTGACAACATTTATAGGTAAACCCAGTGGCTAAACAACGGGGTTTTACTTTTATTGAAATGCTGCTTGCCACGGCAATTTTCGCTATGGTTGGCCTGGCTTCGGTGGCGGTGCTGAGCAGTGTGACCGACAGTGATGAACTGTCACAGCAAGCCACAAACCGTATTCAGGAATTGCAGCGCACCATGTTGATGCTGGAGCGGGATATTATGCAAATAAGTACCCGCTATGTACGTCTGGAGGGCGAGGCCCCGGTAAAATACCGCCTGTATGGCGAGCAATTTCTGCTGGAAAGTGATGACCACGGTATTAGCTTTAGTCGCCAGGGCTGGCGTAACCCCGGCCATATTTTACCCCGCGGCGAAATACAGCTGGTTGCCTACCGCTTACAAGAGGGCGAGTTGCAGCGCTTATTCAGTTTATACCCCGATGCGGTGGCAGGCAGTGAGCCGCTGGTTCAGGTGCTGCAGCGCGACGTAACCGCGTTTACCGTCAGCTATTTACAAAATGACGAATGGAAAGAGAAATGGCAAAGCAGTGTCATGCCCAAAGCGCTGAAAATTACCTTAAGTCATCAGTTTCTTGGCGAGATAGAGCGTATTTTTGCACTACCAGGCGGAATGGTGATACCGCGCACTGCGACCAACGCTAACCCCGGTGCGCCGGGACAGGCCCCGCCAGGCAATAACCGGGATGGCCCGGCAAACCCGAATGATCCGGCGCAGCCGGATGACCCGCGGGGGGGGCGACGATAATGAGAACTGCACAACGCGGTGCTGCCTTGATCACGGTACTGATGATTCTGGCGATTGTGGTGGTCATTGCCGTCAATATGACAGGCCGGCTGCAACTACAATTACAGCGCCAGCAAAACCTGCAACAGCAACAGCAAGCTTACTGGTATGCGATGGGCGCAGAGCAGTTTTCCAGGGTATTACTCGGCCGCAGTATCAGCGGCGAAGAAACAGTTAATCTGGGGCAGGATTGGGCGCAAAGTGGCGCCAGCTTTGTGGTCGCCGACGGTAATATTGCTGGCGAAATTACCGACTTGCAAGCCTGTTTTAATCTGAATTCCTTACAACAAGCCGGCCAGCGCGGGCCTTCGGGCCGTATAGAGCAAAGCCCCGCCCAGCGCAGTTTTGCACGGCTACTAGAATTGGTCGCTGCAGATCTATCGATGCCGGCAGAATATTTAACGGCACGTATTCATGACTGGCTGGATGAAGACAGTTTACTCAGTACGGCAGGCAGTGCTGAAGAAAGTGACTATGCTTCTCTGCAGTTTCCTTATTACACGGCTAATTCATTGATGGCTTCAGCCAGTGAGCTACGGTTGATGCTGGATATTACGCCAGCCGATATGCAGTTACTATTGCCATACATTTGTGTCGTTCCCGAGAACAGCCAGTTGCTGATAAACATTAATACCCTGAACGAGCAGTCAGCGGTATTGCTTGCTGCTTTGATCCCCGAACTTACTGAAGCCGATGCGCTGGATATTATCGCTGAGCGGCCGGAAGAAGGTTTTGCCAGCGTTGATGAATTGTGGGCGCTGCCGCAGTTTAGCAACGTAGAAATTGCAGATGATATTAAAGCGTTATTAACCGTAAAATCCAGTTACTTTCAGTTACTCGCAACCACTTCTTATCTGGAAAGTGGTTTCGTGCTAACGTCGATATTCAGAGTAGATGATGAGAATACAGTCAGGGTATTGGCCCGGCGATTTGGAGGCCAGGGGTGAGTGAACAGTTAATTATCAGGTTAGGCAGCCAGGCCGGACAAACGGTTAGCTGGCTGGTTTGGGCCAGCCACAGTAATGATGTTATCGCCTCGGGTGAAGTAGCCAACGCGGCTGAACTGGTGCAGCTGGCTGAGCGCCTGGGTAACCGGCCAGCCATTGTGCTGGTGCCGGCCTCCGATGTGGTATTAAAAAAAATCAACCTGCCAACCCGGCCAACCCGGCAGATATTGCAGGCACTGCCCTATATGCTGGAAGAAGAGCAGGCTGAGGATATTGACCAGCTGTGGCTGGCATTGGGGGCGTTAGAGCAAGATGACGGACAGTACATGCAACAGGTTGCGGTAGTGCAACGCGAGCGCATGGACAATTGGTTGAACTGGGTCCGCGATGCTGGCTTTAACGTGGTACGAATGTTACCTGATGCGTTATTACTGCCAGATAATCCTTTGCCTGCCTGTATTGAGTTGAATCAGCAATGGTTGCTAAAGCAGGGACCATGGCAAGCCAGTGCCATTGATGCTGGTTGGTGGTCGCAATATCTGGCGTTAGCCGCCTTACCCAATATTGCCAGCTACAGCCCGTGGCCGGCCGATATTATGCAGCCGCAGCAAAGTATGGAACCTGAGTTACCGTTAGCATTGCTGGCCAGGCAATTGCCGGATAGCAGCTTTACCTTGCTGCAGGGGCCTTACGCACCAAAACGACAGCAGAATAAATACTGGCAGCAGTGGCGTAGTAGCGCGATCCTGGCTGCCAGCTGTCTGCTGATCTATCTGCTGGTGCAGGGCATGGCCATCTGGCAATTAGATCGCCAGTTAACCCAGTTGCAAACCCAGAGCCTGGCAGAGTATCAGCAAGCCTTTCCCGGTGAAACTATTGTCAATTTGTCACGCCAGGTAGAACAAAAACTGGCGTCAGTGGGAATGGGCGCTGACAATGTCAGTTTTTTAAGTTTACTCGGTGCATTGCAACAACAGTTGGCGGTCGCTGGCGATATAAAAGTCGATAGTTTACGTTTCGATGCGACGCGAGCGGAGCTACGATTTTCTGCCAATGCCGGTGGTTTTCAGAGTTTCGAACAGTTAAAAACCGCACTGGAAAAATCGGGTTTTGTGATAGAGCAGGGCGCATTGAGCAATGACGGTGCCAGGGTACAGGGCACGGTAGTTATGCGGAGCAGAACATGAAACAACAAATGCAAAACTGGTGGCAGAGCCTTGCTGCGCGTGAACAGCGGCTACTGACTGTTGCAGCTGTTGTCGTAATCGTTGGCGTGTTTTACTGGCTTATCTGGCAACCGTTGCATCAGGGGAAAATCAGTAAAGAAGCGGCGGTTAATCAGGCGCAGTTGCAGTTGGGCCGGTTACAGCAGGCCTTACCGCAATTGCAGCAGGCTGGCGGCAGTCAGAGTCGGGTAGGTGGCAGCCTGGCACAAATTGTCAGTAATAGCTCACGTACCTATAACATTCGGGTAAGCCGGATGCAGCCACAGAACGATCAGTTACAACTGGTATTAGAAGATGTACCGTTCGAGCAGTTATTACGCTGGCTGGAACAACTGCAAAGCCAGAACGGGGTAAAGTTAGTTAGCCTTGATGTGGCCGACACTGATAGTAGCGGCATCGTGCGGGTGAGACGGATGGTAATAGAATAGTATGGCAAAGTATTGGAAGTTAACGCTGGTCGCTGTGCTGGCCTATCTGCTGTTTATGATATACATGTTGCCGGCGGCCTGGCTGCTGCATTGGGTAGGTTTGCCTGCCGCGGTGCAAGTGGGGCCGGTGCAGGGAACGCTATGGCAGGGCTCGGCCAGTGTTGTGCAGTATCAAAACCTGCAGTTACAACAACTACGCTGGCGCTTGAATGGCTGGTCATTGTTACGGTTAAAACCACAGTTTAACGTTACCGCCGGCAGTATTGGTGAGCGTGACCTGCCGTACGCTACAGCTAACATAGCTTATGGTTTTGCTGGCCTTAATATGCAACAGGCGCTACTGCGGCTGCCGGTAAATCAGTTGCTGCCAATGCTGAAATTGCCATTACCAGTCGCTGCCACCGGCGAATTAATGGTTGAAGTGCAGGACTTTCAGCAGGGCCAGCCCTGGTGTAGCAGCCTGGCCGGTAATGCTAGCTGGCTGGATGCCCGTTTGCAACCCCCTACCGGTACCTGGTTAGAACTGAACAGCATTGTGGCGGAGTTACGCTGTGTCCAGGGCGGGCCAGCTGTGGTTACCGATGGTAACAATAGCCTGGGATTGGCGGTTACTGCCGCCGTTGAAAATAATCGATTAACGGTTAATGGCACTTTAAAACCTGACGCCACTTTGCCGCAGGAAGTGCATCAGGCGATGAAGTTTGTCGGCCGACCGGATGCTGATGGGCGTTACACCATTAAATTTTAACGGCCAGCATGTTAGTGGCCCGGGTTGCTAATTTGTTGCGGCCGGTAATTTAGAATGAGCCAGTATATCCTGTAATAATGGTGTGTAATCGGTGATGGCCGGAAATTCACTGATGGTTCTGGTTGGCTGCTGGCTATCGGGGTTGGCAACTGCCAGTAAGTGTTTGATACCGAACTGTTGGGCTGCGGCCAGAATGGGCAGGCTATCATCGACAAACAACGTAGTCGCGTTGTTAAAGCCCAATTGCTGTTGTAGTTTTTGCCACAGTGCCTGACTTTCTTTGGTTACTCCAAATTCATGGGTAGAAATAAGATTGCTTATATATTTTGCTAAATCGGTGCGCTCCAGTTTTAACGACAGGCTGTCTGGATGAGCATTGGTAACCAACACAATGTCCCGGCCTGATTGCTTTAACGCGGTTAAAAAAGCAGGCACGTCAGGGCGCATCTGAATTTTATCCATGACTTCGCGCTTTAATTCGGTAATAGGCAACTGTAAACGCTCGCCCCAGTAATCCAGGCAATACCATTGCAACTTGCCGTTCAGTTCAGCGTACTCACTTTGCAACTGGGTTTTCGCATCAGCAAGGCTGATCCCGCTAATGTCAGCCCAGCGTTTTGGCAAATGCTCCAGCCAGAAATGGTTGTCAAAATGTAAGTCCAGTAAGGTGCCATCCATATCCAGCAATACGGTATCAATTTGTGCCCAGTCCAGCATAGGTTTTTCCTGTTATTCGTTTTATAGTAGCGACAGAGATTGTAACAGAGGGCAAGTGATGACGCAGCGCCATACAAGCAAACAAGTACCGGAAATTCTGGCGCAGGAAATCGTTGCTCAAAGCAGACTGTTTAAAATTGAGCAATTACAGTTACGTTTCAGTAATGGCGAAGAGCGCACTTATGAGCGGATGCGGGGATCTGGCCGTGGGGCAGTAATGATTGTAGCCTGCCCTGATCCTGATCATTTTTACCTGATTAGAGAATACAGCGCGGGTACCCATGATTATCAGTTGGGTTTCCCCAAAGGCTTAATTGACCCGGGGGAAGATGTAATGGCGGCTGCCAACCGGGAATTAAAAGAGGAAATTGGCTTTGGTGCCGGCCGATTTGTGCCATTAAAATCTTTGGCGCTCGCTCCGGGATATTTTAATGCTACAATGCATATAGTTCTGGCGTTTGACTTATATCCTGAGCAACAACAAGGAGATGAGCCTGAACCGCTGGAATTAATCAGTTGGGCACGCGGTAACAGCGATCTGTTATTACAGCAAGTCGATTTTACCGAAGCACGGAGCGTCGCTGCCCTGTTACTGGCACAGCAATACCTGGAAGCAAACCCGGATGTTTTTAAGCAAACTGCTTGAGAGTGTAAAACAGACCGCCCGCGAAGCCGGCCAGCATTTATGGCAGCTGTATCAAAGCGGTGATTTTGTTGCCGAACAAAAAGCCGATACCAGCCCGGTAACCAGTGCCGACCTGGCCGCCAACGCCTTAATTATTTCCCAGCTGTCCGAGCTTACCCCTGACATTCCGATTATTTCGGAAGAAACCACTATTCTGCCACTGGCGCAGCGTCAGCAATGGCCGCGCTACTGGTTAATTGACCCGATGGATGGTACCCAGGAATTTGTTGCCCGCAGCGGAGATTTTGCGGTCAGTATTGCCTTAGTAGAGCATGGCTGGCCCGCGCTAGGGGTAATTTACTGGCCCAAAGAAGATATTTTATACTATGCCACCCGTGGCCATGGCTCATTTAAGCAGCAACGCCATTTAATCAACCGCATGCAGGTGCATCAGCATCAACAGGGCGAAGTATTGCGTATTGCGGTAAGCCGGCGCCAGCCATTACAACCCATTATTGCGCTACTAAGCGAACGCCAGAGTGTTGAGTACATCCCCCTGGGCAGTTGTTCATTAAAAAGTTGCCTGGTAGCCGAAGGTAAAGCTGACTGTTATTTAAGGTTAGGCCCGACAGGGGAATGGGATACCGGCGCGGTGCATATTATTGTTGAAGAAGCAGGCGGTAAAATTCTCGACAGCCAGTTTGCACCGTTAAGTTACAACCAGCGCGAAACATTGGCAAACCCCGATTTTATGGTAATTGGTCAGGCGCAGCTTCCCTGGCGGGAACTTATTCAGGCCAAGCCAACTACCAGGCCGCTTTTGTCATAAACAACCAGTTATTGTGCATAACTTTGCTATAGGCCAAGCCTGGCGTGGTTTTCTGCCATTATTGCCGCATTCACAACTATCTTTTTTATCGTTAAAACGCTAAGATACAGCGGTATTTTTTGCACAAAAACCAGGCTTTTGCGCAAAAAATAACATAATTAATAAGTCCGCTAGAGACTGCACCCTTACCTACAGTACCCTTAGGAGTTACATCATGTCCGATCTGGATCTGGGCCAATACGGCATTACAGATGTCACGGAAATCGTTTATAACCCATCGTACGATTTACTGTTTGCGGAAGAAACCCGCAGCGATCTGCAAGGTTATGAACTAGGAAAACTGACCAAACTGGGCGCGGTTTCGGTTGATACCGGTATCTTCACCGGCCGCTCCCCGAAAGACAAATATATTGTTCGTGACGATACCACTCGCGATACAGTGTGGTGGTCAGATCAAGGCAAAAACGACAACAAGCCAATTAGCAGCGAAGTGTGGGCTGATTTAAAGTCGCTGGTAACAACTCAGCTGTCTGGCAAACGTCTATTTGTAGTTGACACCTATTGTGGTGCCAATACTGATACCCGTTTAGCGGTGCGCTTTATTACCGAGGTGGCATGGCAGGCTCATTTCGTAAAAAACATGTTTATCCGGCCAACCGATGAAGAACTGCAAAGCTACAAGCCTGACTTTATCGTCATGAACGGTGCTAAATGCACCAACCCTAACTGGCAGCAGCAGGGCTTAAATTCTGAAAATTTCGTGGCCTTTAATTTAACTGAACGTATTCAATTAATTGGTGGTACCTGGTACGGCGGCGAAATGAAAAAAGGCATGTTCTCGATGATGAACTACTTTTTACCGCTGCAGGGCATTGCCTCAATGCATTGCTCGGCCAACGTCGGTAAAGAAGGCGATGTCGCCGTATTCTTTGGGCTGTCAGGAACCGGCAAAACCACCTTGTCAACCGATCCAAAGCGCCAGCTAATTGGTGATGATGAACACGGTTGGGATGATGACGGCGTATTCAACTTTGAAGGTGGTTGCTACGCCAAAACCATCAATTTATCTGAAGAGAATGAGCCGGATATCTATCAGGCCATTCGCCGTGATGCATTGCTCGAGAACGTTAGCGTAGCAGATGACGGGACTATCGACTTTGACGATGGTTCAAAAACCGAAAACACCCGGGTGTCATACCCTATTTATCATATTGATAATATTGTTACGCCGGTATCGAAAGCTGGTCATGCTAAAAAAGTGATTTTCTTAACAGCTGATGCCTTTGGCGTACTACCACCGGTATCAAAACTGACTAAAGAGCAGGCCAAGTATCACTTTTTATCGGGCTTTACAGCCAAGCTGGCCGGTACCGAGCGCGGTATTACTGAGCCGACGCCTACTTTTTCCAGTTGTTTTGGCGCGGCATTTCTAAGTCTGCACCCCACTCAGTATGCTGAAGTGTTAGGTAAGCGGATGGCAGATTCAGGTGCCGAGGCTTATCTGGTTAATACTGGCTGGAATGGCACAGGCAAACGTATTTCGATTAAGGCTACCCGCGCTATTATTGACGCGATACTGGATGGCAGCATTGAAAATGCTGAATTTGTCCAGTTACCCTACTTTAATCTGGCCATGCCTAAGCATTTACACGATGTAGAAGCGGGCATTCTGGACCCACGCGCAACGTACAGCAATCCGGCAGACTGGGAGGCGAAAGCAACAGGCTTAGCCAAACGTTTTGTCGATAACTTTGCTAAGTTTACCGATAACGCCGAAGGTCAGGCGTTAGTGGCTGCCGGCCCACAGCTGTAATCAGCTGGTGCTAATAAAAAAAGGCCGCATTGTGCGGCCTTTTTTTATGTCGTTTTTTCAACACTAAAAGTTATAGCTGTTACTGGAAACAACATAATTGTATAACTAAAGTAATGGTCGATACTTTAGCTACATATACATTGTTTAGTAAGACATTTCATATTGCTTAAGGTAAGCTGCCATGAGTGATTGAAAATAATGATACAGACAGAGGTAACCCATGTTGCGGTCTATAACAATTCAGAAAAGATTATTGGCAGCCTTTGGTGCTCTGGCACTGTTACTGGCCGCTACCGGTATATTCAGTTTGCAAAGTATATCTTCAGTACGAGCCCAGGCCGATTTTGTTGAAACCACAGTGGTTTCCGGGCTTTCAGGCATCGGTTCGCTGGGAACCAATATTAACCGGAACAGAGCGCTTACTTTACGGTTATTGCTTGCTATCGATATCACGCAGGAAGGTGAAACCTTTGATACGATTAATACGTTACGGGAAGCTATTCTTTCGACTGAAAAGCCTTATGAAGCGACGATTTTCGACCCGCAAGAGCGTATTATTTTCGACAAGTATACTGCTTCTAGACAAAAATATTTTGAATTGCAGGATCAAGCGTTAGAACTGTTGCGACGCGAAGAACTCGGAGCGGCACAGGATTTACTGGACCAGATGAACCCGGTTGCTTCTGAAATCGCAGAGTCACTTGCTAAGTTGGAAGAGATTAATCATAAAGCCGCCCAGGATGCCCGTGCTTCATCTATTGCTACCTATGACGCCGCTAAACTTGCGGTGATTATCTTAATTGTGGTAGCGGTGTCTATTGCCATAGCGGTATCAATTTTAATATCGCGTAGTATCAGTCAGCCGTTGGCCCGCTCGGTTGAATCGGCACGCTTCATTGCTGAGGGTGATCTTACCCGGCAAGTGACAGCGGAAGGCAATGATGAGCTAACTGAGTTAGCACAAGCTTTGCAGCAAATGCAGCAAAAGCTTCGTGATGCCATTAGCCATATTGCCAGTTCTTCAAATCAGTTGGCGTCGGCGGCTGAAGAGCTGAATATGGTGACGGATGAGTCGGCTAAAGCACTACTGCTACAAAATGATGAGGTGCAGCAAGCCGCAACAGCCATTACTGAAATGAGCTCAGCAGTTGATGAAGTTGCGGGTACGGCGTTAAAAACCTCTGAAGCGTCGTCACAATCGGCCGGACTGGCCAGAGATGGTACCCAAAAAGTGGTGCAAACCAGTAAAGTTATTGAAAAAATGAATGCCGAAGTTCGGCAGAGTACTCAGGTCATTAATACCCTGGCCGAGAAAGTGTCGTCGATTAATCAGGTATTAGAAGTTATCCGCAGCGTGGCAGATCAAACTAACTTGCTGGCGTTAAATGCCGCCATTGAAGCAGCACGGGCCGGTGAAGCCGGTCGCGGTTTTGCGGTGGTTGCAGATGAAGTGCGCAGCCTGGCATATCGCACTCAAACCTCTACCGGCGAAATTGAACAGATGATCCAGCAAGTGCAATCGTCAGCCAAAGAAGCGGTAGACGCCATGCAGTTAATAAGTGGCAATGCTGACAATGCGCAGAGTGTGGCAAAATCAGCCGCAGACGCGCTGGAGTTAATTGCTGAAAATATTTCGGCAATCAGCGACCAAAACCATGTCATTGCCGGTGCGGCAGAAGAACAGTCAAAAGTCGCGCGTGAAATTGACCGCAATATTGTCACTATCAGTGACTTAGCCTCACAAACGGCTGATGGTTCCAGCCAGACCAGCGCCAGCGCCAACGAATTGACCCGTCTGGCAGTGCAATTGAATGAGTTGGTCAGTAAATTTAAGGTGTAGTTACTCAAGGTGTGGTTAGTAGTATTAAGTAAAACAGGCCGCAATAGCGGCCTGTTCTTATTCAGGTTCAGGTTATTCTGTTGTGCTAAAGTTGTTGGCAGTAATTTATTGACGAAACCGCACAGGAGGTGCTGATGAGACGGATGACTATAGTTGCTGTGGCGGTCACTGGCATGACGATTCTGACCCTTACACATGAGCTGAGCGAGTCTGAAGCAAAAGGTTTAACCATTGACAACGCTACTTCAGCGCCCCAATATGCCCCTGGCTGGCAGCCAATAACTGACACTATTCTTACAGAACATTGCCCAGCTAATGATTTATATGATTATCAATTCGCAGATTACTGCCATAACGTGGTATTTGCCTGGGGGGGCGGTGATCTGGACGAGAACACCGGCCGGCTCTATCTGTGGGGTGGTGGCCACAATGATTATTATGGGAATGAGGTTTATCAGCTAGATGCCATTAATGGTGAGCTGCAAAGAATAACAGAGCCTGCCATGCCAGCAGATCCTGAGTTGCGACCAGGGTTAACAGAGCTGGCGCCGTTTGATGGCACACAACCTAACTCACGTCATACCTATGATGGTTTAGCCTTCATCAGTAAAACAGGATTATTGTGGGCGTTTTCAGGTGGTATGGCGGGTAAGAATCCGGGCCCGGCGCATCGTGATACCTGGCTGTTTAATCCGGAGAGCCGGCGCTGGCACAAAGATAATGCGACCGGCGATATTCCCGGTGGCGCGTTTGGGGTGGTTGCCGCTTACGATAGTAAAACTGGTCTGGTATTTTTGCATAACAGAGCGGCGTTGTTCAGTTATCAGTCTCAGCCTGAGGGCGGAGTATATAAACAACTGAATAGCGAAGGAGGTTTAGGGCTGGGAGTAAATGCTGCCATTGACCCTGAGAATCGTAAGATGCTGATTATTGGTAATAAAACCCAGATGTTGTTCGATTTAACCGCGGCTTCTGACTATCAGAGGGCTTCGTTACCCTTAAAAGGTGATGCGGAATTTATTAATCAGTTTCCGGCTCCGGGCTTAACGTACAACAGCAAGGATGGCCATTTTTATGCCTGGCCGGGCGATGGCAAGCTATATCAGTTTGATCTGGCCAACTTAAGCTGGCGTGGCATTAAAATAGCGGGCGACCCAGGGCCGCAGGTGCGCCACGGTACCTTTGGCCGCTTTGCCTATGTGCAGCAATTAGATGGCTTTGTATTATTAAATAATCCGCGCCAGCCAGCCTACTTTTTAAAGCTTCCAGCGCAATAAAGAGGTTATTTAATCATCCGACAAGTTTTTTAAGCGGTGCTCCCAGCGCCGTTTGGCGAAACGGCGCATATTGGGAATATCATCGGTTTCATCCATGATCGGCTGGCCAATAATGGTTTCGATGACATCTTCCATGGTAACCAGACCCAGCCAGCTGCCATACTCGTCATACACCAGGCACATATGCTGACGTTCATGCATCAGCTGGGTCATTAAATGCTCGGCATTCATTTTATCGGAAATAACCTTAACTGGTTTCATGATATCCGACACTACTTGCTGGTCTGTAATATTTAACAGGTCGTAGCGAAACACAATACCCAGTGGCGACTCGTCACTATCCAGTACCGGGTAACGTGAAAACTGACCTACCTTTACCCGCTCGGTAAATTGCGGCAACGGTTCGTCCGGGCTGGCACTTTCACACACGGTACGCGGGGTCATAATATCGCGCACTTTAAAGTCATGCAGGTCGAGAATATTGGCAATAACCCGCTGCTCATCTTCGTCCAGTTTATTCATTTCCCGCCCCAACACGGTAAGCGCTTTAATCTCCTGACGCAAATCAGGCTCATGGCTGGCACCACCAAATAACTTCATTAGCTGGTCCGACAGCCAGATAAAGGGTCGCAATAAGGTGATCATTATTCTTAATATAACTGGCAGCAGAGGTGCCAGTGCCGGCCAATAACGGGCACCAATGGTTTTCGGGATAATTTCAGACAAGACTAAAATAAGCAGGGTCATTACGGCAGAAGCAATACCCAGATAACCATCACCAAATACGATGGTGACCTGTGCGCCTACTCCGGTAGCACCAACGGTGTGAGCGACAGTGTTCAGCGTCAGAATAGCCGCAAGCGGCTGATCAATTTTATCTTTTAATACTTTAAGCTTTTGATAAAGCTTAGGATTTTTTACTTTTTGCTGGGCAATGTAGCTTGGCGTAACAGAGAGCAAAGCTGCTTCCAGAATAGAGCAAATAAAAGATACCGCGATAGATAGTACTGCAAATGCAATTAACAGACTCATACAGGTTGGTTACAACACTCCGCTTCAGATTTAAGCGGGCAGTATAAAATGGCAAATACAAAAAAGCGAGCCAGCATTCTGCTGACTCTCTCTTCCGTTATCAATGAAACTTATAACTCTGTAACCTGGTAAACTGTGACACTACCACTTACTTCATTACCAATTATTAGCAACGGGTTACCATTTGGGCTGTCGCTGGCTGACACAAACTTAATGCTTTCCGGGCCAAGGTCGCCAGCAAGCGGTACCTCGGTGCAATCCAGGCCTTCCGCCACGTCACAGGGTTCGGTTAAATCGTCGTCCAGTTCAAAATTGGCGGTAAAATCGCGGTTAATATAGTGGCTGACAAACGCAGCCTGAAAGGGGTTGGTGACATCGTAAATGAAGAGATCGCCTGAGCGCTCCTGTGCTATGAAAGCATAGGTGCGACCTTCAATAATACCGACATCGATAGCTTCTGGCTCGCCACCTTTATCGTCAGAACGGTTATCGCCCTTATTCTCGGTATGAGCACTGTTAAAGTTATTGCCCAGTATCGCCGCCGAGATCCGGCCAAAATCGTCGCCAGAATCGTACACCATATTGATGTTTTGATCCCAGATTGAGAAAGAGCGCGCGCCATAGCTGTAAAGCTTTGAGACCACGCCGTCGTTATCTGTGTCGACCAGCGCAGCAGTTACTTTCAGCCGGCCTAGGCCATCATCGCCGCCGGTAGCGTCATATAATGCCTGCAACTCGGTACTGAAGGTTTTATTCAGCTCATCCGGGTCAATAATATCGGCAGCACGAATATCTTCTGAGTAAGCATCCCAGTCCCGCGAGTCACCCTCGTTGGCAGATACAATAAAAGTGGCACCATTCCATTGGTAAGAGGCAATGCTGTCAGGTTGATACATGCCATACACATTGGGGAGTTTTGCAAATGAAGCAACTTCGTTTTCATTGGTATAGTCAATTAAATACTGGCCCCAGTCTTTGAAGCCCAGCGCCTTCACTTCAATGGTCATATCGGTCAGGTCGATAATACCAATGGCGTTATTTTCCTGCAGTGATACCCAGGCTTTCTTACTATCGGCTGCAACCGCAATGTATTCTGGTTCCAGGTCCTGTGCCACTGACGTGCCCGCAGGCCCGGCGAATTTGACGCCAGATGCCCGGAGCAGGGCCAGACGTTTCGCGTCGGTATCGAAGTCAGTGTCAGATAACAAGTCAGAGCTGAAAACCATATCGCTGCTAAGGTTAATCCGCTGTGCAACATCAGCCGGCATACCATCGGTCATGCTAATTACTGAAATGCTGCCTTCCGGGTCAACTATGTAATCTGTGTCAGGCTCACCTTCATTTGCTACCAGCACCATGCTGCCATCAGGGGTAAAGGTCAGCATATCGGGCAAGGCGTCAACGGCTACTGCTTTAACAAAACTGCCGCTGCCCATCGCATCCAGCGTATAAAATAATACGGCACCGTTGCTGGTTTTAACCGGCGCAGCCACCGCAATAGCCAGCATATCGCCGTATATCGCTATTGAATTGGCTTCACCCAGTGCCACCTCAATATCAACACCGGCACCATCTTTTACCATTGCTGTATCAGCAAAAGTGAATGGCACTGAGCTAAGGCTATCATCGGTAACGCCATTACCCACCGCCGCGACAGGCAAATTAGTTAAATCGATAACCTCTATCTGGTTGGTAGCGGCATTAATAGCAAACGCTGAGTTTGAGACAGCATGAAATTGGACGATTTCGGCAGCCGACTTGCCGTATATTCCGGTGTTAAAACGACCGACTACTTCAATATTAAGATCACGCGGTAAGTTTTTACCAGGCTGACCATTCTGGCCGCTACTACCTGCCGGTCCGGCAGGGCCTGCTACACCCGTTGCGCCATCGTCGCCATCCAGTGAGCAGCCTGAGAGTATCGTAATAATACTTAAAGTAAGTAATGAACGTTTTAACATGCGAATACCTTTTTATTAGAAAAATAGAATTAATGGCTTAGTTTCGGTATGCGACATGACACTGACATTAAATAAAAATGATACTTTTATGACGTGCTGCGGCGTGTTCAGCGACCAAACTTTTCAGCTGCGCTGCCATCCTCAGAATATTAGCTATACTCAATGCCAGATTAGCGCGGTTGCGGTAATCGACCACCCCGGAGGCACGCTATGAGCAGAAATAGTGCGCTGGAGCCTCTGCATCCTGTGTTTCGTGAAAAAGCAGGAAGCTTGTTGCAGGAATGTGCTAAAGCAGAATTACCGTTTAAATTATTTGAAGGCTACCGTTCACCTGAACGGCAGCTGGACCTTTACCAGCAGGGACGAACCGCCCCGGGTGCGATAGTTACCCGGGCAAATGCCTGGCAATCTTACCATCAGTATGGTGTAGCTGCTGACTTCGTGTTGTTTACTAATGGCCGTTGGAGCTGGGCTGATAGCGGTGAATTTAAAAACCATTGGAAAAAGCTGCACCAGCTAGCGACTAAAGTCGGGCTGGAACCGTTAAGCTGGGAGTTGCCGCATCTGCAACTCAAGGGCCAGCAGCTGGCAGGACTTATGGCGGGGCACTACCCATCGGGTGGTGACAGTGACTGGGCTGATAATTTACGTCAGACCATCCGTAACTGGCAGGGCCAGCCGCCAGCACCGCCTATGCCACCGTTATTATCTGAGCGACCCGCTGTTACTGCTGAGCTTGCGGAACCCTTACTGCCAGTTACGCAAGGGGGTGGCGCTATGCAGGCAACAGTAACCGCACGTGGTGGCCTGCGGGTGCGGGCCGGACCCGGCACTGAATTTGACGTGATCAGTAGTTTGGCTGCGGGGCAGCGGCTATGGCTGTTGCAAAGCAAAGGTGACTGGACGCAAGTCGACATTGCCGGTGATGGCCTGGTCGATGGCTACTGCCACAGCGCTTTTCTGCAAGTGATAACCTGAGCCTGGCCGTGTACTTTATAGCGTGTGCAGGCCCTTGCCGGTAAAGCTAGTCTGCTGCTTGCTGCAAAAACTGCTGGCGGGGCATCAGGTTTACCGTTTCATGCAGCTCTGAATACACTATTACCACGTCACCGGTTTTTAACTGGCGTTTCACTGCGGCCACTTTTTCAGCCAGCGAGACTTCCTGCTCGCCATAGTCGGTACCTTCGCGCAGCACATAATATTCAATCAGATTGTTTAAGGTATCGTTGTCAATATCGGTATAAGGAATGATCATAAGTGCAACTGCTGCTTAATAAAGGCGGGGATGCGCTGGTTGAGCCAGAACTGCGGTTTTAGCACGCTGCCATACACAAAGCCAACATGGCCGCCTCCGCGGGTCTGCTCGTAGTGAACATATTGGCTTAGCTCGTCAGGCGCTGGGATCACTTCATCACTTAAGAAGGGGTCATCGCTGGCGTGAATAATCAGGGTTGGCACCTGAATATGGCGTAAAAATGCCATACCGCTGGCGCGTTGGTAATAATCCTGGGCATTTTTAAAACCATGAATAGGTGCCGTAAAGTGCTCATCAAATTGTTCAATACTGGCGAATCCCTGGATCTGCTCAGGCGTTAACGGCAAAGGGAAATCATTGAATTGCTGCAATTTTAACAGGGTACTGCGTTTTAACCGGCCCAGTAAATATCGCTGATACAGCTTGCTGCTGCCGGTGTTAATGCGCCTGGCGCAGGCCGCAAGCGATAACGGCGGGCATACCGCAACGGCGGCTGCCAAAGGGTTGTGCCCGGCTTGCTCACCGCAATATTTAAGTAACACGTTGCCACCCAGCGAATAACCAACCGCAACTAAAGGCCGCTTAGGATAACGCTGCTGAATATCTGCTATTACCAATGCTGCATCAGCGGTATCACCGCTATGGTAAGCCCTGGGTAGTTTATTCGGTTTACCATTACATCCGCGAAAATGCAGCAAAACGGCTGGCCAGTTACGCTCGCGGCATTGTGCCAGCATCGCCTGAATATAGTGGCTGTTAATATCCCCGGCCAGGCCATGCAATAAAATAAGCAGAGGTGTGTCGTCCTGATCACTGTCTGCATGCAGCCAGTTAAGCTGAAGCTCATCGCCATCGGGCAGGCTGAACATTTCGGCCTCGGTACTCAGGGCGTGTTTCGGGCTTAAATACTTGGCAAATATAGTTTGTAGATGGGCATGTTTTAACCACCAGGCCGGCTTGAAAGGGGGATGAATAACTGGTCTGAGCTGAGCTTGCAAATGACGGTATCCTGATAAACAATGGTTTAAATTTTACTACTGGTACAGCACTATGGATCGGCGGCAATTTATTTTATCCGGTATCGCATTAGCTGCCGGGGCCAGTTTGAGTATTTATGGCTGGCGCCAGAGTTTTACTGCTGTTCCCAGCAACCGTGAGTTGGTGCTGTCTGCCTTGCTACCAGCGCTATTGTACGGCGCTTTGCCCGAAGATGCGACCTTAGCTACTGCTGAGCTTAACCGTACTCAAGTCGCTATTAATGACTTTCTGCCATTTTTACCTCTGCGCCAGCAGCAGGAACTGCACCAGTTGTTTAATTTGTTAGCTAACCGCATTAGCCAACTGGGCCTGACTGGCCATTTAACTCAGTTGGCGGATTTAACCATTCAGCAGCGCTTTGCCTTATTGGATAGTTGGCGCGACAGTTATCTTGAAGTATTGCAGCAAGCTTATCATGGCCTGCGCGAGCTATTGTATGGTGCGTACTATGGCCAGCCAGAGCACTGGCAGACGCTGGCTTATACTGCACCGAGGTTTCGTTAATGACCAAACATTTAGATGCTGGTCAATTTACTGCAGATGAGCAGTTTGAAGCGGATGTTGTGATTATCGGCTCTGGTGCGGGTGGCGGTATAGCCGCCGAGCAATTGGCTCAGGCGGGTTTTAAAGTGCTATTGCTGGAAGAGGGCGCTTACTACACCCGTGATGACTTTGTTATGGAAGAGCGCTGGGCTTACCCCAACTTATATCAGGAAGGGGCTGCCCGCAAAACCCGAGATGGTGCCATTGGTATTTTGCAGGGGCGCACGGTCGGCGGTTCTACTACGGTAAACTGGACCACGTCTATCCGCACGCCACAACCCACACTCGACTATTGGCAAAGTGAGTTTGATCTCAATTTTAGTGGTAGCAATGTGCTGACACCTTACTTTGAGTTGGCCGAACAACGTTTAAATATTACCCCATGGCCAATACCTCCGAATGGCAACAATAGTGTTCTGCAGCGTGGTTGTCAGGCGTTGGGTTGGCAGCATACGACTATCAGCCGCAATGTAAATGGCTGCGCTAACCTTGGTTATTGCGGCATGGGCTGTCCAATTAATGGCAAGCAGTCAATGCTGGTCAGCACCATACCAGCGGCTATGGCGCTGGGGGCGACGCTTATTTCACGTATTTCAGTTCGACAACTTAACTGGCAAGGCGATAATGTTACCAGCCTAGTTGCGGTGCCGGTTGACCAGCATTTTCAGCCACGCAGCGATCTTACAATTACCATTCGGGCTAAACATTACATTCTGGCAGCCGGGGCCATTGGTTCGCCAGCTGTGTTGTTGCGCTCAAGGGTGCCAAACCCTTCCGGACGACTGGGCAAACATACTTATTTGCACCCATCTCTGATTAGCGGCGCTTTGTTTAGTGATGATATTAACGGCCATGCCGGTGCACCGCAGTCGGTGTATTCCGATCAGTTTGTCTGGCCTGCAGGTGAGCAAATTGGCTATAAGCTTGAAGCTGCCCCCGTGCACCCGGTATTAATGGCGACTAAGCTGATAGGCGCCGGTGAGCAGCATGCGCTCTTAATGCAGCAGTTTAATAAGCTGCAGGTAAGCATTGCACTACTGCGTGATGGTTTTCACCCGCAAAGCCAGGGCGGCACGGTAAGTTTAGATAGTCAGCAGCAACCGCAGCTCGACTATCCCATCACAGATTATTTATGGCAGGGCGCCCGCCGTGCATTATTGTCGATGGCCGAGATGCAGTTTGCGGCCGGTGCCAGAAAGGTTCTGCCCATTCATCATGATGCCAGCCTTTACAATAGCTGGCGTGAGGCACAGGCGGCGATAGCCGAACTGCCAATGCAAAAGTACCGGCAAACCGTGGCGTCAGCTCATGTGATGGGCGGCTGCAATATGAGTGCAGATCCGGCTAAAGGCGTGGTTAACCCGCAGGGCCGCCATCACCAGTTGCAAAACCTGTCGATATTTGATGGTTCTATTCTACCCACCAGCTTAGGGGCTAACCCGCAGCTGACAATATACGGCATGACCTGGCGCAATTGTCAGACCCTACTGACAGAGCTGGTTAAGGGATAGTTTGCCTTTGTCAATTTCATGCTATTGTTAAACACAACGGCTGGGGACTGTTCCCAGGATAACAGCAATTACAATTGCGAAGCTGAACATGACCGAACCCAGTTATACGGTGCTGAGTAACTACATTGATCTGCTGCTCGATGCCATTTGTGTGGTTGATGAGCGTGGGTGTTTTCACTATTTGAGCCCTGGCGCCGAGCGGGTTTTTGGCTACAAACCGCAGGACATGATTGGCCGTTCGATGCTGGATTTTATTCACCCGGATGATAAGCCCGTTACGCTGGCTGCGGCGGAGGAAATTAACCGGGGTGCAGTAAAGCTGGATTTCGAAAATCGCTATATTCGCAAAGATGGTAGTCTCGTGCACTTGCTGTGGTCGGCCCGTTGGTCGGACGATAAACAACAGCGGGTTGCGGTGGCGCGGGATATCAGCAGCCTGAAATTGGCGCAGCGCCGTCAGGCAGCACTTTATGAAATATCAGAAGCCGCTTTTGCTGCAGATGATATTGAGCAGCTATATCAGCATGTACATCAGATTATTGCCGGCTTAATGCCGATGCACAGCTTTGTCATTGCCCGGTATGACAGCCAGAATGGTTTGTTTTTTGGCTACAACAGCGTTGTGGCTCAGCCAATAGATAAGCTCAGTGTGACTACAGCACTGTGCAATCAGGTTATTATTAGCGGTAACAGCAAATTGTTTTACGGCGCACAGCAGGAGGCTGGCAAGGCTGGCATAAACCTAACGACCTTGCCTGCCGAGCTTAATGCTCTGGCTGTGCCGTTAAAAACGCACAGTGGTATCATTGGCGTTTTACTGGTGCAGAATACTGTGCAGGCGCTGGCATACAGTGAAGCTGACCTGGACATGCTGGAGTTTGTGGCCACCCAGGTAGCGGTGTCAATCGAACGCAAGCAGATGATGGCCCGGTTAAAGCACCATGCATTATATGATCAATTGACAAATTTACCGAACCGCGAGTTATTTCAGGACCGGATAAATTCTGCGCTGGCGCGGGCAGAGCGCGAGCAAGTCAGCCTGGCATTACTCTACGTAGATTTGGATAAGTTTAAGCAAATTAACGATAGCTTTGGCCACAATGTCGGTGACGAGTTGTTGCAATTAACCGCGCAGCGTCTGCTAACGTCGATCCGGCAGACGGATACGGCCGCCCGCTTTGGCGGCGATGAGTTTGTGATTTTATTAGAGCAGGTAACGAACGACAGCATAGCCTTGCAATTAGCTGAGCAGATCCGTCAGGCACTGGGTCAGCCTTATCTGATTAACGGCCAGCAACTGAGTATTAACCCCAGTATTGGTGTTGCTGTCTATCCGGAACATGGTTCCGGCCAAAAAGAGCTGATATTGCATGCTGACGCTGCGATGTACCGGGCAAAAAAGGCTGGTGGCAATAAGGTGGTATTAAGTGATGGCAAATTATTGTTAATCCAGGCGGCAAATTAACTATGCTCTTTGACGTAAACTGGCCCCCAATGCCTGAAAATAGGGCAGCCAGAGTTGACTGAGTGCCAGGCTTAGCGCCTCGTCCGGATAGATCCCCAATTTAGCCGCCTCGCTTTGCAAGGTGCCCGACACTAAGAAACTGTTTTTAAGCGACTGGCGCTGCAGCATATTTTCAAACGCCCGCGCGGCCATCTCTTCCGGCATGGCCAGATAAAGCTGCTGCCGCCTTGCGTCCAGCTGTCGGCATAGTCTGAAAAAAGTGCTTTCGTCTTGGCCATCATCAGATAAATATAACGTTTGAAATGCCTGCTGCAGTACATCGTTTAGTGGATGCCCTCGTAGTGGCAAGCCATCCAGATAGCAACGGCTGGCAAAGCGGTTGGCAGGCGTTACCAGGCTGAACATCTTGCTGGCAATATAATGATCAAAGGCATGAAACCACTCATGCGCCAGGCTGCCGCCACCGGCATTTTTAGCCAGGGCCAGAATGCGCCCCTGGGGTTGATAATGCGCACAGACACCGGGTTGACCACCAATGCCAAAGGTGAGGGCCAGCGAGCCATTGAGAGAAATAACCTGCTCCGGCACTTGCAACAATAGTTGCAAATCGCAGAGTGCGTCAAAAAACAGATTAGCGGCTTGCTGTTGCTCGGCGCTTTGCACCCAGCGGCCAATATGAATGCTGTTAAAGCCGAATATTTTAACCAAATCACCAAAACTGACATCGGCGCCGGCCCGGTGGGGCGGGCCGTTGCGGTAATACTGGCGGCTTAGTGCTGAGGTCACTGTGCTTAAGTTATGCTGGTGTCGGCATCCAGCATTGCCAGAGCGAGCGCTTCGGCCACTTTAATGCCATCGATACCGGCCGATAAAATGCCCCCGGCATAACCGGCGCCTTCACCAGCAGGGTACAGACCCTTAATATTGATACTCTGATAATCTTTGCCGCGTTTAATACAAATGGGCGATGAGGTGCGGGTTTCCACCCCGGTCAGCAATCCGTCGGCTTTAGCAAAACCTTTAATTTGACGGTCAAACGCTGGAATCGCTTCCCGAATGGCGGCAATGGCAAAATCCGGCAGTACCTGGGCCAAATCGGTGAGGGTAATGCCCGGAGTATAAGACGGTTTGACCTCGCCAAGTGCAGCCGATGAACGGCCCTTTAGAAAGTCGCCAATTAATTGTGCTGGTGCATGGTAGCTTTCACCCCCTACTTTAAACGCCTGCTCTTCTAACTGGCGTTGCAGGGCGATACCCGCCAGCGGGTGACCGGGGTAATCGCGCTCGGGGTCAATACCCACCACTATCGCACTGTTAGCATTACGCTCATGGCGTGAGTATTGGCTCATGCCGTTGGTGACCACCCGGCCTGGCTCAGAGGCTGCAGCGACAACAGTACCGCCCGGGCACATGCAAAAACTGTAAACAGTGCGGTTGTTACTGCAATGGTGAACCAGTTTGTAATCGGCAGCGCCTAAAATCGGGTTGCCGGCGTTAGGACCAAAACGGCATTCGTCAATCATTGACTGTTCGTGTTCAATCCGAAAGCCAATTGAGAACGGCTTGGCCTCAATATAAACACCCTGATCATACAGCATCTGAAAGGTATCGCGGGCACTGTGGCCAACGGCCAGGACCACATGCTTGCTGGTTAACGCTTCGCCGCTGGCCAGGGTTAAACCGGTGAGTTGACCATCCTCAATATGTAGCTTGTCTACTTTGCTGCTAAAACGAATTTCGCCACCCAGTTCGACGATTTTTGCCCGCATTTTCTCGACCATCGCCACCAATTTAAAGGTACCGATATGCGGTTTACTGACGTACATAATTTCATCTGGTGCGCCGGCGGCGACAAACTCACTCATTACCTTGCGGCCATAATGTTTCGGGTCTTTCACCTGACTGTACAGCTTACCATCAGAGAACGTACCTGCGCCGCCTTCGCCGTATTGTACGTTCGATTCCGGGTTAAGCTCTTTGCCACGCCAGAAGCCAAAGGTATCTTTGGTGCGTTCCCGCACTTCTTTACCGCGCTCCAGAATAATCGGTTTAAAGCCCATTTGAGCCAGCAACAGACCCGCAAATAAACCACAGGGGCCAAGGCCAATAACAATTGGTCGCTCGGGCAGTATTGCTGGCGCTTGTGCTACGAATTGATAACTAGTGTCAGGAGCGGGCTTAACATGTTGATCACTGGCAAATTTCGTTAACAACTGCGCTTCGTTAGCCACCTCTAAATCCAGAGTATAAATTAACTGAATATCGGATTTTTTGCGGGCATCAAAGCCGCGTTTAAATACGCTATAGCTGTGTAGCTGCTCAGCTGATATCTGTAATTTAGCGAGAATAGCCGCAGTTAGCGCATTTTCATCATGATTAAGAGGAAGTTTTATTTCAGTCAGGCGCAGCATAAAGGATCCATATCGGTGTCATTGCGACCAGGCAACAGGCCAGCCGCTCACAAGATAGCGCTATTTTACGCCATGCGGCAGCGAATGTCCGTAAGGCTTTGCGATGTTCGTATAAATTGATAGTTTGATGGTTGAAAATAGCGCAGCCATACTTTAATTTTATTAAGCTCTTCGCTAAATAGTATCCGGCGTTACCTGATTATAAAATTTCTTTTCCATTATTCGCATTGCCGCCAGAATTTTATCGCCGCTGAACGGTTTGACGATAAAGGTCGCGGCCCCCATTTTGATACTTTGGGTGACATTTTCCAGGGTGCTGGCACCGCTGATCATGACGATACAGCATTCAGGTTTTTGCTGTTTAAACTGCGACAATAATTCCAGCCCTGACTGGTCCGGTAACTCTATATCAAGGAATACCACATCGGGCTGGTGCAATCTGAACAAAATGTTGGCATCTGTTGCAGTGCCCGCGTTAAAAAAATTATAACTGCGATTTTTCAGTAACTTGGTATCGGCCAACGCCATTATATTGTTGCGCAACAGCTGACGGCTGTAATCGACATCATCTACCAGCAATATTTTAGGCTGTCTCATTGTCCGCTCCCGATTGTTGTAAGATCAGGAGAAATTGCCTGGATTCCTGCACAAGGTTAGTTTCCGGGGTTGCTGTGGCAAGTCGTTGCTGCATGCGGTCAGCCAGCTGGCTCAGATTCATAAGACCAAAACTGGCAGCACCGCCCTTAATTTTATGGCAGATTTGCCGCATCGTCACAAAATCTTCTTGTTGAAGTGCGCCGGTAAAATCCTGGCTAAGCTGGGCTAAATTCTGATAAAAAAGGCTAGTGAGCTCGCTGTTTATTTGTAGCTGAACTTTAGGTTGTTGCGGTGTTTGCTCACACAAACTGGCCAGCTGATCAATGTCTACCGGTTTTTGCAAAATACAATCGAAGCCTTCACAGTCGATACTATCAGCTGACATCGCGAAAATGGGGCGGTCATAGCCCAGCTGCCGCAGGATTTGCATTGCCTGAATGCCATCACAAATCGGCATCTGAATATCAGTTAAAATGATATCGTATTGATAACTAAGCGCTTCTGTTATTAACTGCTCGCCATTTTCTACACAACACGTCTGCATGCTCAGACTGCTACACTGCAACTCAAGTAGCGACAGCAGAAAGCTATCGTCTTCTGCGATCAAAATATGCTTACAGCCGGTCATGTCGGCTCCTGAGGCTACGCCATTATTGAGTGGTGTCGAGTATAAAAACCGGCACCGCTGATAAAATTACGTTATAGGGTTCCAGCATATTTAGCAAGCAGACAAATAATCGATGTAATTAAACCTGGTCGATAGAGACTTATCGGTATGCCAGTTTGTTTTTTCTGGCTGCTGCAGTATGATCCCAAGCCTCAGATTACAGGAATTGAAGCGTTATGGCCTTTGTGGTGCTGGATAATTGTATTAAGTGCAAATACACCGACTGCGTGGCAGTGTGCCCGGTAGATGCCTTTTTTGAAGGACCCAATTTTCTGGCGATAAGCCCAACAATCTGTATCGATTGTGCCCTGTGCGAACCAGAATGCCCGGCCAACGCCATCGTGCAGGAAGATAAAGTGCCCGCTGACCAGCAAAGCTTTATTCAGCTAAATGCTGAACTGGCAGAAATCTGGCCCAATATCTGTGAGGTGAAAGCTCCGCCAGCCGATGCCAACGCCTGGAATGGCGTACCGGACAAAATAATTTATCTGGAAACCTAGTTTAACACTTGCCGATGCCCGCCCTGTTTAATGCCGCTCTGACTCAGGTGTGTCGTGGTCAATTTTATAGATAAAATAAACTGCATAGAACAAACATAAGCCAATGACGATAGCCAGGCCGGTAAATGAAATAAAGATTACCGGGTCGTTCAGAAATTCATGCCATAGGTTCATAACCTTGCCCTCTTGTGTTGCAATAACTTAAATGTCGATGCATGAAGTCTAGATAAGGTAGCAGGGGTGAGAACTGATACAGATCAAATTTTAATGGCGGTATTAACCAAGTTGCTGCAGTGCTTGACGCAGATCATTAATTTGCGCTGTATGCAGCAAATCGTTGACGTTAAGCTTCGTCAAATACAGTTCAATCAGTGGTTGAACCGAAGCAGTCAAAGGCGGGCAATATTCCAACAGTAATTGTTGTTCTAACTGTTCCAGCGAAAGCTCTGCCTGTAGCAACGCTTGCTTAAGATATCGCTGTTGCGTTGCAGAGAGCTTGGCGTTAACGCTGTTACGGCGCAATGTTCTTAGTGGCTGGGTAAACTGACCACTAAAGTCGCTGAGCTGAGCGGCCAGTTGCTGCAGTTGTGGTGAAGTGAGGCTAAGTTGCTGTTGCTCCAGATAGCAGAGCAATAGCAACAGATTAACATTGACCCCGAAGTTGTCCTGCCACTGCAGGCAGAGGGGCTGGACTTTGGGATACAAGGCCAGGCTAAACTGCCATAGCGCTTCTGCGCTAACTTGTTTAGCCATTGTCTTTCCAGAACTGGCTGGTTTTCTGTTCCAGCTCGTCCTGTGCCATAAACCAGTCTTCTTCGACACTGGCAAGATTGCTGCTGGCAGTGGCTTGCTTTGCCAGCAATGCGGTTAACTCGGCTTTGCGCTCAGCACTGTAAATATCCGCGTCAGCCAGTTGTTGTTCAATGCTGGCCAGTTGCTCCGTCAATTTTTGTTGCTGATGCTCCAGCTTTTCAATTTTTTGCTTTAATGGCCGCAGTAAATTTCGTAGATCTGCTTCCAGTCTTTTTTGATCTTTGCGAATAACGTTGCTGCTTGCAGGCGTATCCGCCACTGCTGCGTTATTACTAAGCCGGGCATCTTGCTGCAGCCATTGGTAGTAGTCAGTTAAATCGCCATCAAAAGGCGCTACCCGGCCATGGGCGACTAAATAAAACTCATCGGTACAGCTGCTAAGCAGGTGGCGATCGTGCGAGACTATCACAATGGCGCCTTCAAACTCCTGTAATGCCATAACGATTGCTTCACGCATATCTAAATCAAGGTGGTTAGTGGGTTCATCCAGCAATAGCAGATTAGGGCGCTGATATACGATCAGAGCCAGCACAAGCCGGGCTTTCTCTCCGCCGGAAAACGGCGCGCAGGCCTCCAGCGCTTTGTCACCGTGAAAACCAAAACCACCCAGAAAATCACGTAGCTTTTGCTCGGGTACCAAAGGGTCCAGCCGCACCAGATGCTGCAGCGGTGAATCTTGCGGGCGCAGCGTTTCCAGCTGATGCTGAGCAAAATAACCTAAACTTACCCCATTGGCGTACCAGATTTCACCACTTTGTGGTTGCACGCTGCCTGACAAAAGTTTAATCAGAGTTGATTTACCGGCGCCATTGCGTCCCAGTAAACCGATCCGGCTGCCCGGTAGCAGCTGAAACTTAATCTGGCTTAAGATCACGTGGTCGTTATAGCCTGCTTGCACGTTCTCCATCTTCAGTAGCGGATTGGGCAGCGATTTTGGCTCGCGAAAACTAAAACTGAAAGGCGAATCAACATGGGCCGGTGCCAGGATGGTCATCCGCTCCAGCGCTTTTATCCGGCTTTGTGCCTGGCGGGCTTTGGTGGCCTGGGCTTTAAAGCGGTCAATAAACTTTTGCAGGTGGGCGACCTGGCGTTGTTGTTTATCAAAGTTGGCCTGATGCTGCGATAGCTGTTCAGCGCGCTGGCGCTCGAACTGGCTATAGTTACCCTTATACAATGTCAGGGTCTGGCGTTCAATGTGGACAATGTTATCGGTAACGGCATCCAGAAAGTCACGGTCATGGCTTATCAATAGCAAAGTACCCTGATAGTTTGCCAGATATTTTTCCAGCCACAAAACCGCATCTAAATCCAGGTGATTGGTGGGCTCATCCAGTAGCAGTAATTCAGCTGGTTGCATCAATGCCTTGGCCAGGTTTAAGCGCATCCGCCAACCACCTGAAAACGACTTTACAGATTGCTGCTGGGCTTCACCACTAAAACCCAGACCATCAAGCAGCACGCCAGCTTTAGCTTCAGCCCGGTAGCCATCCAGCGCTTCAATTTGTAAATGTACCGCCGCTAAATCACTCTCACTACATTGGCTGCGGGCTTTTAACAGTAGTGGAAACAATTTTTCATCACCCTGCAGCACATAATCCATGGCGCTGCAGTCCAAAGCAGGGGTTTCCTGAGCAACAGTAGAGATCACCCAACGTTCGGGAATATTAATATTACCGGCATCGGCGTGCAGTTTTCCAAGCAGCATGGCAAACAAGCTGGACTTACCGCAGCCATTCGAACCAATTATTCCGACTTTTTGCCCCGGAAATACGGTAAGATCGGCATTGCTGAATAAAGCCTGTGGGCCGCGGCGCAGTTCAACCTGCTGTAACTGAATCATGCTTTTACCTGTAATACTGAACTAGGGCGCCAATTTTACGCTATAACCAGCATAAACCAAGGTCTACACTGAAAATTGCCGCCGACAAAATGAGATAACTATGACTGTTCGCAAGAAAAAACGTTTTATTGCAGGCGCAAGTTGCCCCAAATGCCATGCTATAGACACCATGATGCTGTTTTTAGAAAACAACGTAGAAAAAGTAGAGTGCGTTAGCTGTGGTCATCAGATGGTGCAGCCCGAGGCGCAAGTAGCCAAAGCCAGTCGCGCCGCCGAGCAGGTAATAGGTGTGTTTAAACCGGAATAACACCTGTGGCTAATAATGCGGTGGCGGTGGCTCGTCTTCAGGTGACAGGATCCCCTGATCCTCAGGCAGTTGCCTCAGTTTCTCTGCTAGCAGGAGCACTTGCTGCTGCAGCTTTTCTATCCGGATCTGGTGTTGATGCAATTCGTTGTTCAGGTTGTGAACGGTATCTTCCTGAAATGCCAGTTTACTCTCTAATTCAATTAACTGTTGCTGCATGGCTGCATCTATTTCAGTCATAATCTATTTCCCATACTTCGGCATATCCACTAGAACTTTCACTAATTATACGTGTTGGGCTTAAGAAAGCTACAGCATGCACTACGGCGCCCGCCGGGCGGCTGCCATCACGGGGCGTTACCCGCCAGCGTTGTAATTCCTCGCCATCACGCACCCGCCACAACACCACATTGCGGGTAGGGGCGCCGGTAAGTAAATATTGTCCGTCTTCACTAAAGCGCACGGCGCTGAATACTTGCTGACGGGCAGTTATTTGGAGGCTGCTGACCAAAGCTCCGCTCTGAATATCCCAAATCCTGGCCATGCTTTGACTATCCGCAGTGAAAGCAAAGCGGCCTTGCGGGTCGAGCGCCACTTTACTTACCCTGCTCGGATGGCTGAAAGAGTGAATAATCTGAGCACTTTCGGTATCCCACAAATAGGCTTGATAATCGTTGCTGCCGGTCAGGGCATAGCGACCATTTGGCGACATTGCGACACTATTAATTTTTTCACTGTGACCCAAAAACTCCAGACGCCGGCCGCTTGACAGAGTGATATGTTGCACAGCGCCATCACTTTTGCCGATAAGCAAATGGTCACCGTTGGCTGATAACGCAATGTCCCTCACAGTTGACTGATCAAGTTGCCAAAACCCCACATTCTGACCGGTGTCAGTGCGCCATAATGCAAAGGTTTGCTGATCAGCGCTTAATACGTGGCTGTTATCCGGACTGATAGCGAGGCTGAATACCAGATTTTCCTGCTCTGGATTATGTTGCCACTGGTATTTAAGTGCGTTCTGTTGCAAATCCCAAAAGGCGACACCATCCTGTACTGATGAAACAATGGCGAATTTACCGTCTTCAGCAATTTCTGCAGCGTAGCTACCCTGAGCAACGTGTTGCCATTGCTGTAGTGCTGTGGTTTCAACTTTTGTACAGGATAAGAGGAAAAAAGTCAGAAAAAGCACAGGATATTTCATTGCGGGTGTTAACCTCATTCGCACAAACCGTTAGTATAGGCCAGAACCGGACTGATTATTAAAACACACTTTTGCAGCCAGGCTGCCAATTATTGGAGAAATGAATGCGCGTAACTACCAAATTATCATTGATTGCTGTGGCAATGTTAACTTTAAGTGCTTGCCAGAAAGAAAAGCAAATTGAAGCTCCAGCATTAGACACTGAACAGGCAAAGCAAGCCTATAGCCTGGGTGTTTCTGCAGGCCGCTATCTTGAAAGCACTATTCAGGAATATGACAAAATTGCGGTAGAGCTGAATAGCGAATTAATTATGCAAGGTGTTCAAGACGGCCTGGCTGGCAAATCCAGTGTTAGCGATGACGAAATTCAACAGCTTCTGGCCAGCCTTGATGAGCAATATCGCGCAAAACAGGCGGAAATTGCCGCTGCAGAATCTGAAGCGGTGATTGCTGCTGGTAAAGCTTATTTAGAACAAAACGCCGCTAAAGAAGGCGTTAATGTTACTGAATCAGGTTTGCAGTATGAAGTGCTGTCAGAGGGTGACGGCCCTAAGCCGGCAGCAACTGATGTAGTAAAAGTGCACTATACCGGCACTTTAACGGATGGGACTAAATTCGACAGTTCTTTTGATCGGGATGCGCCTGCTGAGTTCCCGTTAAACCGGGTAATCCCTGGCTGGACTGAAGGCGTGCAGCTTATGAGTGTAGGCTCTAAATATAAGTTTACTGTACCGTCTGAACTTGCATACGGTGAGCGTGATATGGGCGTAATCACCCCACACAGTGTTTTAGTTTTTGAAGTTGAACTACTGGACATTGTCTCCGACAAATAATTTAGAAGTTGGCAGCGACAATTACTGGTTGTCGCTGCTACTGGTTTTTACAACTAATCATTCAGGCGGATACACTGGCGTCAGTATGTTTGGCGTGCAGGGTATCAATTAATTCGTCTTCTAATTCAAACCGCTCTTCCAATGCCTGACCAAGCTCAGAAAGCTCGCGGTCAAATGCTGCACTGTCGCGTGTACTCAGATGGTCGGCGTAGGCGTCGTTAAAACTAAGCGCCAGATCAGTAGACACTGAAATTTTCGGATACAGGCTATCAGCAAGTTTTCGGGAATCAGTGCCATTTATAGTGCATTGATCGACAATGCGTTCGTATACCTCGAAATGACCAGCCGACAAATAATCCATCAGTAATTGGCAGAACTCACGTACTTTATCCTGAGCAGGCAGGGTGTGACGATCTTTTTCAAAGGGTGGTAAGCCAGCCAGCTTGCAATAGCTGACGATAAGTTGCTGGCGTTCGTCAAGCCAGTTATCAATTGCTGTTAACGACCCTCCCCACTTTTTTTGCGCTTGTTGCACACGACGGTACATTGCCTTCTCCTTAAGAGCAGTAAAAGTTCTGCTACCTCTAATTAAAAGAATTTCACACTAAAGATCAACCATTTTTTTATTGGTCAGCCCAGTACACAAGCCGTATCATACCAACAGCGAACTGTTCTGCAACTGAATTAAGGCCGCTAACAAAGGACGCCACTATGATAAAGCACAGCATAAACCTTACCGCACAAAGCAGCGGACTGTGGTTTGTGGTCAACAAAGGCCGCATATTTTTGGGCGCGGATGGTAAGATACCGCAGGGAAATAAAGCTAGCCTTGGGGTTGCTGTCGACCCGGAACAAGTATGTTGGCTGGGGGAGTACCAGCAAAAGCCATGTTATTTATTAATTGATCATGATCAGATAGTTGACGAAACAGCCTGGCATTCTGCACGTAGTTTTTTGGATCTGGACGAGCAGTTGTTTCAGTTGGCGGCCAGGGCAACCCAGGTAGCGCTGTTTTTACAAACACATCGCTTCTGTGGCCAATGTGGTAGTGCTATGTATCTGGTTAACTGGGAGCTGGCCACTTTGTGCAGTAAATGCGGTCATCGGTGTTATCCGAGAATTGCGCCTTGCGTTCTGGTTGGTATTACCCGCCCCGGACAGTTATTGCTGGCGCGCTCAACCCGCCATAAAGCAGGTTTCTATTCGATTCTTGCCGGTTTTGTTGAATCTGCTGAGACACTAGAGCAAGCAGCGCTTCGTGAAGTAAAAGAAGAGGTTGGGCTTAATATTAATAATCTGACCTATATTGGCAGTCAGCCATGGCCTTTTCCCCATTCGTTAATGGTGGGTTTTACTGCGGATTATGTCGGTGGTGAGATAGTGTGTCAGCCAAACGAGATTGAGGAAGCTGATTGGTTCGATTTAGATAACTTACCGCAGGTACCACCGATAGCAACACTTTCAGGACGGATTATCAGACAACTGCAGCGCCAGCATGAGGTGCTAATAAACAGCCAATAAAAAATCTTCCGGAAAGATTTTTAACAATGCAGAGCGTTGGCCCGAGGGGTTTGCGCCATGGATGGCAGCAAATAAAAAATCTTGCGGAAAGATTTTTAACAATGCGTAGAGTTGGCCAGAAGGGTTTGCGCCATGGATGGCAGCAAATAAAAAAGCCACAAAATGTGGCTTAACTTGGTACAACGTGGTCTCGTTGAACGAGCTTCTCGCTTATAATTCTTCACTAGCGCAGTAAGTTTATAACAGATACTTTTGTTGGTTACAAGTCTGTGGTTGAAAAAACCTGAATGAGCGATTAACGCTGATTATCTAGAGTAAGCGTGTTACAGATGGTAAACTTGCGCAGTTTTAATTGAAGGCGATTATATTATGCAATTACAAAATGACCGTTATCTGCGAGCCTTACTAAAGCAACCAGTAGACCGAACTCCTGTTTGGATGATGCGTCAGGCCGGCCGCTATTTACCAGAGTATCGGGCAACTAGGGCTGTTGCAGGTGATTTTATGTCATTATGCAGAAATCCTGAGCTGGCCTGTGAGGTAACGCTGCAGCCATTGCGACGTTATCCGTTAGATGCGGCTATTTTGTTCAGTGATATCTTAACCATACCTGATGCGATGGGGCTGGGCTTATATTTCGGAGAGGGCGAAGGTCCCAAATTTCAAAAGCCTATTCGTGACTTTATGGATGTGGTTAATTTGCCGGTGCCCGATCCTGAACAAGAGCTTCGCTATGTGATGGATGCTGTGCGTACCATTAGACGTGAATTAAATGGCAGTGTGCCGCTGATAGGTTTTTCGGGCAGTCCCTGGACGCTGGCAACGTATATGGTCGAGGGCAGTGGCAGTAAGACGTTCAGTATCATCAAGAAGATGATGTACAGTGAACCGGAAGTATTGCATATGCTTTTAGATAAGCTTGCGCAAAGCGTAGTATTGTATTTGAATGCGCAAATTGCTGCTGGCGCTCAGTCTGTTATGATATTTGACACTTGGGGTGGTATTTTAACTCCTCGTGATTACAAAGAATTTTCATTGAGTTATATGCAGACTATCTTGAATGGCCTAACCCGTGAAGCCGATGGTCGCAAGGTGCCGGTCACTCTGTTTACCAAAAACGGCGGTCAGTGGCTGGAAGTTATTGCCGCAACCGGGTGTGATGGTGTTGGTCTGGATTGGACGACTGATATTGGCAATGCCCGCTCCAGAATTGGTGATAAGGTTGCGCTGCAAGGTAATATGGACCCATCAATTTTACTGGGTTCACCGGAGCGGATAAGGCAGGAAGTGCAATCGATACTGGATAGCTTTGGCCAGGGCAGTGGCCATGTGTTCAACTTGGGCCACGGCATTACCCCAGACGTTGATCCGGAGAAAGCAGGCGTGTTTATTGACGCGGTACAATCATTAAGCCGCACTTATCATCTGGATACCACAGCAGAGTAAAAGTAAAAGGCCATCGTTAAGATGGCCTTTTCGCTAGTTCGTACCTGCTACAGATGTCTGATAATCAAGCAGCAAGTCTTCAAAATTCTCTACCGCCCAATTTCGTTTCCGCGCCTCATTTATAGCTTGTTGTAACATTGCCTCGCCGCGGCCCTGCTGACCAAGTTCAATAAATGCCACACCCAATGTAGACAAAAGATCAGGATGGTTGGGATCAATTGCCCGGCCCTGTTCAGCAAGGCTGATCGCTTTATTAGGATTGTGAAGCTGAGGGTCATCAGACAGGGCTAGTAGTGATGCGTAGTCGGCGATAGCAGGCATATATTCCTGCAATGCCGCCAGCTCCAAATAGCGCGCTGCTTTACGCGGGTCAAAGTTAACGTTGTTGCTGTCTAGTAATTCCTGCGCCAACAGATAAGCCGCTTTAGGGTTGCCACCCTCGGCCGCGACGGCTAACCAGTTAACGGCTTTACTACGATCTTTCTCACAACCATTACCAGTGATCAGGCACTGTGCCAAGCGATATTGCGCTGTCTGATGCCCGTTAATGGCAGCTTTCTGATACCACTCCAACGGATTTTCTGTTTTGACAATATTACTTTCAGCTAACACTGCATATAAGTATTGATACTCTGCAAACTCAGCTTTTGCTGCCGCAGCAATGGCGTCGATATACTCTTGATTATCTCGCTTAAAGCGTCGTTGCTGAGCACCCTGATTAGCTTTGATCTGAAAGCTGTGGCTTTGCATTTCAAGCCGCATAGTATCCCCGTACAAATCGCGAGGGGGCTCAAATCGCCAGTTGTTAACTGCAGCTAATACAAACTCATCGATACCCTCTATTGGAAAGGACGCAATAACTTTGGCGTTCTCTACATTACCATCTTCATTGATATCATAATGGACGACCGCCCAGGCTGAAACACCACTTCGTTCAAAGTAGTTAGGATAAGTTGGTTCATCCTGCTTTATCGGTTTTATCTTATTTGCGCTATTGACTACAAAGCGGTTAGCAATAGGATAAAGGTTACCAAACAGCGCATCTTTGCCATGCTTGCTGCTAAGTTCATTATACATATCTTTGCCATCACGTCGTGAATCCAGCTTGCGACGCAATGCCAAATATTGATCTGCGGCTTCAGGGTGTTCACGATCACGCGCTATTAAGGTCCAGGCATAGGCCTTATTGACATCTACCGGGGTTCCGAGTCCTTCCGCGTAGATTTTTGAGACTAAAAACTGAGCTTCCAGGTGACCAAGCTCAGCCAGCTTCTCCAATCTTGGCTTCGCTAACTGATACTCTTGCTTGTCAAACAATGACTTTGCAGTAGGAAAATCGGCAAGAGTGTAACCGGAGAAGCAGATTGCTATCCAAGCCAGGCTAATACGAACTAATGGCATAACGGGTCTCCACGGCATTCCCATGAGATTTTTTTAATGTTTCATTGAGTTTACAATGATTTACCAGTCAAAACAAAATTATATATATTGTTTTATATCAACATCTTAAGTTGAGCATTAAGGTTCAATCAAAAAAGTCTGTTGAGTCCATTCAATGCGGCTACCCGGTATGCTTCAGCCATAGTCGGATAATTGAAGGTAGTATGGACGAAATAATTAAGGTTATTACCGCCATTTGTTTGCATCATAATTGCCTGGCCTATATGGACAATTTCTGCTGCACGCTCGCCAAAACAGTGGATGCCAAGAATTTCTAACGTATCCCGATGGAACAGCAGCTTCAGACTACCCACGCTGGTATTGGCAATTTGTGCTCTGGCAAGATGCTTAAACTGGGCTCTGCCAACCTCATAAGGAATTTTAGCGCTGGTAAGCTCTTGCTCTGTCTTACCAACAGAACTCATTTCAGGAATGGTATAAATCCCTACCGGGATATCAGCGATCAGATGACCGTCCAGGTTACCTTTAACAATGGCTTCGCCGGCTAATCTGCCCTGATCATAAGCGGCGCTTGCCAAACTAGGGTAACCAATCACATCACCTACAGCATAAATATTTTCAATACTGGTTTGATAGCGGGAATTTACTTTAACCAGGCCCCGACTATCTGAATCCAGGCCAATAGCCGCGAGGTTCAGCATATCGGTGTTACCTGTGCGACCATTGGCAAACAGAAAGCAATCAGCTTTCATTTTCTTGCCTGATTGTAAGTGCAACACTACGCCGTCTTTGTGTCCTTCAATTTGCGAAAACTCCTCACCGTGACGAATTGTCATACCAGAGTTCCAGAAATGATAACTAAGTGAGTCAGAAATTTCTGCGTCCATAAATGACAGCAAACGGTCTCGGGTATTAACAAGGTCAACCCGCACACCAAGGCCGCGGAAGATTGACGCATATTCGCAGCCGATAACCCCGGCGCCATAAATAATAATATGTTTGGGCTCATGAGCAAGTGACAAAATCGTGTCACTGTCATAAATACGTGAGTGGTCAAAATCAACTTGTGGCGGCCGGTAAGGTCTTGAACCTGTCGCTATAACAATGGTCTCGGCACTCAGATTATAACAACTGCCATCCTCGTCAGTTATTTCAAGCGTATGGGCATCAATAAAGCGTGCCTCACCCTGATGGATCTTTACCAGATTGCGATCATAAAACCCGGCCCGGAGTTTAACTTGTTTACGTATGACGCCGGCAGCATGTTTTAGGATTTGCGAAAATGTCAGCCGGGTGAGTTGATCGTCCAGCTGAAATAGCGGGTTTTCATTGAACTCGATCAACCGGCTGACCGAGTGGCGCAATGCTTTGGATGGAATAGTGCCCCAATGGGTACAGCCGCCGCCCACTGATTTGTAGCGTTCTATAGCGGCAACACGCTTACCACTTTTTGCCAGATACATGGCTGCGCCTTCACCACCAGGACCAGTGCCGATAACAATCGCATCATAGTCATAAACCGGTTTTTTTGACTTGTTCAGATCTGTCACACGCTTCGCCTAGCTTAGTAAATGCAGTAATGAGTAAGCATAACAGGTCTTTATAACAAAAAAAGAGGCGTTAGCCTCTTTTTATTGGTCAGTTAAAGGCTGAAGTTAACCTCTGCCAGTGTTGATGCTGTTGTTGCAAATGGTATTTAAACTCACGATAGCGCTGCTTAAAATCTGCGGTCTGGTACTGCTCAATCAATGCTTGCTTTTTCTGCAACACAAACTGCTTTTTAAGCTGATAGTAATCCTGCATTCTGGCCAACAGTAGCTCATACTCACGTTCCAGTAACTGAAGCAATTGTTCAGCATTTGGAAGCAGCTGTGCTTTTTGCTGAGCCCGCAACAATTGCATTTTTGCTTTAGCCATAGCGATGCGTTCTTCCGGAACAGTTCGCAAGTTACGGGTTAACCCCATAAAACTTGCTGATTTAATAAGCCACTTCGTTGGATCGAATTGCCACCATTTAATACCGTTGCGATAATCATATTCAAAAATATGATGGTAGTTATGATAGCCTTCGCCATAGGTTAAAAAGGCCAGTATACCGTTGTCTCTTGCTGAGTTTTTATCTGTATACGGTTGTTTGCCCCAGATATGAGCCAATGAATTAATAAAGAACGTAAAATGGTGGCTTAGAACTAACCGTAGCACACCTACACTTAATATCATGCCCAGCATGTTGCCACTTAACAAACCCAAAAATAGCGGGATGCCAAGATTAGTCGCTATTGTAAGCACCAGATAATGTTTGTGCTGCCAGGCGACAATACGGTTTTTCTGTAGGTCACGCACGTTACTATAATCGTTGTATACGTCACCCTGATAATCCCTTAGCATCCAGCCGATATGGCTGTACCAGAACCCACGCCCTGCAGAATAGGGATCCTTGTCGTTGTTATCAACATGGCGGTGATGATCCCTATGATCGGACGACCAATGCAAAGCACTGTTTTGTAGTGCAAAAGCGCCTCCTATCGCGAATGCCCATTGTAAAAATGGATGAGCATCATAGGTTTTATGAGCCCATAAACGGTGATAACCCGCAGTAATGGACATACCGCAGTAGCCAAGTGCTAAAATTGTCGCGATAATTTCAAACCAGCCAAAACCAACGGTAATGGCATACCACGGCACGGCGATAGCAGCGACGAGGAACGTAAGACTGAACAATATGGTGGTAGTCCAGATAATAGGAGCTTTTTTCATAAAGGGTACTTTGAGCTTACAACTGTACGCCAATTTAACTAGCCAGCAGTTTCAGGTCAAGGTATAAAATAGTAAATTTTTCGATAGGACATGCCGTGAGCAGAGCCCAACAAAAAGAGCGAACCCGTAAGGCTATAATAGAAGCAGCTTTTTCTCAGTTAAGCGCTGAAAAAAGTTTTGCGAGTCTGAGTCTGCGTGAAGTTGCCAGAGAGGCAGGAATTGCACCTACATCCTTTTATCGTCATTTTGCTGATATGGATGAACTGGGTTTAACCCTTGTCGATGAAGCGGGTTTAATGTTGCGGCAATTAATGCGTCAAGCGCGGCAGCGGATTGAAAAAAACGGCAGTGTTATAAGCACCTCAATTGAAACCTTTATGGAGTTTGTTGTCGGTAACAGTAATGTGTTTCGGCTATTGTTACGTGAGCGCTCGGGTACTTCAGCTGCATTTCGGGCTGCTGTTGCCCGAGAGATCCAGCATTTCTCAGCAGAGCTGGCACATTATTTACGAAAGGAAACAGCCTGTCCGGACGATCTGGCGCAATTGCAGGCTGAAGCGATGGTGACATTGGTGTTTCATACTGGCGCCGATGCCCTCGACGCACCTCCCGAGCAATACGCCAGTTTAACCAGCCGCACCGTAACCCAGCTTCGCTGGTTGGCTCATGGTGCAGCCAGTTATGGCCGTATCAAACTTAAAAGTTAGCGCTTTTGCAACCAAACTGCAGTTTCTACATGGTGGCTATAGGGGAACTGATCAAATAAAGCGGCTTGAATGACACTATGTGTGGCTGAGAGTGTCTGTAAATTTTCTGCCAATGTTTCAGGGTTGCACGATATATAGATTATATCGTTAAACCGGCTGACCAACTGTACGGTCGCAGGATCTAAGCCGGCGCGTGGCGGGTCAACCAGCACGGTGTTCAGTGCCATATTAGCAAGTTCAATATGTTTGAGCGAGGTACCGTTGGCTAGTGCTTCAGCTACGTCCTCAGCAGACATTTGTAACACCTGTACATTTTCAATGTTGTTTAAAGAGACGTTGTATTGCGCTGATTTAATAGAAGTTCTTGATATTTCTGTAGCAACAACCTGCTTAAAATATCTGGCTAGTGCCAACGCAAAATTGCCGTTGCCACAGTACAACTCTAATAAATCACCGTTAAGATTTTTCGCAATATTGGCGGTCCATGCCAGCATATGTTGATTAACACCGGCATTCGGTTGGGTAAAACTACCTTCTATTTGTTGATAGGCGATCGTTTCACCCTCAACAGTAAATTTTTCAGTAACAAAGTCATTTTGTATAACGACTTTTTGTTTACGCGCCCGGCCTATAAATTTAACCTGCCATTCGGGCATTAGCTCCGCCATAAGCGCAGTTGCTGCATGCTGCCAGCTTTCATCAAGTTGTCGTTTATATATCAAGCTTACTAGCAGCTCGCCAGACAAGGTTGCGAGATAATCAACCTGATACAATTTATAACGTAAGTCATGGTTGTATTGAATTTTACTGAGTAACACTGGCATGAAATCAGCAATAATCCGGCATGCTACCGGGAAATAATCTATGCGAATTTTTTGCTTGGTTTCGGGGTCGAACATGGCATGATATATGTCGTCACCGTCATGCCAAATACGAAATTCAGCTCGCTGGCGAAAATGACTGGATTCTGAGCGAAATAACTGAAAATCAGTGGTGACATAGCCATCCAACAATTGTTGTAGCCGTTTTTGCTTATTAGCTAACTGAACTTCGTACTCCGCGGGAAACACCTGACCAATGTGCATAATTGTCTCTGCTTACTATAAAGGCCGACATTTTAGTTTCTTTTAACGTGTCAGCCAACCTTTCAGGAGTAATGGGGGTTGCTCTGAAATTGAAAAAGCAAAACGCCGGCAGGTAGCCGGCGTTAATTTAGCAATAAATAGCTATTATTCTGCGCTATCTTCTTCCTGACGTTCCTTAGCTTCTCGGACCTTCAACGTGCGCTCCTGAAACTCAAAGTCATTTAATTTGTTGATCATTTTACTGGCATCTTTTGCTGCTACTTCAATAAATCCGAAACCGCGCCGGCGGCCAGTCTGCCTGTCTTTCATCAGGCGGACATTTTTAACTGCACCATAATTTTCAAATAACTCTCTGACAGCGTCTTCATTGGCGCGATAAGGTAGATTGCCGACATACAGGGTTGATGTTTCACCGCTGAATGCTACAGAAACATCAGTTTGCTGCCCGGCAGCACCTTTTACATCAACAAGTATTGGTACCAGCACACCTGCCAGTAGTACACCGATAACCACGAACCACGCCTGGTTAATTTCTAAAGTGAAGAAAGCGAATGCGAAATAGACGATCACTGCCAGTGCCAGTGTGTACGGTAATGAAACGCGTAAAGTTGGTAACATAATCAATTCCTAAATACGAAAAACAAGAGTGCCTATAAATTTTCAGCGCTTCTATCTTAACGGTTAGATCTTAAGCAGCCAACATAAAAATCTGTCAGCAAAATACTAAGTTACATCAAAATAGCTAAAACGACGCTTTTATAACCGTTTAAACTTAAAGTAGACGAATTAATTAAATAACCGCTTGCGTCAGTTATTAAACGCCCTATAATGCGCGCCATGCCAAGGGGGTGCTGCAGTATGAGTGCCTCGGGTGAGATAAGCCGGACAGCAAAAATCTTTTAGAAAGAGGCTTGACAGTCAGGTTTAAATCACT
>CAXBHB010000010.1:0-142205 GCA_963975465.1 uncultured Chromatiaceae bacterium
GCACCGCCCTTACAAGGCGGGGGTCACTGGTTCGAACCCAGTACAATCCACCAATTTGATTCTTCAAAATATAAAAGTATATCTCCCGTGGATTGTTAGCTCAGCTGGGAGAGCACCGCCCTTACAAGGCGGGGGTCACTGGTTCGAACCCAGTACAATCCACCAATCTCTCATTTGTTACCATGAAAAAGCACCGCCCCTCTTTACCAAGACACGGTTGCCACTAATTCCAACCCAGTACAATCCACCACTTCTCTAAGTTTTCTTTTGTTCTTGTTGCTTTTTCTGCTGTGCTTGTAAAATCCGTCGCATAATATCTTTCCACGACACTATTCCAATTAAATGGCGCTGGGCATCAACTACCAGTAAGCAACTGATATTGCGCTCTACCAGTATATTGGCGGCCTGCAAAATACCGGTATCTGCGGTAACACTGTATACCGGCGACGACATAACCTGCTTCACCTGACGACTTTTCATAAACAACTCAATGGTGTTTGCCGAAGCGTTATCCATCACTGAATTCAGGGTTTTAAAATAATCTTTTACTGACACTATACCAACCGGCTGCTGCAGGCTGTTTACCACCGGCACATGCTGGAATTTGGCATCAATAAACAAGCTGCGTAAACTGGCTAACGAAGCATCTTCAGTAGTTACCCGCACTTTTTTGGTCATAATTGACGCTAGCGCCATGGTCTTTGCCTGTGGAAATTGAATTCACATATACTGTAGCGTAAATCAGCAAGCTGTTGCATAAAAAAACGCCCCGGTTAGAGGGCGCTTTAATCAATACTCACAGGCGGAATTTTATTAAGTCGCGTGCCAGACTACTTATGCAAAGTGCTTAGACAAAGTAATTATGCAAAATACTTAGACAAAGTACTTAGTCAAAATGCTTAGGCAAAGTGCTTAACCAAGGCCGCTGCAACAGCATGCGCGCTGGCAGGGTTCTGGCCGCTGATCACCCGGTTATCTTCAACAACTAACTCGCCCCACGGCTGGCCTTTGCGGTATTGTTTCGCGGCCCGGGCCAGTGATTCTTCCAGCAAAAATGGAATTTTGTCGATAGTGCCGTAGTCCACTTCTTCTTCACGGGTAAAGCCGGTAACCACGGTATTAGCCAGCAGCTTTTCACCATTACTTAAGGTTATTGGCAACAAGCCCGCCGGGCCATGGCACACTGCAGCCAGCAGCCCGCCACTTTCATAGTGTTTGGCACTTAAGTTAGCGACGGTTTCATCAGTTGCCAAATCCGACAATAAGCCAAAACCACCCGGATAGAAAATAGCATCATAATCATCAATATTAAGCTTAGAGGCGACAAGGGTATTGTTAAGCCTGTTTTGAAATTCATCATTGGCCAGGATCCGGGTATTAACCGCATCATCTTCTATATCAGTGCCATACAGCGGCGCCTTGCCACCCTTAATCGACGCCAAATCATAGTAAACATCAGCTTTTAAAAACACATCCAGGGCATGGGTAAGTTCTGGCGCAAAAGTGCCGTTGGCTTCATCGGTGTCACCCAGTGTGGCGTGGTTGGTTACAAATATCAGTACTTTCTTCATTAATCCTCCGCAGTATCGGGACAACACTCTTTATTGAGTAAATAGCTATCCCTGTGCATATCAGGCTTAGTAATAGCCGCACTTACAGACATTGGATCACCAACCGCTAAGTTCAAGGGCACCAGCCAATAGTTCTAATAGTTCTAACCACAAAAAAGGCAGCCTAAGCTGCCAAATATAGCGATACGAACTAGTTAAATAGTGCTATTTATAATCGCCGTTTTCCAGCGTGACTTTACCGACACAAGACAGCCATAACCTTTTAATTCGGTGATAGAGACATTTCGGTTTGCGGTAGCTAGAGCTTTACTTAACCACCCCCTGGCTAATGTCCCTGAAACACCAAGCAGATCTGATATCAGCTTTTTCATGTTGGCGTTGCACGTAAGACTCGCATCGATCATCTCTTCAACTACGATTACCGTACTTTGGTTAAAGCCACTTTTATAAGCTTTAATTGAAGCGTCTTCTCCAATCATTGCCGTAATAAGTTCATACAGGCGCGCTTTTTCATTAGTTTTCAACATACAAACCTCCTTTTATTAAACCGGTAAAATCGGCCCTGCTCATCCCCTGAGCATGCACAGAGAGAATATATTCCGCGTTATGGTCTTTCACTACAAAAGCAAGACAACGCAGGTCTTTACACAGGCTGTATAGCGTCCAGCCCTGCTGCTGCTCTACTTTAATATTTGCCAGGCCATAGCTATATTCAATTTCGGCAGCCGAGTTTTCGAAAATGGTACTTAACTCAGAATTAAGTCCCGCTACAGGCTTTAGCTTCAGCAAATAATCCGGATAAAGAGTGAAATCAAAATCAGCCGGAAGCTGCTCAGAATCCGCGGACAGCACTTTTCCCGCAAACATTTGTCCGCTCGCTGACTTAACAGCTAATTCGTCCGTTGCAAAAACAGTGGCTTCAGCCAGAAATGATTGAGAAACGGCTATCTTGTAATCAGCACTAAACGATAAGGTGGTTTTTACTTCTGCAGCACAGGCAGTCAAGCTTGCAAGCATTGAGAATACTGCAAAACTATGAATAAAATATTGTTGCTTCATTACCAATTCCGTCGTTATGAGGAGTAGCAATTGTAACCAACTGTTAACCATTAGTCATCAAATAATTAATTGAGAAATGGATAGTGTTGCTCTTTTTTTAGCGTCCGGGCATTAACAATACAGCAAGCTAATGTTATTACCGTGATGCCATTGTAGTGCTGTTGCCGTAGCCAAAACTTGCTATAGTAAGCAAAAGTACATCACTCAACCCGGAACCTTCTACTGCATGAACACTGCGCCACGTCGCGATGAACGAATTCTGGTGATAGACGATCAAAGTCTGGCGCAGGGCTTTTTGCGTTTTGCACTGGAGCAGCTGGGCTATCAGAATATTTTCCTGGCCGAGCGGGCCAACGTGGCGTTAAACCTGTGCCGGGATAACCAGTTCGATTTAATCATTTGTGCTCATAATCAGCAGCAGGGTAAAGATGGTTTTCAGCTGTATGAAGAAATTAAAGCCAAAGGACTGCAGCAATTAAGCTGCGCTGTTATTTTTATCAGCGCAGAAACCGACCCGTCACTGGTGCACAGTGTTATTGAACTGCAACCCGATGAGTTCCTGGCTAAACCTTTTGTGATCAAAGATTTACAACTGCGAATTGAGCGGGTATTACGACGCAAACAGCAGTTACGCGACGTTTACCTGGCTATTGATAACAGGGACGATAGCAAAGCGCTGAGTGCTATTGATGAACAACTGGCTAATCCTGAACTGCATAAACTGTTTCCGCTGTTACTGCGCCTGAAAGGCGATGTGTTGTTACGCCAGGCTGACTACCAGAGCGCCGAGACGTTTTTCAAAGCAATGCTACGGATCCAGCCCTTTAGCTGGGCCAGAATGGGTCTGGTTCGATGCTATCTGGCATTGCATAAAGAAGCAGAAGCGTTTACTGAGCTGGAGCTGCTACTGAACCGCTCAGAAAGCCGTTTATTTGCACTCGATGCGCTGGCAGATCTGGAGTTTAAACAACAGCATTACCAGCAGGCGCAGCAGCATTTGCTTACCGCCGCAGAGCTGGCGCCCCGCAATATGTTTCGCCAGCAAAAGCTATTGCAGTTATCCAGACTTAACCACGATTATGAAAACCAGTACCGCGCCGCCCGGGATATGGTCAAATATGCGCGTTACTCAATGTACGAGCAGCCCGATTTATATTTAACCCTGGCCCGTGCCAGCATTGATTACGCGCTGAGTGTTGAAGATGATGAACAAAGCAGCCGCCTGAACCGCCAGGCGTCAGTGTCACTAACTACCGTACAGCGGCAGTATACTAATGGCGCTCATAAAGCACTGGAGAACCAACATCAGGTTTTGCAGGCCAGATTATTGTATTTACAGGATCATAAAGATAAAGCACAAGCTATGCTCAGCGCCCTGGAACCACTTGAGAATATTGATTCAGTAGAAGGTGCGCTGGACCGGGCGAAAGCGTTACATGAGGTGGGTTTAAGCCAGGCATCGGCGCAGCTGTTTAGTCAGATCAGTCAGCACTGTCAGCAACAACTGGCCGATCCGCTGTTTACTGCCTATTTACAGCAGGAACAACAGGAGCGGTTGGCCATGCGCCATGGCCCCCGCGAGCTTAACAATAATGCGGTAACCCTGTACAAACGTGGCAACTGGCAGGAAGCATTTGATGCCTTTAAACTTGCCTACAACGTGATGCCCAAAAATGCCGGTATCGCCTTAAATTTGTGGCAAACCCTGTTAACCAGCCCCCGCCCGTTGTGCCCACCGTCCAGTAAGCAGCAGCTGCTTAATCAATGCCAGCAATTAATCGAGAGCAGCACCTTAAAACCTGAGCAGCAACAGCGTTATGAGCAGTTAAAACAAAAACACTTAAGCCCGCTGGCCTGACATTTCACTACTACTTATTAACGGGTTCAGGCCATTCCCTGAAAATTACCGGCAGGGTTTTGCTGCATGCCAGCCACAGCATCGCCACTATTAACAGCACAGGGGCAACCAGCCGCCACGGCGCGTCAAGAATAACATCCCCTGTCAGACCACTGATACTGTGGCCAAAGTCGGCCAGGGTCACCAGCCATAACAACCCTATGCCGGGCCGCCATAAATAATACCAGAAGCGATGGCCGCCGGGCCGCCGCTGGCTAAGCGCAGCGACCAGCAACAACAAAGGCAATGCTATCAGACAGGCCACTAAAAAATCATGCTGCCGCGGGTAAAACTGGCCCAGCAAACTGTGCTGAGATCGCATCATACTCAGCTCTGTTACCCAACACATATAGGGGCGCAGCAGCAACAGCAATAAGCCATAAAACCGTAACGGAATTTGCAGTAAGCCATTGTTATCAAGTAACGGCCAGTCGTGTTGTGAGCTCATAGCACAGCCATCGGTAGCATGTTACACCTGTCGCTTCCGCTGGGCGAACCAGCCAAGGCCGATAAAAATAAGCAGGCATACCCAGGGTAATTCAATATTGCTCAACCGTACCAGCCAGCCGGCCACTACCGGCGTCAGGAAAACAGTAATGGCGCCATAGCCAAAAGCACACACCAGAATAAATATCGCGGTACGCCAGATAAAATGCAGGCTACTGATTTGGCGACGGATAAAGCGGTTAATATCATCCCCAAATACGACCAGGCAGGTTGCTACCATCGCCAGGGCAATATCGCGAATATAGGGGCGCAGCAACAAGCCACCATCAGTTAGCAACTGATACCACAGCTCAATCATCAGGCGACTCCGTTACGGCTAAATAAGTTTAACATTTGCTGCTCAGTCCACACCGGGACATTAAGATCATTGGCTTTCGCCAGCTTGGAACCGGCATTGTCGCCCGCGATAACCGCATGGGTTTTGGCCGAAACAGAACCTGATACCTTAGCACCCAGTTGCTGTAAACGGGCTTTGGCGTCATCGCGTCCCATGCTGGTAAGCGTGCCGGTTAATACCACAGTATGGCCAGCCAGGGGTTGGGCCGAGGCCTGTTGTACCACGATATCAGGCCAGGTGATCCCGGCTTGCTGCAGTGCGGCGATAACCTGTTGGTTGTGCGGCTCTGCAAAAAAACTTTGCAGATGCTCGGCCACAATCTTACCGACATCATTTACCGCCAGCAATTGCTCCAGGCTGGCATTCAGGATCGCCGACAGGCTGCCAAAATGTTGCGCCAGATTAAGTGCTGTCGCTTCACCTACCTCCCGGATACCCAGGGCATAAATAAAGCGCGGCAAACTGGTCTGGCTTGAGGTTTTAATCGCATTAAGCAGCTTTAACGCCGACTTCTCGGCCATTCGCTCCAGGCCAATCAGCGCGGGCATATCGAGGGTATAAATATCTGCCGGGGTTTTTATCAGCTGCTGATCGACCAATTGTTCAACCAGTTTGTCACCCAGGCCGTCAATATCCATGGCTTTGCGGCTGACAAAATGTTTAATCGACTCTTTTAATTGCGCCGGGCAAAACAAACCACCACTGCAACGTGCTACTGCTTCGCCACTCACCCGCTCGACCGCAGAGCCACATACCGGGCAGCCGTCTGGAAATGCAATATCGCGCGCGTCTACTGGCCGCCGTTCAGCAAGCACAGCAACAATTTGCGGAATAACATCGCCGGCCCGGCGCACTGTGACCGTGTCACCAATTTTAATGCCCAGCCGGTTAATTTCGTCCTGATTATGTAAAGTGGCGTTGCTGACAGTCACCCCGCCTACCACCACCGGCGCTAAACGCGCCACCGGGGTAATAGCACCGGTGCGGCCCACCTGAAACTCAACATCCAGTAAAGTGGTTAGCTGCTCCTGCGCCGGAAATTTAAAGGCAATCGCCCAGCGGGGTGCCCGGGCGACAAAGCCCAGCGCCTGCTGCTGCGCCAGTGAGGCGACCTTGATCACTACGCCGTCTATTTCATAAGGCAACTGGCTACGCTTGTCGCCTATCTGGCGATAATACGCCAGGGCCGCTTCACTGCCTGTTACCAGCTGCACTTCAGGGCATACCGGTAAGCCCCAGCTTTTCAGCTGCATTAAGCGCTGGTAATGGCTTTGTTTGTCTAACCGCTCGTGGCTATCAGCTACCGCCCCGATACCATAGGCATAAAACATCAGGGGCCTGGCCGTAGTAATTTTCGGGTCCAGCTGGCGTAAGCTGCCAGCGGCTGCATTACGTGGGTTAGCAAATATTTTCTCTCCGGCCTGGCGGGCTTTATCATTCATAGCCTGAAAACCGGCCAGCGGCATAAATACTTCGCCGCGTACTTCCAGCACTTCAGGTATCTCGCCGGTTAACTTCAGGGGTATGGCGCGGATGGTTTTAACATTGCTGGTAATGTCTTCGCCGGTAAAGCCGTCACCGCGGGTCGCCGCCTGCACCAGCACACCATTCTCATAGCGAATGGCGACTGCCAATCCGTCCAGTTTAGGCTCACAGCAAAAGGTAAAGTCATCACTGCTGTCAATCCGCTCAGCCATCCTTTTACTGAAGGCCAGAAAATCGCTGTCAGCAAACGCATTATCCAGCGATAACATGGGCACAACATGGCTCACCTGACTGAATTTAGCTAGCGGTGCAGCACCGACCCGCTGGCTGGGGGAGTCAGCGGTAATTAAATCAGGGTGCTCCTTCTCTAACGCCACTAACTGCTGAAACAGCCGGTCGTACTCTGCATCAGGCACACTGGGCTCGTCCAGTACATAGTACTGATAATTGTACTGTTGTAATTGCTGACGTAACTGTTGCAATTGCGAGGCGATATTAGGGTGGTCTGCAGTGGTCATAAATGTGGTTCTGTGTTGGTTTTCGTTATAACAAGTTATCGGTAACAAAAACGGCAGGGAAAGCCCTGCCGTGCTGCACTAACAGCGCTGCTTAGCCATGAATAAGCTGCTGTCGCTGGAACTCACGAATTTTATCAACATAATGTCTTACCGTTTGTACGGTTAGCACGCTGCGCTGACCATCCAGCACCTGACCACCAAATTCCTCGGCCAGTTTTTTTGCAGCATTGTGCATTAAATTGAAGTTTTGCAGCGGCTCGCCAGGTCCTGGCAAGGTCATAAATAAACTTAAACCTCGGGTACTGATTTTCTCTATCTGTTCTAAATCGAAGGTGCCGGGGTTAAACATATTGGCCAGACTGAATAACACCTCGCCGCCACCGGCACTGTCCAGATGGCGGTGAAAAATATCCATATCGCCGTATTTAAAGCCCAGTGGCAGCAAAGCTGACAGTAAATCAGGGCCTTTAATATCGCGGCTCTCTGGCAATAACACGTATAAAATTAATACTTCAGAAGGCTGATGTGCTGATTTTTGCTCAGCATCGTCGCCGGCTGCAGCATTTGCATCAGTTCGCGACTCAGACCGGTAATCATGTTCTGGCTGAGGGCTGCGCGGACGTTCGTCATCTGCCAGTGCATTAAAATTTAATGCCGACCCGGCTTTATCTTCAGGGGCGTTAAAGTCAAACTCTGGCTGCTGGCGGGCCATATCGCTGGAGTCATTGCCGCGGGTTACCGGGCTGGCAGGCTGCGACTGTGTTGTTGCCGTATTAATTTTTGGTTCGGTCCGCTCGGCGTCAGCGGCAGCACCGCTGCGCGATTTAACGACCCTTACCGGACCGACGCCTAAATCATCAAAGCCTTCAGTGCGATCCTGCTCTGCAGGTGCAGTAGTATCCGGATGGTAGCGATGGCCAGCCTGCCGGTTGTTCTTGCGCACCGTCCACAGCCCGTGAATAAACAGGCCGCCCAGAACCAGCGCCCCTAAAATAATTAATACTAATCTTAACTCACTAGCCATAGTTGTACCTTTTTATGTTATCAGGCTACTGCCAGCTTGACAGCATCATCCACATCCACAGCCACCACCCGCGACACACCGGGCTCTTGCATGGTGACACCCATCAGCTGTGCTGCCATTTCCATGGCAATTTTATTGTGGCTAATATAAATAAACTGCACCGTTTCTGACATTTCCCGCACCAGATTACAAAACCGGCCGACGTTAGCATCGTCTAACGGTGCATCTACCTCATCCAGCATACAAAACGGGGCTGGATTCAGTCTGAATATTGAAAACACCAATGATAAGGCGGTTAGCGCTTTTTCACCACCCGATAATAAATGAATTGTACTGTTTTTTTTGCCCGGTGGTCTGGCCATAATAGTAACACCGGTTTCCAGTAAGTCATCTTCGGTTAAATCAAGGTAAGCACTGCCGCCGCCAAACACTTTAGGAAACAGTCCTTTTAGCCCTTCATTAACCTGCTCAAAGGTATCTTTAAATTTCTGCCGGGTCTCGCGGTCAATTTTGCGCATGGCATTTTCAAGCGTATCCAGGGCGCCGGTTAAATCATCATGCTGGCTATCCAGATAGCGCTTGCGCTCAGCCTGCTGTTCATATTCTTCAATTGCCGCCAGGTTAATGGCACCTAACCGGCCAACCGCGTCAGTAGTTTTATCCAATTGCAACTGCCACTGACTTTCATCAGCATCGACAGCCAGCTGGGGTATCACATCTTTTATATTGACCTGCTGTTCACGCAGCAGTTCCAGCATATTGTTGGCCCGGATCCGATAACCTTCGGCATCCAGCCGCAATGACTCAATCTGCTGTCGCTGCTGATTAAGCTGCTGCATAATGCCCTGCTGTCCCTGCTCCAGTTCCCGCATTTTCTGCTCTAAACCTGCCAGCAGATCATTAGCCGCCACCATTGTCTGCTCTGCATCCTGCCGGTTTAGCAGGGCTTCCTGCAGCTGTTCCTGCAGCAGAATTTCCGGCTCGTCATTGTCATTCAGCTGTTGCTGAAGGCTGTGTATTTGCTCTTGCAGCTGGGCCAATTGTAGCTGCGCCCGCTGCAGGTTTTGTGCTAACCCCTGCTGTTGTCGCTCAGCGACCGTCAGCTGGGTCTGTAACTGGCGGCATTGCTCTTTGTGCTGCTCATAACGCTCACGGTTTTGCTGCAGCGCCAGCTGTGCCTGTTGCTGCGCCTGCTGCAAGCTTTGCTCAGCTTCAGCGTGCTCAGATAACACATATTCAGCTTGTTGCCGGCGCTCATCCAGTAACGCCAATTCCACTATTAAATCGTTATGCTTGGCAGTTAACTGCTGACATTCAGCCGCCAGCTGCTCATGCTGGGTAATGGCTAATTGCCGGGCCTGGGCCTGCAACTGGCGTTGGGTATCGGTTTGTTGTATCTGCTGGCGAATACCGGCCAGCAACTGTTGTTGGTGTGCTAATGCCTCGCGGGCCCCGGTCTGGGCCTGCTGGGCTGCACTTAACTGTTGCCCGGACACCGTCTGTTCGCCGGCCAGCTCGTTCAGTTCAGCATCAATAGCGGCTTGGCGTTCACGGCGTAACAAACCGGAATCATTAATATCATTGCTGCTACTATGGCCCCAGTTCTGCCCCAGCCACTGGCCGCCAGCAGTAATAACCGACTGCCCTGGTAACAGCGCTGCGGCCATTTCTTGGGCCTGGGCCAGTGTTTCGGCCAGCAGAATATGCTGAAAATACTCCGGGTACAGGCCTGCACTAATCACGCTGGCCAGCGTATCAGGCGCCGCTTGCACGCTGAGTGGACTCACATAACAAAAGTTATCGTCAATAGTAGCGGCAGCGCCAATACTGGCATGTTGCAGCGGCCCCAACGCTGCAGCAACGGCTGCGGCCCAGCCCGGCTGCACCGCTAGTTGCGACAGCAAAACCTGCTGGCTTTGTTGCTGGCGCTGATCTAGCGAGCTTAAGCGCTGCTGCTCCTGACTTAAAATTTGCTGACGGGTGGCCAGCGTGGCCAGCTGCTGCTTAATTGCTGCTGCCTCAGCGGTCGCTTGCTCTGCGGTTAATGTTGCCTGTTCAACCCGTTGCAATGCTTCATCTTGCTGCACCGCTAATTGCTGCTGACGCGATGCCATCTCGTCTGAATCGTCTGCAACTTGTTGCTGCTGCAACTGGGCTAACTGGTGCTGGCGTGTAGCCAGCTGGTTTTGATACTGCTCTGCCTGACTACCCGTGCTTTGCCAAACTAACTGTGCCTGTTGTTGTTGCTGGCGCAAGTTAAAATGCTGTTGTTGCCACTGTTGCCACTGCTGTTGTTGTAAAGTTAACGCATCTTGTGCCTGTTGCAACTGCTGCTCCAGCTCAGCCAGCTGTGCTTCGCTTAGCGCAAGCTCTGGACCGTATTGCTGCTGCTGATCTGCAAGCTCTGCCAGCTGCGCCTGCTCACTGGCAATAAATTGTTCGCTATCACTCAGCGTCTGCTGTTTTTGTTGTAACTGACTATTGAGTATTTGCTGTTGCTGGCGCTGATGCACGATTTGCTGCTCCAGCCGGCTAATGGTGTTACCTAACTGATAAAACCGACTTTGCTGCTGCTCGGCATGCGCCCGTGCATCGGTCGTTTGCTCTTTCAGTTCGACCAGGATCCGCTGGTCGCCCTGCATGCCAGCCTGATATTTTTCCAGCTCGGTTTCCTGGCTTGATAACTGCTGCTCTAATGCCACTAACTGATTATTAAAGCGCAGCCATTTTAGGGTAGTCAGCTCTGCCTTAAGTTTGCGCTCTTGCGCTTTTAATTCTTTATAGCGCTGCGCAGTACTGGCCTGGCGCTTAAGTTTATCAATATTTTTAGCCAGCTCTTCGCGCACATCAGCCAGCCGGTCTAGATTCTCCCGGGTATGTTTAATCCGGTTCTCGGTTTCGCGCCGCCGTTCTTTATATTTGGAAATGCCCGCCGCTTCTTCAATAAATACCCGTAGTTCCTGCGGTTTCGATTCTATCAGCCGCGAGATCATGCCCTGCTCAATGATGGCGTAACTACGCGGGCCCAGACCAGTTCCCAGAAAGATGTCGGTAATATCACGCCGGCGACATTTGCTGCCATTTAAAAAATACGTTGATTGCGCTTCGCGGGTCACCAGCCGTTTAATAGAGATTTCACTGCGATCGGCCATATTGCCGCTAAGCCGGCCCTGAGTGTTTTCAAATACCAGTTCTACTGACGCCTGTGATACCGGCTTGCGCTGGCCCGAGCCGTTAAAAATAACGTCGGTCATGGCGTCGCCACGCAGGTTTTTAGCAGAGCTTTCACCCAGCACCCAGCGTACCGCGTCGATAACATTAGATTTACCGCAGCCGTTCGGGCCAACCACTGCAGTCATTTGTTCAGGAAAAGGAACCTGGGTAGGGTCAACAAAGGATTTGAAGCCCGCCAGTTTAATATGTTTTAAGCGCATCTGTGCCCGGTTTTATTGTTGTTAGTATGCGTTCTAGCAAAATGTAACAGCAGCAAAATCTACTGTCACGAAAAAATCAGTCAGACTTTGGGGTGCTAAACATTTTGCGGCGCCAGCGCTGGGCTTTTTCAGCTACGGTAATTTTAACCGTACGGCTTTTTCTGGCAAACACCACCACCGGCCGTGAAACCAGCAGGTTATTGGGGTAGATAACCTGCTCATTGTCTTTGGTTTGCAGCACCGTGCTAAACAGGTTAATTTCGATAATCCGGCCTTCAAGATGGTTGGCGCCATCAATAACCCGGACTTCCATCCCTTTAGCGAACGCTTTTTGGCCAAGCAGAATAAAAAAAGCCGTGATATTGCTGAGTAAACTCCAGGCGGCAAACAAGGCGACGCCAATTACGGCGATCATGGATGACGCCAGTACCAGCAAGCCACGGATGTCGACCCCCCAGATAACACTGAGTACAACAATCAGCAGCAACACCAGCAAAATGTGAAACACTGCCGCGGCACGTTTATTTAAATCGGCTTTTAAACGGCTGTTGGCGATCACCCGGTATAGGACAGGCATCACCCGATAGCTGATAATAAAATACAGTATCAGGAGCAACCCGGTTATAAATAGCTGTAACGTTACCGGATTAAAATGATGCAGCAGTTGTTCGCTATATTCGAAAAAAGACACGATGTTGCCCCTGCTGCTTAATCCAAGTCGTTTAATGGCCAGCTTACGATAAGATCTTCAAAGTTATTCATATCGACCTGGGTTTCACAAACCGTTTTATTACGCACCGACATTTGCTTTTTGTGCATCAGGCTTTTTTTGCCATTATTGAGCAGCGGATGCCAGCTGGGTAAACCCCGGCCTTCATGTAACCGCCGGTAAGCGCAGCTGGTGGGCATAAAGAAAATATCTTTCAGGTTGGCTTTGGTTAACTGAATGCAGTCGGGTACCAGCACAGTGCGTTGGCTATATTCGGTGCATTCGCATTTATGGCTGTTAAGGTAACGACAGGCAATATTGGTAAAATGCACCTGCTCATCGGCTTTTAATTCACTGGTTGGGCCTTGCGCGTCGTCATTATCGTCATCAATAAATTTATTCAGGCAGCATTTAGCGCAACCATCACATAACGCTTCCCACTCCTCGGTATTCATTTCATCGAGGGTTTTGGTTTCCCAATAACGTTCTGCTAACGCCATGCCTAGCTTACCTTTGTTTTTAACGTGAAAAAATCGGCCAGTTGCAGTTGCAACTGATCGCCGCTTTGTAACGGGCCTACGCCTGCCGGGGTGCCGGTCAGCACCATATCGCCCGGTAGCAGGGTAAAATATTGCGACATTTCACTGATAAGCTGGCTTATCCCTCTTATCATATTAGCGCTGTTACCATGCTGCCGCTCTACCCCGTTTACCGTTAAACTGAAATCCAGCTGCTGCGGGTGGGCAATCTCAGTTGCCGGCACAAAACCCGCCACCGGACAGGCGCCGTCAAAACCTTTGGCTATTTCCCATGGCCGGCCCAGTTGCTTCAGGCTGGCTTGCACGTCGCGCAGCGTTAAATCAAGTGCCAGGCTGTAACCCCAGATAGCAGCAGCTACCTGCTCTGGCGTTGCCCGGGTTAACGGCTGGCTAATCAGCACCGCTATTTCCAGCTCATTATGCACCGCACCACGGCCGGCCGGTATCGCAAACTCGGGAGCCAGCGGGCATAGCGCTGTGCCAGGCTTAATAAAAAACAATGCCTCAGCACTGGTTTTACTTTGCATTTCAGCAATGTGGTCCTGATAATTCTGACCTATACAGACCACTTTTCCGACGGGTAGCCCGATGTTACTGCCGTCAACCTGCTGATGAGAATAGCCCATGATTTACTCGGCAATAATCAGGTCGGCTAAATGGCCTACGCTGGTGACAAAGTAGTAAGAACGGTTCCAGTGCATCAGGCTTTTGTAGTTATCGTAGCCCAGAAAGGCCCGGCCATCGTCGCCGTCTGGCAGTATTAACGCTGCTTGCAAGTCGCGGGTTGGCAATGCTGTGCCATTTAAACGCCGGACGCCTAACTCATTCCATTTAGCCAGACTGCGGGCAGAATCGTTCCAGCGGCCTAACCAGGCAGACCGCGCCAGGCTGCCGCGCTGAATCGCCATACTGGTATCAAAGCCCTCGGGTAATATCACTTCCCGTCCCCAGGTAATACTGTTATCCCAGTCCTGTTGCTTTAAATAGTTAGCAATAGACGCAAACACATCCAGCTGATTGGTCCAGATATCTTTTTTACCATCGCCATCACCGTCCTGGGCATAGGCTAAAAATGAGCTTGGCATAAACTGGCTCTGGCCCATGGCCCCGGCCCAGGACCCTTTCATATCAGCAAAGCTGATATGGCCCTCGGCCAGAATATCCAGTGCATTAAAAAACTCCTGCCGGAAAAAGGTTTCGCGCCGGCCATCGTACGCCAGGGTGGCTAGTGCCGACGGAATAGAATAAGTGCCCATAAAACGGCCAAAGCTACTTTCCAGGCCCCACAACGCCACAATAAAGCGCGGTTGCACGCCATATTTCTCACCAATTTTTTCCAGTTCAGGCAAATATTGCTGATAAAAACCGCGGGCCATGGTGATCCGGATATCGCTTACCCGTTTGGGTAAATAAGTGCTGAGCGTTTCGACCACTTCAGGCTGGCTTTGGTCGGCTTTTACCACCCGCTCGTGAAACGTTAATGAACTGAATACCTGATCCAGCAGGGCCTTATCGTAGCCCTTCTGCTCTGCTTCCAGGCGAAGTGCAGCGGTATAGGTTTCGAAGCTTGGTTTGGCCGGCTGCTCAGTAGTTGCCGTATCGGGCTCATTGCTGGTTTGGCTGGTAGCAGCGATGCTGCCGGCAGCGGTAACCAAGCTGGTTGCCAGCAATAGCGGCATACCAACGTTTTTTAGCGCAAATTTTATTTTCATATTAACCTTTGTCTGTCTGCAAACTGGCTTTGTGTTGCGCCAGCAGATTTTCGGGAGGAGGAGGCAGCTGCAAATAGAATCCCTGGGATGTCAGCGCCGCACGTAACTTATTGATATCAACCAGGGCTAAATGTTCCCGTTTCGCTAAATTTAATACTGTCACCAGTTGCGGCTTACCAAAGGCGGTCATTAACGCAGCCGGTACCGGGCTGAAATCGTCACGGCGTTCAACATACAGATACGTGCCCTCTTTGCGCGGGCTTTTATAAACAACACATAACATCAATAAAACGTCTTCGCTACCTTGCCTAACAGAGGGCGAAACTATAACATGAAGCACAGGTAATGCGCACTGGCTGCAAGGTCAGGTGCATAAATAATACTGCATATCGCAGTGATAAAAATAACGCGTGCGCTAAAAGCTTTATGTCTGAAAATTCGTTAGAACTGAAAGGGAGCTTGTTCCCTATGTCAGTGTTGCACTGTGCTGATTTAAGCACGGCAACCCTGCACACTCTGCTAAGCGCCAAACTGGCGCAAGCGCCTGCTTTTTTCCTGCAGGCCCCCATCGTGCTTAATCTTGCTGATGTAAACCAGCTACCCGACTTTACCAGCCTGAAAAACCTGTTTACTGAACTAAAACTGGTGCTGGTGGGTGTAACTGCGGCTAATGCTGAGCAGAAAACTGCCGCTCATGCTGCTGGTCTGGCGGTATTGCAAGCCGGTAAGGCGGGCGTGAAAGCTCAACCAACAACCGCCGCTCCGCAAACGGCGATAAACACTACAGCTACCGACAGCCCGCCGGCCACCAGCAATGCTGCGCCGGTAACCATCGCCATGGACAGTAAAGTGGTAGAGCAAACGGTGCGCTCGGGTCAGCAAATTTATGCCAAAGGTACCGACTTAATTGTTAAGGGTGCAGTGGGCGCCGGCGCAGAAGTGATTGCCGATGGCAATATTCATATTTATGGTTCGCTACGGGGCAAGGCCATTGCCGGCGCCAGTGGCGATACCAGCAAGCGGATTTACTGTTACAACCTGCAGGCAGAACTGGTTTCCATTGCCGGCAATTACTGGCTCAGCGACAGTTTGCAGGGCAAATTCTGGGGCAAATCAGCCTGCATTAAGATGCAGGACGATAGCTTAGTCATCTTTGAATTAGTGTAAGGATCGTCACTATGGCAAAAATTATTGTGGTTACATCGGGCAAAGGCGGTGTCGGCAAAACCACATCCAGCGCCGCTATTGGTACCGGCCTGGCACTTGCCGGTCATAAAACGGTTATTGTCGATTTTGATATTGGCCTGCGTAACCTCGATTTAATTATGGGGTGTGAACGACGGGTGGTGTACGACTTCGTTAACGTTATTAACGGCGAAGCCAATTTAAAACAAACCCTGATTAAAGATAAACGCACCGAAAACCTGTTTATTTTACCGGCCTCGCAAACCCGTGACAAAGACGCGTTAACCCGCGAAGGTGTTGAAAAAGTACTTAACGAGCTAGCCAAAGATTTCGACTTTATTATTTGTGACTCACCAGCCGGTATTGAATCTGGTGCCATGATGGCATTGTATTTTGCCGATGAAGCGGTAGTGGTTACCAACCCGGAAGTGTCGTCAGTACGTGATTCAGACCGCATTCTGGGTATGTTATCCAGCAAATCTCGCCGCGCCGAGCAAGGGCTGGAAGGCATTAAAGAACATTTGCTGCTGACCCGCTATAACCCGGAGCGGGTAGAAAAAGGCGAGATGCTCAGCGTGGAAGATGTAAAAGAAATTCTGGCCATTGAACTGGTAGGGGTTATTCCGGAGTCACAGGCCGTGTTAAATGCGTCTAACTCTGGCCAGCCGGTTATTCTGGATAAAGACAGCGACGCCGGCCAGGCCTATCTGGACACAATAAAGCGCTTATTAGGCGAGCAAGTGCCGTTCCGTTTTCTGAACGTGGAGAAAAAGGGCTTTATGAAAAGGATTTTTGGAGGTTAACCGATGTCATTACTGGATTATTTTCGCTCAAGTAAGAAAAACACCGCCAGCACTGCCAAAGAGCGGCTGCAAATTATCGTGGCCCACGAGCGCAAGCGGCGTAACGGCCCGGATTATTTGCCGCAGCTGGAACGCGATATTCTGGAAGTTATCCGCAAATATGTTGATATTCCGGCCGATCAGATTGCCGTCTCGCTGGAGCAGCGCGGCGACCAAATTTCGGTACTGGAACTTAACGTTACCTTCCCGGATGATAAGCGCTAATCGCGTTTTTAACTCAACCAAAAACGCCCGCAAACGCGGGCGTTTTTTTAGCTAAATACACCTCATAGAATGTTGTTCTGCGGATAAACCTGTCCAGCTCAATAATACTTTCGGCGAACGCTGCGCTCGTCGCTGGGAGGTGGTTTTCACCATATCAATCTTTAGAATGCTTATTGTCCGATACTGCCTGCTTGCGCTTTTTAATTCTGACGCCAAGTAAACGTTCGCGCAGGGCTTCTATCAATGCCAGTGCAATAAAGAAAAACGCCAGGCACCAGGGGTTAGGATTGTAATGAATGCCTAAGCCTTTTGCCGGGTGAATTAACGGCTTACTGGGGTTTACCAGATCTACCCCATATATCCACAAAGTCCCTTCATTAGTGGGACTCATGAGTCCAAAGTGTCTTTTAATATAATAGGTAACTGCTCTAGGAAATTGTGACTTCTCAATAATATCTGAAATGTTTTTGCACTTTTGCCACCCGCTAAACCAAACTGCTTGCTCGGGAAAGGACGTATGTAAAATAATACTATCGGCACCAGACAACCTCGGGATGCACTCAACTGCATGAAGCACTCCTTCCACTTTTTGTCAGCTCCGCCTCATCCACGCCATCGGTGTAGTACCTGAAGTGCCAGGTTAGATATAACAGACTAACGATTAAGAAAATTTGTAACGGTACGGGCAAGCGTTTTAACCAAGCCATCACTTTTGATTGTTTAGGTAATGTCGGAATTTTTTGCACTGGTAAACCTTATTTTGCAGAGCCAATAGCGTTAGCACTTTTATAGTGGTTTACTATGCTTTTCTGTATAGCCAAAGAAAACGATATATAGTATGCACAAAACTCCCAAAAAATTAAACGCTATAAAAAACCAAAAAAATATCGGATCGTTCACACGAGAAAATGTGATGGCTTTTATGTGGATATCTCCATCTTTTATATTATCCAGTAAACTATTCCCCCAAAAAAAACAAAGTACAAGAAGTACTATATTTCGCAGGTTTAGTTTATCTTTAAGTTTCACAACTAGCCTTCGAATGTCGTTTAAAATTACTGGATACTTTACCTTATATTATCGCTAAGAAAACAAAAACGTTCGGAAATTTAAACGTTAATTATTAGGGTTAATGTGTGAGGGATCCCCACCAGTTTAGCCCTCGTATTCGATGTGGTAACTCGTCGTATTTAATAAGTGTTTACAGAGCTGCGAGGTACTGCGCCACTGTGCTGTTGTAAATATCACCTACTTTGCCATCGCCCTTAACCCTAGCGTGTAAACGACAGGACACGCTTATCTCTTTAGCATTGCAGCACCCTCATTGCATTAGTCACTTGCAAATTTGTGCAACATCGCCTATTTTAGACCGCGCAGTCTAATTTATATGAAATAGGTAATGGGCTAGTAATGGATAACCTGAAACGGCGCCGGGGCAGACCTAAAATAAGCCAGGATGCGCCAGCTGATACCAAAGCATTGCTGTTACGGGCCGGACTAACATGGTTAACCACTACCGGTTTTAATCAAAGCAGTCTGGATAGTATTTTACGCTCTGTTCAGGTTCCAAAAGGGTCTTTTTATCATCACTTTGAAAACAAGGAAGACTTTGGTTTGCAGGTGCTTAATGAATATCGGCGGTATTTTGAAAATAAGTTAGACCGTACTCTTGCGGCTGATAGCATTGCCCCGCTGCAACGGCTAGAGAATTTTATGACAGATGCCAGCGCGAGTATGGCCAGGTACGACTACCACCGCGGCTGTCTTATTGGCAATTTAGAAGTAGAAGTAGCAAAACTACCTACGGCGTTTCGCCAGGCTATTATCGATACTTACCAAAGCTGGCAAAACAAGGTTGCCGCGTGTTTACGTCTGGCGCAAATATCAGGCGAAATAAGCCCTGATAACGAATGTCAAAATTTAGCTGAAGTATTCTGGATAGGCTGGGAAGGTGCCGTATCACGTGCCCGCTTACTGAGTTCTGACACACCGCTTCGCCAGTTTGGCCAGTTTTTTCTGCAACAACTGCTACGATAATTTTCGCAATAATTCTAAGCAACTAATCTCATTGGAGAAATATATGTTTAAAGCCATTCTGATTAATAAAGACGAGCAAGGTTATGACTCAGTATTAAGCGAAGTCGACGAACAACAACTTCCATCAGGCGATGTTACCGTCAAGGTAGTTGCCAGTACCATCAATTATAAAGATGCCCTGGCGATAACCGGTAAGGCTCCGGTGGTGCGTAGCTTTCCAATGGTACCAGGCATTGATCTGGTAGGTGAAGTACTGCAATCAGACTCAGAGCGTTTTAAGGTTGGCGATAAGGTACTGTTAAATGGTTTTGGTGTTGGCGAAGGTCACTGGGGTGGCCTGGCGCAGAAAGCCCGTCTGAAAAGCGACTGGCTGATCCCATTGCCATCCGGTCTGACGCCCGAACAGGCGATGGCGGTAGGAACTGCCGGTTATACCGCTATGCTGTGTGTTTTAGCACTGCAAAAACATGGTATTACCCCAAAGCATGGCGAAATATTAGTAACAGGCGCAAATGGCGGTGTTGGAAGTTATGCCGTGAGGATATTATCTAAACTTGGCTTCAAAGTAGTGGCTGCAACGGGACGACCAGATGAGAGTACCTACCTTAACCAGTTAGGCGCAGCAGAAATTATACCGCGCAGCCAACTGAGTGAACCGGGTAAACCGCTGCAAAAAGAGCGCTGGGCCGGTGTGATCGATTGTGTCGGCAGCCACACCCTGGCAAATGCCTGCGCCAGCACCCGATATGGCGGTGCAGTTGCCGCATGCGGTTTAGCACAGGGTATGGATTTTCCGTCATCGGTTGCGCCTTTTATTCTGCGTGGAGTTACCTTATACGGTATTGATAGCGTTATGCGCCCGTTAGCTGATCGCGTGCAGGCATGGCAGCGTCTTAGTGAAATACTAAGCCCGCAAGACTTTGACCACATAAGTCATGTTATTTCGCTAGATCAGGTTATAGAAACCGCTTCCGCATTGTTAGCAGGCAAGGTGCAAGGTCGGGTTATTGTTAAAATGGCGTTTTAAAAAGCCCGCTTACTGCGGGCATTTAATTGCTGAATTAATGTTTATTAGCATGAACTCTTTGGTCAGCTGCTACTGTTGTTGCCTCAGTAGGTGCCGCCACTTTTAAATGCAGCTTTAAAAAGCGGTCCATAGCCTGAAACGTCTCTAGCCGGTGGCTGTTGGTGCTGAGATAATGATCACCGTCTTCCAGCTCAATATATTGCACGTCTTTGTCATGCTTTTTCAGAGCACGATACATTGCGCTGCTTTGCTTAACCGACACGCTGCGATCTTTAGTACCATGAACGAGTAACACCGGCACCTGGATTTTTTCGGCATAAGTTACCGGCGAGCGCTCTTCAAGCAGATCAAAATTATCACCCAACTGCTTTTTGACAACTTCATAGTTAGTAAAATTACGATAAGATTTTACCAGATCTTCGACATCGGTAACGCCGGCAAAACTCACCACACATTGGTACAGCTCGGGCGTTTTAACCGCGCCCATCAGCGCTGCATAGCCACCATAGCTGGCGCCGACGATACAAATCCGCTTAGGATCAGCAATGCCCTGCTTAATCAGCCAACGGGTACCGTCTTCGACATCATCCTGCATTTGTAAGCCCCATCCCTGCAAGCCCATTTGCATAAAATCGAAGCCATAGCCATGTGAGCCACGAAAGTTCATCTGTAATACTGCAAAACCCCGGTTGGCAAAAAACTGAGTCCAGTAATCAAAGCCTTCATCATCAAAAGAAATAGGCCCACCATGCGGGAAGATTATGGTGGGTAAGGTGTTTGTCGCAGTGGTTTGCTGATAGCCCAGCGGAGTCGTTAAAAAGCCCTCAATCGTCAGGTTATCCCGGGCCTGATAGCTTATCTTCTGTTTGGCCACCATTAATTCCGGCTTCAGATTGGCAAACTTATCTACTAAAAAATTCAGCGATTTCCCTTTACGATCGCCAAGCAGATAACTGCCCGCCATTGTCGCGCTGCTGGATTCTACAATATAACGATTCTGATCATGGCTGGTACTGACGATATGGTTATCAGCATCAGGTAACGCGGCATCTAATGACTTTTGAAAAATGTTATGGGCTGAGTCAACATAGTCGCCACCTATCGCAATTACTTTTTGATGTTGCCACGAATAATCAATATCAGCAGGAACATCATAATTTTCGTCTGCTTTTACCAACGTTAATTGCGGCTTTTCTGCTGAAATATCGGCGCTGAATATCGCTAACCGACCATTATGGTACGCCGAGACATATAGAATGTTCGGATTGCTATCAAAGCCTATCGGCCATATCTCGTCGCCAGAAAATATTTCAAATTGCCACAAGGTGCGAAAATCATTACTGTCGGCCAGTTTTTCTCTTATTTCATAGCGGGTATCGTCTCTGAACAAGGCGATCCGAGGCCGGTGCTGACGGTCTGCTACCCAGTCATAAATACCTTTTCTACCATACTCAACAGTACTGTAAGGTTCACCATTTAAATTAACCTTAACGACGCTGACAGCCGACTCAGTGTTAAAGCCATCTAAGGCCAGCAGAAAATTATGTTCATCGGCGGGCATTAAATCCACGATATTGGATTGAAACTGCGGCGTTCGCACCAACCTGCGCTGTAACTGGCCACTAACAATACTTTTATTTTTGCCGGTTTCAACATCTATAACCATTAACCGGGTCTCTGAGACCGGCGTACCATAACGATGAGTCGCATAGGCCGCACGCATCAGTAATTGCTTGTTGTTGGCCCAGATTACCGAAAAAATAGTTAGATCTTTACTGTCTGCTTTTACCAGAAATCGTTGTTCTCCGGTTTCTAAATCATACAGCTTTACTAATACCAGCTCCTGCTCATCCGTATCCATGGTTTGGATCATTGATAATTTGCTACCATCAGGTGACAACCGGAGCTTATCAACAGTCGGCGCACTAGCAAACGCCTCTACCGGTAATTCCTTTGCCACAGCATAAAAGGCTAACACTGCATTTAACAGCAGTGCCCCGGCTAATAAATACTTCATTCTTAATGTCCCTATTTTTGTTATTTTTTGCTGCAGCAAAGTAGCAAATTGCTTGCAAACTGGCAAAGTATTTTATCTGTGACATCTAATATCTCTCCGGAAATAAAACGCCCGCAATTGCGGGCGTTTTTATCGCTACTTAACAGAACCGTTAAAGTGACTTATTCCTCGGCGACAAATCCATCCATTACCGTTAACCCTACACCCATTAGGCCAACACCATCGCGGGCAATGGCGGTGTATATTTTATTGGCATCCAGCATTAAAGCGCCGGTTTCAATGGCGGCGGTTTTAGTACCGGTTGGGGTTACCGTGACAAAATACTCACCAGCGGCCAGCGGCACGTAACCGGTTTCAGCTTTAAACGGCACGTCGCTGAATGCGGGCATGGCTTCGCTGATATCACCATCGGCAGTAACATAAATATCAACATTACCGGCTAAAGTAGAACCGTGAATGATCCGCACCCGCGCTTCGGTTGCTACCGTACGGGTATTGTCTGAAAGAATTAACGGCTCGATGGCAAACTCGTCGGCATCACTCAGTGAGCCGACGGCCAGCACGGTATAAAACGCACCTCGGTCCAACGTAACATCTGCATCAATTACAGCGGTTTCGGTACCTGCTACTGCAACTTTTACATTGTAGTCGCCAGGTGCCGGGCTAACGTAACCAGTAAAATCAGGGAAGGTCAGCGCAGAAACCAGTGGCTCTGCAAAGTTGTCATTAACCACAATATCTACCGCTGGTGCATCTGATACGTTGTGGACAACACGTAATGATGAGGTTGAACCGCCGTCCAAGATCGGGAATGACTCACCTGAAGGCAATACGCCAAGTAGAGAAACCGGTGATGCGCCTGAGAATTGATTATTTATCGCCGCAACGACCAAATCAGTTCCACCGCCAATTTCCAGGGTGTTACTGTCAAATACCACAGTGTCAGTACCTGGTAAGGTAATCCGTACCCGGTAATCACCGGCCGGTACATCCAGCGCATCGGTAAACTCAGTGAAAGCCAGAGTGGTTAGCGGTGCACCGAGCTCTGCGTCAGGCGCAGTAACATGGATATCTACCGCTGGCGCTGAAGAGGCAGCATGCACAACCTGCAACCGAACGTTGCCATCAGCTAACTCTGCTACATCTGAGGTAACCACCAGCGGTGCCAGGGTTTCGTCAGCAACCAGACCCACTGCAAACACTTTGTAGTTGGTTGCTTCTGCCAGTGCCAGTTCTGGCACATCTATTACCGTAGCGGTATTGCCTTCGCCTGGTAAAATTGCGTCAACCGCCACGGCATAATCTGCTGGCGGTAAACTGAAACTCTCTGAACTACTACCGTATGCCAGGTTTTCGATAACCAGATCGCCATTAACGCTAACGTTAACCGCAGGAGCATCGAATGACGCATGAACAACCCGCAGCGTGGCGTCAACTGCCGCCGGTGGCGGTGGAGGAGGTGGTGGCGTTGGGGTAGGTAAATCTGAATCACTGTCAAAACAACCTGTTAATGACACGGTCAATAAAGCCGGAACGGCGAATCGTAGTATGCCTTTCATTGTTTTTTCCCTTCAGTTAATAGTTGCGAAATATTTACGCCATTATTAACGGTTTGGGATCAGCTTTTTTTAGTGCAGATATTCGACTGTAAAATTCAAAATTTTAGATTGATCTATACGCTTTATTCAGACGTTAATACTTGCTTTGACTAAATTTTGAACATGCGCAGGAATCGGCAAATAGGGCAATAACAGTTGCTGCCGCCAGCCGCTTAAAAACTCAGGAACAGGCAACAGCTGCCGCTCCTGCGCGGTCACCCGCCAGCACCAGTTAAAATACTCATGTAACTGCCGGCGAACTGACAAAAATGCCGCCGGGATCCCCGTCTGCGCTGCCGCGTCTTTAATAGCCTGACTTAGCTCGGCCAATACCACTTTTTCACCCTGAAAATGCTCCAGTTGATAAAAAGGTTGCGGGCAGTCCTCTTGTGGCAGCTGCTTGGCTTGTTCAATTAATTCAATCAACATTTTGGCATGACGGCGCATATCACGCCCGGTCATACCCGGAATATTCAGTAAGCTTTCAACAGAACCGGGTTTACGTTTAGCCAGTTCCAGCATCTGAAAGTCTTTTATAACAAGTCCAAGCGCTAAATCTTTGCTGGCAGCGTAACTCAGCCGCCAGGCGACCAGTTCTCTTAACACGGCCAGCTCACGGCTGCGCAACTGTGAGCCATTTTTTACTTCAAGATACTTTAAACGCAACGGTAGTGGATGAGCTCGGCGTTGTTGCAATTGCTGCCCTTCAGCCAGTAACAACGGTAGCAGTGTGTCATTATCAAACTGGGCCATCAGATGCTGATAAAGTGGCAGTAAATAGGTAACATCATTAGCGGCATACTCTAACTGCTTAGCCGCTAATGGCCGTGCCAGCCAGTCGGTGCGTGACTCGCTTTTATCCAGCACTTCGCCGCTGGCGCGCTCGACCAGTTTGGCATAACCAATACTGCTGCCCCACCCCAATAGCTCTGCCGCTAACTGCGTATCAAATAGTGGCTGAATATGGTTAATGCCAATCGTCGCCAGTGCTTCTAAATCTTCGGTGCAGGAATGCAGGGTTTTAACGATGGTTTCATCAGCAAATAACTGAATAAGTGGTTGCCAGTCAGTAATGGTTAAAGGGTCAACCAGCGCCAGTTGTTTACCGTCAAATAACTGAATTAACCCGAGTTTGGGATACAAAGTGCTTTGGCGAATAAATTCAGAGTCGACTGCCAGCGCCGGCTGCCCGGTCGCATTCTGACAATACAGCGCCAGGCTGTGGTTATCCGTTATCAGGTTATTCATTATTACGTCTCGTTAAAAAAACAAAACCGGCAAACGCCGGTTCTGGATCAATCCCGCAGCTCTCGCCGCAAAATTTTGCCCACATTGGTTTTCGGTAATTCGTCGCGAAATTCTACCAGTTTTGGTACCTTGTAGCCCGTTAAATGTTGTTTGCAGTGTGCAATGACGTCTTCTGCCGTCAGCGACTTATCTTTTTTAACGATAACAACTTTAACAACTTCTCCGGAGGCTTCATTCGCCACGCCTACCGCCGCGACTTCCAGCACTTTTTCGTCCATGGCGACGACTTCTTCAATTTCATTCGGGAACACATTAAAGCCCGACACAATGATCATGTCTTTCTTACGATCCACGATGTAGAAAAAGCCTTCATCATCCATGGTGGCGATATCGCCGGTGTACAGCCAGTCATCTTTAATGGCTTTGGCTGTTTCTTCCGGCCGGTTTAAGTAACCCACCATCACCTGAGGGCCCTGCACCAGCATCTCGCCCGGCTCGCCCGTCGCTACGTCATTGCCGTCTTCGTCAATTAACCGAATTAAAGTAGAGGGCGCCGGTAAACCAATACTGCCGTTAAAATCGTCTAAATCAAAGGGGCTAAGTGTTACCAGCGGGCAACACTCGGTTAAACCGTAACCTTCCAGTAAGCGGGTTTTGGTGACTTTTTTCCAACGCTCTGCAACGGGTCGTTGCACTGCCATGCCGCCACCTAAAGACAACTTTAAACGACTGAAGTCGATCTCTGCAAAACCGGGAGTATTGAGTAAACCGTTAAATAACGTATTTACCCCGGTAATTGCGGTGAATGGGAATTTGGCCAGCTCTTTAACAAATGCCGGCATGTCACGCGGATTCGTAATGAGTAAGTTAGTGCCGCCATATTTGAAAAAGGTAAAGAAATTAGCGGTTAATGCAAAGATATGATACAGCGGCAAGGCGGTAACAACGTGCTCTTTGCCCTTGTCCAGAAAGCAATCAAGAAAGGCACTGCATTGCTCGAGGTTAGCCACCATATTGCGATGGGATAACATGGCGCCTTTAGACACGCCAGTGGTCCCCCCGGTGTACTGTAAAAAAGCAATATCATCACCGCGTAACTCCGGCTTCTGATATTTCAGGTGTTGACCTTTTTCCAGTACCTCATTAAAGGCAATTGTTTTGCTCAGGCGATAAGCTGGCACCAGCTTTTTAATATGCTTAACCACTAAATTGACGATGCTGCCTTTGACCAGACCCAGCATGTCGCCCATTTTAGTCAGAATGATATGGTCGAGGTTAACGTGCTTTTCAACTGCTGCCAGAGTGTGGGCAAAGTTTTCGACAATAACGATGGCCTTGGCTTTTGAATCTGTAAGCTGGTGTTGTAACTCGCGTGGCGTATACAGCGGGTTTACATTTACCACGGTACAGCCGGCCCGTAATACCCCCATCAGCACCACCGGGTATTGCAGCAGGTTCGGCATCATAATGGCTACCGCATCGCCCTTAGTCAGACCCAGATCTTTTTGCAGATAGGCTGCAAATGCTTTGCTGAGTTTATCCAGTTCACGATAACTGATGCTTTTACCCATATTAATAAAAGCCGTGTTGTCGGCGAACTGACTGATGCTTTGTGAAAAAATATCGAGCAGGCAAGGGTAATGATCAGCATCAATCTCTGCAGGTACACCTGACGGGTAGCGTTTTAACCAAACTTTATCCACCGTCCTCTCCTTTCTGATTAAGTTATTATTTTATAGTTTTATTTGGGGCCAGCCGCAATAATATTCAGGATATTATTGCCACTTAAGCAGCCGCACTGAGTATTTACTCTAGCCGACAATCATCCCACAATTGCTGCCTGGGCACAATTAGCTTGCTACAGATGCTATAGCTTACAGCACTAGCCGGCTGGTTTAATAAACTTCAGGGTCATCCGGTCACTTTCACCGATATTCAGATAATGCGCCCGGTTAGAATTACCCAGCGCCAATGTCGGCGGCAAGGTGTAGACGCCTTTCGGATGATCTTTGGTGTCTTGCATATTAGCGTTTATTTCACTGCGCTGCAGTAGCTGAAAACCGGCTTGCTCCGCAGCAGCAATCACATAAGCTTCGTCGAGATAGCCTTCAACGGCTACGCTGGTGGTATCTGATAAGGTGGCAGCCCGATGCTCGACCAGGCCAAGTACCCCGCCGGGTTTTATCGCGTCAAATAAAGTTTGCAGCGTTGCCAGTAAATGGCCATTTTCATCCCAGATATGGGCGTTTCGAAATGACAACACCATGTCAAATTGATCTTTAGCCAGTTCAGGCTGAAAAAAAGGTGGCTCCAGCTCAATCTGTTGTACCGAACCAAAATAGTCTGGATCGGCGGCAAGGCGCTCTGACAAACTTAAGCTTAATCGCGCCCAGAAAATAGCGCGGTCATCTTTTAACGTACTGTCATTCTGACTGAATTGGGCGATGGTCAGCTGGCCTTGATCCTTTAAAAAAGGCGCCAGAATTTCGGTGTACCAGCCCCGGCCAGGCCACACTTCCAGTACGGCCATATCAGGCTGGATCCCAAAAAAATGCAGGGTATCGGCTGGATGACGATATTGGTTGCGACTAATATGTTCGGCACTGCGTTCAGTGCTAAGCGCCAAATCATTTAAGTGCTGCCGGCTCGGTTCTTCTGCTTCTGTTGCCACAGCAGGCAACGCCAGCATAAATACTAAAATCAGTACTATGTTAGTTGTTATTATTGTTCTCATAGCTTCCTCAAACTGCCATTAAGCTTACTGCAAATCATATTATTACGACCACAGCTCAACGTAATCGTTCTAAGATAGCCTGCCCTGCTGAAAATTGTCCAGCAAAACGCTCAAATGAAAAATATGTCAGCTGGTCGCAATGCTGCTTGGTTGCAAGATACAGATATCGTACACTGGCCGCAGAATTAAGTAGCTCAGGGACAACCCATGCGTTCTGCCGTTTTATTGCTCGCCATCTCAGGTTTATTGCCGACCACTCTTTATGCGGCACCTAAAAATATTATTTATATGATTGGTGATGGTATGGGGCCTTCTTATGTTGCTGCCTATCGCTACTATCAACATGATCCAGCCTCAGCAACGGTAGCAAACACCATCTATGATGATTTATTAACCGGCATGGCCAGCACATATCCTGACGATGATACCCTGGTAACAGACTCAGCAGCAGGAGCCACGGCACTGGCAACCGGTATAAAAAGCTACAACGGTGCCATCTCGGTTGATCGCCAGCATATACCTATTGGTACGCTTATGCAGTTGGCCAAGCGGCTGGGCAAAGCCAATGGTATTGTTGCCAGTTCACAGGTAAACCATGCCACGCCTGCATCATTTCTGGCCCACAATAAAAGCCGGCGCAACCTGAACGATATTGCTGATATGTATCTGGATTACCGGATTAATGGCCGGCCAGTTGCCGATGTCATTATTGGCGGCGGTACCAAATATTTTGTCAGAGAAGACCGGGATCTGGTCGCTGGTTTTACTGAGCTGGGTTATCAATATACCAGTGACTACAAGCAACTTGATAGTTTAACCCGGTTACCTGCAATAGCCTTACTCGCTGACACTGCTTTGCCTGCTGTGCTTAACACCGAGTTTGACTCAATGCTGGGACCGCTGACAGCCAAAGCGCTGCAACTGTTGTCAGAGGCTGAAAAAGGCTTTGTGCTAATGGTTGAGGGCAGCCAGATTGACTGGTGCGGCCACGATAATGATATTGCCTGCGCCATGGCGGAGATGCACGACTTTGCCCAGGCTATTCAGGTAGCGAAAGCCTATGTTGACGCCAACCCTGATACCTTATTAATCATTACTGCCGACCATGAAACCGGGGGGTTGTCGTTAGGGGCGAATGGCGTCTATCAGTGGCGCACGGATATCATTAAAAAGGTTAACGCGAGTGGCCGGGAAATATCCAGGCAGTTACAACAACTGACGAATCAGCAGGATATCAGCAAGCGTTATACTGAGTTAACCGGCCTGAGTCTCGATAAAGCACAACTGCAATTGCTGGTGAGTGCACTGAAAGATGAAGATGACAAAGTTGGCCGTGACCAAATTCTGCAGTTTATCAGTGACGCATCACTAACCGGCTGGACAAGTGGTGGCCATACCGCAGTCGACGTGCCGGTAATGGCCTATGGTAAACATGCTAATGAGTTTAACGGCTTTATGGATAATACCGATATTGCCAAAAAAATTATTCAGTTTATTCAACAGACTAAGTAAGCTGATTTGATAGTCTAACCCTAGTCTGACGCAATCAGCGCACGACGTAATTTCGGTGCTGTCGTATCCGGGTGCAACCAGATGTCAAAGAATGCCGGCGCAAACTCGGTATCCTCTACCACTCCGATATCAGTGTCATTAAAGTAAAATCGAACCTGGCCTTGCTCAGTCAATAGCGCTGCCAGCCGGTCGCCCTCTGTAACATCACGCCATAATTCATCCAGAGTATCGGCCCACGCTTGCTGCTGTTGCTCTGTGCTATGGCCAAGCTCCTGCCATTGGTCTACCGTCGCATCAATAAACTCTTTTTTACTGATATCGCGCTTGTACGTCAGTTCCAGCATCAATGGCCTGGTTTGCTGGTAATCGTCAAAGGTACCACTGGTACTGGCCAACCTCGCATCATAAAGTTGCCAGAACAAATACCGGTAACTGCCCTCACCTACTGTTTTCAGCTCAGGCGTTGCCGCCGCCACTGGTGCTGCCATAACCATAGTGCTGAAACCGAGTATCAATAAACTAGCTAACAGCTTGCGCATAAAACCTCCTGCTATATCCTAATACCACCCCGAGCGAACCCCACACCAACACCAGCACTACAAACGACCAATGCGCCATCGGAAACTGTAACAGACCGCCGCTAAGTGCGGCACCGCCGACGTAAGAAAGTGGCCCCCCGGTTGCGCCCAGTAAAAACCCCAGCCACCACGGACGCAAAAAACCAGCCATGGTTTCAACGGCTGCCAAAGCGAACAAGAACCAAATTAAGATAAACCAGACGGGTAATAATGTGGTGCCACTGAATGAAATAACATTGACGCTCACCAGCACGGTGTCGATGACAACGCCGGTAAGCCCGATAAGCAACACGGCAATTCTGGCCCGCGCTGGCAGACAATAGATACCATATAAGCCGTAGGCAATAGCCGGAACAATGGCCCAACTCTGAAAATATACCAATGCCAGCCACGCCAGTTCAAAACCGACAATAGAACGCCAATGAATACCTTTGGGCGGACTTAAATATCCGGCAGTCGCCTGAGAAGTGCTGACATTACTCATTGCTGCTTCATCTTACTGGCAACTTTACTGCGCAGATTGTAGGGCAACAACCCAAGCGTTTTTAACAAAAAACTTAACCGCCGCGGGAAGCGCAGCCGTGTCTTTTTATCGTTGATACCGGTAAATATACGCGTCGCTGCATCCTCTGGTGCCATCAGGAACGGCATTTCAAAATCGTTTTTTCGGGTAAGCGGCGTGTCGATAAAGCCCGGTTCTATTAAACAGACGTTAATATCTGTATCGGCCAGGTCAACCCGCAAACTTTCAGCGAAATAAGCTACCGCGGCTTTACTGGCGCCATAAGCTTCAGCGCGGGTAAAAGGGAAAAAATGGGACATGGAACTGACTATCGCAAGAGTGGGATGACTTCCTTTATTCAGCAGCGGCAGCAGGTATCGGGTGCAGGCAACCACGCCCTGAACATTGACTGCAAAGGTGCGTTCAAATGCAGCCAGATCAAGATCTGTCGCCTCAACATATTCACAGGTACCCGCATTGAGAATTACCGCATCAAATTTCTGGCCGGAGGGTAATCCTGCCGTCCAGTTTGCCAGCGCAACACTATCGGTCACATCTAAACTAACTGGCTTGACGTTGCTATTACTTTCAGCCAGTTCAGCTAATTTATCGGCGGAGCGCGCTACTGCAAAAACCTGCCAGCCATTGGCGGCATAGTGCAGTGCAGTTGCTTTACCCATGCCAGAGCTGGCACCGGTTATCAGACAGGTTTTCGCCATAACACATCCTTATAATGTCGCTGCATCGCAGCTGTTACCATGGTAATTATAAGAGTGTTACGGCAAGATCGCCCGACTGGATTGGCTTAGGCGTAAAGATCAACACCCAGCAATGACTGAACTTCGGCGCGGCGCTGCTCATTTTGCTGGCTTTGATAAGCGGCAACAGCTTGCTGGCCGCGACTGGTGTTGGTGTTTTGAAAATTGCTTTGATTGCTACGTTGTTCACTATCAAGCTGATTGATAACCTGTTGACTGGCTCGGACACCTTCACCCTGTGGCGTTGTCGCGCGCTTGTCTTGCTCAACAGGCGCACGGCGCTGCTCAGTGCCAGCAAATACGCTGGCAACGTTGGCAGGTGCATTCAGGCTTTGGTTTACAGTCAGGCTCATAACATCTTCATAGTAAGCAAACTGGCTTAATTATAACCAGTTTAACGTTTTTACCAAGGGTTTTATCGGCCGGGTAGTTTTTTCCAGCTCACTTCATCGCGCACATATACCGGTTCGGCCTGCAAAGCACTTACAAAATGGCCATCCTTAAATGGCTGCTCTGCCAGGCGTAACATATCCTGTGCAGAAGGATATAAAATATCATGGGCCACCTTTGCATGTTGTGCCTGTTGTAATTCAGCACTATAGCTTTGCCAACCAGTTCCTACTGCGACAACTTCGCCCTGCAGGCCAAGAGGCTGCAGCAGCTGCGGTTTTATCGCCTGCTCTGCCATTAACGGGTGAACCAGTCCGTTGGCGTCGCTACTGAAGCTTGCCAGATAAACCTCTGCCATCCGGGCATCAATCGCTGCCACAATTTGCGTTGCCTGATGCAAGCGCACGGCAGCCTGTGCCATTGCAGCCAGCGTCGACACCCCAAATACCGGTAAATCCGCACCAAAAGCCAGCCCCTGCGCCACCGAAACACCGATGCGCACACCGGTAAAACTGCCTGGGCCGCGGCCGAAAACGATACCGTCTAAGCTTTTTAAGCTGATGCCGGCGTCGGCAAGCAAGCCGTCAATCATTGGCAACACCCGTTTACTGTGTTGCTGTGGACATACCTCGTCCAGCGCAATAATAGTGCCCTGGTGCAACAGTGCCACCGAACACGCTTCAGTTGAGGTATCTAACGCCAGTAATTTCACCTTAATTTTCCTGTCTGCTTTGTTGTAAAAATGCTACGGCATCATCCAGCGAGCGGCTGCGACGCATCGGCGGCAAGCTTTTTAAAAATACGCTGCCATAAGGCCGGGTGACCAAGCGGTTGTCGCAAATGACCAGTACACCACGGTCAGTGACATCACGAATAAGCCGGCCGACGCCTTGTTTTAAGGTAATAACCGCCTGCGGCAACTGGACGGTACTAAAGGGGTCGAGACCACGGCGCTGGCAGTCTTCACTACGGGCCTGCAGTAACGGATCATCGGGGGATGCGAAGGGCAACTTATCAATGATCACACAACTTAAGGTGTCACCGCGCACGTCTACCCCTTCCCAGAAACTGCCGGTCCCCAGCAGAACCGCATTATCCAAAGTAACAAACTGTTCCAGCAACAACCGCTTGCCGGTGCTACCTTGTACCAACACCGGTTGGCTAATCTGTTCAGGCAACGCCTGGGCCATCCATTGCAGCATGCGATGACTGGTAAATAAGAAGAAGCAGCGACCATTGTTAGCTTTAATTAACTTAACCGCCAGTGCCAGCAGCGCCGGGCCCATTTGTTGCTGATGCGGTTCAGGCAAATAACGCGGCAGACATAACATGGCCTGACTGGCGTAATCAAACGGGCTCTCCAGCAGCAAGGTCTGCGCATCATCCAGCCCCATCTGGGCGGTATAATGACTGAAACCTTCATTGACCGATAACGTCGCAGAGGTAAAAATCCAGCTACGTTGTTCAGCAGCAACGATGGCCTTAAACCGCTCGGCAATGCTTAGTGGCGTTAAGTGTAAACTAACGTGCAGGCGACTGGTTTCATACCATAAACTTACCCCAGTTTGCTGCAAGTCCTGCATTTTCAGTAAACGGTTTTTTAGTTGCGCCAGCCTTTCAAAAACACTGTCGACAGTGTCACTGCGGCCCAGACTACCTTTTAATACCTGATACAGCATATCGATAGCGTCATTTACCCGGGTTAGTGCGGTTTGCATCGTTGGTTGCTGAGCCAGATCCCGCCAGTTACCGCGGCCCGGTTCGGCGCTGAATAGCACGCGCCAGTCGCGGACTAAACTCGCCAATTTTTCCGCCACTTTGACCAATTGCGGATGATCGCGCAGCTCTGTCTTACAAGCCAGCTCCAGATCCCGGCATAAATCCAGTAACAGCCTGCTTGATACCTGCTCGCCAAAATAGTCACTGGCAATGTCGGGTAACTGATGTGCCTCATCAAAAATGATCACGTCCATCTGCGGCAGTAACTCGCCAAAACCGGTGTCTTTCAACGCCAAATCAGCAAAAAACAAATGATGATTAACCACGACCAGATCAGCCGCCTGGGCATTTTTGCGGGCTTTTAGTAAATGGCAGTCTTCATACACCGGGCAGTCTTTGCCCAGACAGTTGTCAGTAGTGCTGGTCACGTACGGCAGCGCTTTGGAGTCTTCGGCAATATAACTCAGCTCACCAATATCACCCGACTGGGTTTCTGAAGACCATTTTTTGATCAGGCTTAAATCCTGGATCAGCTGCTCATCCTGCAGCGGGACATGGTTGTAATGCTGCTCCAGCCTGAATAAACACAAATAATTAGCGCGGCCTTTAAGTAAGGCGGTATGGATGGGGCTGGCCAGTGCTTGCTGCACCTTGGGTAAGTCGCGTAAGAATAATTGCTCTTGCAGGTTTTTGGTACCGGTTGACAGAATAACCTTTTTGCCTGCCAGTAACGCCGGTACTAAATAAGCATAGGTTTTGCCGGTACCGGTACCGGCCTCTACCACTAATGCACTATTACTACTAATAGCGTTGGCCACCGCTTCCGCCATTTGCAGCTGTGCTGCACGCGGGTTAAAGCCGCTAATGTGGCTGGCCAACTTACCCTTACTTGCAAAGGCGGCTAATACCTGTTTTGACAACGCATTAGTCATATTTTTATTGGCTGTAACCGGTTTGAAGACTATTCACCACGACGCCCGTTCAAGATTTAAAGAACGCTATTATGCCTGCTTAAATAGAAAAATTCAGACAAAAATATCCAGGTGACCGTCTTTATCAACGTGTTGCTCTTCTTCCGGCGTCGTGTAAGGCGCATCAGGGTACTCTTCATGCTGACGATCACGTTTACGCGCCTGCCGGGTTAAAATAAGAAACTTCTGCTCGTTAGGCTTAATTGGGCTTAAGCGAGCTTCCTTGAACACCGGCACTACCTGCATTGGATCAGGCTCTACCGGCGTACCAGGTACCCGCGGCATAAACGGCATAAATGCATCCATAACGTTCCCCAGACGAAAGCGATACTTTAATATCGGCCTGCAGCCAAAGATCTTTAGCATGACAGCCCGCTGACTATACAAGTTGACTACATTTTAAGCGCAAAATTCAGTTTGAGATTAATTCCTTCAGAAATTAAATATTCTGAATCTAATCGACTAAAACATCATAGTGATAAAATTCAAATAATTATGGAATGAATGCAATTAATCAACTTTAAAAAACATGCTTGCACTTTTACCGGCTCACAGGTAACTTGTATAGCATATTCAGAGGTAAGAACCGCACAATGAAAAACGTTACTACGCTCCACCATCACAGACACTAGCCGTCCGATAATTCGGAGGGCTATGGTCTGGCGCTCCGGTGGTAACGTAACAAAAACCCCGAGCTCAGGCCCGGGGTTTTTGTTTATCGTAATTTCAATTTTTAGTTATCGTCATGGAGACCATTATGAGTCCGGCAACAGAAAGTAAACGCTTACGTATCGCCATGCAGAAATCTGGCCGCTTATCAGTAGATTCGCAAGCTTTATTCACCAGCTGCGGTTTAAAAATCAACCTGCGTGAGCAGCGTCTTATCGCCCATGTCGAGAATATGGATATTGATATTCTGCGGGTACGCGATGACGATATTCCGGGGCTGGTGATGGATGGCGTCTGTGATCTGGGCATTGTCGGCGAAAACGTACTGGAAGAAGAATCACTGCAGCGCAAACTGGACAATGACAGCTCTGATTACACCGTGTTAAAACGGCTGGATTTTGGTGGCTGCCGCTTGTCGATTGCCGTCCCCCAGGAAGAAGATTACACCGGTGTCGCGTCTTTAGATGGCAAAACCATTGCCACTACTTATCCGCGTTTGCTGGCACGCTACCTGAAAGAACAAGGTGTCAGCGCTCGTATCGTCAATTTAAAAGGCTCGGTTGAAGTAGCACCACGTGCCGGCCTGGCCGATGCTATCTGCGATTTAGTCTCTACCGGCGCAACCTTAGAAGCCAACGGCTTAAAAGAAGTCGATGTGATTTATCGCAGCAAAGCGGTGCTTATTCAGCGTAAAGGCTTAACAGATGAACGACAGCTCAAACTGATTAATAAGCTGATGCCGCGGATTAATGGCGTAATGCAGGCCAATGAAAGCAAATACATTATGCTGCACGCACCACGTGCCCGATTAGATGAAGTGATTGCGCTGCTTCCCGGGGCCGAAAACCCCACCATGCTGCCACTAGCGGGTAATAACGACATGGTTGCCATTCATGTGGTCAGCAGTGAAACGCTGTTCTGGGAAACCATGGAGCAATTAAAAGCATTGGGCGCCAGCTCCATTTTAGTACTGCCAATTGAAAAGATGATGGAGTAGCTATGGCCAGCGTGTTTAATTGGGCAGCGTTATCAGCAAGTAAGCAGCAAGCTGCATTGGCGCGGCCTGAGCTTGCCGACTCTGCTGCTTTAGGTGAGCAGGTCCGGGCCATTATCAATACCGTGCGCCGGCAAGGCGATACAGCTTTGCTCGCTTTTAGTAAGCAGTTTGATGGCCTGACCGCTAACCCACTGCGCCTGAGTGCACAGAACAGACTGGCGCAGTTAAACAAGCTATTGCCCGAACGCAAAGCTGCCATTGAGCTGGCGTATGACAACATTCGTAAATTCCATGCTGCCCAGTTACCGCGTGATATCGAAGTAGAAACCAGCATTGGCGTTAGCTGTCAGCTAAAAAGCCGCGCCATTAGCGCTGTGGGTTTATATGTGCCGGGCGGCAGCGCACCGCTGCCATCCACCGTGCTGATGCTGGGTGTACCGGCGCAGCTGGCCGGTTGTCAGCGCATTGTGCTGGTCACCCCACCCGGCAAACCCGAAGCAGCCGATATTGCGCCGGAAATTCTGTACGCTGCCGAGTTATGTGGCATTAGCGAGATTTACACCATCGGCGGCGCTCAGGCCATAGCGGCGCTGGCCTATGGTACTGAAACTATTACCAAAGTGGATAAAATTTTTGGCCCCGGCAACCGCTATGTCACCGAAGCCAAACAGCAGGTAAGTCAGGATGCTAAAGGTGCGCAAATTGACATGCCTGCAGGGCCGTCAGAAGTACTGGTGCTGGCCGATAACAGCGCCAGCCCGGCTTTTGTCGCTGCCGACTTGTTATCGCAAGCCGAGCATGGCCCCGACTCGCAGGTCATTTTAGTCAGCGACAGCATAGCGTTAATCGACGCCGTCCAGGTTGAAGTCGCCAGCCAGTTAGCCCAACTGCCACGTAAAGACATTGCTGCAGCGGCGCTGAGCCACAGCCGTTATATTTTAACCGCCGATTTAGCCCAGGCGGTGGAGGTAACTAACGCCTATGCGCCGGAGCACTTAATCGTGCAAACCGCTATAGATGATGAGCTGTCGGAGCAATTTAACAGCGCCGCCAGTATCTTTGTCGGTAAATGGACACCCGAATCGGCCGGCGACTACGCCAGCGGCACTAACCATGTGTTACCCACTTATGGTTACAGCAAAACAGTGTCGAGTTTGTCACTGACTGATTTTTACCGCCGCTTTACAGTGCAAAAATTAACGGCACAAGGCATGCGTAATATTGGCCCGGCCATCGTCACGCTGGCTGAAGCTGAAAGCCTGGATGCGCACGCCAATGCTGTGCGCTTGCGTCTGGCTGAACTAAACAATAGCAATTAGGGCTGAATAAACATGTCTGAAAATAATCCTGCTGGCGTAACGAGTTTAGCCAGACAAATCGTTCAGGAACTGGTGCCTTACGCCTCAGCGCGCAGCAGTATGAGTGGCGGTGCGGTGTGGCTCAATGCTAATGAAAATGCGCTGGCGCCAAGTTACCAATTAGACGGCACTTTTAACCGCTATCCGTCTTGCCAGCCTAAAGCGGTAATTAATGGTTATGCCACCTATGCCGGTGTAAATCCGGAGCAGGTATTAGTTAGCCGCGGTGCCGATGAAGGTATTGAGCTGTTGATCCGCAGCTTTTGTGAGCCAAAGCAAGACAGCATTACGATTTGTCCGCCCACTTATGGCATGTATGCGATTAGCGCCGAAAGTAACCAGACCATGGTTGATAAAGTGCTGCTGGTGAACAACGAGCAGCTGGATTTGGCCGGCATTTTTGCCACCAGCCCTAAATTGGTGTTTATCTGCAGCCCGAATAACCCAACAGGTGATTTAATCCCGCGCGAGCAAATTATCGCGGTGCTGGAGCACTTTGCCGGCAAAGCTTTAGTGGTAGTAGATGAAGCTTATATCGAATTTGCGCCAGAGGCATCGGTTGTAAACTTACTTAGTCAATATCCGCATTTAGTGATTCTGCGCACTCTGTCTAAAGCCTTCGGCCTGGCCGGTTTACGCTGTGGCTTTACCCTGGCTTCGGTCGATGTGATTAATGCGCTGAAAAAGATGATAGCGCCCTACCCGATTGCGGAGCCGGTGGCGCAAATTGCCGCCCAGGCTTTATCTAACGCGGGTATAGCGCAAATGCAGCAAAGCGTGGCAACTATTAATCAGTTGCGCGATGCTTTTATCAGCTTTGCCAAAACCCAAAGCGGCATTCAGAAAGTCTGGCCCAGTAATGCCAACTATGTGCTGCTACAGGTAGAGAACGCAGCTGACTGTGTTAGCGCACTGATTAAATCCGATATTTTAATCCGTAATCAGTCCAGCCAGCTTGGTTTATCAGAAGTAGTGCGGGTGTCGGTTGGCACAGCGGACGAAATGCAGCGCTTACAACAGGCGATGCAACAGTATTTTTCAAACAGCTCAGATAACGAGAGCCAAATAAAGAGAGTAAACGGATGAGTGGCCAGCCTATTTTATTTATTGACCGCGACGGCACCATGGTGGAAGAGCCGCCAATTGACAAGCAGCTGGATAGTCTGGAAAAACTGGCTTATGAGCCGGGTTTAGTGCCGGCCTTGTTAAAATTGCAAGCTGCTGGCTATAGTTTAGTGATGGTAACCAACCAGGATGGATTGGGTACCAGCAGCTTCCCACGCGATACCTTTGATGCACCATACAATAAAATGATGCAGCTGCTGACATCGCAAGGTATCAGCTTTGATGACGTGCTGATTTGTCCGCACTTTGACAGCGATAACTGTAGCTGCCGCAAACCGAAACTGGGGCTGGTGAAAGACTATCTGCAACAGGGGAAAATCGACTTTACCAATTCCTATGTCATTGGTGACCGGTTAACCGATGTGCAACTGGCAGAGAATATGGGCCTGCCGTCATTTCAATACAACCGCGACACGCTGGGCTGGCAGGAGATTACCAAGCAGCTGCTAAGCCGTGGCCGTAAAGCTACCGTGCGTCGCACCACCCGGGAAACCGACATTGAGATTAGTGTTGATCTGGATAACAGCGGCAATAACTTTTTCGGCACCGGTGTTGGCTTTTTCGACCATATGCTGGAGCAAATTGCTACCCACGGTGGCTTTTCACTGCAGGTAAAAGTCACCGGCGATTATCACATTGACGATCACCACAGCGTGGAAGACACCGCACTGGCACTGGGCCAGGCATTAAAGCAGGCACTGGGCAATAAACGTGGCATTAACCGCTTTGGCTTTGTGTTGCCGATGGATGAATGCCGCGCTGAGTGCGTACTGGATTTATCCGGCCGGCCGTTGTTTGTGTTTAACGGCGAGCTGGGCGACGGAGCTGTGGGTGGCTTAACCCTGGAAATGGTGCCGCACTTTTTCCGCTCACTCAGCGATGCCATGCTGATGTCACTGCACTTAAGCATCACTGAAGGCAATAAGCACCACAAGGTAGAGGGCCTGTTTAAAGCTTTTGGCCGTGCGTTGCGCCAGGCCATTACCGTATCGGGCGAGGCGCTGCCAAGCTCAAAAGGAGTATTGTAATGAACTTGGTGATAGTCGATACCGGCTGCGCCAATATCAGCTCGGTGTATTTTGCCTTTAAACGCTTGGGCAGTGATGCCACCATCAGCCGCGATGCTAAGGTGATTAAAGCCGCCGATAAGGTGTTGCTGCCAGGCGTCGGTACCGCGCACAATGCTATGGCCAGGCTACAGCAAGCAGAGCTGATTGACACCCTGCAAGGCCTGCAGCAACCGCTGCTGGGTATTTGTTTAGGCATGCAAATGCTGACCAGCCACAGCATGGAGGGTGATGTTGGCTGTTTAAACCTTATTCCGGGTGAAGTGCTACCGATGCAAAGCGGCGATCTCCGCCTGCCTCATATGGGCTGGAACACGCTGCACAGCATCAGCGACCACCCGTTAATGCGCGGTTTTTCTGGCACAGATTATGTGTATTTTGTCCACAGCTTTGCTGTCGCACCGGGCCCACACACATTAGCGCAATGTCACTACGGCAGCGATTTTGCCGCAGTTATCGGTAAAGATAATGTGGCCGGCGCCCAGTTTCACCCTGAGCGTTCGGGTAAAACCGGCGCCCGTTTATTACAAAATTTCCTGGAGTGGCAGCTATGATCATCCCCGCCATTGATTTAATTGACGGCACCGTGGTGCGGCTATATCAGGGCCGCTATGACAATACCACCCAATACGATTTCAGCCCGATTGGTCTGCGTAACCAGTATGCCCAGGCTGGCGCCAGCTGGCTGCATATTGTGGATTTATCCGGTGCCAAAGATGCCACTAAACGCCAGCTGACATTACTGACTGAGCTTATGACAGCTTCACCAATGCATATTCAGGTCGGCGGCGGTGTGCGCTCTGAACAAGACGTTATTGACTTACTCGACGCCGGCGCCGGTCGGGTTGTTATCGGCAGTTTAGCCATTCGTCAACGCGAGCTGGTGCAAGGCTGGGTCCGAAAATACGGTGGCGAGCAAATTGTGCTGGCGCTTGATGTAGCCATCAACGACAAAGGCGAGAAAACCCTGCCCTCGCATGGCTGGATAGAGCAATCGAATATTACCCTGGAGCAGGTGCTGGATGGTTATATCGAAGCCGGTGCCAGGCATGTGCTGTGCACTGACATCAGTAAAGACGGTACTTTAACGGGCTCTAATGTGCAGTTATATAAAGAGCTGGCGGCGAACTACCCGCAAATTCAGTGGCAGGCCTCTGGTGGCATTGGCAAACTGGACGACATTCGCGCCTTAATAGGCAGTGGCGTGGCCGGGGTCATTTTGGGCCGCTCCCTGCTTGAAGGTAAATTTAAGCTTGAGGAGGCCATAGCATGCTGGCAAAACGGTTAATTCCCTGTCTGGATGTGCGCGATGGTAAAGTGGTTAAAGGCGTACAATTTCGTAACCATGAAATTATCGGTGATATCGTGCCGCTGGCCCAGCGCTATGCCGAGGCCGGCGCTGACGAGCTGGTGTTTTACGATATTACCGCCTCCAGCGATGGCCGGGTGGTTGATAAAAGCTGGGTTAGACGTATTGCAGAGGTTATCGACATTCCATTTTGCGTCGCCGGTGGCATTAAGACCGTCGCCGAAGCGGGTAAAATTCTGGAGATGGGGGCCGATAAAATTTCGGTCAACAGCCCGGCGCTATCCAGGCCAGAGCTGATAAACGAGCTGAACCATAATTTTGGCCAGCAGTGTGTGGTGATTGGCATCGACAGTTTTTTTGATGTCGCATCCGGCCAGTTTCAGGTATACCAGTTTACTGGCGATGAAAGCCGCACCCAGAAAACCCGCTGGCTTACCCGTGATTGGGTAAGTGAGGTACTAAGCCGTGGAGCCGGTGAAATTGTGCTTAACTGCATGAATCAGGATGGCGTACGCCAGGGTTATGATATCGCGCAGCTGAAAAGCATCCGCGATATTTGCACTGTGCCGTTAATTGCCAGTGGCGGCGCTGGTACTATGCAACATTTTAGCGATGTGTTTACACTAGCCGATGTGGATGGTGCCCTGGCTGCCAGTGTATTTCACAAAGGTATTATTGAAATAGCGGCGCTTAAAGCCAAGCTGATTGCTGATGGTATCAGCATCCGGCCGTAAAACGACAAATCTCCCCCTATCCCCCTCTTTACGAAAGAGGGGGATAGCCTTCCTTCATTAAAAGGAGGTTTGAAGGGATTTGCAGATGCGGCGGGAATGGAGCTGTTAACCTCCCCCTTTTTAAAAGGGGGAATGAGGGGGATTTAGGACTATATGAACGAACAAAAAATCAAAGCGCTCAGCTGGCCCGATAACCAGTTATTACCGGCCATAGTGCAACACGCCATTTCCGGCAAAGTGCTGATGCAGGGCTATATGAACCCAGAGGCCCTTGAGCACTCGCTGCAAAGCGGCAATGTAACCTTTTACAGCCGCAGCAAACAGCGGCTGTGGACCAAAGGCGAAAGCTCCGGCCACACCCTACAACTGGTTAGCGTTGACAGCGACTGCGATGCCGATAGCATTTTAGTGCTGGCACTGCCACAAGGCCCAACCTGCCATGTAGGTACTGAAACCTGCTGGCATGATAACAACGCCAACAGCCCGCAGCAGGCATTTCTATACGACTTAGAACAAGTGATAAAAAGCCGTGAAGGCGCAGATCCAGCCAGCAGTTATACCGCCAGCTTATTTGCCAGAGGGGTAAAACGGATTGCCCAAAAAGTCGGCGAAGAAGGTGTTGAATCAGCACTGGCCGCAATGGCAGGTGACAGAGAAGAGTTGGCCAACGAAGCCGCCGACCTGATTTTCCATCTGTTGGTATTGCTTCGCAGCCAAAAGCTGGAATTAAACGATGTGATTAACGTGCTGCAACAGCGACACAAGTAAACATTTTTATATTTTTAAAAACCAGTAAGTAGTGCCGCCAGGCGCTACTTACTGGTTAAGTTAATGAATAGCCGTATTAATCTATCGCCATCCAGTGTTGTACCGCTGAAGCCAGTTCATCCGGGTGAAACTTCGCGATAAACTGGTCAGCACCGACTTTTTTCACCATCGCCTCATTAAAGACACCACTTAAAGATGAGTGCAGTACAATATGTACATTTTTTAAGTGTTCATGGGCTTTTACTGCCGCAGTCAGGGTATAACCATCCATCTCCGGCATTTCAATATCAGAAATAAGTAATGGCACCTGATCAGAGATATCGCCGCCCATTTCATCGGCTTTAGCCACTAACCAATCTAACGCTAAGCGGCCGTCATTGACCAGTTCGACATTAATACCAATCGAGCTTAGCGCTCGTTTCACCTGATTGCGGGCAACCGCAGAGTCATCCGCCACCAGCACGGTAAGTTTAGACAAGTCCCGCTCTGATTTACGCTGTTTAATCGTTTCGCTAACTTCCTCGTCAGGTGGGGAAATTTCAGCAAACACCTTCTCCACATCCAGGATTTGCACCAGCTTGTCGTCCAGTTGGGTCACTGCAGTCAGATAGTGACTACGCCCGGCACCCTTTGGCGGTGGCAGAATTTGCTCCCAGTTAATATTAACAATACGGTCAATACCCCCGACTAAAAAGCCCTGAGTCGTGCGATTATATTCCGTAACCAGAATATAGGCCTTAGTCAGGTCATCGATAGCTTTACCGCCAGTGGCTTTACTTAAATCAATTACCGTTACCGGTGTGCCCCGTAAATGAGCAATCCCCCTGACATGCGCATTGGCGCCAGGCATATCGGTCAGCTGTGGGCATTGAATCACTTCCCGCACCTTAAACACGTTAATGCCGTAAGGCTGCGAGCCGGTTAAGCGGAATATCAGTAACTCCAATCGATTCTGACCAACAATGTTGGTTCTCTGGTCAACTGAACTCATCAGTGAACTCATAGTGCTTCCTCACTGCAACCTTGGTTGCGTTATATCAGGTCTCAAATTTTGAGCTAACAGTTACCAGCGATTCAGAAAGTATCCGCAGATCATCTGAAATGCCATGCACACTTAGCTGTAAACTTTTGGTCTGGGCAAATGACCCTATCATTTTAGCGGTATTACTGGCAATTTGCTCGGCGACCATGGTTTGTTGTTCGGTCGCGGCGGCAATTTGCGCATTAAGCATGCTAATTTGTTGCACTTCCTGGTTAATTTGTTCAATCGAGCTGCCCGCATCTGCTGCAAGACTGGCTGAGTGTTCAGCGTTACTGACCGCCTGGCTCATAATATTAACCGCACCACTGACATTGTCGTTTAACTGGCGTAACACTTCCTGCACCATAGTGACGGACTTCGCCGTCTTTGATGACAAATTACGGACTTCGTCTGCTACCACTGAGAAGCCTCTGCCGTGCTCGCCTGCACGTGCCGCCTCAATCGCCGCATTTAAGGCCAGTAAATTGGTTTGATCAGCAATATCATTAATACTTTTTAAGATATCCGTTACGTTTTTAGTTTTCTCTGCCAGTTCGGTGATGACATCCTGGGCATGTTTAATTTCATCAGACAAACCCTGAGAATATTTTACCGCATGACTGGTTTTGTCTAACCCTAGTTTTGCCAGCTCATTGGCTTTACCAGCACCTGTTGCTGCATCATTAGCCGACTGGCTGATGTCTTGTACCGAAAGCTGCATTTCCGCCATACTATGCCCCACCGTTTCTGAATTATCTGACTGTTCCAGCGTCATTTTCTCCATATTATTCATGCCGGAAGCCAAATCTTTAGCACTGCGGTTCAACGGTTCAATCGTTTTTGCCAAATCGTTAAAAGACGTCTGCAGCATTTGAATAAACAAATTAAACTGCTTGGCCACCACACCCAACTCGTCATTACCGGTTACCGGTAATCTGCTGGCTAAACTGCCTTTACCACTGGCCAGTTCAGCCAGTGATGCGCCGAGTGTTTTAGCGGAGTTGCTGATCCGACTGGCAATAAAATGGCCGAGGCCGGCTGTCAGAATTATCAGGACGCTGCCTAGTGCTAAAATTACTGTTAGCGCCAAATCCATATTACCTGACATGTCTTCAATCGCTTGCGAGAAACGTTCATCGGCCTGCTGCTCAAACATGCTGAAGCGTTGGTTCAGGCCTTCAAACTGCTCAGTTTTAGTGGCGACGCTGGCCTGGATTTTGGCGAAGTCAACATTGCCATCTATAAACTGCTGAGCGATATCGCCTGACAAACTGGCATAGTTTTCAGCATCTTGTTGCAGTTTATCAAGTAGTGACAACTGACCGGGATTAAGCGTTTTAAGGCGGTTTAAGTTTTGCTGCAGCTTGGTACTGTGTTGCTGGGCAGTGGCCAGCAGGTCAGGGTCAGATAACGTTACTGCCTGAGTGAAAAATTCATCCAGTGAAGTAAAGCCAGCCCTGACCTGTGATGCCAGTTTTGAGGTTTCATACATGTAGTCCCGCATACTGTGGGTAGTGGCATTATTTTTTGCCGTAAAAAATACACTTACTGCCACTACCGTTGAGAACGCGACAACTGCCAGGCCAATCACCAGCCAGATCTTTACCACTATCGACATATTCTTCATAAAAATACTCTAGTTTGTCTGCTACCAAAGTGCCTGAATGAGACCATCAATTCAGAGTTAGCGCCACTTTTACTGCATCGGTAACACTGGCGGCATCAACATAGCCAATAGCATTGGGGTTGCTTGCAACATGCTCAATAACAGCGGCGTCAGATGCCAACTCTGGCGGCGGTGTCCCCTTGCCGGTAAACACCAGCTTGGACCAGTAGGCTTTTAGCTGCGCCGATGAACGGCCAACGCCTTTCTCATCGAACATACTGCGTACCGCCGAGCCCTCAGCCTGGTTAACAGCCGCCAGAGCTGAAGAGCGCCCAATGTAAAGCCGATTCAGCTCTTCCGGCGTAATTGTTGTTGTATTTGCCGGATTTACAATAACCGCAATATCCGCCACGGCTGGTGTTACGGCGAAAGTAGCGACAAGCATCAAAGAAATAACAAAGATTCTGCTTAACATACCCACTCCTTAAAATACCAAATCTACGCCAACAGCCAGCACGCCGTTGCGCTGCCCCGAGGTGTCATTATCTTCTGAACTAAACTGTGCTTTAAATGCAGCAGACGGGTGAAAATCATAGCGAACGCCAACGTTCCAGGTACTCGCGTCACGCTCCTGGCTGCCCACCAGCCCCTGTACAGGCACCAGCAACTGCGGTGGCAACACCCCGGCATAAGGCTGATATATACTGACTATCGCATCGTTATTTTCGCGCTCATATGAAATGTAAGGCGTGAAACTGTTAAAACGCTTGCCGAGTGAAGCATAGAAGTTTTTCTGAACTGAAATAAAACTGTTTTCAACTTCAACCCGTGTGTATTCGGCGACCGCTATCCAGTTGCTGTCGTCAAAGGTTAAACCGACACCAATAAAGTTTGAGCTTTCATCGTCTATGTCGATCCCTGCTACTAAAGGCACCAGGCCATTAGCGTTTAACGCACCATATAAGTCCCCCACTGTAAAACCCGGCGCCAGGGTAACGGGCGCAGTGGCAATAGAGGTTTTACCGGTTAGATAGGCAAAGCGGGCGCTGAACGCATCTTTCGCCAGCTCCCAGGTGATACCTGTAACATTATCAATTTTAGCGCTCACCTCGGTACCACTTAAACTGGCCTCACCGTCATAGCCACCAAAAATAAGCTGCAGGGTTGAATCAACACTACCGATCTGGGCGGTTCGATAAAACGTTAAGCCTTCAATGGTGTCAAAGCCTAAGCCATACACGCCCTGCGGCACCCGCAACCAGTCATAGGCGTAGCCCACATCTTTAAAATCAGAGTATTTGTAAAATGGCGTGCGTAACCGGCCGGCGTTAATCGTCATATTGTCAGCAAGCTGGTAACTGATAAACGCCCATTCAAAACCGACATCAAAGTCATTGTTGCCGCGTCCCAGCAACTGGGCTGTCACTGACAGTTTGTCCCCTAAATCAGATTTTATCTGTAACGCTATCAAACTTTCGTTTTTAAAATCCAGGGTGTCATCGTAACCATAAAGCCGCTCGTCGCTGCCGGTGGTTATCCCTGCCTTGATTGACGCGAAGCCATTGATGGTGGTGTCTGCTTGAATGTTGCCAGAAGCCAAAACTGCGGCCAAAGAAAGCGTTAATAAAGTTTTTCTCATTGTTACCTCGCTGAACTAGTTCAAATGCGGGCGTGCTGGTTGCCGGATAAAGCCCGATGATTGACGTGCACTTACAAACCTTAGTTTAGGCTATAACCCCCCTGATTAGCATATAAATTTATTAAAGTAGTTTGATATCAGTCAATAATAGCTGGCAATTCTGATAAGCAAACCGCAAAACTGCAACAACAGCACTTTTTTTATCATTTATAAAAAATTCTGCCGCACAGAACAGGTTATCTGGCTGATTAAACTGTAACAGGATTTGTCGTTACCTTGACAAGCAGTCGTTGGCCGCTGAGTATAACAACGTCTTGCGTACGCTACGCTATAACTACAACGAAAAAAGAGTATTTATGAAAAAGTCTTTACTGATGCTGGCGCTTACCAGCAGTTTTGTTTTGGCAGACGAAGGCATGTGGATGCCTCAGCAGTTACCAGAGATTGCCAGCGAATTAAAAGCTGCCGGCTTAGTACTGGATCCAGCCGATCTAACTAAATTAACTGAATTCCCGGCTGCGGCAATTGTCAGCCTTGGCGGCTGTTCAGCGTCTTTTGTATCACCAAATGGTCTGGTTGCGACTAATCATCACTGCATTTACAACAGCGTCGCTCATAACTCAACACCGGAAAACGATCTACTGGCAAATGGCTTTCTCGCTACCGCTAACAGTGAGGAAGTGCCTGCGGCGCCTGGCAGCCGTGTTTACGTGACCAAAGCGGTAGATAATGTTACCACGCAGGTTATTGACGCAACGACGGCAAAACTAAGTGGGAAAAAGCGGGTTGATGCCATTGAAAATAATCAGAAAAAGCTCATTGCCGAATGTGAGCAGGATGAAGGCCATCGTTGCCGGGTTTCGGCTTATTATGGCAGCCTGGAGTATTACCTGATTAAGCAGCTGGAAATTAAAGATGTAAGGCTGGTACATGCGCCGGCTGAAGGTGTAGGAAAATTTGGTGGGGATACCGATAACTGGATGTGGCCGCGCCACACCGGTGATTATGGTTTCCTTCGCGCTTATGTCAGCCCGGAAGGCAAATCAGCTGACTATCACGCAGACAATGTGCCTTATCAGCCCGATCATTACCTGAAGCTGGCAACAGAAGGCTTACAGGATGGTGACTTTGTAATGGCGTTAGGTTACCCGGGACGCACCAACCGTCATCGTTTGCCATCTGAAGTGAGTGAAACATTCGAATGGAGCTACCCGAACACCGTGCAGCAATTTAACGAAACTCTGGCCATTATTGACCGGGTAACGTCTACCAATAAAGATGCTGAACTAAAATATGCCAGCCGCGTTGCCGGTCTGAATAACTACATGAAAAACCGCCAGGGCATGTTGGATAGTTATGCTCAGAGTGACTTTTTGCAACGTAAAACAGCTGAGCATCAGGCACTGACCAGCTGGGTAAACAGCAGCAAGGAAAATAAAAAAGCCTATGCCAAAGATTTAGCCACTATTGAAAAGCTGCTGGCCGAACAACAGCGCAAATCAAGAGCTGAGTACGTTCTGAACAATGCAACACCGCGCCTGCTGAATGTCGCCCGCTCGTTATACCGGCTGTCACAGGAAAGCACCAAACCTGATAACGAGCGTAAAGCCGGTTATCAACAACGTGATATTCCGCGTTATAAAGCGTTTGTCGCCGGCATGGAGCGTAACTTTGATGTCAGCGTAGAAAAAGCACTTGATTTACATAACCTGACTAAATATGTTGCCTTACCAAAAAAACAACGCAATGCAGAGTTTGACAGCGCGCTTGGAATTAAAGGTAGTATGACCCAGAGCGAACTGATGGCACTAATTGACAGCTGGTATGCCAATACCAGCTTAACTGAATTGAGCAGCCGGCAAGCGTTAGTAGATGCCAGCCCGGAGCAATTCACCCAAAACGCCGATCCGTTTGTGATGGCAGCGGTTGCCCTGTACCAATCTGACTTAAAACAGGAAGCGCAAGACGAAGAGCTGGGCGGTAAAATTCAGCAGGCATATGCCAGCTATATGCGCGCCAAAATCGCTTATATGCAGTCAATAGGTCAAGCCGTTTACCCTGACGCCAACAGTACTTTACGAGTGACTTACGGCAATGTTACTGGCCGTGCGCACGGTAACGAAGATGGTAACGCCTGGGGCCCCTTTACCACCTTGCGTGGTATTACAGCCAAAGCAACTGGCGAGGGTGAATTTAACGCCCCGCAAAATCAGTTAGCGGCGATTAAAGCCAAGCGCTATGGTAAGTACTTTGAACCAGCAGTAAATTCAGTGCCGGTAAATTACCTGGCTACCCTGGATATTACCGGCGGCAATTCCGGATCAGCGGTGTTGAACGGTAAAGGCGAGTTTGTCGGTTTAGCCTTTGATGGCACCCTGGACTCGATAATATCTGACTGGGATTATAACCCGGCTAATACCCGCTCTATTCAGGTAGATTTGCGCTTTATGCTGTGGCAAATGCAGCAGGTAGATAAAGCAACCGCCCTGCTGGAAGAATTGGGTGTTAATTAATCCTGTGAAGTAAACGTCATTTACTAAAAACCTCTGCCCGGCAGAGGTTTTTTTTATAAAAGCGGTTTGTAAACTGGTGGTTCCTGAGAACTAAACCTATAGTTTAGAAGCTATGGCAAAGCACAGTAAGTATTTGCTTAAAGAGTCCAGCTTAATTCAAATGCTTGATCCTCTGGTTGCTGACTGGAATAACAAACAGCACCCGCCCCCCAACTCAGCTGCCACAAAACTGGCGGCTGAAATAGACTTTACTTATTTAAACAGCTTATTTGAGCACTTTTTGCAGGCTATCGGTATTGCTATCGCACTGATTGGGCTGGATGGTAAAGTACTGGCGTCTTCCAAGTGGCAGCGGGCCTGCATCCAGTTTCACCGGGTAAACGAAACCACGCGCCAACGCTGCCAGGAAAGCGACACAGACCTGTCCGGCAAAATGCAGCAAGGTAAAAACTACGCAGTTTATAAGTGTCGAAACGGCTTAACCGATTGCGCCACCCCGCTTATTATCAACAACCTGCACCTTGCCAACTTATTTATTGGCCAGTTTTTTTTAACCGAACCTGATCTAACGTTTTTTGCGGCACAGGGTAAAGAGCTGGGGTTTGATAATGATGACTATCTGGACGCCATAGCAGACGTGCCAATCGTCGCAGAAGATAAACTACCGGCGATACTGGATTTACTAACTGCACTTGCGACCCAAGTTGCTGAGTTAAGCATGGCGAATCAGCGTTACGCCCGCACTATCAGTTCTGTCGAGCAACAAGTTACTGAACGCACTCATGAGCTGGAATTACAAAATCTGATTTTAAGCAAAATCAGTCAGGGCGTTGGCCTGGCAGAGGTTCTGAGTTGTATGGTCAGTCAGATTGAATTACTGCATCCGGAAATGCGCTGCTCGGTGCTGCTGCTGGATGAAAAAAAACAACATTTACTGCACGGTGCAGCGCCGTCGTTACCGGACTTTTACAATCAGGCGGTCGATGGCCTTGCTATCGGCATTGGTCAGGGCTCCTGCGGTACCTCAGCCTTCACCGGGGAAAGGGTAATCGTTGAAGACATTAATAGCCATCCGTACTGGCAAGCCTACCTTGAGCTCACTCAAGCCGCAAAACTGGCAGCCTGCTGGTCGCAGCCCATCAAAAATGCCGATGGCAAAGTACTGGGTACTTTTGGTATTTACCATAGTGAGCCTTGTCTTCCCACTACAGAACAACTGGAAAAAATTGCTAATTACAGTCATCTGGCTGAATTGGCTATCAGCCGTAGCTTGTCGTCTGAGAAAATTCACCGGCTAGCCTTTTATGACGAGCTGACAGGCTTACCTAACCGACGCTTACTGGAAGAACGGTTACAACACGCCATGCTAAGCAGCAAACGCAGTAAAGTTTACTGCGTTATGATGTTTATTGATCTGGATAATTTTAAACCTGTAAATGACCTGTATGGTCATAAGGCCGGTGACATAGTGTTGCAGGAGGTTGGCAAGCGTATCTGCAACGTCGTGCGTGAAGCTGATACTATTGCCCGTTTTGGTGGTGATGAGTTTATTGTGTTACTCAGTGATATTGGCAAAAACAAAGCGCAGTGTCACCGGCGTGCAGAACAGGTGGCTACCAAGATAGCTGTAACTATTTGTGAGCCACTCGCTATTAGCACAGACAACCAGTTTAGCCATAACTGCAGTTGTAGTATCGGGCTGGTGATGTTCAGCGGTGATCAGCTAAGTACAGACAGCGTACTGCGCCAGGCGGACGCCGCCATGTACCTGGCCAAAAGCCGCGGCAAAAACCAGCTGTGCTGGCATCAGCCCCAGGGCTGAGATTTTAAAAGCCTTGCCGCCAGCCGGACAAAATCAGATGAGGTCAAAATACCTATAATTTTATTATCGGTATCAACCACCGGTAAACAGCCATGACGGTTACTGACAAAAAAATCAGCCACTTCAACTAATGATTGGTCTGCGCTTACGGCTGCAAAATCTGTTGCCATCAGCTCACTGACCAGCTGCTGTTTTTCTTTGCGCTCCAGTGCGACAGCACCATATTGCGCCATCAGCCCCATAACCTTAGCAATCATAATTTTTTGAGTCAGCATACCAACCAGCACACCAGTATCATCAATCACCGGAATATGCCGGACGTTTTTCTGCCGCATGATGTCATGAGCATCCTTTAAGGTAGCCGTGCGCTTAACGCATAACGGATCAGCGGTCATTAACCCGGCAACAGTGGAAGCGGTCATAAAAAATTCATACCTTTTTTTTATACTATTGTCTCATCATAGCTATAGCAAAAACCGTGATATTTTCCTGATGCCAGATCAAGAGAATTACCGGTTAGTGAATAATTTTAGTCTATTTGCTCAATATTATCGAAAAGGGCATAATCCGCCGGCAGTAAATAAGAGTATTTACTATTTTAGATCACGCCCGGCCGGCACAGCTGTAATACCAGGCCCTTACAAAAATCAAATGGAGTTCTCATGGTAAAGCGCATGATTATAATGCTGGTTGTAGCAGGCCTGCTGTTTGGCGGCATTTTCGGCTATAAGGCGGTTGGTAATTTTTTTATGAACCAATACTTTGACACAATGCCAATGCCGGTTGCTACCATTACCGCAACAACCGTTAGTCGCGCCGACTGGCAACCTTTTGTTAGTGCCGTGGGGAGTTTTGCTGCCATAAACAGTACTGAGCTTACCACTGAAGCCAGTGGTATTATTACCAGTATTCAGTTCGACAATGCAAGTGCAGTTGCCAAGGGTCAGTTATTACTGACCCTTGACGATAGTGTTGATCAGGCAGAATTACGACGGCTGAACGCTGCTCAGCAGCTGGCCGAACTGGAACTAAGCCGTTTGCAAACCCTGCTACGCGACAAAGGGGTGTCAGAACTTGACGTCAGACGCCGGGAAAGTGAAGCCGCTCAGGCTGCAGCCGCGGTTGCTACCCAGCAAGCCCGTATTGCTCAGAAAACCATTCATGCCCCTTTTGATGGTGTTACCGGTATTCGCCAGGTTAGCCTTGGCCAGCTGGTATCCCCCGGCGACAATGTGGTGGCTTTGCAATCGCTCGACCCGATATACCTGAATTTCAACTTGCCAGAGCAGCAGCTGGCCAGTATCCGTAATAACCAGCCATTAACAGTCAGTGTCGATGCCTGGCCAGGCCAGCAATTCAGTGGCGAAATTACTGCTATTGCCCCTGCTGTGCGCGAAACCAGTCGCAGTGTTCAGGTGCAGGCGACATTTCGAAACCCTGATCACAAATTACGACCGGGTATGTTTGCCCGGGTGCAGATGGACACCGGTCAAAGCAAAGAAGTGACACTGGTACCGCAAACCGCCATTCAGTTTAATCCTTATGGTAATTCGGTATTTCTGATCCGCGATGAAGACGGCAAGCTTACTGCCCATCAGCGTTTTGTCAGCACCGGCCAGAGTCGCGGTGATCTGATCGCAATAACAGACGGCCTTACGGTTGGTGATCAGGTGGCAACCTCAGGTTTACTGAAACTACGCAACGGCGCGGCAGTAAAAATCAGTGACAACGAACAGGCCATGCCAACTGCAGATCCGAAGCCTACCCCGGCTAACCAGTAAGGAACAATTATAATGCGCTTTACTGATGTTTTTATTAAAAAGCCTATTCTGGCGTCGGTAGTCAGTTTATTTATTATTCTGCTGGGTCTGCGGGCCATTATGGATATGAATGTGCGGCAGTTTCCGGAAATTCAGAACGCCGTTGTTACCGTCAACACTGTTTATGTTGGTGCAGACGCCGACCTTATTCAGGGGTTTATTACTACGCCTCTGGAGCGGGAGATTGCCTCTGCCGAAGGTATCGATTATCTGGTTTCTACTTCAGTGGCCGGCTCCAGCACAGTTGAAGCCTATCTGAGGCTGGATTATGAGCCGAATGAAGCCCTGACTCAAATTGCGGCGCAGGTAAACAAAGTTCGCTCAGAACTGCCAGAAAATGCCCGCGACCCGGTTATTTCATTAAAAGTAGGCCAGGACACCGCGGCTATGTATCTGTCGTTTTACTCAGAAGTACTGGGTAACAATCAGATAACCGACTACATTGTGCGGGTTGTCGAGCCTCAATTAGCGACTATTCCCGGCGTACAACGGGCTGACATACTTGGCGCCCGTACCTTTGCCATGCGGATTTGGCTTGACCCGGCAAAAATGGCTGCTTTTGGTATTACCGGCTCTGATATCAGCAGTGCCCTGCGCAGCAATAACGTGTTAGCCGCGCTCGGCCGTACTAAAGGCCAGATGGTCGCCGTTGATTTAAATGCCGCTACCGACTTGCGCAACGCAGAAGAGTTTGCCGAGCTTGTCATCAGCGCCGACAGCAGTGCGCTGGTGCGGTTAAAAGATGTTGCTACTGTCGAGCTGGGTGCCGAAAGCTATGATAGCTCAGTGAGCTTTAACGGCCTGGCGGCAACCTTTATTGGCATAGAAATTTCACCCGATGCCAATGCGCTGGATGTTATTGCTGAAGTCAGAAAAATCTGGCAACAGGATATCCTGACCCAGTTGCCAGAGGGGTTAGACGCCGACATTCCTTACGACTCGACCGAATATATTGAAAATGCCATTGACGAAGTGGTTATCTCCATCGTGTTGGCACTGGTCATTGTCATTCTGGTGATCTATGCATTTTTAGGTTCAATGCGCAGCGTGATTATTCCGGCGGTCGCCATCCCGGTATCGTTAATTGGCACCTTCTTTTTAATGTGGATACTGGGCTTCTCAATTAACCTGCTAACCTTGCTGGCCATGGTACTGGCCATTGGTATAGTGGTGGATGATGCCATTATCATGCTGGAAAATATTCACCGTCATATCGAGGAAGGTAAATCCCGTTCAGAAGCGGCCATCCTGGGGGCCCGCGAACTGGCCTGGCCCATTATTACCATGTCTACCACCCTGGTAGCGGTGTTTTTACCTATCGGTTTTGTGGGCGGTCTGACCGGTGTGCTATTTGTTGAATTTGCCTTCACCCTGGCGGCATCGGTTATTCTGTCTGGTGTGGTGGCGCTGACCCTGTCACCGGTAATGTGTGCTTACATCTTAAAACCACATCAGAGTGGTAACCAGAACGAAAAATCACTGGAGCACTGGCTGGATCAACGGTTTGAAAAGTTACGCAGTGGCTATCAGCGCCAGTTGCATGGCACCCTTAATTATCTGCCGGTGGTGCTAACCTTTGGCGCTATTGTGCTGGTGTCCTGCTACTTTTTATTTGTTACCAGCCCCTCCGAGCTGGAACCACCGGAAGATCAGGGCTTTGTTTTCTCTATTCTGGAAGCCGATAGTTTCGCCACCCTTGATTATTTAGAACGCAATACCAGTGAATTAAACAAACTGAGTACCCCAGCACCCGAAATAAAAAATATTTTTATTATTAACGGCACCGGCAGTACCAATAATGCTATTGCGGGTTTCGTGCTGGCGCCGTGGGATAAACGCGAGCGCACTACTGCGGCAGTGCTGGAGCAGAACATTCAGCCCTTTATGGCCGAACTTCCCGGCATCAACAGTTTTGCGTTAATTCCACCGTCGCTGCCCTCGCCTGGTGGCGGTACACCGGTTGAATTTATTGTTGGATCTACCCAGCCGTTTGCTGCACTGGAAAGCGTGGTGCAGGAGATCCTGGGCCGGGCCATGGCCTCTGGCCGCTTTATTTTTGTCGATAGTGACTTAAAAATTAACCGGCCACGACAAACGGTGCAGGTTGACCGTGAAAAAGCGGCGCTGATGGGCGTATCCATGCAGCAAATTGCCGCTGATTTAGGCAGTTTAATGTCCGGTGCTGATGCCGGCCGTTTTGCGCTGGACAACCGCTCATACCGGGTGATACCGCAGGTTGCCCGCAGCGAGCGTTTAAACCCGGAGCAACTAAAAGACTACTACACCCGCAACCGCGCCGGTGAGTTGGTGCCATTGTCAGCACTGGTAACCTTAACCGAGTCGGTACAACCGCAGGCTTTAAAAGGCTTCCAGCAGCTGAACGCTGTAAAAATATCCGGTGTGCCACGACCTGGCGTGCCGCTGGGTGATGCGCTGGCGGTATTAGACGACATTGCCGCCGAAGTGATGCCGGCTGGTTTTAGTGTTGACTACGCCGGTCAGTCACGCCAGTTTAAAGCTGAAGGTCAGCAGTTAGTGGTCACCTTCTTTTTTGCGCTGATTGTTATCTTTCTGATTTTAGCCGCGCAATTTGAGTCGTTTAAAAATGCCATTATCATTATGGTGACCGTGCCCATGAGTGTTTGCGGCGCGTTAATGTTTACCAGTTTAGGGTTTACCAGTATCAACATATACACCCAGGTAGGTCTGTTAACCCTGGTCGGGCTGATTGCCAAGCATGGCATTCTGATTGTTGAGTTTGCTAATCAGCTGCAACAGGAAGGTCGCACTAAACGTGATGCCATTGAGGAAGCCACCTCAATACGTTTGCGGCCGATCTTAATGACCACCGCCGCCACCGTGCTGGCGATGATTCCGCTGCTGATAGCAACGGGTGCCGGCGCAGGTTCACGTTATGCGATGGGGCTGGTGATTGCCAGCGGCATGACCATCGGTACCTTATTTACCCTGTATGTGGTGCCGGCCATGTATCTGTTGCTGGCCCGCGATTATCAGTTACAGCCCGACGCCGATAAGCAGAGGGAGGCCGTTGGTCACTAAGCACGTGAATGCTAAAACCAAAAAGCCCGTAGTTAAGCTGCGGGCTTTTTTTATGGCCGGTGATCGCTTTCGCCGTTTACTTCGTTATTAACACCGACAACTTTGTCCTGAACAATGTAACAGAAGGAAACACTATGAAAGTCTCACAAATCTTCACCGGTTCGCTGTTGCTCGCGTCTTTAATGCTGACTGTGCAGGCGCACGATCACAAGAAATCTGCTGATATTGTTGATACTGCGGTTGCTGCAGGCGATTTCACCACCCTGGTTACTGCAGTAAAAGCAGCAGATTTAGTTGAAACCTTAAAAGGTGAAGGCCCATTCACGGTATTTGCGCCGAACGATGCCGCTTTCGCCAAAATACCAGCCGCTGATTTAAACGCTCTGGTAGCAGATAAAGCGGCATTAACCAAGGTGTTAACCTACCACGTGGTAGCAGGCAAAGTGATGGCGGCAGACGTAGTAAAACTTACCTCTGCGACAACGGTACAGGGCCAGGACGTAGCCATAGAAGTTAAAATGGGTAAAGTCTATGTCAACGGCGCTGAAGTCATCGCCACTGATATTAAAACCAGCAATGGCGTTATTCATGTGTTGGACAGTGTGATTATGCCTAAAATGTAATTAAGGCTTGCTTGTAACCGGCGAGGCTGCCCCAGCCTTGCCGGCAGTTAGCGAGCTGCCAAGTGAAGCAACAATAACCAGTAAGATAGCCAGCCATTGCCACAGCGTTAATAGTTCTGCCAGAAACAAAAAACCCGCCATGGCCGCAATTGCCGGCTCCAGACTCATAAACACACTAAAATTTTGTGACGTCATATGCCGCAACGCTACCATCTCCAACGAATAGGGCAACGCGCTGGACAAGATGCCGACCAGTAGCCCCAGCGGCAACACCTGCCAGGTTAGCAGTGCCATGCCCTGAGTCACTGCCCCAACGGGTACCAACACCACTGCTGCGACGGTCATGCCCAATGCTACGGTAATGCCGCCAGATGCCTGCGAGCCGGTTTTTTTACCAAATAAAATGTAGCCGGCCCAACAGGCGCCGGCCGCCAGTGCTTGCAATACACCAACAGGGTTCAGTGCATCCACTCCCCGCATATCCGGCAGCAACAGCAAAATACCCACTATGGCACAGGCTACCCAGCATAAATCACGCTTGCGCCTCGATGCTAATAAGGCGACAGTCAGTGGTCCGGTAAACTCCAGCGCGACGCCAATGCCCAGTGGAATTCGGGCAATAGCCAGGTAAAACAAAATATTCATGCCGCCCAGACACAGGCCATAAACTATAATCGCCTGCCAGTCACGGCCCTGTGGTAACGCGCGCCAGGGCCGGAACACCAGCCACAACACAATGGCAGAAAAGCCAAGGCGTAAGGCGGTGGTGCCGTCCGGACCAATAAGTGGGAACAGTTGTTTGGCAAGCGACGCGCCACTTTGAATAGTCACCATCGCCATCACAACACTCAAAATTGCCACCAGCAGTGGTTTATTAATGGCCTGCGCCATAGTCCGGCTCCGCAACCCAAACAGAATAAGGCGGCTAGTTTAGCGGACACTGCCCCATCTTGCAGCAGTTTGCTTCGTTTTTGCGCATGCTAAAAAAGCTCTGGGGGTTAGCTTCGCCAAAGCGTCACAGATAATTCAACGGATTGTAATGAGTTAGATGCACATTGACGCTAACGGGCCAGTGCCCGGCGTGCTGGCACAACATCTGCTTGATGTAGCGTAACCGACTTATTGCTTTTACGGTTTTCGGCGATTGAGGATATGATGATGAGTAAGCTTACCCACAGAAATCACCCGCTGCGTGATGTGCTCGACAAGGAATTACGGCAACGTACCTTTCCGTCGATCAACGCGCCCTGCCGTTTATGTCACTTTACCTTCACGGTAGCAAAGGCATCGCGCCAACTTGAGTTCAACCTGATGCAGCAGCACGCCATACAGCAGGGCGCTCATCTGTCGGAAACAGATCAGGATCTGAATATCCCGCTGTTTGCCGGAACCTTGCGCTGGGAGCGCCATGGCGAGTTTTCCAGCTATACCTTTATTTTACCGGGCTCGGCTGCGGCACTGTTTGATGACCCGTTAAGCTTTCTGCCGAGCCGCGACTGGTTTGATGAACTGCCAGGGCAGCTGTTTCGCGTGGTGCAGCTTACTGTTATCCCAGCCAAAGCCTTACCGGCAAAAGGCGAAATTACCCGCTACTTTAATGATGAAACCTGTATCAGTAGTATGCTGGCCGGTGAAAAGGCCCGGATCTGGACTGATTTTCAAAAGCATGCTGAAGGCGCTGGCCGAATGTTACTGGTCGACTATGGGGTCAGCCCGGCCCGCCTCGGCCGACTGATCCAACATTTATTCGATTTGGGCAACTACCGTAAGTTGTCATTGCTTGGCTGGCCGGTAGCAAGCCAGGCCTTGCATAAGCTGAATAATCTGGAGCAGCAGCTCTCAGTGCTGACCCAACGCATTGAGCAGGAGCGCGATAACGACGAGCGGCTGCTCAATCAGATCAGCCAGCTGGCAGCGCAAACCGAGCATCTGATTGCCGAAACCAGTTCGCGCCTGGCCGCCACCGCAGCGTATTATCAGCTGACACAAGACAGGCTAACGGCGTTAACTGAAACGCCAATCAGCGACCTCATCTCATTGCAGGAATATACTGAACGGCGGTTAACTCCGGCCTTTCGGACCAGTGAATCGGTGCAAACCCGGCAAACGACACTGAGTGCCAGGCTGGGACGCTCAACAGAACTGTTACGCACCCGCATCAATTTAAAACTGGAACAACAAAACCAGCAATTGCTGCTGTCGATGAACAAAAAAGCCCGCTTGCAGCTTAAATTGCAGCAAGTGGTTGAGGGCCTGTCATTCGTCGCGATTAGTTATTACGCCGCGCAACTGGCAGATAAGGCCGTGCTGGCCACAGCGCATTGGTTGCCAACGCTGAATGTCGGGCTTTGGCGCAGTATCAGTTTACCGCTGGTATTAGTGGCGGTAGCAGCTTTGCTGATAGGGTTAAGCCGGCAACTACAAAAAGACACTACGCCTTGAGATTTAAAACGCTTAATGCTTTACTTGCAGATCTGTTACCGATGAATTGACATTACGTGATGCGAGCCGCTGCACTGTTTTATATTTGTTGTCTGCTACCTGGCCTGGTTGTGCCTGGCGCCGCAGGGCAAACTGCTGCAGAGAACCAACCAAAGCGTCAGGTAAAGCTCAGCCCTACCCAGCAGCAGGTGCAACCGGTGCCCCGCCCAAATAGCGCAGCACCAGGCAGTATTGCTGTGTTTAAATCGAACCAGGAAAATGGCACGGTATTGTTTTCAGACAGACGACCGCTAAACCGTCCTTATCAGCAATTGCATTTTGGCTGTTTTGCCTGCGATCCCAACTCCAGCATTAACTGGTATACCACAGCGTTATTTGTAAGACAGTACAACCGGATCATTGACCAGGTAGCGGCTGAGCATCAGCTGGAGCCGGCATTAATCCGGGCGGTTATCCATGCCGAGTCTGCATTTAAGGCGCAAGCCTTATCAAAAAAAGGTGCGATAGGTTTAATGCAGCTAATGCCCGATACCGCCACCATGCTGGGCGTCAGCGATCCCTTGTCTCCACAGCAAAATATTCAGGGGGGTACCCTGTATCTGGCAGGATTAATAAAACAGTATGACGGTGATTTAACTTTAGCTTTGGCGGCCTACAATGCAGGCCCGGGTAATGTCAGGCGTCATCAGGGGGTACCACCTTTTGCAGAAACCCAAGCCTATATTAAACGGGTGCTGATATTACACAAACGCTATAAACAAGCCGCCTGACGGCGGCTTGTTTATAGGTGTTGGGCTTTACTTTTCTTCTTTTTCAAAACCTTCCAGCGTTACCCCCGACAAGAAGCCGGCGCCTTTAGTCTCGTTGTTACGCAGTTTAATCATTAAGCGTAAATCGTTAGGTGAGTCGGCATGGTGAATCGCATCAGCGTAGCTGATATCGCCCCGCTGATACATATCGTACAGAGCCTGGTCAAAGGTTTGCATCCCCAGCTCACGTGATTTACTCATCACCGCTTTAATCTCGCCTACCTCACCCCGGGCAATTAAATCGGCAACTAACGGTGAATTCAGCAGTACTTCAATCGCCGCCAGCCTGCCCTGGCCATCTGCAGTAGGAATTAACTGCTGAGCCACGATAGCGCGCAGGTTAAGCGACAAATCGAAACGTAACTTTGCGTGCATTTCCTTCGGTACTAAGTGCATGATCCGGTCTATCGCCTGGTTGGCGTTATTGGCGTGCAGGGTAGCAATACACAAATGGCCGGTTTCAGCAAACGACAACGCATATTCCATAGTATCCTGACTACGGATCTCACCAATCAGAATTACATCAGGTGCCTGACGTAATGAGCTTTTCAACGCGGCTTCAAAAGAATCAGTGTCAATGCCGACCTCGCGCTGAGTAACCAGGCTTTTCTGGTGATCATGCACAAACTCAATCGGGTCTTCAATAGTAAGAATATGGCCTTTTGAATTGCGGTTACGGTAGCCCAGCAACGCCGCCAGAGACGTTGATTTACCGGTGCCGGTGCCGCCAACAAATAACACCAGGCCGCGCTTTGACATAATAATGTCTTTTAAAATGGGCGGCAGACCCAGCTCATCAGCATTGGGAATCGTCGTGACAATACGTCGCACGACCATGCCCGCCTGGTCACGCTGCCAGAATGCCGAGATCCTGAAACGGCCGGCATCGTTGGCAATAGCAAAGTTACACTCTTTGCTATTGTTAAACTCATGCTGCTGCTTTTGATTCATGGCATCAAGAACCAGCTCCAGTGAAGCGGCGTCGGTTAACGGCGTGTCATCGATAGGGGTCATTTCACCATTAATTTTTGCAGCTACCGGCATGCCGGCAGTGACAAACATATCAGATGCGCCCATTTTGACCATTTTGCTTAAAAAATCTGTCAGTTCCATTCCGTCAGTTCCTAAATACGGCTTTAAATCCGGCCCATAGCGCCAAAGGCGTTTTTGTCCTGGGCTTTAGCTTGGGCATCTTTTTGCGAAATCAAACCGCGGTTTACCAGATTGAGCAAACACTGATCCATAGTTTGCATACCATGAGACGCACCGGTTTGGATAACGGAATACATCTGGGCAATTTTATCTTCACGTATCAGATTACGAATTGCCGGTACACCGACCATAATCTCGTGCGCCGCAATCCGGCCGCCCCCTATTTTTTTCAACAGGGTTTGTGAAATTACTGCCCTGAGCGATTCAGATAACATGGAACGAACCATGTCTTTTTCTTCACCCGGGAACACGTCGATTATCCGGTCAATGGTTTTAGGTGCTGAGGTGGTGTGCAGAGTGCCAAATACCAGGTGACCCGTTTCTGCAGCCGTCATAGCCAGCCTGATGGTTTCCAGATCCCGTAATTCGCCCACCAGGATAACGTCCGGATCTTCCCGCAGTGCTGAGCGCAAGGCATTACTGAAACTATGGGTATCACGGTGCACTTCACGCTGGTTCAGCAGACATAATTTGTTGTTATGAACAAATTCTATCGGGTCTTCTATGGTTAAAATATGGTCGTGCCGGGTGGTGTTAATATAATCTACCATCGCTGCCAGGGTAGTACTTTTACCCGAGCCGGTGGGGCCGGTTACCAATACCAGGCCACGGGGGTTTTCTGAAATGGTCTTGAAAATATCGGGGGCGCCCAAATCATCTAAGGTAAGCACTTCGCTGGGAATGGTACGAAATACCGCTGACGCGCCGCGATTCTGTACAAAAGCATTAACCCGGAAGCGGGCTAAATTAGGCACTTCGAATGAAAAATCTGATTCAAGATTTTCTTCGTATTCTTTACGCTGCCGGTCAGTCATAATTTCGTATACCAGCGCATGCACCTCTTTATGGGTCAGCGGTGGTATATTAAGTTTACGCACATCGCCATCAACCCGGATAAGTGGCGGTACGCCAGCAGAAAGGTGTAAGTCTGATGCTTTATGCTCAACACTAAAGGCTAATAATTCGGTAATATCCATGACAATATCTACTCCAGCTTGCCAACAAATATGAATAACATAGCAGAACAACTGGGCCTCGCCTATCACAACATTACAGAAAATTGCCGTAAACTGGAGCGTGATCCAGCCAGTGTTCGTTTAATCGCCGTTAGCAAAACCAAACCAGTAAGTGCTATCACCGCTGCCTATCTGGCCGGACAATGCCAGTTTGCTGAAAACTACCCTCAGGAGTTTTCCAGCAAAGCCAACGAATTAAAAGACTTACCACATCTGGAGTGGCACTTTATTGGTCCGTTGCAATCGAACAAAACTAAACTGGTTGCTGAGCATGCCAGTTGGGTACACAGTATTGATCGGCTGAAAATAGCCCGGCGCCTGGCTGAACAACGACTTGCCGGGCAGGCGCCACTTAACGTACTGCTGCAAATAAATATCAGTAATGAGGCCAGCAAAGCAGGGATCACCGCTTCAGAGTTACCGGCACTGGCGGCTGAATTAAGCCAGTTACCACAACTAAAGCTGAAAGGTCTGATGGCTATTCCCGCACCCGGTGACAGCGAACGGGCTTTTGCTCAGATGCAACAACTGTCAGAAAACCTGCAACAACAGTATCCTGCGGCCACAGAACTGTCGATGGGCATGTCAGATGACTGGCCGCTGGCTCTTAAATATGGTGCAACTATGATACGCTTAGGCACCGCAATTTTTGGCGCAAGGACTTATGAAAGAAATGAATGACAACACGGTCGCCTTTATTGGCGCAGGCAATATGGCGCGCTGCGTTATAGCGTCAATGGTAAATGCCGGCTATCCAGCTGAAAATATTATTGCGGCTAACCGCAGCCAGCCTAAACTGACTGCACTGGCAGCCGATTATGGGATTAAAACCACGCTGGATAACATTGAGGCCGTCAGTAAAGCCGATATTATTGTGCTCGCGGTAAAACCGCAGATGATGGAGGATTTATGCGGGCAACTGCTGGCAGCCGCCCCGGAAATTGCTGAGAAACTGTTTGTGACGATTGCTGCCGGCATTGAGGTTCAGCGCTATGAGCAATGGTTAGGCCAGGTTCGGCTGGTACGGGCAATGCCAAATACACCATCTTTAGTGGGTCATGGCGTTACCGGCTTGTTCCCCAGCCGTTGCTCTAACTATGAACGCGCCTTTGTTGACCATATGTTCAGTGGCACTGGCATGAACGTATGGCTGGAACAAGAAGCGCAAATTAATAATATTATTGCCGTAACCGGAAGCTCTCCGGCTTATTTTTTCTATTTTATGCAGTCGATGCAGCAAGTCGCTGAACAACTGGGTTTCGCTCCGGAGCAAGCCAAAGCCATGGTCGCAAAAACCGCCTTAGGCGCTGCCACTATGGCGCTGCAAAGCGATGAGGGCTTTGCCCAGCTGCGGTCCAACGTTACGTCCAAGGGCGGGACTACCCATGAAGCCGTTACTACCTTTGCTAATCAGGGCTTGGAAAAGATGGTTGCCGACGCCATGTATGCAGCCATTAAACGTGCTGAAGCAATGGCACAACAAATTTAATTTGCCGGAGAGCCCACAATGCAGGCCATGCTGTTTTTAATTAATACCGCGTTTAGTTTGTTGTTAATGGTCGTCATATTGCGGGTATGGCTCCAATTGGTCAGAGCAGATTTTTACAATCCGTTCAGCCAGTTTGTGGTAAAAGCCACTAACCCTGCAGTGTTGCCACTACGCCGGCTGATCCCCAGCATCGGCAGTGTCGATACGGCGACCGTGGTATTGGCCTATCTGGTTGCTGTAGCTAAACTTATTGTATTGCAGTTAGTGCTGGTAGGCAGTATTCAAATACCGGCCACTTTTATCAGCGGTTTCCTGGTGCTACTGAAAGATACTCTGGACCTGCTGTTCTGGATATTGATTATCCGGGCGTTATTAAGCTGGTTTAGTCAGGGTAACAACCCGGTCGAATTAGTGATGCATCAGCTAACCGAACCCTTGCTGCGGCCAATCCGCCGTATTTTACCCCCCATGGGTGGCCTGGATTTGTCGGTTCTGCTGCTGATTATTGCGATACAGTTTATAAAATTACTGTTTGGCGACCTGTTCCGGGGCCTGTAACGTCTCACGCCCCGCAGCGCCGACTCGCTAAACAATAATCACAGGAGCAATGCTATGAAAACAATACGTTATACAGCACTACTGTTGAGTGTCATGTTTTTGCTGTGCAGCCTGCAGCTTAGTGCAGAACAAAAGAAACAACTGGGCAGCTGGGATGTGCACTATATTGCCTTTCCGGCTACGTTCCTTACCCCGGAAGTTGCTACAGAGTATGGTATTCAGCGCAGTAAGTTTAATGGCGTTATTAATATTTCGGTATTAGACAGTACCAGCCAGCAGGCCCAAAAAGTGGCGCTTAGCGGTATTGCCAAAGATTTATTTGGTCGCCAGCGTAAGCTGGAGTTCAATCAGGTTGTCGAAGGCGAAGCAGTGTACTATTTAACCACAGTGCCGTATCAGAACGAGCAGCTTTACCATTTCACCATCAATATTGGTCAGGGTGAACAACAGCAGCAACTGACGTTCAGTCACACTTTTTTTGTTGATTAAACACGTGCAACTTTCTTTTTAAGTCTGGAAAAAAATGCAAAAACTTGTTCTCGCCAGCTCCAATAAAGGCAAAATCAGCGAGCTAAGTGCCCTGCTGTTACCCTATCAGTTGCAGATTGTGCCCCAGCAAGAGTTGGGTGTCACGGATGCTGATGAAACCGGCCTGACCTTTATTGAAAATGCTATTTTAAAGGCGCGCCATGCTTCACTGGCTACCGGCTTAGCGGCAATTGCCGATGACTCCGGCCTGGCCGTCGATGCCCTGGGTGGCGAACCGGGCATATACTCTGCCCGCTATAGCGGTGAAGCGGCGACGGATGGCGAAAACATCGGTAAGTTACTGACAGCGATGCAACAGGTACCCGCAGCAGAACGGGGTGCCCAGTTTCACTGTGTGCTGGTTTATCTACGCCATGCCAGCGACCCAACGCCACTGGTTTGTCATGGGGTCTGGCCCGGCAGTATCAGCCAGGAACGTCAGGGGAGCGGTGGTTTTGGCTATGATCCGGTATTTATTCCAGACGGACAAACATGCAGTGCGGCTGAACTGACGAAAGCGCAAAAGGCCGCCATCAGCCATCGTGGCCAGGCACTGCGCCAGTTAGTGCAGAAAATGCAGCAAATGCGGCAAAATCCTACAGAGCAGGCCGGTTAAGTGGGCCTGCAATTACCACCGCTGTCGCTGTATATTCACATTCCATGGTGTATTCAAAAATGCCCTTACTGCGACTTTAATTCGCATGCTGTTAAACAGGGCATTCCGGAGCAGGAGTATATCGCTCACTTGCTGGCCGACCTGGACCAGGACCTGAAGTTGGTAGCGGGCCGAACCCTTAGCAGCATTTTTATCGGCGGCGGCACCCCCAGCGTGTTTTCTGCCGAAGGCATCGGCCAGATACTGCATGGGGTCAGACAGCGATTAACCTGTGCCAGCGACATAGAAATAACCATGGAAGCCAACCCCGGCACGGTTGAAGCCGGGCGTTTTGCCGGCTACGTAGCAGCCGGCGTAACCCGATTTTCAATCGGTGTTCAAAGTTTTCAAAGCGCCCAGTTGCAGGCATTGGGCCGTATTCACGACTGCGACGAAGCGATACGAGCCGCAAAACTGGCCAGCAAGCTGCCGTTGCAAAGTTTTAATTTAGATTTAATGCACGGCCTGCCCCAGCAGGATGTGACAGGCGCTCTGGCAGACTTGCAACAGGCTATTGCCCTGGCCCCACCACATTTATCCTGGTATCAGTTAACCATTGAGCCCAACACCGCTTTTGCTTCACGCCCGCCGGTATTGCCTGCCGATGATACCCTATGGGATATTCAGCAACAGGGCCTGGCGTTATTACAACAACAGGGTTACCAGCAATACGAAATATCTGCCTATGCCAAACCAGGCCACCAGTGTCAGCACAACCTGAATTACTGGCGATACGGCGATTATCTGGGTATTGGCTGTGGTGCGCATGGCAAGATAACCCTGCCGAGCCGCAATACTATTTTGCGAACGGTTAAAATTAAACATCCGAAAGGTTATATGAATATTAGCCGCGGTTATCTTGACAGCAAGCAACAGGTATTAGCAGAAGACAGAGCTTTTGAATTTTTTATGAACCGGTTTCGGCTGCTTGAACCCTGCCCTCATCAGGATTTTACCGCGTTTACCGGTGTACCATTGGCCAGCATTGAACCGGCCATTGATACCGCAGTGCAACAAGGCTTATTGCAGCGTCAGCAACACCATTGGCAGATCACTGACCAGGGTGCACGCTATCTGAATAACTTACTCAGCTTATTTATCGACTAACCCCAACAACAATTATAACGACAGCAAAGGTAGTACTATGAAAAAAAATACTTTTACCACTATTGCGCTGCTGCCGCTGGCAGTAAGCCTGGCATTGCTTGCTGGCTGTGGCCCGAAAACAGCGCAGCCCGGGCTGAACGTTGAACAAACTGCGGCAGCGCAGCTTGATGCCAATCAGCAAGCCAATGCGTTGTTTGAACAAATTTTTATGGAGCAGGTGCGCCGCGATCCGGTAATGCAAACCCGGCTTGGCATTAAAGATGACTATGATAAATGGCAGGATTTAAGCGATGCGGCCTATGAAGCCGAACTGAGCATGCATCGTATGCATCTTGATTTACTGAATGCGATTGACCCACAGCAGCTGGATGCCAATACCCGCTTAAGTTATCAGCTGTTACAACAAGATTTACAAAACAGCATTGCCGACAGTCAGTGGCGCTTATATAGCTACCCGGTAAACCAGATGTATGGCATCCACTCGCTGGTGCCGTCATTACTGATTAACCAGCATAAAATTGATGACGTTAGCGATGCCAAAGCCTATATCGGCCGCTTGAATAACGTGCCACAGTTGTTTAGTCAGCTGCAGCAGCAGCTTAGCGCCCGCGCTGAAAAAGACATTATTATTCCGCAGTTTGTGTTTGAACATGTTATTAGTGGTAGCCTGAATGTCATTGATGGCGCACCGTTTAATCCGGGCGACGACAGCACCCTGCTGGCCGACTTTAAGAAAAAAATACAGGCGCTTAAACTTAGCGAGGTCGAGCAAAAGTTATTGCTGGATGAAGCCAGTGTCGCCCTGTTAACCAGCGTTGGCCCGGCATATCAAAGTCTGATCAGCTATCTAGAAGGCTTACAGCAGCAAGCCGGCAGCGATGATGGCGTCTGGCGCTTTACTGATGGCGCGGCGTTTTACCAGCACCGGCTACAGCGGATAACCACTACGGATTTAACTGCAGCACAAATTCATCAGCTGGGACTGGATGAAGTGGCCCGTATTCATGATGAAATGCGCGCTATTATGCAGCAGGTAAAATTCGATGGCACCCTGGCAGAGTTTTTTGTCTTTATGCGCGAAGACCCGCAGTTTTACTACCCCGACACCGCTGAGGGCCGTACAGCCTACCTGACAGAAGCCACCCGGGTTATTGATGATATGAAAAGCCGGTTAGACACCCTGTTCCGGGTGAAGCCGCAGGCCGATATGATTGTCAAAGCGGTAGAACCGTTCCGCGAAAAAAGTGCCGGCAAGGCCTTCTATCAGCGGCCTTCGATGGATGGTAGCCGGCCGGGAGTGTACTACGCTAATCTGTATCAGATGCAGGATATGCCAACCTACCAGCTGGAGGCCCTGGCTTACCACGAAGGCATTCCAGGCCACCATATGCAACTTGCTATTGCTCAGGAGCTGGAAGACATGCCGAAGTTCCGCCGCTTTGGGGGCTACACCGCTTATATTGAGGGCTGGGGCTTATACAGTGAAGTACTGCCCAAAGACATTGGTTTGTATCAGGACCCCTACTCCGACTTTGGCCGTCTGGCGATGGAGTTATGGCGCGCCTGCCGTCTGGTAGTGGATACCGGTATTCATGATAAAAAGTGGACCCGCGAGCAAGCTATTGATTATTTAGTAGAAAACACGCCAAACTCGGCAACCGATGCCACCAAAGCGATAGAGCGTTACATTGTGATGCCGGGCCAGGCCACGGCCTATAAAATAGGCATGATAAAAATGCTGGAGCTACGTGAAAAAGCCCGCACGGCATTGGGCGATAGTTTTGATATCCGTGACTTCCACGATGTTGTGTTACGTAACGGTGCCGTGCCGTTAGACGTGTTAGCACAACTGGTAGACGACTATATTACTGAAGCTAAAAGCGAGTAGCACTGAAAAAAGCCGCCAGCGCTGTGTTGACACCGCGCTGGCGCCGCTAAACAGGGCGCAAGCGCAGGCTTTTATTCAGACCACACCGCATACTCATTACCACTTGGATCGGTAAAGTGAAAACGACGTCCGCCCGGAAAGCTGAATATGGCTTTGACAATAGCTCCACCTGCCTGTTCCACACGCTGCTGCGATGCTTCAAGATCGTGACTTTTAATCACTACTAAGGCACTACCGGTTGCCGTTTGCGCGACAAGGTCAGAGCGAAAAAAGCCGCCATCTATACCCGCATCGGTAATAGCGGCATAGTCGGGTCCGTAATCGACAAAGCTCCAGCCAAATACGTCGATAAAAAACTGCTTGGTGCCGGCAAGGTTAGTTGCAGGCATTTCAATATAATTTATTTTTTCATGGATCATTATTTACTCCTTTAACAGGCCGTATTTCCACAGAGCACTTAACGTCGGGCGCGCCATTCGATCCACTTATCATTCCAAACCACTGAACATCAGTCCGTAATGCCGGAGTTTGTCATAATTTCTTAAACTCAGATCGAAGTAAGCCAAAACATTTGAGATCGTGAAATTTATTCTTCCAATACCCACACTCACGTCTAAGCCCTTCTTCTTTAAAGCCTAACCGTAGTAATAATGATTCAGAAGCATGATTGCCAGGTATGGTATCCGCCTGAATACGGTTCAACTCACCACAAGCCAATGCACCAGCAAAACCAGCCGCAATAATGGCACGCACGGCTTCCTCGCAATAACCTTGCCGCCAGAACTCAGGATGTAACTCATAGCCAATAACTGCACTACGCATTTTACTGCTCCACGAATTAAACCCGCAGGTGCCAATCAATTGGCCTGATGAGGTTAACCGAATCGCCCATCGGATACCCTGTTGTTCGTCATATCGCGCCTTAAAAAGCGCAATTAAACTAGCAGCCTGATCATGCTCCTGAAAAACATCCAAGTCGTAATATTCGACAACAGATGGGTTGGAAAATAACATAAATAAAGCGGCTTTATCATCAACGGTAAGTTCACTGAGCAATAGTCGCTCAGTTTTCAGTGCTGGAAATGTCATCTAAATTCCTTTTTAAAATACTGTGCCGCGCCTTGTCAGGCATGAGCCAATTTAAGCCCAACAATACCTGCACAAATCAGCCCTAAGCTCACTAACTTAAGCACGCTCGTTGACTCGCCGAACAATAGTATTCCCAGAACCGCGGTACCTACAGCACCAATACCGACCCAAACCGCATAGGCTGTGCCGACAGGCAAGGTTTTTAATGCCAACCCTAGCAGCACAAAACTCGCCACCAACGACACTACCGTACCAATAGTAGGCCATAGCCTTGTAAAGCCATCGGTGTACTTTAAGCCAATGGCCCAACCAATCTCCAAAAGGCCAGCGCCAAATAAAATTATCCAACTCATACATACCTCTCAATTAGTTTTGGGGCCGTCCCCTAACGAAATTGAGCGGTGAGGTCGTCCTCACTTCAGCTTGTCTGGCCCCGGAAACGCGTCGTGCCGGTATATATTAGTTGCCAATGCCAATTTTAAACCATAGATAAGCGAAATACAGTACGAAGATGATATCGCCGACAGAAAGAAGTGGTTATGGAAGTTATTTGCCCGACACGGTGGTTTGTTAGTATGCTGTCAGCCTTGGCAACACGCGGCTGGCATTGGAGAAACAATATGATTTTGCTTAATTATTTTGAACCAGAAACCCAAAGCTGGCAGCAAATAAGTTTTGCCAAACTACCCGCCCAACTAAGTGCCGATGCCAGAGTGTGGCTTAACCTGAACGATGCCACTCCGGAAGAGCTGCAACAAGTGCTGCGGCGGTTTGCTATTGCCCCTACCCTGGCTGAGGATTTCAGCCGCCAGCGTCACCCACCGAAGCTGGAAACTCAGCCCGATTTTAACTTGCTGATTATGCGTGGTTACGCCGACCCGGATTTTAGTGAATACAGCAGCAGTGCTCAGGTTAACTTGTTATACTCTAAGCAGGTTTTAATCAGTTTAGTGCATTGTCATAGTGCCACTTTACTGGAGCAACTTACCCCGAAAATAACGGCTGGCCAAAACCTGGCGGTAACCGAGTGGATAAAGCAGCTTATTTTAACCGTGTCCGGTAGCTATCTGGAAAAGCTGATTGCGTTTGAAGAAGTGCTAAGCGAGCTTGAAGACAATATGCTGCAACGGGGTAACGATGAGCAAATGGCGCTGATGATGCGTTACCGTTCGGTCCTGAGAAAAATCAACCGCAACCTGGCCTATCAGAAAGATATATTTGCCGATGCGTTGTATGAACAACAAAACCCGTTATTACAGCAATTTACCGCACCTGATGTGCGTGATTTTTACGAAAAGTTTGAACGGCTGCACAGTATGACAGACCTGTACTATGACCAGCTGAGTGATTTAGTCGAAGGCTATATGTCTACCACCTCACACCAGATAAACGAACGCATGAAAGTACTGACCATGGTGAGTACTATTTTTATTCCACTGACCTTTATTGCCGGTTTATATGGTATGAACTTTGTTAATATACCGGAACTGCAAAACGAAAACGGCTACTTTTTTGCGTTGCTGGCCATGGTCGTGCTTGGTGTTGGCGGTTTGTTCTGGTTTAAATATAAAAACTGGTGGTAGTAAGGAGTTTTAATGGCAGAAAACCAACCGCTGGATATTGAAGATATCGTTCGTAACAGCTTTGACGAAAACGAAGCTGTTAACCTGACTGATAAACTGAGCCAACTGGAACCGGAAGAAATAGCCCTTGTACTGGAGGCTATGCCGGTAGAGCAGCGGGTTAGCACCTGGCTTGACCTGCACCCGGAAGATCAGGTTGAAGCCCTGACATACATGCGGGTAGATGCCCGTGAAAATATATTTAAACAACTCGACGAGCAACAACTGCGTACCCTGGTAGAGGGCATGGAAGTTGATGACTTAATTGAGTTGCTGGATGAGTTGCCGCAGCGCATATATAACTACGCCTGTTCGCGACTGGATGCCAGTCAGCGCAGCTGGCTGGAAACAGCCCTAACCTATGATGACGATCAGTGTGGCCGTTACGCCGACCACGACTTATTAATTATTAATAAAAACGCCAAAGTGCGGGATGCGGTAAGGCTGTTTCGGAAGCTGGCTGACGACGCAGAATATCAGGACGCGTTGTTTGTTATTGACCGCACCGGCCGCTATGCCGGTCTGGTACATGCAACCAGCCTGCTGGGCCAGCCCAGCCATTTGCCGGTAGAAAACTTTCTGGATAAAGACGCTCCGATTGTGACCGGCGAAATGGAGCTGGAGCAAGGCTCTGATATTGTGTCACGTTCAGGCTATACCGCGCTGGCGGTTATTGACGCGGATGACAAATTGCTGGGCCGGCTGTCAATTGGTGAAGCCCTGGAGAACGTACGCCGTGCCCTGGAAAGCCAGTTTATGCATACCGCCGGTTTAGATGAAGAAGAAGATTTATTCGCCCCGGTGTTCGACAGTGCCAAGCGCCGTGCTTTATGGCTGGGTATTAATTTGTTAACTGCGTTTCTGGCAGCCTGGACCATTGGCTTATTTGAGGCAACCCTACAACAAGTGGTGGCACTGGCAGTATTAATGCCTATAGTTGCCAGTATGGGTGGCATTGCTGGCAGCCAGACCTTAACCTTAATGATCCGTGGCCTGGCACTAGAGCAGATAACCCCGAAAACCTACATGACGCTATTTCGCAAAGAGCTTGGGGTGGGCGCACTCAATGGTGTGCTATGGGCTCTGGTTATTGCCGTTATTACCTACTTTTGGTTTGGCGACTGGATTATAGGCGGCATTATTGGTCTGGCGATTGTTATTAACATTGTCGCAGCCGCCATATCGGGCGTGTTTATTCCGATATGGCTGGAAAAACTGGATATCGATCCGGCGCTGTCGGGTTCAGTTATTCTGACCACAGTAACCGATGTTGTTGGCTTTTTTGCCTTTTTAGGCCTGGGTTCCTTATTTTTACTGGCCTGAACACGTTTACCACCGCCAGCGGATTTAACTTCTTTACGGAGCATGCATGAAAATTGCGATATTGTCGCGAAATGCTGAGTTGTATTCAACCAAACGGCTGGTCGCTGCGGCAGAGGCTGCCGGCCATCAGGTGCAGGTTGTTGACCCGTTAATGTGCTACATGAACATTAACCGTACCAACTCATCTATTCACTATAAAGGTGAGGTGCTGGATAGCTTTGATGCGGTCATTCCCCGCATCGGCGCTTCTATTACCTTTTACGGTACCGCGGTGCTGCGCCAGTTTGAAATGATGGGCGTGTACAGCTTAAATGAATCGGTCGCTATTGGCCGGGCCCGTGACAAGCTGCGCTCCATGCAGTTACTGGCCCGCCAGGGTATTGGTTTACCCATTACCGGTTTTGCCGATAAACCCGGCGATATTCCTGATCTGATTGACATGGTTGGCGGTGCCCCATTGGTGATTAAGCTGCTGGAGGGCACTCAGGGTATTGGGGTGGTGCTGGCCGAAACCCGTACCGCCGCTGAAAGCGTCATTGAGGCCTTTATGGGGCTGAATGCCAATATTCTGGTGCAAGAATACATTAAAGAAGCGAACGGCGCCGATATCCGCTGTTTTGTGGTAGGCGATAAAATCGTCGCGGCAATGAAACGTCAGGCCAAAGACGGCGAGTTTCGCTCTAATTTGCACCGGGGTGGTTCAGCCAGTGTGGTGCGGCTAACTCCGGAAGAGCGCAGTACCGCCATTCACGCTGCCAAAACCATGGGTTTAAACGTGGCCGGTGTAGACTTGCTGCGTTCTAACCATGGTCCGGTAGTAATGGAAGTTAATAGCTCTCCCGGGCTGGAAGGGATTGAAAGCGCAACTAACAAAGATGTTGCCGGCCTGATTATCAGCTTTTTAGAAAAGAAAGTCGCCAGCCATAAAACCCGCCGCAAAGCCAAAACCAAAGGAACAGGTTAATGAGTAGTCGCGAAGCGTATACCCTGGGTGGTGACATTATTGCCGCTGGCAGCCGGGCAGTGGTGGATATTCCGTTTGGTAAGTTATACACCCATACCGAACTGAATATTGGCGCCCATGTTATTCATGGCCGCCAGGACGGGCCGGTATTACTAATTACCGCCGCGTTGCATGGCGATGAAATTAACGGTGTGGAGATTTGCCGGCGCCTGCTTAAACTACCGCGGCTAAACCGGATTAAGGGTACATTGATCGTGGTGCCTATCGTCAATACTTATGGCTTTGTTCAGCAGTCGCGTTACCTGCCGGATCGGCGCGACTTAAACCGTAGCTTTCCCGGCAGCGAAAAAGGTTCTCTGGGCAGCCGGATGGCCTTTCAGTTTACTGATAAAATCTTAAAAGGCTGCAGCCACGCCATCGATTTGCATACCGGTGCAATTCACCGCGCTAATCTGCCGCAAGTTCGGGCCAGTGCCAAAGATAAAACAGCACTGCGAATGGCCGAGGTGTTTAATGCGCCTGTTATTATTAAAGCGGCCAGCCGCGATGGGACGATGCGCGGTACGGCGAATAACCTCGGTATTCCGTTATTGCTGTATGAAGCAGGCGAAGCGCTGCGCTTTGACGAGCAATCAATCAAGATTGGGGTACGGGGTATTGTAAATGTGATGCAAGACCTTGGCATGCTAAGTGGCAAAACCAAGGCCCCGAAAAACCGCTCGGTGTTTTCGAAAAAAAGCAGCTGGGTGCGGGCCGAACATGATGGTATTGCCCGCTACTACGTTACGCTTGGCCAGACTGTCAAAGCCGGCGATATTATGGCGCATATTTATTCGCCCTATTCTGATTTTGAAGTTGCCATTGAGGCAACCTTTGATGGTGTTGTAATAGGACGCAATAACTTACCGCTGGTCAACGAGGGCGAGGCGTTATTTCATGTGGCAGAGGTAAGCTCACTGGACGAAGCAGAAAAAACCCTGGATGCTATCAGTGACGAGGTAGATAACGCTATGCCTGCGGCACTTCGGGATGAATATGGCGTAGTGTGATTTTAGTTTTTTTCAGTCACTACATCATACTGGCTTAGCAACGGTACCCGCTGTTGCAAGCTGGTTTCAATTTCATCCAATTCCCGCATCCGCTGACAAAATAGTGCCGATTTTGCTTCAAGCTCTATGGCTTTTTCATCCAGCCCAAAGCTGATGTTGTCGACCAGTTGCTCAACCGATTGTAAATCCTGATTATCGGTGCGTTCAAAATTACTTTCTGACTGCTGTAGCGCATCACGCAGCGCTCCCCACACGGCACCTACGGTATGACGGGCCAGGTTACTTAGTTGAGGTTTCAGTTCGCGGTTTAAAAAGTGATCGAGCTCGTTCAGGCTTTGCGGTGCCAGATAAAAATATTCACCGGTGCGCACAAAGCGTGACATAAACTGAAATGTGGTTTCACGAATAAGGGCCTGCCATTCGGCTTGCTGCGACTGACTACCCAGACCTGATAGCATCGATTCTATGCTGGATAAGCCCACCTCAACCCCGTCTACTGCCAGACTAACAATTTCTGGGATAAACTTGCGAAGCCCGGTACTGTACTGACGCAAAAGTTCTGTATCCTCGTCGTCGAGACGCACCCACTCTCCGGCCACAAACAGCTGACGGTCGTTGTTTATCTGCACATAGGTCCGGGTATTCTGCATAAAACGAATATGTTCCGGCCCAATCAGTAAGCCATACCGAAAAGCCATATTGCAATCAGCCAGGGCGGTGACCGGCAAGCAGAGTAACAACGTAAGCAGCAGGGTTTTCACAGCAATAATCTCTTCATCCACACCCGCTAAGCCTAATAGAAAGCCAGCTAAGTTACATTACTTTATGCCGCATGCTTCCAACAGCCTGTCGCTTTGACGACGTTACAACGGTTCAATAGAGGGAGAGCCGTCTACCAAAACGACTTTTGACGGTCCATATTCACGCCGGCTTTTAACCTGATCTTTGCCAAAATGAATTTCTACTGCGGAAAACAACTGCTGGCGAACCACGATCAGCAACTCGGCCAGTTTTTCCTGACGCTGCGCTTCCAGAATTTTAATGTCGTTAATTAACGATACGGCCAGCTCTTTGTGCTCATCAAATTTCGCGACCAGTTCAAGGCGACGCATTTCAATTTGCGCATTACCTTCGATCTTTTTCAGCTTTTCCAGTTGCTGCCGTATTTCTTCCATTTCTGCACGCTCGCCTGCCACGCTGGAACGCAAGACTTCCTGCTTTTCCACTATAGGGTCGAGTTGTCGATTTAACTTTACCAGCACCGCGCTGCTGGACGGCGCACCAAGATTGCCACAGAAAATGCCCTGGTCCAGATAAAAATAGCCGCCGACCAGCTTACCATTAGGATTATCTTCTGGCCCGGCATATACAATAGCGGCACTTACTGCGCAGTGCATTAACTGCTTGCTGACGTACAAATTTCCACCACAGGTAATACGACTGTACTGGGCCAGGTTACACTGAATATCACCTGTCGCTTTAAGCTCAGTACTGTACTCACTTTCCTGCTCTGCCTGCGCCAGCTGATGACCAATAACTGAACCGGTTATAGTGATATCACCACCTGCCTCAATTAATGTGCCTTCAACCATGCCTTTGACAAAAACATTACCGCCAGCCACGACTTTCATGCCCTCTGTCACGTTGCCGGTCACGACTACCGAGCCACGAAAAACAATGTGTCCGGTAGCCAAATCGACATTTTTGACGGTAAATACTTCATCAACAGTAGCACCGGCTTCTATAACCCGGGGTAAGCCGTCACGGGCAGCCAATAGTAAGTTGGCATCTTTCTCAGCCAGGACAACACCTTCACCAAGTTGCCATTCAATCTGCAAACCGGGTGTGGCAGGGATCATTTCGCCGGTCACCAACATACCAGCAACGCCGGCTGTAGGCGGATGACGACGCATTATCGCTTCATCGATTCTTATTGCGGGAATCACGCCAAAGTCACGTAAATCGGCTTTTTCATCTGTTTTTACTACGGGCCGGTTACGCCGGCTTTCCATCTCAGACAGCAATGCTTCAAAACGTGAGTTCGCACCAGGCACCATTACCCGGCCCCGGGCAATCATCAATTTTACCTTGCTACCGGGCTCTGCCTTGGCAGCATACGAGACCAGTTTAATAATTTGTTCTTTGCTAAAGCCAAACACAATACCCGATGCCTGGGCACTTTTTACCAGGGCATTAGCTGACACTGGCGCACCACCCCACGCTGCAGTGATAATGGCGGTAGCGGTCATTTTGTCTTCACTGATATCAAAGGTCAGTTCAGCATCACGCTTTTCAGCAATACGGTAACTTAGCTCTTTGCTATTTTCAGCCAGCAGGTTTTCTTTGATTTTTTGCTGAATTTGCTGATATTCAACCAGCAGGTTGGTTAATTGATCTTGTAAAATAAGGCAACGTTCAAAACCATTGGCATTAATGTGTTCTTGAATGTCGGCAGCACTGATAGCCGCTAACGAGACCGGCACCGAGATTTTTATAGTGTTATTATGCTCAGTAAATTGCATGTAAGTTTTCTACTTAAAACTACGACAAAAGTATTATGCTTACTGAACCAAAAATCAACCAGAAAGGCAAGCCCTTACTGCATTTCAGGGCCGTTTATGCTTAAAAAAGCTAGATATAATTGTCCTGATGGATCCGGATAAACAAATCTGTCCCTTTCTTACTGAAATCCACTTTGTATTCTTTATTATTGAGTGCCTGCACAAACAATAAGGTTTTCGTCTCACCAAATACATCGGTACTGGAAATATCGACTATTTCCATGTAGCGTTCTTTGGCCTCAACTTTATTAGTTGGCACCGATTCCTGAAAAATTTTAACGCCATGACGGGTAATAATTAACGGCGGATCGTTGTCATCATTAACAACAATCAGGTCTAATTTTTTATTTTTATGGATCAGGGTATTACGCCCGCTAACCAAAAACGCTTTATCGTAGCTATTCATGCACCATCCTGCCAGAAATGTGGTTTGGCTTATTATGATACACAGTAGGCGGTGTGTCTAGGTCGCTGTATTCTGGATCATTTGTAGACGTAGCTGATTAATCTGCTGACATAATGCCCGGGTTTGCTCAGCGCTGAGCGAGCTGCTGACAAACAAGTCGAAACCACTGGCTTGGGCCAGCCGCTGCATGCGTTGGGCAAAAACGGCTTTAATACCGGTGTAGCGCTGCTGTCCGCTATTAAATGTATCTTTTTCTGCCAGTAATTCGCTGGCACATTGTCCGCCGGCACAACTTTGCTTTACTGCTGACATAAACAGCGGCCGTTGCTCGGTCATCAACCTGACAGCTAACCGCAAGCGCAGCGGCTGCAATACAACGTCATAGTCGGTTACCTTAAACCCAATAAACGACAATTCCTGCTGCTCCAGCTCCGGTACCGCACAAAACTGAAAACTGTGCCAGGGCAATAGCCAGCTGCCATAGCGGTGGAAATAATGCACACCCTGCTCATCACATTTTAAAAAATGCCGCGGTTCGGCCAGTTTGGCAAACCCCAGGAAGATTGCCATCAACGCAGCAAGGTAAGCAATAGCCAACCACAGATCGAATTGCCCGGCGAATAATACGGTATAAAGCAGCAACCCCAACAATGCTCCGGCACCGGCTATCATTAGACGGGCTCCGCCCTGATGACTGCTCTGACTAACTAACAATGGCTCCATTGTAACTCCTGTGGCCGCCTGGCAGGCCTTAGCATTTACCCGTAAATCTGTAACTACTGTTACAGCTGTTATACTGGATCACGACTTAACGCGGCTGAATACGACCAACGCCGCCTTGACTGCGATAACAGAGAATCTGTTTGACTAATTAAAACATACAATACACAGAACGTATTTTAATGCAGTAAGCGGAGTCATTGTGACAAAAAATCATTCACGTCTCATCTGGGTAATATTAATTGCCCTGGCCATTTTTCTGGGCTATTTGTACTGGCAGCAACAGCAGACGCCAACAACCAACCGTGGCGGTGGCGCCCCCGTTGCTGTTAGTACATCAGAAGTTACCGTGAAACCAATGATTAGGCAAATTACTTCACTTGGCAGTGGTGTGGCCAACAATTCAGTGCAAATTGTCGCGCCTGCCAGTGACTTTTTAATTGAACTGAATATTCAGGAAGGTAAGCAGGTAAAAGCGGGCGACATTATTGCCAGATTAAATAACGTGCAGCAACTTGCCCGGGTTGCCGAGTTATCGGCAATATTAACAGACCAGCGCCGACAACTGAGTCGGCTGCAAAACCTCGCCACCACCCAGGCTACGGCTCAATCACTGCTGGATGAACAACAAACCCGTGTTAACACCACACTGGCCCAGTTAGATGTTGCCAAAGCACAACTGAACGAGCTGACCATACGCGCCCCATTTGACGGCTATCTTGGTTTACGACAAGTCAGCCAGGGCGCTTATGTTAACGCCGGTACAGTACTGACCACACTGGATGATCTTAATACCCTCAAAGTAGAGTTCAGTGTCGCCGAACATTATCTGGCGGAAGTGAAACGGGGCATGCCGGTTAATGTCACCAATGTGGCTTATGGTGCAGTTAATTTTAGTGGTGAAATCAGTGCTATTGATACCAGGCTTGATCCGGTTACGCGATCCATCCGGGTACACTCCACCCTGAGCAACAGTGATTTACGGTTGCGGCCGGGCATGCTGCTGAATGTTAAAGTGGAACTGGAAAACAGCCCGGCGTTGCAAATTTCTGAGCGGGCATTAATTCCACAACAAAACAAACAATTTGTTTTTGTTGTGAACAGCGACAACACCGTCAGCCAACGCGAAATTGAAGTGGGCCAGCGGATCCCCGGTTGGGTAGAAGTCGTGTCTGGGCTGGAACAAGGCGATGAAATTGTGGTTGAAGGCATTCAGAAACTCCGGCCCGGCGTGGTGATTAACAGAGTCGGAGTACGATAATGCTGTTATCAGATTTATCGGTTAAACGCCCGGTTTTTGCCACCGTAGTTAACGTATTGCTGGTGGTGTTTGGTATTGTCTGCTTTACCATGCTGCCGCTGCGGGAGTTTCCGGATATTGACTCTCCCATTGTCAGTATTAATACCAATTACCCTGGCGCATCAGCTGAAATTGTCGAATCTAAAATAACCCAGTTACTTGAAGATCGGATCAGCGGTGTTGAAGGTATTAAAAGTATCAACTCTAATAGCCGCAATGGCCGCTCCAGCATTACGATTGAGTTTAATGTTGAACGCGATATCGACTCAGCAGCGAATGATGTTCGGGACCGAGTATCCAGAGCGTTAAACAATTTACCTGATCAGGCAGATCCGCCGGAAGTGTCTAAAGCCAATGCTGACGAAGACACCATCGCCTGGTTTGTACTGAACAGCGAAAACATGACAACCCTGGAGCTGACCGACTACGCCAACCGTTATATTGTTGAGCGGTTCTCTGTTGTTGACGGCGTGGCGCGTATTCAGTTAGGCGGTTCCCGTGACTATGCAATGCGGGTTTGGTTAGATCGCGACGCCATGGCAGCCCGCGGTGTTACCGTGCAGGATATTGAAACCGTATTACGTAATGAAAACGTTGAACTGCCCGCCGGCAATATAAAATCATTCGACCGCGACTTTACCGTGCGGGTTATTCGCACCTACAAAACTGAGCAAGACTTCCGGCAGCTGGTAATTAAACGCGGTGATAATAATTATCTGGTGCGGCTGGGCGAAATCGCTGATGTGATGCTTACATCAGAAGATGAAGAAAGTGAGTTTCGCGGTGACGGTAAAAACCTGCTGGGTATCGGCATTATTAAACAGTCTAAAGCCAATACTCTGGAAGTCGTCAAAGGCGCCCGGGCCGAGATGGAGCGGATTAAAGTGCAGCTGCCTCAGGGTACAACCATTGAGCCCGGCTATGACTCATCGCTGTTTATTGCCGAATCAATAAAAGAGGTATACAACACCCTGGGTATTGCCATGGGTATGGTGGTACTGGTTATCTTCCTGTTTCTGGGCAACATAAGGGCAACGTTTATTCCGGCCATTACCGTTCCGGTGGCGCTGGTTGCTGCGGTTACTGTGTTGTTTGCCTTGGACTTTTCGATCAACCTGCTGACATTACTGGCGATGGTGCTGGCAATTGGTCTGGTGGTCGACGACTCGATTGTGGTGCTGGAAAATATATACCGACGCATTGAAACCGGTGAAGCACCATTACTGGCCGCGTATCGAGGCGCCCGTGAAGTCGGCTTTGCCGTTATTGCTACCACCTTGGTGTTAATTTCGGTATTTGTGCCGCTGGTTTTTATGCAGGGTCAGCTGGGTAAGTTGTTTACAGAATTTGCGCTGGCCATAGCGGCAGCGGTGGCCTTTTCCAGTGTTACTGCTCTGACGTTATCCCCGATGTTGTGCAGTAAATTATTGCAGCACCGCAAGCGTGAGTCGAAGCTGGGTGCTACGCTGCATCGCGGTTTTGCCCGGCTGGAAAATGGCTACCGTAAACAGCTTAATGTGGTTACCCAGACACGCTGGCCAGTATTAGTTGTGGTAGCGCTTTGTTTTGTTGCCAGTTACCAGCTGGTAAAAATGCTGCCGTCAGAACTGGCACCAACCGAAGATCGTGGCACATTTTTCATTTCCATGAGCCCGGCTGAAGGTGCCAGTTATCAGAGTAACAGCAGGAATCTGCGGCTGATTGAAGATATTCTGATGCCCTATTACGAAGACGGTGAGTTTAACCGGTTGCTGATACGTGTTCCTGGCTGGGGTGGCAGTGGTGGTATCGCCATTGTCGGCGCTGAAAACTGGAATAACGGCAAAAGGCGCACTGCAGAATTGATGCCCGAAGTCGCGGCAAAAATAAATGAACTGCCTGATGTGCGGGCCTTCACTTTTATGCGCAGTGGTCTGGGTGGCGGTGGCGGCGGTAGCCGGCCTGTGCAATTTGTATTGCAGGGTAATACCTATGAAGAGCTGGCGCGCTGGCGTGATACCGTTATCAGCAAAGCCAGTGAAAACCCGAATCTGTTGATGCTGGACCACGACTATAAAGAAACAGTACCGCAGGTACTGGTTGAAATAAACACTGAGCGTGCCGGCGATTTAGGTATTTCAGTAGGCGCCATTGGCCGGGCTCTGGAAGCCATGCTGGGTGGCCGCAGGGTAACAACCTTTCTCGACCGTGGCCGCGAATATGACGTAATTCTGGAAGGATGGGATGATGATTTTCAGGCCCCCGGCAGCATTAAAGATGTGTTTATCCGCTCGGACAGCACAGGCCAACTGGTGCCGCTGGATAACCTGGTCAGCTTGCGCGAAGAGGCCACATCGGCGGCGTTAAACCGTTATAACCGCATGCGTTCTATTACCATTTCTGCCAGTCTGGCACCGGGTTACAGTCTGGGTGAGGCCCTGGAGTATCTGGAAACCATCGTCCAGACAGAAATTCAGGATACCGTTGGCATTGACTATAAAGGTGAGTCGCAGCTGTTTCAGGAAAGTGGTGAGTCTACCTTATTAGTATTTTTACTGGCGCTGATTATTACCTATTTGGTACTGGCCGCTCAGTTTGAAAGTTTTATTCACCCGCTGGTCATCATGATAACGGTGCCGCTTGGCCTGGTGGGTGCCCTGGCAGGTTTATATTTCTTTGATATGTCATTGAATATATACAGCCAGATTGGTCTGGTCATGTTAATAGGACTGGTGGCCAAAAACGGCATTCTGATTGTGGAATTTGCGAACCAGCTTCGCGATGCAGGCGTGGCGTTTGAAGAGTCGGTGCGCCGTGCCGCAATACAGCGCCTACGCCCCATCACCATGACCTGCTTTACCACCATAATGAGCAGCTTACCGCTTATTATTGCTACCGGCCCGGGCTCCGAAAGTCGTATGGTCATTGGGATGGTGATATTCTGCGGTGTCGCCCTGGCAACCCTGTTAACGCTGTATGTGGTACCGGTAACTTATATTGCGATTGCCCGCAATACCGGCTCACCGAAAGCATTAAGCCAGAAGCTAGAGCAACTGGAGCAGCAGGCGCCCGATGAACATGCTGCTGATGAAGTCGTACCCGGCCAGCAGAAATAAAGCCGGTTTAGAATGGTAGCACGGAGCCGTCCCAGTTCAGCAGCTTGCCGCTCTGCTCTGGGGTGAGCCCGTCGGCAACAGCCGCCAGGCGCTCAGCGGTGGCTGCTGTGGTTTGTAGCTGCCCCGATGGAATATTAGCCTGAAACGGCGCAGACAGCGCCGTGTCGGTGGTACCAGGGTGAAGACTTACCAGCGCCGCCGTTTTGTTGTAACGCTTTAGCTCAATACTACTGGTTTTTACCAGCATATTCAGTGCAGCTTTGCTAAGACGGTAGCTGTACCAGCCACCCAGTTGATTATCAGTAATACTGCCGACTTTGGCACTTAGCACCAGCACTTTTACCTGTGGCTGTTTAGTCAGATAAGGAAACAGCGCTTTTAAGTACAGGGCGGGCTGCTGCACGTTAACGGCGAAGCTTTGCTGCATTTGGGTACTGCTAAGCTGGCGCAGGGTTTTCTCCGGACCATGCTGATTATCGTGCAACCAACCCTGACAAATAAAAATGATGGCTGGCTGCTCGGCAATCGCCTCAGCAACAACCCGGTTAATAGCCTGCTCTGTCTGCTCAGGCTGCACCGCCGCATCAACCGTCTCAACTTGCAACCAGCGTAAGCCCTCGCTTTTTTCGCCGGGGCTGGCACTGCGGCTAATCGCCAGCACCTGCTCACTCTGTTGCAGATAATGCTGTACCAGACCCAGGCCAATACCACTGCCGGCACCTATAACAAGAATACGCTTAGCTGACATAAACCATCACCTCTTTTGCTGCAGCAACCCCACTTAACCAGGCATTTTCGACCCGGCCGCCGAATACCCAATCACCGGCAATGGCCAGATTAAGTCCAGCGCTACCCGCTAAGGGTTGTTGCCGGACTGTCGGGTTAACCTGGGCATACAGCCAACGATGACATAGTGCATCATTTACTCGCAGCGGTTGGTCAAAAATCAGTTCCAGCTCGGCTTTGGCCAGCGTGGCTAACTGCGCCGGCGCCGCATCTAAATAAAGCGCCGAGCATTGCGGGCTAAAATGCACCAGCCAGCTTTCATATTCTCCGGCCCGGCCTGGTTTGCTGTTTTGCCGTGCCAGCCAGCTGATATTGCCTTCTTTCACAAAAACCGCATCCGCCGCGGTTTGCAGTGGCTGCGCTAATTGTAAATTAACCGCCCAGCATGGCAGCAATGCCTGCGATTGCAATTGACGCAATAAATCGTTCAGATCAGTCTGTAAATTATCAGTATGCCCAGACGCAGTAGCCAGTAACGTTTGTAGTTGCACTGGCGGTAGCGTCAGCAGCAATGCCTGATAGGGTCCGAAACACTGGTTTTTTTCATCGTATAAATACCAGCCGCTTGCGCTACTGGCAGCGCCGTTGACCGCAGGGGTTGCAACGAAATGTAACCGGCTGATCCGGCAATTTAAATGGGTTTTCACATCAGCCAACAGCGCTTTCACCGGCGTCTGCATCGACGGCGCCCCCACAAACCGTGTCTGGTCGTCTGCAGAGGCTGACAACTGCGCGTGCTGATAGCGGAAAAAGCGGGCCTGCCAGCGCGTTACCATACCTGCGGCGAGCCAGTGTTCTACCTGCTGCTGAAATGCCCTGCTGCGGGCGGTAAAGTATTGTGCACCTAAATCCAGATAACCGGCAGTGGCGCGCTTAGAGCTCATCCGGCCGCCGACACTTCGCCCTTTATCAAACACCTCAACCTTAACGCCGGCATTTTGCAAGGTACTGGCCGCAGCAGCACCTGCCATACCCGCACCAATTATTGCCACTGTCATATCCATGCCCTTTACCAGCAAACCACCATGCAGTTTCATACGTTATGTTATAAGCTGTCGATCTGTATTTTGATAATCAAATGTAACGGAGTGAGGATGAGTAGCGAAACTGCCACTTTTGGTGCCGGATGTTTCTGGTGTCTGGAATCAGCCCTGAATCAACTGCAGGGTGTACAAAAAGCGATTAGCGGCTACATGGGTGGCCAAACCGAAAACCCTGACTATCGCAGTATTTGTACCGGTAGTACCGGCCATGCTGAAGTGGTACAGGTACAATTTGACCCGGCTGTTATCAGCTTTTCACAGCTGTGCCAGATATTCTTTGTATTGCATGACCCCACGCAGCTTAATCGCCAGGGCAACGATGTTGGCAGCCAGTATCGCTCAGTGGTGTTCTATCACAGTCAGCAGCAGGCAGAGTTCTGCAGCGCCATTATTGATGATTTGACAGCGCAGCAGTTGTTCGAGCGACCAATAGTGACCGAAGTCAGTCCTGCCAGTACTTTTTATCCAGCCGAGGATTATCATCAGGGTTATTTTCTGCAAAACCCCCAGCAGGGCTACTGCCAGGTCATTATCGCACCTAAAATGGCGAAGTTCCGGGAGCTTTTCAGCAGCTTGTTAAAATAGCAAAGCCGCCAGGCAATATCTGCAGCTGGCGGCTTTATCAGGGTTTAACCATGCAGTTCGGGCTTTAGCCTTTCAGGACGGTGGCAACCGATTTCGCAAAGTAATCAATATTGCTGTGATTTAAACCAGAAATACTGACCCGGCTTGACCCGACCATATAGATACTGAACTCGGCTTTTAAACGGGCAATTTGCGCCTTATTAATGCCCAGAAAACTGAACATGCCATGCTGGCGGGTAATAAAACTGAAGTCCTCTGTCACCCCTTCTGCGGAAAGTTTATCAATGATCAGCTGGCGGTAATCATTAATTCGATTACGCATCTCAGCCAGCTCCTGGTGCCATAGTGCGGTCAGCTCCTGGCTATCCAGAATATGGCTGACAATAATGGCACCGTGCGCCGGTGGCATTGAATAGATACTGCGCACCACGCTAAGCAAGTTAACCCGGGCAATATCGGCAACCTTGCTATCCTGTGCCACAATACTGACCGCGCCTATACGCTCACGGTATAAGCCAAAGTTTTTTGAACAAGAGCTGCATAATAACAACTCAGGTACATTATCCGCTAAATAACGTAAACCGGCGGCATCTTCATCCAGGCCGGTACCAAAGCCCTGATACGCCATATCTACCAGCGGCGTAAAACCACGCTCTTTAGCGATAGCGGTAAAACGCTGCCACTGCTCAAAGTTCAAATCCATGCCACTGGGGTTATGGCAGCAGGCATGCACCAACACCACGTCACCAGCAGGAATAGTATTCAAATCCTCAAACATTTGCTCGGTTTGCAGGCCTTTAGTGTCGTAGTCGTAATAGGCATACTCTTTTACCGTCAGACCCGCGGCCTGAAACAGTGAAATATGATTGGCCCAGGTCGGTGTGGTTACCCAGATAGTCGCATCAGGGTTGGCCCGCTTGATAAATTCGGCCGCCACCCGCAAAGCACCGGTTCCACCCGGGGTATGTGCAGTTGTCACCCGGTTCGCCAGCAACACCTGATGCGCAGGTCCAAATGCCAGCTTTTCAATATGGCTGTTAAAACCCAGATCGCCAGCCATACCAATATAGGTTTTACTGTCTTCCTGCTTTAACCGCCGTGCTTCAGCTTCCTTTACGCACTTAAGCACGGCAGTATGGCCCTGCTCATCTTTGTATACGCCCACGCCTAAATCAACTTTAAGCGGGTTAGGATCGGCTTTATATTCGGCCATCAGGCCCAGAATAGGATCAGTGGCAACCGGTTGTAACTGAGAAAACATAAGGTTCTACCTGGTTAATAAGTTGCAGTATCAGCAAGCACTATGCTTACTGGCTAAGGTAAATAATCCGGCACAACTAAACACACGGCTACCAGTAACGCCATGGCAGCGGGTGTAAAAATGGCAGATTGAAAATGTTCGGCATCAACAATGCCCGCTATTTTGCCTGATTGGTCAAACAGAGGCAAACAGGCTTCTGCCTGAACCTTCGGATCACAAGTATAATACTCGCCACCCGCAGCCAGATACTCCGGCACACTGTTGATTACCCGGGCCTGGCCAGTTAAGCCAACCGTGCTGTTATTGCTGATTTTGGCGAACTCACTGTTTAGCGGAAACTCTGCCCGTGACGGTGCGCCATAATACGCCAGCTTAACCAGTACCGGCTGTGCATCAGCATTAAACCGTGCCTGATAGATCCCAAACCAGTCCTGCTTGCTATGGGTACGGTAATAACCGGCAATGGCACTGAGCTTACTTAGTGCCAGTTGGTTTGCTGGCGTTTCGCCACCTAATATCGGCTGCAACAAATAGGGTTCATCTGCCAGTTGACCAAATAAACTGCAGGCACCGCCCTCACCCAGCTCCGGCACCTGAAACTGCCAGTAAACCTCGCCCACCGCGGTTTGCAGATCGGCGCGCAGTGCATTGCAATGACGTTCAACCTCAGCACTGATATCACCAAATTCAGCCCACAGGCCACTTCGTTGTAAATATTCTGACACCAGCATAATGCCCCACGGATAGCCATCCAGATTTCTAAAATTTGGGCTATTCTAGCAGAAGCCATTAAAAAACCAAGCCGGACTGAGAAAAACTTGCTGGCATCCCTGTGGCTCGGTAAGCTTGCGATTACGTTAGTGAAGCAATAAGAATGTTTACCCGCGTTATGGCACAGAAAATATCCCTTGAAGACTGGCAGCAGCAGCTTGGCCGCAATGACAATAACCAGAGCAATACGACTGGTGACAGTCTGGTATACAGCACCGAGGGGGGCTCTGTTGCTAAAGCCAAAACTGTCGCCCCGGCCGGGATTGCCTATCCGGACGGTGCAGTGCGGTTACGGCGCGAGAAAAAAGGCCGCGGCGGTAAATCGGTGATCACCATCAGCGGTATTTCCAAACCAGCAGATGAACTGACAACGCTTTGCGCACAATTAAAAAAAGCCTGTGCCTGTGGTGGCACGGTAAAAGACGGCGTTATTGAAATTCAGGCCGATAAACGTCAATTAATTGAACAACATTTAAACCAACTGGGTTTTAATGTGAAATGGGCTGGCGGCTAGCCGCTCCCTGTTAAGCCTAACCAGGCGAAGGACGTACTATGCAACAATTATCACCCGCTGATCTGCATATTCTGTTGGTTGAACCGTCAGATACCCAGCGTAAAATTATCAGCCGCCATCTTAAGCAAGAGCAGGTGCAACACATTAGTGAGGCCGACTCGGTAACCAGTGCTTTTCTGAGAATAACGGAGCATCAACCGGATCTCATCACCTGCGCGCTGCATTTTGCTGATGGCACCGCCCTGGATTTACTGCATAAAATTAAACAACACCCGACATTAGCAGAAATACCTTTTATGCTGGTATCCAGTGAGACCCGTAAGGCCACCTTAGAGGAGTTTAAGCAATCCGGGGTTGTTGCTATTCTGCCTAAGCCATTCACAACGGCTCACCTGGGCAAGGCCTTAAACGCCGCCATCGATTTACTTAGCCCCAGCGAGCTGGAGTTGTCATTATTTGATGTGCATGACATTCGGGTGCTGGTGGTTGATGACAGCCGCTTAGCCCGTAATCATATTAAGCGTGTACTCAGTAACTTAGGTATTCAACATCTGACCGAAGCCGAAGATGGCCAGCAAGCCATAGAAATTTTGAAACAGCAAATGTTTGATTTGGTGGTCACTGACTACAATATGCCGGAAGTTAACGGCCGGGAGCTTACCCAGTATATTCGTGAAAACAGCCAGCAATCCCATATCCCGGTATTAATGGTTACCAGCGAGGCCAATGACACTCACTTAAGTAATATTGCCCAGTCAGGCGTGAATGCCATGTGTGATAAACCGTTTGAGCCTGAACTGGTAAAAGCACTGCTCTATAAACTGCTGGAACAGTAATACTGCAGCACCCAGTCAGGCTGGGTGCTGCGTCAGTTACTCCCGGTTGTAGTCTTTTCCAAACACCTTGTTAAAAAAGCTATCAGCTTTCCACAATGGCCGCTGCGGCGTATTAGCAATATCCCGCGCAATGTTAAAGTTAATGTCGGCAAATACCGCGCCGGCATCGTAGCGGATAGGGCCGTATTCTTTAGTCAGGCTGGCAATGTCATCTGACGGCTTGTGATAATGTTTAGCAAAGAAACTACCCCATATTTTGCCACCATCCTGGTTGGGATCTTTCGAGGTAAATCCGGTCATTAAAAACACCGCTGGCACCCCTTGTTTTACCAGAGTAAAGTGATCTGAACGGGTAAATATAGCCTGCTCCGGCATCGGGTCTTCACTTAAGGCAATGCCCTCTTGCCCCGCGGCCATCTCGACCACCTCACCTAAGGTGGAGTGATTGGCGCCAAAGGCAATTAAATCAGCAAACGGATACAACAATACCGGCATATCCAGATTAACATTAGCGACCAGGCTCGCAATTGGCCGGGTCGGGTTGCGGGCAAAGTAATCAGCCCCCAGCAAGCCCTTTTCTTCTGCCGTTACCACCACAAATAAAATAGAACGCTTTGGCTTAACCGCTAACTCACTGAACATGCGCGCTGTTTCCAGCAAAATCGCCATACCTGCGGCATTATCCATGGCGCCGTTGTTAATTTTATCGTCAGTGCGTAAGTCGTTGCTAAAGCCTATGTGATCAGAATGGGCAGTGATCACCACGTATTCGTCCCGTAATACCGGATCGCTACCTTCAAGCACAGCAATAACATTTGGGCTGCTAATTTGCTGGTGCTTACTGCTGGACTTTACACTGGCAACACTGTTTAAGCTAAAACCGCGTGGGTGTTGTCTGCCCTCAAGCATAGTGAATATTTCAGCCAGACTTTGTTGCTCCTGTTCAAATAAACTGGCGGCAGCGTCCGGGTGCAGATAAGCGCCGGCTTTAATTTGAGGGTTGCTGTTGCCGGGCTCACCAGAGGTCGTTAACCAGGCCAGGCGCGGGGTGTTTAAATACAGCAAACTATTGGCATAGGGCCGGGTTTTTTCCTGCTGCGGTGTATGGATTGTAATGATCCCTACGGCACCGCGCTCTGCCGCCAAATCGCTTTTTATACTGCCAAGATAAGCCCGCTCTTCGCTGGGTAGTGAGGCGGGTAAACCGGCCAGTTGCACGACAATTTTGCCGCTGACATCAAGGCCGGCATAATCATCCAGACCAAACTCCTCAGAGACCAGGCCATAACTGACAAAAACTAAGGGTGCGCTTAGTGCCACATCTGTCTGAGAAAGCGAGGCACCACTGAAAAATTGTTGCGGATAGCTAAGCTGCCATTGCTCTTCACCCCGGCGAAAGGTTAACGCCACGCTTTCCTGCTGTAACCGGGCTGAGCGCAGTGGCACCTGCTGAAAATAACTGTTGTTATCCCCCGCCGGTGCTAACCCCAGCGCCTGAAACTGGCTGGCAATATACTGGGAGGCAATTTGATGGCCACGGCTGCCGGTATCGCGCCCTTCCAGCTCGTCACTGGCTAAAAACTGTAAGTGTGCCTCGATGGCTGCCGGTCGGGCGCCAGCTTTACTCTCTGGCTCCGGGCTGCCCGAGCAGCCGCTTAACAGTATTGCCAGCGTGACGCTGCTTACTACTTTATACAACATGGTATCTCCGAAAATAAAAGTGCCAGCTTTCACTGGCACTGGACTTCAAACGTTCTGGAATTAATCAGCGTTGTTATAACGCTGCTTAAACCGTTCATGCAGTTGTTTATGGTGGTTATTTAAATCCACCTTACGGCCATCAATCCATAAATGTTCAATTTTATGACCGCGGTAATCAAAAATATCGCCGTCCGACACCACTAAACTGGCACTTTTACCGACTTCAATACTTCCCAGGCGATCTGCTACGCCGGCAATAGTCGCAGCATCCAGCGTTAATGAGCGCAAAGCATCTTCGCTGGTCATGCCATAACGGGTAACATGGCCTGCCGCAAATACCAGGTTACGGGTATCCCAGAAACCATCCAGCGATAGTGCCACCCGCACCCCGGCCTGACGTAACTGGCCTGGCGCCGAAAAGGCCTGATCATAAGCTTCGTCACTGCGGGTTGGCAAGCCATAGGGCGCAGTGTAAATAACATCAACTTTTGCCCTCGCCAGTTCATCAGCCAGGCGCCAGCTATCACGACCGCCAACAATGATCAGCCGTACCTGATACTTTTCAGCCAGTAGCATAGCCTGACGAATTTGCCGGGGGTCATCTGCATGGACAAATAACGGTAGCTCGCCGCCAAAAAATTCAAGCATGGCATGCCAGCGTGAATCTTTACCGGTATTTAAACCCGCTTGCTCGGCCAGATAATAAGCATGAGCCTGCTGAAAATACTGCTGCAGTTCAGCTAATCTTTTTTGCTGATTTTCCCGCTGCTTATCGGCACTGTCACGCACCCACCAGCCACTTTGGATGCTCATCCGCGGCCAGCTGACATGCAAACCAACATTCGCCTGAACCGTTGCATCCTGCCAGTTCCAGGCATCCAGCTGCATTAGCGCTGAGCGTCCGGTCAGCATGGCGCCATCGGGGTAAATCAGGCTGTGACTGAAACCGTTACTGCGAATAGTGGGAATAACCACTGAGTCGGCATTGTAGGCCACCTGTACCTGTAAATCCGGATTGGTCGAGCTGGTTTCGCGATCGTCGCGAGTTGCACGTACCGCTTCTACTTCAATTAACCCTAACTGGTTAATCAGGGCAATTAAGCCCGGGTATAAGTGCTTACCGGTTAAATCAAGCTGCTGAGCGTCGGCCGGTACCGTTAAATTTGTACCAATGGCCGCTATTTTACCTTCAACAACCAATACATCCTGCAGCGCCGGCGCTGAGCTGACGCTATGGACCGTCGCATTTTGCAACAGCAAAGGTTGCTGCTGCGGCGCACCCGGAACCGGATTTACTGCAACGGCCGTTGCCGACGCCAGGGTGGTTAGCAGCATTAAAACTTTCGTTAACTTTTTCATTGTGATGGCTCCCTAGTGCTGCACATGCTGATGGTTAGAAGTATGCGCCTGACCAGCATGGTCAGTGTGCTGACCAAAGCGCAATTGTAACCAGTCGGCATTGTCTTCACAGTGCCAGATCGGATCGTCCTGCTTGTAACCGTTAGCAACACCGTCACGCGCAGAATCACCGGCTGTCAGCACTTTTTGAATCAGTTGCTGCTTTTCATCTGCCTGCACAGTACGTAGCGCAATATCTTCAGCGCGGTCGAAATAGCGGGCACCTTCAATCCAGGTTTGCTGTACCTGCGCATAAACCGACAATGGATGACCATCCCACAGCACCAGATCCGCTTGCTTGCCTTCAGCCAGTGAGCCCACTTTATTATCAATTTTAAGCTGCTTAGCCGGGTTAATAGTGACCATTTTTAACGCTTCATGCTCGTCCATACCACAATACATGGTTGACTTAGCGGCTTCCTGATTCAGCCGGCGCAGCAGGCCCGGGTCATCTGAGTTCACACTGACCAGCAACCCTTGCTCGTGCATTAAACAGGTGTTAGTGGGAATGGCATCATTAACTTCCATCTTAAAGCCCCACCAGTCAGCAAAGGTTGACACGCTGGCGCCGTGTTTCTGCATTTCGGTGGCCACCTTGTAACCTTCCAGAATATGAGTAAAGGTTTGAATGTTAAAACCCATTTCCTCTGCCACATTAATCAGCATTAAAATCTCAGAAGCAACATAAGAATGAGTGTGAATATGTCTTTTACCTTCCATAATTTCCACCAGGGTTTCCAGCTGGTAGTCACGCCGGGGTGCCAGCACATTGGCTTGCTGGCGTTTCGACAATTCATTGTATGCCTGCCAGCGGGCCTGATACTCTTTCGCTGCCTGAAAATTATCACGGATAAAGGTATCTACACCAATCCGGCTTTGTGGATAACGACTGGTAAACTCACTGCCCCAATTCGATTGTTTGACGTTTTCACCCAGAGCAAATTTAATGCTACCCGGCGCACCGCGAAACTTCATGCCCTCGGCTGACTCGCCCCAGCGCAAGCTAATCACCTGCGCCCGGCCGCCTATCGGGTTGGCGCTGCCATGTAGTAATTGCACCGTGGTAACACCACCAGCCAGGCCGCGGTAAATATTAATATCGTCCGGGTTAATCACATCGCCCAGATGCACTTCGGCGGTATTGGCGTGGCTGCCTTCGTTAACACCCTGCTCTGTGGCAATGTGCGAGTGCTCATCAATAATACCGGGGGTAATATGTAACCCGCTACCGTCAATCACGGTATAACCACGCGGAGAGCTGAGCTTTTCACCTATGCGGCTAATCTTGCCATCACGGATGATAAGGTCGGTATTTTCAAGTACCCCCTGGTCCGTCGCAGTCCACAGGGTTGCATTTTTAATATGCAGATTTTGTTGCTGAGGCAGTGCCGCTTTACCAAAGGCCCGGTTCGGGTAAGTCACGGTCGATAGCATGGTTGCAACCGGTTTAGCTGCTTTATCTTCAGTGTCGGCTGCTACCGTCCGCTCAGCTGTTAGCGCAAGATAACTGCCATCAGCCTGCTGCCAGCGTCCGTTCAAACTGGTACCACGCAGTACACCACTAAACTGTGCCACTTCAGCTTTATCGGTTAGTTTCTGCAGCGGTGCGCTGAACTGCAGATTCTGCCCCTGCACGTCCAGGTGTTTTAACTCTGCTTTCTTATCATCCAGTCGCAGCTCACCTTTTAATTTCGGGGCATGGCCGGTTAAACTCAGGGTATAGCTAGTTCCTGCAACATCCAGCGTGTAGTTGCCGGCAAACTGCGGCGCATCCAAAGGTGCAAATTCATGCAACTGACCTCGCAACCAGGTTGCCACAATTTCACCATCGGCAAATAAGTCGCCACGGCTAACCACAAGATCAGCCTGATAGCCACCAGCAATTTTGCCCAGTTGTTGCTCCAGCCCAACCAATGAGGCAGGCACAGTGGTTAATGCTGCCAACGCTTGATCTTTATTCAGCCCGTAGCGCACGGCCTTGCGCAGATTAGGCAGAAAGTCTGCTTTTTTCTTCAGACCATGACTGGTCAGCGCAAAGCGCACACCGGCATCTGCCAGCACCGCCGGGTTAGCGGCGGCACGATCCCAATGACGCAAATCAGCCAGATCAACATCAATATGCTGATCTGCCAGCGTCACTTCCGGTGCAGCTGGAAAAGCAAGCGGTAACACTAATGTGCGGCCAGTTGCTTTAACTTCAGCCAGCCGGTTGTATTCATGGCCGGAGCCTAAAATAGCCGCCTTACTGATATTAAATTCGGCCAGCAACCTGTCGGCCCGCAGTAGTGAGCGTTCATCGGTCGTATCAAACAATACGCCAAGCGTCGGCGCATTCGCGATATTGGCCAGCGCAGCATTGTACTCAACCCCACCACTGACAAAGCGAAAATCTTTTTTGGTCTGGGCGGCCTGATACCAGTTAGCATCGGCAAAAGTCTGACGGATAAGGGCCATACTGCCCATTAGTGACGAAGGGTAGCTCTGCTTTGAACTGCCTTTGCTAAAAGACATAAATTGCTGACCATCAGCTTTTAATACTAAATCATTGGGTAAACCGTCGGCCAGTGAAGCAACAAAAGCGGTACCCCTGAAAATACCGTCATGGCGTGCGGTTTGTACTGAAGTGAAACCCATTTTTATCAGCTCTTCAGCTGCTTTGGCATCCGGTTTAAACTGATCGACCCAACGTTTTTCAGCGTGAATAGCACTATTCGCTGCATTGCCGCCGGTCCGCTCATTTTCATACACCGGTTTACCACCAAACCGAAAGCCTTCGGCCTGCTCTGCTGCCGGCACGCCATATTGGCTGTAGGGATCAATGAAACCTGCATATAAATGGTAACCGGTTAAATCAACGCTCTGGTAACCTGCCGGCACCTTATTGTCGCTGCTGACCCGCTCAATTTTACCATCGCGAATTAATACCATCGCCGAAGGCAAACTTTTACCCGGCTCAGTAACGACCGTGGCGTTCAACAGGGCGACCAGGTTTGGTGTTTTATCGCGGATACCCAGTTGGGGTGAAGTCTGATCGGCAATACTGCCGGCACTAAAGGCTCCAAGCAGAGCCATGCTTAATATAGACAGGCGGGCTGACATCATAGAAGTTTCCTGATTTTATTGTAATTATAAAATTATGTATTGACCGTAAAATTCAGCTGATTAAGTTCCTGCTCTGCCAGTGGCATACTGTAAAAGTATCCCTGAACTTCAAAGCAGCCATTGCTGCGCAAAAACTCAACTTGTTGAGACGTTTCGACCCCTTCTGCCACCACCCGCAGATTCATTTTCTGCGCCATGGCGATAATAGCAGCGACGATATCCATATCGTTGCGGTCTTGCGGAATATCCTTGACGAACGATCGGTCTATTTTCAGTTCATCCACCGGAAAACGTTTCAAGTAACTCAGTGATGAATAGCCTGTACCAAAGTCGTCAATAGATAAAGACACCCCGAGGCGTTTCAACTGATTTAACTGGTTAATAGCCGCATCAGTATCGCCCATCAGCATACTTTCGGTAATTTCAAAGATAACTGCCCGCGGTTTTACCCCGGTGCGTTTTAAAATACGCTCGACAATCATTGGCAGATCCTGATCATTAAACTGGCGTACCGACAGGTTAATTGACAGGCTAACGTCATAGCCCCGGCTTTGCTGCCGTGCCAGAAAACGGCAGGCTTCCCATATAATCCATTCGCCAATCTGGACTATAAGACCGGTACTTTCTGCCACCGGAATAAACTTAACTGGCGGCACCAGGGTGTTGTCAGGTCTGAGCCAGCGGATCAGGGTTTCATAACCGGTGATAATCTCGGTGCGGATATCGATTTTGGGTTGAAAATACAGTAAAAACTGATTTTCACGTATCGCCTCGCGCAATTGATTCTCAATTTGCAGCCGCTCGTTGGCCGCATCGTTCAAATCTTGACTAAAAAAGTGAAAGGTGTTTTTACCGCGGGCTTTTGCTTCGTACATGGCAAGGTCAGCATGTTTCAGCAGCAGCTCTTCTTCAGAGGCATCTTCGGGCGCAACCGTAATACCGATACTGGCACTGATCGCGACATCATGATTCCCTAACTTAACCGGCTCATTAAACGCTTGCTGCAGATTGCTGGCAATCATTGAGGCTTGCTGCCGATCTTTGATGCCACTAAGGATGACCGCAAACTCATCGCCCCCCAGCCGTGCTATGGTGTCTTCTTCACGCAGCCGTGAGGTCAGCCGCTTGGCAACTTCTTTTAGCAGTTCATCGCCAGCATCATGTCCCAGGGTATCATTGATCCGTTTAAACTCGTCAAGGTCAAAATAAAGCAAGGCAAAGTTGTAATAACCACGGTGCGACATCGCAATTGCTTTACGCAGCTGGTCCCGGAAGTAACTGCGGTTCGCCAGGCCGGTTAGTACATCATAATACGCCAGTTTTTCCATTTGCTTCTGGCTTTGCTTAATGAAAGAAATATCCTGCATTGCACAAACGTAGTTAAGCAAGTTGCCAATATCATCCCGGATTGGGGCAACAGCCAGCGAAACCCAAAACTGCTGTGCCGGCAACTTCTGATGCTGCAATAAGATATCACCCCGCCAGTGCTGACGGTCATTCAGCGTCTCGCGTATTTCGGTACACAGTTGCTGCATTTCATCTGCCAACAGCATATTTAGCGGCTGATTAACGGCATTTCGTTCATCACAACCCAGTAAATCGGTTAAAAATGGGTTGAGGTATTCAATGACCAGTTGCGGATCAGTCAGCAGAATGCCTGAGCTGGAAAATGACACTGCTTTACTTAATTTTCGGGCAGCGCGCTCTGCCTGTTCTTTTTCAGCAATCCGCTCGTTCAGGCCACTTACTAATTGCGCTATCTCAGCAGACATACTGGTAAAAGCCCGGTTCAACACCCCGATTTCATCTTTCTTATTATCTAGACTAACTTGCTGCAGATCGCCCCGGCTAAGCTTTACCACCGCAGCAGATAGTCTGTTCAGACGTTTTAATAGAAACTGATAACTGAACAAATGCAGTATCGCCGCCAACACTAACGCAACCACAACAAAAATAACGAGCAAGCGATCTCTGAATTGATTTAGTGAAGCTAAAACTGCCGCTCTATCCTGGTAAACTGCCACATGCCAGTCATGATGCTTTAACGGCGCAGCAGCAAATAAATAACGCTCAGCCGCGGCAGCCGGCACTGCAGTGCGCGATAAAACCTGCTTAATATTCGCCGCCAGTGCAGGTTCGTTAATCACTTCACCACTATACAGGCTGTTGGCAGCGGCAGTGTTGTCAGGTGCGGCCGGCGATACTTTTCTGCCCTGCGCATCAAATATTGTAATGCGGGTATGGCTGCTCCAATGGCCAATGTTAGTCGGGTTGCTGGTTAACTCGCTTAATTCCAGATCAGCAGCGCTGACGCCGGCAAACTTGTCGTCAAGATAAATGGGGATCACGATGGTACTGACCCATTTCTGCCAGATCGGGTGAAAGTAAACAGGGGTCCAGCGCGGCAATTTCGCCGGGTTATTATCTGGCTGTGCCAATTGGTAGTATAAATCAGCTTTTAAATCATGGCCGGGTTGCAATGATTGCAGTAAATCGGCCGGCGCAGCGCGGATAAACTGCTGGTTGCTGACATAGTAAAAACTGTAAAATTGTTGCAGCATCAGCGGTGCCAACTGCTGCCACAACAGCTGGCTATGAGCAAATAAACTGCTGGCTCTGCGGTTTGTCATCGGCATAGCAGCAGCCGAGTGATTACTCTGCTGCCGTAAATAATTGTCATTGTCCAGGCGCGGCGGGTCAATATTGGTTTGAGCAGGCGCCGCCAAATAGCGACTGATTATCTGGCTTGCGGCAATGGCAGCTTGTTCTTTTTCATCAAGCCGTCGGTTAAGCTGCACCGCATAATTCTTTGCGGTACGTTGCACTGCCGCCTGCTGCTGAGCGGTGAGAGCCTGCTCTTGAAGCCAGATAACAGCATACACAATCAGCAAGCCTGCTATAACAATTGCAATAAATACCACTGCCGAGAATTTGAGTCCCAGCGAGTTCATCCCTGTTGGTGTCGTTGTATTTACATCCTTCAATGCAGCAACCTTGCTATTGTTATCGTAAATTCAGTCTGGTACAACAGTCATCACCTGCGAATTTTTATACCTTAACATTATTGCATGCAAAACCAACAAAAGAGAATGAACAAATGAAAAAAGCCCTGTTAGCCTTCACTGTGTCGTTAATTGTATCTGCTCCGGCAACGGCTGCCACTGCTTTCACCGACGCTGCAGACGCGGTAAAATACCGCCAGTCCGCATTTCAGTTAATTCGTCACAATATGGCGGATATTAATGAAATGATTAAAGGTGAAGTAACCTATGACGCCGCCCGGGTGCAAAAACGTGCCGATGCTTTAGTGCTGGTAACAACCTTACCCTGGGAAGCATTTCAGGTAGCCGGCACCGAGCAAGGCGGTGGCGACGCCAAAGCTGATATCTGGAAAAACCTGGACGATTTTCTTGAGCGGGGTGAAAAACTGGCTGCAGATGCCAGTGCCCTGCAGCTGGCCGCTCAAACCGGTGACAAAAATGAGGTTCGTAAAGCGTTCGGCAATTTCGCCCGCAACTGTAAAGCTTGCCACGATAACTATAAAGAATAACCCTGACCAATCCCCGTTACATAAGTTGTTAAAACCGGCGCTGTTACTATAACAGCGCCATCAGAACCCGTCCCTGCCAGTAATATAATAACGACAACAATACTGCCAGCATCACGAAGAAGCGCCAGACTGGTCGCAAAGTAGGTTGCACCGCATTGTGTATGGTAGCGCTACCGGTAAGCATGGTTTTAATCACATTATCGTGACGCCAGCTGTGCCAGACTGCAAAAAATACATGTATCGTTATCAGAATCAAAATAACATCAATATTAAATTTGTGGACAGTTGATGCCAGGTCGACCCAACTGGCAGGCAATACTGCAACCAACGGACCATCACTCATGTAGCTATTGTCAAAGGTTGCCAGGCCGCTGATAATTTGTAGCAGCAACAAGCTAAGCAGAGTAAATATCATATATGACGACGCCGGGTTGTGACCGACCACCGGTTTAGGATGGCGCAGGTACAACAATGCCGCCTTTGGAGTTGCCGCAAACTGGCTAAACCGCGCAGTCTGGCTGCCGTAAACACCCCAAACCAGCCGGGCAATTAATAATGACGCCAAGCTGTACGCCAGCAGCTGATGCAACGCAATATAGCCTTCACTTCCGCTGAACCACAATCCGGCAACCAGCAGCACCATAGCCCAGTGAAAAAACCGTATTGCGCCATCCCATACTTTTATTTTTTGCGCCATCTGGATTGCTCCTGCTATGCTAACCTTTTGATTTTATGATAACGGATCACGGTGATGAAAGGAATTAAATGGCTCTTGCTGGTAACGGTATTTGTCTTTATCGCATTAGCCGTTGCGGGCTTTTTCTGGTTGAGGCTAAGTTTGCCGCAGTATCAGGGCGAAATGAGCGCCGCTGTTGCTAATCCGGTTAATCTTGACCGGGATGAACGGGGTTATCTCAGCGTAACCGCCGCCGATCGCAATGATGCTGCTTATGGCATGGGCTACGCCCACGCTCAGGACCGTTTTTTTCAGATGGATCTGGCCAGACGAAGTGCCGCAGGTACCCTGGCTGAACTTTTTGGTTCGCGGGCCCTTGCCACTGACCTTGACCGGCGTCGCCACCGGTTTGCCGAACGCGCTGAAGCAACGCTTGGCAGACTTAACACCACCGATCTGCAGGTCCTGAGTGCCTATAGCCGGGGAGTAAACGATGGTCTGGCATCGTTAAAGGCCGCACCATTCGAATACACCTTGCTTAGCGTGGCTCCCGCCTTATGGCAGGAAACCGACTCCATCCTGGTTATTTATAATATGTATCTGGAGTTACAAGGCAAATTAGGGCGTGATGAATACGCCATGACGCTGCTGCGACAGGCAATAGATGACCCCTGGTATCAATTTTTGCAGCAACATAGCAGTGAGTGGCAAGCGGCTATCGATAATTCAGAAGTCAGTGCCGTCAGTATGCCAAATAGCCCCTACCCGCCATTATTGCGGGCCGCCGGGGAGTGTATTGAGTGCGCGCCGAAAGACAGTGCCGATCTGGGCAGCAATAATATGGCGGTAATGGGCCGTTTAAGTACTCATGGCTCAGCCATTGTAGCCAACGATATGCATTTAACCATCCGGGCTCCGGGTACCTGGTATAAGGTGCAACTTAACTGGCGCAATGACGACAGCTGGCAACAGGTAACCGGCTTAAGTCTGGCCGGGGCCCCCGCAATAGTGGTTGGCAGCAATGGCCATATCGCCTGGGGCTTTACCAACAGTACAGCCGACTGGCATGATTTAATCAGACTGCAATTATCTGACGATGGCAAATCTTATCTGACAGCCGCTGGCTGGCAACCGCTGCAAAACCACTACCAAACCGTCAAGGTAAAAGGCGCAGCAGAATACCCATTGCAATTACAGGAAACGCAATGGGGTCCGGTTATTAAATATGGTAAGGACACATTTGCGTTGCGCTGGGTTGCCTATGATGACAACGCTGTTAATTTTAACCTGCTGCAATTAGAGCGCAGTACCAGCACAGAAGACGCTCTGGCCCTGGCTGCTATTACCGGCATTCCGACCCAAAATCTGTTGGTTGCCGATAAAGACGGCAACATCGGTTGGACCCCTCTGGGGCCTTTACCAGGCAGGCAGCTAAGTAACTGGGATACCGCCCAGGACTGGAGTGACGGTAACCACTTCTGGTCTGGTAACCTGAGTTCAGAGCAGTATCCGCGTATTGTCAATCCACAAGCCGGGGTATTGTGGACCGCCAATGCCCGCAGTGTTGGTGGTGAGGCCTACCAGTTGCTGGGAAATGGGGGGTATGACTTAGGCGCCCGCGGCCAGCAGATGCGGAACAGCCTGCTAGACCAGGGGCAACTGGATGAACAAGCGCTGCACCAGATCCAGCTGGATAATCGCGCGTTATTTTTAAGCCGCTGGCAACAAGTGTTACTGGATATCTTAACCCCAGAAGTTACTGCCGAACATCAGCTGACAGAATACCGCCGGCTAGTCAGCCAAAGCAGCCGTTACGCCGCCAGCGATGATATTGGTTATACCCTGGTGCGGCAATTCCGCCAGCAAACCATTGAACAACTGTTTGCTCCCTTATCAGCTTTGCTGGAGCAGCAAGGCAGTCGCAGCGCAGACTTAAAATATTCGCTGGAAACACCGGCCTGGACAATGCTGCAGGCGCGCCGGCCAGACACCCTGCCTGCACAGTACAGCAGCTGGTCACAGTTGCTACTGCAAGCCGTGCTTACCAGTAAGCAGCAGCTGGAACAACGCCACGGCAGTATTGCAGACAGCCGCTGGGGTAAACAGAATCTGGCAAAAATTCGTCACCCGCTAAGCAGTGCGGTGCCGGTGCTGGGAGAGTGGTTGAATATGCCGGAAACCGAATTTGCCGGAGATCGGCATATGCCCCGGGTACAACTGCCGTCTTTTGGCCAGTCGCAGCGCATGGTGGTAGCGCCCGGTCAGGAACAGGACGGAATTTTGACCATTCCTGCCGGCCAATCTGGCCATCCGCTATCACCTTTTTACCGGGCCGATCATCAGTACTGGGTAAATGAAGTGGCGCTGCCCTTTTTACCCGGACCAAAAAAATATCAGTTAAGGTTGGTGCCCGGTGCTTGACTTTAGCCATCCAGACGGATTATGGTGTTTGCCATGAAAATAATTACCCGCATTCCCGGCTTTTTTAGCTTTACCACCCCATAGGGGAGGTAACTGGCCGTGCGTGCACAAATGGCAAGAAACCTCCCCTAAGGGAGGTTTTTTTTTGCGCTTAACTTATGACTTGTAACGTTGACGCTTATTTTGCGTTTTTAAAGGAAGAATCATGGAACTTGACGATATTCGCCAGGCTATCAGCAGTACTGATCAGCAATTACTGCAATTGCTGGCGAACCGACGTGAACTAGCGCTAAAAGTCGCTGAAGCAAAACTTGGCCAGAATAAACCTATCCGGGATCAGAAGCGTGAGCAGGAACTGCTGCTGTCGCTGATTGACCAGGGTAAGGCGCTGGGCATTGACGCCCAGTATGTTACCCGTATTTATCATGTGATTATCGAAGACTCGGTGCTGCAACAACAAGCCAAAGTGCAGGGCCAGCTCAATGGCGAAAATGGTCCCAGCGTGCGGGTCGCCTTTCTTGGTGGTCAGGGCTCTTACAGTTACTGGGCAACCCAAAAGTATTTTACCCGTCGCGCTGAGCGCATCATCGAGCTTGGCTGTGATAGTTTCAATGAAATTGTTCAGGCAGTAGAAACCGGCCATGCTGACTATGCGCTGTTACCTATCGAAAATACGTCGTCTGGTTCAATTAACGAAGTCTTTGACCTGCTGCAACATACCAGGTTGTCTATTGTTGGCGAATTAACTCACCCTATCGCCCATTGTTTACTTGGCATTGCCGGCGCTGAGCTGAGTAAGGTGCGTCAGGTGTACGCTCACCCCCAGGTTATTGCCCAGTGCAGCCAGTATTTGCTGGGCCTGTCGAATGTAAAAATAGACTATTGCGACAGCTCATCGGCCGCGTTTACTAAAGTAAAAGAATTGCAGGATCCAGCGGTTATTGCTATTGGCGGTGAAGCAGGCGGTCAGCTGTATGGGCTTGAAGTGCTGGCCCGGGATTTAGCCAACCAGAAAGACAACGTCAGCCGCTTTATTGTCGTCGCCCGCAAGCAGGTCGCTGTGGCCAAAGCCATACCTGCAAAAACCACGTTTATTATGTATACCGGCCAGCAACCCGGCGCTTTGGTAGAAGCATTGCTGGTTCTAAAACAGCATGGTATCAGTATGGCCAAGCTGGAATCACGGCCAATTCCCGGTAACCCATGGGAAGAAATGTTTTACGTTGACGTATTTGCTAACCTGGCCGACTACGCCATGACCCGCGCGTTAGAAGAGCTGAACAATATCACCAAATTTGTCAAAGTACTGGGCTGCTACCCCAGTGAAGACATTGAGCCGACACAAGTCACGGCAAACTAAAAACAAGGACAGTGGCCGCTGTAAATTTGCTGCGGCCACTATCAAATATTGATTTATATAAGCCTGAATAACCTGCTGATTAATCTATAAAACTAAAACTGATTGCTTTAATGTCCACCCATTTTGCTTGACCACGACTTAAATCGTTTGCAGCATCGAGCATTTGCATATTTGGATGCAATGACATTTGGGTAAAACCACTATCCGGAAAGCGGTCTTCATGGGTCTCCGACGACCAGTTCCATGGACCATCAGCCCAGCCATCAATAACAGTAGTATCGGGTTGCGGATGATTAATATAGCTGTAGATAAACAGCGGTGTGTCAGCATCGACAAACCGAAGTAACGGATGTCTGGTCATGTCAATGCTGAAAAGTAACGTACTGCCATCCTGACTAAGCTGCACCATTGCTTTACTCAGACTACTGCTTGTTGAGCTATAACCCTGTGCTTGTTGCCGGGGAATAAAGTTCCAGATGTTACTATCGAGACCCGATAAGGCAGTTAATGTTTGTTCATCTGTTGCAGATTTATAATGCTGTAGCTGTATAGCAACATCGCCGGCATCAACCACACTATTCTGGTTAATATCAAAGTGAACACCATACTGATACTCCACCCTACCGGTAGCTTGTGCATTACGGTCAATCAAGACGGCATCTGGCAGGTATTCCAGTTCAACGCTAACATTCATAAAACTAACGGTTGAAGCAGTGTCACAGCCGTTTGCAATAATCGGCAGGTTGCCACTAAAAAACTCTAACGTGACATTTCCCTCGGTAACCCGTAAATTTGAGCCATTCAAACTAAAGTTCGATGTAGAGCGTTCACCGCTGACAACATCCTCAGAGACCATTGAATTAGCTGTGCTGGAGACCCTTTTAAACAGGTCCACATCAAAACAGTCCAGATTAGGATTCCTGATATAAGTACTGAGCGATTGCTCAGAAATACCGACGAATGTATCGCTGTCTAACTGCCAGATACCGTAATAATTTACACTAAGTGGCGCACTAACGTTACCGCCGTTGCCACCACCGATATCTGGCTCATCGTCACTGCCACCACCACATGCGCCTAACAGCAAAACGCCTGCCAACGCTATTAAAACGTTACTCAACCGCATTGTAAATTCCTTTATAAAAATTATAGAGAAGTGTTAGATAAAATGACCAGCAATACTGCTGTGGCGGAATATAGCTGGTTTTCCTGCGGCAATATATGGATATTTTGTGGTTTTAGAAAAATAATCGGAACAACGCAATAATCGCAGCAGTATCTGTATGGCCAGGCTGGAATCGCAGCCAATATTCGGTAACCCATGGGAAGAAATGTTCTACGTGGATGTATTTGCCAACCTGGCAGATTACGCCATGCCCCGTGTTTTGAAAGAGCTGAATAATATTACTAAGTTGGTCAAAATACTGGGTTGCTACCCCAGTGAAGACATTGAGCCGACCCAGGTAACGGCCAGATAAGCCGGACATAGCAGGGCCGCAATTATGCGCCCCTGCTTTAATCAGCGAAAAAACTACGATTACGCCCCTCTGCTTTCGCGTGATATAGCGCTTTATCAGCAAGCATGACCAGCTCCTCAACACCAGTAACTTGCTGTCGTAGCTCAACGACACCCGCGCTAAACTGCAGCGGGTACTCGGGTGCCAGTTCCAAACGAACGCTAGCAGCGGCGCTGTGCAAACGATTAAGCACTGTAACAGCGCCATTGCGGTCAGTGCTGTGTAACACCAGCAGAAACTCTTCGCCACCCCAGCGACCTAACAAGTCGCCGGGGCGCAATACCGACTCCGCTACTCTGGCAAATTGCTGCAGGGCTTCATCCCCGGCATCATGGCCGTAACGGTCGTTACAAGACTTGAACCGGTCCAGGTCTAGCAACGCAATACACAAATATTGCTGCCGTGCCTGGGCATGCTTAAATGCTTCTTGCGCTCTAACCATTGTATAGCGACGATTAGCCAGACCGGTTAGCGGGTCGGTGAACGCCATATTTCGGTAAAGACGTCGGTGCCTGATAAGCATCACAACAATGGCGCAAAGCAAAGTAAGTACAACCAGACCGGCTATCAACAAAATTCGATTACGATGTTCTCTTTCTTCAGTCTGTTGAGCCTTGAGCTCAAGGTCCTGTTCTAATCGCTCAACCCGGAAACGAGATTGAAACAGTCGGTTACTGCGTGCCTTTCTGTTAATTTCATGCCGTACCAATTCACGCAATGCAGTTTTGAAATCGGTCATCGCGTCTTTAGTATTGCCATGAGTCTCGTTAATTCGTCCCCTGGTGTCGTAAAAACGATACCCCCAGTAACCTACATCCCAATCTGGCCAGTCTTGCTGTAATGATGAAAGCTGCTCCATCGCCTCACCAGGGCGATTATCTGCCAACAAAGTCGCTGCATAATTAACAACGGTACTGTATACCGTTATATGACGAACATCTTTAAATTGCTGAAGGCTGGCGACACAATTTGTTAGCGCATCTTGCACCTGCCCTAACTGTTGAAATACGTCACAAAGCCCCGCTTCAGCATAGGCCACAGCAAATGAGTTTTTTGCTAAACGTCCAGCTTCTATAGAACGGAGAAATTGCTGAGCAGAGTTTTGCATTGATTTCTTATCCCGCTCACTAAGCCAGGAGATAGCCATCATATATAACTCGTTAGCAGCCATATCGTGCATTTTTTGCGATTCGAAATAATGCAACGCTTCTTCGCTCAACATCCTGCCATAACTACTATCAGTTCTGACAACAATTTGCCCCAAAACAGACGCAGCCTCGGCACGCTCCCATCCAAGCAGTTCAGTATCGGCATTGCGATAAGCACGTGTAGCAAGCTGAAATGCTTCACCATTGAGCTCTACATGATCGGCCATCACAGAGGCCAGGCGAACTTCCATGCAAAGCTTAGAAGCTTGGTTATCAGGCAACGTGGCAATCTGATGCTTCACTGAATCCATTTCCTGTCGGGTAGACTCGGTCAAGTCTGCCCCATACAAGCGAGCAATCTGTAATTGCAGCAATGCCGGGTGGTCCGCAGGCAGCGATTTAGCCTCTTCTATCGCTTGCGGCAGCTCAGGCTTTTCCAGGCCAAGCATGCGTCTAGCCTGGGCTCTGGCGGCTTCGAGCCAGGCACGACGCTCCACCGTCAGACTTAAGTCAGGATTCAATGCCAGTTCTATCGATTGCAAAGCCTGGTGTGGTTGACGACCAATATTCTTGGCTAACGCTTCTATTTCAGTATCGCCGCTGCCCAGACAGCTTGCAGATACCGGCATGCCAACAGACACCAGACAGACTGCGAGCACGAGCATTTTACTACGTAAGATCATCCAGCCTCCCGTACTTCAGATTTCCTGCATTGGCTGTTAACAGTTGTAACGCAGTGGAAAGCTAAATATATGCCATGCAGCTTAGGAAGCAAGTTCCAATTATTCATACAGTCTAATAATACGGTATCAGCAAGACAAAGCTGGAATCACGACTCAGGTCAGCACTAACTAGCGGTAGCTGCTTTCAGTTAATCAGGCTATATGCCGCCAGCACAATAGCGGCAACAGATACAACGGTACTACCGATAACTAACAACTTATAAGTAGTGATTTGCCGCTCGGCCTCGGCTGATGCCTGTTCAGCCAGCGTTATCACCTTTTGCAGTTGTTCTGCCAGGGTATGCAACGACTGGGCATTCTTGGTTACCGCTTGCTGCAGTTCACTGATTTGCTGCGCCTGTACCGGGTCGGTTTTTGTTTCGGCAGGTTTAGAAGTAAAAGCCGGGATAGCCGTAGTGGCAATTGTTGTTAGATAAGGCCCCAGTACTTTGATAAGCGGAATAAGTTGTAATGCCATATAACCTCCTGTGCTATTGCTGATACAGCTCCAGCGGCAAGCCATCCGGATCCTGAAAAAAGGTAAATAGCTTGCCGGTATATTCATCAACCCGAACCTGCTCCACCTTCACACCATTCGCCGTTAAATACGCAACATAATCAGCCAGATTTGTCACCCTGAATGCCAGATGGCGTAACCCCTGTGCTTCCGGCTGGCTGGGCCGTGCCGGTGGTTTTGGAAAACTGAATAGTTCCAGTCTGCTGCCATCAGCCAGTTGTAAATCGAGCTTCCACGACTCACGCTCCGGCCGGTAGTTTTCAGCAATTATCTGCATTCCCAGTAACTTACTGTAGAAGGCTTTGCTGCGCGGGTAATCGCTGCAAATTATTGCCACGTGATGAATACCGCCAAGCTTTGCCACCATTTTGCCTTTCTCCATCAGTCTGGCGCCATTGCCGGGAATGATAATTTCAGAGGATTTTTTTAATCTCAGACTTCAGCTTATCATCTAGGGTAGTCGCCAGCAGCGGCTTTAAAATTGCTTCGGCCTGCTGCCGCTGCTCTTGCGCCAGATAAAGCTGGCTTAACCGCAGTTGTGCCCATTCGTTAAAGTCAGTCATACTGCCGTCTGCAAGAAACGCTTTAAGAGCATCTATACCTTGCTGTGGTTCAGTTTTCCCCAGCACACTGGCCCGGCCCAGCTGATACAATGCCATTAAGCGGTTACGTTTGCCCTCATCATCGGCAACGTCCTGCTTACTGGCTTTAAGGAATTCTGCGATTGCTGCGGCATAATCACGATTTTGCGCCAGCTGAATACCCCGAATAAAATAAGGTTCTGGCCGGCGTTGCAACAGCTCACTGCTTTCGATGAATTGCTCTGCCGCTGCAGTATCTTCTGCACTGAATAATATTTCCAGCTGTAATAGCTGGCCCTGTAACGGGTCTTGCTGTTCCAGCCTGGCAGCGATAGCCAATGCCTGCTCTTTGTCACCACCGGCAATGCCAGGGGCCTGGGCATAGTATTTTCCTAATGCTTTCAGGTAACCGGTATCTGCAGGAGCCAGCGACACTGCTTGTTCAAATGCGTTGCGACAACGCTTTGCATAGCCCAGTGCGCTGAACATACTGGCTTGCTGCGCACTATCACAGCTGGCTCTGCCATACCAAAACTGATAACGGGCGTTATCGGCTTCAATTTTCACCGCCCGGGCTAATAGCTCTTCAGCAGTATCAGCCTGGCCAAGCTCAAGTTCACTGCGACCGAGCGCTGCCAGTAGCCAGGCATCTTTGGTTTTGCGGTTTACGTTATCAGCCAGCAGCACCTTAGCCGCAGCAAAGTCCTGTTGCTGCCAAAGGTCTGTTACTTGTTGTTTCAGATCTGCCGGCGCAGCAGTTAGCCCAAAGCTAAGCAGCAAAGCAGTAAAAGTTACTTGTTTCATGGCTGTCCTTAATTTAAGTGTTAGCAGCATTGTAACCGCTGACAGCCATTTGCCAATGCCCAATACTATCTGGTTACAACTGAATACTGTCTCCTTTAGCCGGGATCAGGGCATTAATACCCAGCGCTTGCAATTCCTGCTGCAATACCAGCTGCGCTTCAGGCTCACCATGCACCAGATAAAATTGCGGCTGCCCCCCGATTGCTTTGGCCCAGGCTAACAGTTCACTCTGGCCGGCATGGGCTGAAAAACCACCTATGGTATGCACTTTGGCTTTAACCACAATATCCTGACCAAACATTTTCACCCTTTTTTCACCGTCAACCAGCCGTCGGCCTAACGTACCTCGCGCCTGAAATCCAACAAAGATCACGTGATTAGTGTTTTTCCACAGATTATGTTTAAAGTGATGGACGATCCGGCCACCATTACACATGCCACTGCCAGCGATAATGATGGCGCCATTTGTTACCCGGTTAATTGCCATCGAATCTTCAACTTTCGGCGTTAGCTTTAACATTGGCAGCAACTTCTGCAAACTGCGCCCAGCACCAATCTTATTTAAGTCAGCTTGATCAAGCACATGCAAATAATCGTCATAAATTTTAGTGATACTGATAGCCATAGGGCTATCCAAAAATATCGCCCGCTGCTTTAGCCTGCCCTGATGATGGAGTAAGGCCAGATAATACAATACCTCCTGCGAGCGGCCGAGAGCAAAAGCCGGTATAAACACGTTGCCGCCATCTTTATCCGCCTGCTCTAATGCATTGGCAAATTCTTCTACGGTATTGTCGAGGGTTTGATGGTTGCGGTTACCGTAAGTACTCTCCAGCAGTACCAAATCTGCCTGATCTATTTCGGAGGGGTCATGCATCAGCACCGTTGCCGGGTTACCTAAATCGCCGGAGAATACCAGCTTGCGCATAGCCTGGTTGCCTTTGACCCATAGTGAAATGATAGCTGAACCAAGAATATGCCCGGCATCAGCAAACTCCAGTTCTAACCCGGGCATTGGCACCAGCCTTTTAAGATAAGCCAGGGGCTGCACCAGCTCACTGACCCGTTCAGCGTTAGCCACTGTCATAACCGGATCATGTTGTTTCTTGCCAGCGCGGGCAGCTTTTTTGTTTTGCCATTCTAAATCTTTTAAATACAAACCGACTGAGTCTTTTAGCAGCACTGGCAATAATTCAGCGGTGCCAGGCGTACAAATTATTTTGCCTTTAAAGCCTTTAGCAACCAGTAACGGCAACAGGCCACTATGATCAATGTGAGCGTGGGATAAAATCACCAAATCGATTTCTTTGGGTTTAAAAGCAAAGTGGAATTTATGCCACTCCCGCACCTGATCGGCGCCTTGGGTCATGCCGCAATCCAGCAGGATCTTTTGCTGGTTGTGTTCAATCAGATAGCAAGATCCGGTAACCTGACCGGCAGCGCCTAAAAAGGTTAAATTGGCTACAGACATGTTTTATCCCCTTTGCAGTGTAGCGGTTTTTATATCGCATCTTGCTTGCTAAAAGATTAGTCTATATCAAACATATTGTGAGTTTGTGGTAATAACCGCGTTGCAGGAGCCTTTATGTCAGACGCCCATAGCCTATATAAACGTCATTTCACTTCAGCTGAAGAATCGCGGGCAGCCATTGCCAGACTGCAGGATCAAGACTCTTACAAGCTGGCCTTTGCCGATAACGATTTTTTAATGCAGGACGATTTACGCCATGTCCGGCTGCAACTGGAATACCTCAAACCACAATTAGTATTAGAGCAACATGGCGTTAAAGCCACCATAGTGGTGTTTGGCAGCGCCCGTTTTCTGGCACCTGAGCAATCGAAAGCGAACCTTGAACTGGCTGAGCAGGCACTGGCTAAGCAACCGCAGGATAAGGGTTGCCAACTCGCGTTAAAACAAGCGCAGCGCAACAGTAAAAACAGTGAATATTATTTAGCCTCGCAGCAGTTTTCACAGCTGGTAACTGAGCATAGCAATAAGCATCAGGACAGCGCGCTAATGATTATCAGCGGCGGCGGTCCCGGCGTTATGGAAGCCGCCAACCGCGGCGCAATGGCCGCAGGCGGCGAGAGTATCGGTTTAAATATCGTGCTGCCTAAAGAGCAACACCCTAACCCGTACATTACTCCGCATTTTTGTTTTCAGTTTCACTATTTTGCCATTCGGAAAATGCATTTTTTACAGCGCGCCCGGGCGTTAGTTGCCTTCCCCGGTGGCTTTGGTACCCTCGATGAGCTATTTGAAACCCTGACCCTTATTCAAACTAAAAAAGCCGAGCGGGTACCGGTTATTCTGTACGATAAAGCGTTCTGGCAACGGCTGATCAACTTCGACATGCTGGCAGAAGAGGGCTTAATCAGCCCAAAGGACTTAGAGCTTATTCAGTTTGCCGACACCCCGGAGCATGCCTGGCAACTGATTTATGATTACTATGAGTTAGGGCAAACGCAGCCAGAGTAGACTAAGCGTTTTGAGCGAACGTTTTAACAACTACTGCGGCTATCTGTGGCATTTTTCGATACAACGCTCATTAATTAAAAACTAACTTCGAACTCCGACGGGAGCGAGCTTGTAACCAATAAGCTTGATGTACTGGCCTTGTCTGAAGAGGTTGAGCGCGATAGCCAATCTGGGAAGTTAAGCCGTGGGCTGATGGCTCAGGGGCAAACGCTGTACGGCAAAAGCCCGCTTAACCACAACTACCTCGAACGCATCACGCCAGATGGCAAAAGTCACTTGGTCATTGGCGCAATGGTGAGTTTGTTGAAGATTTTTGCTTACTTTGGTAACAAAAAGCCCCGCCGACACCGAGTTACTGGTGAGGGAGAGGCTTTGGATTCAAAGCTTCTACCGAATCAATTTTAGCCTGAAGAAATCAATGAACCTGACACTATTGATTCTTATGACCGTCAAATATCTTCGTCGTTCTCAGTGGTACCAAAGAAAACGATATAAAGTAAGCAAAAAATTCCAAAAAAACCAAACACTATAAAAAACCAAAAAAATATCGGCTCATTCACACGAGAAAATGTGATGGCTTTTATATGTATATCACCATTTTTTATATTGCCCACTAAACCATGTGCTCCCCAAATACAAAATACCAGAATCACTAGATTTCGTAGATTTAGCTTTTCTTTTAATTTCATAACTAGCCTTAACTTTCTTCTCATTCCTTTCTAAGCCTGTGTGACGTGTCAACTTGAACTACCGGTGGGCCTCCAGAGTCAGTTCCATTAGCCTCCTGAGTAGCGCGCATGTTTTGTTCATGAGCTTTAACTCCTTCTGTAGCCTCATTAGACACATATTGTGCTCCCGCCCACTTTACTAATGGACCAAACCTAGATGGAACTTTAACTTTGTCTAGTTGATTTTTAGCCAACTCTCCTGCAGCTAAGCCAGCAAGCGCATCAAAACTGCCAGTTTCAACCATGTGAAGTACACCAAATGTTGTAGCCACAACTAATGCACCGTACCCAGGGATAAAACCAGCCAAAGTAGCAAAATTACCTGAATTTGCCATAAATGCCCTGCCAGTTCCAGAACCGACATATAGCATTGCATCTCCAGCAAAACCGGGTACACCTTTAGCTGTGTCCATAACTCCATAAGAAATTTGACTAATAATTTCCTTCTCTCTAGCTTGTGGGAAAAGAGAGTTAAAGTTGATAGGCTCTTTCCCATCCGGATCGATATACTTATACGGATTATTATTAGCATAAGCATACCGATTAAACAGCATCGGGTTGCTAGCGTTAAATCCTACAGGATCATTCGAGTAAAACCGCCCTATCACTGAATCATAGTATCGTGCCTGCATATAAGTTAACTGCAGGTCGTCATCTTCTACATGGCCGGTATAACCAGGCTTATCTGACTGGGTGTTAGGGTCGTTGTACTTGGCCACTAACTGGCTACCCAGATAAAAATAGTCGGTGTAACCGCCGCTTTCATAGGTGCTCATTAATACACCCTGGCTGTTATACAGGCTGTAGGTTTTGGCGCCGTTGTCGTTTTTCAGCACCCGCCGACCATGGCCGTCGTAACTGTAACTTATGCTGCCTGAGCTGGCTAACAGATTGGCACGGTTAAACACAAAGCTACGCTGGCCATTGCTTGTAATATTGCCCCGGCTATCGTAGCCAATGATCAATAGGGTCAGTGTCATTGATTCTCTAAAAACTCTGCAGCATTTCTATCTTCGCCTCGATTAATTGGCACTCACCGGCTGTGAATCCAGCCGTTAACTCCGGCTATCGGCGGCTTTCTGAAGTAACTGCTTACTTTCTTGCAAAAACTGGCTGGCCAGTTCGCCAAAAAATTGCTGACCTTTGCCAAATTGGGCCATTAAGCCGGCTTTGTCCTGGTTTTTCAATAATTGCAGCAACTCGCTAAACCGCTGCTGGTAGCGCTCCAGTAACGCAGTGACATCGGCCGATGACAACATAATATCAGCGTATAACTCAGCATTTTGGGCAAATAAGCGGCCTACCATCGCCAACTCTAACCGGTAGATCGGTGAGCTAAGCTGCAACAGCTGGGCTAAGTCCGCCTGCTCTTCTGCCAGATGGCTACCGTACACTAAGGATGAAAAGTGACGCATTGCCTGAATCAGTTGCATTGCTTTGTCGTGCTCAGCGGCGCTCTGGCTGGCCAGCTCGGCGCCCCATACCTTAAGCTGCTGCAATAACCATTGATACTGCTGCTCGGCCCTGCCATCACAGACCACCACCACCTGTTTTACCAGGTTAGTGATATCGGGGCCAAACATTGGGTGCAACCCAACCACCGGGCCTGGATGTTTTGCTAACATAGCGGTTAATGGCTGCTGTTTAATACTGGTAATATCGGCCAGCACACAGTTATTCGGCAAAGCCGGTAGCTGGCTAATAACCTGTTCAGTTAACGTAATTGGCACCGCTACCAACACTAAAGCCGCATCAGCGCATAACGATTTGGCAGCAGGCCAATCGGCTTGCTCCAGCACTACCACCTGATAACCAGAGCGCTGAAATAAACTGACAAAGCGCTGGCCAAGGGCACCTGCACCACCGACCACAACTACTTTGCCACCGTCAGGCCGGCAACAGACAAAATGGCTTTCCTGGGTAGCATAAGACTCGCGCATTACCCGCCGTAGCACATCTTCTACCAGTTCAGGTGATACGTGCTCAGCCAGCGCCTGCTCGCGCCGGGTACTCAGCAGTATTTGTTCCCGCTCGGGTACGTATACCGGCAACGCAAACTGTTGTTTTACCTTACCAACCTGCGCGGTTACTTTAGCCCGCTGCGCCAGCAGCTGAACTAACTGGCTATCAATAGCATCAATTTGCTGTCGCAGTGGCGCTAGCTGCTGCTGGGCCTGTTGTTGTTTATCCATGCTAGGCCGCTGCCACCAAACGTTGCATTTTCTGGTGCAAACTGGCTAACAGCTCAGTCGTGGTTTGCCAGTCGATACAGGCATCAGTTACCGACACACCATAATGCTCGGCTTTGCCATTGGTTAAGTTCTGCCGGCCGCCAAACAGGTGGCTTTCCAGCATAATGCCAATAATGGCTTCGGTACCTGCCAGACGTTGCGATAATACCGCCTCGGCGACTTCAGGCTGGCGGTTATGATCTTTATTCGAATTGCCATGGCTGCAATCCACCACGATACCGTGCGGCAATTTTAATTTGTCTAACTCGGCTAACGCGCCATTAATGCTATCGGCATCGTAATTGGGTTTAACGCCGCCACGCAAAATAATATGGCCGTCCGGGTTACCTGCAGTTTGCACCAGGCTGACTTCACCCCGCTGATTAATACCGATAAAACTATGGCCACTGGCCGCCGACTGCAAGCCGTTTAACGCCACATTTAAATTACCGTCGGTGCCATTTTTAAAGCCAACAGGCATCGATAAACCACTGGCCATTTCCCGGTGAGTTTGCGACTCTACGGTGCGGGCGCCAATCGCCGCCCAGCTTATAAGATCAGATAAATATTGCGGGCTAATTGGATCCAGCGCTTCAGTAGCGGTAGGCAGTTCCATGTCGACCATTTTTAATAACAGCTCGCGGCCCCAGGTTAAACCGGTTTCCAAATCGAACGAGTCATCCAGGTGTGGATCGTTAATAAAACCTTTCCAGCCTACGGTGGTACGGGGTTTTTCGAAATACACCCGCATCACAATATATAAACTATCGATATATTGCTGCTGCAACGCTTTTAGCTTGGTAGCGTACTCTATGGCCGCCACCGGGTCGTGAATAGAACAGGGGCCGGTAACCACCAGCAGGCGTTTATCGCGGCCATGGACAATATTGGCAATATCGGCTCTGGCACGGGCGACAAAGTCAGCGCCCTGCTCTGTTAAAGGTAAAACTTTTTTCATTACTGCAGGCGGGCTTAGTGGCTTAGTCGCCACTATTCTTAAGTCATCGACAATCTGGCTCATAATCTCTCCGTAAATGGGCTGCTGTGCTGATGATTAAGCATAGATAAAAACGACGATAACACTGGTCTGACGCTTTTGTGTAAACTTAAATATACAGCACGTAATTAATTAAATACGATTTGTGCATACTAATGTTGTTGACCGGCAGCGTCAACCCGTTGCAGCCCAATAAATACGGAATAATTTAGAATTTTCAGCAAGAAAATAAGTGTAAACTTAAATATACAAAAGGAAAGGGGTTATTGCCACTGCTGCAGTAGCAGCTGATAAGCCTGCTGGATTTGCCTGAATTTATCACTGTTACCACTGGCACGGTCCGGATGGAGTAACAATGCCTGACTACGATAAGCCTTTTTTAACTGGGCGAGGCTGAATCCGGGACTAAGGTTTAACAGCTTTAGGGCCTGCCCGGCAGACAACAGGTTGTCTTCGTTCTGCCCCTTACTACCCTTGCTATAACGCTGCCAGAACTGTCGCAGGTAGTTATCCAGCAGTTGCTCACTCATCGCATAAAAGTTATGCCAGTTGCTATAGTATTCGCACCGGCTGTTATTGTCGTTGTGCTTTGCCGGAGCGGCATCAGTCGCATGGTCTGCTTTAGACAGCGTGATCTTCGCCAGGCCAATGCTCAGAAATAGCCCCTCTGCACTAAGCCATTCGGTTTGCAGGCGATACAACAGGTGGTACAGCACAAAATGCTGCTGAAAGCGTTGTAAGTCGGGACTAAGCTCAGTATCTGCGGTTAATTTCAACCCTAAGCGGGACAGTAAATATTGTTCAGTCAGGCTTTCGCCTGCGGCATCAGGTATAGCAGAGAGGATCAGGCTGGCCAGTTGGTTTTGCAACAACTGTAATACTGGCTCGGTAAGTGGCGGTTGTATATACGTCATAAAAAAAGGCCGGCAAAAGCCGGCCTTTAAAGTTTGCTTAGTTAAGCTTTTCGCGGATACGCGCTGATTTACCTGAACGATCGCGTAAGTAGTAAAGCTTAGCACGGCGAACCGCACCACGACGTTTAACGGTGATGCTGTCTACCAGCGGGCTGTGCGTCTGGAATACACGCTCAACACCTTCGCCATTAGAGATTTTACGGACGGTGAAGGCAGAATGAAGACCGCGGTTGCGCTTAGCAATTACCACGCCTTCAAAGGCCTGCAGACGACTCTTGTCGCCTTCTGTTACTTTTACCTGAACCACAACAGTGTCGCCCGGCGCGAACGCAGGTACGTCTTGTTTCAACTGTTCATCTTCAAGTTGTTTGATGATGTTTTGGCTAACTTTGCTCATAACAATCTCACTTTACCTGGAATTAACTATCTTGCTGCTGCAACGCCTGGTGTTCCTGTTGAAACTCAGCCAGTAATTTGCGTTGCTCCTTAGTCAGAGCCAGGGGTTTTAATATATCTGGCCGTCGTAACCAGGTCCTTCCCAGGGCCTGTTTCAAACGCCAGCGTCTGATTTCTTCGTGGTTACCGCTCAGCAAAACTGACGGCACCTGTTTATTGGCTAACACCTCAGGCCGGGTATAATGCGGACAATCCAGCAAGCCGTCAGAAAATGAATCCTGCGCTGCGGATAAGTCGTGCCCCAGTACACCAGGTACTAAGCGAGATACTGCATCAATCAGTGTCATCGCCGGCAACTCGCCCCCACTTAACACGTAATCACCCACTGACCATTCTTCGTCAATTTCGCTTTCAATTACGCGCTCATCAATGCCTTCGTAACGGCCAGCTACTAACAGCAGCTTGTCGTGCGCGGCCAGCTCAGCCACACCTTGTTGATCTAACTTACGACCTTGCGGCGATAAGTAGATGGTGTGAACCTTGCCCCCTGCGGCCTGTTTTGCCGCCTGAATTGCTTCAGTCAGAGGCTGAACCATCATTAACATGCCCGGACCACCGCCGTAAGGCCGGTCATCAACGGTACGATGCTTATCCGTGGTAAAATCCCGCGGGTTATAGCACTGTAACTGTATCATGCCCTGCTTTACTGCCCGGCCGGTTACCCCGTATTGCGTTATTGCATCAAACATCTCTGGAAATAACGTAACTACGCCAAGCCAGAGTTTAGAGTTTTCCTGCATTAAAACGCCGGGTCCCAGTCAACAATAATTCGCTTTTCAGCCAGGTTGACGCTTTTTACCACTGTATCGGTTAAAAACGGCAACAAACGCTCTTTTTTACCAAATGCATCTGTCCGGTTGGCTTTAACCACGATAACGTCGTTCGAGCCAGTTTCCATCATGTCCGAGACTTCACCTAAGTGATAACCCGCTTCGTTAACTACAGCCAGACCCATCAGGTCTTTCCAGTAGTAATCGCCATCTTCTAATGAAGGCAGCGTCTGCGCAGTTACCGCTATTTCAGCATTAACATAACGCTGAGCAATATCCCGATCACTAATGCCGTCCAGTTTCGCTATCAGGCCATTACTATGGCGCTTCCAGCTTGAAACCTGCACCGGTAGCCAGTTACCCTGCAATTTAATTTGCCAGGGTGTGTAGTCAAAAATCCCTTCCGGGATATCAGTGTAAGCAACCACCTTAAGCCAGCCATTAATGCCGTAAACGGCACCAAACTTACCAAGGACAACTAAGTCTTTGTCACTCAAGGTTACTACTCCACACCAAGTTGCTAATTAAGCAGTTGCTTTCTTAGCGGTTTTTACCAGGTTTGCAACGCGGTCACTTAATGCAGCACCTTGTGCTACCCAGTGATCAACACGCTCCAGGTCCAGACGCAGTTTCTCTTCAGTACCGCCAGCGATTGGGTTAAAGAAACCCACGCGCTCAATAAAGCGGCCGTCACGAGCAAAACGGCTGTCCGCTACCACAACTTGGTAAAATGGACGCTTTTTCGCGCCACCACGTTGTAAACGAATAGTTACCATACCGTCCTCTAAAAATAATCGTTCAGGTTTTAAAAAATAATAAAGCCCCCAGTCAGACTGAAGGGCTGCTGCATTGTACGGATTTTTGCTGTAAATGCAAGGCATTTAAGGCTGCACAGCGCCTCCGTTAGCGTGTTCAGCGCGGGGGTAACATACCGGGTGGTAATTTGCCGCCCATACCACGCATCATTTTCATCATGCCGCCTTTACCGGACATCTGCTTCATCATTTTCTGCATTTGCATAAATTGTTTCAGCAACTTGTTGATATCCTGCACCTGACAACCAGAACCCGCGGCAATGCGCTTTTTGCGCGAGCCTTTTAGTAAATCCGGATAGTTCCGCTCTTTTGGCGTCATCGAGTTAATAATCGCCTCCATCCGCACAAACTGCTTTTCATCAAGCTGGCCGGCAGCACCCGCTGGCAAATTCTTCATGCCTGGCAGTTTATCCATTAACGACATCATGCCGCCCATGCCGCGCATCTGCACCAGCTGCTCCCGAAAGTCTTCCAATGAAAAGCCTTTGCCTTTCATCATCTTCTGGGCCATTTTCGCCGCTTTGTCTTTATCGACTTTCTGTTCCAAATCCTCGATTAAGCTCAGCACATCACCCATGCCTAAAATACGTGAGGCAATCCGGTCCGGGTGAAAGGGCTCTAAGGCATCAGTTTTTTCACCGGTACCAATAAATTTAATGGGTTTGCCGGTAATATGCCGGATTGATAACGCGGCGCCACCGCGGGCATCACCGTCGGCCTTGGTTAAAATAACCCCGGTAAGTGGCAATGCTTCATTAAAGGCTTTCGCAGTATTGGCCGCATCCTGACCGGTCATGGCATCAACCACAAACAGGGTTTCTATTGGCTTAACTGCGGCATGCAACGCTTTAATTTCGTTCATCATGTCACTGTCGACATGTAAACGACCCGCGGTATCAACCAACAACACGTCAAAAATACGGGTACGGGCATGAGCTATAGCTGCGTTAACAATAGCAACCGGCTGCTGGGTTAAATCGCTGGGGAAAAACTCTACGCCAACATCTGCTGCCAGGGTTTCCAGCTGCTTAATTGCTGCCGGCCGGTAGATGTCAGCCGAAACCACCAATACTTTTTTCTTTTTGCGCTCTTTTAAAAACTTAGCCAGCTTAGCAACAGAAGTGGTTTTACCAGCACCCTGCAAGCCCGCCATCAATACCACTGCCGGCGGCTGGGTGTTAAGCGCCAGTTCTTCATTGGCCTCGCCCATCGCTTCTTCTAACGCTTTGCGAACGATTTTCAGAAATTCCTGGCCCGGGGTCAGGCTTTTACTGACTTCCAGCCCAACAGAGCGTTCTTTAACATTGGCGACAAAGTCACGCACAACCGGCAAAGCAACGTCTGCTTCGAGTAAGGCCATCCTTACTTCGCGTAAGGTGTCTTTAATATTGTCTTCCGTCAGCCGGCCGCGGCCACTGATATTTTTTAAGGTTCTGCTTAACCTATCGGACAGGTTCTCAAACATTTTTATTACCCGTATTCAACTAATGCCCCGATTATAACGCAGCCAGCGTGTTACGTCAGCCGCTTATCACGTGCTAAAGTTGCCCAGGTTAACTACTGGGCATTCGTAAATAGTTACCATACAATAGCAACAGAACCTAATAACAGGATTGTTAACAATGAGCGGACTGCTTCCTTTTTTTGCATTAGCGGCCTATTTGCTGGCAACAGGTGCCGTGCTGGTGCGGTTATTTCACCCCAAAGGGCCGCATTTTAAGTTAATGTTCAGTGCCGGCATTCTCGGTCTAGTGCTGCATATGCTGGCACTGACCCAAACCCTGTTTATCCCTGAAGGCCAGAATTTCAGCTTAATTAATGTCAGTTCATTAGTATGCTGGCTGGTTACCGTAGCGGTAACGGTTACGGCACTGCGCACACCAACAATATTATTATTACCGGTGGTTTATGGTTTTGCGGCGTTAATGCAAATTGCCACCTTATTGGTTCCTCAGGACTTACAACTGCAGCATTTCGAGCAAAATATCAGTTTACTGGTACATATTACTCTGGCGTTCCTGGCCTATGTGGTACTTACCATGGCAACTCTGTACTCATTTCAGGTAAGCTATATCAGTACTAAGTTGAAGCAAAAAGACTTTACCTCTGTTACCCAGCATCTGCCCCCGTTAATGCAGGCCGAGGCCATTCAGTTCCGGTTACTGATGGCAGGCACGGCGCTACTTGGCTTCGCTTTGCTGATTGGTGTGGTATTTATTGATAATTGGCTGGATAAAGCCAATTTGCATAAAACAGTATTAAGTGCTGCCGCATTCTTCGTTTTTGTCAGTTTATGCTGGGGCCATGCCCGCAAAGGCTGGCGCGGCCGTACTGCCATTACACTGACGGTTACCGGCACCAGCCTACTCACCCTGGCCTATTTTGGCAGTCGTTTTGTTAAAGAAGTCATAATTGATCGTCTGGGTTAATTTATCGGTTTTTGATGGCGTCTGGCGCTGAAGTACTGTTAAGATGCAAATTGGTGTTTGGCAATAAAGGTATTTAGCTCTTGGACGACATATCGACCAGTACGCTGTTTATATTATTAGGCGTACTCTTATTTTTATCGGCCTATTTCTCAGGATCAGAAACAGGCATGATGTCTGTCAACCCTTATCGCTTAAAGCATTTAGCAAATAAAAATCATAAGGGTGCCATTCGGGTCAGTGAACTATTAAAACGCCCTGATCGTTTAATCGGCTTAATTCTGATTGGTAATAACCTGGTAAATATTGCTGCAGCGACCGTTACTGCGCTGATTGGCGAACGACTTTATGGTGATTTAGGCTTGGTAATAGCCCCTATTGCACTTACGCTGGTCGTTTTGATATTTTCAGAGGTCACCCCAAAAACGCTAGCAGCACTCTACCCTGAACGCGTAGCATTCCCTTCTTCATTTATTTTAAAGTTTTTACTGAAAATCTTTTACCCCTTTGTCTGGGCACTCAATAAAGTGACAAATGGTTTGCTTAACCTGCTTGGCGTTAGTCCGGAAAAGCATCTGGGTAATAGCTTAAGTGCAGAAGAGTTACGCACCGTGGTTTATGAAGCAGGTGCTCTCATCCCGGAGCAACACCAGAATATGCTGGTGGGGGTGCTGGACCTGGAAAATGCCACAGTTGAAGATATTATGATCCCCCGCAATGAGATTGTGGGTATCGATATTAATGATGAATGGAAAGACATTGAACGGCAACTGGCTAACTTTCAATACAGTCGTATTTTACTGTTCAGAGACAACATAGACGACGCTATTGGTTTTGTGCACCCGCGCGAACTGATGCGCCTGCTTATTAAAGAGCAACTGACCAAAGCCTCCTTACTGCGCGCCGCCAGCGAAATTTACTTTATTCCTGAAGGTACGCCGTTAAATACCCAATTGTTAAAATTCCAGGGCGCCAAAGATCGGATTGGTTTGGTTGTGGATGAATATGGTGACATTCAGGGCCTGGTTACCCTGGCAGATATATTGGAAGAAGTGGTTGGCGAGTTTACTACTGATATTGCCGAAGACACCAACGAAGATATCGTGGCGCAACCCGATGGCACCTTGCTCATTGATGGCAGCATTAACTTGCGGGATTTAAACCGGGAAATGAAAATGAACCTGCCGACCGATGGCCCTAAAACATTGAACGGCCTGATCCTCGAGTATCTGGAAGAAATTCCGCAGGGCCGGTTAAGTGTCAGGCTTGCAGGTTACCCAATGGAAATTGTAGATGTGCAGGACAACATGATTAAAAGCGTGCGCTTACTCACTAACCCAAAAAAAACAACAGTGAAAAAGTTAGCTAAATAATCCGTTCTAACCCATCAGTTCAGATAATGGCGCGGCTAACCGAAAAATAGGCGCCACACCCAGCCGCGCTGCAATTCTTTTTCACACTTTTTAAGCTGACTACTATAAATTTTTGTCCGATCATCCACCCGACGCGCAACCTGCATTAACCAGCCTTTATTTTTATAGCTGCCTCGCCGATATCCACCCCAGCCTTCGTGATAATTGAGGTACTGGTGATAACCGTCCCACTTAGACACCTTATTCAAACGGTGCGTTTTATCAATATACCAACCCATAAAATCGATAGCATCTGCAAAATCATTGCGGCTGGCCCAGAAACGATCGGCTTCTTTAACGTATTCATCCCAGGTTACCGTTTTCGCCTGTGAGTAACCGTATGCCGAACTTGCACGTCCGTAGGGAATAAACCCAATAAACCAACGCATGGGCGGCCGGGCATTATGCTTAAAGCTACTTTCCTGATACATGATGCTCATTGGCAATGCTATTGGCATGCCCCATTTCTCGCTGGCGTTAGCGGCAGCTTTATACCAGGAACGGTTTTCCCGGAAGATTTCGCATAAATCAGAGGTGTTTTGGGGTGGTGGGGTACTGCAGCCGCTAAGCACAGCAGCCAGCAACGTAACGGCAACAATTTTCAATTGTTCTGGATTAATTTGAACTTTCTTCATTGACCTGATTCTAACAGCTTGCATGGACGCAAACCAAGTTTTTGTTTTCCCCTGGATTCTCCTTTTAACGGCTACCTGTTGGTAGCCGTTTTTTTTATTGCCGGGCCCGCTAGCTGCAGGCAGGCACTTCAGCAAAATAATCCGTTATGTACTGATCAAAACTCAGCGTATCAGCAAGCTCAATCTGTCGCTGCTGCTGTTCAGACTCTTTCATGGCTGCAGCAAACTGATCTTCACTGTAGAACTGATAATTTTCATCCAGCAGTTGCGTGCGGTACTGCTCAGCTTTTGCCAGCATAAAGTGGCCATTGTCCTGCTGCGTCGCCAACAGCTGATTGAGCAATTGTCCGGACAGGGTCTGGGCGGGGTCAAGTAAACATAGATAGAACTGCTTTAACGCTGCCTGATAGGCCGAGCCCTGATATGCTTCATCCAGCCAGTTGGCAATGGGCATCATGTCAGCAAAAATTTGTTCAGCCCAGTCCAGCATCAACCTGTTGCTGCCGTTTTCAAGCAGTTCCAGATTCTGGCGCCGGCCATCCGTTACCACTTTGCGCAGGTTTTGCTCGGTAACGGTTTGCTGCTCGTCTGATAACGCCGGGCTGTCCTGCAATAAGCAATACAGCAAAAAAACATCCAGCAGACGCATTTGTTCTGCAGTAATACCAATGCTGCTAAACGGGTTAACGTCCAGCGCCCGTACTTCAATATATTCCACACCGCGTTTGGCTAACGCACAGGTAGGTCGCTCGCCAGATTCAGTGGTTCGTTTAGGCCTGATAGTAGAGTAAAACTCATTTTCAATCTGCAGGACATTACCGTTAAGCTGCTGATACTCGCCATCTTTCTTAATGCCAATATCCTGATATTCTGCCGAAGGCTGGCTAACGGCACTGTGCAAGCCGCGAATATATTCCGGCAAACTATTGTAGGTGATACTCAGGCTGGACTGGGCACTGTTGGTATAACCTAAATCACTCATGCGTAGTGATGTGGCATAGGGTAAATACAAGGTGCCTTTAGCAAGTTGCTGAAAAGAATAACGTGAGCTACGGCCAGCCAGAAACGACTGACACATCGCCGGGGATGCGCCAAACAAGTAGACGATTAACCAGGCATAGCGTTTGTAATTACGGATAAGTGCCAGATATTGCTCAGAGATAAAATCCTGCAACGGACTGGTGTCCGCCAGTTGCTGCTGATACACCTGCCAGAATTGCTGTGGCAGAGAAAAATTATAATGTACCCCGCTAATCGCCTGCATCATGCTGCCATAACGATTATGCAACCCTTTGCGATACAGGGTTTTCATCCGGCCAACGTTCGATGAACCATACTGCGCCAGCGGTATAGTCGTTTCCTGACCAATAAAACACGGCATACTTGAGGGCCAAAGTCGCTCTGCACCAAGCTGCTTTACAGTGTATCGGTGAATATCGGCCAGTTGCGCCAGCGTGGTGTCAATGTTGGCACTGGCGGGGGTAATAAATTCAAGCAACGATTCCGAAAAGTCGGTGGTAATCCATGGATGTGTTAACGCCGCACCCAGCCGCTGCGGATGAGGTGTTAACGCCAGGCTGCCATCCTGGTTTATCCGCAAGGTTTCGCGCTCGATCCCTCGTTTAATCCCCACTACAGCGTTTTTGTGTTGATGGGTCGCCAGCGCTTGCAGGCGTTGTTGCAGGATATCAGCCAAGTGGGATCCTTACTGTTAATTATTGCCAACCAACATGGGGTGGCCATATCAAAATCTCAAGTGTGTTGGCTAATTTACCGCACTCACGGGAAATCAGGAACGTGGCTCGTTGTCAGGCTCGTCAACTTTTACTGCGTCATTGCGCTCTTGTAGTTCATCAGCAAAGTCGGCATCGTTGGTGTCACCTACCACATGTTCTAACTTCAATTTACGAACACTGCGAATGGTTGTAACCGGTCCGGAACAGGCATAAATAAAGAAAATACCAAACAGCATTTCTGCCGGCCTGGCGGCAATGACTACAAACACCAGTACCACACATAAAATGGCCAGAAACGACACCCGGTCACGCCAGTTAACATCTTTGAAGGAGTGATAACGAAAGTTACTGACCATCAGTAAACCAGTCACAATGGTCAGGATCCCAACCAGGTAACCGATGTTGTCGCCATCAACTTCATAAATAGAACCTGTCCACACCATGCCTGCAATTATTGCTGCAGCTGCCGGACTGGCCAGTCCCTGAAAAAACCGGCCATCAGTTACGCTTAGATTGGCATTAAAGCGCGCCAGCCGCAGCGCGGCACAAGCGACAAACACAAATGCTGCCAGCCAGCCAAATTTACCCAAATCGGCCAGGCCCCAGTTGTATGCTACCAACGCAGGCGCCACGCCAAAAGACAACATATCAGACATACTGTCGTATTGGGCACCAAACTCACTTTGGGTATTGGTTAAACGGGCAACCCGGCCGTCCAGGCCGTCAAAAACCATCGCAATAAAAATGGCCACTGCCGCCGCTTCAAATCGACCATTCATTGACGAAACAATTGCGAAAAAACCTGCGAATAAACCGCCGGTCGTCAGCAGGTTTGGTAGCAGGTAAATACCCTTACGCGGGCTGGTATCGGTGTTTTTTGATTCAGTCATAAGACAACTATATTGATTAGCAATAGAAAGATTATAAGGGACTTACTTTAACATGGATAGCAGCAGGGCTAAAGTTGTTGCCACTGCAGCTTCAAGAACACCGCACCCAGACTACTATTGCCGCCTGGGCGCTGCATATTCCTGGTAAAAGTTAACCGTTTAACTGGTTATAATAAAATGCTCACCATCATGGTCCACCTTAATGACGGCTCCAGGCAGTATAGCGCCTTGCAGCAGAGACTGCGCTAACGGGTTTTCCAGATGCTGTTGAATGGCTCGCTTCAGGGGCCGGGCACCGAATAGCGGGTCAAAGCCAACAGCGGCAAGTTTTTCCAGCGCCGCATCAGTCACATCCAGTTCAAACTGCCGCTCCTGCAGCCGTTTTTCTAACCTGTTTAACTGAATACGGGCAATTTTTTTGATTTGGCTGGTATCAAGCGGATGAAACACTACGGCCTCATCCAGCCGGTTTAAAAACTCCGGCCGGAATTGCTTACTTAGCACCCCCATCAGCATATCTTTCATTTGCTGATAGCTATGCTCCTGATAATGTTCCTGAATTAAATCAGATCCCAGATTTGACGTCATGATGATGACGGTGTTTTTAAAGTCGACGGTACGGCCCTGACCATCTGTTAAGCGGCCATCATCCAGGACCTGTAGCAAAATATTAAAGACATCGGGATGGGCTTTTTCAACTTCGTCCAGTAATACGACTGAATAAGGCTTACGCCGCACGGCTTCGGTTAAATAGCCCCCTTCCTCGTAACCAACATAACCCGGAGGCGCACCAACCAATCGTGATACGGCATGTTTTTCCATAAACTCCGACATATCGATTCGCACCATGGCATCAGGGCTATCAAACAAAAACTGCGCCAGCGATTTAGTCAGTTCAGTTTTGCCGACACCGGTGGGGCCCAGAAATAAAAATGAACCGATAGGCTTGTTCGGATCAGCCAAACCGGCTCGTGATCTGCGTATGGCATTCGCGACAGCCGTCACCGCTTCATGCTGCCCCACCACAGTGCCATGCAACGCATCTTCCATCCTGAGCAGTTTATCACGCTCACCTTCCAGCATTTTGCTAACCGGAATACCGGTGGCCTTTGATAATACATCGGCTATTTCCTGCTCAGTGACTTTATGCCGCAGTAAAGTCATTTCCTGCATTTCTGCCTGGCTGGCTAAATCAAGGCGCTTCTCCAGCTCTGGAATACGGCCATATTGCAGCTCTGACATACGCTGCAAATCACTCACCCGGCGCGCAACCTCCAAATCCAGCCGCGCCTGCTCTAATTCAGCCTTAATATTCTGGGTTCCCTGTAAGGCCGCCTTTTCAGACTCCCACACCTCATCCAGTTCATTGTAATTTGTATCAAGTTCCTGAATTTGTTCCTGAATAATTTCCCGACGCCTTTTGCTACCTTCGTCTGATTCCTTAGACAACGCATTATCTTCGAGCTTTAACTGAATAATCCGCCGCTCCAGCCGGTCCAGCTCTTCGGGTTTAGAGTCCATCTGCATGCGGATGCTGGACGCTGCTTCATCAATTAAATCTATGGCTTTGTCAGGTAGCTGCCGATCACTGACATAGCGGTGCGATAGGGTTGCGGCCGCCACAATTGCCGGATCGGTAATTTCAACAGCGTGGTGCAACTCGTAGCGCTCTTTTAATCCGCGCAGTATAGCAATGGTGTCTTCCACACTGGGCTCTTCTACCAACACTTTTTGAAAGCGCCGTTCCAGCGCGGCGTCTTTCTCAATATACTTACGATATTCGTCCAACGTAGTAGCACCAAGACAATGTAACTCACCTCGCGCTAATGCAGGCTTAAGCATATTGCCGGCATCCATCGCGCCTTCTGCTTTGCCGGCGCCAACCATAGTGTGTATTTCGTCAATAAACAAAATGACCTGGCCTTCTTCTTTCGCCAGTTCATTTAAAACAGCTTTCAAGCGCTCTTCAAATTCTCCCCGGTATTTAGCGCCAGCCAGCAAGGAGCCCATATCCAGCGACAATACCCGCTTATTTTTCAGCCCTTCCGGCACTTCTTTATTAATTATCCGTAGCGCCAGCCCTTCAACAATGGCCGTTTTACCGACACCGGGCTCGCCTATCAGGACCGGGTTATTTTTGGTACGCCGTTGTAAAACCTGAATACAACGACGAATTTCTTCATCGCGACCAATTACCGGATCCAGTTTGCCGGCTTCAGCCCGGGCAGTCAGATCAATAGTGTACTTGGTTAACGCCTGACGGCTATCTTCGGCGTTGGGATCATCGACTTTCTGGCCAGCCCGGATATCGTCAATAGCCGCGGTCACTTTATCTTTCGTCACCCCAAGTAAGCGCAGAATATTACCTAACTCGGTTTTATCTTCCGTCGCCGCCAACACAAACAACTCACTGGAAATAAATTGATCTTTGCGCTTCTGTGCTTGCTTGTCGCATTGCTGTAATAACTGAGCAGTCGACGACGACAATTGCAAATTAGTACCTTCACCTTCAACCCGTGGCAAATGCTCAATCGCTTTACTGACTTTAGCCCGCAACTCATTAAAATTAATGGCTATTTTATTCAGTAGTTCGCGGACAGTGCCACCTTCCTGATTCAGCAATGCAAACATCAGGTGCACCGGCTCGATAAATTGCTGATCACGACCCAATGCCAAAGACTGCGCATCCGCAATCGCCTCCTGGAATTTACTGGTAAATTTGTCTAAACGCATCGGTTGCTCCACATCTTGTCAGCTTGATGTGTATTAAGATTGGGTGATTCCGGGTAAATATCAAGCAGCAAACGTCAAAAAATTGACTTAGATCAGAAATGGACTATAAAAGTGAGTAACAACGTGATTACTCCAGCCAGATAGCGCTGGCCATACGGCCTGTTATCCCATCCCGGCGGTAAGAGAAAAATTCAGCGGGTTGGCCATAAGTACAGAAGTCACCGCCATAGACTGCACTAACACCGCAACGCGCCAGACGCTGGCGGGCCAGCATGTACAAATCGGCGAACCACTTACTGGTATCTCCTGGGACAAAGGCAGCGGCGGCCCCGGGGTCTTGCCGGATAAAAGCCGCTCTGACTTCCTCACCCACTTCAAACGCGGGCTGACTGATAGCAGGCCCCAGCCAGGCAAGACAGGCTGTTGGCTGACTAAACAGCTGCAGGGTATTTTCAATAATGCCATCACACAAGCCACGCCAACCGGCATGAACGGCGGCGACCTCAGTGCCTTGCTGGTTACAAATTAACAATGGCAAGCAATCCGCAGTCATTACGGTACAGATTACGCCGGGTATCTGGCTAAAGCTGGCATCCGCGTTGAGGTTATTGTTGATTGCCGCAGTTAAACGCAGACAGCGGGTGCTATGCGTTTGATTCAACCAAACAGGTTGGCCCGGCATTGCGGCGAAAGTTTGTAACCTCTGCCGGTTATCGCTAACGGCTGAGGGGGTATCACCAACATGGTTTCCGACATTCAAACTGTGAAAAGGCACTGACGAACAGCCACCTGCCCTGGTAGAACACACCGCTTTTACATTGTGCGGTGCGGGCCAGTCAGGTAATAGTAGATCAGGCTTCATCCATACCATGCAACAGTGTATCGGCACGTAACGCCGCATTGAGCTCGGTTAAGTCTGCAGGTAACGGGGCGTGCCATTCTAAAATTTCACTGGTAATCGGATGGGCTAAACGAAGCATGGCGGCATGCAGCGCCTGACGTTTAAAGTTTCTAATCATTACCAACAAGCTTTCTGCTGCCTTACGCGGCGGTCTTGGCCGGCCACCATAAACCGGATCGCCTACCAACGAATGGTTGATAAAGGCCATATGCACCCGGATTTGGTGAGTGCGACCCGTTTCCAAACGTAAACGCAACCGGGTATGGCCACGATATTTTTCCATTACCCGATAATGCGTTACTGCTGGCTTACCGCCATCAATAACTGCCATTTGTGTTCGTTTTGTCTGATGCCGGCCAATCGGTTGGTTAACAAAGCCCCCCCCTGTCATTTTTCCATAACAAATGGCTTCATATTCACGGGTGATTTCCCGGGCTTGCATTGCCTCAACCAGATGCGTTTGGGCAGGTATCGTTTTTGCCACGACCATCAGGCCGGTGGTGTCTTTATCCAGCCGGTGAATAATGCCGGCACGGGGTACCTCTGCAATCGATGGACAATGATGCAGTAGCGCATTGAGTAAAGTGCCATCAGCATTACCGGCGCCCGGATGTACGACCAACCCAGCTGGTTTATTGATTACCAGTATATGTTCATCTTCATGCAAAATATCCAGCGCAATCGGCTCTGCACTAAAGCGTTGATCTTCAGCAATATCGGCAGCAATATCAACCTGCTCACCACCAATAACCTTGAACTTCGGCAGGTTATGAACCTGCTGATCGAGCTGTACAGCATCGGCAAGGATCCATTCTTTTAAGCGGGAGCGCGAATAATCAGGGAACATTTCGGCTAAAACCTGATCTAAGCGCATACCATAGAAATGGTCCGGGACGATTTGTGAAAGTTTTATCTGTTTTGTCATGACGGAAGCAGTTATCCTGTGTGCAACCCCAACTTATCTGGGGTAGAATCGCAATAGCGTCTATTTTAGCGATTTTACTCACGACTAGACAGCCATTTAGCCAAGTAGTTACGGATTTTTACATGAAAGCGAATTTTTTACTGATAGCAATTGTTTCTCTGGCCCTTAGTGCCTGTGCCGGCAAGCCTGCAGAACCCAACCCCGGCAACCAAACTGCACAAGCGATGTATCAGCAGGCAAAAGAAGTTTTAGACAACGGGTTATATAACAGAGCAGTGGAATTGCTACAGGCGGTAGAGTCGCGTTATCCCTTTGGCCCACTGGCACGCCAGGTTCAGCTTGACCTGATATACGCCTACTATAAAGCAAATAATATAACCCAGGCTTTGGCAAGCATTGACAGGTTTATCAGGCTGAATCCTAACCAGCCGGATCTGGATTATGTTTATTACATGCGCGGGCTAAGCAATTTAAAAGCGGATGAAAATGGTTTTCAGGAGTTCTTTGGGGTCGACCGTTCAGATCGTGATTTAAGCAGTACCCGGCAGGCGTTTGACGATTTTAAAATTCTGGTCAGCAATTATCCGGAGAGCAAGTATAGTGCGGAAGCTAAGAACCGCATGGTACAAATTAAAGATACCCTTGCCCGCCACGAGTTATTAATTGCGGATTACTACCTGCGTCGCGGAGCCTATCTGGCCGCCGCCAACCGTGGTAAATATGTGGTGGAATACTATCGTGATTCATCCCACGTGGAGCAGGCACTGGAAGTGATGGTAGAAAGTTACGATAAACTGGGTTTAGAAAAATTGAAAACTGATACTTACAAAGTGTTAAAACATAACTTCCCGCAAAATAGCCGCTTTTAAATATTAACCTGATTAGTATTACCTGCCCCGCCAACTGGCGGGGCAGGTAATACTGCCATTAAATTGCTTCCAATGCCTCAGCCAGTTTTGCGACAGCAATAACCTCCATACCAGGGATCTGTTCTTTCGGTTTATTTGCGACCGGAACGATTGCCCGCTTAAAACCATGTTTGGCCGCTTCTTTCAGTCTTTCAATACCGCTGGGTACCGGTCGGATCTCACCTGCTAAACCAACCTCGCCAAATACCACCAAATCATTTGGTAAAGGTTTATCCCGGAAGCTGGAAACCAATGCCAGCAACGTGGCTAAATCAGCACTGGTTTCATTGACTTTAACGCCACCCACCACATTCACAAACACATCCTGATCGGCCATCTGTATTCCGGCATGACGATGCATTACCGCCAGCAGCATTGAAATCCTATTCTGTTCCATGCCCAGCGTAACCCGTCGCGGGTTGTTCAATGGTGAATGATCGACCAGTCCCTGAATTTCTACTAATAACGGACGGGTACCTTCCCATAAGACCATAACAATACTGCCAGACTGGTCTTCTTTGCCCCGGGTTAAAAAAATTGCCGACGGGTTTTTAACTTCTTTCATGCCCTGGCCGGTCATCGCAAATACCCCAAGCTCATTAACCGGACCAAAGCGGTTTTTGTTACCCCGTAAAGTTCGGTAGCGACTGTCGGTATCGCCCTCCAGCATGACAGAGCAGTCAATACAATGCTCAAGCACTTTTGGCCCGGCGAGCGAACCGTCTTTGGTCACATGACCCACCATTATAATGGCTATGTTATATTGCTTGGCAAAACGGGTAAGAAACGCCGCACTCTCTCTAACCTGCGACACGCTGCCGGGTGCCGACTGGATATCAGCCAGATGCATAACCTGAATTGAGTCAATAACCATAACCCGCGGCTTTTCCTGCTGCGCTAACAAACATACGGTTTCTACGTTTGTTTCTGCCAGCATATTAAGTTTACTGCTGGGTAACCCCAGGCGCTGCGCCCGCATCGCAACCTGCTGCAACGACTCCTCACCCGTGATATACAGTGCACTGCCCTGTTCAGCAAGACCGCACATTAACTGTAACAACAAGGTGCTTTTGCCGGCGCCAGGCGCCCCGCCTATCAGAATGGCAGAGCCTGGCACAATGCCACCGCCCAGCACCCGGTCAAATTCAACAAAACCAGAGCTGAAACGCGGTACCTCCTGTAAGTCAACCTGATCAAGCCGCATTACCTTAGCCTGTGCAGCCCCGGCGTAACCCTGGCGCGTACCGGTAGTCTTTACGCTACCCAACCTTACCTCGGTAATGCTGTTCCAGGCACCACACTCTGTACACTGTCCCTGCCAACGCATAAAATCTGCGCCGCACTCATTACAAACGTAAGCCGTTTTAACTTTTGCCATTGTCAAAAACCCTGATTTTAAAGAAAGGCATAGATATTGCTTTTCAAATTATAACAACGTAGCGTACTACGATTATAACCAGAAGACGCCTGAATTTTGGCATCTGAATACTGAAACTATGACCGCAGAAGATTTAAAAGAATATGTTGGTGTTATAGAACGGATGAAAAGCCTGATTAACTCGGCCGAGTTTGATCAGGTTTTTAGCTTGCTGACATCCGAACTACCGAAGTCGAAACAGTTCCTGCTTAAGATGGAATTAAAACGCATGGCCCAGCCGTGTGATTATTTTATTGATTTACGCGGTCATGTTGATGGTGAAGTAAGGCCATATGATTTTCGGGGCAAAACCCACTATCTGGACGACAAAGCTGTTCAGATCTTCGAAAACGGTATTAAACAATATGGTGGCTACACCCTGGGTGTGTTCGAAGAGGTGATGAACGCCGATAACAATTTTCGGGTTATGCACAAAAAAGAAACTGCACAGCGGGTTAAAACAGCCTTACAAAGCAGTGATCTCAGCGACGAGTCAACAACGTCATCGAATACTGAGCAAGGTAGCGCCAAGTTAGTGACTTTTGGTCATTATGTTAACCGCACAGAGGAGCGGATGAACTTTGGCATTGATGTTGAAGTTAAAATAAACGACAGCCGTTTTATTGCCACAACCAGCGACCTGTCTATATCGGGTTGTAAGTTAAAAATACCTAAAGGCCGCGTCGCTGAACCCGGCGACACCCTATTTATCCATTTTACGGGTTTAGAGCAAGAATTCACCCTTGATATGAGTGATGGTATCCAGTATCAACTTATTGAAATTGAGCAACTTGATAAAATAAACTACTGGCGTCTGAAAAAGCTTCCTTCAGCAGACGACAAGGGGTTCAGCAACTTTTTACAAAAGTTTATTCATGGCAATAAACGCCGCTACAAAGTTAATTTAGATAACACAACCGGTGCAGTAACAACCAAAGGCTATGAGCAATTTTATTTGCCGAGGTTAAACAGCCTGCCCGTTTATCTGACCGTAACCGACGGAACTGTCAGCCCCCGCTTTGCCCTGACGACTGATTATAATAAAGCGGTATGGCAATATTTTTTAGATGAGCAGCAGCGTTCAACCTTTATTACGTTGCTGATGGTCAGGCGTCTTAAACAGCTACTGGCGCAACCGGGACCTGAGCGCTCGACTATCCTGTACTGTTTTACCCATGCCGCAAAAGGGAAATTGTACTTTTACTCCGCGACTTCAGAAGAGTTGTTAGCCGAGCCGGAACTTCGGGATACCTTCATTGGTTTTGGTTCTGCCAAGCCGAGCTGGCGGGTGTTTCACATGAATTTAGTTAAAACAACGGCACAACATGCAACGGCGCAGTTTACGCTGCCGGGCACCGCAGCTAAAACAGATGAAGATACGGCAAAAGCCAGTATTACACCATTAGTACAAGGGATAATAAAAAATCTGCGTTACATCGTTAGTCTTACTGATATTAGTGGCAACAACAGCGAACACTACCAGCAATACCGCTATGATCCAGCATTGTTAAGTAAACTTAATCAGTTTGGTCATCGCAAACTGCCACAGATACCGTTATGTGAAGCAATACCTGTGCATTATATTAATTTGCGCGCCGAGTCTCGTTACCTGTATAAAACCACTATTCAATTACGGCAAAATGACAATCTGGTTAACGGCTTCAGCCGGGATTTTTCCACTGGTGGTTTACAAATTGAGACCTTGCAACCCGTGCAATATCGGAAAGGGGATAAAGTGTTGCTTGATTTGGTGGATTTACAGAAAATCACCAATAAGCATCAATTAACCCAACTGCCCTATGAAGTCATGGCGCTGAGTAAAAGCCAGACAATTATGAACCTGCGGGCGATCACTGCTGAAGATAGCCACACCGGCAAGCAATTTTTCCAGCAACTAATTCAGAATAACCGCGCTAAACTGACCCTGGCAGAAGAAACCCCTAAATATCCGGGCTTGTCTGAAGCATTGCGAAGTATGTACTTAAAAGCAATGAACAATTTTGCATTCTATTTGCATCGCAAAGGTATCCGTTATGAGTTAAATGTTGTCGCTCAGGGTGCCAGCCCCAATGCCCTGCATTCACTATTGTTGCTGTATAGTAATAATGGCCCGCTCGACCTTGAGCTACTGTTAAAAAACAGCACCGCTAACCTGCAGTTTGCCCAGCAACTAAAAGCGATGAAGCGCTTTGATGCCCCCAAAAGCTATGAGCTTTATATCAAAGTAAAGCATGATGCCAGTGCCGCAACACCGCAGATGCAAAGCTTTTATGACTACGAGTTCAGTGACCCCCGACAAAAAGAAGCATTTATAAAAGCCGCTTTGCAGGACGGGTCTCTATTTGCTTTCAGGTTATTTTTGTCACGCACTGGCCGGCCCGATACTGACTATATTGCTAAAGAAATCAGTTACATTAGTGTTTATGCTATTCATCGGGCGAAAAGCCTGGAAGAAGAGCTCTGGAGTGTTGCCGGAGTGGGTGATGCGGTAGATATCAGCAAAGAACTTGCCTGGCGCTATGGTTGCCCTGAGCACATAAGTGAGGCCAACCCGCATCAGAGTTTACTTCAGCAGCGAAACGTCAATACCGGCAGTTAGCTTAGAGATATCAACCACTGGCTGAGTTCAGAGAAATGATCGTCGTTGGCCCCCGGGTGGGTCAGCATAGAAATATGATCATAATCCTGCCGGTAACCTTGCTTGCGCCCCAGCAACGTGTATTTAGTCTGTTGCTGCCCGCTTTCTTTAATAAAACATTGAACATCGGTTGGATGACCTAATACAGTATCTCTTACAGCAGCAAAATGCCAACTTGGAGGCCATTGGATCTGCTTACTCGCCGCAGCGTAATCAAAGCCATCCGTTAAATCTGTGAAAGGCTCCCCTTTAATCCAACTTATTGTATCTGTTAAAAACTGAGCCGGCTCATTATCGGCACCAAACCGCCATTTCTTTGCAGGTATATAACCGTATTTTTTACCCAACCATGGCGCAAACCGGTTCCAGAGCCAGTCTATTTTAATTTTACGTTCCAGACTCCGGACACTAATGACTCTTTTGGTCCCAAAATAAACTTTCGCCCGCACTTTGCTTAGTAATTGCGGCGCACGAGCCAACGATGCCGCTAGCAGGACACCGCCCCATGAGTGAGCAATAATGGTTATCGGTTGCTGATGCAGTTGATAAACAAAATCAATTAATGCCGGAATGTCCCGGGTAATCACCTGATGCTGACTTTGATTAAAACCGCTATCCAAACTTGGCTGCGACAAGCCACGGCCTGCAAAATCAGCACAGTAACCAATAAACCCCTGATCGGCGAGGTGGCAAGCTAATCCCTTCCCTGACTGGCTGTAAAATATGCGGCCATTCTCAATGGCACCATGTAAAAACAGCACGGGGCTTAGTGCATTGTGCAGCGGTGTAAGCCGCCTTACATGTAACTGATATTGTTGTAAATCGACATAAATCGAGCTTTGCTGGTGCTTCATACCGGATCCAGCAAATACAGCAGCTGCAATAACGAACCTTTATTGATTCGGGCAGCAGCCGCTGCTTGCACCTTTGGCTTGGCATGGAATGCCACACCCAGCGCTGCGGTTTTCAACATGGGTAAGTCGTTAGCACCATCACCAATCGCCACGGTCTGCTCTGCTGCGATACCATACTGCTCGGCTAATTCACGCACTACCCGCGCTTTGGTATTGGCATCAACAATATCACCTTCAACTTTCCCGGTTAATATGCCGTTTTCAATTTCCAGCACGTTTGCAAAGGTAGCTGTTAGCCCTAAGCGTTGTTGCAACAACCCGGTAAAATAAGTAAAGCCACCAGAAGCAATAGCAACCTGCCATTGTTGTTGCTGTAAGCTGCCAACTAACTCAATTAACCCCGGCATCAACGGCAGGTCTGCTGCTACCTGCTGCAACACCGATTGCGGCGCACCTTTTAACGCCGCCACCCGCGCGGTAAGGCTGGCGGCAAAATCCAGCTCACCGTTCATCGCCCGGGCGGTAATCGCGGCAACTTGTTTACCTACCCCGGCTAATGCTGCTATTTCGTCAATACATTCGATGGTGATAGCGGTTGAGTCCATATCCATCACCAACAACCCGGGTTGCGACATCTGCACGGCTTTATCCAGATAAACCAGCTCGGCTTGCTGCTGATTAGCTAAAGAATGTAACTGCTGTTGTTGATCTGTGGTCAGCCCGGCCACTAATTGGATATGCAGCGCCACAGGCAACTGCGGATGAGGTTGTAACGCTGATATCTGGCACCAGCTGCCGGCAGGTAACAGCTGGCCAATGGACTGAAGCAGCATCCAGTCAGGATCCCTGCCAAATACCCGAATAGAGCAGCAGCCGACCGTGGGCTGAGTAAACGCACTGTTGGTGGCCTGAGGCAGTAAGCTTGAGGCAAGGCTAAACTGCAACTGCAGCGCAACACCTTCGCTTCGAAGCCAGAACCGCGGCTGTTCGGCTAACAGTGTCGTGACATCAACACTGGCCAATTGTGAGAGACTGGCAGAAATAGAAAACGACACAAGGCAACCTATACTTAAAGTTAATACCATGGCATGCTTGGCGAAACACAGCCAGCAGCGGTTATCTGAACGGCAAAATATGCAGAACAATATCGCAATACCAAGTGCAACTTCAAGTTATATTAAGCTAATTCAACTGGCTATCGCCGTAGTGGGCATTTGGTTTGTGTTACATAGCTGGGTAACCACCAACGTTCAGGGTCGGGCTATTTTGCTAAGCCAGGCTGAACACCTTATGCGGGAAAATTTACTGACGTTATCGCAGGCAGCTGCTTATCTTATTGAGAATGATCAACTTGATGGCCTGGAGCAGTTAACCCAACACATTGCCGCCAGCCCATTTTTATATGACGTGGTTTTTTACGATAGCAATGGCGTGCGGATCAGCTGGTCAGAAGCCAGCGCAGCAGCACGGTTGATGTATGGCAACTTTGCTAATCAGCCGTTAGTGCCAATGGTGCAGGAAATCCGCAGCCAGCAGCAACTACTCGGTTATATCAAAATAAGTCTGCAGCCTGATACTAAACTAAATCCAAGTTATGCCGATTGGCAAAACCTTATGCATAAATTATTACTGCTGATGCTGGCTACCGGCCTGATCGGTTACTTATTACGCCGCAGTTTTTCACGTTTCTCCCGCCAGAGCTTTCGCTTAAATACCAAGCCGTAATACCGTTGCAGTATTGCCCCAGAGAGCCTCAGCTACCTGCCCTGGCGTTTCAGTTCGCAACTGGCAAAAGGCCTTAAATACCCTGGAAAGATGCGCAGGTGTATTAATCTCGCCTTGTTCACCCGACAGCGGCATAGACGGCGCATCAGTTTCCAGCACAAAACTGCTTAAGGGTAGCTTTTGCACCGTTTTGCGGGTTTTCTCAGCCCGTTGATACGTAATAGTACCGCCGATACCGAGCTTAAAACCTAAATCGACAAACGCCATGCCCTGCTGCTGACTGCCGGAAAAGGCATGTAAAATACCGCCCTCGCTGAACTGCTGATTTTTGAGTTCGGCCAGCAACTGAGGCTGGCTTTTACGATGATGCAAAATTACCGGCTTAGCATGCTGTTTCGCCACTGCAAGCTGAGCCTCGAACAACTGATGTTGTTTTGCTATGGTATTGTCCGCTAACGCGAAATCAAGACCAATTTCGCCTACTGCGCACACCTCATTTGCATGCTGCTGCATCAGCTGATTTAGCTGATCTATATCGGCTATTTCATGCTCGATTGCCCACCAGGGATGAATACCTAAGGCAATATGCCAGGCAGGTTGTTTTCGTCGCAGCTTAAGCAGGTTAAGCCAGGCAGCTCTGCCAACAGCAGGGATGACTAAACCGGCAACCCCCACTTCTTGTGCTTGCTGCCAGTGTTGGGTTTGATCATTGGCAAGCTCGGGTAAATCGAAGTGGCAATGACTGTCAATGAGTCTGACTGAATCTGCCGTTTCGCCTTTCAGGGACATAGCCGGTCAATTTGCCACGATTTATCAGTTTGTTTGGTGTACATAAACCGATCATGCAGCCGGTGCTCGCCGCCTTGCCAGAATTCAATTTGATGCGGCCGCACTAAAAACCCGCCCCAGAATGAAGGTAGCGGCACGTCACTATGTTCAAACTTATGTTTTATCTCTGCGAATTTTTGTAACAACGCCTGGCGGGTAGAAACAGGCCGGCTTTGCTCAGAAGCCCAGGCTGCCAGTTGGCTTTCTTTCGGCCTCGATAAAAAGTATTTCATCACCTGGCTGCTGGAGACCCGCTCGGCGGTGCCATAGACAATGACCTGCCTCTCTAACGGGTGCCACGGGAAGTGCAGACTCACTTTGGGATTAGCGGCCAGCTCGGTCGCCTTGCGGCTACCGAGATTAGTGTAAAAAGTAAAGCCATTCTGATTGACATCTTTTAACAGCACCAGCCGCTGTGATGGCTGGCCCTCACTATTGACACTTGCCACACACATCGCAGTCGGGTCCGGCAGTTCTGCCGCTATCGCCTCTTTTAACCATAACTCAAACTGGGAAATTGGATTTGGTGTCAGTTTATCTTCATCCAACTTATCTTTAGTGTAACTGCGGCGAATATCATCAATCTTCATTACATACGCTCCATTACCTCTATTCCAAGCAAATCAAGGCCCTGCTGCAACACCCTGGATGCTAAAATACTGAGCATTAAACGACTGTTACGCAGTTCCGGTTCAACACCCTCTTTTAAAATAGGACAGGCTTCATAAAAGCTCATATATAAACTGGCCAGCTCATATAGATAGTTACAGAGTAAATTAGGTTGCGCGTCTTTAATTACCATTTGCAGGGTTTCTTCAAACCGAAGAAACTTAACAGCCAGCTGCTTTTCATGCCCAGACTGCAACAAAATATCAGCCTGAAAATTCTCAGGAACGTCGGCTTTGCGCAAAATACTGCGTACCCGGGTATAAGCATATTGCAGATAGGGGGCAGTAGCACCTTCAAAACTAAGCATTGCATCCCAGCTGAAAATATAATCACTGGTCCGGTTTTTTGATAAGTCGGCAAACTTTACCGCGCCAATGCCAACTTTCTTGGCAATGTCGGCAATTTCAGGCACAGTTAAATCTGTCGCTTTTTCCTGTAACACGGTATTGGCACGCACTACCGCTTCTTCCAGCAAATCTGCCAGCTTAACAGTACCGCCGGTTCGGGTTTTAAACGGCTTGCCATCTTCGCCCATCATGGTGCCAAACGGGCAGTGATCATAAGCCGTGCTATCGCGCAGGTAGCCGGCTTTGCGCGATACCAGTTCAACTTGCTTAAAGTGCAGCGCCTGGCGTGCATCAGTAAAAATGATAATCCGATCCGCAGATAACTCGTGGCTCCGGTACTGGCATGCCGCTAAATCGGTAGTGGAGTATAGGAATCCACCGCCGGTTTTTTGCACAATAAACGGCGATGGGTTGCCTTCTTTATCAGCCAGTTCAGCTAAAAAAACCACCAGTGCACCCATACTTTCTACGGCCAGTTTCTGCTGTTTTAAGTCATCGATGATACCGTGCAGCATGCTGTTGTAAGCACTTTCAGGTTTAATATCAGCGTGTGTGAGCGTGACATTGAGTTTCTGATAGACTTCATCGCTGTGTTTGACCGAGGTATCAATAAACATCTGCCATAGTTTTTGACAATGTTTGTCACCACTTTGCAGTTGCACCACATACTGGCGGGATTTATCAGCAAAGCCGGCTTCATCATCAAAGCGCTTTTTTGCTTCCCGGTAAAAATCTTCCAGATCGGCCAGCGCCACCTGCTCAAGGTCAATCCCTGCTGCAAGCTTATCTTCCAGATGGGCAATCAGCATGCCGAACTGGGTACCCCAGTCGCCCATATGATTCTGGCGGATAACTTTATCGCCCCAGAACTCCAGGGTACGAACTACCGCATCGCCAATAATGGTTGAGCGCAAATGACCGACATGCATCTCTTTAGCCAGATTAGGAGCAGAGTAATCAACCACGACAGTCTGCGGTTGCTGATTAACACTTACCCCAAGGCGCTTATCGCCCGCGGCAAGTTTTAACTGCTGTGCCAGCCAGTCGGCTTTAAGCGATACGTTAATAAAACCGGGACCGGCAATCTCTGCTTTTTCAGCGATATCGCTTAAATCAAGCAATGCCAGCAGTTTGCCGGCTAATTCCCGCGGGTTAGTTTTTAATAATTTGGCCGCGCCCATAGCACCGTTAATCTGATACTCACCAAATTCCGGTCGGGTACTTTGGGTAACCGCGGGGTTGGTGCCTTCCGGTAACCCCAGGGCATTGAAGGCAACTAAAGTTCTGTCACTAAGGAGTTGTTTAATGTTCATATTGGCAGCCTGTTAGTGTTCCCGGGTCTTCTGGAAAGAAATTTTCGGATAGCGTTCAATCGATAAATTAAGGTTAACCATAGTCGGCGCGATATAGGTCAGGTTATCTCCGCCATCCAATGCCAGGTTAGCACTGGCCTTATTCTGAAACTCCTGCAGCGCTTTAGCATCATCACTGTATACCCAGCGTGCGGTCGCTACGTTTACACTTTCATACAAAGCATCGACGTTATATTCCGATTTTAAGCGACTAACGACCACATCAAATTGCAGCACGCCCACCGCACCAACGATTAAATCGTTAGTATCCAGTGGCCGGAATACCTGCACCGCGCCTTCTTCAGATAATTGCACCAAGCCTTTAAGTAGCTGCTTTTGTTTTAAAGGATCACGTAAACGGATCCGCCGGAATAACTCTGGTGCAAAGTTTGGAATACCACTAAACTGCATATCCTCGCCGGTGGTAAAGGTATCACCGATTTTTATAGTGCCGTGGTTATGCAAACCGATAATGTCGCCAGGGTATGCCACATCAAGATGCTCGCGATCGCCAGCCAGGAAAGTCAGCGCCTGCGGGATCAAGACATCTTTGCCAATCCGGACATGCCTTACTTTCATGCCTTTTTCATACTTGCCAGAAACAATCCGAAGAAAAGCCACGCGATCCCGATGTTTAGGGTCCATATTGGCCTGAATTTTAAATACAAAGCCACTAAAGCCATTTTCAACCGGTTCAACTTTGCGGCTATTCGTTAAGCGTGACTGAGGTTTGGGCGCCCATTCAGTAAGACCATCAAGCATATGGTCAACACCAAAGTTACCCAATGCAGTACCAAAAAATACCGGTGTTAATTCACCTTTTAAAAATAAGGTCTGGTCAAACTCATTGCTGGCACCCTGCACCAACTCCATTTCATCTCGTAATTGCTGAGCATAGTAACCAATGCGCTTATCAAGCTCAGGGTTATTCAGGCCTTTGATCACGTCAAGATCCTGAATGGTATGGCCCATACCCGATTTATACAGAATAATTTCATCACGCAGAATGTGGTAAACGCCTTTAAATTCCTTACCGGAGGCGATAGGCCAGGTAATCGGCGCACAGGCTATTTTTAATACGCTTTCTACTTCATCCAGCAAGTCGACCGGATCACGGATATCACGATCCATTTTGTTCATAAAGGTGATGATGGGGGTATCACGCAGCCGGGTCACTTCCATCAATTTAATGGTCCGGTCTTCTACGCCTTTAGCGCCATCAATTACCATCAGACAAGAGTCTACTGCGGTTAAGGTACGGTAGGTATCTTCCGAGAAGTCTTCGTGTCCAGGGGTATCCAGCAGGTTTACCAGACAGTCATTATAAGGAAACTGCATTACGGAAGTGGTAACCGAAATACCCCGCTCCTTCTCCATTTCCATCCAGTCAGATGTCGCAAACTGGCCAGATTTTTTACCTTTGACGGTGCCGGCTTTCTGGATAAGATGTCCGAACAATAACACCTTCTCAGTAATCGTCGTTTTACCGGCATCCGGGTGGCTTATGATCGCAAAAGTACGTCTGCTGTCTATTTCCTGCAGAAATTTATCGTTAGTCATGGTATCCAATATCAGTTAACAACCTGAGCGCAGGCTGGTTTCGCAATGAAAAATAATTGTCGGGGATTATAGCAGCATCACTGCCGCTGGCACAGCTTGGGATTAATTAGAAAAGCGAAGTGGCAGACACATCATGATCGCGTCTTCTTTACCGCACGCACTGCTGTAATAGTTCGGCCTCACGCCTGCTTCAATAAAACCAGACTTAGTATACAAATTAATGGCAGATTTATTGGACGCTCTAACTTCTAACCAGGCTTCTGTTGCGTCACGCTGCTCAGACTGGGCGATGAAATGGCTCAGCAACTTAGCGCCTAGGCCTTTACCCTGCTGATCACTGCACACACAAATATTAAAAAGCTGGCTTTCAACGGCAATAAACTGGCCAAAGTAAAAACCTAGTAATTGCGTGTCTTCGACAATACCAAAACTGAAATACTGGCTGCCGAAACATGACTTAAAGACGCCTTCCGTCCACGGATAGCGATTCGCTGTCGTTTCGATTGCCAGTAAGGCAGGAATATCTGCTGGAGAAAGCGCTCTAATCAACATTATCAGTTAACTGGTGTTGCAATAACGCCCAAAGCTGCTGCTTTAGCGCTGGTTGCTGCAGAGAGGCAAGGACTGGTGTTATCAGTAAGCAGTTGTTGTTTACAAGTACACACTGGGTTGCTGCGGTATCCAGCAACCAGCTATCGATAACAGTCTGAGCCAGAACAAGCTTAATATCTGCAGTTAGGCTCGTATGCTCTGGTTCAAGTAACTCCGAAGTAACAACAACCTGACTGGATGAGTGGCTATCAGCGTCAGGAAATAAACCCGGACGATGCTGTAGCGGCCTGATATTAAGTTGACGAAGTAATTGAGACTGGCTTGCTGATATCTTCATAATCAAAAGAAGTGGCAGGGGCAGAGGGATTCGAACCCCCAACCATCGGTTTTGGAGACCGCTGTTCTACCAATTGGAACTATGCCCCTAGCGTTGGAGGCGCCATTATACAAAAGCCAGTTTAAAGGTAAAGCTAAAAAACAGCTTAGGTTGTTCAAATGCATATAAAACGTACATAGCAGACTGGGTTTAGTTAACTTAACATAAATAACAGCTAAACAAATCCCCCTCACACACCAAATCCCCGAATCCCCCTCGTTCCCCCTTTTGCAAAGGGGGACGTTATTCAATACGCAGTAGTGGCATGGTGATTTAAAACTTGAATGTATGAGCGAAGTCCAAAGCCAGCATAGCGACAAAACTGCCAGGAGCAGTTTTGGACTGCCGAAGGCAGGCCCGAAGGGCGAAACACAGGGAAGTGTTTCGCAATGCCACAAGCGAAGCGCTGTGGCCGGCGTGGGAGTGTCGTGCGCCGTAAGGCGCTTCAACGCAAAAAGGCCTACCGGTTAGGGTAGGCCTTTTGCTTGAATTGGGAGCCTGGCGGTGTACTACTCTCGCATGGCGAATGCCACACTACC
>CAXBHB010000011.1:0-127905 GCA_963975465.1 uncultured Chromatiaceae bacterium
TACGGGTGTTCACATTAAACCAGAATCAGTGTTCACTTTGGGGCAGAATACGCACCAGGCTACACCCGAGCTCATTTGCAGTATGTGTTTTACTGTTACATCATCATAAGCCGTGCCTTTAAATTGCGGCAGATAATCAACTATTAAATCGTCGATACTGGCAATGGCCCCATCGTGGATAGCGGCGCCAATCAGTGTTGCGGTTATCGACTTAACAACCGACATTGACATCCAGCGCGTGTGCTCGTCGTTACCCAGCTGATACTTTTCAAACTGAATAGCACCATCCTGAATAATCAGCAGGCCTGTCAGCGAATTCAGGGAGAACACGTCGTACAAGTCATAGTGTTTATCATCAGCGCGATAGGAAAAACCCTGCAACGGTTGCTTGCTTAGCGGCAGCGCACTAACCGTATCACCACGGGCCACTGTGCGGGTTTCAAACAACCGGTCAATGTTACGAAAAGTATTAATTCGCAGGTCGGGGTACAGCTCGCCATCATACAGCTGACGTACCGTGCCAATAGGCTCGTTCGCATGCCGGTAAGGCAATTCTGCTGCAATAACCTGGCTGGTAAATAGCAGTAGTACGGCCTGTAAAGACAGGTTATACCTGTTAAAGATTGTTAATCCGCTCATTTAGCCTCCGGTTAGGTAAAATAACTTAACACATTATAGCGCAGCACCCCGTGACGAATTTCAGATACCTGATTAAGCGAACACTTTTTAAATGCCACGGTTTTCATTGTGTATAATACTTATTTTGTCGGCAGGTTGTTGTTTGAATTTCCGGTGCTTTTATGCAAAACAAACAGGTAGACAAAGTCAGTAGCAAGCGATGGTTAAACGAAAATGAAGCGCAACAAATTAAGGCCATAATCGACACCAGTTTTAACGGAGTCAATACCGGGCAGTATTTTAACCATTATTTTGCCAACGACTATTACTACCAGCGATGTGTCAGGCTGTTTTATCAAAACGGCCAGCTGGTAGGTTACTGTCTGCTGAACTTTCACAAAGATGTGCACCACAATATCGTGATGGGGGCATCAGCCGCATTCCTTGCCAGCTACCGCGGCGGCAACAGCACTTTTGCGTTTTCGTTGAACTGGGCGGTGAAAACCTGGCTGCGCCATCTTAACCACAAAGTCTGTTACCTGGATACTATGTTAAGCCCGGCAATGTATCGCGCAATGGGCAAAAAACTGGCGTATATCTACCCCAACCCAGCTATGAGCCAGCAGGACATAACAATGTATCACTTACTGGTGCCCGATGCAGAACCCAGCCCCTGGCAACAGTTACGTTGTTTAAAAACCGTTGGCCGCACCACCAACTACAGTGCCGATGAAATCAGGCATTTAAAAGCCAGCAATAAAGCAGAAATTGCTTTTTATTGTCTGGTTAACCCACATTTTGCACAAGGCAGTGCCTTACTGGTATTAATTCCGATAAATCTGAAACAGTTTGTTTTTACCGGCTGGAAGTGGTTTAAGGGCCTGCTGAAAACCAGGTAAATAAGGTTATTCATGCAACGCATTATTGTAGAGAAATGGCGCCAGGCACTTAGCAACTCACTTAGCTATACGTTTGGTAAAGCGTGTTAACACAAACCACTCAACGAACAACAGGTTGGGCACCCAACAAATCCATGACAGAACAGGGTAAAAATCACTAAAGTTAATGCCGAAAAGTGCACTTAAACCCAAATAAATTCGCAATGTAACCCCTGCCAGGGTTAATGCATAGCTTCTCAACATCCAACTTCGATGTGCTTGAATATTGCCATTACGAATTTGCCAGTAAGCTACCAACGTTGTGCCTACCCAGCAAATTGCCATTAACCCAAAACCAAAATGAGTGACCAAACCTCCAAATGAGTTTAACGCCAGAATGAAACCAGCAACCCCACCCACAGTAACGGCTAAAACATATATACGGCCAAGCCAGCGGTGTACTGAAGTATATCGAATTCGTAATTTCGTATTTAATTGAATTGCCCCTACAATCATAGCGATAGCGCCACCTAAAAGGTGCATCGATATAGCTGAAGGAGAATGCGTAAATATATTTTGTACGAATGGATTTCGAAAGCCAGGCACAGCAAAGTTAATGATTGCATAACCAGCCACGCCAAATGCCAACAAGGTCATTAAAATCCACGATAATTTCCGTCCCATTGGGAACCCTCTGTATGGCTGCGGCTTCAAGAAGAGGTGCGCGTTTTATGCGCGCCCGTCATGCTTTATTTCTAACTTTGCATCGTCGAATAGGGTAATAAAGCCTTTTTCTTCGGATAGTTTTAAAAATACTGACAACCCGATTTCAGTGATTTCATTTGGGAGTTTCTCAAAACCGGTGGCAACTGAGAAACTCAAACTGCCGGTCTTTTCGTCTCTGATAATTTGTTGAGTTGCCATAAAGTTTTCAATCGCTTCATCTGATAGTTTTAGCGTGTACTCAGTCTTACCTGCTGACGTTGAGAAAAAGCCAGCCACCGGTGCAATTTTTTCTTCGCGAAGCAAACGCAATGGAAATTTAAATTCTCTTATGCCTTTTTCAGTAGTGAGTTCAAGCGCCAATGCCACACTCGCTACATCTGCCCGGACAGGCTCATCAAGCTGTATTTTTGCTCTAAGATCTTCAGGCTGAATGGTAACAAAGTCATCTTTACTAAATGAACGAAGTTCGAGCATCGTTCCTAGTGGCACACTTGAACAACTGCATAATAAAAGCGTCGTTAAAATAACAACAAATCTTGTCATTAAGTCCATCCTTGTTCTGAACACTACCGGCCAGGTTAGCGTTGGATCGGCTACAGCGTAGCGTATGCTGTGCAGCTACAACAGTGCCGATAGTAGCGCTATGTTATATGCTTTATCCATTACTACTGCCACTCACCTACTTTTAATCATTTGCTGAACTGACGAAGTTGAATATGGTTACCATCACGATCAGCGATGTTTGACACTTTAAACACAGGGTTGCTCCACTCCCCCTCGAATGCCTGACCACCTAATTTAACCGCCTCCGCTCTTGAAATAGCCATGTCATCAACGGCAAGGAAAAGCTTAATTGGGCTAAACGCTTTGGTCGGCATATCGAAAGGTAAAACATGAATAATTAAGTTGAAACCATTCGTTTCCAAACTGATAAAATCGTTGGTCTTGCGAACAACTCGCATACTGAAAAGCTTTTCATAAAACTCTGACAGGTTGCTCAAATCGTCAGAGTAAATAAGAACACCGTTTTGCGCTGGGCCTGACATGTACTTTTCCTTGCCGTTTGCTATGGATATAAATAACCAAGGTAAAATAAAGACTGCAAAAACATAATATTTAATTTTGAGCAGTCTTGGTCAAAGCATACCCCTATTACAATAAGTTGCCTTTTCAAACTCACTTACGTTCATCGCTATGTTTGGCACATGCGGAAACGTTGCCACTAACTTTTCAACAACAAGTTGTGACAACCTCGCTCGCTGCTCAGTGGTGCGACCTTGCATAATGCTTGAAAAAACGTGGATGAAATACTCACGTTTTCCACCAACAAAATAATATTTATCCATCATCAGATAGTTTGATTTTTTTAGGTTAGTCTATGCTTAACGCCGCATTCAGTGGCTTGTCCGCTGCAGTGCTTCGTTAGCCATACTATCTGCAGCAAAATCTGCTCGATCAAACACTTCCCCATGTAAGATAACCTGGTGAATATTGCTCCAGGCGTCCACGGTAGTTAAAGGGTTTTGTTTTAGCAAAAGTAAATTTGCAACCTTACCAACTTCAACCGTTCCGTAATCTTTATCAATATTAAATTGCATTGCGTTATTAATGGTTGCAGCTGCAAGTATTGCAACTAAAGATACCCCGGCGTCTGCCATTGCTTTCATCTCAAGGAAAGTTGTTAAACCAGGCTGGTTGGAAAAACCAGGACTTCCTGGAAAATCAGAACCTAATAGCAGCGGATAACCTGCCTCGGCGAGGGTGTGTAGAATTTTGTCACCTTTACCCACCCGATCTTTTATAAAAATTCGGGCAATAACCTCGTCGGGTAGTCCGTCAAATCCTGCGCGCAATTCTTCTTTAAACCATTGTGCCGAAGGTTGCTTATACCACTCCAGTAATTCTCTGGGCGTTACCTTACTAAATTCAGGAACGTCATGTGAGTTTTGCAACATAAGTTCACCAAGCCCCGCAATCACCCTTTGGGTTGGCATGTAACCAATGCTTTTGCTCATTAACTGGTTAAGCACGCCATTGATGGGTTTGGAAACTTCAGTTTCACGCGAAAACGCCCCCCAATTCCAAAGCCCGTGCGCAATGACATCCACACCTGCGTCAATAGCTCTTTGATACATATCCAATGCATTGGCATGCGCTACCAGAGGTAGTTTATGTTGTGATGCTGATTTTCGAATACGTTGCAGGGTTTCATCAGACAACAACGACCATTGACTGTTATCACCATACCCATCTTCAAAGTAGAGTTTTATGCAAGATGCGCCAGATTTAGCAATACGTTTCACAATTTGCTCAGGAGAGTTCATTGCTGTTTCAGTCACGTCCTGTTCAACAACATAGGAAAACATGGATTTCGAAAGATCATCCGTTTTTTCAACCAGCGGAAACGTTGTGGTGGAGGTGATGACTTCGCAACGATAATAATTTGGATGCAATTGAGAAGAAGTGAATTTCGTCCATTCAAGTCCAGGATTTGGGTCGACGACCTGAGTGACACCATAATACAAAAAGCTATAGGGTTGCTGTTTATAGTATTTTTCAGCAAGTTCGCCATTCTTTTGCGCCACAGGCTCCACGCCAAACCCCATACCAGGAACAGCTGAAACATGAACATGACTATCCATTATTCCGGGGGCAAGATATAAAGCAGCCCCATCTATTACCTGAGCATCAAATGTTTTTTCAATCTTAGATGACGATACCGCTTTTATCCGTCCATCAGAAATCAGAACATGCGCCTTTTGTAATGGCTCCTGAAGGTGTGATGATACGACTGTCACATTTTCAATTAGCAAACTATCTTTTGCAAAAGCAGAGTAATGTAGAAACAGAATCGCAACTAGCATATATTTACGCATAACTTTCCTTGTTGTTATGAAATGGCTAACGCACCCGCAAGTGCGTGGACTTGCCAGCGTCTCAATGACCGCAGGCCCTGAATGACGCGGATTGTTAAGCATGCTGCAATACACCATTAATAATAAACAATATACTTAAAGTGAAAGCTACCCCTAAGACAAATACAATGAACCTGTATATATCATGCTCTCCAAGCTTCAGTTCGCCTGCGGGTATATACATTCTTTGTCTAAAGATAAAACCGTATATCCAGCGATTAAAATAAATATAAAGTAAAAGTATCCACAATACGTCCAGCCCCTTAAAATCGCTGAATATCAAACTTACAACCAAGACCAAACCTGAAATTGCTGAATAGCACAAAAATGAACTGGTTTTATAAAAGGGCATGGTTTGATTATCGCTCATCTCTTCAGCTGCTTACGCCCGCATAACGGGTAAATATCAGTTGGCTATAATGCAAAGCTCAGCGTAGAAGCCAACCAGTATTTGTCCAGTTGATGAGCTTGCTACATTTTTACTTTTTGATTACAACACACTTCACATCCGCCTTCAAAGCGTCAACTCTGTTTTGACATTCAAGTAACGCTCGCATGTTGGCAGCTTTTTGTGACTTATAGCCATACGAAAAGCCAAAAACTTCTCCATTTTCGCTTTTGCCGAATGCGAAAGCTTTATAGTTTTTATGTTTCTTAAACTGTTCAAAAGCAACTTGAGTTTGTTTTGTACATTCATTTTTTACACAAAAATCTTCATTCAAATTAGAAGTAGTACTGCAACCAGAAAGAATTATTAAGGAAGAAAAGAGCCATTTAAATTTCATTGAGGTATAAATCTCCAAAAAAATATAACGTAAAGCACATGGGCGACGAGCCGCGCAGGGGTTTAGGTCCAGCGACCAACGGGAGCGTTGCTGACTGGCATTGTTATGAGCTTGCGATTTCAATTTCGCATTCTCTTACTTCAATGTCTTTTCCAGATTCGGTTTCAACAACATAAGAAATGTTCGGCTCAAATTCAACAACTGACACAACCGAGCCAGCTTCTCCAGCGTGGTTTCCAGAAGAAACTACAACGTAATCGTTCATAACGAAGCGAAGGCCGGGCCATCGTTCTCCACCGAGCCATCTATTGTGTAGATCCATCTCTACGACCATGCCCTTCCCTCATAAAACGCTTCAGCCGACGCGTAGCGATTGGCCGCAATATCTTGTTATATGGCCTATCGCAAACACACATGTTTGGCCACTCTGTTTTGTAGTATCCGGACAAGTACAGGATCCATCCGCTCATAGTTATCTGGTATATCTAGGCATACAAGTTTCTTTCCATGGAGCAAGTCTTTAAATTTCTTTGAGACCTTATTCCTGTGAGTCTTTTCCATGACGAATATAACGTCCGCCCACTCAACCAAATCTCCGCTTACGACCGTCTCGGCGTCAGCATTGGTTCCTGCTCCTATTGCATTGATCCCTTCGTACTGTGAAAAGACTTCTTCTCCGGTAGGGCTCCGCAACCTGTTCTCACTGCACACGAAGAGCAGGTTCATAATCTTTCCGCCATATAACACCCAAATTTAGCGCGGAAAGCCGCGAAGCGGGTTGACGTCGCAGCCAGCGCTGTTTGCTGGCGATAATATTTTTTTGTTATGTTTGTGTATCTTACTGCCATTTGATATTAGTTTCTTTGATACCTAGGCCGTGCTTAAATTTGAGAGGAAACTTCAGATCTGGTTCGTTCACCCAGCCACGCTCGACGAAAAGGTTATAGCCGCTTTCGACTTTTTCGTAACGCACAGCCGAAAGCCAAATATCATCCCAGTTACCTAGGAACTCCAGATCCTTTAAACTCTCAGGGTAACTGCCATTTCTTATCTTATGAAGTTCAATAATGGAAACTGCAGACACAAAATTCTGCGTACCGAATGCAGTTTCAGCATCAGGGATACTAAAATCGCATCCTGAGATAAAAACTAGCGTGATAAAAACTAAAAATATCCGTTTCACTTTTCGAGCCCTTTAAAAACATAACGCCCGCCACACACCCGAGCAACTTGTTGCGAGTCGAGCGCCACAGGCGCGTTGTGTTGGTGATTGTTATACATAGATTACTCACCATATTTCAATTTAAAAAGCTGCCCTAGTAAATCAGTGCGCTGCACGTTTGAATAACCAACACTGCCAATTGCTATTGCTATTGGCAGTAAATGCATAATTGTCCATGGTGCCTCGAACCACGTAAAAACAAAAACATAGAGCAACATTACCGCGCAGAAAAATGCAGGGACGAAGCTAAGCCGACGTAATTTGTTCTCGATACGTTCAATCTGTTTAACTTTTGGTACTCATTAAGAGCACTAACATCCTCAATCGAATTGAGTTCCATCTATTGAGTCTCCTTTATGTATAACGCACGCCTAAACGGCGAGCAACTTGTTGCGAGTCCAGCGGCCGAAGGCCGCGTTGTTTTAGACGTTTGTTATGCCTAAGCTACTAACCTTTTTAAAAACACGATTTTGCCTTCCGAACCACAAACACTTTTATCTACACCAACTATTTCATATCCGTTTAATATCAGTAACTTGAGCATGCCAGGAAAGCGATTCATGGATTTAACTTTAATTTCTTTATAACCTGAATCGCGAGCCCATTTCTCTTGATAGTTAAGCAGCAGCGTAGCAACACCTTGTTTTCTGTGTTCAGGAATGACGCCACCTAACCAACTATAAAATGTATCTTCTGTTAGTTGATAACCAACTTTATAGCCAATAAGAGCTCCTTCAAACTTTGCTACTAAGATTAAACCAACTGCTCCATCAAGCCTACTTTGCAATCGCTCAAGAGTAGTTGCTTGCTCAAACTCAGGTATCTGTTTACTAAGGGCTACAATATCCGCAGCACTGCCGATTTCTATTTTAATGCTCATAGCTCAACACAAGGCATAACGCACGCAGCACAGGCAGAAACCCGCGCAGCGGTTGAGGTCCAGGCCACGAAGTGGCCGATTGTGACTGCGCTTGTTATGTATTTGCACTACTAAGTTCTTGGTAGTAACGGTTAACGCCAACACTTTTGAAAAAGTAATACCATAACGAACCAATCAGGCAAAAACCAATTACAGCGCCTAAAAAAGAGCCATAGCACATCAACGCTATGACCGTTGCCCAAAATAAAAATATACCCCACCTAGACCAAGGCTTACCTATCGCACAACATAGACACACATAAGACATTAAAGCTGAAAACATTAGCGCAAGAGGCGCAAACCCAGACAACCAAAAGTCGGAGTAACTCAGGCTTTCGCCATTTAACTCATACGTAGCACTGGGCCAAGGCCAAAACCCAAATAAGAAAATGGGAATAAATGCTGAAGCCATGCAGCCATATAAAAACATGAAAAATCGAGGCATTTTCTTACCAGAAGAAAATAGAATTTTGAAATTATGTAAAAGCAATCTCATTCGCTGTACCTAGGAATACATAACGCAAAGCACATGGGCGGAAAAACGCTTTAGCGTTTGACGTCCCAGCGGCTGCAGGCCGCGAGTGATGCGCCTTGTTATGAGTTGTTTTTGAGCATGGTTGTTTCACTATAATCACTCTTAAAAGCATCCATTTCATAAGGGTTACCAGCTGTGTCCAGATACAACGAAAATAGCACTGGTTTGCCATCATCATCGTTAAGTTCTAACTCTGCACATACTGAGCCAAAGCTACGTTCAGAATGAGCTTTCCCAATTTTTAAGCTACCCATACCGCCGTCATCCATTGAATCCACCAACAATAATTCTGCATCAAACGGCATCGCTGCCCGCTCAATTAATTTCTGAAGAATTCTTACTTCACCGGTCGTTGGGGTACGCATCATCAAAACTCATAACGCCGCCAGCAAGCGCGGCTTTGTAGTGGAGGCGAAGCAGCAACGAAAAAGACGTCGCTTTGGCTGGCATTGTTATGGGTTTTCACTTGCACTAGCCTTGGTTTTATTGAGATCAATTGCTGCAAAAGTAATGTTGCTAACCACGGGATCTTTTAATGCTAAGAGCTTACGGATCAAAGATGGTTTATTTAGGAGCTCTAGCGCCATTAGTTCGGTGTACCTTGGCTTGTAAATAGTTTTCCAATTTCCATCTGAATGAGCTCGGAATACATGGCAGAACTCGTTAATCAATGCAGACAGTCTTTTGTTAAGAACATCGTCGTCACCGAATATATAATTTTGGTCATGCCATCCGTCATTTACCACAGGACTCTCCAAACCCATAACGATTAGCGCACGCGCGCGAAACACAGTGAGCGTCGCTGCGGCCAAAGGCCGCAAAGTGCCGCGCTTTGTTATGCGCTAACTCACCGATGGCCATAAACAATAAAGCCATTAGCATTTTGCTCAATTGGCCAATGACCAATTTTCATCAATTCACTCAAGATTAAATCTGTATCTTGGGAAATGTTCTGCGTTGCTATTGTTTTAACACCACGTTTATTTACAACGTTTGGAAAACAAAGCCACTCAATCTCTTTGTAATACCTTGGACCAAACCAAAATTGATGATTGATAAAAGTGTCCTCTAATTCATCAATTCCGGGCAAACCAGTCAAAGCAACACCGTCGTTATCAAAGCCCACAAATTTCCATATTGCGTGCGATTTAGGGCAGATAACAGCCAAATGCATGAATAACTTTTTCCATTTTGCGTTCGACATTTGCGAATCACTAAACTCAGATCGAATTAGCTTATCGATCTCAATCTCGTGATTTACAAAATCGAATGTTTTATTGGAAATTGATTTCATATCTTCCGGCATAACGCTTTGCTAATGGGCTGCCGCAGCGCAGCGTTGGCAGTCCCGTGGAGGCCACGCTGTTTGTGGCCGGAGCGAAATTTAGCAACTTGTTATGTAGCATTGCAGATGACCTTGCCGAATACATTTGCCCGCACAACTTCGCATGTCTGTTTACCATTTATAATCTCAATCGCATCACTACAGGTTTTATCCCTGACTAATGGCTTCCCCTGTGGTTCTATTTTTTTAATACCGCTAGGGCATAAACTTTTGGCTTTATCATTCCACGTATTTATGAGCTCGGCGCCTGATTGCGAAGAACCATATACGGTAACCAAATGAACACTACTTTGGTCATTACTGCTTATCGAAAACTCCACATCACTGGCTAAGCAAGTGATCGAAAACAAAACTGAGCTAGCAAATAACAATGATTTCATAAGGCTACATAACGCTTTAAACAGCGGAAAACGCGAGCGCTTTGGCGCAGCCAGCGAGTGGTTTTCCGCTGATTTAACTTGTTATGCCCACTAGTCATGGTAGTAAGCCTCTGAAACGTAAAAATCACAGAACAGTTTGATGTCTTGAGCTATTCCCGTTTCAAGTGCCTTTGCCCTTAGTTTATAGCCAAGTATGATTCGGCTGTTATTTTGAATAGCGAACTGAATCATTAAATCTTTGCTGTTGGGATCAAGTTTTTCTAGGGCTTTCTTTGCCTCATCGGCATTGACCAGATCAAATGTTTTTTCTTCCATTTGCATATCTGGCTCTATATGCAACTCTCTACTTTGGCAAAGTAACCTGTCCTCAGCAGCGTGCACTTGCAGCGAGAATAAAAATAGTGAGTAAGCCAAAAGTCTATTCATAATTTTTTAGGCATAACGCCGTGCGCATGCGCGCGAACTTGTGAGCGTCGCAGGGGCCGTAGGCCCCGAATGCCGCACTTTGTTAGCTGCTGATTGCATGCTTAAATTCATTTAGATAGCTCATTTGTTGGATAAACTTTTCATTAGCAGCAGCCAAGTCCCAATGCGGCTTGTTCACGATGAACTTCTGCCACGAAGGCATAAAGGGACTAACTAAGTCTTCACCTCGTTTTGCCCCTATGTATGATAATGCCGCCATTGCTGAGTTTTGATCAAACCACAAGTCAGGTTGTTCGAGATAGTACCCTAGGTATTTTTCCAGGTAACAAATAGCCCCTAGAGACGAAAAGGAAGCTAGTGCCAAGCAGTAATTATGGCCTGCGTAGCAAACATCACTCCGCAATAGCAATTTACCGATATGATCCTCAAGCTCATTCATGTTGCCTAGGGCTGCAAAATATGCACCTACAGACCTTGGTCGCCAGTTAAAATCACCAAGTAATTTTGAAACAAGCTTGGTATCTATTGAGGATTTTACCGCTATGTATTTCTCTCGGAATTGATCAGTATCTTTTCTACCCCGATAAAAGGGTGACACATAAGTTGCTATAAAATCGTTATCTAAAGGCTCAGCGTTCTCATCGACCTTAAGATCAGAATATGGACTTGTATGCCTCACGGTCGCACCAGCGACATGCAAAGAAATAAGATCTTTAGGTCCATCATTGGTTTCTTTGGTCACACCATACCCCAGCTAACGCCTGCGCACAACGGCGCCCTTTGAATGGAGGCGCAGCAGCAATGCAAAGGGCGTCCGGCGGCCACCGGCCGCGTATTGATGCGCCTTGTTATACATGAGCTTCCTCCGGAATCTGAGCCAATAGGTCAGTAACCCCAAGATCCACACCTGCCTGCGTTAACAAAGTAGAAACTTGCCCTCGATGGTGAGTTTGATGGTTAAAAAAATGAAGAACCAGGCTCGAATATCGTTTGTTGGCAGGAACTCCTTTGGTGTTGTGGTAGCTGAGCACGAAATTTAGATCACTTTCGGATAACTCGGCTATCCAATCGATAATCTGGCGATCCAACCAGCTCCGGCGCTCAGATAGGCTACGCAGGTCGTCAAAAACTATCTGATCCAGACTCGTCGGATTTTGAAGAGCAGCGACCGACCGCAACGAGTCTAAGCAGGACGGATGGATAGCAAACCGTTTCAGCCAGATGGTGTCCCCAACGAGGATGTGATTCAGAGTTGCGAGGATGGAACCGAAAAAGGCCCCACGGTCTCTCGCCAAATCTGTTGCAGAGAGATGTCCTGCAGCCTCATAAATCTTCGAGTTCATCCACTGATTATAGGTGGCTAGCAATTCAAAGTGACTTTTCAAGCTCATCAGAGTTCCCTCTCATGTATAACGCCCGCTTAAGCGGAAAAATGTAGTTGGCTAAAATATTGAACGAAGTGAAAGTAGCCAACTGTATTTTTTCCGTTTAAAGCGCTTGTTAGCATATTTACATACTGGAAAAATTACTAAGAGCCTCTTTTATATCTGCCGCAGCGTCTTCTGCAATGGCAGAAAATAAATTTCTTTCGTTTAAGAAAAACATTGAATCATCTTCTTGTCTAGAAATAGCGACAGTTTGTTTAGTTTTTACGTCAACTACCTTGATTGTTGAATATAAACTAACGGCGTACTGGCTTTGACTAAATTTAACATCTCCATAGATAATAGCTGAGGCATTATCTTCTTCAGCTAATTTTAAAGCTTCAGATAACGTTATATTATTAGAGTCATTATTTGGAAACATTTCCTTGTACATAGTTTTAACTAATTCAGGATCAACAATTTGAAAATTGCTATCAGAACCGATCTCATATACAAATTTAGACTCAAATGAATCTAAATATTCACTTTCCCCTATTATTGGTATTATTAATATTTTGTTCCAATTACTTGTTGAAAATTGTTCATTTATTTTGATATTTGAACAAGCGCTCAAAATAAACACTGACATTATTAATGCAACAATTTGAATTTTCTTCACTAAAACTTCCTTTTTAAATTTAAAATACACTCGAGTTTTCCTATATGCTAACAATTTAATAGAAGGCACTATGCCCGCGAGTCGCGCCAGCAAGTCGTCTTCACGAAAAATTTAATTTCCCAAAATTAACCCGAAAAACGCTGGTTATCAACAACTTTCTGTTTACCACTGTTAATAAACTTAACTAAAAACAGGTGTTGTGCCCACAAGTTGGTGGATATTTTACTCAGGCCAGACTACTGTATAAATAAACACCAACAAGGTGACACTATGGCATCCCCATTTCTGGAATATATCGCCGACTTTATGAGAACCCGCCGCTATGCCAAGCGGACTATTGATACATACCTGTATTGGATCAGGTTTTATATATTGCACAACAATAAACAGCATCCTAATGCACTTGGCGATCCGGAAGTTGAGCAGTTTTTGTCTTTTCTATCAAACCAGCGCAGTGTTGCAGTAAAAACGCAAGCAACGGCACTTAATGCATTGAGTTTTCTGTATAAACAAATTATTCAGCGACCGCTGTCTTTGCAGCTGAATTTTAATAAAGCCCGTATAGCCCAAAAGTTGCCAGTAGTATTAACCCAAGCCGAAATACAACAACTTCTGTTAGTGATAGATCCCAAATACAAATTGATAGCCCAACTATTGTACGGCAGTGGTTTGCGCCTGATGGAAGCAGTACGACTTCGGGTGCAAGATATTGATTTTGACTATTTGTCAGTAATGGTGTGGCAGGGCAAAGGTAATAAAAACCGCCGGGGCCAGGGGACGGGTGGTGTTAAAAGCCCGTTGTCACAACTGCTATAAAAAAGGGCGCCGCAGCGCCCTGTTAAAAAGGTAGTTTCGGGCTAGAAGCAATCACTCGGAACGCGCACCCAGCCTTCCATCAGCACCCGGGCGCTGCGGCTCATAATGGCTTTGGTCACTGTCCACTCACCATCAACTTTTTCAGCAGCAGCCCCAACTTTCAGCGTGCCCGACGGGTGGCCGAAGCGCACTGCCTCTCGCGCTTCACCGCCTGCAGCCAGGTTAACCAACGTACCAGGTATAGCAGCGGCAGTGCCAATGGCCACGGCTGCAGTGCCCATCATGGCATGGTGAAGTTTTCCCATTGATAACGCCCGCACCAGTAAATCGATGTCTGTTGCGGCCACTTCTTTACCACTGGACGACACATAGCCTTTGGGTGGAGCAACGAAGGCTACTTTCGGGGTATGTTGGCGCACAGCGGCTTGCTCAACTTCGTTTATTAAACCCATTTTCAGCGCGCCGTAAGCACGAATGGTTTCAAATCGTTGTAAGGCAGCGGCGTCGCCGTTAATCGCTTCCTGCAACTCGGTGCCGTTATAACCAACATCGGCCGCGTTGATAAAAATGGTTGGGATCCCGGCATTAATCAGGGTTGCTTTAATGCTGCCGATGCCGGGCACGTCCAGTTCGTCGACCACATTACCGGTCGGGAGCATGTCACCACCAGCCTCGCCTGCGTCAGCCGCCGGGTTTACAAATTCAATTTGCACTTCAGCTGCCGGAAAAGTTACCCCATCCAGCTCGAAGTCACCGGTTTCCTGCACTTCGCCATTAGTGATGGGAACGTGCGCAATAATCGTTTTGTTAATATTGCCCTGCCAAATTCGTACGGTACAAATGCCATCGGTAGGAATCCGGTCTTTAGCAACCAGGCCATTGCTGATAGCAAAAGAGCCTACTGCAGCGCTTAAATTGCCGCAATTACCACTCCAGTCGATAAAGGGTTTATCTATGGCTATCTGGCCGAAAATGTAATGAACATCGTGATCAGCCTTACTGCTTTTACTTAGAATAACGGCCTTGCTGGTGCTGGACGTCGCACCGCCCATGCCATCAGTATGCTTGCCATAGGGATCGGGGCTACCAATTACCCGTAGTAATAGTTTGTCGCGGGCTGAGCCTGGCTTCTGCGCCGCTTCTGGTAAATCGTCCAGTTTAAAAAACACCCCTTTCGAGGTGCCGCCACGCATATAGGTGGCTGGAATTTTAATTTGTGGTTTGGTCATAAATAACAACCTCTTTCATAAAATAGTGTACAAAGTACGAGCAGATAATCTTTTTTTGCTCATCGCAGAGTCTTAATCGCGTGGAGTACGAGCCGACAACCCTATTTTGCTTGCCGCAGCAACTCCTGAATGCTTGTGCATTCACTCAGACACTCTGCGTCAACAAAACAGGGCATCGACTCTCCCTGGAAAATTCGACATTTGCATCTCTGCAAGATTTCCTCTTTTACTAGTGAATATCAGCTCAACTTCACGGCGAAGATTAGAACCTCTGAAATGTTGTCACAGAGTGTCTGAGTCCTGCCGTAGGCAGAGGACGAGTTGCTGTGACAAGCAGTTCAGAGCGTTGTAATCGAAGCCATTACTGCATACTTTTTTGAAGCACCAGTTAAACCGCGCCCTGCAAAAAGTCCTGGGCGAAGCGCTGCAGCACACCACCGGCTTCGTATATCGATAACTCTTCCCCGGTATCCAGCCGGCAGGTCATCGGAACTTCCAACTTTTCGCCATTGGCCCGGTGAATAACCAGAGTAAGCTCGGCCCGAGGCTTGCGATCCCCGGCTACATCGTACGTTTCAGTACCATCCAGCTTAAGGGTTTCGCGGGTCGTGCCCGGTTTAAACTCCAGTGGCAATACACCCATACCAATTAGGTTGGTGCGGTGAATTCGCTCAAAGCCCTCGGCAGCAATGGCCTGCACCCCGGCTAAACGTACGCCCTTGGCTGCCCAGTCACGCGATGAACCCTGGCCATAGTCGGCACCCGCCACAATAATCAGCGGCTGCTTGCGCTGCATGTAGGTTTCAATTGCTTCCCACATGCGCACCACTTTACCTTCTGGTTCTAACCGGGTTAACGAGCCCTGTTTTACCTTGCCATCCACTACGGCCATTTCATTAATCAGCTTCGGGTTAGCAAAGGTGGCGCGCTGCGCCGTTAAGTGATCGCCACGGTGGGTGGCATAAGAGTTAAAGTCTTCTTCCGGCACGCCCATTTTATGCAGATACTCACCCGCAGCGCTGTCCATCATAATGGCATTCGACGGTGACAAATGGTCAGTGGTAATGTTATCGCCCAACACCGCCAGTGGACGCATACCGGTTAAGCTACGCTCACCGGCAATGGCGCCCTCGCCCTCGGTTGCCCAGTAAGGTGGCCGGCGAATATAGGTGCTTTGTGGCCGCCAGTCATACAGTGGCGTTACCTGCTCGCCGTAATCAACTGCCACAGCAAACATGGGCTCATATACCCGGCGAAATTGCTCCGGCTTAACACTTTTTGCCACCACTGCATCAATTTCAGCATCGTCTGGCCAGATATCTTTTAAGGTAATGGCGTTACCTTTATCGTCATAGCCCAGAATGTCTTTTTCAATATCAAAGCGGATAGTACCGGCAATGGCATAGGCCACAACCAGTGCCGGCGACGCTAAAAACGCCTGCTTGGCGTAAGGGTGAATACGGCCATCAAAGTTGCGGTTGCCGGATAACACCGCCGTGGCGTATAAATCGCGCTCAACCACTTCTTTTTGAATAACCGGATCCAGTGCACCGCTCATACCGTTACAGGTGGTGCAGGCAAAGCCGACGATACCAAAGCCCAGTTGCTCCAGCTCAGGCAATAAATTACCCTCTTCCAGATACAGCTGTACCGCTTTAGAGCCCGGTGCCAGCGACGTTTTTACCCAGGGTTTACGGCTTAAACCTTTGGCGTTAGCGTTACGGGCCAGCAGGCCTGCTGCAATAACATTGCGAGGGTTAGAGGTATTGGTACAGCTGGTAATGGCAGCAATAATAACCGCGCCATCGGGCATTTTGCCCTCTTCAATCTCGTATTTACCAGCAATACCGCGGGCGGTTAAATCACTGGTCGACAGCCTGGCATGCGGGTTAGACGGCCCGGCCATGGTGCGGCCAACGCTGGATAGATCAAACTTCAGCACCCGCGGGTATTCAGCAGTTGCTAAACTATCCGCCCACAACCCTGCTGTTTTGGCATAAGTTTCAACCAGTTGCACCTGCTTAGCATCTCGTCCGGTCAGGGTTAAGTAGTCCAGAGTTTGCTGATCAATTGAAAACATGGCAGCGGTAGCGCCATATTCCGGCGTCATATTGGAAATAGTTGCCCGGTCACCCAAACTTAAACTGCGGGCACCCTCGCCGTAAAATTCCAGATAGCTGGAAACCACTTTTTCTTTACGCAAAAACTCGGTCAGCGCCAGTACAATGTCGGTGGCCATAATGCCTGGCTGCGCTTTACCGGTCAGTTCTACCCCAATAATATCTGGTAAGCGCATCCAGCTGGCCCGGCCCAGCATCACGCTTTCGGCTTCTAAACCGCCAACGCCAATAGCAATAACACCCAGCGCATCAACGTGTGGGGTGTGGCTGTCGGTACCCACTAAGGTATCAGGGAAAGCAACGCCATCCAGACTATGCACTACCGGCGACATACGCTCTAAATTAATCTGGTGCATAATGCCGTTACCCGGTGGGATAACATCGACATTTTTAAAAGCTTTTTTGGTCCAGTTAATAAAGTGAAAACGATCGTCATTGCGCCGGTCTTCAATGGCGCGGTTTTTCTCAAAGGCATCGCTCTCAAAACCGGCATGTTCTACCGCCAGTGAGTGGTCGACAATTAACTGGGTTGGCACTACCGGGTTTACCTTGGCCGGATCGCCGCCTTTTTCTGCTATCGCATCGCGCAGGCCAGCTAAATCAACCAGGGCGGTCTGGCCTAGAATGTCATGGCAAACTACCCGCGCCGGATACCAGGGGAAATCCAGGTCATTTTTGCGGTAAATAAATTGCTTTAAAGAGTCGGTTAAGCTTGCCGGATCACAACGGCGTACCAGGTTTTCGGCAAATACTCTCGAGGTATAAGGTAATTTGGCGTAGGCACCGGGTTCAATAGCATCGACGGCAGCCTGGGTATCAAAATACTCCAGGTTAGTGCCGGGCAGTTTTTTACGATATTCACTGTTCATTGTAGTTACCTGAATTGCTTGCTTAGGCCAACATTAGGTACTGCGCTAAAACCGGTTTGACCACACCAACACGCCGTAAACCCATCCATGGGGGCTTGTTTCCGCCCGTCCAGGGCTTCAACGGTTGGTTTAGCTCAAACCGATTTGGCTTTATCAGCTTCGGCGTAAACTTGTGTAGTGGCAGCAGCAATGTGAGGTTGGAAACCCGTTAGCGCAGCCACAGAGTGTCTGAGCCCAGCCGCAGGCAACGGGCGAGTTGCTGTGGCGAGCATGGCGGGTGTTGCAACCGATCAGTTGCCACATCCGCTCCTAATAATTTTCTGACTTACCTTTCAGTAATCGGCTTAACACTGCGCGGCTCAACGCCTACATAATCGGCACTTGGCCGGATAATGCGGTTATCGGCGCGTTGCTCCATAACATGCGCAGCCCAGCCGGTTAAGCGACTGCAAACAAAAATTGGCGTAAACAACTTAGTCGGTATGTCCATGTAGTTGTAAGCTGAAGCATGGAAAAAGTCTGCATTACAGAACAGTTTCTTTTCGCGCCACATTACCGCTTCACAACGCTCTGACACATCATATAACCGGGTATCGCCATTGGCTTTCGCTAACTTCTCTGACCATTGTTTGATCACCGCATTACGTGGATCTGATTCAGCGTACACCGCGTGACCAAAGCCCATAATTTTCTCTTTGCGCTCCAGCATACCCAGCAGCTTTTGCTCAGCGTCGCCCGGGTTTTTCATGTTTTCAATCAATTCCATCGCCGCTTCATTGGCTCCGCCATGCAGCGGGCCACGTAATGAGCCGATAGCACCGGTAATACAAGAATGCATATCGCTAAGGGTAGAAGCACATACCCGGGCCGTAAAGGTAGAGGCATTAAACTCATGCTCAGCATATAAAATCAGTGACGCTTCCATAACCTGGGTATGCAGCGCAGTCGGCTTAACATCATGCAGGGTCCACAAAAACTGTTCAGCTGTAGAATTGGCGTCAGTTTCTACTTCAACCCGCTTGTTGTGGTGGCTGTAGTTGTACCAGTAATTTACTAACCCCGGGAAAATCGCCAGCAGGCGGTCGGTAGCATCCTGCTGCTCGGCAAAACGCTGCTCGGTTTCCAGGTTACCCAGCATAGAACAGCCGGTACGCATTACGTCCATTGGGTGGGCTGATGCCGGAATACGCTCCAGTACATCTTTCAATGCCTGAGGCAGCGCCCGCATACCTTTCAGTTTGGTTTTGTATTGCGCCAGTTCGCTCTTATTGGGCAGCTCGCCTTTTAAAATTAAAAACGCCACTTCGTCAAACTCGCAGTTTGCCGCTAAATCTTTTACGTCATATCCACGATAAGTTAAGCCTGAACCGGTTTTACCCACGGTTGATAACGCTGTTTTACCGGCTACCTGACCACGCAGACCTGCCCCTGATAATTGTTTTGCATTTGCCATTGTCTTGCTCCAATTCTTTACTTATTAATCTGTTAAATGCCAACTGGCGTTTTATTTGTTTTTACCGTCGGTAAACAACGCGTCCAGTTTTTGCTCAAAGCTGTGGTAATTTAAAAAGTCGTATAATTCGGCGCGGGTTTGCATAGTCTCAACCACTGCTTTTTGATCACCATTGGCCAGAATAGACTGATACACATTTAACGCCGCCTTATTCATGGCCCGGAATGCACTAAGCGGGTACAACACCATGGCAACACCCACGCTGGCCAGTTCTGCTTTATTAAACAGTGGCGTCTGACCAAACTCGGTAATATTAGCCAGTACCGGTACTTTTAAGGCGCTGGTAAATGCCTGATATTGCTCCAGAGTATGCACGGCTTCCGCAAAAATGGCATCGGCGCCGGCCGCTTCACAGGCCAGTGCCCGCTCCAGAGCGGCATCCAGCCCCTGCTGCGCCAGGGCATCAGTGCGGGCCATAATAAAAAAGTTCTCATCATCACGGGCATCAACACTGGCTTTTACCCGGTCGACCATTTCATCTAAGCTGACAATTTCTTTATTAGGCCGGTGACCACAGCGCTTCTGCGCAACCTGATCTTCAATATGAAAACCTGCTGCACCGGCGCGGCTCATTTCTTTTACCGTGCGGGCAATATTAAACGCCCCACCCCAGCCGGTATCAGCATCAACTAATAATGGCAAACTGCTGGCGGCAGTAATACGCCTGATGTCTTCACAGACATCATTTAGCGAAGTCATGCCTAAATCCGGCAAACCGAAAGACGCATTGGCCACGCCGGCACCTGACAGGTAAATAGCCTGATGCCCACTGCGCTCGGCCATCATTGCCGTGTAAGCGTTTATAGTGCCGACAATTTGTAATGGTTTTTGTGCAGTAATAGCGGCGCGAAACTTGGCGCCGGCAGTAAGTGTGTTAGCCATATCAGGTTCCCATTTGTTCAAGTTGTTGTTCAATGTTGCGTCGCGATGCAGCAATATGGCGACGCATTAATAAGTCAGCCAGCTCACCGTCACGGTTGGCAATGGCATTAATAATAGCTTTATGCTCGTCAAACGCACGTGACACCCGCGGCCCGTTCATGCCAAGTTGGACACGGTACATCCGTACCAGATAGTAAAGCTCATCACATAATATATTGATTAAATAACTATTTTTGCTTCCCAGTATCACCCGGTAATGAAAATCCAGATCGCCCGCCTCCTGGTAATAGCTCTCGCCTTCCCGTACCCGTTGCGACACTAGGTGCTGATCTAAAAGACTACGAACTTCAGCGATTTCCGCGTCACTCATATGTTCAGCCGCCAGCTTACAGGCCAATCCTTCCAGGTTCTCCCGTAACTGATACAACGCCAGCAAGCCGGTTGTCGACAATGTCACTACTCTGGCACCGGCATTTGGAATGCGTTCAATTAAATGGCAACGCTCCAGCCTTGCCAACGCTTCCCGCAGCGGCGCCCGGCTTAAATCAAAGCGCCGCGCCAGTTCCGGCTCGCTGATTTTACTACCCGCAGCAATATCGCCTTCAACAATTGCCCGTTGAATTTCCAGTAAAACCCGGTCGGCAGCCGTAACTGGCTGGCGCATAGCTGGATGAGGTTGATGCATACATTGTCGACATAAAATAATTATGCGCCCTTTTTATGCTTATTTAAGTGCCGCGTCAAGCCTGATAGGAATAAATTGTCGACAATCTAAATGTAAATCGTCAACTTGAATGGCCGATAGCGACCCAGTAAGATGACTGCCGAAAGCCACGGGGTAGCATATTTTTTTAGACTTTTTATTTATTAAAATGTAACAAAAGCTCGTAATTACTTATAAATAATACTTGCCCCCAAATAAGGACAAAGGCTGCAAAAATGCGAGACTGAGAGATAAAACAGGGGATAAGCTGGGTATAACCTGCGCAGAAACGGTGGGTAACTTTTATCGTTGCCAATATTAACCTGGCAGTAGCAACAGGAAAAAATGAATTAGCTTTACTACACTTGCTCTATGTTATTTACAACACGTTTTACAGCAAATTTTCGATAGCGCACGGCTCATTCCCTATGAGCCATTCCCCTAGGCCCAGAACAATTCGGATTGGTTCTGGGCTTCTTTTATCTGCGATAGCAAAGCGGCTTAAATACAATTTAACGCTTTATTAAACAGTTGCTTGCCCCTTCCGGCAAAGCGGAAACAGCCGATAAAAGTTTGCAGTAGTCTGTTCAGCCAGACTTGCCAGGCTGATACCCCGTAACTCACTTATCGCATCGGCAACCGCCGTAACATACGCAGGCTGATTAGTTTTACCACGATAAGGTACCGGCGCCAGATAAGGTGAGTCAGTTTCGATCAGTAACCGGTCAAGCGGTAACTTTTTCACTACGCTGCGCAGTTCATCAGCATTTCGAAACGTCATAATCCCGGAAATAGAAATATAGAACCCCAGATCAAGCGCCGCTTTGGCCATCTCGTAACTTTCGGTAAAACAATGTAACACGCCACCGGCCTGCTCTGCCTGATGGGACTTTAATAAGGCTATGGTATCGCTACGGGCATCACGGGTATGGATAATCAGCGGCTTTTTAACCTGACGGGCAACAGTTATATGGCTGACAAACGCCTGCTGCTGTGCCTGCTTTGATTCGGGGGCATAAAAATAGTCCAGTCCGGTTTCACCTACTGCTACTACCTTAGATTGCTGACATAGTTGTAATAACTGGTTTTCATCTACCGTGCCGGTTTGATGTAACGGATGCTCGCCGCAGGACACCGATACCTGCGGATATGCTGCTACCGCCGCAGCCATATCAGCAAACTCCTGCAGACTAACTGACACGCATAACATATGTTCAACCTGACGCGCCATCGCGGCGTCAATAACCTGTTGCAAACTCAACCCGAGTTTGTCCAGCTCCAATCTGTCAAGATGACAATGAGAATCTACAAACAAAACAACCTCTTTCGCTAACTACATGGTATAGGTGGGATCAGTACTATTTTGTAAACCACCCAGCAGTTTTTCAATCTGGCCAGACAGGTTTGATTTATCATCAATAAAGGCCACGCCAATACCTGCAGGATTAGCACTTTGTGCACCATGCGGTGCTACCCAGGCCACCTTGCCGGTGACGACCAGCGGCTCCAGTGCATCAGGCAGTGAGACGCTAAGCGCCAACGACTGGCCCATTTTGTATTGCCGGGCAGAGCGGATAAACAACCCACCATTCTTAAAAAAGGGCATATAACAGCGATATAACTCTTTAATATCACTAAAGCCCAGGGTCAGCTCTTCCATTTTGCCTCCTGATGTTGCAGCAAAGATTGTAGTTCGGTTAGCAAGCTGCTTAATGCCAATGCGCTATTTTGCCCTATTATCAGCGCGGCGTCACGACACCAGCGTTGATAGGCGGTTAAAAGTGCCTGCTGGCGTATAAACTCCAGTGGCGAGCTCAACCGTTGTTTAATAAAAAATCCCAAAATACCTGCCAGCTCATCATCACCATCCAGAGCTTTAACCACACGGCTAAGCTCGGCCTTGCCACTGACATAGTCAGCCAACAATGTCAGTGATGCATTAACGGCCTCAAGTTTGTTACTTTGTAATAAAGCCTGCGCTTTAAGCGGTGCGCCCTGACAATAATCAAGCAAAAATGGCGGTAGCGGAGTGTCAGTTTGCCCGCTTAGCCAATCGTGCAGCTGCGCTGCCGATCCGGCACTTAGCTGCCATTGCTGACAACGACTACGAATTGTAGCGGATAACTGCAATGGATTCTGGCTGACTAACACTAAATAGCAACCGGCAGGTGGCTCCTCCAGGGTTTTTAGCAGCGCATTTGCAGCAGCTTCGGTCATGCTGTCGGCGGCAGGAATTATCATCACTTTACTGCCATGTTGCTGCGAGGCTCCCTGGCTAAACCGGGTAAGCTGACGCACCGCGTCAACGCCAATGTTGTTGGTGTCACTGTGTAACATCAGCAGATCTGCATGATTACCGGCCTGGCGCAATAAACAACTCTTGCAAGTACCGCAGGCCCCGTCAATCTGCTGGTTTTTACATAATAATAGCGCAGCTAAGGCATCAGCCAATGCCATTTTACCAATGCCAGCTGGTCCGCTAAGCAAAATAGCATGGGCCAGTTGCCCGCGGCTAACCTGGCCCTGTAGCTGCTGAAAAACCGGTAGTAACCAAGGGTACATTTCAGCCATCTGCCTGGCCTGCAAAATAGTGCTCCAGCGCGCTGATAATAGCCTGCTGAACCTGAGCCAGCGGCTGTCCGGCATTTATCGTCACAATATTGGCTTCAGCTGCAGCGATTTGTTGGTATTTTTGCCGGGTGCGAATAAAAAAGGCCAGTTGCTCCTGCTCAATCCGGTCTAATTCGCCACGTGCGGCTGCTCTGCTTAACCCCAGGGCCGGGTCAATATCAAGATACAGCGTTAAATCCGGAGCAGTAGTACCTAACACCTTTTGCCGCAGGCTGTTTATAAACTGCTCGTCCAACTGCCGGCCGCCGCCCTGATAAGCGCGGGACGACATATCGTGCCGGTCAGCCAGCACCCAGTCACCTTGAGCCAACGCCGGACAAATAACATTGGTTAACAGTTGCTTGCGTGCGGCATACATCAGCAATAACTCAGTTTCGGGTGTCAGGATCTCGTTACTGTCGGGCTGTTTAACCAGAGTGCGCAGTTTTTCGGCCAGTGGTGTGCCACCGGGTTCCCGGGTGCTGACGACGTTATGCTGTTGCTGTTGCAGCCACTGGCTAATCGTAGCAATGGCGGTGCTCTTTCCCGCACCCTCCAGCCCTTCTACTACTATAAACTTGCCAGGTACAATAAACTCGCCAGGTTTAGTCATTATTATTTCCCAAAATATACGTCCTTACCGCTGCATTATGTTGTTCCAGCGTTTCTGAAAACTGATGAGAGCCATCACCCCGACTGACAAAATAGAAATAATCACTGTTGTCGGGTTGAGCTGCCGCCTGCAAAGCGCTGGCACCCACCAGCGAAATAGGCCCTGGTGGTAAACCATGATGGCGGTAGGTGTTGTAAGGATGCGGGTTGCGTAAATCAGCATAAGTGATGCGGCCACTGTATTCGGTTAAACCATATATTACAGTCGGATCGGTTTGCAGCCGCATATTGCGGTTTAACCGGTTGATAAATACCGAGCTGACCAGTGCTTTCTCGGCCAGTAAGCCACTTTCTTTTTCAATTAATGATGCCATCACCAACAACTGATAGCGATTGTGCAGCGGTAACTCGCCCTGACGCTGCTGCCAGGCTAAATCAAGCTGACGTAGAAGCGCCTGTTGCGCTCGTTTTATCAGATCACTGGCAGCGCTCTCTGCCGTGTAAAAATAGGTATCGGCGAACAGCAGCCCTTCCGGGTGCTCCGGTCCGGCGCCCCACTCTGTTGGCCAGCGCAGCAATGCCAGCATTTGCGCGGTGTTGTCGATATCCTGTTGCAGGTAATTTGCCGACTGCAAGCGTGATAATGCCTGCTGTGCTGTCTCGCCTTCAATAAAAGTAAGGCTGAATTGTGCTACGTCGCCACTGCTGAACAATTGCAGCATTTGCAATAAGGTGGGCGAGGTAGGAGTACGGTAAGTTCCCTGGCGCACCCGGGCCAGTTCCGGCTGCCATTTCAGATACAGCCGCAACAACTGACAGTCATAGGGTTGCACATGCCCCTTATTTAACCATTGCTGACATAATCCCCGGGCACTGCTGCCAGCCTCCAGGGTAAAATACGGGTCGGTAAGTGCAAGCGGCCGCTGCTCCAACTGTTTAAAACCAACACTAAGCGCCACTATCACGCCAATAATAAGTAAAACTAATAACAGTAGTAATTTCTTCAACATGTCAGTTCGTCACACCAGTCTTTTGCCAGCGCCAGGTTAAGCGTCTGATTATTATAAGAGTGAACCGGTACCAGGCCCATTAGTGCGTTGCTGATGACCATGGCATCGACCTCAGCCAGCTCCGGCAGCTGCCAGTTAACTTCTGGTATTGCCGTGTGTTGCTGCAATACATGGCTGCGCATAACACCTGCCACCCCTGCCCGGCTCAATTCCGGGGTATACCAGCGTCCGGCCCGGTGTAAAAACAGATTAGCGGCGATTGTTTCAGTCACAAATCCCTGATGATCGCAGACCAGTAAGTCGTCTATACCGCGCTTCAGCGCTTCCTGTTTTAACAACACCTGCTCCAGCCGGTTACAATGTTTTAAGCCTGCCAATAACGGCTGTACTGAAAGCTGCAGTTGCGCCTGCGCCAGTTTAACACCGTGCTGCTGTAGGTGCCGGTAATCGGGTAACGCACTATGACTAATTACGACATTGGCCGCAGATACTCCAAGCGGGCTGTAACCCCGGCCTCCCTCACCACGGGACACCTGAACTTTAAGCACGCTGACGCCATTTGCTGATTTTGCGGCGACGATTACATCATGGGTCAGTTGCTCCCAGTCAGGGATGGTGATAGCTAAGCGGGCAGCAGTATGTTGCAACCGGCTAAGATGCAGTGGCCAGAGCAGCGGCACACCGCTATCCAGCCTGACGGTAGTGAAAAAACCATCGCCATATAAAAAACAGCGGTCATTAGTGTTGATAGTCTTTGCCACGTCGCAGAATTAAAACAGGAAATAAGGCCGAGTATGCCTTAAATTGCAGATAAAACAAAGGCTGCCGCAGCAGCCTTTGTGCTTAACATTAAGCCTTTAAAGCCGCTTAAACAGGATAGAACCGTTAGTGCCACCAAAGCCGAAAGAATTACAAAGTGCGTATTCCAGCTTAGCCTGACGGCCGGTATGTGGGACATAGTCCAGATCGCAGCCGTCGCTGGGGTTATCAAGATTAATGGTTGGAGTAACCAGCTGATCCTGCAGCGACAGTACCGTAATGATCGACTCTACTGAGCCGGCGGCACCTAATAAATGTCCCATCATTGACTTTGATGAGCTGACCATTAAATTGGCTGGCTTTGCACCAAAAATGGATTTAATCGCCATCGTCTCAGCTATATCACCGGCCGGGGTGGACGTACCATGGGCATTAATATACTGCACCTGTTCCGGGTTTACTCCGGCGTCATTCAGGGCGTTTTTCATTGCCAAAGCTGCACCAACACCTGTCTCTGGTGGTGAGGTCATATGATAGGCGTCGCCGCTCATACCAAAACCCACCAGCTCGGCATATATTTTGGCTCCGCGTGCTTTAGCATGCTCGTATTCTTCCACAACCATGACACCCGCGCCATCGCCCAATACAAAACCATCGCGATCCTTATCCCAAGGCCGGCTAGCCTGCTCAGGCGCGTCATTACGGGTAGACAAGGCTCTCGCTGCACCAAACCCCCCCATACCCAGTGGCGTTGAGGCCTTTTCAGCTCCGCCGGCTATCATGGCATCAGCGTCACCATAGGCAATCATTCTGGCAGCCTGACCAATATTGTGCACGCCGGTAGTACAGGCGGTAACAATACTGATATTCGGGCCCTGCAAGCCTAGACTGATTGATAACTGGCCGGCAATCATATTGATAATGGTTGATGGCACAAAAAATGGCGATAAACGTTTTGGTCCGCTGTTAATCAGCTTAGTGTGATTCTCTTCAATTAAGCCCAGACCACCGATGCCTGAGCCAATTGCCGCACCGATGCGCGGCGCGTTTTGTTCGGTAACTTCAAGCCCGGAATCCCGGAACGCCTGAATGCCCGCCGCAACACCGTACTGAATAAACAAGTCCATTTTCTTGGCATCTTTTGCCGGAAAATAGGGCTCAATGTCGAAATTTTTAATCAGACCTGCAAATTTCGTAGTGTAAGCACTGGTATCGAAATGTTCGATAAAGCCGATGCCACTCTGGCCTTGTTGCAACGCCTGCCAACTGCTGGACACATCATTGCCCAATGGCGTCAACATCCCCAGTCCGGTCACTACCACACGACGTTTTGCCATCGTGTCCTCCGTCTTAGCAAATTTTATCTGTCTTGAAACGAAAACGGGTAGCCAAGCTACCCGTTTTGCAAGCTTTTCGCTTATTCAGCGTGAGCTTTAATGTAATCAATCGCCGACTGAACAGTAGTGATTTTTTCTGCTTCTTCGTCAGGGATTTCAGTATCGAATTCTTCTTCCAGCGCCATTACCAGCTCAACGGTGTCCAGTGAGTCAGCACCCAGATCGTCTACAAAAGACGCTTCGTTCTTCACTTCGTCTTCTTTAACACCCAGCTGTTCAATGATAATTTTTTTAACGCGTTCTTCGATGTTGCTCATCTTTTCTTCCTTTTTCTCATATAAATCGCAACAATTCGTGCAATTTTGTGTGGCGCTAGTTTATGCGTAAGCTGCAACTGTTGCAAGCATGCCTGCCAGCATTTTTTGCTGGTCAAACCTGCTTCGCTTACAACATATACATCCCGCCGTTAACGTGAATTGTTTCACCCGTAATATACGCTGCCGGTGCCGACACCAAAAAGGCGACTGTAGCTGCAATTTCTTCAGGTTGGCCCAGCCTGTTGGCAGGAACCTGTGAAAAAATGGCTTCTTTTTGCTCGTCCGATAGCTCTTTAGTCATATCTGTATCAATAAAACCCGGCGAAACGGCATTGACCGTAATACCGCGTGATGCAACTTCACGTGCTAAAGACTTGGTGAAGCCCAGCACACCGGCCTTAGCAGCTGCATAATTTGTCTGGCCCGCGTTTCCCATTGAGCCAACAACAGAACCAATAGTGACAATGCGACCATAACGCTTTTTCATCATGCTACGCAACACCGCTTTACTTAACCGGAATACTGATGTCAGGTTAGTTTGAATTATGTCAAACCACTCATCATCTTTCATCCGCATCAGTAAATTGTCGCGGGTAATACCAGCATTATTAATCAAAATATCAATTTCGCCAAACTGGTTTTTGATTTCGGCTAAACAATGTTCAATTGAGTCAGTATCTGTAACATTTAACACTAAGCCCTGACCATTACCGGCAAGGTAAGCAGAGATGGCTGCAGCGCCTTTTTCAGTGGTAGCCGTACCCACCACTTTAGCACCCAGGGCCGCTAACTGCTCCGCGATTGCGCGGCCAATACCGCGGCTTGCACCGGTAACCAGGGCAACTTTGCCTTCCAGCGAGAGTATATTTGTCATAATTATTCCTGTGTAAGCTGAGATAGTGCCGCCTGCAATGAGGCCTGATCATTAACTGAATTGCTGATCAGATTTTTATCGATACGTTTAATCAGACCGCTTAGCACTTTACCTGCGCCAAGCTCAATCACATCTGTCACGCCCTGGCTGGCCAGCCAGTTAATCGTTTCGGTCCAGCGTACCGGGCTGTATAGCTGCCGGATCAGCGCGTCTTTTATCGCCGCGCCATCAACCGCAATACTGACATCGACATTATTAACAACCGGCACCTGTGGCGTAGTAAAATGTAACGCGGCTAAATCGACAGCTAACTGCTCTGCCGCAGGACGCATCAGTGCACAATGCGATGGCACGCTGACCGGCAAGGGTAAAGCCCGCTTAGCCCCGGCTGCTTTACACAGTTCACCGGCGCGCTCAACTGCAGCTTTGTGTCCGGCAATAACCACCTGTCCCGGCGAATTATAATTAACCGGCGCGACTACCTCGCCCTCGGCAGCCTCTGCACACGCGGTCGCAATCGCCGAATCGTCCAGACCGATAATAGCTGACATACCGCCCACACCAGCCGGTACCGCTTGCTGCATATAGTTGCCACGCTTTTCTACCAGCCTGACGGCATCTGCCAAGCTTAATACACCGCCACAAACTAATGCAGAATACTCACCCAATGAGTGACCGGCAAAATAAGCAGGCATGCTGCCGCCTTGTTGCTGCCACAAACGCCACACTGCTACCGACGCAGTGAGCAAGGCGGGCTGGGTACGTTGAGTTTCATTTAAATCGGCTTCCGGACCATCAGCGACCAGCGCCAACAAGTCATAACCTAACGCCGCGGATACCTCGGCAAATGTTTGTTTGACGATATCGTGCTGAACCAGCTCACTGAGCATACCAACACTTTGTGAACCCTGTCCGGGGAATACGATTGCAAGTTTTTGAGTCATTTTATGTCCTGCTGTTTACATCAATGCAATAAATCAAGCCTAACTATACCTTGTGTACATTTAAAGGCAGCAACGGCCCTAGTAACGTACTAAAGCAGAGGCCCAGGCAAAACCGCCGCCAAATGCTTCTAATAACAAGGTCTGGCCGCGTTTTATCCGGCCGTCACGAATGGCTTCATCCAAAGCCGTCGGTACCGTTGCCGCAGAGGTATTGCCATAGCGGTCAAGGTTAATGACCACCTGATCCATCGACATATCCAGTTTACGGGCTACTGCAGAGATTATGCGTAAATTAGCCTGGTGTGGTACCAGCCAGTCTATTTCAGATTTATCCATATTGTTGGCACTGAGTGTTTGCTCAACCACCTGAGATAATTTGGTAACGGCCACTTTAAAGACGTCGTTACCTTTCATGCTGCCCCAGGAGTTATGCACTGAGCTTTCATCACCGCGAATTGGGTTATCAACGTACAATAATTCTGAATATTTACCATCGGCATGAATATGGGTTGATAAAATGCCTGGCTGCTCTGAGGCTTCAAGTAAGACCGCGCCTGCCGCATCACCGAACAGAATTACCATAGAACGGTCTTCCGGGCTGATTAACTGCGATAAGCAATCTGAGCCAATCACCATAATGCGCTTAGCAATACCGGTTTTAATATATTGATCAGCAACGCTTAAGCCATAACAAAAACCGGCACAGGCCGCGGCAATATCAAACGCCGGAATTGCCGGTATGGCTAGTTCACGCTGAATTTCACAGGCGGAACTGGGCAATGCCCGTGCACCACTGGTCGTGGCGCAGATAATCATATCGATACTGTCTTTATCTATGCCCGCGGCTTCAATTGCTTTTAAAGCGGCCTGAGCACCCATGGTTGCGACAGATTCGTCAGCGCCGATAATTCGCCGCTCTTTAATGCCCGTTCGCTCAATAATCCATTCATCGGTGGTTTCCACCATGGTTTCTAAATCGGAGTTGGTGCGAACCTGTGACGGGAAATAACTCCCGGTGCCAATAATGCGTGAGTACATGCGAACCTATGCTTTATCAATTAATACGTGTTCCAGCCGATCTTTAATTTTAGCAGGCACCTGGCGTTCAACCTCCAGCACCGCTTGTCGGATGGCACTTAAAAATGCGTCTTTTGTCGCATTTCCATGACTTTTCACTACAATTCCGCGCAATCCTATCAGACTTGCACCGTTATAGTGGTCGGGGTTCACCCCCTGATAAAGACTTTTTATAAAAGGTTTCAGCACCCAGCCGAAAAGTTGCGCACTCAGACGTTGGCGCATGGTGTTTTCAAATCGACGTAGAATCAGTTTGGCGACACCTTCGCAGGTTTTCAGTGCGACATTGCCGACAAAGCCGTCACAGACTATAACGTCGGCTTTACCCGAAAAAATATCGTCTCCTTCAATGTAACCAATATAATTGATGTCGTTGCAACTGGTTAATAGTTGAGAGGCGCGTTTAATTTGATCGGAGCCTTTAATTTCCTCTTCGCCCATATTCAGCAATGCCACTTTTGGAAAGCGAACACCCACCACTTCCTCAGCCATTACCGACCCCATCACGGCAAACTGGAACAGGGTATCAGCATCACAATTTACCGTCGCGCCTAAATCCAGCATATAAACCGGATTGCCTTTACAACTGGGCAAGCCACTGATTAACGCCGGCCGCTCCACGCCATTGAGCATTTTAAGCACATAATGCGCCATCGCAATCAGGGCACCGGTATTGCCAGCGCTGACACAAGCCTGCACTTCGCCCTGATCGACTAAATCAAGCGCTCTTCGCATGGAGGATTCGCGTTTATTACGCAGGGCAACAGAGGGCTTATCAGCCATACCAACATCGTTAGAACTGGCGACAAACGTTAGTTGCGGATGGGGAAAGCTTTGATGAAACGTAAATTGTTGCTGCAGTAACTCTACGTCACCACATAACACTAATTGTAACTGCGGGAATTCTGCAATCGCTGCCAGAACGGCAGGAACAGTAGCAAGGGGGCCATGGTCGCCCCCCATCATATCTAAAGCAAGTCTAATCTTAAGTGGCTGCACCAGGTGCATCCGGACTTACTTTACTTTACGGCCTTTGTAAAAACCATCGGCAGTAATGTGGTGACGACGGTGCGTTTCACCAGTAGTTGAGTCAACTGACAGCGTAGGGCCAGTTAACGCATCGTGTGAACGGCGCATGTCACGACGTGCACGAGATTTTTTATTTTGCTGAACAGCCATGGTATTTCTCCTAAATCACTTTTTTTTCAGTTCTTGCAGTATGGCAAAGGGGTTTGGTTTTTCTGGTTCTGGCCCTATGTCGCCGAAACTCATGGCCTCAGCACTGATATTACAGTCTGTTGCATCATGCATCGGAAACAGTGGTAATGCCAGAATAAGTTCATCCTCAACCAACTGCCGTAAATTTATTTCACCATGCTCGTTGCGAACGATTACGTCGTAACTCTCTGGGATTAAAGCCAGAGCAGCGTCATCATCGCCTTTTACCGGTGTGTAGATAAATTCGCTATCTAATGCCAGCATCATGGCTTCACCACAACGCTCGCAGTTTACAGTAACCTGACAATGTGCCTGTCCTTGCATTACAGCAAGGCCTTGCTCGTCGTTACCGCATTCAATTCTTACTGTTACTTCGCCTTGTTTTTCAACCAGGCTTTCAGTCAGTCGGGTTAAAGTTTGCAAAAGCACAATGCCGTCGAATATCGACCGTTTTTGTGCGGCTTTAACCGGGTCTAACGTAACAGGTATTTTTACTTTTTGCATAAGGCGCGCATCATATAGAACCCAACCCCTGCTGTCAAAGGGTTGCCGCAGTTTTTTATGCTTTTTATCATCAGCTGAAACAGAGGCTTTGAGATAAGGCATAGTGCTTGGCATAATAGCCGCTAAATTACCCTGTTATCGAGCGCCTGATGCCTTACCCAAACCTGCCTCCCCTCTATCTGGCTTCAACTTCAGCTTACCGGCGTCAACTGCTGGCAAAGCTGACACCGCATTTTCGCGCAATTAGCCCACAAGTAGATGAAGCAGCCTTGCCAGCAGAGCAGCCTGAGGCCTTAGTTAGCCGGCTGGCAGTAGCCAAAGCGCAGGCCGTTGCCGCTACATTGACCGACGGTCTGGTGATTGGCTCCGATCAGGTTGCCGTTTTTGACGGCCAGATTATCGGTAAACCCCACACCGTTGATAACGCTATTGCCCAGCTTAGCCAGTTTAGCGGCAACACGGTGACATTTTTAACCGGCCTGGCGCTTATCAATGTGGCCACGGCCAGCTGTCAACAGGTGGTTGAACCCTTTATTGTCGAATTTCGTGATTTAAGTCAGGCAGAAATCCTCGCTTACATCGACCGGGAAAAACCACTTGATTGTGCCGGCAGTTTTAAAAGTGAAGGCCTTGGTATCAGCTTGTTTCATGCGTTAAAAGGCGATGACCCTAACAGCCTGATTGGCTTACCGCTGATCAGGTTGCATGAGCTACTGCGCAATGAGGGGGTCAATCTGCTTACTGCCGGCACCTAAACTGCCGGCGATGAGTTGAAAAGTTCAGATGTGGGGTAACAGTGACGGTAAGTTATCAATAATAGCCTTTGGCTGAAACTGACGCAGAACCTCGGCACCGTGCACCCCATGCGTTACGCCTACCCGTGGCATATTAATCGCCTGCGCCATTTTCATATCATGACTGGTATCACCGACCATAATGGCGTTTTCCGGGGCAATATCCAATTGCTGGCTTATTTGCTGCAACATATCGGGATCGGGTTTTGACTGTGCCTCATCTGCGCAACGGCTGGTGACAAAATAATGCCCCAGGCCGGTTTCAGCAAACATCCGGTCTAAGCCTTTACGCGCTTTGCCGGTTGCCACAGCCAGCAGGATATTGCGCTCGGCCAGCGCTTTTAGCACTTGCTCGGCACCGGCAAATAACGGTGTCGGAGTCGTATCATGGATAATATAATGGTCGCGATAATGCTCAAACAACTGGCTGCGCTGCGATTGATTAGTATCAGGAAACAGCACCGCAAAAGCCGGATCCAAACTCAAACCAATAATTTGCTTTACGGCATGGCTGCTTGGTATCACTAAACCGGTTAAGCCTGCCGCGGCCTGCATTGACGATACAATACGGCCAACCGAGTCCATTACCGTGCCATCCCAGTCAAAAATAACTAATTTTACGTCTGCCATACTACTTTTATCCAACGACTTTTATCTGAATTACTTTCTGGTTAACTTTGTCAGTGCTTTATCCAACGGCGCATCCAGCGGCGCTTCAATCCGCATAGTTGTCTGGCTGTTCGGATGCATAAAACTCAGGCTCTTGGCATGCAGAAACAACCGGTTTAACCCCAGCTGCTGCATCTGACTACTAAACGCATTGTCGCCATACTTATCATCACAAGCGATAGGGTGTCCTTTACAGGCAGTATGCACCCGGATTTGGTGAGTACGGCCGGTAACAGGAAACGCCTCAACCAGAGTCCCCTCCTGATAACGCTGTAAAATACGAAAGCGCGTTTCTGAGGGCTTGCCGTTTATCTCATCAACTTTTACCACCCGCTCACCCGATTGCAGGGTATTTTTACGAAGTGGCTCGGTCACTTTACGTACTTTATTATCCCAGTCGCCACTGACCAGTGCCCAGTATTTTTTCTCTACTGTTTTATCCCGCAACTGCGCATGCAAATGGGTTAGCACTGAACGTTTTTTGGCAATTAGCAGACAACCTGAAGTATCACGGTCCAGCCGATGAACTAATTCCAGCATTTTTGCTTGTGGCCGCAGCGCCCGCATGGCTTCAATTACACCGAATTGCAAACCGCTACCACCGTGCACTGCCATTCCTGATGGTTTATTAAGAACAATAAGGTCATTGTCTTCAAACAGAATATGACTTTCCAGTTCACTGACCAGACTCAGTTTAACCGACACCCTGTCAGGTTCAGCAGCAACCGTTAGCGGTGGCACTCTGACGATGTCAGCCTGCTGCAGCTTGTATTCAGGTTTGACCCGCTTTTTATTAACTCGTACCTCGCCTTTCCGCAAAACACGGTAAATAACACTTTTCGGCACACCTCTGAGGCGTGCCAGTAAAAAATTGTCTATTCGCTGACCGATAAAATCATCTTCGATTTCAATCATTTGTATCGGTAATTTGATTTCATCCGTCATGAGCTGTAAATACTCTGCTAAAATTACTTTTAAGTTGCTATCCGATGCATATTAGTGGGATAATCACCCGGCTAATTATGCCAAAACGAGGCAATTAGGGCGCTCTACGTGACATAAGAGAAACTGTGCGGCACCGTCAGGGGAAGTGATCATACCGAAATCGTGGTGAAAACCAACGTTTTTTATAGCCCCGGCGTTTAAATAACGCCATTTGCCTGAGGTAATGTTGCGTAATCTGTTACCAACAACGGCAAAACACAAGTTCCAGTAACGTGAGCAACAAAAATAATTTGCTATAACGCAACGCCGAACGGCGGTGTGTTTCAGATTCAAACGAAAACAGATAACTATACTGTAAATAGTGACAATTTGGTTCCCTCAGGTATCCCAGTCGGGAGATTGCATTATTCGATGCCTGATAACATCTGAACACCCAGGTGCCCAGTAAGGTTGCGTTGTGGCTGCATAACAGAGTCACCCAACAATGAAAAGAATGCTAATTAATGCGACGCAGGAAGAAGAAATCCGCGTTGCGCTGGTCGATGGCCAGAAACTGTATGACCTGGATATTGAAAGCCCGGGCCATGAACAAAAAAAAGCCAATATATATAAAGGTAAAATAACCCGGGTTGAACCCAGCCTTGAAGCCGCATTTGTAGACTACGGCGCTGATCGCCATGGTTTTTTGCCACTGAAAGAAATTTCCCGCGAATACTTCCCTAAAGGTTACAGCTTTGACGGCCGCCCCAATATTAAAGAGGTGGTGAAAGAAGGCCAGGAAGTTATTATTCAGATTGATAAAGAAGAACGTGGCCAGAAAGGCGCTGCGTTAACCACCTTTATTAGTCTGGCTGGTTCTTATCTGGTGTTAATGCCAAACAACCCACGCGCCGGCGGCATTTCGCGGCGTATTGAAGGTGATGAGCGGCAGGAATTAAAAGATTCGTTGGGTCAGCTGGACATGCCAGACGGCATGGGTTTGATTGTACGCACCGCAGGTGTAGGTAAATCATACGAAGAGCTGGATTACGATTTAAAAGCCCTGCTAAAACACTGGTCGGCTATTACCGACGAGGCGGCAAAGCGCCCTTCTCCGTTTTTAATTCATCAGGAAAGTAATGTGGTATTTCGCGCCATTCGCGATTACCTGCGTCGCGATGTCGGCGAGATACTGATCGACAACGCTAAAATATTCGAAGAAGCTAAAGTTTATATTCAGCAATTCCGGCCTGATTTTGCCCACCGGGTAAAAATGTATGACGGCGAAGTACCGCTGTTTATGCACTATCAGATTGAAACCCAGATCGAAACCGCCTTCCGCCGTGAAGTACGGTTACCATCAGGTGGCTCTATTGTAATCGACGGTACTGAAGCCCTTACTGCTATTGATATTAACTCGTCTAAGGCAACGAAAGGCGGCGATATTGAAGAAACGGCTTTTAATACTAACTTAGAAGCAGCAGACGAAATTGCCCGCCAGTTACGCCTGCGTGACCTTGGTGGTTTAATTGTTATCGACTTTATTGATATGACGCCGGTACGGCATCAGCGTGAAGTTGAAAACCGGTTAAAAGATGCCGTAAAACATGACCGCGCCCGGGTTCAGATTGGCCGTATCTCACGCTTCGGCTTACTGGAGATGTCGCGTCAGCGCTTGCGTCCGTCACTGGGTGAATCTGCCGGACATGTTTGTCCACGTTGTCATGGCCGTGGCACTATCCGTGGTACCGAAAGCTCTGCCTTGTCCATTCTGCGTTTGATTGAAGAAGAAGCAATTAAAGATAACACCAGCCAGATCCATGCGCAGGTGCCTATCTCTGTTGCCACCTATTTAATGAACGAAAAGCGTGAATCAGTGCGTCGTATTGAAAAACGTAATGGTATTCAGATTTTCATTATTCCTAATGAGCATCTGGAAACGCCAAACTATGAAGTATCGCGGATCCGGATTGATGAAGAGCTGGATGACGTAAGCTACAACATGGTTAAAGCACCTGAAGTGATTAGCAAGCCTTATCAGCCAAGTGTTGAAGTCATTAAAGAAAAACCCGCTGTATCAGCCATTAATATTGCCCAGTCTGCGCCTGCGCGCACGGCTCCGGCAGCTGCAGCCCCTGTAGCTGGAACGCAACCAGACTTATTCAGTAAAGTAAGTAAGTGGTTCAAAGCGCTGCTTACCGGTAGCGAGCCAGATACTACACATAGTAAAACCGCCAGCAAACAGCATACTGCGCAAAAAGTTGACGGCAAAACCAGCCGTGACGGTAGTCGTAACAACCGCGATGGCGCTCGGGACAGCAACCGTTCAGAGGGTAAAAACGATAATAACCGCCGTCGCAACAGTAAACGCCGCCGGCCGGATCAAGCTGATCGTAATGTTGCTGAGCGTGCCGTTGAAAAAGATGAGTCGACAGAAAGCAGCACGGCTGCCCTGGCTACCAGGCCGGAACGTGCACCACGTCAGGCTCAGGACCGCAACCGTCAGGAAAACCGTAAGCCACAAGCTGAGCGGCCAGCTGACGTTGTCACAACAGAGCAGGACGAGCCGAAAGAACGCAGCGTTGCAGCTGAGCGCCGCCAACGTCGTAACATGCGTAAATCTGTCCGCCTGACACAACCCGCTGATAGCGCAACCATAGCTCCGGCAACCGCACCTGTGCAAGATACTGCAGCGTCAGAGCATACAGCACCAGCGGCAGTCACTGACGTTAGCCACGCTAGCGCTGAAACCGTGAAAACGGTAGACCCTGCTGCTCAAACCACAACGGTTTCAGAAAGTGTTGAAACCCCGGTTGCAGCAGAACCGGCAGCGCCAGTATCGGAAGCAACGGCCACAGAAGTCAGTAGTTCAACAGAGCAGGACGACACTGAAGCAACAGAACCCCGCAGCCGTAATCGTCGATCACCACGGCATCTTCGGGCCGCCGGCCAGAAGCGCAAAAAAGACCAGCAAGAGCTGACAGCAGGCACCGACGCCGTCGTCGACGAAAGTCAGTCGACAGTGGTAACTGAGCCAGCCGTTGAGACCACTGTTGAAACTGCAGTTGAAACCAACGTTGCGACCAACGCTGAACCCACAGTGGACGTTGCAGCAGAACCGGCAAAAACAGCAGACAAAGCTCAAGCTGTTACCGAAGCTGAACAGGCAACTGACGTTAAAGCCACTTCAGAAAAAGCCGGGCCAGCAGTTGAAGCTGCCGACAGCAAGCCAAAAACCAGCACTAAAGCACGGGCTAAACCAGCCCGGCCCCGTGCTAAACGCAAAACTGCTGAAGCTGCAACCACTGAAGCAGCCGATGCTGTAGTGGCAAAACCGGCGGCGAAAGCTGAAACAGCGGTAGCAAAAAAAGCACAAAGTAGTGCGCCTGAGCAATCTGAGCTGAATCTGGCACCAGCAGATACCGGGACCACGCCTGTAAAAGCTGAACAACCTGCTCAACCTAAAGCCGCGCCGAAAGCCGCAGCAAGCAAAGCTGCACCCGCAGCAAAAGCAGGTAGTCGTTTTGGCAATATGGTAGTGGCCGATATGGCTAAGCCAGTGGCAGAAGCTGGTAGCGATAAGGTTGCCGCACCGGCCAAAGCAGCCAGTGCTGCTGAGCGCCCGACTGTTAGTAGTTCCAGCCGTCCGGCAGGATCTGCTTTTGCCAGGCAGGCTGCCAGTGCACCAATGACTAAACCAGAAAAAGCAGAATAAAAAAAGCCCCCGCTAGCGGGGGCTTTTTAAGATTGTGTACTAAAAAGCCAGCTTAACAGCTGGTTTTTTTATGGCTAGAAATCGTACTTGGCACTAAATTGCAGACGGTGCATATCGCCATCCAGACCCGACTCCACTTCACGGTTAGCAAACTTATATTCAACACCAAACATTAACTTTTTCGCGGCTTGAAAAAGCAGGTTTGTGGTCCAGCTACTGGTCGTTTTGGTCGCACTGACTCCAGTTAATACCGTGTCGTTATCGACACTTAACATGGAGTACACCAAATTACTACGCCACTGACTATTCCAGTTATGCCGGTATGCCACCGAAAACGCCGTAGAATCGATAGTATCAAGTTCATTGGTCGCATCTAATACTGCGCCGTTAACTGCATTTAAACCAATATAGCGCCCCAAACCAGAGCCCGTGGTCGCACTCAACCGGATATCGTTGTTATTGGCCAGCATGATTTTTGCGGTAGCGCTTAACCCAAACGCGGAGGTAGTGGTATCAATAGTTGCAGTTTCATAGGCCAGTTGCCGCACCAGTGCAGACACCGACCAGGTACCCCAACCTGTCTTCTGACCGTATTTAAATACCAAATCAGGAGTGGCATTGTCATCCGTGACGATGCGTCCACCGCCGCCAAAAGGCGTGATGGTGGTTTCGGGGTTTTCAATGGCAACCTGAAAGTTACCGCTGGTGTAGCGAATTTGCGCCTGACGGGCAAATGGCATGGCATCGGTGTTACCAATAAAGTCCAGCGTGTCTGGCAACGCATTCAGGTCCATAAATGTCGACCACGCCTGGCCAAACAGCCAACCATCATAAGTAATAAATGCCTGACGTAGCCGTGGCGAGTAACTGTTAGTTATGCGTTCATCACCGCCGGCGGTTACCATAAAATCCAGTTCGATATGACCACCAATGGTTTTGCCATTTTCCAGCTTGGTACTGGTTTTAAAGAAAAAACGTGACTGACGGGCATGAAAGTCAAATGTACCACCTTCATCTGCCCCACCGACGGGTGTCAGACTGGGAATATAGAAATCACGACCAATGCCTGTCGCAATCTGGCCATCTGAGCTATCGGTATACATGGCGTCCAGTTTTACGTAGCCACCAAAAGTAACATCAGTGTCACCAATATTAAAACCGTTAGCCTGGGCGGCTGTGGCAGTTAACGCCATTGCTATTGCGCCCGCCAGGGTATTTAGCGTCTTACTCTGTCTCATCTGAAGTTCTCCATCTTTATTATTGTAATAACATCTGGTCTGCTTTTTTAAAAAATGTACGATCAGCTATAGTGGTTACAACATGATTGAGGACAACTTTGGTCGACAGACTTTAACTTCGCAATTAGCCTTTAGTCGCAGTTAGCGCTATCGTGCAGGCTTGGCTAGACTATGGTCTAATTTCAATTTAAGCCTTAATTCGATAGAAAGTAACCAGACTAATTTTTAATAATAAATACTGATCCACAGGGGAAACTATGTCACATCCAAGCCTTTATCCGGTAACAGCAAAGGCCAAAGCCAAAACACTTATAACAGATGATGTTTATCAGCAAATGTATCGTCAGTCTGTTGAACAGCCGGAACAATTCTGGGCTGAACAAGGTAAACGTCTCGATTGGATTACTCCCTACAGCAAAATTAAAGACACCAGCTTTGAGCTGGGTAAAGTTCACGTAAACTGGTATAGCGATGGCACACTTAACGCCAGCTACAACTGTCTTGACCGCCATCTGGCCAAACGCGCTGACCAGGTTGCTTTTTTCTGGGAGGGCGATGAACCTGGCGTACAAAAAACCGTGACCTATCAACAGCTATATGATCAGGTATGTCAGCTGGCTAACGGTATGAAATCGTTGGGTATCAAAAAAGGTGATCGGGTCACCATTTATCTGCCGATGATCCCTGAAGCCGCGGTTGCTTTGCTGGCGTGCGCCCGGATTGGTGCAGTGCATTCAGTGGTGTTCGCCGGCTTCTCACCTGATGCTCTGGGTAATAGGATTGTCGATTGTGATTCAAAACTGGTCATCACCTCAGATCAGGCACTTCGGGGTAACAGAGCTACCCATTTAAAAGATAATACCGATGCTGCGCTGGGCCATCTGGGAGAAAACAGCCCGGTAAAAAATGTCATCGTGGTAAAACATGTTGGTAAAAACATTGATTTTCATCCGGACCGCGACGTTTGGTACCATGAACTGGTAAACAAGCAGAGCACTGATTGCCCGCCGGAGCCAATGAATGCCGAAGACCCGTTGTTTATTCTGTATACCTCTGGTTCTACCGGTAAACCAAAGGGCGTATTACATACCACCGGCGGTTATCTGGTCTATGCCGCGATGACCCACCAATATGTGTTTGATTATCAGGATGGAGACATTTATTGGTGCGCGGCAGACGTCGGCTGGGTAACCGGTCACAGCTATATTATTTATGGCCCGCTGGCCAATGGTGCCAGCAGTGTGATGTTCGAAGGAGTACCAACCTACCCCAGCGTCAAACGCATTGCGCAGATTGTTGATAAGTATCAGGTCAATATTCTGTATACCGCACCAACTGCCATCCGGGCTCTGATGGCCCATGGCGATGCGCCGGTTGAGGGCGCCAGCCTGAGCTCACTACAAACCCTGGGTAGCGTTGGCGAGCCAATTAACCCGGAAGCATGGAATTGGTATTACGAAAAAATCGGGAGTAGTCAATGCCCTATAGTCGATACCTGGTGGCAAACTGAGACCGGCGGTATTTTAATTACCCCCCTGCCGGGCGCTACCGCATTAAAACCCGGCTCTGCAACCCGGCCATTTTTCGGTGTTAAACCGGCTATTGTTGACAATGAGGGTAAGCAACTGGATGGGGTAGCCGAGGGCAATCTGGTTATCCTCGACAGCTGGCCGGGACAAATGCGTACCTTGTATGGTGATCATGAACGCTTTGAGCAAACCTACTTCAGTACCTATTCCGGCTTATATTTTACCGGTGATGGTGCAAAACGCGATGAGGATGGATATTACTGGCTAACGGGCCGGGTAGATGATGTGCTGAATATTTCCGGCCACCGGTTGGGCACGGCAGAGATAGAGAGTTGTCTGGTCGCACATGACGCTATTGCCGAAGCTGCTGTAGTCGGCTACCCACACGACATCAAAGGCCAGGGTATTTATGTCTATGTGACGCCACGGATTGGGGTTGAGCCCAGTGAGGAACTGACTAAAGCCATCCGGGCCTGGGTACGGGAAGAGATTTCCCCTATCGCCTCGCCGGATCTGGTGCAATGGGCGCCAGCCGGTTTACCGAAAACCCGCTCTGGCAAAATTATGCGGCGTATTTTACGTAAAATTGCAGCTAATGAGCACGACCAACTGGGCGATATTTCTACCCTGGCTGATCCGTCAGTAGTTGAAATTTTAGTAAATAACCGTTTAAATCGTAAGTAAGGCAAAAACGGCGTACACTGACGTCGTTTCCAGTTGCAGCAAAAAAGGCCGCTATTGCGGCCTTTATAATAATTACAATCCTGGACCTTACCGGAGAATACTTATGGCAAAGCTTATCGTTGCTGACGACCATCCTCTGTTTCGTAACGCACTGATTAATGCAATTAGCGGTACCTTTGTCACCAAAGCGACCATTGAAACAGACAGTTTCGATACCACCTGCACAGCACTGGAGCAGCACCCCGATACAGACTTGTTATTACTGGATTTACATATGCCGGGTAACTGCGGTTTTCTTGGGTTAATTCAGCTGCGTAAAAACTACCCCAGCCTGCCCATCGTGGTCATTTCTGCCAGTGAAGATTTAGACGTTATTCGCCGGGTCATTGCCTTTGGTGCCTCGGCTTATATTCCAAAGTCGGCCAACCCTATCGATATCAGCAATGCGCTGAATGCGGTATTAGCCGGTGAATTATGGGTACCTGCTAATTTGCAACACGCCGTTTTTCAACAACAAAACGCCGGCGAAGATTTAGATTTAGCGGCAAAAGTTGCGCAGCTCACCCACCAGCAATATAAAGTGTTGTACTACTTAACAGAAGGGTGGCTCAACAAACAAATTGCCTATGATTTACATATCTCAGAGGCTACCGTCAAAGCTCATATTACCGCAATTTTCCGTAAACTCGGCTGTACCAACCGGACACAAGTGGTCATACAGGCGCAACGTCTGACATTGGAACCCCCGGTAGATCGGGCCATGGCACAACAGCACTGACCAACAGTGCCCATTACATTTAATGCCTGGCCGGCTTGCTAAGATAACTGTTGGCTACGCTTTAACATTTTAAAATGATTCAGACTGGCCCGCAGTGCACCGGGTTTAATGGGTTTAGCCAGATACATTAAGCCGACGGCTTTAGCCTTTGCAGCCAGATCTGCCTGAGGTGAGGCCGATACCAGAATACCGCCAACACTACCCCAGTGCGCCTGAATTTGCTGATATAAATCCAGGCCGTTACTGTGCTGTCCCAACTGATAATCAATTAACATCACATCTGGTGCCGGCGCCGTCCGGGCGTACTCCAGCAGCTCTGTTTCGTCATAAAAGCACATAACATCTGCAATTTGCCATTGCTCTAACAATACCTTAAGTGCCGCCAGGTTTGCCGCATCATCATCAATGCAAACCACCGTTAAACCCGGCAGTGGCCGTTGATTATGTTGCGCAGGTAAGGGCAAAGCCAGACGGCTCTTATCATGTGCTAACGGCAGACTGATACTGAATAGTGTGCCTTTGCCAGGCCAGGAACGTACGTTAAGCTGATGGCCAAGTAACTTTGCCATCCGGTGCACCACACCAAGACCCAGACCCACCCCCTGCTGGCCTTTGGCCGTGGCGTCTATCCGGTAAAAATCTTCAAAAATCCGTTCTAAATCGTGCGCCGCAATCCCAGGCCCGGTATCCCACACCTGAACAATCAGCTGCTCATCACGCTTCCGACAACCAAGCAAAATCCGCCCTTTCAGGGTGTATTTGATCGCATTAGACAGCATGTTCTGTAATATTCTGCGTAAATACATCGGGTCGGTCTGAATAGCATAAGCTGCCATTCGAACCGTTAACCGCAAGCCTTTTTGGCTAGCCACCAAACTGTACTCATCCGCAAGTTGTGATAACAGCTCTTGCAACGCAACGGTTTGCACGTCGGGCTTTAGCTTGCCATCATCCAGCTTAGCAATTTCAAGTAAGGTTGAAATGAGCTCTTCCGATGCTTTCAGAGAGTTATCTAACTGGCCAAGAATCGCTTTTTGCTGCACTTTCTCCTGTACGCCATTTAACGCCGCGGTAAACAGCCTGGCAGCGTTTAGCGGTTGTAAAATATCATGGCTGGCTAATGCCAGAAACCGGGTTTTAGACGCGTTGGCGGCCTCGGCTTCAGCTTTGGCTTGCAATAATTGTTGCTCTGTTTCACGCCGCCGCCCGACTTCTCCCAACAGTTCATGGTTTATATCTGAAATGGTCTGAGTGCGCTCCTGCACCCGATCCTCCAAATGCTGTTTGGCCTCGGCCAGAGCCTGCACCGCTTTAACATGCTCTGAAATATCCGTAAAGCTGGTAACAAAACCGCCACCTGGAATGGGATTGCCCCGCATCTCAATCACTCTGCCGTCAGGCCTGACCCGCTGGAAGACATGGGCAGTCCCTTTTTCCATATGAGCAATACGCTTTTCGACATGCTCTTCTGCTTCGCCCGGCCCACATAAACCACGTTCTGCATTTAGCCGCACAATATCGGCTACCGGCCGGCCAACCCGCACCATCCCCTCAGGGTAGTTAAACATTTCAAGATAGGCTTTATTCCAGGCAACCAGTTTTAACTCGCGGTCAACCACACTCACCCCCTGGCTTAAATGCTCCAGGGTTGAGAACAATATTTTACGTGAAAACTGAATGGCCTGAGTGGTATCGTCGAACAACGTTACAACATCCTCGAAACCGAGTTGCCGCCCCTCCAGTACCGCATTGACCATGGCAGACGCCGATGAGGCCCCGATAACACCCGCCAACTCACGCTCGACATGCTCGACTAAACCAACACTGGGTAAATCGTCCAGCTGTAAGCTAAGGTTTTGCTTGCGGCCAAATTCCAGTAAACATTCGGTGGCCCGGGCTGCACCGACAAAGCGTTCCAGTAATATTTTTAAATCAGCATTACGGATACGGATACGCCGGGCCGGTGTATCCTGATGATCAATAGGTAAATTTGGTTTAACAAAGGCAACCGCCTGCAGCCGGTCCTGTAAATTGACGGTGGTCACTAACGAGACCGCTGCATACGCCACAATATTAAAGCCCAGAGACAGCAACACACCATGGCTTAACGTATCGAGGTTAATACCAAACATTGCGGTAGGTGACAGCCATGCCAGACCGAACAAACCCTGCTGCATAATGTCACTGTTAATTACGCCGGCATTGACCAGCTGCGGCAACATCAGGGTGTAGAACCAGAGTACAAGCCCGAGACTCAGACCGGCATATACACCCCAGGCATTACCCCTGCGCCAATACAAACCACCCAGTACTGCCGGTGCCAGCTGGATAGCCAGCGCAAACGCCAGCAAACCAGTTTCAGCCAGTTCATAATTTCGGGAAAACACTAGGTAGTATAAATATGACAGGCCCATAACCAGTAAAATCATTGCCCGGCGTACAAATAGGATCAGTGTGCTGTAATCCTGCGGCATGCCCTTACGCCGCTGATTGTTTAACAAGCTTGGCATCACCACGTCGTTACTGATCATGGTACTCAGCGCTAATGTTGCGATGATGATCATTGAGGTGGCGGCCGAGAAACCGCCAATAAATACCATGGCACTTAAGCTGTTCCAGCCTGATTGCGCCGGGATCAACAGCACAAAACTATCGGCCTGCGATAACATCGTCGGGAACAACTGCATACCTGCCACGGCAATCGGCACCACCACCAGTGTCACCAGCAATAAATAGCCGGAAAACCAGCGCCGGGCATGCCGTAAATGATGATGCGAGACATTTTCAACAAAGGCTACGTGGAACTGGCGCGGCAGTAAAAACACCGCCGCCATGGCCAGTATGGTTTTGGTAAAAAACTCTATCAGCCCTGAGGTACGAAACTGCGCCTGTTGTTTACTGGCGTGAGCGGCAAAGCTTTGCAGTACATGCTGATCTTTATCCAGAATAAAAACATAGACGGCGATGGCCAGGGTTAACAATGCAAACAGCTTAACCACTGACTCAAAGGCGATGGCGACCATCACCCCACGGTTCTGCTCAGTTAAGTGCAACTTTCGGGTACCAAACAAAATCGCAAAAAATGCCATGGCAATGGCGCTTAGCAGCGCGCTATCCTGATACCAATGTGCGGCATTATCTGAAAAATCACCGCCCAGCAGTACCTGATAAGAACTGGCAACGGCTTTAAGCTGCAGCGAAATATAAGGTACAACCACAATCAAACAGATAATGGCTGCCAACATTGCAATATTTTTACGTTTGCCATAGCGGGCAGCAATGAAGTCAGCGACAGAGGTCACGTTTTGCTTTTTAGACACATACAACAATTTAAACAGAAAGGGCTGCGCAAAAATAAACAGTAATACCGGCCCCAGATAAATAGGAATGTAGTCCCAGCCACGGGTTATAGCGGTGCCGACCGCACCGTAGTATGTCCATGAAGTACAATATACCGCCAGAGCCAGACTATATATTAACCCCCCATACTTTCGTATAAGCCGGTCATCAGCATGGCGCTCACCCCAGTTAGCAATCCAGAACAAGCCACCTACATACAACAGTGCCAATAAGGCGACAGTCCATGCCGTCACAGTATTCTCCTCAGAATTCAGTCTCGCTACTTTGGGCCGCAAGCACCCTTGCTGTCAATCTCTGGCTGCGCGGCTTCGACTAAAGTCGGGCTGGCGCAGTAGTTAAGTGCTGCTAGATTAACAAGGCTCGATAAAAATAACTAAAGGAGAAATATGATGGCGGACCATACAAGTAACGCTAAGGCATACTGGCAGGCGAATCTTCGTCTGATCATTATTAGCCTGGCAATATGGGCGTTGGTGTCCTACGGCTTTGGCATATTGCTGCGGCCAATGTTAGCTGGCATTCCGGTGGGTGGCACAGACCTGGGTTTCTGGTTTGCGCAGCAAGGTTCTATTTTAACCTTTATCGCTTTGATCTTCTTCTATGCCTGGAGAATGAACAAGCTCGATAAAGAATTCGGCGTGGACGAGGAGTAAGCAGGATGAGTCAATTTGCAATAAACCTGATATTTGTCGGCGGCTCCTTCGCCCTCTATATCGCAATCGCAATCTGGGCCCGTGCCGGCACCACAAAAGAGTTTTATGTGGCTGGCGGCGGGGTAAACCCGGTAATGAATGGTATGGCTACCGCCGCAGACTGGATGTCAGCGGCGTCATTTATTTCAATGGCCGGCTTAATAGCCGCAGGTGGTTACGCTAATTCAACGTTTTTAATGGGCTGGACCGGTGGTTATGTGCTGCTGGCCATGCTGCTGGCACCCTACTTACGTAAGTTCGGTAAGTTTACGGTACCAGACTTTATTGGTGACCGCTTTTACAGCACGGGTGCAAGACTCGTTGCTGTTGCCTGTTTAATTATTGCTTCAGTTACCTATGTTATCGGCCAGATGACCGGTGCTGGTGTTGCCTTCTCGCGCTTTTTAGAAGTCAGCAGCGACATGGGCCTGATTATTGCGGCCGTTATCGTGTTTTTATACGCGGTTATGGGTGGGATGAAAGGTATTACTTATACTCAGGTCGCGCAATATGTTGTGCTGATTATCGCCTACACCATTCCGGCAGTGTTTATTTCATTGCAGCTTACCGATAACTTCCTGCCCCCACTGGGCTTGTTCTCTGAACATACTGAGTCTGGCATGCCGTTGCTGGCCAAACTGGATGAAGTGGTCCGTGAACTGGGATTCCGTGATTACACCGCAGATGTCGACAACAAACTGAACATGGTATTGTTTACGCTGTCGCTGATGATCGGTACTGCAGGTCTGCCACACGTTATTATTCGCTTCTTCACGGTACCTAAAGTTGCCGATGCCCGCTGGTCAGCTGGTTGGGCTCTGGTATTTATCGCACTGTTGTATTTAACCGCCCCTGCCGTTGCGTCAATGGCACGTTTAAACCTGATGAACACCATTTATCCTGCCGGCCCCACTGCTGATTCTATTCAGTACGCAGAACGGCCAGACTGGATGAAAACCTGGGAAACTACCGGCTTAATCAAGTTTGACGATAAAAATGGTGATGGTCGTATTCAGGTATACAGCGACACTCCTGCCTTTGCCGCAACAGCAACTGAACGTGGCTGGAATGGCAATGAGCTGGTGGTGAATAACGACATTCTGGTGCTGGCTAACCCTGAAATAGCAAATTTACCAGGCTGGGTTATCGGCTTAATTGCTGCCGGTGGTTTAGCCGCGGCATTGTCAACCGCTGCAGGTTTATTACTGGCCATCTCGTCAGCAATCAGCCACGACTTAATAAAAGGATCTATTAAGCCGGATATCAGCGAAAAAGGCGAGCTGATGGCGGCGCGGATCTCAATGGGGGTTGCCATAGTCGTGGCTACCTGGTTAGGTATGAATCCACCCGGCTTCGCGGCACAAACGGTGGCTCTGGCGTTTGGTATCGCTGCAGCGTCTATTTTCCCGGCGCTGATGATGGGTATATTCTCCAAGCGGGTCAATAATGTCGGTGCTATTGCCGGTATGCTGGCGGGTTTAATCTCGACCTGTGTTTATATCTTCCTGTACCTTGGTTGGTTCTTTATTCCAGGCACCGCGACCTTTGAGAATATCCCTCAGAACTGGTTGTTTGGTGGCACGGGCTACGGTATTTCACCACTGTCATTTGGTGCAGTTGGCGCGATGATTAACTTTGCGGTAGCCTTTGCCGTATCGTCTGTCACCACACCACCACCTGCGCGGATCCAGGAACTGGTAGAAAGCGTTCGCTTCCCACGCGGTGCGGGTCAGGCCGTAGACCACTAAACTAACACTACGTTATAGTGTTACTGACACGATGTTGAACTGGTAGCGGGCTTTCAACTGAAAGCCCGCTTTTTTAACGCAAAGCAATAAGCAGGAAAACCCTATGTTGTGGGAATTAATTGCAACGATAGTTGCCGGTTTAGGTGCTGCAGGCATTGCCCTGGCGATTCGTTTTATCAGTAGAAAAAAAGCGCCGCGCTGGCTGATCCCTGCCTTTGCCGGGCTGGGTATGTTAGGTTTTCAGATACAAAGTGAGTACAGTTGGTATCAACATCAGTCCGGGTTACTGCCTGAAGGCGTAGTGGTAGTAAGAACTGTACAGCAACAGGCTGTATGGCGGCCGTGGAGTTACCTTTACCCGCAAACTCTGCGTTTTATCGCTGCAGATATTGCCAACGCCGCGCCGAACCAACGTAATAATGCAGTCTGGCTGGTCGATTTATACTTCTTTGAACGCCGGCTTGCGGCAAAAAAAGTACCACAGGTCGTACATTGTCAGCAGCAAGCGAGGACTGATTTTACCGCAAAACTGACCATTCCGGCCCCGGGCGAAGCCTTAAATGCGGCCTGGCATAAGCTGGATAACAATGACCCGTTACTGTTGGCGTTATGTCAACGTCAGGCAGTGTAACGTAACTCCTGGATGCACTGAGCCCTTATGGAAATCGCTGAAGTCACAACTTTTTTAGCTGCAACAACACCCTTCGACCAGCTCGATTCGGCTCAGTTGGCCCGCCTGGCCGATAACATCAGTGTTTACTATTGTCAGCAGGGCGAAACAGTACAAGTCAGCCCGGAGCGGCTGATGATAGTGCGAACCGGTATTTTTGCGCTTTACAGCGATCAGCAAACGCTGCTGAGCAAACTGGAGCAAGGTGACTTTTATGGCTATCAGTTGCTGTTAACCGGGCTGTCCGATAATGACCAACTTATATGTGAAGAAGACGCGCTGATTTACTGGTTAACTGCAGAAAGCTTTCATCAACTGCGTTATCAGTATAAAAATATCGATATTTTCTTTCAGCGTTTATTTAGCCGGCGCCTGCATCAGTACAAAGCGCAACAGCAACATTCCCGCTTTACCCTGAAAATCAGCGATATTGCCCAACCACGTAAAATTGCGATAAGTGGTGAGCAAAGCGTGCAGCAAGCAGCCAGTTTAATGACCGAGAAACGGGTATCCTCACTGCTGGTCGAGCAAGACGATCAGCTTATTGGTATTATTACCGACCGCGATTTACGCAGTCGGGTACTGGCGGACAACTTACCGGCCAGCACAGCCATCAGCCAGGTGATGACAGCCAAACCCCATACTATTGATAAGCATGCTTATTTGTTTGAAGCCGTGCAACTGATGAGCCGGCACAACATCCACCATTTACCGGTGCTGGACAAACAAAAAAGCTATTCGATGATTACGGCGACCGATATTATCCGCTCACAACAAGACCACCCGGTATACCTGATTGGCGAGATCCACCGCCAGACCAGTGTTGATGGGTTGGAGAACTGTGCCGGCCAGATCAGTGGTCTGGCGCTAACGCTGGGCAAGCAGCAGGTACCGGCCCATGAGGCAGGCCATATAATCACGACGATTACCGACGCCCTGACCCAACGCCTGATTAAGCTGGCACAGATTGAACTGGGCGCGCCGCCCTGCGTCTTCAGCTGGCTGGCTTTCGGCTCTCAGGGCCGGATGGATCAAAGTCTGAATGCCGATCAGGACAATGCGTTGCTGCTGGAAAAAGAGCCGGTTGGTGAGGTGGCCGATTACTTTGCAGCCCTGGCCGACTTTGTCTGCCAGGGATTAGCCCGATGCGGTATTGTGTTGTGCCCGGGCAATATTATGGCGTCAAACAAAGCGCTGCGTTTAAGTTTAAAAGGCTGGTCCGGCCATTTTGCCAAGTGGATCAGCACCCCTACTCCGGAGGCATTACTCAAATCAAGTATCTTTTTTGACTTGCGGGTTATTGAAGGGAGCAAAGGCCTTTTTAATGCATTGCAACAAGACATTCTGGCTAAAACCAGTAACAACGCATTGTTCTTATATCATCTGGCACAAACTGCGCTGCAGCGCAGTGCGCCGTTAAGCTTTCTGCGAAACTTTATTCTGGAACACGACGGTAAACAGAAAAAAGGGCTGGATCTCAAAAAACGCGGTATCAGTCTGATCACAGATATTGTACGGGTTTATGCCCTGTCTGCCGGGATTAGTGAGATTAATACCCGTCAGCGCCTGATTCAACTGGCAGCCAGTGGTGTGATGGATAGCAAAGACACCCAGAACCTGTCAGATGCATTTGATGTATTGGCCCAATTGCGTTGGGACAAACACCAGCATGATCTTAGTCAGGGACATGATGTCAGCAATTTGCTTGATCCACAGGTATTGTCTGGCTTACAGCGGCATCAACTGAAAGATAGTCTTACCGTGATCAATGACGCCCAGTCATCGTTAAAACAACGGTTTTGCCGGGAGTTATAATCATGCTGGCCTGGCTACAGAATAAGCATACTCCGCTAAGTCATCTTGTGCAGGCATTCAATAAGACTACTGTGCCGGCAGGTTCTGTCCGCGCCGCCGACTGCCCATTTCTGATTATAGATTTAGAGCTTACCGGTTTAAACGCCAGGCAGGATCATATTGTCAGCCTGGGTTGGGTGCCCGTTCGCCAGCATGAAATAATACTTGGCGAAGCCCGCCACTATCTGGTTAACAGTCCGGTTGGTGTAGGCCAGAGTGCGATATTTCACGGCTTGCACGATAAAGATTTTGCCAAAGCCCACGAGCTGACTGAGGTGCTGGCTGAATTGCTGCAGCGCTATGCCGGTTACGTTTTTGTCGCTCATCATTGTCAACTGGATCAGCGATTTTTAGAAGTTGCCAGCCAGCGTATTTTTGGCAAAACGGCAAAATTCAGCTTTATTGATACGCTGAATATTGAACTGTATCGCCTGCACAAACAGGGTATCGTGATGAAAAAAGATGCGTTGCGCCTGCCCCAGTGTTTGCAACGCCATAAATTACCACAAAGTCATCAGCACCATGCGCTGGCTGATGCATACAGTTGTGGCTTGTTGCTACTAAGCCAGTTAAAGCACAGCCATGCCGATATCACACTGGCCGACTTACAGTTGCAAAGCCGCTGACAAGTGCTTAATCCCGGAAACGGTATTACATCCAGGCTTTGTTACTGCACTGCAATTGATATAAGCCCTGCTCCCGCAGCGTGTTACCTTCAGCCGCTAAAATAAACGGGATTTCCAGTGAACCGGACGCCAGGACCAGCTTAACCGAACACAAACCGGCGCGGCGCATTAGCCAACTTTGTTTAAACTGCACCTGCTGCAGTTTATATTTGGCAAAACAGTAATGATCAACCCCAAAATAACCCCGGCGAATATAGCAATAACTGTCATCCTGCGCATAGCCATAACGGTACCAGCGCATAACTATGAGCAGTGCCCAGAACGCCAGAGGTAACAGACTGCATAGCGCCAGTAACGGATATTGTTGGCGCCACAATAGCAACGGCACCGTTAGCGCTACCGGTAACCAGTACAATAAAAAGTACCGCCATAAAAAGCGCCGACTTATCTGCCTGAAACTGAGATGGTTTAATTGATTATCCGGGTAGGCATCGTCCAGCAAGCTCTGCGCCTCAGCAGGTGTAACCGATGGCACCATAATTTTCTGAGCGGTAGCAAATTGTTGCTGCTGCCCATTTATTTGCTCAAAACGCAGGTTTACCCGGCCCAGCAGCATATCAAGCCAATCGCGTTTCAGTGCCACCCATTGCAACCGCGACAATTTCATGCCGACTTCATGCCGGGTCAGCAGACCACTGCGCCGGATATAGTTACCTTGCTTTTTATGTAAGGTAAAACCATAAAACGACAGTACCGCACCGAAAATTGAGAACAAGGTAAACAACAACATAATAATCATGGTAAATGACAAGGCATACAGGCCTATGACTAACCATGACTGCTGGCCCGGGTCAAACATGGCGGCTAAATCAATACCAGCCGTTAACAACAAATCCAGTATTTTATCGGCCAGCTGGTTGTAAAATGGCGCTGCCAGGCCCAAAAACAGCCAGATCCGGTTATTGCTAATGCCATGGATAATTAAATCACCGAGGCTACGTTGATTTAACAGCTGTTCCGGATGGGTCGTTGCATCTGGTGCTGTTGGCTGTGCTGCAGCCGGACTGCTATCCCCCGACGCTACATCACGTATATCCAGAATATGCTGTTTAAGTGCTTCTGCAAACGGTCGGCGCAACGCCACCAACCGGGCTTCTTGCCTAACCGACCCAGCCGTATCTAGCTGCAGGCAGACAAAATCGCCAGGACGGTAAAACAGCGGCTGCTCCAACTTAATATTCTGGATCCGGCTAAATGGCAGGTTAAGGTACTTTTTACTCAGCACCCCGGAGCGAATTTCAACCGTACCAGCCGATAAGCGATACTGAAAATAATAAAACTTTAACAATGCCGATATGCTGACTAACAACAGTAAGCCAGTTGCCAGCCCTAACGCCAGGCCGGAGTTATCCTTAATCCGGTTAAACAGCAATATAATCGGGGGGATCAAATACACAAACTGGCCGATAAAAAACCGCAGTACCGCCACAAAAAAATATAAAATACCGATTGGCGAGACTCGTTGCCAGTGGGCCTGGGTTACCGGTTGGCTGAGTTGCGGCAGCGTTCCGTCTGCCGGCTCATTATTGCTGCTCATCTTGCTGGGCATCCTTGTGCTGCAATACGAACTGGCGAATTTGCTGAGCTTGCTCTAACGGCAAACCGCGTATTTCAAAGGTGTGCAAGGCGCCACCTGCACTAAAAAGCTGCAGCCGGGCCAGCTCTGTTTTACGCTCTAACGGCCCTTGTTTTAATTCAATATGCTGCACCCGCACGACCGGCTGGGTAATAACTTTTCGAAAAAAAATGCCAGAGCTATAACTGATATCGTGCTCCCGTAACGCAAAGTGCTTATGATTGTCAGCCTGCCAGCAATACAATGCCCGTATCACTCCCAGCAGCGGCCAAAGCCACAGCGCATGCTTTACAAATACCATCGACGTAACGGGTAATTCATGCCAGGGCTGCAGCCACAGCATCAGCAGTACCAGCCAAACCAGACTGAAAACGGCCAGGTTAACGCCCTGGCGCAACAATTGAAAGTGCCTGGAAATGGGCTGAAGCTGCAAGCTGGCTAATGGCGTTAACTGACCAGCGCTAAGTTGCAGATTGCTAAAATCACTGGGTTCAGTCATTGATTTAATCCGGCATTTCAGGGTTAACACCCGGCCGTAACTTCACCTGCAGCCCCTTTAAAAAGTTGCGCATAACCTGATCCTGACAAGCGCGAAAATGCTTATGATCAGCCCGGCGAAAAAATGCACTTAATTCAGGCTTACTCAGCCGGAAATCTGCCATGGTCATCACGCTCAGAATATCGTCATCTTTAAAATCCAGAGCAATTTTCAGCTTACGTAAAATAATATTGTTGTTAAGCCGCTGCTCTGGTTCAGGTTGCGGGCCTTCTTTCCGGCCCCGTTTATGCACAATAAGGCCATTCAGAAACCTGGCAAGGTCAATATCGGCCATGGCGCCAAAATCGCTGTCATCATCTTTGCTCAACCAGCCAATCATTTGTTCACGGCTTGGCGTCTGCCCGCCAAGTGCCACAATATCGCTCATGGTACTGTTATTGTATTCAAAGGCATACCGCAAGCGGCGCAACACGTCATTATTTGTCACAGTGCATTCCTGTTCTGGGCTGTAAAACAACAAAAGGCGCAGAACGCGCCCTCTGTTATTGTTAACGTGCGAAATTACTTCGCGCGGCTACGGTATTCATCAGTACGGGTGTCAATTTCGATTTTGTCACCAATTTCGACAAACGCCGGTACCATCAATTCAAAACCGGTATCCAGTTTAGCGGGCTTCATCACTTTACCAGAGGTATCACCTTTAGCAGCCGGTTCGGTGTAAACCACTTCACGTACTACAACAGTCGGTAAATCTACTGAAATAGCCCGCTCGTTGTAGAACACCACTGAACACTCCATACCGTCGGTCAGGTATTTCAGCGCTTCAGTCATGTTTTCGGCTTCAATTTCATACTGGTTGTATTCAGAATCCATAAATACATACATTGGATCTGAGAAATAAGAATAGGTAACTTCTTTAGTTTCCAGCAGAACCTGCTCAAACTTGTCATCAGCACGGTATACCGTTTCCATACCCTGAGCATTAAGCAGGTTTTTCATTTTCATTTTAACAACGGCAGAGTTACGGCCAGATTTGTTAAACTCGGCTTTTAAAATCACCATTGGTTCAGTGCCAACCATAATAACCTGACCGGCGCGCAGTTCTTGGGCTGTTTTCATCATTATTGAAATATCTTCATTGTTGGGAAAAATTGGGCGTTATTATAAATTTTTTTTTGGCAAAGTGCACGAGGTTGCTGGCAAGATCTCCATTTGCCAGTAATTGTTGGCGCCATAACTGATTATAAGCCGTAATTTCAGGTAATAACGGGTAGAGTTCCTGCCAGCAATGGCTAAGTTCCTGCTCCGTATTCCAGGCCAGATAAAACTGTTGCACCGCGCTGGCCAATGCTGCTGGCATCTGCTGACAATAACGGGCCAGAAAAGCCTGTAGCTTAACTAAATGGGCATTTTCCTGCTGGCGGTAAATTTGCCAGACAAATGGCTGCCCCGCCCAGTGCGCCCGGATAATAGAGTCTTCGCCCCGGACAAAATTCAAATCGCAGGCCCGCAACAGTAAATCGTAATCAGGTTGGGCCAGAAATGGCATAATTTTTAAGCTCAGTGAATTTAACTGCAATGTCTTACCTTCGCCAAGCAACGAATACTGGGTAATCAACTGTTGTGCCAGCTCACCCTGCGGTATTACGCACAATACATTGTGCGGCAACTGTTGCCACTGCTGCAACAAGTCAGTGAACTGGCTGTGGCTGTAGGCAAACATGGAGATTTTCAGCGGGAAGTCTGCGCTTTCAATGCCCAGCTGCTGCCAGAAATCTTGCTGCGCGGGCTTATTATGATAAAAACGGTCAAGCTTTGCCTGCAATTCACGCTCGTAGAGTAAGCCTCCGGTTTTATCGGTAAAACCCGGGAAAAAGAAGTATTTGTCCAGCCCAGTTTGCGGCTGTGGCGAATTGAGTCCATGACAGCCCTCCACCCAGGGCTCTGCCGATAAATACTCCAGATTGAGCCACAGCGGCTGCGGTTGCTGCGTCGCCATTTGTTGCTGATAACGAACAGGAATATTGCAGGCAAGCGCTTCAATCACCACCGCAGCCGGCGATAACTGCTGCCAGAATAAAGCCGCATCATCCTGCTCAGTCCACAGTAAAATTTCAACCCCAAACAATGTTTGCTGACGCATCTCAGGCATAATTTGTGGGCAGATCCGCTGAAAACTAGGTAAGTCATCAACCCATAAATGGACACAAATGCCGTGCTCTGCCGCCAGTTGCCGGCTTAACCGCCAACAAATACCAATGTCACCAAAGTTATCGACCACTGAGCAAAATATCCGCCATATAGCAGGTTGATCACTCTTGCTAGGGTGTTGCACACTATCTGACTGTTGCAAAAGGCTGCCTTTACACCGGTTAGAACATTAGGACGCTATTATACCTAGCGCCACCCGGGAAAAAAGCCACATTATAATGATAAACAACACGGTAACCAGCCACGCCAGCAACCATTGCAGAATATAACGCAAACGACTTAGCAGTTTGCCGGTAAAACCGGCAGCCGGCATATCGGCTGTGCGCTGAGCAAATAACACATTCAGCAGGACAACGTTCAGAAAAAAAGTGAACGAAACCAAAGCCATCAACTGCCAGCGCTGGCTTTGCTCAACAGGCGCCAGTAACAGTAAGTAAGCTAGCCAGCACACGCTGACCAGCGCTAAAAGTAACCACAGCGGCTGAAAAAGCCGAAGCTTAGCGGCTACAACATAGTAAAAATTCAACATGGCCTGCCCTCTTCCGCAATCAGCGCTGGCGGATACAAAGGCAGAAGACCTGACTCACCAGCCATATCACCAACCAGCCAAATCTGGCTGAACGGGTGTGTTTTTGGCATATGCAGTTTGTCGCGGTGCGACTGCAGATCCTGGCGGGTCCACAGCGGGTTGGCATTGCGTATCACCAACCAGACTTGTTCGCTTTGATAGTGTTTTTCGGCTTTATTACTGATAATCCGGTTTAGCGCGGTTAACAGCCGGCTTTCAGGTGGTGTGCGCAACAATGCCATCATTTCCCGATGGGTCTGAGGACTTAACGCTCTGCCTAAAATGTGCATGGCTTCTACTTCACTACCATACAAATGGGCAATTTCTAAATCGAGCTTAGTCTCGTTGTAATAACAGGACACATCGGGTCGCGCTGGCTCATTGTGCCATATATGACGCATTTTAATCCCATAGTGTTGCTGATACAGTCGCATAAAGATGCGGGCTGCCTCATGTTCCAGCTTTAATTTTTCTTCAGCACCGTTCATAGCGCTTACCTTAGCAGCGTTATGTTGCCGCTGTGAAGTAGTAGCGCCATAATTCCAGCAATACAGGAATTACCGATAACAACAATATGACACCCATACAGATATTAAACAGCCGCTGTAATATCGGTTTTGTCAGAACATTGCGCAGACCGGCACCAAATACCAGCCAGATACCAACACAGGGAAACGCCACGACTAAAAATGCCAGGGTAATTATCATAACCTGATACCAGTAAACACCGGTGACTGAGGTAAACGCCGCCACTGCACCTGAAGCCATTACCCAGGCTTTACCATTTACCCACTGAAACAACGCCGCCTGGATAAAACTAAAGGGTTTACTCTTGCCGGTGGCGATAGTTTCTGGCCGGGCACTGGCAATCCGCCAGGCCAGCCACAGTAAATACGCTGTACCCAGTATTTTTATCAACTGATGTAAATGCGGGAAACGTTCGAAAACCACGCCAAAACCCAGCCCGACCAACAACACCATCAATGGAAAACCAATACAGATCCCCAGCCAGTGTGGCACGCTCTGCCTGATACCATAGTTAACGCCGGATGACATGATCATCACATTATTCGGACCAGGGGTAATGGTCGTGGAAACCGCAAAAAATAATACTGCCAAAAACAAGTCCATACCTTACCTCAGCTGATCAACAACCCTTTGAACGGCGATAATAACAGAGTCACTACCTCTGCAAACCGGAATTCAACATTAAATTTAGATAATTGATATTGGTTACATTACCGAAATTTAACTTTTAAGCGACTTTATAACATACTGATTTGCTTTCATTAAATAAGTAGCTAAACTGGTGTGGATAACAAAGGAGAAGGTTATGAATAAAATAATTGGTTTAGCGTTATTAGTTGTGGGTGCGGTACTACTTTATTTTGGCTACAACGCCTTTAACTCGGTGGAATCAGAGGTTAGTGAATTTGTTACCGGTAGTCCGAGCGACAATGCCGTCTGGTATCTGGTTGGTGGAGCAGTGGCAGCGATTATTGGTATTGGGGTCATACTTAAAAAGTAACAGTAAGTATTAATAGTTATCATCTTCATCAAAAACCAAAGGCCACAAATGTGGCCTTTGTTTTAGAAAAAATACTGATTAATCATCAGCATTGCCCCAGTTATCACGTAACCCTACCGTACGGTTAAATACCAGTTTATTGCTGGCAGAATCCCGATCAGCACAGTAATAACCTTCACGCTCAAACTGATAGGCCTGTTCAACCACTGCGCTGGCCAATGAAGGCTCGGCAAAACCGTGTTTTACCACTAAAGATTGCGGGTTAATGACGGTTAAAAAATCGTCTTCTGCCGCCGGGTTAGCCACACTGAACAGCCTGTCATACACCCGGAACTCTGCTGGTAAGGCATTGCCAGCTTCCACCCAGTGAATAACACCGCGCACTTTGCGACCATCAGCCGGGTTTTCACCCAATGTTTCTGGCAAGTATGAACATTTCAGTTCAATAATATTGTCATCAGCATCTTTGATGACTTCATCGGCATGAATAACATAGGCGTTTCGCAACCGGACATCACTGCCGAGCACCAATCGTTTATATTTTTTATTCGCTTCTTCCCGGAAATCAGCTCTGTCGATATAAACAACCTGACCAAATGGCAGCTTGCGGCTGCCCATAGTGTCATCTTTCGGGTGATTTGGCGCCACGACCCATTCAATATCGCCAGCCGGGTAGTTCGTAATAGTGACTTTAAGCGGGTCCAGTACCGCCATTGCTCTTGGTGCAGCAGCATCTAAATCTTCACGGATACAGGCTTCTAACGCACTCATTTCAATCACGTTATCTTGTTTCGTTACGCCAATACGTTTTGCAAACTCCCTGACAGCCGCCGGGGTATAACCACGACGACGTAAACCGGCAATAGTTGGCATGCGGGGGTCGTCCCAGCCAGAGACCAACTTCTGCTCTACCAGAGTTTGCAGTTTGCGCTTGCTCATTACGGCATATTCCAGATTCAAGCGAGAGAACTCAATCTGTTGCGGATGACATGCTATGGTAATGTTATCCAGGATCCAGTCATATAAACGACGGTTATCCTGAAACTCCAGGGTACAAAGAGAATGGGTAATCCCTTCCAACGCGTCCGAAATACAGTGGGTAAAGTCGTACATCGGGTAAATGCACCATTTGTCACCGGTTTGATGGTGATGGGCAAACTTTACCCGGTAAATCACCGGATCGCGCATGCACATGAAACTTGAGCTCATATCAATTTTAGCCCGTAAAGAGCACTCACCCTCTTTAAAGCCGCCGGCACGCATTTTGGCAAACAACGCCAGGTTCTCATCAACATAGGTGTCCCGGGTCGGACTATTCTTACCTGGCTGGGTTAGATTACCCCGATACTCACGCATCTGTTCGTTATTAAGAAAACAGACATAAGCCAGGCCCTTGCTGATTAACTCAACCGCGAAATCATGCAAAGCATCAAAGTAATCTGAGGAGTAACGAACTTTGCCACTCCAGTCGAAGCCCAACCAGTTCACGTCCTGCTGAATTGAGTTAACAAAGCCTATGTTCTCTTTTTCAGGGTTAGTATCGTCAAAACGTAAATTACATTGCCCCTGATAATCTTTTGCAATACCAAAATTTAAGCAAATAGACTTAGCATGGCCTATGTGTAAGAAGCCATTTGGCTCTGGTGGGAAACGGGTATGTACCGCGCTATGTTTGCCACTGACCAGATCGGCATCAATAATTTGCCGGATAAAATTGCTGGGGCGATGTTCAACGTCCGCCATAAAATACTTTTTCCTTTCACCGCTGGTGCTAAATTAAGATGCAGCATTATAGCACTGTAACAAACGATAACTATGCATCACATAACAAAAAAACCCGCTATATAGCGGGTTCTTTATTTTACACAAGTGGCGTCAAGCTTACCAGCCGGTAACCTCTTTCAACGCCTGACCGATATCGGCTAAGCTTTTGACGGTTTTCACACCAGCATCTTCAAGTGCAGCAAACTTCTCATCAGCCGTACCTTTACCACCAGAGATGATTGCGCCAGCGTGGCCCATCCGCTTACCGGCAGGTGCAGTAACACCAGCAATGTAAGAGACCACAGGCTTGGTCACGTGCTCTTTGATATAGGCTGCGGCTTCTTCTTCTGCAGAGCCACCGATTTCACCTATCATCACGATGGCTTCAGTTTTCGGGTCTTCCTGGAATAACTTCAGGATGTCGATAAAGTTAGAACCTGGAATTGGATCGCCACCGATACCAACACAAGTCGACTGACCGAAACCGTGATCAGTGGTTTGCTTAACTGCTTCATACGTCAGCGTGCCTGAACGTGAAACGATACCGACGCGACCTGGTTTATGAATGTGGCCTGGCATAATACCAATTTTACATTCACCCGGCGTGATAACACCCGGACAGTTAGGACCAATCAGGATTACGCCTAATTCATCACATTTTACTTTAGCATCTAACATATCAAGTGTTGGGATGCCTTCAGTAATACAGACGATTAACTGAATGCCGCTGTTCGCCGCCTCCAGAATAGAGTCTTTACAAAATGCTGCCGGTACATAGATAACAGATGCAGTAGCGCCTGTTGCATCAACCGCTTCCTGTACCGTGTTAAAAACAGGCAAACCTAAATGAGTCTGACCGCCTTTACCTGGTGTTACGCCACCAACCATCTTGGTACCGTAAGCGATAGCTTGTTCAGAGTGAAAGGTACCCTGCGCACCGGTGAAACCCTGACAAATTACTTTGGTATCTTTATTAATTAATACGCTCATTACTTACCCCTTATGCCTTAGCCGCTGCAGCAACCACTTGCTTGGCAGCACTGGTCAGGTCTGTGTCAGCGATGATATTCAGGCCGCTTTCAGACAGCACTTTAGCACCAACTTCTGCATTATTGCCCTGCAGACGCACCACTACCGGTACTTTAACGCCAACTTCTTTCACCGCGCCAATAACACCTTCAGCAATCATATCGCAACGCACGATACCGCCAAAAATGTTAATAAATACTGCTTTCACAGCATCATCAGACAGGATAATTTTAAAGGCTTCAACAACGCGCTCTTTGGTAGCACCACCACCAACGTCCAGGAAATTAGCCGGCTTACCGCCATGCAGCTTAACGATGTCCATAGTACCCATTGCTAGGCCTGCACCGTTAACCATACAACCAATATCACCACCTAACGCCACGTAGTTCAGTTCCCACGATGCAGCATGCGCTTCACGAGGATCTTCCTGTGAAGGGTCTTGCATCGCTTTTAATTCAGGGTGACGGTACAGCGCATTGCCATCAATCACTAACTTGGCATCTAAACAGTGTAAATCACCTGCTGGGGTAATAACCAGCGGGTTAACTTCAAGCAATGCCAGGTCTTTTTCCTGGAACAGCTTCGCTAAACCCATAAAGATTTTTACGAACTGGTTAACTTGCTTGCCTTCCAGGCCCAGTTTAAACGCCAGGTCACGGCCCTGGTACGGCTGAGCGCCAACCAACGGGTCGATAGCCGCTTTCAGAATTTTTTCCGGCGTTTCGTGAGCAACGGTTTCAATTTCCACGCCGCCTTCAGTAGAGGCCATAAACACGATACGACGTGAAGCGCGATCAACCACTGCACCTAAATACAGTTCCTGGGCGATATCGGTACAAGGCTCTACCAGGATCCGGCTAACCGGCTGACCTTTTTCGTCAGTCTGATAAGTTACCAGGTTCTTACCCAGCCATTTTTCTGCGAAGGCTTTGATGTCTTCTTTGCTTTTAACCAGCTTCACACCGCCCGCTTTACCGCGACCACCAGCGTGAACCTGAGCTTTGACAACAAACATATCGCCGCCGATTTTATCTGCAGCTGCTACCGCTTCTTCTACCGTAGCTGCGGCGATGCCTTTAGATACAGGCAAACCATATTGGGCAAACAGTTGCTTACCCTGATACTCGTGCAAATTCATGGCTAATTTCCGTTCATTTGAATATGGAAGCTGCCCGTTATGGTGCAGCCTGATGTTTCGATCGGCGCGTATTATAGTGCCAACCGGCGAAATACAAAATGCTGTTGTCGCAAAACAACAGCATTTTTAGCTATTTTTTCTGAATATTTAAATATCCAGCAAAATACGGGTTGGATCTTCCAGCAACTCTTTAATGGTAACCAAAAAGCCAACAGACTCTTTACCGTCGATAATACGGTGGTCATAAGACAGCGCCAGATACATCATTGGCAGAATTTCCATCTTGCCATCCACTACCATTACCCGGTCCTGGATCTTGTGCATACCCAAAATAGCAGACTGTGGCGGATTGATAATTGGCGTAGACATTAACGAGCCAAAAACACCACCATTGGTAATAGTAAAGTTACCGCCGGTTAAATCGTCCATGGCTAACTTGCCATCACGACCTTTCAGCGCCAGTTCTTTAATGGCTTTTTCAATTTCGGCCAAATTCATTTTGTCGCAATCACGTAATACCGGTGTTACCAGACCGCGTGGCGTAGAAACCGCAATACTCACGTCAAAGTAATTGTGATAAACAATGTCATCACCATCAATCGCAGCATTAACTTCCGGGAAACGTTTCAGCGCTTCAGTTACCGCTTTCACGTAGAAGGACATAAAACCTAAACGAATGCCATGACGTTTTTCAAACACCTCCTGGTACTGCTTACGCAGCTCCATAATCGGCTTCATGTTAACTTCGTTAAACGTGGTTAACATCGCTGTGGAGTTTTTTGCTTCAAGCAGACGATTGGCAATGGTTTTACGCAAGCGGGTCATTGGTACCCGTTTCTGCGTCCGATCACCGCTTGCTACAGAAGGTGCGGCAGAGCTGGCAGAGGCGGCTTTGCTGCTACCTGCTGCAACAAACTTCTCTACATCTTCTTTGGTTACACGACCATTTTTGCCAGAACCTTTAATTTTACTGGCATCTAAGCCCTTTTCTGAAATCATTCTACGCACTGACGGGCTTAATGCGTCGTCATTGCTTTCGTCAGATTTGCTATCAGATTGAGCATCAGATTTTGCATTATCTTTAGCGGCAGCTTTGTCGTCTTTACTGGCTGAAGCATCGTCTTTCTTCGCCGCAGGCGCACCGCCCTCTTCCATTTTACCGATAACTTCTTCTGCGGTTACTGTCGCACCAGTATCATGAATAATTTCACCCATAACGCCATCGGCCTGGGCAACGACTTCAAGTACCACTTTGTCGGTTTCAATATCAACTAATACCTGATCGCGTGTTACGGCTTCGCCAGTTTTAACGTGCCAGGTGGCGATGGTTGCATCAGCAACGGATTCTGGAAGTACGGGTACTTTAATTTCCACTTTTTCACCTTTTACCGGTTAGTCATTTTTCGTTCAACCGGCCCGTTGCACGAGCCGGCTAATTCATTATTTTATGGTCAGAGCGTCATTTACCAGGGCTTGCTGTTGCTTGTTATGCACAGACAGATAGCCTACTGCTGGTGAGGAAGACGCTTCGCGGCCTGCATAGTTCAGATAGCCATCTTTTGGAATGGCTGCCCGGAAATGATGTTGGCTACAATACCAGGCGCCCTGGTTTTGTGGTTCTTCCTGACACCAGACAAAATCAGTCACGTGTTGATACTGGCTTAGCACTTCCAGCATTTCGTCCCGTGGGAACGGATACAACTGTTCAACCCGGATAATCGCGACATCAGTCAACTCACGTTTGCGCCGCTCATCCAGCAGTTCGTAATACACTTTACCGCTACAGAACACGACACGTTTGACTTCAGTTGCTTTAATATCGTCAATTTCACCAATCACATTGTGAAACTTACCAGAGGCCAGTTCTTCCAGGGTGGAGGTTGCCTGAGGATGACGAAGCAATGACTTCGGTGACATCACAATTAAAGGCCGACGCATTGGCCGTACCATTTGCCGGCGCAACATATTGAATACCTGAGCAGGCGTAGTCGGAATACAGACCTGCATATTGTGATCAGCACACAACTGCAGAAAGCGCTCTAACCGGGCTGACGAATGCTCAGGCCCCTGGCCTTCATAACCATGCGGCAGCAGCAAGGTTAGGCCACACAAGCGGCCCCACTTTTGCTCACCAGAACTTAAAAACTGGTCAATAACAACCTGGGCACCGTTGGCAAAATCACCAAACTGCGCTTCCCAGATTACCAGCGCTCTCGGTTCAGCCGTGGCATAACCATATTCGATTGCCAGCACCGCCTCTTCAGACAATGCAGAGTCGAAAATCTGAAACGGGCCCTGCTCATCGCTAATTTTACTCAGTGGTGTATATGCGCTGCCATCTTCCTGGTTGTGCAATACAGCATGGCGATGGAAGAAAGTGCCCCGGCCAGAATCCTGGCCGACAAACCGAATCCGGCTGCCCTCAGCAACCGTAGCTGCATACGCCAGAATTTCTGCCATACCCCAGTCGATTTTCTTCTCACCTTTCAACATCAGGGCCCGGTCTTCATAAACCCGGTTGACCTGGCGTTGTAATGTCACATTGTCAGGCACATCAATCGCTTTTTCACCTAACGCAACTAACTTTTCAACAGCCATACTGGCATCGTAAGTTGCATCCCAGTCATGTCCAAGGAATGGCGTCCAGTCAACGGATGGTTCAGTCATAGGTTGCCATTCATCAACGACACAATCGCCTTTATCCAGCGCATCACGATAATCGTTAATTAACGCTTTCACGTCATCTTCTGTACAAATGCCTTCAGCAACTAACTTATTCGCGTAAATTTCGCGTGGCGTCGGATGCTTTTTAATCTTCTGGTACATGATTGGCTGCGTTGCATTAGGCTCGTCAGACTCATTGTGACCATTGCGGCGATAACAGAATAAGTCGATCACGACATCGCGTTTAAACGTATTACGATAATCAACCGCTAACTGTGCCACAAATACCACAGCTTCCGGATCATCGCCGTTAACATGGAAAATAGGCGCCAGTACCATCTTGGCAATATCGGTGCAGTAAGGTGTGGAACGGGTATCTTCCGGGTTAGAGGTGGTAAAGCCAACCTGGTTATTAATCACCACTCGCACGGTACCGCCTACTTTAAAGGCCCGGGTTTGCGAAATATTAAACGTCTCTGCTACCACTCCCTGCCCGGCAAAGGCAGAATCACCGTGAATAGTAATTGGCAATGCCAGTGAGCCATCTGTACAGCCACGACGGTCTAAGCGTGCGCGAACTGAACCGATTACCACCGGGTTAACAATTTCCAGATGCGACGGGTTAAAAGCCAGCGCTAAGTGAACATTACCACCCTTGGTCTCAAAGTCAGATGAGAAACCCATGTGATATTTCACATCACCGGCACCCACTACTTCATATTTGCCCGCGAACTCATCGAATAACGTTGATGGGTTTTTACCCAACACATTTATTAAGGTGTTCAGACGACCGCGGTGGGCCATACCAATAACCGAATCTTTTGCACCTTGTTCACCTGCACGGTGAATCATAGCTTTAAGCATCGGGATCATGGCGTCGCCACCTTCCAGGCCAAAACGTTTGGCTCCCGGAAACTTTGAGCCTAAATATTTTTCCAGGCCATCTGCTGCCACCAGGCCTTTTAAAATACCGAGCCGGGTTTCTTTATCAAATACCGAATTAGCTTGTGTGCCTTCAAGTCGTTGCTGGATCCAGCGTTTTTCATCCGTCGAGACGATATGCATATACTCAGCACCGATAGAACCACAATAGGTTTTTTCCAGCGCTTTATGCAAATCACCCAGTTTCATGGTTTCCTGACCACTGGCGAATGATCCAACATTGAACTCGGTATCGTAATCAGCTTCAGATAAGTCATGAAAAGACAACTCGAGGTCACGAACTCTTGGCTGCTTCCATAAATTTAACGGGTCAAGGTTGGCATGCTGATGACCACGGAAGCGGTAAGAATTGATAAGTTGCAGCACTTTAACCTGACGGGTGTCAGTAGCGCTACCACTGTTAACAACCACCACTTCACGGTGTTTGTTACGGGCTAAATCGGCAAACTGCTGACGGACGTCAGCATGTCGAGTTTCAAGATCGACCCCATCGATTTTTGGCAAACCGGCGAAAAATTCACGCCATTCGTCACCAACACTGGTGGGCTCTGCTAGGTAGGATTCATAGAGTTCATCCACATAGGCCATGTTACCACCGCCAAGATGTGAAGACTCTAACCACGCCTTCATTACACCTTCGTGCATTTAGTTTCCCTTATTTCTGAGCACCTGGAAAAAAGTAGCAAAAAAACCGTCATTCCGCTTGCGAAATGGCCGGTTTTTCAAATATTAACTAAAATAAGGGCGCATTACAGCGCCCGGTTTAACAACATCGATTTTATCTGGCCAATGGCTTTAGTTGGGTTTAAGCCCTTCGGACAAACGTTCACGCAGTTCATAATGCCATGACAGCGAAAAACACTAAATGCATCATCTAAATCATTTAACCGTTGCTCGGTTGCCGTATCACGGCTGTCTGCCAGGAAACGATAAGCATGTAATAAACCCGCCGGGCCGATAAACTTGTCCGGATTCCACCAGAACGATGGGCAAGACGTGGAACAACATGCGCATAGAATACATTCATATAAGCCGTCAAGCTTGGCACGCTCTTCCGGGCTTTGCAAATATTCACCGGCAGGCGGTAACTTGTCATCGTTAATAAGATACGGTTTAACTTTTTCATACTGGGTGTAGAACTGGCTCATATCAACCACCAGATCACGAACTACCGGTAAACCCGGCAACGGACGTACCACAATTTTACCGCCCTTACCTTTACCCAGTTCGGATAGCGGTGTGATACATGCCAGACCATTCTTACCATTCATATTTAAACCGTCAGACCCACAAACACCTTCCCGGCAACTGCGACGGAAAGACAAGCTTGGATCCTGCTCTTTCAGTTTAATCAGCGCATCAAGCACCATCATGTCACGGCCTTCAGGATTTTCCAGGGTATAGTCCTGCATCCGTGGCGCAGTATCAACATCAGGGTTGTACCGATAAATTGAAAAGGTCAATGTAGTCATTTTTACTGCGCCTCTTAATACGTACGTGCTTTTGGCGGAAAGGATTCACGGAACTTCGGTTCCAGATTAACCTTACGCTTGAACATCGATTCAGTGTCCGGGGTGTAGACACTGTGACACAACCAGTTTTCATCATCACGATCCGGAAAGTCAAACCGGGCATGAGCACCACGACTTTCAGTACGGAAATTAGCGGCAACGGCGGTTGAATAAGCGGTTTCCATCAGGTTGTCAAGCTCTAAACACTCGATTCGCATCGTGTTGAAATCAGAGCTCTTATCATCCAGGCGGGCAAACTGCAAACGTTCACGGATTTCTTTCAACTCGGCCAGACCTTCGGCCATAGCGTCACCTTCCCGGAAAACGGAAAAGTTAAGTTGCATACATTTTTGCAGGTCTTTCTTAATTTGTACCGGATCTTCACCCTGGCCAACTTTGCTTTGCTCCCAGCGCTGGGTGCGGGCTAATGCTGCGTCCAGATCTGACTGAGATGCCGGACGTGCTTCAGCAGTAGCCGCCAGAGCCTCACCCAGGTGTAAACCGGTTGCGCGACCAAAAACAACCAAGTCAAGCAACGAGTTCCCGCCCAAACGATTAGCACCGTGTACTGAAACACAGGCTATTTCGCCACAGGCAAATAAGCCAGCAACGACTGATTCAGAGCCGTCTGCTTTCGGGCTGATGACCTGGCCGTTAACATTAGTTGGAATACCACCCATCATGTAGTGACAGGTTGGAATAACCGGAATGGGTTCTTTCACCGGGTCAACATGGGCAAAGGTACGTGATAATTCACAAATACCAGGTAACCGGCTTTCCAGCACGTCTTCACCCAGATGGTCCAGCTTTAACTTAATATGCACACCCCATGGGCCATCACAACCACGACCTTCGCGAATTTCGGTCATCATTGAACGGGCTACCACGTCGCGCCCTGCCAGGTCTTTAGCATTAGGGGCATAACGCTCCATAAAGCGCTCGCCGTCTTTATTCAGCAAATAACCACCTTCGCCGCGACAGCCTTCAGTTACCAGAGTACCGGCACCAGCGATTCCGGTTGGGTGGAACTGCCACATTTCCATATCCTGCAGCGGAACACCGGCCCGAAGCGCCATACCAACACCGTCACCGGTATTAATGTGGGCGTTAGTCGTGGACGCATAAATACGACCGGCGCCACCGGTTGCTAACACGGTAGCTTTAGCTTTAAAGTACACTACTTCACCGGTTTCAATATCAATGGCAGTACAACCAACCACTGCGCCATCCTGATTTTTGACCAGGTCAAGGGCATACCATTCAGAAAATACCTGCGTTTTATTTTTAACGTTTTGCTGATAAAGCAAATGCAATAATGCGTGACCAGTACGGTCAGCCGCTGCTGCTGTGCGAGCGGCCTGCTCGCCGCCGAAGTTTTTAGACTGGCCACCGAAAGGACGCTGGTATACCCGGCCATTTTCAAAACGTGAAAACGGTAAGCCCATATTTTCCAGCTCGGTAATCGCTTCCGGGCCGGTCTTACACATATACTCGATAGCGTCCTGGTCACCTATGTAGTCAGACCCTTTAACGGTGTCGAACATGTGCCATTCCCAGTTATCTTCATGGGAATTACCCAACGCAACGGTAATGCCGCCCTGCGCGGATACCGTATGTGAACGGGTAGGAAATACTTTTGATAACAATGCACAGGTTAAACCTGACTGGGTAATCTGCAGCGCAGCGCGCATACCTGCGCCACCCGCGCCAATTACAATAGCGTCAAACTCTCTTACTGGAATATTCACTTAAGCACCCCACAACACAAATAAGCCGACCGCGACATAACCAAAGGCCAGTGCGTAAAGGAAGAATTGTAAAACTGCACGTAACTGCGCTGATTTCACGTAATCAGTCAGCACCTGCCACAATCCTATACGAGTGTGGATTGCAATAGAGATCAGCGCTAACAGGGTAAACACTTTCATCGCCATGTTAGCAAACAACCCCTGCCAAACTTCAAAAGTAACTTCGGGAGTAACTAAGAAGAAACCAAGAATAAAAAATGTATACAATGCCAGCACGATGGCTGTGGCACGCAAAGACACGTAATCCTGAATACCATTACGTTTTAAACTTGCCTGATTCAGAACCATAACCATACTCCTGCCAAAACTGATAACACTATCCATAAACCCATAACGACATTTGCACTAAGCGTGCCTGACTTAAGCTCTTCCCAATGGCCCATGTCCATCACCAGGTGCCTGATGCCGCCCAGCAGGTGGTAAATCAACACGGTAATTGTGCCCCAGGCAATAAACTTCGCCAGATGTGATGTCATTAACGATTGCACGTAGTCGAAACCGGCCTGGCTTTGTAACGAGTAAGCCCACGCCCAGATAACGAACACCAGCGCGAAAAATAGCGCCACACCGGTCACACGATGCAATATCGACGCTTTCGCTGCAGCAGGTAATGAAATTGTAGATAAATCTAGATTTACTGGTCTTTGCTTTTTCACAGTTTCTTGCCTATCGAAGCTCGTACAGAGCGTAGTTATAGTTTTAGGTGCTGCAAAACCAGCCCCCACCAAAACGATATACTGGTTTTTGCTCAAGCTGGTTCAACAAAAACACGGTGGCAGGTGAACTGAATTTACGCCGGCAATAGTATATATTTCACAGCCGCTTATTACAATTTTTGTTTAGTTTTACCCGGAAAATTCCGCATACGAAACATTACACAATTAAGGATGGCTGACAATACTACTAGAGTAGAATACTTATTAAGCAAATACGCATTAAAATTGACTTATAGGGGCAGTTTGCGAGTAGAATAGGTGCAATACCCTTAGAATCCGAAACTACAACAATAGGAGAAATCCAATGACAGATAAAAAGGCCGTCGTGCAGATTGATGGTAAGTCATTTGAGTTACCGATCTATTCCGGCACGGCTGGTACTGACGTAATCGACGTACGTACGCTCGGGCAGCAAGGTTATTTCACATTTGATCCGGGCTTTATGTCAACGGGCTCCTGCGAATCTAAAATTACTTACATAGATGGCGACAATGGTGTTTTGCTTCACCGTGGTTATCCGATTGAGCAACTGGCAGAACATTCAGATTACCTGGAATTATGCTACCTGCTACTTGAAGGTGAGTTACCCCAGAAGCAACAATACGCGGATTTCGTCACTACTATTACCCGCCACACCATGGTTCATGAAAAAATTGCCTCGTTTTTCCAGGGTTTCCGGGTAGATGCCCACCCGATGGCAATGCTTTGTGGCGTAGTTGGTGCATTATCGTCATTTTATCATTCTGATTTAGATATCAATGACCCGGAGCAGCGTAAACGTAGTGCTCATCGCTTAATTGCTAAGCTACCGACCATATCAGCAATGGCGTATAAGTATACGGTTGGCCAGCCTTTTGTTCACCCACGCAACGACCTGAGCTACTCTGAAAACTTCCTGCATATGATGTTTTCTGTGCCAGCGGAAGAGTACAAAGTCAGCCCTATCCTGGCCAAAGCCATGGACCGGATTTTTATGCTGCATGCTGACCATGAGCAAAATGCCTCAACGTCTACCGTGCGCCTCGCCGGTTCTTCGGGTGCTAACCCGTATGCCTGTATCGCTGCAGGTGTAGCGTCACTATGGGGCCCGGCGCATGGCGGTGCTAATGAAGCCTGTCTTAAAATGTTGCAACAAATTGGCTCAGTCGACAGGATCCCGGAATTTGTCGCCCGAGCTAAAGATAAAAATGACAGCTTCCGTTTGATGGGCTTTGGTCACCGGGTTTATAAAAACTTTGACCCGCGTGCTAAAGTTATGCGTGATACCTGCCATGAAGTGTTGAAAGAGCTTAATGTCAAAGATCCATTGTTAGATGTCGCCATGGAGCTGGAGCGGATCGCGCTTGAAGACTCATACTTTATTGAGAAAAAACTATATCCGAACGTTGATTTTTACAGTGGCATTATCTTAAAAGCCATTGGTATACCAACCAGTATGTTTACAGTTATTTTTGCGATGTCCCGTACCGTTGGCTGGATCTCTCACTGGGACGAAATGCTGGGTGAAAAAGGCCATAAAATTGGTCGTCCACGCCAGCTATATACCGGTTATGCCAGTCGCGATTTTAAAGACCTAAACAAGCGTTAAGCTTGCTTAATCTGCCTTATCGCGAAAAAAAGCGGCGACTATCGCCGCTTTTTTTATGGGTGAATCACCAGCGGCTAACTTGCAATATTAGCGCCTAACATCGACAATTCGCCTAACTGGCTAAGCTTCTGAGATAATATGCAGCATTTCGACCCTGTAAACTTTCGTGACCAGTTTGAGTATTTTCAGCAAAACCCATCCTGGGTTTATCTGGATAACGCGGCCACGATGCATAAGCCTAAACGCGTTATTGAGGCGGTTAGCAACTTTTATCAACGCAACAACAGCAATGTTCATCGTGGCGCTCACAGCCTTAGCCAGAAGGCCACCAGAGCGTTTGAGCAGGCACGGGATGATATTGCCGCATTTATTAACGCTGAAACGCGTCAGCAGATTATTTTTTGCAGTGGCGCGACCGCAGCACTGAATCAAATTGCGTTTGGTCTGATGCATACGCTGCTGCAACCAGGTGATCGGATCCTGATAACCGCGCTGGAACATCATGCCAATATTGTTCCCTGGCAACTACATTGCACCCGCTTTGGCGTCATACTTGATGTAGTGCCACTGAATGCTGACCATCAGGTAGATCAGCAATCATTTACTACGATGCTGGCCAACAAACCCAAGCTGGTGAGTTTTAGCCACGTCTCGAATGTACTGGGCCATGTTCAGCCAATCGCAGACATGGTGCAGCAAGCTAAAAAGGCCGGCGCGATTACGGTTATAGATGGTGCTCAGGGTATCGTGCATGAACAGGTTGATGTGCAGGCGCTGGATGTCGATTTTTATGTCTGGTCATCACATAAACTGTATGGCCCTACCGGCAACGGTGTATTGTATGGCAAAGCCGGCTTATTGGAACAACTTACGCCAATTCATGGCGGCGGCGAAATGATTAGCGAAGTGCAATTTAGTCACAGCTTATTTAACATTTTGCCATTCCGTTTAGAAGCCGGTACGCCTGATATTGCCGGCGTTGTCGGCATGGCGGCTGCAGTTAACTGGCTGCAAAAATTTAACATTGATGAAATAAAAGAATATAAAGCAATGTTATTAAAACAGTTTTTTTCAGGTCTTAGTAAAATCAACGGACTGGATATTTTATCATCGCCTGTGCATAATGCCGGTATTGTAGCGCTTAATGTACAAGGTGAGCACCCCGCCGACGTGGCAGAGCTGCTAAACCAGCAACGTGTCGCGGTAAGAGCAGGTCAGCATTGTGCTATGCCGCTGTTTCAACAGCTGGGTTTAGCCGGAGCCGTCAGGTTTTCGTTGGCCCCCTATAATACCGAAGCAGATGTAACAAACAGTCTGCAAGCCCTGGCGCAGGCGGTGGAGATTTTAACGGCATGACTCTGGACCAACTACTTACTGATACTAAACCAGCATTGACTCAAATCTACAGTGACGATTTACCTGAACTGACGGAGACTAGAGACTGGCAAAGCAAATATCGGATCCTGATGCAACTGGGTCGTAAACTGCCGCCGATACCGGAAAAGATGAAGCAGCCGGCTTTTTTGGTAAGAGGTTGCGAGAGCCGCGCCTGGCTGATGCATTATTATAACGAGCATCATGATCAACACTTCTTTGTGCTGGACAGTGAGGCTCGTATCGTCAAAGGTTTAATGGCGATTATGCTGTGTCTGGTAAATGGTATGAGTAATGCCGAGCTAAAGAAATTTGAGCTGGCGCAGGCTTTCGACAAGCTTAAACTGAAACCTTATTTAAGTCAGTCACGTAGCAGTGGTTTAGCCGCCATGATGCACCGCATTAAAGATTGTTGTCATTAAGCTTTGCTGCATCATTCGCTTTAGTCGCGATTTTTTGTAGCACTCTGGCAGCGGCGGCCAGCCCAAAACTGGCGGTGACTACTGTTGTCGCGCCAAAGCCACCACTGCAATCCAATCGCATACTGCTCACTTCACCGTCAGCATTTAGCTGAGGGGTTTTCTGCTGACAAACAGTTCCATCAGCTTGCGGATAAACTAACTGTTCGGTCGAGTACACACATTCGATACCAAACCGGCGTTTTGGATTGCGGCTGTATTGGTAATCGCGCCGTAAGCTGTTGCGAACCTTTGCCAGTAACGGGTCGTTAATCGTCTGGGTCAAATCGGCGATCTGGATCCGGGTTGGGTCTATCTGACCGCCCGCGCCCCCGGTGCAGATCACTTTAATTTTGTTGCGCTTGCAATGAACCAGTAGTCCAACTTTGGCTTTAATAGAATCAATTGCATCAACCACGTAATCCAGCTGCGGCGTAATCAGCTGCTGTAAATTATCAGCAGCAATAAAATCTGCTACCTGATGCACAACGCAATCCGGATTAATAGCGTTAATCCGCGCCGCCATCACCGCCACCTTATCCTGACCAACAGTGTCTGTAAGCGCATGCAATTGCCGGTTAATATTGCTAATACACACATCATCAAGGTCAATCAGGGTTATTTTGCCTATACCAGAACGTGCCAGCGCCTCGGCAACCCAACTGCCCACGCCACCAATGCCGACCACACAAACATGGGCTTTGGCAAAAGCAGCTAGCGCATTATTGCCGTATAAACGGCCAATACCGGCAAAACGGAGTAAATAATCAGACATTATGGGTAGAAACCTGCTGCGGTTGTTGTTTAGATTGCTGTTTGGGTAGTTGATAATCAGGCCAGATTAGCTGCCAGGGCTCTGCCCAGCTTTGCCAGGCATTTAAACCGGCTAGCTGCTGAAAATACAAGCCGTCAGCCGGTGGCTGCACATACTGGTAGTGCTGACCGTTAAGGGAAAAACATAATGCATAAGCATGCAGATAAACCCGGTCGGCAGCCTCAGCCTGATACAGCGTATCACCGGCAATAACAGCACCGACGCTTTTTAACGCCACCCGGATTTGATGAGTTTTACCACTGTAGGGCTTAATCAGAAATGCCCGCAGGGGCAAATCGGTGAACCCCTGACTAATAAAATAACTGACCGCAGGGTTGTGTTGGGTTTTTAATAGTTTCCAGGCGCCGCGACGGGCCGCGCTCATATCGCCTTTGACCCACCCCTGCTTTTTAGCTGGTTTACTCAGGCTTAACGCCAGGTAATACTTTTCGATCTGATGATCACTAAACTGCCGGGTTAATTCAGCGGCAGCGTCGCGGGTTCTGGCCAGCATAATCAGACCTGAAGTCACTTTGTCTAACCGGTGAACCGGATACAATTTGTAGCCCAGCTGCTGCTCGGCCTGCACCACTAAACCTGCGCCATTTTCAGAATGGAAGCTGACACCAGCGGCTTTATTCAGCACTACAAAGTCAGCTGTTTCAGCAATCAGTGCAACGCTTGTGCTCACTGCTGCAAACTCCGGGCATATTGGCGGGCCTGCTCTAAATCGGCAGGAGTATCTACGCCAACAGCCGGTGTTTCCAGGGCTGTATCGACATGAATGGCTTCACCCTGCCAGAGTACCCGCAGTTGCTCCAGACTTTCGATTTGTTCCAATGCTGATACGGGCCAATCAACATATTGCTGAATAAACGCCGCCCGATAGGCATAGATACCAATATGCCGACGATAATGGCTGGCTAAATCGTCAACGACAATGCCGTCCCGGTCATACGGGATCGGGCTGCGACTGAAATACAGCGCTTAGCCTTGCTTATCTGTGACAACTTTGACGATATTAGGGTTGCGAATTTCTGCGCCATGACTCAGCGGTACCGCCAGAGTTGCCATCCGGGCCTTTTGTTGTGCGGCCAGGTTTTCAGCAACCTGGCGGATAATCAGAGGTGGAATAAAAGGCTCGTCTCCCTGCACATTGACTACTATGGTATCGGGTGCTAGCTGCAGTTTACTGATCACTTCGGCCAGACGCTCAGTACCTGAATGGTGATCGGCCCGGGTCATACAGACTTCGCCACTAAAGGCATCTACCGCATCAGCCACCCGCCGGTCATCAGTTGCGACCACAACCCGGCTGGCACCACTTTGCAGGGCCTGTTGATATACCCATTCGATCATGGGTTTACCGGCAATATCAGCCAGTGGTTTACCCGGTAAACGACTACTGGCGAAGCGTGCCGGGATCACAACTAGGAACGCCACTTTTTAACCTCATCGCTGGTCAATTGCTCCGCTTCATCGGCGATCAGTACCGGAATATTCTTGCGTACCGGATAGGCCAGTGCATCTGCCAGGCAAATTAAGCGTTCACCCTCTTTGTCATATTTAAGTTTCCCCTTACATAACGGACAGGCAAGAATTTCAGTAAGCACAACATTAATGGCCATAATTACTCCAGTACTCTGGTAATTTTGTTGATTATTTCCGTGGTATCAGCGTCGCTGAAACGGGCGGCAACCGGCAAATAATACCAGTTGTTACAGGCAAAGGTCTGGCATTTCACCGCATCTTTTTCGGTCATCAATACCGGGCCGGCTATCCCGGCAAAATCTGCGGCACTAAATTGGTGATGATCAGCAAAAAACCGCTCGGCCAGCACCGTAAAACCCGCCCCTTCAGCACTGACCTTAAAACGTTGTGGGTTACCAATACCGGCTACCAATGTAACCTCAGTCACTGCTAACCCGGCATTTCCCTGCAAACTAATGGCGTTACTGCTGTGCAATTGCATCTGATAACCCGCCTGAGCCACCTGACCAGAGTTAGCAATAACCATATCAACCTGTGCCAGACGATTGCAGGACTCGCGTAGCGGCCCTGCCGGCAGCAACCAGCCGTTACCAAAACCACGTTTGCCATCTACCAGCACAATTTCCATATCCCTTGCCAGGCGATAATGCTGCAGGCCATCGTCACACAGAATAATATCGACCGCGGCCTGCTTCAGTAACGCACGCCCCGCTGCAACCCGGTCAGGGCAGACCACCACCGGGCAATTACTGCGCCGCGCCAGCAACAAGGGTTCATCGCCAACCTCTGTTGCCAGACTGTCTGCCGTTACCAAAATCGGCGCGGTAATACGGGCACCATAACCGCGACTGATAATACCGGCTTTAATCCCTCTGGCCGCTAATTGCTGACACAACCACAGGGTAAACGGCGTTTTGCCGGTACCGCCAACACTGATGTTGCCAACAATAACCACCGGCACGTCCAGTGTATAACAGCGCTTGATACCTAACCGGAATAAGTGTCTTCTGCCAACGCTAAGCAGCCAGTACAATGCAGTGAACGGTAGCAGTAGCCAGGACAGCCAGTGACCGCGCTGATACCAGCTTTGTTCCAGTAAATTCATTGCTCCGCGCCAAACTGCATTTTATAAAGCTGAGCATAGGCACCATCTGCTGCCAGCAGCACGCTGTGCGTACCCTGCTCAATGATCCGCCCCTGCTCCATCACAATAATTTTATCAGCCTGCTCGATGGTAGACAGCCGGTGCGCAATAACAATACTGGTACGCCCCTTTAGCAGCTCATTTAACGCCGCTTGAATTTTACGCTCTGATTCAGTATCCAGCGCAGAGGTGGCTTCATCCAGCACCAGGATAGGCGCCTGACGCAGTAAAGCACGGGCGATGGCAATACGCTGCCGCTGACCGCCAGACAGGCTAACCCCATTTTCACCAATAACGGTGTCCAGGCCTTCCGGTAACTGACTGGAAAACTCCAGCACATGCGCTTTATCAGCAACCTCCAGCATACGCTCTGCACTCACCGGCTCAGTCAGGCCGTAGCTGATGTTATTGGCGATAGTATCGTTAAACAGCGTAACGTGTTGCGAGACAATAGCCATCTGACTGCGCAATGAACTTAGCGTGCACTGCCGGATATTCTGACCATCAATAGTGATGTCACCGCTGGTAAGCTCATAAAAGCGCGGTAATAAACTGGAAATGGTCGTTTTGCCACTGCCGGAGCGGCCAACCAGAGCAATGGTCTGGCCGGCTTCAGCACTGAAACTGATATCAAACAATACTTGTTTTTCGTGGCCAGGATAACTGAAGTTCACCTTGTTAAACTGAATATCGCCGCTAATTTCGCTCAGCTGCTGGGCGCCGGTATCCTGCTCTACCGGCGTATCGAGAATAGTAAATACACTTTTTGCTGCTGCCAGGCCACGCTGAAACTCGCTATTGACGGTGGTCAGTTGCTTTAGCGGCCGCAGCATCATCATCATCGACGCTACAATTGTGGTGAAAGTGCCGGCAGATAAACTTTCCAGCATTTCCGGAAAGCTGGCCAGGTAAACCACAAACGCCAAAGCAAAAGAGGCAATAACCTGAATCGTCGACACACTGATAGAACGGGTCGCTTCCATCTTAACGTCTTGCTGACGGGTTAAATTATTTACTTTAAAAAACCGCTGCTTCTCAATTTGCTGGCCACCAAAAGACAAAATCACTTTATGTCCGTTCAGCATTTGCTCTGAGCAGGTGGTGACGTTTCCCATGGCAGTTTGAATATTGCGGCTAAGCAGCCGGAAACGCTTCGACACAAAACTGACGACCACTGCAATAACCGGGGCAATCAGCAGAAAAATAGCCGATAACTGCCAGCTCATTAAAAACATCATCACCAGCAAACCCGTAACAAAAACACCTTCCCGCAACAATACGGTTAGTGAACGCGAGGTCGTTTGCTTAATTTGCTCTGTGTTATAAGTGACTTTAGAAATAAGCTCGCCGGTAGAATGCTGATCGTGAAAACTGACTGGCAGGCGCATATAGTGTTCAAACAGTTGCTGACGTAATGTCTGAACCACATGGGTACCAACCCAATTCAGACAATAGCTGGCAACAAAATTAAATACACCGCGCAAAATAAAGATAAGCACGATAAACACAGGCGCGTAGCGTAGATAATCGGTATTTTTATCATTGATGCCTACATCAATAAACTGGGGTAGTTTCGAGATAAAATAAACGTCAATCAGGGCATAACCCAGCATGCCCACTGTTGCAGCCAGAAAGCCAAACTTATACGGATAAATATAGCGTAACAAACGCCGGGCGGTTCCAGTTGAGTTAATTTCAGAAACTGACAATGGGTGATCCTGCCATTTGAATTTTGCTTATTCTAGCGCGTTGTCGCCAAGGTTTCAGCAATTGCCGGTGGCTTTTCTAGCCAAAACGGTAATCTTCGCTGCCCCCAGCTCAGCAACTGCAGGTTATTGTCATTAAACTGAATACTAATGGCACCATAATCGGCAGTATTTAATAGCGGCACGCCAAGTAACGCCAGGCGCTGCTCTACAGCCACCGCGGGCTGCTGATAACCACTCATAAATGCTGCGGCATTGAGCGCCAGTGCAGGATTTACCTGCTGTAACATTGGCAAACTGTTTACCGCGGCAATGCCATTATTGGCCAGTAGCATGACATCAGCTGCCAACCCGGCATTGCTGGTTAACAATGCCTGCTCTGTTGCAGAGTCAAGCAGCCCTGGCAACAACACGCGCCAGGTGCCAATCGTCAAACGCAACATGCAATTGTCGGCATTGGTAGTGCTTAGTACCTCAAGTCTGACACCCAGATAATCAGCCGGTAACTGCTGGCATGAGCTGTCACTAAGCTGCTGGCTAAACGCAGTTAAATCATGCTTGCCCGTGTTGAAACCGGTCAGCATGGCCCATTGCCGGCTGCGCTCTGTGCGCTGCTGTCGAAACAGCAAAAAATCCAGTTGTTCTATTCCCAGCTGGCGTAGCACCGGCACTAACGGATAAGCGGCAATGTCCTGCCGTGTCTGCCCCGCTGCGGCGTAGTACAACAGGGCCTGGCGGCCATATTGCAATAATACTATCTGGCGTCGACCGCTATCAAGCAAGTGTAATTGCCACTGGGGTGCCTGCAAGGCACTGTTGCTTAATATCAACAAACACAATGCCAGCATAATTAAACCTGCTTTGCCCCAAAACAGGCTTATAGCCGGCAACAGAATCACCAGTCCAACCATCAAAACCGCTGATGGCTGATTTAACGGCCACCAAAGTGGCAAGCTGGCACTCAGTTCAAGCCACCACAGCAGCGGTCTGAACGCAACGTCCGTTAATTGCCAGAGTCCGCTAACATCAAACCCTGCCAGGGTGAACAGCAGACTCAGTAATAACAGAGGGATCGCAACCAGACTGCACCACGGAACAAACAGCAGGTTAGACAATAACATTAGCGGGCTGAAGCCGTTAAACAGCAGGATACCCAGCAGCGTCATCATCGCGCTTAATAGCAGGTGAAACAGCATAAACCAGCCCAAACGGGCCTGCCAACGGTATTGCGGCAGCGGAAACCGCCAAATCACTATAAAAATAATTGCCACTGCCAGCACTGACAACCAAAAGCTGGCACTCAACGACCAGAATGGCTGGATTATCAGCAGCAATGCCACCAGCAATAACCAGAACCGGCTCAACGACATGCGAGCCAACTGGCTGCGACAAATGACTAATATCGCCAGGGCGACGCTGGCCCGCACCGTGGGGATAGCAAAATCGGCCAACCAGGCATAACTTAAGGCGACAGCCAACGCCAGCAATAACAACAGCACTTGTTGCTGGCGAATAGCAACAATGCCCCTACTGGCGCGTCCCAACCACATGATCCAGCCAAAAACCAAGCCAATATGCAAACCGGAAATGGCCATTAAATGACCGAGCCCGGCGTGCTGCAGGCCCAACCAAAGCTCGTCGGAAAACTCTCGCTGCCCCACTGCCAGGGCGGTTAGCAATGGTGCAGTAACAAGCGGTCTGACCGCATATTCAATGCGTTCGACCAGCTTTTGACGAAGCGAAACCTCATGCCCGAGCAAAACATGAGGGCCAGGTGTAACCTGCCCGACCGCCACCCGCTGCGACATCAGTGCAGCAACCTTAGCGTTAACACCTGCCGGATTAGCATGGCCATGAACCGGCTTAACCAGAACGCCGACACGCCATTGCTGGCCCGTAGCTAAAGCAGGTGGCTGTGCCCAGCGCAGGGTTAAATTGTAGCCAGCGGCTGGCCCACTCAGTATTGTTGCATTAAGCTGGGTGTAATCAGGGTAAACCTGTGGTGGTTCAGTTATGCTTACCGTGAGCTGCGAAACGGTGGATGTTAGCAATGCTTCTGTCGCGGTTTGATACTGCTGATAATGCCAGCTTAAGCAAGCAACAAAACAAACAGAACCCAGTAAATAATACAAGCCTTTAATGTAACGCCGAAGTATCGCCAGCCGCATAAAACACAGCAGAACTGGCAGTAATAAAAAAATACTGAAAAAGGGTGGCACTATTGGCAAAAATAACGACAATAGGCTGGCTGTAATAACCCCAAGGCAGAATTCTAGCATGGCCTCTTTCTTTACAGGTTGAAATGCCCAAGAAACTATTTAAGAAATATCTACCATCAGCTGAAAAAATCAAGCAACAAAAAATTATAAATTTATTTGGAAGCTTGTTACACGATGGTAACTTATGGCATTTAAACCGGCGTTCGGCGCGGGGGGCATTTGCTGTGGGTTTATTCTGGGCGTGGATCCCGATGCCTTTTCAAATGCTGGCAGCCGTCGGCGTTGCCATTCCGTTGCGGGTAAACATACCGCTGACCCTGGCGCTGGTTTGGCTTTCAAACCCACTGACTATGCCCATTATGTTTTATCTGAGTTATCTGGTTGGCACCGTGGTACTGGCCTCGCCGCTGGAACCCTTTGCGTTTGAACCGAGCCTGGAGTGGTTACGCTATAGTTTGCATACCATTGGCAAACCTTTTTTACTGGGATCGGTGTTAATGGCAATCGCCGCCAGCATCAGCGGCTACTTTCTGATAGATTGGTTATGGCGCTTATCTGTTAAAAAAGCGCAGCTGGCAAAACTGCTGAAAAAGACCCGGCCGGGGATCCGAAATAAAGCTGATACTTCTGACTAACTCTGCTCTGATTAGCGTTGGCCCAGCACGGCTGCAGGCTCCACTTTACTGGCCCGCCACGCCGGATATAGCGTGGCCAGCAGGCTTAGCAAAATAGCGATTGCAAAGGTTAAAGCGACATCCTGCCAACGCAGCACAGAGGGAATAAAATCAATAAAATAAATGCTGGGATCAAGCAACGAGCTACCCAGTAAACCGGTTAGCCAGGCAAACAACTGTTCAATTGTGCTGGCCAGCAGTATGCCAAAACCAACACCCAGCACTGAGCCGATTAATCCGTTTAACCACCCCAGCAATACAAAGGTTTTAATCAGTTGCCCGGGGGCCATCCCCATGGTCAGCAAAATAGCAATGTCTGCTTCTTTTTCCCGCACCGCCATGACCAGCGTTGCCACAATGTTAAAGCACGCTACGGCTATGACCAGAGTCAACGCCAGATACAAAATTGTCCGCACCATTTGGATATCGTTGTAAACATGGCCCTGACTGCGTTGCCAGTCCAGCATATAGACGTAATCTTCAGAATGCCGGCCTAACTCTCTGGCAAGTTGTGGAGCGGCGTATATATCATCGATGCGAAAGGCCAGGCCATGCACTTCGTTTTCCGGCAAGCCGAGCCAGCCCGCCAAAGCCGTTAAGTCAACCCACACCTGTGTGTAATCCAGCTGCCCGCCAAGCGATACAACTGCACTGACCGTTAAGCTGACAGTTTGCTGACTGGCCAGGCTACCATCAGCAGCAAAGCGCGGTAACATCAGCTGCACATTCTGACCGATACTGACATTCAGTGCCTCGGCGATACCCTGCCCCAGCACTATCTGGTTATCCGCTAGCGCCGCCATACTACCGCTACTTACGTAGCTGGCAACAGCACTGATCTGCTTTTCATCCGCCAGACTAACCCCTCTGACTTGCGCCGCTTTTACCGCATTACTATGGCGCAGCATACCGTTAGCTTTAATAAAAGGCGCGCCTGCCTTAACACCGGCAATGCCTGCAAAGGTTTCCACTTTGCGGGGCCAGTCGGCTAAAGTGTAATCGACAGCCTCAAGTTCAATATGCGGGATAACCGACAGCAAACGTTGTTCCAGCGCTTGCTCAAAACCGTTCATTACCGATAACGCCAGAATAAGAATGGCAACCCCCAGCGCAATACCTGTGGTAGACGATGCCGAAATAAAGCGGATAAACCCGCTGGTATGCCGGGTAGAGCGATACCGTTTTGCCAGTTGCCAGGCCAGACTAGCCATGCATCACCCCAAGCTGACCTTCTTGCATCAGATACTGGGTATCCAGCTTGCCCGCCAGCTCGGTATCATGGGTTACCACCACAAAACTGGTCGCCGTACTGGCGTTCAGTTCTCTTAACAGCTGATAAATCGACTCGGCTGTATGCTGGTCTAAATTACCGGTAGGCTCATCGGCCAGTACCAGTGCAGGTTGGGTCACCAGCGCGCGGGCAATGGCAACACGCTGTCGCTCACCACCACTTAACTCTGCAGGTTTATGGTGACCGCGATGACTAAGGCCAACCCGTTCAATTATGGCACCAGCCTGCGCCAGTGCCTGTGTTCTGTTGTCGCCGCGAATAAGCAGCGGCATCGCCACATTTTCCAGCGCAGAAAAATCCATCAACAGGTGGTGAAACTGATAAATAAAACCAAGTTTCTGATTGCGTAAAAGGGCTTTTTTGGTTGAGCTTAACCCTGCCAGCGACTGGCCGGCAATATCTACCGAACCACTGTCAGCCATATCCAGCGCACCTAAAATGTGTAGCAAGGTACTTTTACCAGAGCCTGAGCTACCGACTATCGCAACCATCTCCCCGGCCGCCACGGTCAGACTGACATTATGCAGCACCCGGGTTACCGCACTGCCGTCCCGATAGCTTTTACAAATTTCTTTCGCTTCCAGTACTTTATTCATCGCGTAATATTTCCGCAGGATTAACTTTTACAGCCCGCCAGGCCGGATACAGCACTGCCAGCAGGGTCAACCCTACTGCACAGGCAAAAATAGTGATAATTTGCAGCGGATTCACTGCCACAGGCAATGCCATGCCACTGGCCATTTGCATACCAAACACGCTGAGCACCTCATTAAGTTGCAGACACAGCAACAAACCGGCGATAACCCCAAGCAGCGCCCCGGTAACACCATTTACCACGCCCTGAAACGCAAAAACGGTAAACAGTTGCCGGTCGGTCATCCCCAGGGTTTTTAAGATGGCTACCTCAGCTTGTTTTTCTGTCACCATCATGACCAGCGCTGACACTATGTTAAAAGCCGCAACGGCGACAATTAACAGCAACATCAGCCACATCATGGTTTTTTCCATTGCCACGGCGGCAAACAGTTTACCCTGACTTTCCCGCCAGTCGGTCACCGTGCTGAATAATCCGGTTTGGGTCAGGCGTGAGGCGAGTAGCGGCGCACTAAACGGCTCTGCCAGGTTCAGTCGCCAAGCCGGTTCACGGTTTTCTGCTGGCAATAGCCTGGCTAGATCGGCCAACCGGGTAACCGCCAGCATACTGTCAACTTCAGAGCCGGTATCGACAATACCAACCACTTCAAACAAGCGTTGTCTGGGTAGCCAACCCACCGGGGTATAACTGCCGCCCTGCGCCAGCATAAAACGTAACTGCTGACCGCGGCTGACTTCAAGCTGCTCTGCCAGTGCCCGGCCCAGCACCACGCCATAGCGGGTGTCGGCAAAAGCCTGCCAACTGCCTGTTACCATAGCCTGTTGCAAAAACTGCGGAAGTTGGTCACTCTGAATGCCTTGCAGCATTACGGCATTTAACTGACGCGGTGCCTGCACCAGCGCTTCGGTTTGCAGAAATGGACTGACGTCCTGTACCCGGTCGGCGGTGTTCAACTCTGCCTGCCAACTGCTGCCTGTTTGCAGTGGCTGCACCACCACATGCGGAATAACGCCTAAAATGCGCTTTTTAAGCTCCCCTTCAAAACCGTTCATGACCGAACTGACCAGCGTTAATGCCATGACACCCAGCAAAATGCCGGCAACCGAAAAAAAAGTAATAAACGAGATAAAAGCATTACCTTTGCGGCTTTGGCTGTAACGTAAACCAAGCAATATGCTGACGGGGAGTTGTATGTTAATTTTCAGGACTTTGCCTCGGTTAAATGGTAAATTAGCTGCAAAAATCGCTGCTGATAATAGTGATTATTAGCCTCAATGACAAGCAACCTGAACCGGGGCCTGCTATGGATCCACTTTTACAGTCACTTACCGACGCTTATCATGACTACTTTAGCGTCGAGCATGAAATTACAGTCAACTGCAAACCACTGGCAGGCACTTTGCCGTCAGAACAAGACTTTATTGCCAGTATTCCGGAACCATTCCTGCTGGCCGGTGAAATGGGCTCACTTAACATGTCGGCGTTACGTTCTTTGAACCGGATTGGTGAACTGGCTGATGAATTGGCAAATTACTTACAACAACAAGCCCGTAAAATCGATTTGTTGCTGCATTACGTATTACGGCAACAGGACAGCAGCGAGCATCGTCAGCTTACGTTAAGCTATGGTGGTGCAGGTTTATGCTGGCAAAGCCAGCATCCGCTCGACTTATTGTCACTGGTTGAATTAAAAGTGTTTCTGGCCGATAACGAAGGCGCCATCTATTGTCTGGCTCAGGTGATCAGCAGCGAGCAAATTGGTGATGGCTGGCAAATAAAAGTTGTGTTTCGGCGCATTAGAGACCAAGATCGCGAACTGATTGTCCGGTCCAGCCTGCATCAACAGTCGCGGCAGTTAAAACACAAAGCCGCCCAGCGTCAATTACCGGAATAGCTGAAGTATTTTGTAAAGGGTTTTAGGTTTTAATGAGTTTTATCAAGTCGTTACCCCGAATTAAGCGCCCACAGGACCAACTTGCCTGGGGCCAGCTGCATGGCGCTGCTTTGCCCTGCGCCATTGCAGACTTACTTAGCGCAGAACCGGCCGTATATTTGCTGGTAGTACCGGATACGCCAAGTGCCCTGCGGCTGGAGCAGGAATTAGCGGTGTTTATCCCCCACTCGGTTTGCCCGGTACTGACCCTGCCGGATTGGGAAACGCTGCCGTATGATGTGTTTTCGCCGCATCAGGACATTATTTCCCAACGACTGAAAACGCTGCATCAACTGCCCAGGTTACAACGAGCGCTGGTGATTGTACCTGTCAGCACCCTGCTTCTCAAAATCAGTCATCGTACCTATCTGGAGCAGGTCAGTTTTTTAATTAAACAAGGTCAGCAGGTCGATTTAACAGCATTAAAGTTGCAGCTGACCGCTGTCGGCTACCGGGCAGTAGACCAGGTGATGGAGCATGGTGAATTTTCGGCCCGTGGGTCATTACTTGATCTGTTCCCAATGGGCAGCAACCATCCGTACCGCATCGATTTTTTTGACAATGAAGTAGACGGTATCCGGACATTTGATCCTGATAATCAGCGCAGTTTAGATAAAATTTCAGCCATAGAACTGCTGCCTGCTCATGAATTCCCGACCGATAAAGCTGCCATTGAACGTTTTCGTCAGCGTTACCGGGAACGCTTTGCCGCCCGCAATGAGAAAGAGTCTCTGTACCAACAGGTGAGCCAGGGAATTTTGCCCGCCGGCATTGAGTATTATTTACCGCTGTTCAGCGAACAAACGGCAAGTCTGTTCAGTTACTTACCGCCAGACTGTGTTGCCTTAACCTATGGCGATGTCGAACACAGTGCCAATCAATTCTGGCTGGAGCTGAAGCGCCGTTACCACGACCGGGCTATCGATACGTTGCGCCCAATCCTGGAGCCGCAAGAATTATATCTGCAAACCGATGAGCTGTTCAGCCAGCTGAATGCCTTCAGCCGGATCAAACTTAGTCGCGCCACCTTGCCTGCTAAAGCTGGCCAGGCCAATGCCCTGGTGTCAGAGCTGCCAGAGCTTAACATTCAGCATCAACTGAAACAGCCCTTAACCTTACTCAGCGCGTTTTTACTGCAATTAAAACAACAAAATGGCCGCGCGGTGTTTTTTGTAGAAAGCGAAGGCCGGCGCGAAAGCCTGCATCAGCTGTTTAGCAAAGCCGGCATCCGGGCGCCCGAAGTTGCCAGTCTGGCCGACTTTGCCACGTCGAACGCTGATCTGGTGATACTGGTTGGCGCTCTGGAACAAGGGGCGTTAATTAACAGCACACCGGCGCTGGCGCTAATTAGTGAAAATGAATTATTCGGTCAGAAAATAAGCCAGCGGCGGCGGCGCAAAAAAAGCCAGCAAATTTCCTCTGATACCATAATCCGCAACCTGGCCGAACTGAGCGAAGGTCAGCCGGTGGTGCATTTACAACATGGCGTTGGTCGCTATCAGGGGCTGCAGGTGCTTGATGCAGCAGGGATCAGCGCTGAGTTTGTTACCATTGAATATGCAGGTAGCAGCAAGTTGTATGTACCGGTGTCGTCATTGCATTTACTCAGCCGCTACTCCGGCAGCGACAAAGATCATGCGCCACTGCATAAACTTGGCAATGACAGTTGGGAAAAAGCCCGGCGCAAAGCCGCCGAGAAAATCCGCGATGTGGCGGCAGAGCTGCTGGATGTCTACGCTCAGCGTGCTGCGCATCAGGGCTATGCATTTGCGTTAGATCAGGAACAATATGCAGTATTTACTGATAGCTTTCCGTTTGAAGAAACTGCCGATCAGCAAGATGCTATCAGCGCCGTTTTAAATGATATGCAAACCCCACAGCCGATGGACCGGTTGGTGTGCGGTGACGTTGGCTTTGGAAAAACAGAAGTCGCCATGCGTGCGGCCTTTGTGGCGGTTAACGATGGCAAGCAAGTCGCTATTCTGGTGCCAACCACACTGCTGGCACAACAACATTTTGAAAACTTTAAAGACCGCTTTGCCAACTGGCCGGTACGGGTCGAAGTATTGTCTCGTTTTATCAGCCAGAAACAGCAAAAAGCGATTCTGGAAGATGTCGCCAATGGCAAAGTTGATATTCTGATCGGAACCCACAAGTTATTACAAGACGACATCAAACTGCATGACTTAGGGCTACTGATTGTCGATGAAGAACACCGTTTTGGCGTGCGCCAGAAAGAGAAAATTAAAGCGCTGCGCGCCAATATCGATATTTTAACCCTGACCGCTACCCCTATTCCCCGCACCCTAAATATGTCGATGTCGGGCATGCGGGACTTGTCTATTATTGCCACCCCGCCTTCCCGGCGGCTGGCGGTAAAAACCTTTGTCCGTGAATTTGAGGCCGGCTTACTGCGTGAAGCTGTCATGCGGGAGATTCTGCGGGGTGGCCAGGTGTACTTTTTACATAATGATGTGGCCAGTATTGAAAAAATGGCCAGTAACCTGGCAGAGCTGGTGCCCGAAGCAAATATTGCAATTGCCCATGGTCAACTGCGTGAGCGTGACTTAGAACGGATAATGGCAGACTTTTACCACCAGCGTTTCAACTTATTGCTGTGCTCTACCATCATTGAAACCGGCATCGATGTCCCGACAGCAAATACCATTATTATTAACCGTGCTGATAATTTTGGTCTGGCGCAGTTGCATCAGTTGCGGGGCCGCGTTGGCCGCTCCCACCATCAGGCTTATGCTTACTTGTTAACTCCACCGCCCAAACGGCTGACAAAAGACGCCGAAAAACGGCTGGAGGCCATTTCGTCACTGGAAGATCTCGGCGCGGGTTTTGCGCTTGCCACCCACGATTTAGAAATCCGGGGCGCCGGTGAGTTATTAGGGGATGAGCAAAGCGGCCAGATTGAAACTATCGGTTTTACCTTATACATGGACATGCTGGATGAAGCCGTTACCGCACTTAAGGCGGGCCGGCAGCCCAGCCTGGATATGCTGCTTAGCCAGCAAAGTGAAATTGATTTAAAAATTCCGGCATTGCTGCCCGACAGTTATATTCCGGATGTAAACTTACGTTTATCATTTTATAAAAAGCTGGCCAGTGCCAAAGATGAAAGTGAACTGGATGATGTACAGGTTGAATTAATAGACCGATTTGGTTTGCTGCCAGATGCGGCTAAAAACCTGGTTAAAGTCACGGAGTTTAAGCAACTGGCACAGCAACTTGGTATTAAGCGCATTGAAGCCAATGCTAAAGGCGGCTTAATCGATTTTGCCGAAAAAACCCGGGTGGCACCGGGCTATATTATTAAGCTTATTCAACAGCAAAGCCGGATATTTAAACTGGAGGGTGGCCAGAAACTGCGCTTTAGCATCGCCAGCCCCGACGCCAAAGACCGGCTGCAACTCATCGCCAATATGTTAGCTGAATTCAGTCAGCATTCGCTGGAGAAATCATGAAATCTAAAGTTGTCTTTGCAGTGCTTAGTACCCTGGTATTGCTAAGCAGTAATCAAACTCTGGCTGACAATATTGCAGCCGAGCGCTGGTTTGAAGTAGAGCTGATCGTGTTCAGCCAGGCAGATAGCAGTAATCTGAAAGAGCAGTTTAATGAAGCCGTTAAGCCAATACGGTTAGGCAATAGTATCGACTTGGTAACCGCTTATTATCAACCCGATATTGAGCCCATGTTACACAGTTTAGAGAATTGCTCCGGCACAACTGATACGCCTGAGCAGTTTTTGCCAGCCGCGCTGCGTAATTGGCAACAGTGGCAGGTGCCGTTTTACCCACTATTTTGCCTCAGTGAACCTGTTATGCCGGCGTGGTATAGCAATCACTTATTCAGACAGCGCCAGCTCGATACGACTTTACCCATGCCAGCCAGGCTGCCAGTTAGACTGGCGGCAAAAAATGATAATCACCAGGCTGTACCCTACCTGGCGCCCGAGTCAGCGTTTCAATTAACCGAGCTTGCCAGCAAAATTTCCCGCCAGCCAAATAAGCAGCTTATGTTACACACAGTATGGCGTCAGGCGCCGGTGACAGAGCAGTTAGCCGTGCCCAGTCGCTGGTTTGCCGGTGAAGATTATTCAGAACTCGTTGATTACTGGGGCCAACAACGCAATGAAATAATTGACCCGGTGTCAGAGCAAACCGTGACCAATGCTTTTCAGACAGCGGCGCAGGACGAGCTGTTTGATGCTATAGATACCTTGTTAGCGCAGCTTAATGCGGCAGGTAAACTAGAGAGCCTTGACAGCAATGAACAGGAGCTGCGCCAAAACAGCGACAACCTGTCAAACCTGCCTGCTGACATCTGGCAACTTGATGGTTTATTTAAATTACACTTAGACCACTATCTATTTGTTAATACAGAGTTTAATTTGCGAAGGCCAGCCACTGACAAACCACTGAACAGTATTAATATTAAGCAGCGGCGGCGGGTAATAAGCGGTGAAGTGCATTATCTTGACCACCCTCAGCTAGGCATGGTGTTGCAAATCCGGCGCTTTGAGGTGCCGCTTACCGACGCAGATGATGAAGCTGAAAATGTACCGGAGCAAGCTGATCAGGCGGCAGTATCAGCGGCTAACAATGATTAGTGGCTGTTGCTTTATTTAATAAAGGTACTAAACTAGCTGCCACGTTACATTTTTATACAAATAACAACGGGTAAGTAACATGGTTTTTTCTTACATTACCAGAACCCGTTAAGCAAAGTCAGAGATCAATGGACGATTTAAATTTAAATCCTGAGTTTACCCCGACGCATTATGTACTGCTGTTTTTGCTACTGATTATTGCCAGCGCCGGTAATAATATTCTGAGCTGGTTGCTACCCGATACAGCCAACTCATTGTGGCTTGATGTTTTACCACCACTGCTGGGTTTATACTGCCTGTTATTATTGTTTAAAGGCATGGGGATTATTCGTTTGCCTTCCACTGCCGTCTACTCAGCCATAATTACCCCGGTTACCCTGCTAAGCTTTTATCAATTTTTGCTGTAGCACGTTATCACGTCAGGCGTTTTAGGGTATCATGCGCCCTTCACAATACTGAGGATAACAGATGTCAATTAACTGGTTTCCGGGCCATATGCACAAGGCCCGTAAAGAAATTGCTGAGGTCATGCCTCAGGTTGATATCATTATCGAAATGCTCGATGCCCGTATCCCCTTCTCCAGTGAAAACCCTTTAGTACCCCAATTACGTGGCAATACGCCCTGCATTAAAGTATTGAATAAAGCCGACTTAGCCGATCCGGCGCTGACAGCGGTCTGGGTTGCTCACTTTGAACAACAAAGTGGCGTACGGGCTATTCCCATTAGTCAGCAACACCCGGAACAAATTAAAGCGTTGTTAAAGCTATGCAACGACATGCTACCCGAGCGCAACCTGGAAGTGCGCCCGGCCCGCGCCATGATTATGGGTATCCCGAACGTCGGCAAATCAACGTTAATTAATACTCTGGCCGGACGCACTATTGCCAAAACCGGTAACGAAGCTGGCGTGACCAAAGCTCAGCAACGGATCAAGCTGGAAAACAACGTTATTTTAACTGACACCCCAGGGTTTTTATGGCCCAAACTCAGCCCGCCCACTTGCGGCTACCGGCTGGCGGTAACCGGCGCTATTAAAGATACTGTGTTTGAATACGCCGATATTGCCCTGTTTGCCGCAGACTATTTGTTGCAAGTGTATTCCAGAGAAGTAATGCAGCGTTTTGACTTAACCGAGCAACCAGACAGCGACCTCGCGTTACTGGATGCGATTGGGGTGCGCCGTGGCTGCATGCGCAAAGGCGGCATTGTCGATTTAGAAAAAGCCGGTACTATCCTGATCACCGAGTTACGGGCTGGCAATTTGGGGCCCATTACCCTGGAAACCCCTGATATGGTCAGTCAGGAACAAATTGATGCTAAAGCAGAAGAGGCCGCTAAGTCGAAAGATAAAGCTGAACGCGAAGCTGAACGCAAGCGCAAAGCACAGCGCAAATACCGCTGATGTGCCATGTTTTAACTTTAGCCGGCAGTCATGTCCGGTCGCATCGATAAGGAAAGCATGCTAGGTCAATCATTGGGTAAAGTATTACTATTACTGATAATGCTGAATCATGCTGTGATGGCTTGTGATGCCTTAGTCGTGCATATGCCTGATCATGATCATTCCTATACCAGCCTGAGCGATAGCCACAGTCTGTCTGAATTCACCCGGCATGCCACTGAACCTGGCTTTGAGCCACTGACTGAACCTGCTTCTTTCCAAAGTAATGAGCATCTTACAGAGCAACATAGCGAGCACGCTCATGTTACCTGATATATCTCATTTTTTTATGGTATTGAGCTGCTTAATTTTACCAATAGCGTTGTCACAAGCAGCACTCCTGCTTTAAATCTTATAAGCTACAGCCCTCCCGTACCGCCACCCAACGCCTGATCCTGCGATTTATCATTTTTACCACTGATTAATTAACAGGAGCATACCTATGCGTATGATTTTTTTGCTGCCGGTTTGGCTGGTAGCACTTAGTTGTTCTGCTTTGCTTAAGGCAGAACAGCTGCAAACTATTGCATTGCCTCAAGCCTTGCAACGAACCTTACAAAATGACACGACCCTGCAGGCATTTCCGTATCATCTGCGGATGGCTGAAGCTCAGCAACTTCAGGCGTCCATTACCCCCAACCCGGAACTGAATGTCTCACTTGAAAATGTGCTGGGCAGCGGTGAGCAGCGCGGGGTAAGCGGGGCTGAACTTACCCTGAGCTTAAGCCAGCAAATTGAGCTGGGGCAAAAACGGGAGCGCCGGATAGAGCTGGCACAGCGGCAAAGCCAGCTGCAACGCGATAAGTATGAACTGGCCAGGCTGGATGCCCTGGCAACGACAACGCTGCAATACCTGGAGTTATTACGACTGCAACATTTGCAGCAATGGGCCAGCGCAAAAATCAGCCGCGAACAAGCCCTGCTAACCACGGCGCAACTGCGCAGCAAAGCCGGTAATCTGCTGGATGCAGATATCAGCCGGATAAAACTGCGCCTGATACGAAGCCAGATTGAACTGGCCGATATCAAACAGTCTTTTGAAGGTTTCCGCTACCGGTTAGCAGCAAGATGGCATGCTATGCCTGATTTTAATCAGGTGGCAGGCGATTTGGCTAGGCTACCGTCAATACCAGAATTGCCTGCTCTGCAAAGTCAGCTGCAGCAAAGCGCAGCGCTACAACGTTACATTACTCTACAACGTATTGCTGAAAGTCAGCTGCGTTTGACTAAAGCCAACAGCCAAGCAGACATTCGGCTGTCGGCCGGCATAAAACGCAACCAGCTTACCCATGATAATGGCCTGATGTTCAGTGTCAGCATACCGCTGACGCTGACTGATCCAAACGAAGGCCGCAGCCAGGCTGAAGCCGCTGAGCAGGCTTTGCTGGCCAGGCAGCAGCAACTTGCCGCCAGTGAACTTTCACTACTGGTGCGACAGCAATGGCTGTCGCTGCAGCAACTGCGTAGCACAGTGCATGCGATCAAAAGCCAGCTGCTACCTGAAGCAAAACAACTGCGCCACACCAGTTTGCAAAGTTATCAGCAAGGACAACTGGACCTGTTAAGTCTGTTATCTGCAGAAGAAGAACTTGCTCGGGCAGAATATGATCTGCTCCAAAGCCAAAGTCGCTTTCATCTTACTGTGCTGGAGTTAGAACGCCTGACCGGCCAGCCGATGACATTATCAGCCACAGCGCCTGGCGCTGCGTTGGAGCAACATTATGAATAAGACACAAACGTTTGTCGCCAGCGTACTGGCATTGTTTATTTTCCTTTTTATCAATATCGCTCAGGCCTCAGGCAAACATGACGAGCACAATGATGAACATAATGACGAACATGCGACTGAACAGGCAGAGGGGCCGCATGGTGGCAAGCTGTTAGCTGAAGCTGATTTTGCGGTTGAAGTTACAATTTTTGAATCCGGCATACCAGCAGAAATGCGTTTATATGCTTATGTAAACGGCAGACAAGTTTCAACATCAGCCTTAAATGCGACGGCAACACTGCACCGGTTGGGAGGGCAGCAGGATAACATCACCTTTAGCCCGGAGCAGGACTATCTGGTTGGAGACACCAGCATCGCTGAACCTCATTCGTATAGTGTTGACCTTAACGTTACCTATCAGGGAAACCAATACCATTGGCACTATGATAGCTTTGAGGGGCGGGTTGAGCTGAATGAGCGGATTTTACCATTAACAGGCATTAGTACCGCTATTGCTAAAGCACAGGTTCTGACCCGGAAAACCCACTTGTTTGGCGTAATAAGTAGCCCGCCAACTGCACAGTACCAGGTAAAAGTGCCCTACCCCGGCACGCTGACAGAGGTATTAGTGCAGCAGGGTGATACGGTGCGTCAAGGCCAGCGACTTGCCCGTATCAGCAACGCCGCAACCTTAAAACAATACGATATTGTCTCGCCGGCAAACGGCATCATTACCGACCGTTTTTTTAACAGCAATGAACTGATCCGTGATGAAGTACTGTTTAGCCTTGTTGATTACAGCGAGGTATATGTCGAATTATCTGCTTTTCCCAATGATATCGGACAGTTGCGGGTCGGCATGCCGGTTTCGGTATTCAGCTTGCACCAGAGGCAGAGCGCTCAAAGCAGTATAAGTTACATTGCCCCGCAGATGACAGAAGGTCATATTGCCCGGGTGCGCGCGATAATCGATAACAGCAGCGGCTATTGGCGGCCTGGTATGCATGTCAAAGCCGAAGTGCTGAAAGCTGCTATACCGGTCGCGTTGGCGGTAGAAAAACGTGCTATCCAGCGCTTTCGCGACATGCCTGTGGTTTTTGCCCGCTACGGTAATATTTTTGAAGTAAGAATGCTGCAATTTGGCCGCGAGGATGACGATTACATTGAGGTGACTGCCGGCCTTGAGCCCGGCACTGAATATGCCACTGACAACAGCTTTGTGCTAAAAGCCGATGTTATGAAATCAGGCGCCAGCCATCATCACTAGGAGTGCGCCATGATTGACATGCTATTAAAATTTGCCCTGAAGCGCCGCTATCTGGTGCTGGGACTAACCTTACTGCTCATTATAGCCGGCATTTACAACGCACAGCGCCTGCCGATGGACGCAGTACCCGATATTACTAATGTTCAGGTACAAATTAACACCGCGGCGCCTGGCTATTCACCGCTGGAAGCCGAACAACGCCTGACCGTAATTATCGAAAATGCCATGGCAGGCTTGCCGCGGTTGCAGTACAGCCGCTCACTGTCGCGCTACGGGATGTCACAGGTTACGGTTGTCTTTAACGAAGGGACTGACATTTACTGGGCCCGCCAACAGGTATCGGAACGGTTACAGGCAGTTCGGGCTAAACTGCCTGCAGACACCAATCCAACGCTTGGCCCGGTCGCCACCGGCCTTGGCGAAATTTTTATGTATACGATAACGGCAGCCGCTACAGCTGTAAAAGACGATGGTACAGCTTATAGCGCAGAGGATTTGCGAACCTTGCAGGACTGGGTAATAAAACCACAACTGGTCAATGTCAAAGGTGTAACCGAAGTTAATACCATTGGCGGCTATCTGCGCCAATATCAGGTGGCGCCCGATCCGGCCCGATTAATCGCCTTCAAACTCACGATAAATGATATCGCCAACGCCCTTAACCGTAATAACAACAACATTGGCGCCGGCTATATTGAGCAACGGGGTGAGCAGTGGCTGGTTCGCTCCCCCGGCCAGTTGCAAAATCTGGACGATATCAGAATGTTGATTATCGCAAAGCGGGATGATGCACCGGTTCGACTACAGGACGTCGCCGATGTGTATTTTGGTAAGGAGCTGCGGACCGGTGCTGCCAGCCTGAATGGTGAAGAGACTGTCCTGGGTACAGTTTTTATGTTGATGGGTGAAAACAGTCGTACCGTCGCTCAGGCAGTGGCAGAAAAACTTATAGACGTTAACCGTTCCCTGCCGGATGGTGTCAGCGCCAATGCGGTGTACAACCGTACTACCCTGGTGGACAAAACCATCGCCACCGTTCAGAAAAACCTGTTTGAAGGTGCGGTACTGGTTATTGTGGTGCTGTTTATATTTCTGGGCAATATACGTGCCGCGCTGATTACTGCGCTGGTTATTCCGCTAAGTATGTTATTTGCCATAAGCGGCATGGCTATCAATAAAGTCAGCGGCAACCTGATGAGCTTAGGAGCCATCGATTTTGGATTACTGGTCGACGGCGCCGTTATCGTGGTAGAAAACTGTCTGCGCCGGTTAGGTTTGGCTCAGCAAAGAACTGGCCGGCTGTTAACCCTCGAACAGCGTTTAACTGAAGTGTATCAGGCTACCCGTGAGGTTTTTACCCCGGCGGTGTTTGGCGTACTGATTATTATGCTGGTATTCCTGCCTATTTTTGCCCTGAGCGGCGTTGAAGGTAAAATGTTTCATCCGATGGCTTTTACTGTTATTGCCGCGCTGGCAGGTGCAGTGCTTCTGGCAATCACTTTTGTACCCGCAGCCGTTGCCATCTTTGTTCGTGGCAATGTGCAAGAGCACGATTCAGCGCTGATGCGCAGGTTAAAAAGTGGTTATTCGCTAATACTCCTGCAGAGTTTACGTCATTCAGTGCTGTTTATCGTTGGCGCGTTAGTAATAATGGCTGGCATATTCTGGCACGGCAGTAAACTCGGTAGCGAATTTATGCCGCAACTGGATGAAGGAGATATCGCCTTGCACGCACTGCGGATCCCCGGTACCGGCTTAAATCAGTCATTGCAAATGCAATTACTGCTGGAACGCGAAATTGCTGCGCTGCCTCAGGTAGAGCGGGTATTCAGTAAGCTGGGAACAGCAGAGATTGCCACTGATCCCATGCCCCCCAACGTAGCGGATACCTTTGTCATGCTAAAGCCCATATCACAGTGGCCCGATCCTGGTATCAGCAAAGCAGAGTTTGTTGCGTTATTACGCCAGACCGTTGCAGCAGTGCCCGGCAACAATTATGAGTTTACCCAGCCGATTGAAATGCGTTTTAATGAGCTGATTGCCGGGGTACGCAGTGACGTTGCGCTGAGAATCTACGGCGATGACTTAACCGAGCTGGCCAGGCTGGCTGCGCAGGCGTCGGCATTAATGGCGACCATACCGGGTGCGGTAGATGTGCGGATGGAGCAGGCAACCGGCTTACCGATGTTATCAATTGAACCCGATCGGGAACATCTGGCGTTACTGGGGATAGATGTGGCCACCGTGCAACAGACTATCCAGACTATGGTGGGTGGAGCACACGCCGGGTTTATTTATGAAGGTGACAAAGCTTTTGATCTGATTATCAGAGCAGATGAGAGTATAAGAGGCGATCCTGCGCAGTTAATGCGGTTACCGGTTGCGCTGCCCGGCATGTCGGACAATAACACCGAGTTAACCTATGTTCCGCTTGGCGAAGTGGCTCATTTCAATGAGATTAGTGCCCCAAACCAGATAAACCGGCAAAGCGCTAAGCGTAATATTGTTATAAGTGCTAATGTCTCAGGGCGTGATCTTGGCAGTTTTATCAGTGAAACCAGGCAATTAATGATTGATGAGCTTGAATTGCCAGCCGGATACTGGCTGGGTTACGGCGGCACCTTTGAGCAACTGCAATCTGCATCTGACCGGTTAATGTGGGTAGTGCCACTAACGTTACTGATGATATTTGGTTTGTTGTTCAGCGCCCTTAATTCAGCAAAGGATGCCATGGTGGTTTTCAGCGGTGTGCCGCTGGCATTAACCGGCGGTTTTGCCGCACTTATGCTGCGCGATATGCCACTGTCGATCTCTGCGGCAGTAGGCTTTATTGCCTTGTCCGGTATTGCCGTGCTGAACGGTGTAGTGATGCTGGCCATGATTAAGCAATTACGTGAACAGGGACTCGCATTGTTACAGGCAATTCAGCAAGGTGCCGTGCAACGGCTAAGGCCGGTATTAATGACCGCATTGGTTGCCAGCCTTGGCTTCGTGCCCATGGCGTTTAACAGCGGTACCGGTGCTGAAGTGCAACGGCCACTGGCCACTGTTGTTATTGGCGGTATTATCTCGGCAACCCTGTTAACCCTGATGATCTTACCAGCCCTGTATAAACTGGCTCATCGTAAGGCAAACTAGCGAAGACGATCAGGAGCTGCCGCCAGCCATCAGCACTGGCTGCAGTTCCTGTTGATACTCAACAAACTTTTCTTGCTGCTCGGGTTCTAATTCAGCATATTGCAATTGTTGTTGCACATTTTTAGCCAGCGCAACATGCCCGGCATCCAGCGGTGCCTGGCTGCGCAGTGCCACCAATACTTTAAGAATGTTAAGCGCAACATTCATGTTATTCGGGGTTAGCGAAAATGCCTGCTCCAATGAATTAAGTGCTGCATGAAATTTACCGCGTTTAAAAAACTCAACGGCCATCCGGTTGAGCTGTTGTGGGGTAAAATGCACAGTGCTGCGCTCTGCAGCTTCTTGTTCGATATATTTACCCACAACCTGATTGGTCAGGCTGGTACCGGAAATCTGGCGTTTAATGGCATCCAGCAACGACACAGCCTCCTCACGCCGGCCCAACTCATGCAGCGCTTTTACTTTATCCAGATTATCTTCAACTGAAGTGCCGGGCCGCAGGCTCAGGTGGTTATCTACGATGCTTTCTGCTTTAGGACGCTCTTCCCGGGCGGTATGCAACCGGGCACGAACGACCAAAAGCTGATCTTTCAGTTGGCTTGCCAGAGGCCCTTGTTTTTCTAATTCATTTAACAGGGTATCAGCCTGGTTCAGGACTTTTAACGCATCATCTTTTTCCAGGGTCGTCGCGTAATCAATACCAGATCGCACAACATTAAGACGCAGCAACGGCGAATCGTGAATCGAGTTTTTGGCATACTTTGCCATGGCAATACTTGCCTGATATTGGCCGGCATGATCATGATTAAGCCGGGCTAAATCCAGCAGACGTTTATTACGCTCAATATTACGGGGTGCCAGCTTACTGGCTTTCTTTATTTCCTGGTAAGCCTGATGATAATCTTCTTTACCAATGTAGTAGTGTGCCAACATATCGTAGGTCGCAAAACGGGTGTCAGTTTTGTCGGTTAATTGTTGTAGCAGCGTCTGAATATCAGCGAGCTTGTCCTGGTGCAACAAGGCCTTGATATAACCGAGATATACCCATGATACTTTGTAGGTTTGCAGCAAATTGTTGTAATACTCTGCGGCATCAGTAAATTCCCGTAAATTCAGCAGGCACTCCCCCTTTAACCGTTTCATCTGCAAATGGTATTTACTCAGTGCCGGGTTTAGTAAATGGCGCTCGGCGAAATAAATGGCTTTACTGTGGTCCTGCTGATCAATAGCCTGATAGACATTGAACAATGAGCGCTTGACCGCCATGGTCTGCGGCAGCCGGGTCTGCACATGCTTGCTGCTTAACGGTTTTACCCAAAAATCATCAGGTTGCAGTTCAACAATACTGTTAACCAGGTCTTCACTGGTTTCGGCACTTAAGAATATCAGCACCGTACATTTGGTCACATAACGTTTAAACTTCAACTCTTCCAGCAGATGGAAACCGTCTTTATCACTTTTGACATTAAAGGCGCAGATCACCACCTGAAAATTAGTTTGCTCGCACAACCGCAACGCATAATAGGCATTCTCGGCGCACTTAACATTCTCAATGCCCAGTTCAAATAATGCTGATTTAACCACATTTTGCGCCAGCACCTGATCATCAATAATCAGTACATTCAGCTTGTCAAAATCGGTAAGTTCCTGTTGTTCCATCTGGCTTTTTCTCATCCCTGCGGTATGCGGTACTTCAACGGCGGCCGGTAAATACAGTTATATTAGCAAGCGGCTATAAATGCAAAGAAAAAAACGGCTGATTAAAGCGATACACGTGCTCGCTGCATATTTAATTTGTATCAGCCATTGTCTGGCGATAATGTCACCCCAAACTCTGCAGCATAACGATGTAATAACCAGCCAGAGGGCCAGCAGATGATTTTCCAATTGAGTATCGTACAAACAAGCAAAATGCTGCAAAACTTACAGCATATTCTGGATAAAGGCGCCGCCTTTGCTGCCAGCAAAAAAGTGGAGATGGCTGTGCTGTTAAATGCCCGCCTCGCGCCGGATCAATTTCACCTTATTCGTCAGGTGCAAATTGCCTGCGATACCGCTAAGCTCGGCGCAGCCCGACTGACCGGAAAGGTCGACAGTGCGCCCAAACATGCGGATGATGAAACCACGCTGGAGCAGTTAACTCAGCGTATTAATGACACCCTGGCATATCTGGCCAGCTTTAGCGAAGCAGATTTTGCTGACTCAGCCAGTCAGAAAGTCAGCCAGCCGCGTTGGGAAGGCAAGTATTTAACTGGTGAAGAGTTTTTAATCCAGCATGTATTGCCGAACATCTATTTCCACATCACCACGACCTATGCCATTTTGCGCCACAATGGCGTAGAGGTGGGTAAAAAAGATTATCTGGGCGCTATGCCTTACAAAAGCTGATTTTTTCACGCTTTACAATAGAAAAAACGCCGGGCTTTAACCCGGCGTTTTTATGACTTGCACTTAGCGCTCCAGTACAATCCGGTAACGGGCTTCACCGCTTTTTAAATGGGCTAGCGCTTCATTTATCTGGCCGAATTTAAAGGTTTCTACCACCGGCTTAATATTATGCTGCACGGCAAATTCCAGCATTTTCGCTATGGTTGCCGGGCTGCCCACCGGCGAGCCTGACACGCTACGCTGCGCCATAATTAAATTAAATACGCCAATATCCAGTGGCTCCAGCGTCGCACCAACAAAATGCAGCCGGCCTTTTGGTTTCAGGGTCGACAGATATAAATTCCAGTCGAGTTTCACGTTAACGGTAGAAATAATAAAATCAAAACGGCCGGCAGCCTGCTCAATATCCGCAGCATTGCGGGAGTTGATACAATGATGTGCGCCCAGCTCTTTCGCTTCTTTAGCTTTACTGTCGCTGGACGTAAAAGCGGTGACCTCACAGCCCCAGGCCCGCAGAAACTGCAACCCCAGATGGCCCAGACCACCAATACCAATTACCGCCACTTTGTCGGTTGGTTTAACATCAAACTGCACCATGGGGTTAAACACGGTAATACCGCCACAAAATAACGGCCCGGCCGTTTTGGCATCCATGCCTTCTGGCAGTGGCACCACCGCACTGGCGTTGGCCCGCACTTTATCAGCAAAGCCGCCATGGCGTCCTACTATGGTGCCCTGTGCACCGGCACACAGGTTATGATCGCCACTGCCGCAGGTACTGCATACCTGGCAGTAACCAGAATGCCAGCCAAGGCCAACCACCTGCCCTTTTTTAAGATGGCTGACCGTGTCACCAACCGCCGCAACCCGCCCCACCACTTCGTGGCCAGCCACCAACGGATATGCCGACATGCCCCATTCGTTATTCAGCATGGAAACATCTGAGTGGCAAATACCACAGTAATCCACGTCGATCTCTACTTCATCACGGCCAAGTGCACCCGCCTCATATTGCCATGGTTCCAGTTTGCCACCAGCGTCCATTGCGGCATAAGCGTTTATCATGTTGTTACCTGACATAGTCACTCCTGTTAGTTTAAATTCTATCTGTCCAGGTTATACCACTAACAGTATTGACCAGATCTGCGAGTATGCAGGGAAATATCTGCCACTGCCTGTTTTTTAACCAGCAACACCTGTTTCTTCTGCCGCTTTCAGGTATAATCCGCCGACTTTTTTCAGGCAGCACCCAATTTAAGAGACACTATGACTGTACAAACCTTTGATCCAAGCCAGACCACGACATTGGACACCCCGGCCAAAGCATTAGCTAAGCAGGCAACGGCTGCTCATGGCCAGGGCAACACTATCGGTTTTGTGTCATTGGGCTGTCCGAAAAACCTGGTCGACTCTGAGCGAATTCTTACCCAGTTAAAAAGCGAAGGTTACAACATCGTGCCAAGCTATGACGATGCCCAACTGGTCATTGTCAATACCTGTGGCTTTATTGACAGCGCGGTGCAGGAATCACTGGATACTATTGGTGAAGCATTGGCAGAGAACGGCAAAGTTATTGTTACCGGTTGCCTGGGTGCTCGGGAAGATGAAATTCGTCAGGTACACCCGAATGTGCTGGGTATTACCGGTCCGCACAGCTATGAAAACGTACTTAAGCAAGTGCATGAATTTGTGCCTAAGCCAAAATACGATCCCTTTACCATGCTGGTGCCGGACCATGGCGTAAAATTAACACCTAAGCACTATGCGTATTTAAAAATTTCTGAAGGCTGCAACCATCGCTGTACCTTCTGCATTATTCCATCAATGCGCGGCGATTTAGTCAGCCGGCCAGTAGGTGAAGTGCTGGATGAAGCACAGCGCCTGAAGAATGCCGGGGTCAAAGAGTTACTGGTAATTTCGCAAGATACCAGCGCCTACGGCGTAGATGTCAAACACCGCACCGGTTTCTGGAACGGCGCGCCGGTGAAAACCTCAATGCAGTCGTTATGTGAAGCCTTAGGCGAGATGGGCATTTGGGTGCGGCTGCACTACGTTTACCCCTACCCGCACGTGGACGACATTATTCCATTAATGGCCGCTGGTAAGGTATTACCCTATTTAGATATTCCGTTTCAACATGCCAGCCCGCGGATTTTAAAGCTGATGAAACGCCCCGGTCAGGCTGAACGGGTATTGGAGCGGATTAAAAAGTGGCGACAGATTTGCCCTGAGCTAACTATTCGCTCAACCTTTATTGTCGGCTTTCCGGGCGAAACGGAAGAAGACTTCCAAATGCTGCTCGATTGGTTAGACGAAGCACAACTTGATCGCGTTGGCTGCTTTAAATACAGCCCGGTGGTAGGTGCCAAAGCCAACGAGCTGGCCGATCCGGTGCCGGATGATGTAATGGAAGAGCGCTACCACCGCTTTATGCAAAAACAGCAGGCGATCAGCGCCGCGCGATTACAGGCGAAAATCGGCAAAACCATTAAAGTACTGATTGACGAAGTTGATGAAGAAGGCGCCATTGGCCGAAGCCACGCTGACGCCCCGGAAATTGACGGCGCGGTGTACTTAAACGGCTTAACCAATGTTAAACCGGGCGATGTAATTGATGCCGTAGTTGAAGAAGCCGATGAATATGACTTATGGGCGTCAATCGCTGAATAAGCGTTTATCAAAAAAAACGTAAAACAGGCAGCTTCGGCTGCCTGTTTATTTAGCGTGAGATGAATCTGATTCAGGATTAATATTCCACCTTTATTATGTCGCTTTGCGCCAGCACAGATCGTACTGCAAGCATGGTTGTGCCATCAGACGACAGTTCAAAGTTCAGACGAAAACGATTTTTGGCAATTAACTGCTTATCAGTATTTGCTGTCGTCATGTCAGTGCGATACAAATAAGCCAGATTCTCTTCATGTCCGGTGTAATAAAGTGCGCCTTGATAAACCTGCCAACGGTTTGGGCTGACACTAGGCAGTCGGGTAAGTAACACCGGCTCACTGTTGGCCTGTTCAAGCCAGGCATTGGCCTCGCTATCGATTACCAACGTTTGATTATCTGTCAGCTGCTGCTTAGCATATACCTGGTTCTGCGCTCTAACCTTAATGTCAGCATCAAGCTCATAACGGTACAGTGTCGGCTGACCATGTTCAATTCTGGCGAAGTGCAGCCGATCTGCTGCTGTCCATTGCACAGATGCTACCTTTTCCAGCTCAGTCGTCAGATAACGAAATTGCTGATCTTGTAACGCCAATATAAAGACTCTGCCGTTGGCAATACCGGCCAGATGCGTTTCCTCCTGATTCACCTGTAAAGCAGTAAATTCGATGTCTACCGGCAAAGACGCCAGTACGTATTTTACGTTATCGCGAATAACGGCAATCTGGCTTTTTTTATGATATTTATTAATAAGATAAATATGGCCGCTGCGCTTGCCGGTAACGGGAAAGTCTTCAGCACCGGAAAACTCTAAGTAGTTGTGGTTCAGGCCACTATACGATAGAGGAGTCTGCGCCAGAAAAGGGTTAGGTTGGCTTACCAGATCGAGATAATTGCCATTGTGCTGACGAGCGAACAAACAACGATCACCGCAGCTGTAAAAAACATTATTAATATTATTAATATCAACTGGCAGCAGAGCAAACTGACGGCTGGTCAAATCATACTGAGCAAACTCGCCATAAAAGCTGGAAAGCGTTATCACCTGATCATCTGCGCTCCATATCAGGTGCTGGTAACTTCCGGGAAGTTTGCTTACATGAACCAGCTCGCCACTTGGTAAATGCTGAATAAGCAGCTCGTTGTCGTTAGCGCCTGTATTGCGAAGTATCGCCAGAAATCTGCCATCAAAGGATTCTCGGGCAAAATAATCACCACTGCCATGCCCCGCCGACGATGTCACGCTGGATAATTTCTGGCTGGCCAGTTCGTAATACCAAATGCCCTGGCTCCGGGTTGGTTGCTTAAAATCACTAAGGTACAGCCCGGAACCGTCAGAACTCCATGCTTGAAAATAACGTTGTCCTGCAACAACATCGGGTAAAGCAAAGATGTTACTTAAACCCTGCTGAGCAGAGAAATCGGCGATAAAAGTGTTGGTTTGCCCCGGTGTACTTCGGGTATACGCTAGCTTATCACCATTAGCAGATAACTGGCCGTTGGCGTAGTTTGCATCGTCATAAGTAAGCCGGGTTATCCGCCCGCTATCCAACGCTTTGGCGTAAAGTTGCAGGTAATCATCTTTATTGGCACGGTGCGAGAAAATCAATTGGTTTTGCGGAGCATTATAAAAAGGGCTGACTTCTGAACCATCCATACTGGTAAGCGACGTTAGCGTAACTGCCGCTGGTTGCGACAGCACACTATACCCAGTCCAGCTAATGACACCGAACAACAGTCCACAGGTTACCAGCCAGCGAGCAGCGGTTCGCATAACTAATTTTGGCTTATCGTCATTTACTGCACCAGCAACAGCGGCAACCTCAGCAATCAGTATATAGCCTTTTAACGGTATGGTTCGAACATAACGTGAGTCACGGGCGCTGTCGTGCAGACTTTTACGTAGTTTTTTTATCACGGCCCGAAAGGCATCTTCGGTAATCACCCGATCTGACCACAAGGTTTTTTTTATGGTGTCTTTCGTTACCAATTCGCCGGCATTATCGACTAGCAGTTTCAATAATTCATTGATCTGAGGCTCTATTTTCACTACCTGGTTGTTCTTGATTAGCTCAGCACGGCTATAATTAAAAACAAAATCACCTACTTTGAACACGTTATTTCACCTGTTTATTGATGTGACCTTTTGTGACTATTTACCCTTGCCGTAAAATCACAATAAGTCCTTTGCCACTGCCGGCCTTCCATTTCATATTGACAACGACCGTCACTAATTGGAAGAAAAAAAATGATAAAAATTATTATCTTGTGGTTGGGGTTGTTTATAATCGCCGCCAGTGGCCACACCCACGCTAACGCTCCGGTAGAGGCTTCAGCAACATTCAAACAGCTGCTAGATTCCGTCAGACAGAAAAGCGGCGTGCAAGGTATTGCCGTCAGTATTATTGAAGGCGGTAAAGAACCAACGTTCATTACCTCCGGCTTTGCCAATATCGAACAGAGGACAAACATTACCAAACACACCCAGTTTCGTTTTGGCTCGGTATCCAAAATTCTGGTTGCGATGTCAGTAATGAAGCTTATAGAACAACACCAGTTGACATTAAATACCCCGTTGCAGCAACTGATACCCGAAATTCACTTCGATAACCCATATGAAGCAGATTTTCCGCTAACTGTGCACCACCTGTTAAATCACACTACTGGTTGGGACGCCATGCGTTTTGCCGAAAACGTACCGACCTCTGCCTCTCCGGTTACTCTCAAGCAGGCACTTGATGTTCACCCTGATAGCCGGCAATCCCGCTGGCCACCAGGCTCACGTTTCGCCTACAACAATACCGGGCCACTGGTTGCGGCTTATATTGTTGAAAAACTCAGTGGTGTCAGTTTTGAATCTTTTGTTAAAAGCCACTTTTTAACGCCGCTAGGTATGACTAACACCGATTATTTTTATACCGACCATTATCGACAGCATGCTGCTACCCTGTATCTGGGAAACACATCGTTAGCTTATGAGCATCTGAATAATCGCCCGGCTGGTGGTTTAAACAGCGATATGGCCGATATGATTGCCTTAGTCAGGTTTTTATTAGCTCAGGGAAAAGAGCCATCGAAGCAGGTGTTATCAGCAACATCGTTTCAGACGCTGCAAACGCCGGCTGGCTCGCTCTCTGTTGACGCTGGTATTGAGCTGACCTATGCTCAGGGCGTAAATCTTTTTCATGCCAATGGCCTGCTATTGTTTGGCCATGAAGGCAGTGTCCGGGGTGGCTCTGCGCTCGTGATCTACCAACCTGATATACAGAAGGGCTACGTTATTGCCGTGAATGGTGAGGGGCCGGCAGTGCCGCAAATTCATCAATTTTTGGCTAATTTAATTACCCAACCTGGCGCAACACAACATGTGAGCGAGCAACATCACTTTTCTGAAAAACAGCAGGCTCTGTCAGGTTTTTATCGCAGTATAAATCCGGGTGCCAGCCTTATTGCTCCTTTCTCTGTGCTTAGCCCATGGCAACTTAAGGTAACTAATCAATCTGCCACCATCGGCCCAATAGTTGGCGCTAAACCGCGCCCGCTCGGTGCTGGCGATGACAATTACTTTACCCAGTGGCAGACCGGCAAAACAATACTGTTGGCAGCCGAAGACCCGATAGCAGGCGCAGTAATTCATTATGGTCCGCAGACTTTCAAACGTATTTCGGTATTTACTGCCTATGCGCCGCTTTCTATTGTGTTAGTTTGGGTACTACTGACAATAATCGCTTTTGTCTTTGCTTTAATTTGGCTGCCACGCAAATTGCTTGGCAAAACTTCAGTACATGCCAGCATACGTTTGCGAAGCTGGCCACTTATTACATTGTTGCCGCTAATGGCAGTAATCACTTTGTTTTTTTATGCTAAAGCAAGCCCTGCATTTACCTCATTGTTAGGGCAACCCAGCTGGGTATCGGTGGGAATAACGGCTAGTAGTGTTTTGTTTCTGCTTGCCAGCCTCTGGAGTATGGTTGTTTGCTGGCAAACACCGCGCCGTAACGTTAATACGCTGATCTACTGGCATTCAGCCTTACTTATTTCGCTAAATGGTTTAATCGCTTTCTATCTTTTATTAAACGGTTTAATTGGCGTGCGGTTATGGGCATAACAGCTGTAATTGAAGAATGATAAACTGCTACCGCGCAAGCAAACAACCTGCGCTGTAGCAGGTTTGCAAGTATCATCTGCCATTAAACTGTTGAAAAACAATGCTGACAGTGACAACAGCGTAGCTCCAGAATTATTTTAATGCTGAAAAATGTCACAAAAAAAGGCAACTTCAGTTGCCTTTTTTACTGCTGTAATAGCGAATAGCTTCTACAAAAACTTGTTTATTATTTCTTAAGTCTACGAGCAGTTAAACCCAGCAGACCTAACGCGAAAATAACAAGCGTTGCTGGTTCCGGAATATCATTAACGATAGGCGCTACAGGAGCGCCATCTGCCGTTGCCGCGAGTAAAAGATAGCTACCACCAAACCTGAATGTTTTAAAGGTGTCATTGCCTAAATCTATTCCCCTGAACTGAAACTCATTAAAGCCGCCCGGGGTAGAAATAGGTGCAAAGGTGGTTAAATCCCAAGTCTCTATAACATTGCCTAAATCATCTAAAGCAGAAATAAAGGCATTGTCACCAGAGCCAGGAGCGTAATTCATGTAGGCACCGAAAAACGATATTTCAGTATCAAATATAAGGTCAGCATAACCGGTGCCGGAATCAACCCCAATGTATACTGCATCGCCACCAAATGAACCGTTGCCAGCTAAACCATAGCTGCCCTGGCCAATCACCGAGCCCTGGCCACTGTTGCCTCCGCCACCGGGAGCCGCTATAAAAGTGATACCGCCGGTTAAAAACTCAGGACCAAAAGTAAAGTTGTAACTGCCAGTTTCAAAATCTGTCAAATCTAAACCGGGTCCGGTGTAACCAACATCAGTTGTAATTAGTGTCGCGTTGGCAAAACCGCTAGCCGCTATAACTAAACTAACTAATGCAACTTTTAACATCTTTATATTCATTGTATTTCCTTAAAATAAATTCCCTGATATAGAGTTTTCAATAACCTTGTACATTGAATGATGCTTATACACTAATTGTGCCAAACATAAAAAACCATTAATTTCAGTGCAATAGGGATAATAACTGGTAGGTAACGCAACAAGTTGTAAATTTATCAGACACAAGGGAGCCATGGTCCAGCCCTGGCAAAGCTGCAATTCAACCTTAGCTGCCACTAATTTACCTATCGCAGAACTAAAACCGTAATAATCGTTTTATTTCTTACGCTTTAGCTAGTTTTTTAATTTTTGTGAACTAGGCTGAAAAAGTTCTGCTGTAATTTTCTTTCAGGAGTGACCTAAATGAATAAACCGATGGTGGTGATAAGTATACTGAGTACGCTTGCCAGTGGTGCGGCGATGGCCGATTTGCAGATAAATGGTTTTGCCTCGATAAAAGCAGGATTAACAAGTGGCAGTGATAAAACACTGTATGGTTATACGGATGAACTGGACTTTAAAAATGAAAGTTTGTTTGCCATTCAGATACGTTCAGATTTAGGTGAGAAATTGTCTGTTACCGCTCAGGTAATGGGACGGGGTAGCAATGACTTTGATGCGGCATTTGAGTGGGCATTTCTTTCGTACCAATTGACCGACAATATGAGCATCAATGCCGGTCGTTTACGCACCCCATTCTATAAATATTCTGAATTTATGGATGTTGGCTACACATACGAATGGAGCCGGGTACCTCGCAGCGTCTATGGTTTAGGGATTGATAACGTTGAAGGGCTTTCTTTGTATCGTACTGATCAGCTGGGACAATTCGATTCAACCTTACAACTGGTTTATGGCGCCTATGATGGCACGGGCGGTTTTGGACCAACCGAGTTGAGTAACTTAGCCGGCTTTAGCTGGGAGTTAGGTCAGGATTGGTACAACTTCAGAATGGCCTATTTTTCGGCGAAAGTGACCATAGACACGTTAGCATTAAACCCACTGTTAGATGGCTTAACGGCCTCGGGACTCGGCTCTCTGGCAGAGCGCATGAATTTTGACGAGGAGGAAGGCACCTTTGCCGGGTTGGGCCTGACCATAGACCGTGACAACATTATTGCTGTCGCAGAATACAACAAGGTAGATGTTAAAGGTTCTTTGTTTGCCAAACGCACTAATTAGCCTGGATGAGTTGTCCCGCTTGTATCTGGGTCGCACCCGTGCTTTTGCTAATGGTGATTCAGCGGTACCGATTAATCTGGAAGAGAGTAATGCAATGCGCGCCGTGTTTGATGAAAAAGCACTGAGCAGAAGCTCTGCCCAACTAAAAGCTTTTTGGTCTAAACAGGTTTTTACCGGTAAGGGCACACCGCCACAAGAAGCAAGCTCGCTTGATGAAATGGTTAAATTAGTTGCCACTAATCCGAGTATTATCGGTTATTTACCTGCATCTGCAGTTGATGGTCGGGTACGCGTTGTCCTACGGATAGAATAGTTATTGCAGCGTTAAGTCGCAATAACCTTCTGAGGCACGCTACTTTTCTTTACTGGCCGGATAGTTTACCCCGGGAAAACTGCCGGCCAGCTCTTCTTCCAGCAAGTTCAGCTTTTTGCTGGCTTCGCTATCGCTCAGCCCCTGATCCCGTACTTCCCGTAGTATCGCTATTAACCGGCGCCGGTAGTCCCAGTGCCACTCGCCGCGCTGCTCCCACTTAAAGGTGCGCTGAAATAGCAATATAAAAGCAGGAATAGCCGCTATCCCTGCCGATAGTTTTGTCTGACCATCGCCAAATATCTGGGCAAACGCCGGGTAACTACTGGCGATAACCACCATAAACAACAACAAATGGTTCAGCACAAAATCAAATTTGGAATAGCGATAGCGGGAGGTTATTTCACGTTCTATTTCGGCCACAATGGCACTTTTCTCGCTCATATGTTGGTTCTCGTAAACACAATGATGATGTGTCTACTAAAAGTAGCACAGCAAATAGAAGTGTTTGTCGCTTCTGCAGTCTGGCACGCAACAAAGGCCGTTATACCGGATAAAACCAGGCGTTTTTAATAAGGTCTGCCTCTACTTCATATACCACCACTACCTCAGAGGGCTCTGCGGTCAGGCCATATACTCTTTCATGGTCAATAACTTTATTGCCTACCATCATTCTGTTTATTACCTCGGCGCGCAGCGCAGCGATGGTAAAACGTTGTTTGGCGTAAAAATCGGCCAGTGCCGCGCGCCCGGTTATTGCCGGGCTGCTGGCGGGCATGCGGTAAATAGCAATATCTGGATGGTAGCAGGCAATAAAGGCGGCGAGATCTTTGGCGTTATAGGCTTCCAGCTGGCGCTGCACTGGTATTACTGGTTGTAGCTCAGGCATGATGAACATCAAACTGAATTTGAAAACGCTGGGCCAATTCCAACAGACTTTTATCGTAAGTCCAGAGTAATGTTCCGGGCGTTAATAAGGTTGCACATAGCAGAATCATATCTACCGAACCGCAGCCTTGGTTGAAAAGTTGCTCACGTTCGATAAAATCAGCAACTTCCTGAAAAGCGGGCTGCTCTGCCTGTCGTAACAACCGCAACGCCGCTAACGTTCGCTGCCTGGGTGCTGGTGGTGTACCGCAGGCCAGCTCTAACAGTACAAGCGGATGGGTTACCACGCGATCAGCATGCAGTAAGTCTGCTAATACCAGACTATGCTGACGAAAATGACTCACCCAAACCGATGTATCAATTAATACATTCATGCGCCAGCAGGCTCAGCACGTCGCCGCTTGGGTTGTGGCATATCGGGGGCGGCACCACCAAGTGCTGCCAATCTGCGGGCGGCTTGCACCCGGATATAAGTTTTAATAGCCTCGCGAAACAACTCAGCTTTATCCATATCCGGCTCAGCTAACGCCAGCGCCTGCTGATACAATTCATCGTCAATCGTTACTGTGGTACGCATATCGCCCCCAACATCAGATAAAGCACAAGTATGCATCAAAAATGGCATCTTCGCTAATCGGGCTGTTGAATTGGCCCCGAAAGCTAGCGCAGCGCCTTAGTCATAAACATGCTATTCGGGTCGTCCGGGTAATCAGCAAAAGAGCCACAAAACTCAAAGCCAGCGCTTTGGTATAAATTGCGAGCTGGCAAAAAAAAGTCCATTGAACCCGTTTCAAGATAAAGCTGACGAATACCGCTGTGCTTGGCTTGCTCAAGCAAAAACTGCAATAAGGCGCGCCCTACACCCTGCCCCCGCGCCTCTGGCGCCGTTCGCATTGACTTAATCTCGGCCATCTGGGCACTGTGCTGCTTTAACGCCACACAACCTACTAACGTATCACCTTGCCAGGCACTCCAGAAACGAATATCTGGTGCTTGTAGTTTACTGATATCCAGCGCATGGACACTTTCAGCTGGCGAGGTGGCATACATATCGTCTAAGTGGCCCTGCAATAATTGGATAACCGCAGGCGATTCCAGCCTGCCCGCAACAATGTTCAGCATCGTTAATTAACCGACAACTCAAATACCGCATCAACCGTGCTATTGAAGCTTACCGTTGCTTGCAGATATCGGCCTGGCGCAGCGTCGGCCGCCCCTAACCTGGCTCCGGTTACCTGGATCATCTCATAGCCACCGCGTTGCCGCTGACTGTTGGAATTAATGCTGTAAATTCTGCCTAGTTTGGCATCAAAGGCATTGGCCAGTGCTTTACCGTTGGCTTTAGCATTTTCTGCTGCCATTGCCGTAACTTGTTTCCTCAACTCATCAGCTTTGGACGACTGCAGCTGAATGTCCTGTACTTCGTCTATTCGAACACTCAGCGCAAAATCCAGCAATTTATTAAGCTGCTCAAGGTTAGTCAATTTTAACTTCAAAGAGCGACTGGCACGATAGCCGACGAGTTGCTGCTGATTGCCGTCGGTATAAATATACTCTGGCTCGGTTAGCAGGTTGCTGGCGGTAACATCGTCGGTTTTAACTGCAAAATCATCCAGCCCGTCCAATAACTGATTGACCCGCTTATCAACATCGGCTTTGGCTTCCAGTGCCGTTTTCTGCGTGCTGATTACTTCCAGTGAAACAACCGCAATATCTGGTGTGGTAGTTAGTTCAGCCGTACCCTGCACTGCAATATGCCGGGTGGCCGGTAAACTGCTGTTCGCTGACACGCTAAATACACTGATAAGTAGTAGCAGGCTGCAAAGTGATTTCATGGTAATTCCTCTGTAATGGGTTGATGGTCAAAAATTACTGTCAGGCTGCATTGACAGCGTGGATAAAAAATTAGCGGCCGACAACATTTTTTCTCTGCAAATCTTTTTAAAATCCTGTATATTGTCGCACTATTTTCAAACCCTAGCTTATTGAGATTACTATGTCAGCAGATTTATCCTTATACAGAAACATTGGTATCTTCGCCCACGTTGATGCCGGCAAAACCACTACTACCGAGCGTATCCTGAAACTGACCGGTAAAATTCATAAGTTAGGTGAAGTTCACGAAGGTGAATCTACCACCGACTTTATGGAACAGGAAGCTGAGCGCGGCATAACTATCCAGTCAGCAGCCGTAAGCTGTTTCTGGAAAGGTTACCGTTTCAACGTTATCGATACCCCGGGACACGTTGACTTCACCGTTGAAGTTTACCGTTCATTAAAAGTACTGGACGGCGGTATCGGTGTATTCTGTGGTTCTGGCGGTGTTGAACCTCAGTCAGAAACCAACTGGCGCTATGCCAACGACGCTGAAGTATCACGTCTGATTTTCGTTAACAAACTTGACCGTATTGGTGCTGACTTTATCCGTGTTACCGAGCAGGTTAAAAAAGTGCTGGGCGCTAACCCGCTTATCATGACCTTACCAATCGGCCGCGAAGATACCTTCTCTGGCGTAGTTGACCTGTTAACTCAGAAAGCTTACATCTGGGATGAAACCGGCCAGCCTGAAAATTATGAAGTCAAAGACATTCCAGCCGATATGGCTGATGACGTTGAAATGTACCGCACTCAGTTAATCGAAACCGCTTTAGAGCAAGACGATGACCTGTTAATGGCTTACATGGATGGTGAAGAACCGTCTATCGAAGACATTCAGCGTTGTATCCGTAAAGGTTGTCGTGACCTGGCATTTTTCCCAACTTATTGTGGTTCTGCCTTTAAAAACAAAGGTATGCAATTATTGCTTGATGCTGTTGTTGATTATCTGCCAAGCCCAACTGAAGTTATTCCACAGCCATTAACTGACGAAGAAGGTAACGAGAACGGCCAGCACGCGATTGTTTCTGCTGATGAGCCATTCCGTGCTTTAGCATTCAAAATCATGGATGACCGTTTCGGCGCCCTGACCTTTATCCGTATTTACTCTGGTGTATTGAACAAGGGTGATACCATCCTTAACTCATTTACCGGCAAAACCGAACGTATCGGCCGTATGGTTGAAATGTACGCCAATGACCGTATCGATCTGACTACCGCACAAGCTGGTGACATTATTGCTCTGGTTGGTATGAAGAATAACACCCAGACCGGTCACACCCTGTGTGATCCTAAGCACCCTTGTACGCTTGAGCCAATGGTATTCCCAGAGCCGGTAATCTCTATCTCTGTTACACCTAAAGATAAAGGTTCAGTAGAGAAAATGGGTATCGCTATCGGTAAGATGGTTGCTGAAGATCCAACGTTCCGGGTTGAAACCGACGTTGACTCAGGTGAAACCATCCTGAAAGGTATGGGTGAATTACACTTAGATATCAAAGTAGACATTCTGAAGCGTACTTACGGCGTAGAGTTAGTGGTAGGCCAGCCGCAGGTTGCTTACCGTGAAACCATTACCCGTGAAGTTGAAGACAGCTACACCCACAAGAAGCAATCAGGTGGTTCTGGTCAGTTTGGTAAAATTGATTACCGTATCCGTCCGGGCGAGCAAAATTCTGGCTTCGCGTTTAAATCAACGGTAGTTGGCGGTAGCGTACCAAAAGAATTTATGCCGGCTATCGAGAAAGGCTTTGCCTCAATGATGTCAACCGGTACTCTGGCTGGCTTCCCGGTATTAGACGTTGAAGTTGAAGTATTCGACGGCGCATTCCACGCCGTAGACTCATCAGCTATCGCGTTCGAAATTGCTGCCAAAGGTGCTTTCCGTCAGTCAATTCCTAAAGCGGGCGCCCAGTTACTTGAGCCAATCATGAAAGTTGACGTATTTACCCCGGAAGATCACGTTGGTGATGTTATCGGTGACTTAAACCGTCGTCGCGGCATGATCTCTGGTCAGGAAGCAGGCGTTACTGGTGTGCGGATTAAAGCTGACGTGCCACTTTCAGAGATGTTTGGTTATATCAGTTCACTGCGTACCATGACTTCTGGCCGTGGTCAGTTCTCTATGGAGTTCTCGCACTACTCACCGTGCCCGAGCAACGTAGCTGAAACGGTTATCGCTAAAGAAAAAGAAAAGAAAGCCGCTGCTGCTAAAAACTAATTAGCTAAGCTGTGCTTTAAAGCCCTGCCGGTGCAAACCGGCGGGGCTTTTTTATTTGGATAACTTTTTAATGTGGCGTAACTGCTTATATCACATAACGCCTGCCTGTAATTGGCCCTGTGGCATAAGCCTTGCTACAGTTAGCAACTTAACTAATTGACAAATGCGCAATGTTACCACTGCGCCTGACAAGGAGTTGCCGATGAGTTCAACCAGCTTTATCCAGGGGGGCTATCCGTTAACCGAAGGTTGTTTTGACGAGCTTGTAAGTGCCAATGGCAGTATTCGGCGCCCCGCCGTTGCCATTGCCCGCTTTATCGATAAGCATGGCCCCAGCGAATTAATCAGACGACAATCTTTAATAAATCAAACTATTAGCGACATGGGCGTGTGTTTTACCCTGTATGCCGATGGTGACAATATTGACCGTGCCTGGCCACTGGACGTGATGCCCCGCACTATTCCCAGCAGCGAATGGCAGCTTACCAGCGATGGCCTGAAACAGCGTTTGCATGCACTGAATCTTTTTATCGACGACTTATACAACGACCAGAAAATCCTGAAAGACGGCGTTGTACCCAGCGAACTGGTATTACAGTCCCGTAATTACCTGAAGGCATGTCAGGGTGTGTCGCCCCGTTATAAGGCATGGGCCAATATTTGTGGCACCGATCTGGTGCGCGATGGCAGTGGTAAGTTTCTGGTATTAGAAGATAATTTACGGGTGCCATCCGGCGTATCTTATATGCTGGAAAATCGTACCGTAATGAAACGGGTATTCCCGGAGCTGTTTGCCGACTCAACTATTTTTCCGGTAGATGACTACCCACACCAGCTATGGAAAATGCTGGCATCGTTATCACCGCGCGACGGTGATGTGCCCTGCATCGTATTGCTTACACCGGGCATTTATAATTCAGCCTATTTTGAGCATACCTTTCTGGCGCAGCAAATGGGTATTGAGCTGGCAGAAAACCACGATATGTATGTCGAAGATGACGTGGTGTGGTTAAAAACCCTGCGCGGTAAAAAGCGGGTAGATGTGATATACCGACGGGTCGACGATGTGTTTATTGATCCACAAGCCTTCCGGCCCGATTCCGTACTGGGTATTCCAGGCCTTATCAAAGCCTGGGCTAAAGGCAATGTCTCAATTGCCAATGCCCCGGGCTCAGGTGTGGCAGATGATAAAGTGGTGTACGCTTATGTGCCGGCGATCATTGACTACTACCTGGGGGAACAACCGTTAATCGACAACGTCGAAACTTTCCTGTGTCTCGATCCAAAACAAAAAAGTTATGTACTGGCGAACCTGGACAAACTGGTGGTTAAACCGGCTAACGAGTCTGGCGGCTACGGCATCTTAATCGGCCCCCGCTCTACTTTGGCCGAGCAGCAAGAAATGGCAGCGGCTATTGAAGCGAATCCCCGCAACTTTATTGCTCAGCCCACGTTAAATCTGTCAACGGCCCCCACCCTGTGTGGCGAGGTGTTAGAGCCACGCCACCTTGACTTGCGCCCCTTTATTTTGCAGGGAGAAGAACTGTACTGCACCACGGGCGGCTTAAGCCGGGTTGCCCTGACAAAGGGCTCTCTTGTTGTCAACTCCTCTCAGGGCGGCGGCAGTAAAGACACCTGGATCATTAATGATGAGGTATAACCCATGCTATTAAAATCAGTTGAACATATTTTCTGGCTTGGCCGTTATCTGGAGCGGTTAGATAATACCGCCCGCCTGGTTAATGCCACCAGCCATTTGCTGATTGACAGCCACAAAGACACTAAATTCAGCTGGCCGGTACTGCTGGACGTGATGGGCATTAACAGCAGCAAAGCACTGGATAGTTACGCATTGCCTGCTGACGCTCAACCGGAACAAGCCAGTATTGAAAATGCGGTGATGTCACATTTAATCAGCAACAAAGACAGCACGGTGTCTATTCGCTATACCTGTAGCCAGCTTAAATTTAATGCCCGTACTATTCGCCAGCTTATTCCACGTGATATGTGGGAGGAACTGAATAAACTGGACTTATTTCTAAAGCAGCACTGCAAGCAGTTGCAGGGCCGCCAGCATCGCTACAACCTGATGACTGAAGTCAGCCGGCGCTGCCAGATGGTTGTCGGTGTTTTAGATGGTGTGATGTTACGCGGCGATGCGTTTGACCTGTTTAACAGTGGCAGGTTGCTGGAACGGGCAGATATGACGACCCGGATCATGGATGTTCTGGTTTTACAGCAACTGCAGCCAACCCAGATAAAACGGCCAAAATTTCGCTGGACCTCAATTTTAAATGCCCTGGGGGGCATTGAGTCGTATCATTACTATCTGGCAGAGCAAAGCGGCGATGTCGATACCATTGATTACCTGCTAACCTATGCTGATTTCCCGAGATCTATTGCCTATTGTTTCAACCGGGTAGCAGCTTCAGGCCGGGCTCTGCCACACAGTAGCAGTATTTTGCAGCAGGTTCACGCGCTACAGGCCTTGCTGAAAGAGCAGCCGCTAAACGATTTATCAACCGCCCAGTTGCACGTGCTGATCGATAAAATTCAGGCTGGCATTATTGATTTGCATCAGGTTATTGTTGAAGCCAAAAGCAGCCAGCAAAATCAGCAGCTTTCAGCCTGAGATGTTAAAGCAGGTTAAGCCATCCCCGCCATATGGCAATATCTGGCGGGGCCAGCAGTTTGCAACGTAATTTAACGACAGGAGCTTTATGTCATTTAACCCGGCGCAGCCAGACGACAGCGAACAGCAGCACTGGCAAACGCTACCTCAATGGCAGACGATGCAACAGTGGTGGCAGCAGCAAAGCGAAAACGGGCTTAACCAGCTGCATAACGAATTACAGCATCAGCTGCGGGAAAACGGCGCGGCAGTCGATCCCTGGCATACCCCGGCGCGTCAACTGGATTTGCAGCCGTGGCTGATTGCCGCTGAACAGTGGCAGCAGCTGGAAACCGGCATAAGGCAGCGTCATAAATTACTTAACGCCATACTTGCCGATTTATATGGTCCGCAAACCTTATTGCAACACGGCATTATTCCTGCTGATGTTATCCATCTGAATGCAGGTTTTTTGCTGCCCTGTGCAGATTTAACTACCAGTCAGGCCTGGTTATCGCTGTATGCCTGCGATATTGGTCGTGATAGCGATGGCCAGTTTTGTGCTTATAATGATGTCAGCCGCGCACCGGCAGGGCTTGGCCATGTCCTTGAGCACCGGCTCGCGTTTAATAACACAACCACCGAACTGAATAGCCAGATTAAAAAATCTCAACTGGCTGGTTTTTTTCGACAGTTACAGCAGTTGCTGCAGCAGCCGGATCAGAGCGGTCAACAACAACATCTGGCGGCGCTGCTTACCCATCAGCAACGTGACACCGCATACTTTGAACACGCTTTTTTAGCGAATTATCTTGATATTGCGCTGGTACATGGTGCCGACTTAATGTTTAAAAGCGGCAAGTTATGGCTGAAAACTTTAAGTGGCCTGCAGCCTGTTCAGAGTGTGCTGCGTTATCTGGATGACAAAGACTGCGACCCACTGGAACTGGCTGCGGGTACCAGTGGCTGTGCAGGGTTGTTGCAGGGTATCCGCCAAGGCCAGCTGTTTTGCGCTAATCCACCGGGTGCCGCTATTCTGGAGTCAGGTGCTTTGTTACCATTTATGGCGCAGGCATGTCAGTTCCTGCTGGCTGAGCCACTGCAACTGGCCAGTGTAAATGCTTTATGGTGTGGCCAACGCGACACGCTAAACCAATTGCAACTGCAACCCGAAAACTATTGTATTCAGCATATCGCCAGCGACCGGCAATTTGTGTTGCACCAGTTAAATAATGAAGAGCTGGCAGCATGCTGGCAGCAGGTTAAACAGCATCCGCAGGCTTACATTGCCAAAGCAATATTGCCCCTTAGTCAGCTGCCCTGCCGCACACTCACCGGCAACTCAGAGTTGCAGGCAGGAGCTTTACGACTGTTTAGTTTGCTGGATCATCAGCACACTATCTCAGTGCTTCCGGGCGCACTGGGCCGGACTGACCGCGACCCGTTAGCATTACAAACCCCATTACAACAAGGCTTTAATCAGCAGATCAATGCCAGAGATGTCTGGGTGCTGGCAGAAAAAAATCACAGTAACAGCTTATTGCAAAGTGCCAGCAACACGATTAGCTTATCGCGCCAGGCCGGGCTGCTGTCCAGCAGAGTGGCTGATCACTTGTTCTGGCTTGGCCGCTACAACGAGCGGCTGAATTTAATTTGCAGAGCGTTGCGTGCGGCCTTACCGTTACTTAACGATGAAGATCAGGCCCGTGGACAACAGGATGCCAGGGCCCTGCTGCAATTTTGCCTGCAAGCAAATGGCGCAGAGCCTGAATCAGGCGCAAACATTGAGTTGATGCTGGAACCCTTATTCTCTGCCAGCAATCCACATGGCCTGGTCGCCATCCTGAAAAATCTGTTATTTAACGCGCAGTCGGTGCGGGAGTACTTTGGTGAGGACACCTGGTATGTGCTGGACAGGCTGCAAAGTGCTGTTTACAGTTGGCCAGCTCAACCAGACTGGCAGCAGCCTGCCCTGCTGTTAAGAACCCTCGATGAAATTATTTTATTGCAAACAGCCATTTATGGTATCAACAGTGAAACCATGACCCGTACCCACAGTTTACGATTTATGGATCTTGGCCAGCATCTTGAGCGTGCACTGCAAACCTGTGGCTTACTGCATGCTGTATTCTGTCAGAGCAGCGCGTCAGCAAGTTTATCTGAAGCATTGCTACGGATGGCCGATACCTTACTGACATATCGCCGGCGCTACCACAACGCTTTACATCCGGTGCCGATTATTGATTTGCTGTTGCTGGACGAAAGCACGCCACGTTCAGTGGCCTATCAGTGCACGGTGTTATTGCATCAGATAAAAAAGTTACCTCCTCAGCAAAACTCAGCCACCAGCAGCCAACTGCAGGGCAACGAACGCCAGCTTGCCAGTGAATTACTGGCATTGCTGCAACAAACCGATCCGCAGCAGCTTTTTGATCAAGCGTTGCAACCCCAACTGGAGCTCAGCCATTTGCTGTTGCAACTGCAATTGCGGCTACGCCAGTTATCAGACTCAATCACGTTATCGTATTTCAGCCATATCGATACTCATAACCAATGGCAGCGCTTCTGAGATGAGATATAACCTGCGCCATCTAACCCAGTATAGCTATCCGCAGCCGGTCGCTAACAGCTACAACCTGGCTTGCCTGACACCACGTCAGTTAAGCTATCAACAGGTTGAACAAACCCAGCTCGATGTTGAGCCCTATCCGTCAGACGTGCAGCAAAGAACTGATTATTTTGGCAATACCCAACATTTTATTCATTTACAAAGTCCGCATTTGCAGCTGGCGGTAACGGCAAACAGTATTGTAAATGTGCAGCGACGGGACAATGTGCTGAAAATTCAGGATGGTGCCAGCCTGGAACAGTTAGCGCAGCATATGGCAGACGCGCACGATAGCGCAACGCTACAGGCTAAGCTGTGCAGCCATGCCAGTCAGCTTATTCCGCTGCTGCCACAAGCAAAGGCGCTTATAACGCCACTATTGAGCGATAAGCAAAATATGCTGCAACTGGCTCACGCCGTGAATCAGTTTATCTTCAGTGAATTTCAATATGATCCGAATTTCAGTACGGTGGTTACTCCGCTTAGCGAGGTGATACAACATAGACGCGGGGTATGTCAGGACTTCGCTCAGCTGGCAATAGCCTGTATGCGCAGTGTCGGCGTTCCGGCACGGTACGTCAGTGGCTATCTGGAAACCCGACCACCAGAAGGACAAGCCAGGTTGGTTGGTGCCGATGCCTCTCATGCCTGGTTTGCGGTTTTTGATCCGGCCCTGGGCTGGATAGATTTTGACCCAACCAATAACCTGCTTGCAGACGAGCAGCACCTGACTGTAGCATTTGGCCGGGATTACGCCGATGTTGTGCCATTAAAAGGTTTGCTGCAGGGTACCGGTGAACATACCCTTACCGTGGCCGTTGATGTCGCACCAATAGCCGGCGAGTAACCGGCGTGGTCATTATTGTCGCTATTACCTAAAGCACATCGATAGTCGCTAATGGAATAGTAAATTATCACGGTTGCGGCAGGGCGTCAGGCAGCATCCTTATTCAACGTTTCTATTTTAAATACTGTGCAGTACAACACCGGTAAAAATAACAGCGTCAGGATTGTGGCAAACCCCAAACCAAACATAATCACCACTGCCAGGCTGGCAAAGAACACATCGCCTAACAACGGGATCATTCCCAGAATAGTGGTAATGGCTGCCATAGCAACCGGCCTGACCCGGCTGACCGCACTGTCAAAAACGGCATCAAAAGCCGCTTTGCCCTCACTGAGTTCCAGCTTTATTTGTTCCAGTAATACGATGCAGTTTTTCACCAGCATGCCCGATAAACTTAAAAAGCCCAGCAGCGCAATAAAGCCAAAGGGTGCGTCTAACAGCAACAAACCAAAACTGACGCCAATGATGGCCAGCGGTACACAGGCCCAGATCACCAGGGCGCTGCGCAGAGAATTAAACATCAGCACAGTAATGATAAACATCATCAGATAACCCAACGGCAATGAGCTAAACAACGCCTGCTGTGCTTTTTGCTGTGCTTCATACTCTCCGCCCCAACTCAGGAAATAGCCGGTAGGAAGGTCTATTGCGGCGATTTCTGACTGTACTCTGGCTTGTAAAGCCGATGCCGTATCATCAGACAAGGTATCGTGATCTGCCATTACCGTAATGGTTCTTTTGCGATCGCGCCGCTGAATTTGCGCATCTTCCCAAACCAGGTCAAAACCGGTAATAACCTGGGTAATAGGCACATAGCGTTGTAGTTTATTACTGTATACCTGTAAATCATATAAGGCATCCAGATTATCACGCTCGGCCAGCGGTGAACGGGCGACAATGGGTAACAAGTGGGTACCGTCGCGATATAAACCAACCGTGCGGCCCGCCATACTGGTTAACAGTACCTCATCAATATCCTGCTTGCTGATCCCTGCCCGCCGCGCCAGCGCTTCGTTAAAGCGTGGCCGGATCACTTTCGCCCGCTCCCGCCAGTTATCCCGCACGCTGACCGCCCGGCCATCGGCCAGCAGAATTGCTTTAGCCTGCTCTGCCAGCGCACGCAATACATCCGGGTCCGCGCCACTAAACCTGGCTTCAATTTTTGCCGGGGTCGATGGGCCGACTTCGAGCCGTAATAACTTGTGTTGCAGCCGGGGTAACTGCTCAGCAATATAATCACGGGTGTGCTGCATCAGTGCCGGTAACTGCTCCCGCTGTTCTGCCCTGACTATCAGCTGACTGTAAGCAGCAAAGTTTTTTTCTGGCTGGTACGTTAGCATAAAGCGCTCAGCCCCACGGCCACTGGTACTGGTCACAAAACTGACTCCGTCCAGTGACGATAAATAGTTCATCAGTTTTACCGCATCAGCGGTAGACTCACGGATATCGGTCCCCTGAGGTTGCCATAAATCAACCAGAAAAATAGGGGTATTAGAGGGCGGGAAAAACACTTGTTTAACCTTACCAAAACCCACCACGGCCACCACCAGCAAGCTGATAGTGACAAAATAGGTAACCGTCCGGTAATTCAGAGCCAGCCGCAGGATACGGCGATAAATAGTGAATATTATGCCCTGATATAACGCAGCAGGCTCCTCATCAGCGGATTGCAGCTTATCTTTAAACAGGATACTGGCAAAAAATGGGGTAAGGGTAATGGCGGTAACCCAGCTCAGCAGCAACGATACCAGTAGCACCCAGAACAGGCTACCAGCAAACTCACCGGTGGCATCGCTCGACAAACCGATAGGCGCAAAAGCGGCAATGGCAATTACCGTCGCACCCAGCAAAGGCCACTGGGTTTGCCTGACAATCAGACTGGCGGCATCAGCAAGTTTTAAGCGCCGTTGCATACCAATTAAAATGCCTTCGGTTATCACAATGGCATTATCGACCAACATACCCAGCGCAATAATCAAGGCACCCAGCGAGACCCGTTGCAGCTCAATTTGCATCTGCTGCATAAAAATAAAGGTACCCAGCACGGTTAGCAGCAGAATGACACCGATTAAAATACCGCTGCGCAGCCCCATAAACAGCAGAAGGACCACAATAACAATAGCCACTGCCGCCGCCAGATTTACCACAAAGCCGGTGACTGAACTGGCCACTTCGTCCGGCTGGTTGTAGATGGTTTCCAGGGCAATTCCAACTGGCTTATTGTATTCCAATACTGCCAGCCGTTGTTTTACCTCTGCCCCGGCATCAACTACATTAACACCGCTGGTAAACGAGATGCCCAGGGTCAGTGCCTTCTGACCATTAAAACGAATAAGCTGATTGGGTACTTCAGCGTTTTCCCGGTAGACCCGGGCAACATCGCCCAGATAGATCAGTTCTTTTGAATCGGGGCTGGAAATGATCAGGCTTTCAAGCTCCGCAACAGACTGAAATTCTCCGGTAGGGTATATCCGTAAGCGATCGGGCCCCACTTTTATCGAGCCGGCATTGGCGACCATATTCTGGCTTTGTAACAATGAAGCAATCGTTTGCGGAGCAATACCTAATGCCGTCAGACGGGGCCTAGAAATTTCAACAATAACCTGCTGTTGTTGCACACCACTCACGGCTACTTTGCCCACTCCCGGCACCAGCACCAGTTCCCGGCGTAAAAAATCGACATAGTCCCGCAGTTCGTCGTCCGTGTAATCGGCTCCGGTTATCGCATATAAAATACCGTACACGTCGCCAAAATCATCTTTTATCTGCGGGCTTTGAACGCCAGGCGGAAACTGCGGTTGCAAATCGCTCACTTTATGACGCAACTCGTCCCAGATCTGCTTTAGCTCTTCAGCCCGGTAAGTATCTTTCATTTCGACCATTAACTGCGATAACCCGGCGGTTGACACTGAACTGACATGATTAACATAGGGCAACTGCTGAATGGCATTTTCCAGCGGATAACTAACCTCTTCTTCTACCTGCAACGGCGAAGCACCCGGGTACTGGGTAATAACAAGGGCTTGTTTCAGCGTAAACTGCGGATCTTCCAGCCGGCCCAGCCCCTGATAAGACACAATGCCGGCAAACAGTAAAATAGCGGCAAACAACCATGAAGACGTGCGATAACGGATAAAATAGCGGGCAATATCCATTGCTACAGCCCCCGCTCACGCACCCAGGGCCTTACCTGCTGCCCCTCAGTCAGCTGGTGTACGCCGGCCGTCACTATTTGCTCGCCGGCACTTAAACCGGACAGCACAGCCGCTCCGGCACTGGTTAAACTACTGACCGTGATCTGTCGTCGCTGCACTGTGCCACTGGGTTCATCATACACCCAGACAAAACTTTGCTGCGCATCAAGGTTAACATCACCCGGCATAAAGATAGCACTGGCGGGGATAAACAAGGCATCAACATAGGCGGCATTAATTTTGCTGACTTCAGCAATAACATTCGCAGTCATACCAGATAGCACATTAAACTCGGTTGGCGTGGCCATACTGAATACAACTTTAAAGCTATTGGTAGCAGGATCGGCCCTGCTATCCCACTCCCGGATCCGGGCCCGGTAACGATAGGTCGGGTGTGAATCGAACACCACTTCCGGCTGGTAATCAAAATCTTTGCGTACGTTAGAAATAACATCTTCCGGCACCTGGATAACCACATCTACCTGATCACGAACCTGTAGCTCCATAATGGGCTGCTGCGCGGCAACATTCTCATGGTTTTCGACCAGTAAGCGGGAAATAACACCAGCGAAGGGAGCTTCGAGCCGGGTGTAGCTGAGGGCGGTTTCAGCGGTCGACAAATCTGCCTGCGCTACTTGCAGCTGTGCTTTTGCTTCATCAAATGCCGCTTGCGACACCAGTTTTTGAGCAATCAGTTGTTCAGCGCGAACAAACTGGGTTTGCGCCAGCTCGAAGCGGGCCTGCGCCTGATCTAACCTGAGATTAAAATCGGTATCATCCAGCCGGGCTAACAGCTCCCCTTTTTGCACAGCCTGGCCGGGCCGGGCAATAAGCTGTACCAGTTTGCCACTTACTCTGAAGGTCAGGTTGGCTTGCTCTGTGGGCTCGACAACTGCCGGAAACTGCCGCACGGGCGAGCTGGCAATATTACCGACCTGATGCAGCTTAACCGGGCGCACCAATGGAGCATCATCGGTTTGCGGTGCCTTGTTGCAGCCTGATAAAAATAACGCTGCGCTCGCAGCGACAATCAATGTTTTAAAACCCGCCATAGCTATCATCCTGAAACTTATCCCGAAACTTATCCCGAAACAAAAGTGCGGCAAAATGCCTTGTGGTGTTTCTGAAGCTTAGCCGATATTGACCAAGTCAGACCAGTTAATACCATTAAATCGTAAAACCGGCCGGGCTGCAGCGTTTTTTTGCTTTTTTAAAGCTCCAGTAAGGCTTGTTTTAACGAATGCAGTTCATCGCGCAGTGCGGCTGCCTGCTCAAACTCTAAATCTTTGGCGTGCTGTAACATTTTTTGCTCAAGCTGCTTTATCTGTGCCTGCAGCTGATAGGGTGTCTTGCCCTTAATCAGTTTTACCTGCTCGGCCACTTTACGCAAGGCGGTGGGTGCCGTGGGTGCCTGACCGAGATCCATGACATCCGAAATTTTCTTTATAATTGCGGCGGGTTCAATGCCCTGCGCCTTGTTATGCGCAATTTGTTTGGCCCGGCGACGCTCGGTCTCATCAATGGCCCGCTGCATAGAGCCGGTTACCCGGTCAGCATATAAAATAGCTTTGCCTTTGAGGTTGCGTGCCGCCCGCCCCATGGTTTGGATCAATGAGCGGTCAGACCGTAAAAAGCCCTCTTTATCGGCATCCAGAATTGCCACCAGCGACACTTCGGGGATATCCAGGCCTTCTCGTAGTAGATTAATCCCCACCAACACATCAAATACGCCCAGGCGTAAATCGCGGATAATTTCCATCCGCTCTACTGTGTCGATATCAGAGTGCAGGTAGCGTACCCGGATCTGATGATCATTCAGATATTCGGTCAAATCTTCTGCCATTTTCTTTGTTAAGGTGGTTACCAGCACCCGCTCACCCAGCTCAGCCCGGGCCAGTGCTTCAGACATTAAATCGTCAACCTGAGTGGTCACCGGTCGTATTTCAATTACCGGATCAACTAAACCGGTGGGCCGGACCACTTGCTCTATTACTTCCCCACCCGACTTTTCCAGTTCATATTTGGCCGGTGTTGCAGAGACATAAACCCGTTGCGGCGCAATGGCTTCAAACTCATCAAATTTTAATGGCCGGTTATCCAGTGCCGAGGGTAAGCGAAAACCGTAACTAACTAAATTTTCCTTTCGGGAACGGTCTCCTTTATACATGGCACCAATTTGTGAAACAGTGACATGCGACTCATCAATAAACATCAGGCCGTCGGCCGGAAAATAATCCAGCAAGGTTGGTGGTGGCTCGCCATTCGCCCGGCCTGACAAATAGCGCGAGTAGTTCTCAATACCCGAGCAGTAGCCCAGTTCCACCATCATCTCTATATCAAACTGAGTGCGCTGGGCAATCCGTTGCTCTTCCAGTAATTTATTGTTACTTAGCAAGTCAGCCCGCCGCTCAGCCAATTCAGTTTTAATATTCTCTACCGCAGCCAATATTTTTTCGCGTGGTGTAACATAGTGTGTTTTCGGATAAATAGTATGACGGGTCACCGTTTTCTCAACCGCACCGGTTAACGGATCAAAAATGCTTATCCTTTCTATTTCTTCATCAAACAGCTCTACTCTTACCGCCAGCTCATCTGATTCTGCCGGAAAAATATCAATCACGTCACCGCGCACCCGGTAAGTCGCACGCTGAAACTCAATATCATTGCGGCTATATTGCAGCTCGGCCAACCGGCGCAGAATAAAACGCTGATCAACGATGTCGCCTACTTTTAAATGCAGCAACATTTTCATATAAGATTCGGGGTCGCCCAAACCATAAATAGCCGACACCGAGGCAATAATCACCACGTCACGACGCTCCATCAGTGCCTTGGTAGCAGATAAACGCATCTGCTCAATATGTTCATTTATAGAGGCATCTTTTTCGATAAAGGTATCGGTCGATGGCACATAGGCTTCTGGCTGGTAATAGTCATAATACGAAACAAAATACTCGACCGAATTATGTGGAAAGAACTCTTTCATTTCACCATATAACTGAGCAGCCAGGGTTTTATTATGCGCCATTATTAGCGTTGGCCGGTTTACCTGTGCAATGACATTGGCCATGGTAAATGTTTTGCCTGAACCGGTTACACCCAGCAAAGTCTGATGCGCCAGACCCGCTTGCAGCCCGTCAACCAGCTTAGCGATGGCAACGGGTTGATCGCCTGCAGGCTGATACCCCGACACTAATTCGAAATCCCGGTTCATGGTGTTTCCTTTAACTTAAATAAACTTACCCGGTTAAACCAGGTGTGAGCAATGGCCGCGGTAAACACATTGGCAATAACACAACCGGCGAACACGCCCAGCACGCCAAATAGCTGGCCCCCTGCCCAGGCCAGCGGCACATAAAATACAAATAACCGCACAACACTCAGTCCTAATGCGTTCGCAGGTAAATGTAAGGCATTAAACGAGGAGTTGGTTAAAATGGTTATCCCTTGCAGGCCGTACGCTACTGGTACTATCCATAAAAACCAGCGAATATAGCGGGCGACATCGGCATCATCGGTAAATAGCGCGGCAATTGGCCAGGCCAGCACGGCCAACAGCAGATAAACGGCAAACTGCCAGCGAAGAATAAAGACAGTTGTGCTCTTATAAGCCTGCTGCACCCGCTGCAATTTGTTGGCACCGAAATTCTGGCTGATAAAGGGTGGTAAGGTCATCGATAACGCCAGTACTACCAGCGATGCAATACTTTCCAATCTTGCACCCACACCAAAAGCGGCTACCGCTGCCGCGCCGTAACTGGCCATGATGGCGGTTAACACGGCCATCGCCAGTGGCGTTAACATGTTGGCACCCGCTGCAGGCATGCCAATACGCAAAATTTTACGGTAAATTGGCAAGCAAACCGCCAGCGACTGCCAGGGTGCGGTAAGTAATTTGCGTTTGAACAACAACCGGACAATCAACACGCAACCTATAGACCAGGCAATAACCGAAGCCAGCGCGGCACCCTGCATGCCGAGTGCAGGCACCGGTCCAAAACCAAAGATAAAAATCGGATCGAGAATAGCGTTTATTACCCCACCCAGCGCCATGATAATACTGGGCGTTTTAGTATCACCAGACGCTCGCAGCACCGCGTTGCCTACCATCGGCATGACCAGTAACACTGCGCCGGCAAACCAGATCAGCATATAGTCGTTAATATAACCCAGTGTTTCAGTGCCAGCTCCCAGCAAACGGAACATTGGCGTTATTAATGCCATACCCAGCAAACTCAGCGCCAATACCAGATAGGTTGCCAACCACAATGCTGCCAGCGCATCAGCCTGCGCTTCTTTATTGTTACCAGCACCCAGCGCTCTGGCAATCACAGCGGAAGTACCAATACTTAACCCAATAGCCAGGCTAATCACCGTAAACGTCACCGGAAAGGTAAAACTGATCGCTGCCAAGGGCGTAGTGCCCAGCATACTGATAAAAAAGGTATCAACCAGATTAAAGGTCATGAGGGTTAACATACCGGCCAGCACCGGTAGCGTCATATTGCGCAGTGTTGTACTTATATCACCATCTAAAATCTGGTTGGCGGGCGACGCCTGGTTAGTCATTGCTTGGGCCTGCTGCAAAACAAGCCGCTATTGTAGAGAAAAGCATCGGGGCATACCATGGTAAAGCCTTAAAAAGCGGGGTATTACGATAATTTAATAGTAGGTTAACGCATTGCACGAGCAAATAGTTCACAATTCGCCCTTGCTTATTTTATGCCAGTCAGGATCATTTCCGGCTATCCATAAAACTGCGGCTTAATTACATATGCTACTGTTTTTAAAGGAAATTACTTTTTTCAATTTGTGGCTTGACCCGCTTGAAAGGCGCAGAATATAAGGCTTTGCGTGGTTAAATACAGAGTAGCGCACAGACTTATCCACAACTTCTGTGGGTAACTATAGCAAAGCCCTGTGCCATCTACGCTGGCAGCAATCAAGGTACTAAAACTCCCTTACCTGTAACCAATTTTGCGGTGAAAAAATGCGCTTTTTCAGCAAAAAATACCGGCTTTTGTTTAAACAATACGCAAGTAAACCGGTCTCAGACAAATCACTGCAGCAAAGTGTTGACAGGGTGCATAGCTGGCATTAGTATTGCGCCCCGTTGAATGCTGTTCCCCAATAGCTCAGCTGGTTAGAGCGGCGGACTGTTAATCCGTAGGTCGTTGG
>CAXBHB010000012.1:0-114309 GCA_963975465.1 uncultured Chromatiaceae bacterium
GTACGGGTGTTCACATTAAACCAGAATCAGTGTTCACTTTGGGGCAGAATACGCAGTTTAAGCTTATTGGTCGTTCTAATAAGCGAACCCGCCGTCCAAAAGCTGAAGAAATTGCACTCATAGAAAAAGCATTAAAAGAACGAGAAAATCACCGTTCAGCGAAAATCCCGTACAGCGATATTTTCCAGTTTTCTCTTAAATCCGCAATGCGGGTTGGCGAAATTACTAAACTACTCTGGGAAGACCTTGATCCCATAGGTAGTACAATAAAGGTACGGGACCGCAAAGATCCAAGAAAAAAGGAAGGAAATGATCATGAAGTTCCTTTAGTTGGAGGCGCGCTTGAAATAATTCTCAAACAAAAAGACAATGAAAACTACCATGAAGAGAAGATTTTCCCGTATGACCCGCGTTCGATAACCGCTGGCTGGCAGCGAGTTCTCAAAAAACTGGGCATTAAAGACCTCCGATACCACGATTTGCGTCGAGAAGCTGCGTCAAGATTAGCTGAAATGGGAATCCCTGTTAATTTAATTGCTCTCGTTACCGGACATAAAAACATTAATATATTGAAAGATATTTACGCCCAAGTTGATGCAAAAAAATTCGCTCGCGAAGGGTATAAAAGATATACAAAAGAAAATTAAGTTTCGGTTAGGTTAGGAAATGCGAAAACACTCCACTAACCTGTAACCAAAATTAAAAATATGAGCTGATGCTATCTATCACCTCAACGGTCTATCCATTCCAAGGTTCACAAAGCTTTTTAACAATATCCCTTCTTGAAAGTACTGTCGCGCAACGCTCCCACAAATAGGCATTGGGATCTAAAGTGCCTCTGTATCTTACAGAAAAAGCATCCTGAGCCTTTTTACGCTCGTGCATGTACTCGTTCATTCTGGAATTTAACTCTTCTTCGTCGTCAATCCAGTCGTCATCTATAGTATCAGGTAGGCTACCAAAAATATCATAGGTATCCTTAAGTCTTTCAGATAGCACATTATATACTTTTTCGTCTTGGGTATCGGTATACACCAAGTTGAGCATATCTACGAATTTTCTAGCCTGACCAAAGCGTTTGATTCGCCCCAGCCGTTGTTCTAGTCGAGAAGGGTTCCAAGGAAGATCAATATTGATAAGGGTTCCCAGTGTCTGAAGGTTCAATCCCTCACAGGCGGCATCAGTTGCAACAACCAACCTGATTTCGCGAGTCTTTACAGCAGCCTTAATCATTTCACGGTCAACGTTGTTGAATTGTTCGCCTTTGAATAAGCCGCTCTTACCTGCACCTGCATAAACCGCAACAACTTCACCATTGAAATATTTTGCCAATTCTTTTGCTATCCATTCTGCGGTATCAAAGTACTGACTAAAAATAATACACCCGTGTTCCAGCCAAGATTTACCATCTGTTCTAAATTCAGTCAAAAACCACTTTACAGTGTTGAGCTTTGAATCAACTGCCTCTGGTCTCGAAAGTTGTCGCACAATCTCACGTAAACACGAAACCTCAGCAGGTGTCATTTTTGAGAGTAAATGCTCAACATCTTCAACGACGTCTTCATCTTCATCAGAAACGCTATGCGCCAGCATTTTTTGTGCGGTTTTAAGGCCAGAAGCGAAACTTGAGCATATACGCTGCAACATTAGGGATTTCATAAACCCAGCAGCTTTGGTTCGTGATTGCAAAAGTTTGCTAAACTCTTCCGCTTTCTCATAGGCGACTTGGAATGGCGTATTTGTGGGAATACCAAGGCCAACAAAGCGCGACTGGTATTGTGCCAAATTTCGTGTAATAGGATGAGTGTTAACACCCACTCTTTCAAGCAAGCCGTCATCTTCAAGTTGTTTACGTTTTCGCAATACAGTGTGTCGGAGGACAGGATTATTTTCTCTAAAAAAATTATCTGTAAGACACTCGGAAAGCCACATATGCTGAATCATATACTCTAAATCTTCGAACCGGTGTGAACAGACAAAAGTGTTTTGATCAAGCGACAAAGTATCACGAATTTTTTCAACTATATGGTTTTCACTAGCTGGGGGCAGTGGATTACTTAACCACTTCCACACCTCTAGCTCAGTAACGACTTTCTCACGTCCAGTGATTAAAGGAATTGCTTCTTCGTGATTATGCCAAGGAGAAAGCGAGTCTCCCAAAACAAACTCTGCGCCTGAGTTAAGAATTCCGAGCAGATCCCAAAGTTCCCGAACGTCAGTTTGAATAGGTGTCGCAGTACCCAAAATAAGATGCCGTGTGCGCCGACCCATTTGCTGCATAAACGCCATTAGGTTATTTGGTTCAGTTGATTTATCACCAAAACCACCTCGTGCTCTTGCTTTGTGCGCTTCGTCTAAAATAACAGTGCCAAATTTATTCTTCAGCAACATACCGGCTTCTTTAATAAATTCGCCTTTTTCACGCTGATGCATGATAAGTCCGGTTGACACAATAGCTATACGATAAGGGCATTTTTTAATGGAAAACGCATCTCCACGGGGCGATAACAGCTGCCCCTCAGCACCCAACCACACTTTTTTCTGAGATGACCACACAGCAGCTGGCACGCCTAGCTTGTCCATCATTTCAATTTGCCACTGAATTGTTAGTGTTGAAGGAGCCAAAATTAAAACTGGCCCATCGTCAAGTAAGGCACTTACTAATGCACTGGTGGCCATAGATAAGGTTTTGCCAACACCAACCTCGTCAGCAAGCAGTAATCTGGCTTTACCGTAAATTTCCCGATGCTCTAAAAACAATGTCACAAAAGAACGTTGCCAGGGCTGCAACTGTTCGCCACCACGATATATTGGTGCCTCTGCCATTGCTGCAGCTGGAACATCCTTTGGCTTTAGAGCCTCTACAGTGACTTCTCGGCGATGGGCCACACGGCTTATTTCAGCTAAAATTGCTTCTGGTAAAGGCACTCCGTCTTCCCATAACGCCCAGAACTCCTTTTCTACCCAATCAGCACTTTCTTCGTCATCGTCTTGCCACACTAACTCATAGTTGTGAGCAAAAGCACTTTTAGACTCATTTACCGAACCAATAAATGACTTGCGATTACCATCAGCATAGTGAATTGAACCGGCTTTACCATGCAGGAAAAGCCGCTCCCTTGGTACAACTCTTATTTCTACATTACCTGCTTTAAGAAGGCTATCAAGCAGTTGGTATCGCTCTTGTTTAAGCAAAGCTTCAGCAGCAACGTCAACTTCGTTCCAGCGTTCTTTTAAAGCGCTGTTACGTCCAGTAGCAACCTGAAAATCAACCAAATCCAGTTCTGAATTACAAACTATCTTAACTTCTGGGATCTTTGCTATTTCCTCGCCAACCAATTCAAAAATAGAACTTCTGAAATAGCCTGCTATTCGAAAATACTTGGTGGCGTTCTTAAGCGACTCAGCAAGAAATTCCTTATCTAATCTTTCAGTACGTGATGAAAAACGCCGAATCGCCATCGCTTACAACCTCTGGTTTCTGATCGCTTCGGCTAGTATCCGAGCACAACTTGCCTCTTGTTCGGGAGCAAAAGTTTTAGTACCTTTCAAACCCTCGCGTTTTTCTGCAAGATAATCAGCCATCTTCGCTAAAAGCTGTTTATTCGCCAAATAATTGGGACTATTGTCCATTAAGTGCGACAAAACATCTTCAATTTCAATGTTTTTTGACAGCTCAAACATAGCGTACAAGAGCGCTCTTAATGGAGTTCCTGCTAGTTCTGATTCGCCAGACATCATAACGCTTTTAAATTCATACGAAAGCTTAAGCCTTGCTGAATTCGCTTTTGAGACATCACTCATTAACACATCAAAGTTATTAACCTTAAAAGCTTTGGCAAAGTTTTGATAATTATCCAGAGTTTTAGCACCTTGGTGTTCCATCTCTGCCATTTTCAGATAATAACGCTCAGCAGCCTGCAACTTCTGCCATTCGCCTTTTTCAAAACCAACTGGCACCAAGAACTGAACCGCTGTCTGCACAGCAAAATCAATAAGCTCATCAACAAACGTTTTTTTACTCTTTTGACGAGGAGCCTCTGATTCTGTGACCATATCTTTACCGTCAATTCGAGAATAAGCAGTCAGAACTTTAAGTGCTGCTGCATAACCAGCCATTTGCAAATCTGCATCTGTGTATAGACCTTCAGCACTCTGCTCCCGCACTTTTTTATCTAAGCCGATCAGTGATTCAACTTGCTCTTTTACTGCTTCTTCAATTTCCCAACCTAGGTCATCACGAAAAGTCTCAAGTGCTTGATGACGTTTCCTTAGAATTAAGATGACCGTCCCTTTAACGTTTGCGCCTCCTCTTAGAGCAGAATCAGTCTCGGTAACTACGTACCATGCCGCAGTAACCTGCAAGCCGCTTGCCCAAATAATGTTAGCCATGTCAGCCCAAATAGTTCCACTTTGGTGAGTAAACATCAATATTTGCAAACCATTGTCAGGCATTTTCTGTGTCATTTTACGATAGGCCGCGACCATTCCTATTCGAAATCCTTCGTCCTCTCCCTTAATAGCGAGTGTTCGCCGACTGTCCCACGTCCATTGTGAGAACTCCTTTGGTGGATTTCTACGTAACCATGTAATGAAAAACTCTGATATTTCTTCGTATTTAACAGCATCGCCATAGGGTGGGTCTGTAATGTAAATATCATTTTCAACTTCAATAGTTTGAGCAGGATGACAGTTAACTATTGTTTTTCCAGATAGTGGAAAATTATAGGTATCTTCTAGCAGGTACTTAGCAGCAAAAGAGAATGGTCTTACACCGTAATTGTAAAATGTATTAAGTGCTTGATTATAAAATGTTTGAGAAATTGATTCACGAGCTGCACCAGTACCATAACGACATAACTTTGTAGACCAATCCAACAATCTGCTGAATGATACGTATAACTGCTCAGAAAAATCGGGATCGCTTAACAGAATTTGCTTAGTAATACCAAGCATTAAAAGCTGTCTGGGTGCAAACAAATGGTGCCAATAAGTCCAACCTCTTGTTCTAATAGGTTCGTCAGTTTTATCGCCAGCCTCAATCACCATATCCGGAATGAAACCACTTTCTTGCCATTCATGAAAGTGTTCCGAAATGTATTCCGCTACTTTTATTTCTCTTTCAATATCTTCCTTTGAAACAGAGCGAAATTCTGTTTCAAATCGAGAACTACCAGAAACTGCATTTTCCCACTGAATGCAGTAAAGTCTCTCTTGAAAAACGTCTGTTGGTCTCGGTTGAAAATCGAATTTCTCCCATTTCCGTATCGCAGAAGTTGAGGTCCTCCCTGCGCGGACATCTCCTCGAATAGTACTTATCTTGACTCTGTATTCTTGACCAGAAATTGGAGCATGAATCAAATAACCACTATCGAAAGTTGGCTTGTCCAGAACCTCCATTTCATTTTTATTTTTACAATATATGACTTCAATATCATATCGTTTTCTTGCTACATCAGGGATTAAACTAACTACTACAAACTTACTGGCACTAACGATTAGCGTTGGAAGAACCGGAACTGCCCAACCACTCTCCGGACAAATAACCTCTACGCAGTATAGATATGCTTTGGAACGCCAACCTTTTCCGTCAGTTTCAACTCCCAGTTCATCTATTTTTCGTTTAACTCTTTCTACCAACTTAAATTGGGCAGCTCGCAATCTGGTCAACTTATCCGCAGTTGCGCCAACGATATTGAAGCTACCCCATGTCAACAAACATGCAATCGGATTCAAATCTGATGCATAAACATCACACCCCAAACGAGCAGCTTCGAAAGGAATTTGTCCTGAACCTGCAAAAACATCAGCTACCTTAGGCTTATGTCCATAACGGGCAATGCCCATTTCTTCTACTAAACTCGGAATAGAATTCGCAGATGTACCTAAGTAAGAGTTTACTCGACCCCAAATCATTGAATATAGAGAATCACCAATTTCTTCAGCCCGCTTACCAGCGCGAACCTGTTCATTAAAAGGCTGCTCTAAAAACTCGGCAACACTTTCACGTTTAGAAACAGGCAAATTTTCTTCAATTCGAATTTTCATTGCTTCGGAGCTCATACCCATCAGAAGCTCAAAGATTTCTAAATCTTTAAGCCGATTATCTGTAGCTGGAAGTAGAGCACCTAAAATGCAGGCTTTATTTAGAACTAGTGGCTTTCGGCCTTTCCAATAGCTACCCAACGCAACTAATGTTTTGCTTTGAACTGCACTTTGTTCTTTAAAGCTTTCTGAAGAAATTTTTTGAACTGGAAAGAGATGTTCAATCAAGGCTGGTCGTTCTCTCCACTCAAACGGTTGTAGTGCCATTAAATATCTCCTCTTTCCATAAAATCAAACAACACTTGTGGTGCTTGCTCTTGCAGCACCTTTTTACTTTTTGGTGTTTTTTTCGCTTCAAGTTTTACATTAGTGCCGTCTGACAGTGCACAGTACAGCGCCTTGCGCCAACCTCGTTGAGTCTGATCGTCGCGAGCGGCCTCAGCCGCTGTCTTGCTGTATAACCACCAACGTTCTTCGGGGCGCATAGCAAGCCATTTTTGACAAATCACAGCACATTCTTCGGGAGCCGCGTGTTCAGCAGCCCATCCGAGAACGCATAATTCGCGACCTAAAAAGCGATCTAACTTCACTCTACCGGTTGTCCATGTGCCCGTACTGAGTTTTTTTACTTTTAAACGAGCATTGAAATCGCGACGAGCATCATCACGGATTTGAGTCCATAGCTCACGTGCAAGAACCAAACGCCGCTCTACCGTTTCACGCTGAGACTTATCGCCATCAAAACCGTAATCCTCACAAAGAATAACAGCATCTCTTGGGCTAGAAGGTATCTCCACATAAAAGTGGTGCATACCAAACTCGGTAGGGGCACCAAAATCGACGGTTTTACTCATGATTGCTCCACTTCACCGTGTCCAATTTCAATTCCCAACTGTTTTGTAAATTGCTCTAAATCGTGGCCGGTCTTCGTGTATACCTTCTTAAAGGACATAACAACGGGAACATCTGGGCTCAAAATCGACTGGAAATGTAGCAACGTTTTTTCAATAAATTCAGCATTAATTCGCATCTCCCCTAAAGATAAATAAATTACCTTAGGAGCAGAACCTAAATTTAAGCTCACTTGTTCGAACTCAATATTTTTCTCTTTGGCTAATTTAAGTCCTTCATAGGTTTTTGTTGAGCTATCTAACCTTTTTGGAGACGGGCTGTACAAAATAGCAGGCTTTTCCTTAACCATTGGGATATCTTTAACACCTGCAGCAGCAAAAGCAAAATGTCGTTTTTCTTCCAAACCCTCACACTCTGCAAAAACATAAACTGTCGTTTCTTTGTCGCTTAACTGAATTGCTGCACTGTAAATTTCACCATTTCTGGCCTCTGAACCATCAAGCGTATATTTGATCGTTCCTTTAGGAGCAACAAACAATTCAACCTTCCGTGTAACCGGATCGAAATGATTTCGTAGTGTAAGGTGGTTATTCCAAGTTGTTGGGCTCCCTGTGATATTTTTACCAGTTGGGTCAACTGCCAGAAACTGAACTCGAAGTGCTTTTGTTGCCAACACGCTTTCACTAAGAACGGGGCTTTTCTCTGAAACTTGTGCATCTTCTGCGTAATGAATTCGAGCACTGTTCCCCGCATTTACCACATCAATTTTCAACCTAACTGTACCAGCATCGTCTGGTGAAGAATCCTCGGTAATGATTACTTCAGTATTTTTTGGTTTTGGTTTTTTGGTGATATACCCATTACCTAAATCTTCCCAAATACCGCGTTGATACGCTTCAATCGCAAGCTGATCGAAACCACGACTGGGAACCCAAGGCATCTGAGTTTTTTGCTTCATTTTATCAAGCAAGTCTGTTTTTCTTACTTCGTCTTGCGAGCCAAATAGCAATGATTCCGCACGAGCGCGCAACGCATCAAAATTTTCTGTAATTTGCGTATAAAGTTTGATTGGATCTGAGGTTAATGTTTTTACGATTTGCCTCTCACCATTATATGCCTCGTTTGAGGGATAGGTACTATCCAAGGCCTTTGAGCGTAATGTATCTTGACCCACACTATTGCCAGGGAACAAGACTTTATCAAATACTGTCAAAACAGTAATTTGAAAATCCTGTTCGTATTGAGCTTTCTTTTCATCAAGCTCTTTACGCTGAGGGTGTGACGCAGGAATTTCGTTATCTGCTTTTGTAACTGCATAAACATGACGAGCTGCTTTTTCAATACTTGCGATAGATGACTTGTCACCAGTTAAAACTAAGATGTTATTTTTATTAATTAAACTTCTGAAAAAATTAGCTACCACTCCTGGAGGATTTTTACCATCAGGGCTTATAATCAGTAACGCCCGCCCTGATTTTAAAGCAGCTTCAGCATCATCCATTTCAGGTAAGGGCAATACTCGCTCATAAGCTTCTTTTGTAACTGGTCGGTACATTTCCTCTAAACGGTGACGAATTAGCTCCTCGACTTTATTTTGTGGTGCCTTATCAGCATAGCCTTGTAGCTTTTTAGTCAGGTTTTCCTGATGGCTGAAATAGTTACGTCCCTCCTGTGTTTGGTGGAGATACCATGCTGCTTTGGTAAGCTCAGCAAATGCTGCCCTGTAATCACTGGCTTGATGGTTAGGATCAATCAAGCATTCAAGCATTTCACTCTCTGTTAAACCCTTCACTGAGTTTACTGCGGTAGATAAACTAGCGGTCAAAAGTAAAGTACCAACTTGTTTTGCGTAATGATTACCAGAGTTCAAATCAATAATTTGTGCGTGTGCGCTGTCAGTTGAATCCCATAAGTCTCGTGAAATAACGTCTCGCATTTCAGAGATTTCAGCTAATTTTTCCCTCACATCGTGAATAGACAGATCGAAGTGTTGAGCGCCTATCAGATAAACTTCTTCACTGCTTTCCCATACCGATCTCAGTAAGCGTGATACAAGTTCCATCAAACCACGTGTTTGCTTAAACTTTTCGTTTTCTTTGAATAAAGCAACGATACTCTTAAAACTCGGATGGAATGGATAAGTAGATTCAATATCATTAGCTAATGCTTCAGCGCTACGCTCGACTGTTTTTGCTCTAGCAGCTTCGGCTAGACGTGCTGCATAAACAGATGCGATTTGTGACACTTCACTTGGTTCTGGTAGTGAAAGGAAAAGTCGCTTACGCAGGATTTGATAAATCTCGTTTGATTCGAGATTGACTGGCGTAATCGAAACTTCTGCGCGCCCTAGCTCCTGAGTCGCATCATCTAATGCGCGTTGAATAAGCTTTCCACCGGTGTCGTAAGCAGCCTCAAGATCTGAAACTACAATACATACATTTTTCTTTTTTTGAGCAGCGGTGAGCATATTCGAAAATGCCCTGGTCACAACGTCAGCAACAGTTCCATGCCCCAATACCTGTGTACTGTAATAATGAAAGTATGGTGGCATTTCGTCTAACAGAATTAGAATAGGCTGTTCACCTTCAAACAAGGTTAACCAAGCTTGCTCGTCAGGCGCTTTAGCACCAGACTCCCAAAACTCACGAAAAACGCCCTCTTTACCAAGCTGTCGCGCTATTTCTCCCCAAAAATACGTATGAGGATTATTCCGGCCATTAAATGCTGATATTTTAGCAGAGTCAAAATCGGCTTGGTAAGGTAAAGTACCCAAATGGCTATGGCGGAGTTGAGCATCTTTTGCAAGCAATCCAAAACCTACCATTAAGTGTGTTTTACCACCGCCCATTGCTTGTTTTAGATGGAAGACTGTATCGTTAGATTTACCTGCTAACCTTGCAATACCTTTTGATAACAAAGTCTTGAAACCATCGGTAATGAAGGTTTTTTTGAAATACTCTTGGCCGTTTGTACCACTAATAATCTGATCAAGTTGTTCGATTTGATCTCCGACGTTAATTTCCAAAGCCTTCGGCTGCAACTGGCAAGCATTACGCACAGACTTCATTCAACTACTCCTTAGTATTTTAGTTCTTTCTTGCAGGCTTATCCTGCTTTACCTTCTCGCACCCAAGTATCAACCTCGGCCTTTTTAAACTTCCAAAGCCGACCAATCTTGTGTGCTGGCAAATCTCTTTCACTGATCCACTTGTAAACGGTGTCTCTCTTAACACCCAAATAGTCGGCGATTTCATCAACTGACAACCATCTATCTTCCACAAGGGGCTCCACTTGAGTATTGATTAATCAATTTGGCAGACACACGTATTTGCTTTACAGGGTTTCATCCTAACAAACAGGGTTTAATATTAATATAACGGGATCGGTTTAATGGACTATTTTTTTCTAAAACAGGAAAGACAATCAAAGCTAGCGTCGTGATTAGCATCAGTGTCAATTTAATTTGGGATGAGAAATAGAAAAGCAGCTTATTTGCGTAAGCTGCTCTTATTCTTGATACGAGTTCATGTTGCAATCCTCTGAACACGTTTTAAGGATATGGTTTAGTTTACAACAAAACCGGTTTTTTTATCAAAAAGCTCAATGCCCTGCTCAATAGGTAGTTTAAAGGCAAAGCGAAAACGCTCATTAACGTAACGGTATGCCCGAAACTCTCTCACTGAATGTTCAACCCTTTTCTCCTCGAAGTAAATCTTTGGCTCCAGAACCACACCTAAGATTATCGGTTGTCCATTGATTAAAAAAGCATGGTCAGTAAATATTGCTGTTTTCTCATTTAACATTAGTAAGTTACACATAGCGCACACCCACAAGTACATTCAACATTAATTCGTGTACCGCGATTGCTAGCATGAACTGTTCCAATCGTTCTACCGTGACTAAAAACAGAAAAAATCTTAGGTGTTAGTTCACGCTTTAACACAATATCGACCTGCAAACGTTTGAAGAAATCGTTAATTTCCGAGATATTAACTTTGTGGTCAATCGCTTTGGACACAAACCAGTAAGCCCAATTTGGTCGTGGATCTAACTCTTCACCGGTTTGGTCGTAGCTAAGATTAAGCGATAACTCATATTCATTAAAAGTGTCCGTGATGCGAGGGTCAACTTTTAAACTTTTCTCTATCCCTCTTTTTAGCTTTATGTGCTCGACTCGATTTTGCGATACGTCATATGCTCTACGGTAGGTTTCAACATAATTGGCAAATTCTTCTTGAGTTATTTCTAATATTTCGTTTTTCATTTTCCGTTCCTCATATAGTTAGTTTAATGAACCATTTAATCCATGAATTTGAATTAAATTTGGTGAAAAAATGGCAATGCCAGATTTTCATAAAACCAATAGGAACGTATCTGACGCAGAGAAATCTGCTAGGAAGGCGTTTCCTTTGGCTCTGTTGATAGAGCCAAAAAAAACAGAAAAACTGAATTTTAAGACTCTTTACTACTTTGGATTTTCATTTCTGTATCCGCTTCTCTTAAGTTGCAATCATAATATCAAAATGATAATATATTTGTCAATATATAATTTAATTATTTATTAAATTTTTTATTAAATTTATTTTTGGAGTAATTTTATGGATTTTTCAAAATTCAAAGAACGAAGTGCAAATAGTCAAAAATCGACATTTAGCGCTAAAATTGAGAACGACATTTATACAGAGTTTATGAAGACTAAAGCGGAACACAAGGAAGCTGAGTGTGATCCCTACAAAATTCACGACATTGTAGAAGCACTGCTTATTGATCTAACCGAACAAATGAAGAAAGACATAGCGAATAAAAAAGCAAATAACTAGGAAGAAGAGCAGGCTATGTGATTAAGATTAAGCCTGCTCTTCTTACGTGACTAAAACAGATTTTCTGGAATCTGACTTTCTCCGTGTTGTTTGTTTAATACAGGCACAAGATCAGCTTTTTTCCTGTTGTCACACCCTTTGTCAGCAATGATGTTCCAGTAGTCCAATTCCTGTTCAAGTGCTGAACCACCGTAAACTCTACTATCAAATCGCGCACGGGACATTTGCACGTAATTTAGCTCTTTGTTGAGAAACCTTTCGTTGAGCCAGACAAAGGTATTATCGACCGTTTTTCCTTGTGACTTATGTATGGACAACGCATAGCCATACTTAAGGGCATCGTAATCAGCCGTGTTGACTTCAACCCGCTTGCCGTTATCCAATAATACCGTAAGTGTTAAATGCCTCGTTCTACGATGTTGGCTAACTTCTGTTACGATCCCCGTCGAACCGTTTTTAACGTCCAGCTTTCTGCTATTAGAGCGAAACATAATACGCTCCCCCTCAGCAATTGTGAGTTCCTCGTTTTCGTGGTTTATCATTTGTGCGCTAACAGGGCTTAATTTTCCGGCGTCGAGCAGCTTCGCGCGCGCGATCAGGTTTAAGTCTGCAACGTCATATTTTGTGGATGCTAAAATAAGTGAGTTATGAATGTTGCCGTTGCTGAGCTTGAACCAGTCGTCAACCAGCTTGAATTTGCAGCGGGTTTTGTCAGTGTCGAAGGTTAATAAACCACGAGACTTCAAATCCATTAGCACTTTGGCTGATTTTCCCTGTTCAATCAAACGAACATTGTCACGGTCACGTTTGGCTTTCTGACGCTGTATGTCATTTAAAAAAGATACTGGTAACGTATTAATCAGGTTTGAAAAGGCAAGGCCACTTTCGATGGGTGAAAGTTGGTTGTGGTCGCCGACTAAGATTAATTTGGAGTTTGACTGCTGGGCGAACTGATAGAGCTTGCTGAGCTTTTTTACACCACACATACCCGCCTCGTCGATAATAATGACGGAATTTCGTTTAAGTAATTTTCGACCTGTTTCAAGCTCTATCAGCAAGCTATCAATGGTTTGTGAGTTAATGCCGCTGCTTTTTTCTAATTCCTCTGCTGCACTGGCCGCTAACGCGCATCCAATCACGCTGTATTTTGACGCTTGATACGCTGCTTTAACCGCTTTGAGTAAATAACTTTTTCCTGTGCCAGGTGCACCATTGAGTAACGCAACATTACTATAGCTTCGACAAATTTGGTTAAAAGCCACTTGCTGCTCGTCATTTAAACTGTGCATTGCCAAAGCATTGTCGGTATCAATAAATGTCGGTGCAAAGCCTGTTTGAGCAGCATAAGCGATGATATTTTTGTAGAAATTCATTTCCAGCTGATACTGATGCTCTGTGGTGTAACAAAGTCCAGCTTGCGGGTGATTAATTTGTCTGATCTCGTCACTTTCAAGAATATTTTTTGCAAACGCCTCAGCCTCACAGCTTGGCAAGCCAGAATGCTGGAAGTAAATAAACACGTTTTCCAGTAAGTCAGGATAGGTAAACAGCGATTGCTTTTCCGTCAGGCTCTCTAAAAAGGCGGTTTTGTCGATTTGTCGTGGCTCAATGTGAGCCTTTAAACTCTGCTCAGGTTTCCATTGGTTAACCTGCTCTGCTTCGACTGACCAGTTCTGGTAAAGCGTTTCGCGTGAAATATGCGATTTTTTCTGGCGCGTAAATAAGGTTGCATGTTGTTTGAGTTTGGCATTGGCACGTCCAAAACCGGACTCGTCCAATAATTCCTTGATCTCGTTACTACGTTTACTGAAGAGTTTGCATAATTTGTGAGGCGTTACCGCGAGTTTAAAAAACTCGTCGTCTGGCTCGGTTTCAAAACCCAGTTTTTCGAGTTGATGGGCAAGTTCACAGCGATACAAAGCCCCTAGCGCTTTCTTATGGTTAAACAATTCTGGCGATTCTAAACAGCGAAATTCGCCATTGGCAACCTGTGAAAAGTTAAGCAGCAGCGCGTGCGTATGTAGCAATGGGTCATTACTTCTACTGCTACCATGCTCGAATAACGCAAAAAGTGCGTTGCCTGTGGTCACGATGCGGCGTTGTTTATTGTCCTCAAAACCTTGCCTGACCTGAATAAAATGCTGCTCTGCATAGGTCAGCGCGGCTTTTACCGCGTTTTCGTGGGCAGCTTGAATGGCAACTCGAAGATCTGCACCGGCAAGACCAAAGCAGACTGACACACTTTTCGGGGCACTGAATGTTAAATCCATACCCATACGGTGCTCTTCACCCGCATTCGCCACTAGCGCCTGACCTTTGGTATCAAAGCCTTTTGCCAGTTCCTGTAAATCTTCTTGCGTAACCGTTTTTTTATCGAGGTTTAACACGCTTGCTAACTTGCCAAAATACTGACCGGCAGGCTCTTCTGCTTCGGTATAGTATCCTGTCGCAGCCAACTCGGTGTAATACGCGACTTTTTCTTTAGTCACTTTTCCAAGGGTCTGGATGCTTAACATAACTCAGTCCCCCTCTTTAATTACAGAATCAAGCTCGCTGAGTGCCATGTTTAATCGTTGGGTCTGGTCAGTGCTTGGAAGCGGGTGAGTCTGTTCACCAATAGGTGTTGGTATGGCAGCGTCTTTAAGTTCTGTCGCTGCGGCTTGCTTTTTAAGCCTTGTTAAAGGCCAGCGTAGTTTTGCGACAATTTCAGTTCCGGCAATTGAGAGATACCCTACCACCCCAAATTTGCTTGCTTGCGGTAAATTGGCAATGTCCGCTGGATAGACAACGGGCACCTCAATCTGATGCCAAGACGCACTGGCTTCATTCGCAGAGTTAAGATTAAGATCACGACGTTCAACAACACGCTTACCTAATCCGTTTGCCGTTTTTTCTGCGGCACCACCCAAAGCCGAAAGACGAAATACCACCAGAGTGCCTATCATGGATGCCATAGCGTTCACTTCGTTCTCAGAAAAGCGGCTGGTCAATAACCCTAAATCTTGAACCCCGATACACATTTTTATGCCTTTACTGCGTCCGGTTGAGAGTAATTCCGGTAGCTTCGTGAAATGTAAGTGTGCCGCTTCGTCTAAAAAGAGATAAATTTCGCGCGAACTGCTATCTGGCAATGCGAGTAAATAGCGGGTCGCAAAGTAAAGCATAAGCTCGACTGACGCTTTAGCAAGCGGCGCAAATTCCGTGGAATTTTGTAAAATCAAATGCCTGATGGCTGATTCGTCGTCCTTGATCCACGCTTTAATTGAAAACAGCTGCCCTTCTTCTGCTAACTCCGCGAAGTTAAAAATCGGCTGGCAGTAACTTTGAAGGGTTTGTAGAAACGACGAGGTTGTTTTAGAGCCTTTCTCTACCAGATTTACTGCACGGGGATAGTGTTGTAAGAAATGTTTTCTGAGCGTTTCGGCGTCAGCAGAAAGCAGCTTGGTAAGCGTATGCCAGCCCCACGTCCCTGGCTCAGTTGCAATCGCAGTGAACACAATACCGGCCAATATAGAACGGCTCCCCATAATCCACATAGGATCAGCTGAACTTTTACTGTCTGGAATAAGCGCTTCTGCAAATAACTGTGCGTCTTGAACGGTTTTAATATCTGCTTTTAAATCCCATACCAATGAGCGCTTGTCCCAAGGTGCAATTAATGCAACACCGGAATGGTTTAAAAAATACTCTGTAAAATCGCCTTTGAAATCGAAAATGATCGATTTCTTGGTTTTGCTTTGCACCACCTGCTGAATTAATGGAAGCAGATACTGCGTTTTGCCGCTGCCAACTGCACCAACTATCAAGAAATTTTGATTCTCTCTATTTTTCGCTATCTCTAAATCAGGGTGAATTTTCAATCCTTTTCCTGAAAAAGCATATTCTGGTTTAAAAAAACGTCTGAGCGCTTTGGTTGCACTCTTGCCTTCGAGCAACACTGAGCCACGAACGTGTAACAGGCTATCCGTTGCCATTTTATAAAATAACCAGCGACCAGTTATCACCGTGATAATCAGCAGCGACATACTTGCCACAGCGATAGAACCGTTGGTTACAACGAAATCCTCAGCGCTATAAAAGTAATACCAGTCCAACCAGTTTTTCTCTGTAGTGCCTGACCACCAATTACTTAACGTATTTAGAGTCAATCCTTTGATAAATCGGTAACTGTATTGCTCTGGAAAAATCAGACAGAAACTGGTCAATATTCCTGTCATTGTTATGACGATAATGCACAACATTAAAAAGACATAAACAGGTAGATTAACGATTTTATCCGTCGGAGCGGCTGATTTTGGAAACAGGCTGTTGGAAAAAATACTGCGTTTTTTCATAGACCACCCTCCTTCTGAAGGGCGATAATTTCTTTTAGAAGCTGAGCTAGGGCTCTATCTGCTTTGCGATGGTAGTCGACAAAGTGATCCAGCTTTTTCTCAAGCTGGTCAATTCGGCTATTAAGACAACGAATTGTAAAGAGGTTGTCTTGGTCTCGGAAAAAGCTCTCGCGCATATAAGCCGAAATAGTAGTTTGCTTTTCAGCTGCAGAGGCTTTAATCGCCTCTAACTCGCTTGGTTCAAATTTTATCGTAATACCTTTTTTCATTCGCAATCCCCTTCTGTCGACGGTGGGTTTTGCTCTGAAATCGGCGTCATACTAAAAAACTGGCTTAATTCCAGACGAATTCGTTCGAACTCTCTAATATCAGACTCCGGAAAATCATCTCCCTGTAATATAGCGGAATGCAGTCTGCTGCAAGCCTTACGCAACGGTTCACCATAGATTTGAATGCCAACAAAGTGGCGACAGGTGTATGGCTTATCTTCGTCAAAAATGTATAAAGGCGTTCCAGCAATAAAGTTCTCGTTTAGAACGATCAGGGTAGCCAACATCATTCTGGCTGTTTGCAAATCAAAGTCGACAAATAACGGCGTCAGTACGGATTTATAGCCGTCATTGCTTAACAACTCCTGGATCACTAAAAATCTGGCAGGATTAAGCTTTAATGGCGGCTCAATCGAGGTATCCTTGAAGTTAAAATTTACTTTTTTGCCATTCAGTAGACTTGAACGTCCAAATAACAGGGCTTTTTTTAAATATTCTGTTGTGAAGTTTTCCATTATCACGCCTCCAACTCATCGTCGTAAGCGTTTTCTGACTCAGCAATACGTTCTTCAACGAACGAATAGACCTCATTGATGATCATATCGATTTCAAGTTGCTGGCTCTGTCTTAATAAATCTGCGAAGTTTAATTCTCTGCCGTAAAGAATGGCGTCATTAAGTACAGTATTTATGTAATCGTGGCGAGAAAGGTTTTGCGACCACTGAATTAAATCGTGGGTATAAATATCGGCTTCAATTGCGGGATAATCGAGTTCGTCCTGCTCACTAATAGCTTCAAGCGCTTCATGGACAATACGATATTTAAAATCGTCTGGAAGCATTCCCTCGTGAATGTCACGAATAAAATCGTGAAGCTCAGAGTTGCTGGCTTCGGATTTTAGGATATGAATTACCCCACGTTTATCTTCACCAGTGTCCACAGTTGTAAATTGATCTAGTAAATCATTAATAACCTCTTGTTTTATAGTCATAGTTTTCTCCTTTTTTAAACAAGTTTTATTCCATTGAACTCCTTATCTGTTATGTGAACTGACAGCCAATTCACTTCATTAAATTGCTCAACTTGTTTACATCTTATCAACCACAACAAAACTTGTCAACATGTTTTTCTTTATTTTTCAATCACTTATGTAATGCAAAATGAAAATTGTCAAGACTATAAAAGCCTAAGCCATTGACTGAAAATGGAATTTTTCATAGTTATTTTTTTACAAAATTAATAATATATATTTTTATTTTTAAATTTATAAAAATATATATTTACTTTTTACTTTTATTTTGATAAATTATTAATTGTCAGGATTGCTGACGAAATTGGAAATTAATATGAAAGAAGCTAAACACTCTGAGAAAAATAAATTTTTTCTAAAGGTTTTCTTCTCTATAGCAGGAATTCCAATCAGAGTGAGTTGAAGAGTTTTAGCTTAGCGAAAAATTTAATTTCTTCTCTGATTGGTTTTCTAAAAAATAATCACGGGAGAAAAATAATGAATAAAAAACAAACTTCATCTACAAACCCAATCACTCTAAATTTACTTACAGCGACTTACGGAACAAATCCACTTATCCCGATTGAGCTTATAGCTGAGCAAATTTTGGGGTTGAGTATTGCTACTGCAAAACGAAAGGCCAGTAATTTCGAATTACCATTTCCAACTATACGCTTAACAAATAGCCAAAAGTCTCCGTATGTAGTTCATATACAGGATCTTGCTAACTTTATAGATAAAATTACTGCTGAAGCAAAATGTAACTGGGGAAAGTTTCAGTTCGCTGCGTGATTTATAGAAAGTATTCGGACTAGTCCTGTTTCAGTTACAGGGCCCGCCTCTTTATCAAAGATAAAATCGACTACCTAAAAATAAAACAATTATGGTTTATCTCGTCCACCATTTTGGTCGAACTAATGGCTCACAACGAAGACTGTCTTTTAGAACAGCTACAATATCGTAGGAGTTCTTGCCGTCTACATGACATTCCAAATCTTTATCAACATTTCCATATAACGGATCAAGCACTACATCCATGCCATGAGTTCGAGCTAATTTTGCTGCGGGAACAAAATCAGCGTCACTGGCCATTAGCACAATGGTATCTGCAAACTTACGTAAGGTTACCGTCGTTATATCTATGCCGATTCTGGTATCAACACCTTTTTGTTTTACATCAAGATAAAAATCTTTAGGAAGTAAATCATCGATCTGGATCTCTTTTGCTAATAACTTGCTTTGAGCGTCATCTGTCAAAATCCAACGTTTGCTGTTTGCTAACTTCCCCATACGAAGAGCAAGTTTGCGAGACGCTTGAAGCTCGGAATGAAATTCTTTCTGGAACATCACTTTCGGATCTGTTTTAAAATTTCTTGTACGAGGTGATTGACCAGGCTGTTGCGGAACTGGCTCACGAAATTGTTCATCAAAAGGAGGGGCGTCGTAGTAGTAAATACGATAAGTGTCGGCACGTTCAAGGTCATTTTTATGCCGACTAACAAGCTTATACAAAACAGCCTGAAGTACCTTAGGTGTAATGGGATTTGCGACAACATCAAAAAATTTACGGTGAAAAAAATCAATTCTCCGTTTGAAATACCCACCATCAATAAAGAACGCGATTTTTTTATTCATTTTATCCTTAAAACTAAAAAGCTCAGGACCGTGGGTACTCGCTAAAAATTTGAGTACGCACCGTGCTGAGCTGTTTGAGTATAATCGTCAATCGTCGCCTAATTGTAAAGCGAAAAACAACTGGTCGGATGAGATAGAATAACTATTAAAGATAAAGCCTATTAATCAATGTTTCTGGCATCCGTTTTCTTTTGTAAAAGCTTTCGAGGTGCACCCAAATTGCACCCGAAAACGATTTAAAAAAATAAAACCATTTAAAATCATTATTTTATAAAATCAACCTGTCCAATCCAGCATCGGGGCTACAGAGAATTTGTGATCCATAAGTTTCATCGCCAAAAGTCGCGTACCTGTTGTCAGCGCTATATTATAAAGCGGCATATTGTACAACAAATAGCGCCGGATTAACGCGTTATCCGGCAACTTTCAGCCCCCGGCAGGCGTGGCACTTAATTAGCAATATGCTACACTGCCAGCGGTTGCTGTCAGGAGAAGAGAAAGGTATGTCAACAGAATCATTGGTAACCCGGGCGAAAGCAATTTGCGATAGCAATGGTGCCCGCTTTACGTCAATCAGAGAAAAAGTTTTCCGGCTGATGGCTGAAACAGATGGCGGCATGGGGGCATACGATCTGCTGGAGCAACTGAAGCAAACCGAGCCGGCTGCAAAACCTGCCACGATATACCGCGCGCTGGAGTTTTTAACCGAGCAGGGGTTTATTCATAAAATTGAATCCAGTAACGCTTTTATGCTGTGTCATCATTTTGGCCACCACCACCCGGCCCAACTGCTGATCTGTGACAGTTGTGGCAGCGTATGTGAATTGCATTCTGCGGTGTTACAACAAGAATTCAGCACACTGGCGGCGGCACAAGGTTTTAAAATTAAGCATCAGACTATAGAAGCCCATGGTTTTTGTCATAAATGCCAGCAAGTTGCATAAATAAATTGAAAGCCCTAAGCTGGCTTGTAGGATCAGCTAATTACTCCTAGTCTTAAAATAGCATACAGGCAATTTCCAACGTACAACTTATAGGCGCGCTTCATGAATGTTGAGTATATAAATCCATTTCTCTCTTCACTGGTTAATGTCTTAGCGACGATGGCTAATACCACTATCGTGCCGGGTCAACCCCGGATAAAGAAAGACGAGGTGGCCAGGGGTGACGTGTCAGGGTTGATTGGTATGGTTGGCACTGATATTAAAGGCTCGTTTTCAGTCAGTTTTGAAGAAGGGTTAGCGCTGGAAGTCATGTATAGGATGCTAGGCGAAAAACCTAAAAAGATTGATGCTGACGTTACTGATATGGTCGGTGAAATAACCAATATGGTTACCGGTGGCGCCAAGCGTATTTTGGGAGACAAAGGCTACGAGTTTTCAATGGCCACGCCAATAGTGGTATCAGGCAAGGCTCACACCATTACCCACAAATGTGAAGGCCCCACCATATTAATGCCGTTCGACTCAGAGTTTGGCAAAGTGCATATCGAAGTCAGTTTTGATAAGTAAATTGATTATCAGTAATTTAAATACTGATAATCAACCCGCGGTGTAATATTACATAGTAGCTCATAAGGAATGGTGGCCGCGCATCGGGCTACCCGTTCAATGGCCAGCTCCGGGCCCCATAACACCGCTTCAGCACCTACGCGTTCTGTCGGGTCAGCACCAAGATCAACCGTAATCATATCCATCGAGACCCGTCCCACCAGCTCTACTTCACGACCTGCCAGCCATACCGGCGTACCATTGACGGCATGGCGTGGATAGCCATCACCATAGCCAATTGCCACGACGCCAATCCAGGTTGCAACCTCAGCTTGCCAGTTTCCGCCATAGCCTACGGTTTCGCCAGCGTGCACCTGGCGCATAGCAATCAGCCGGCTGCTCAGGCGCATAACAGGTAATAGTTGGTGTTGCTGGCCATACTGGTTGGGCAGCGGTGAAATACCATGCAACATTAAACCGGGGCGCACCCAATCGCCGTGGCTTTGCGGCACACCAATAATCGCGGCACTGTTTGCCAGACTTTGCTGCTCAGCTTTATCAATGCAAAGTTGTTGAAACAAAGTTAGTTGTTCTGCTGTTTTGGCAGAGCCCGGCATATCGGCACAGCAGAAATGGCTCATTAAACGAATACCAGGCTGTACCGCCGGGCATTGCCATAACCGCCGATAAAACTCAGCAAACTGATCTGGTGCAATACCCAGCCGGTGCATGCCGGTATCAATTTTCAACCAGATTTTAAGCTGGCCATCTAATTTCGCTTGCTCAAGCGCCGTTAATTGTAGTTCGTTATGCACTACGGTCTGCAGGTTATTCGCCAGCAAAACGGGCAACTCTGCTGCTTCGTAAAAGCCTTCAAGCAACACGATCGGCTTAACAATACCGGCCGTGCGCAAAGCCAGCGCTTCATCAATCCGCGCCACGGCAAAGGCGTCCGCGTCGGTCAGAGCCTGCGCCACCTTCACCAGGCCATGGCCATAAGCATTGGCTTTTAATACCGCCAGCACCTTACTGGCAGGCGCCAACTGTTGTACCCGCTGTAAGTTATGGCTAAGGGCAGCCAGATTAATTTGGGCTACCGGCCGGCGTGACATTAATACTCGTCCTCGAAGCGGGCGCTGCCGGCATAGTTATCGAAGCGCGAGAAATGGCCATGGAAGGTTAACCGGACTTTACCAATGGGGCCGTTCCGCTGTTTACCAATAATAATTTCAGCCAGACCTTTTTCGGCACTGTCTTCGTGATACACCTCATCCCGGTAAATAAACATAATCAAGTCAGCATCCTGCTCGATAGAACCGGACTCCCTTAAATCAGAGTTCACCGGGCGTTTATCGGCGCGTTGCTCCAGACCACGGTTTAACTGAGAAAGTGCAATTACCGGCACCTTCAGCTCCTTGGCTAACGATTTTAACGAGCGGGAAATTTCAGCAATTTCCAGGGTCCGATTTTCACTTAAGCCCGGCACCGTCATTAACTGTAAATAGTCGACCATAATCATACTCAGGCCACCGTGTTCACGCGCTACCCGACGAGCCCGCGAGCGCACTTCAGTTGGCGTAAGGCCTGATGCATCATCGATATACATTTTGCCTTTACTGTTCAGCAGTTCGATAGCAGAGGATAACCGCGCCCAATCTTCATCTTCTAACTGGCCGGTTCGTACTTTGGTCTGGTTAATCCGGCCTAATGAGGCCAGCATCCGCATCATAATCTGATCTGAGGGCATCTCAAGACTGAAAATAAGTACGGGTTTGTCGCTGGTAATAGCGGCATGCTCACACAGGTTCATGGCAAAAGTGGTTTTACCCATCGATGGCCGCGCCGCCACAATAATTAAGTCCGATGGCTGAAAGCCATTGGTCATCTTATCCAGATCCATATAACCGGACGATAAACCGGTAATACCGGTTTGCGGCGAGCGAAACAACGCATCTATTTTATCGATGGTTTTAGCCAGAATATTATTAATTGGCTCCGGGCCTTCATTAGCATTGGCCCGTTGCTCGGCAATTTTGAATACCTTACTTTCGGCAAAATCTAACAGCTCAGCACTGGTGCGACCCTGGGTATCGTAACCCGCGTCGGCAATATCATGCGCGACTGCAATCATATCGCGCACCACGGCCCGCTCACGCACAATATCGGCGTAGGCCATAATATTGGCCGCACTGGGGGTGTTTTTAGCTATCTCGCCTAAATAAGCAAAGCCGCCAATGTCGTCTAATTGCTGGTTCGCCTCCAATGCTTCAGAAACGGTAATTAAATCGATGGGTTGATTGGCTTCGGCAATTCGGGCCATGGCGCTGAAAATAAAACGGTGCGAGCGCAGGTAAAAGTCCTGCTCGACGACTTTTTCAGAGACCCGGTCCCATGCCTGATTATCCAGCATTAAACCGCCCAGCACCGATTGCTCAGCTTCAATAGAGTGCGGTGGCATTTTCAGGCCGGCGACCTGCTTGTCTTTATTACTGCTCATAACACCTGACAGATTTTGAAATAACTGTGCAATGCTACCTTGCAAGCGGCAGAATAAAAAGCAACGTAGAGATTATTTTTAAAATGGAGGGGTGTAACGGTAGGAAAAACGGTGGAACAGGTTGGCGCACTGCATAGCAGTGCGCCAGTAGCCTTAGGCTTCTGCGATAATAACAACTTTAATAGTTGCTACTACTTCAGCGTGTAACTGCAGGTCGATATCGAACTCACCAGTTTCACGTAAAGTACCGTTAGGTAACTTCACTTCAGCTTTAGATACTTTTACGCCAGCTTCAGTAATGGCATCAGCGATATCGCGGGTACCTACTGAACCAAACAGCTTGCCTTCATCACCGGCTTTAGAAGCGATAGTCACTTCAGCCAGTTCAGTCAGCTTAGCAGCGCGGTCGTTAGCGGCCGTTAAATCAGCAGCCAGTTTGGCTTCTAATTCAGCGCGACGCTGTTCGAACTTTTCAGTGTTAGCTTTGTTAGCCGGAACTGCTTTACCCTGTGGGAATAAGAAGTTACGAGCATAACCAGACTTAACAGAAACATTGTCACCTAAACCACCAAGGTTTGAGACTTTGTCTAACAGAATTACTTGCATACTTATACCCCTTCTGTATTAGCTGTGTGAGTCGCTGTACGGCAACAAGGCCAGGTAGCGTGCGCGCTTGATAGCACGAGCCAGCTGACGCTGATACTTAGCGCTGGTACCAGTAATACGGCTAGGTACGATTTTGCCGCTTTCTGTAACGTAGTTCTTCAGAACAGCGGTATCTTTGTAATCAATCTCTACAGTGCCTTCTGCAGAAAAACGGCAGAATTTACGGCGACGGAAAAAACGTGACATTTGTCTGTCTCCTAACTTATTTGTTCAATCTGCTGGGCGTGCAGTACCAGTTTTGCCTGACCACTGCGGTTTTGGTGCCGGTTTAAAAACCCGCTAACCTTTACCATACTACCCAACGTCAAAATTTGAGCTTGCTGATGTAACACTGTGCCACTTAACACAACCTGCATTCTGACATAAGCCTGACGGTTAAGGCCGGCTTCCTGCTGATTGCTGCGATGTTCAATCGTGATAACAGTGTGCGGAATACCCGCCGGACTCTCACTGCGTTCAGGGTGCCGGCATACGGCGCCACTAAGCACGATGATATTGTCCATCAAACTTACTCTTCGTTTTCTACCTGCTCTTCTGATTCACGAGGAGCACGGTCACGAGGACGGTCGTCACGTGAACGCTCTTCACGTACCTTAGCCATTGGAGATGGCTCAACTACGGCACCGTTAGTGCGCATAATCAGGTTACGTAATACAGCATCGTTGTAACGGAAGTTAGTTTCCAGCTCATCAATCACTGTTTGTGGTGCTTCCACGTTCAGCAACACATAGTGTGCTTTGTGCAGTTTTTGAATTGGGTAAGCCAGTTGACGACGACCCCAATCTTCCAAACGGTGGATAGTACCGCCCGCTTCTTTGATTGCGCCAGTGTAACGCTCAATCATACCAGGCACTTGTTCACTCTGATCAGGGTGAACCATAAAAACGATTTCGTAATGACGCATTGTAGCTCCTTACGGTTAGTAAGCCTCGGGTGAGCTCGGCCGGGCTCGCATAGAGGCAAGGAACGTGAGTGTATGGCCGAAGGTCGCGTATTTTACGGAGTTAGCGGGTAAATAACAAGCAGAATATATACTAACGGGTTTATAACCCAAACTAGTTGAAGGTGCAGGTAGGCGGCAAGTGAGTGAATTCCCATGAGCATAGGTAAACTATGTGATTGGGAGGAACGAACGTAGCCAACAACGCTGCAATTTCAAATAGGAAGGGTTTAGCTTCGCTGACGAACGGCTTCGAATAGGCAAATTCCAGCCGCAACTGACACATTCAGGCTGGAAACGCTGCCAAACATCGGTATTTTTACCAGACTGTCACAGGTTTCACGGGTTAACCGGCGCAAACCTTCCCCTTCGGCGCCGAGTACCAGCGCCAGCGGGCCTTTGAAATCGGCCTGATAAATTGTAGTGTCGGTTTCACCGGCGGTGCCAACCACCCAGACGCCGGCATCCTGCAACTCGCGCAGGGTGCGGGCTAAATTGGTGACGGTAATAAAAGGTACCGCTTCAGCCGCACCACAGGCGACTTTGCGCACCACAGAAGTTAACTTAGCCGAACGATCTTTTGGTGAAATAACGGCATGAACCCCGGCAGCATCGGCGCTTCGTAAAATAGCACCGAGATTATGGGGGTCGGTTACACCATCTAACACCAACAAAAACGGCTTATCTTTTTGCTCCAGCAAGGTTGCCAGGTCGCTCTCATTTCCGCTACTGGCTAAGCGAGCTTTGGCCACAATACCCTGGTGTTGACCGCTGACCATATCATCCAGCGTTCTGCGGTTGCAAAACTGAATTGAAATACCATTTTGCCGCGCTTGCTGAATCAGCGGTTGCATCCGCTTATCTTCACGGTCTTTCATAACAAACAGCTCTAAAATATCCTGCGGTGCCCGCTCAAGCAGCGCGTTGACCGCATGGATACCAAATACAAAATCTGCACTCATTTTTAACTTATGCTCTTAATTTAGTTAATCTGTCAGGCTATGACTTTTTCGCCCGGCGCCGTGGCTTTTTCGGGCCACTTTTTGCTGCTTTGGGTTTATCACCGGTTTTTGCTGTTGGCTTAGCGTCTGCTTTGCCATGGCCTTTTGCACTGCGGCGGCCTGCGCCACCGCCTTTTGCCTCTTTTTCAGCAAAGGCGGCATTACGGCTGGCTTTAACGGCACGACCTGACACATTGTGTTTGGGTTCACCCACCACAGCTAAATCAATTTTGCGCGATTCCAGACTAACGGCCAATACCTTAACTTTTACCTGGTCGCCCATCCGGTAACTTACGCCACTGTGCTCACCAAGTAACACCTGGCGCTCAGCGTCAAAGCGATAGTAATCGTTTTGCAGCGAGGTAACATGCACCAGACCTTCAATGTACAAATCGCTTAACCGGACAAATAAGCCAAAGTTCGTTACCGTTGAAACAACGCCATCGAATTCCGTGCCAAGGTGATCCTGCATATACTCGCATTTTAGCCAGTCAGCCACTTCTCGGGTGGCATCATCGGCCCGGCGTTCAGTCATCGAGCATTGCTCGCCAAAATGGCTTATTTCTTTTTCACTGTAGGCGCGCTCGCCGCTTACTTTCTGGTTTTGTTTAACCAGAATCGCTTTAATCGCCCGGTGTAATACCAAATCCGGATAACGGCGGATAGGTGAAGTAAAGTGAGCATAGGCTTCCAGTGCTAAACCAAAGTGGCCCTGATTATCGCCCTGATAAACCGCCTGCTTCATTGAGCGCAGCATTGTGGTTTCAATCAGTTCCCGATCAGGCCGGTCGGCCAGACTGGCCAACACCTGGGTCAATTCCAGTGGCGTTGGCTCGCTGGACAAATTTGCTTCAATGCCCAGTTCAGCCAAAAAGCGCCGGAAGTTAGCAAAGCGGTCGCCATCGGGCCGCTCATGCACCCGGAACAGTGCCTGCGCTTCATGCTTTTCAATAAAACGGGCCGACGCTACGTTGGCCATAATCATACATTCTTCAATGATTTTATGGGCTTCGTTGCGATGCACCGGCACGATTTGCTCAATTTTACGATGACTGTTAAAAATAAAGCGGGTTTCTACTGTTTCAAACTCGATTGCGCCGCGTTGACCGCGCACTTTAGCCAGCTTTTTGTACAGGCTGTATAAGGTTTCTAAATTTGTCAGGTTTGCATCATATTGCTTACGCAGCTCCGGGTCGCCCTGCAAAATGGCGTGTACCTTATTATAGGTAAAACGGGCCGCGGAGTGCATAACCGCTTCATAAAACTGATAGCTCTCCAGCTTACCACTGGCACTTATATGCATTTCAGCGACAAAACATAAGCGATCAGTATGCGGGTTAAGTGAGCAAAGGCCATTTGAGAGCGCCTCAGGCAACATCGGAACGACATGATCAGGAAAATATACCGAGTTACCGCGCTCAAGGGCGCTTCGATCCAGCGGCGTTTCTGGTTTTACGTAGGCACTGACATCTGCAATGGCCACCCACAGCTTCCAGCCACCATTGTCTTTTGCTTCTGCGTAAACGGCATCATCAAAATCACGGGCATCTTCGCCATCAATAGTAACCAGCGGTAATTTAGTTAGGTCAACCCGGCCCAGCTTCGCTTCTTCAGGCACCTGCTCGCCGTATTTAGAAACCTGATCTAACACCGCCTGTGGAAACTCGTGTGGAATTTGATGATTACGAATAGCCACTTCAATTTCCATCCCGGGCGCCATATGCTCACCGAGTACTTCAATTACTTTGCCAACCGCACTTACCCGCTTTGACGGGCGCTGAGTAATTTCTACCAGTACTATCTGGCCATGGCGTGCAGCACCCTGCTCACCCTCAGGCACCATAATGTCCTGGGTAATACGCGGGTCATCCGGCACTACCACACACACCGCATTATCTTTGTAGTAGCGGCCAACTATCGGCTCAGATCGAGGTTCAAGCACCCGGACAACACGAGCTTCAACTTTATCTTTGCTTTTCATTGCCGCTGCGGTCGCTAACACTTTATCGCCGGGCAACACCCGTTGCATTTCATGGTATGGCAGGTACCAGTCCGGACCGCCCTGCTCCAGTTTTAAAAACCCGAACCCTTCCCGGTGCCCCATCACTATACCTTTGACGAGGTCCATGTGATCGACCAGACCATAGCGTTTACTCTTGGTAAAAATAAGCTGGCCATCACGCTCCATAGCGCGTAAGCGCTTTTTCAACGCGAAAATGGCATCATCGTCAGTCAGTGCTAATTCGGTAACCAGTTCGTCAAAATAGGCAGGTTGTTGCCGCTTTTCGATATGTTCCAGGATAAATTCCCGGCTGGGGATGGGGTTGTCGTATTTTTCTTGCTCACGCGCAAGATGCGGATCATTTACCGTCATTAATTAAACTTTTATTTCCTGTTTTCATATATTGAGTGTAACAGCTATGCCGAAACATAGGATGAATTTCATTTGACAGGTCGTCTGGCGTTAGCCACGACCCGTTCTGGCATCTTCTTGGCAAGCTGTTGCAGTAGTTTTTGTATTCTAGCATGAGTGTTGGTGTCTGCACTAATGGCATGATGCAGCCAGCGATAGCTTTGCTCATAATCTACCGGCGAGCCATAGCCGTCGACTAAAAGCTCAGCGTAGCGAAGCTTTGCATTTAAGTTGCCCATTGACGCAGCTTCATGCAAATACACCAGCGCTTTGTCGATATCAACCTGTACAAAGCGGCCTATATGGTAATAGCGGCCGACCTGCTCCAACGCTTCAGGCAAGCCCTGTGCAGCGGCCTGTAGCATTAAATCCCAGCCGCGCTCTACGTTGCGTGGCACACAAACCGCGTAGGCCAGCATATCACCGTATAAAAATTGATAGGCCGGCAACTGCATAATATCGGCCCGCGCCTCAATGTCCTGTACCAGCTGGCAGTCATCCGCACGCACCTGGCGCAAATGACTGTTGGTTTTGATTAAGTCTAACAACTCATCCTGACTGTACAGCTGAACCGCATCAACCTGCTGTGCAGCTAAATACGGGGCTAAAGAGCCAAATAGCAGAGCAATAAGTACTAAAGAGTAAGTTTTCATAGGGCGTCAAATAACCGTTAACTAATGCTGGCATAATTCAGAATACTGCAAAAACTACGCCAGCTGGTATTATTGCTCATTGTAACGCAGCCATTGCGGTTGCACAGGTTCAACTTGCCGACGTTGCTGCAAACTCTGCGCACTAACGACCCCACCACTGCAATTGCCGTTAGCAATATACGTCAGGGCTTCGGCATATAGCGGATCATTGGCAACACCCCAATCACCGGTCACGGTTGCAGGCACCTGGCAATTTGGCGCTAAGCCATCAAAATAATCACCAAAATCTAATGCATTAACAGTTTGAAAATTAATAGCAAACAACCTGAAATCACCCACTCTGTCGGGTACCTGGCCTACCGGTTTACCACAGGTTGTTTCACCAATTTGTACCACGTCAATAAAGGGGCTAAGGGCATTGATAACGAGTTCACTGGAAGAGCAGCTACCCGCTGTTGTCAACACAAATACCCTTGGCAGGTCAAGATTGGTGCGACCGGCACCCAACGCAAAAGTAACTGTGCTGTTTTTATTGGTATTCTTGTCATTGTAACGATACTTTACGAAAACTTTATCCTGCAAGCGTGGTAACGCTATCTGGGCGCTCAGCTGGTTAGCCACCCGGATTAAACCGCCACCGTTGTAACGTAAGTCCAGCACCAGCTCATCAATGTTTTGCTGGGCAAAATAACTGAAAGCCTGTTCCAGTTCGGCTTCTGACAGCGCAATAAAGGTATTAAATACCAGGTAGCCAATCGTTTTATCACCAACACTTGCCACAGAACGATGCAAAACGGTATTAGTACTTACCGTGCTTTTAACGAAGTCAGCCTGCTGCTGACTATTGTCAGGCTTACGCCAGACAAACTGCCGGACAACCCCTTCTTCATTCGGACCATAAATATCATCACTGGTTGCGGTGCCCGCATCCAGTCGGGCTAGCCATTCGGTCACGCTAATACCATCAATTTCGATGATTTTGTCAGCGCGGCGTAAGCCCCGCTGTGCTGCAGAACCGGCATTAAAAACATATAACACCTGCAGCGCCGTATCATTGTCAACGCGCTGGGTAGCAAAACCGAAACCAAAAAATACCGCGTTAATATAACGGTCCTGGTATTGTTGCTCTGTCAGAACAAAGCTGTAGCGATCCCGGTCGGCAACAACCTGGCTTAAATACGCAGAGGGGGTACTGAATGCAAGGGGGTTAACGCCGGTCTTCAGTTCGTCGTACCAGAGATAGTCCGCAAATAACTTACAGTAAAGCTGACTATTAATGTCGGTGTTGCTACATTCAGCAATGTTATTGTCTGCAATACCATCGTCACTGTCAGATCCGCCACATGCTACTAACAATAAGCAAAGTAAACTAATCAGAAGTTTTTTCATTTGAGCCCTCCCACTGCAATAACTACAGCGTATAAAAAAACGCCACCAAATGGCAGCGTTATTTTATACGACTCAGTTAAGCAAACGGATGCTTCAAGACGATGGTCTGCACCCGATCCGGCCCGGTAGAGACGATATCAATTGGCACACCAGTCAACTGCTCCAGTCGGCTGATATAATTTCGCGCGGCCTGAGGTAGTTTATCCAGTTGTTGAATACCGAAGGTATTTTCATTCCAGCCCGGCAGTGTTTCATAAACCGGAATTACCTGCTCGTAACCTTCTGCAGCCAACGGTGGGGTATCCAGCACGGTGCCGTCAGGTTGCTGATAGCCAACACAAATACTCAGGCTCTCAAGGCCATCCAGCACGTCCAGCTTTGTTAAACAAAAACCTGAAATACTGTTTAGCTGCACCGCGCGGCGCACGGCTACCGCATCAAACCAGCCAGTACGGCGTTTACGGCCGGTAGTCGCACCAAACTCATGGCCTTTTACGCCCAGGTGTTCACCTACCGCACAATCAAGCTCAGTAGGAAACGGACCTGACCCTACCCGGGTAGTATAGGCTTTGACAATACCCAACACATAATCCAGGTAACGCGGGCCAAAACCACAACCCGTCGCGACACCACCGGCAGTGGTATTGGATGAGGTAACATAAGGGTAGGTACCGTGGTCAATGTCCAGCAAGGTACCCTGGGCACCTTCAAACATGATTTCATCACCGTTTTTGCGGGCTTTATCCAGCAAATCAGTAACATCAACCACCATTGACTTCAGTAAGTCAGCCATCGCCAGCGCATTATCCAGCGTTGTCTGGTAGTCAACTGCATCAACTTTATAGTATTGCGTCAGGGTGAAGTTATGTAACTCCATTACCGTTTTCAATTTTTCAGCAAATAATGCCGGGTTGAATAAATCGCCAACCCGTAAACCACGACGTGCTACTTTGTCTTCATAAGCAGGCCCGATACCACGGCCGGTTGTACCAATGGCTTTGTCGCCACGAGCTTTTTCGCGCGCGACATCCAATGCGACATGAAATGGCAGAATTAACGGACAGGCTTCGCTAAGCAGCAGCCGCTCTTTTACCGGCACGCCACGCTGTTCCAGCATGGTCATTTCCTTTAAAAAAGCTTCCGGAGACAGCACTACACCATTACCGATCACGCATTTTACGTTAGCACGCAAAATGCCTGAAGGAATTAAATGTAATACCGTTTTCTCACCGTCGATAACCAAAGTATGACCAGCGTTATGGCCGCCTTGATAGCGCACCACATAACTGGCTTTATCGGTTAATAAGTCAACGATTTTACCTTTACCTTCGTCACCCCATTGAGTGCCGAGCACAACGACGTTTTTGGCCATGGTTCCTACATCATGGAAAAAATTAGGCGAGGATTCTATCAAATCGTCGACCAACTTACAGCTGTGTTGTAAAAAAAAGCCGGTATTTTATCCGGCTTTTTTTATTTTTAATTTTTTAAGCTTGTCGCAGGCAGGATAAATCGAAGGCTGTACTGTTTTGATAAAGGCCAAAACCAAAACGTAAACGATCACCGCGATAATCGGTCATAATGCCATTTTCTTTCAGAAATGCAGCTAACTCAGCCACTTCGCTGGTACTGCCCAGCTTAAAAGTATAAAAGTGACCATGTTGCCCGGGATCGTTTAATAACAAAGTCTGTTGATTTAGCTGCGGGTGCTGTTGCGATGCCAATTCAACCATAAATGCCTGCTGCAGTTGCCTGATATACTGATGAATTCTGCCGACGGTAATGCCTTGCTGCTTAAATAGCAGCAGCACTGCATGTAACCGGTACAGCGCAGTGTAGTCCATGGTCGCGCCGGCAAAGTGATTGCCGTCATTACTGTATAGTACCAATGCCGACTTTTCTGCGGCCAAGGTACCAAACTCAGCAAACCAACCGGTATACCATGGTCGTTGCTGGCTGCCTGAAGGCACCGCCATAAAACAACACCCCTCCCCCCCCTGAGCATACTTATAGCTACCCGCCAGATAAAAGGCCCGTTCAGCCACTTTTGCTAAATCAGTTGGTAGCGCCATAAAACCATGGTAGCCATCAATTACCAGCATCGCATCGGTAACATCTGCCAGCCGCTGCACAAAACCCGGTAAATCAGCAATCGCATAACCCGAATTAAAAAACACCTGGCTGCAAAACACCATATCGGGTTGCTGCGCGGCAACTTCGGCAATAAAACGGTCCGTAAAATCAGCAAATGGCTCTGTTGCTACCAGCCGCAGCTCGACGTTTTCAAATTCGGCTAGCCGTTTAGCCTGACGCTGAAAGCTGTAAAACTCACTGTCTGTGCTGAGTACTTTCAGAGGCTTGCTTAAATCAAAACAACTAAATAAGCGCATAACCAATTCATGAGTATTACCCGAAAATACCAGCTGCTCGGGTGCTGGTAAATTCAGAACATCAGCGATAAGTTGCTGGGTTTGCGGCACTATCGCGCCAAAAATATGCTGCCATTTATCATCGACCATCCGGGCGCTATCATCCCAATATGCCAGCGTGGCATCGCGGGTAACATCAGGCCAGTAATGGTGGGAGTGGCTGGCAAAATGTTGCTTGCCTTGATTCGCCTGCAAAAAACGTTGATAAAATTGTTGATACATAAATACTCCGCCATGCGAATGTGAGACAAAAAAGGCCCTTACGGGCCTTTTTATACTGCAAATATTCTGACTAGTTTTGCACTTTATCTGACTTCATATATTTAAAGAAGTCGTTGTCAGGCTGCACCACCATAATATCGCCTTTATCTTTAAAGCTGTTTTTATAGGCTTCAAGACTGCGCACGAATGAATAGAACTCAGCATTGCGGTTATAGACATCAGCATAAATTTTTGCTGCCTGAGCATCACCTTCACCGCGCACGGTACGTGAGTTACGCTCCGCATCTGCCAGCATAATCGTTACTCTGGCATCAACGTCAGCACGGATAATATCTGACTCTTCCATACCACGCGAACGGTGCTCACGCGCTACCGCATCACGCTCTGCTCTCATTCTCGCAAAAATTGAGCTGCTGACTTCGGTTGGTAAGTTAATTTGCTTCACCCGCACATCAACGACTTCAATACCAAGCTCATTAGCCGCTGCCCCGGCTTGTGCCAGCGCACTCTCCATCAGCTGGGTACGTTCGCCTGAAACAATTTCCTGAATCGTGCGGGTACCGAACTCTGTACGTAAACCGTTATTTATATACTGTTTTAATAGTACTTCCGCTTGTGAGGTAATACCGCCGGTTGACAGGAAATAGGCGCCAAAATCTTTAATACGCCATTTAACGTAACTGTCGACCAGTAAATCTTTTTTCTCTGCGGTCACAAAACGATCGGGTTGGTCATCAAGTGTTTGCACCCGGGCATCAAGTTTACGCACGACTTCAATCATCGGCATTTTCAGGTGCAGACCCGGCTCATATACCACAACCTGACCCGCAGCATCACGCTCAATCTTACCGAACTGGGTTACGATAGCGCGCTGCCCTTCAGGCACCACAAACAGGGCTGACACAACAATAATTGCCACAACAACAATGATAGCGATAATAAAATTTTTCATAATTTAGCCCCTCCCGCTACGCGAACTACTACTGCGCAGACTCTCTTCACGCGGTGTTGTATTGTCTGTGTTTCGCGAAGGTAATGGCATCGGGTTAGTGTTACCGCTGCTGCCGGTATTGCCAGACTGATTCATCAGCTTTTCCAGTGGCAGGTACATAATATTATTTCCATTTTTCACATCAACGACCACTTTAGAGGTGTTGCTGTATACGCCTTCCATTGTTTCCAGATATAGCCGGTCACGGGTTACCTTAGGCGCCGCCAGATACTCTGGTAACAACTGCTCAAACCGGGCAACTTCACCCTGCGCTTTTAACACAATTTGCTGCCGGTAGGCTTCCGCTTCCTGCATTACCCGGTTTACCTGACCACGGGCACGAGGTTCAATTTCACGGGCATAAGCCTGGGCTTCCTGGACAAAGCGCTCCTGATCTTCCTGTGCCTTAATGGCATCGTCAAATGCGTCGCGTACTTCCTCTGGTGGCCGCGCATCACGGAAGTTGACGTCAACCAGGGTAACGCCCATGTTGTACGGCGCAATAACCGACTCAAGCTCCTGGCGTGTGTTCTGGCGAACCACTTCACGTCCACGGGTTAACACGTCATCCATAATGGAGTGACCAATGACAAAACGTAATGCGGCGTCAGTAGCCTCACCTAAACTGCGATCGGCATCGACCACCGAGAATAAATAGTCTCTGGCATTGAAAATCCGATACTGCACTTCAAACGTGACCCGGACCAGATTTTGATCCTGGGTTAGCATAAAGCCATCAGAGCGCAGAGATTTCACTTCCTGCACGTTAACCGGGGTAACGGTATCAATAAAGGTGGGCTTCCAGTGAATACCGGCACCGACTTCAGTGTGATACTGACCAAAACGCAGGATAACACCCCGTTCTGCATCTTTAATGGTGTAAAAACCACTGATACCCCATACTATCGCCGCAATCACCAGGATAAGGATAAAGACAGCAGAAGCACCATTACCTGATGATTTATTGCCACCGCCGAAAATACCGCCAAATTTTTTACCAAAATTGCGGAATACTTCATCTAAATCGGGTGGACCCTGGTCACGACCGCCTTGTTTCCAAGGGTCGTTGTTTTTACCATTGTTACCCGGCTCATTCCAAGCCATGTTCAACTCCATCTCAAGTTTTAAATTAACAGTTAATGTATCAAATAACGGGCGTCATGACGATATAGTTTTCCAGCTCACCGTCACTCTGCTTTAACATCCGCGACCACTGCGCCACGGATAGCCTGATCTCCAGCTGACAATAGCCCTCATCATCAAACTGCTCGGCAGTAATTACCTGCATTTCATGCAGTTTCGCCCGCCAGCTGGCGCATTGTGGCGGCAAACATAAATGTAGTTGGATATGTTCCACCGCCAGTAAGCTGGCGATAGCGCGCTGCAACAACTCAATACCCTCTCCGGTCAGCGCGGAAACATAGACTGCACGCGGCAAACCGGCATCATCATAGTCTATACGGGGCGACTGGCCCATTTGATCGACTTTATTAAATACCTGCAATTGTAAAACGTCTGCAGCGTCAATATCTGTTAACACCTGCTGGACAGAGCTGATATTTTCGCCATAGCGTGGGTCCGCGCCATCAATTACGTGCAACTGTAAATCTGCGTCACGGGTTTCCTGCAAGGTCGATTTAAAAGCAGCCACCAGGTTATGAGGCAAATGCCGGATAAAACCAACGGTATCGGCTAACACCACCGGCCCGAAATTGTCGAGTTTAATCTGGCGCAGGGTCGGGTCAAGGGTCGCAAACAGCTGATCGGCGGCATACACCGTGGCGGAGGTCAGGCGGTTAAATAACGTCGACTTACCGGCGTTGGTGTAACCGACTATCGATACCACAGGCGTGGCACTGCGTTGCCGGGCTTTACGTCCTTGCTCACGCTGCATGCTGATTTTATCTAAACGCTGTAACAGTGCCCGCACCCGCTCACGCAATAACCGCCGATCTGTTTCCAGCCGCGTTTCGCCTGGACCGCGCAAGCCAATGCCACCTTTTTGTCGCTCAGCATTATCCCAGCCTCTGACTAATCGCGACGCCAGATGCTGCAACTGCGCCAGCTCTACCTGCAGCTTACCTTCATAAGTACGGGCACGTTGAGCAAAAATATCCAGAATGAGCGTGGTGCGATCAATTACTCTCGCCTGCAACACATGCTCGAGATTTCGGGTTTGGCTTGGGCTTAGAATATGGTTAAACACCACCACGGATGCGTCGTGCTGTTCTACAGCAGCTTTAATCTCCTGAGCCTTACCTGAGCCGACAAACAGCCTGGTATCAGGGGCACGGCGATTAGCAGTAATAGTCTGCATAGCAGTAACGTTCGCAGAAGCAACCAGCATGGTAAGCTCCTGCAAATCTTCATTACTTTGCTCTTGCGGAAAGTTTACATGTACCAGAATGGCTTGTTCTGCAAGCTCAGCTAAATCAAACAAGCGCTAATACTCCTGGTTTATTCCACGTCCTCACCTTCGTTGTCGCTCTGACCACTACCATGGCTAACCATAGTATTTACCGCCCGTGATGGCACAACGGTTGAGATAGCGTGCTTGTAAACCATTTGGCTTACGGTGTTTTTCAGCAAAATGACGAATTGATCAAAAGACTCAATTTGCCCCTGAAGTTTAATTCCATTCACCAGATAAATAGAGACCGGAATGCGCTCTCGTCTTAAGGTGTTTAAAAATGGATCTTGTAAAGATTGGCCCTTTGCCATGTGCCGCTTTCCTTTTTTTATTAGTGAGCTGTATATAGGTATTATTTTTTTTATTTCAAGTTGTTAAAGCTAACTTTTTTTCCATCTTATTTAGCTTAGCGAAGAAAGCACCGCTTGCAAGTTTTCTGCCGGTTCTGCCTCACTTTTTAACCAGGTAACCTGTGGCCACCCCCGCAACCATGTCAACTGGCGCTTCGCCAACTGGCGGGTGGCCGCAATACCCCTGGCAACCATCTCCGGGTAGCTGTATTCGCCATCGAGATATTGCCATACCTGCCGGTACCCGACACAACGCATCGCGGGTAAATCGGCATGTAGTTGCTGCCGGCTTTTTAAACCAGCAACTTCCTGCTCAAAGCCATTGGCCAGCATTTGCTCAAACCTATCAGCAATACGCTGATGCAACAGGGCACGATCAGTTGGCGCAATGGCAAATTGGTGTACTTTAAACGGAAAAGGTTCCCCTTTTTGCAAAGTTAATTCGGTCATTGTCTTACCGGTTAGCCGGTACACTTCCAGCGCCCGGTTTATGCGTTGTGGGTCATTCGGGTGGATCCGCGCGGCAGCAACCGGATCAATTCCGGCCAGTTGCTGATGCATTGCCGGCCAGCCAGCATTTGCAGCTTCAGCCTCCAGTAGCGCTCTGACAGTACTGTCTGCTGCAGGTAATGGCGATATACCCTCCAGCAGCGCCTTAAAATATAACATGGTGCCGCCGACCAAAACCGCCACCTTGCCCCGCTGCTGAATGTCGCTAATCAGTCGCATGGCATCATCCCGAAAATCGGCCGCCGAATAACTTTGCTCCGGCTCCCTGATATCCAACAGGTGGTGTGGTGCTTGCTGCAGTTCTTCGGCTGTCGGTTTAGCGGTACCGATATCCATACCACGGTAAATTAACGCACTATCTACACTAATTAATTCGGCAGGTAAATGTTGCAACAACTCCATCGCCAGCGCAGTCTTGCCTGACGCTGTTGGTCCCATAATAAAAACAACTGGCAGAGATCTATTCATGCCGATGCCTCCTGCTGCAGCGCAGCAACACTAGCGGTCAAATCCAGTGGTACCGCGCGCCATAAAGCAGGATCAGCCAACTTTGCCGCATAATACTGTATCAGGGTGGCACTGCTTAGCCAATTGGCTGAAAGTAGCATAGACAATATTGCATGAGTACTTACTGCCGCTTTGCTGATGTCTAACAGTGACAAACATGAGGGCAACCACTGGCTGATCGCCGTGGAACGTAACCATGGCGCTAATGCCCTCATTATGGCCGTGTTGTCCTGCAGTAGAATATCAAAACCCAGTTGCTGCAGCAGGTCGGCTGACTCCAGCATCTGCTGCTTTTCTGTAGCGCTTAGCTGCACGCGAAGTGGTAGCAGCAACGGCGATTTTGCACCGTCTTCCAGCCATACCGGCGCCAGAGTAGCGGCCAGATCGAGTAGCATAAGGCCTGTTTGTCCCTGCACTACTGCATAACCTCCCGCCGCCGGCAATACTTTGGGTTGTTGCGCAGAAGCTGCCGGCGTTACAGCTTGTGCGGCGTGGTATTGCGCCTGCAAATACTGTAACTGATTGTCCGTTTGCCGCTTGTCAGGAGCCGCCCCGTGGCGCGGCGCACTGTAGGTTGATCTGGCGCTAACCGGTAACGTAACGCTTTGTTGGCCGGGAAATTGATAAGCAGCACTGTTATCGGCTACTTGCGACCCCGTCGCGGCTGACGCATCGGCGGGCGCCCTGGCATCTGTGTCATCTGTAAGCTGCGCCAGCGCATCTGCCAGTGCACTGACCACAAAGTCATGTACCAACCGCGCCTGATGAAAGCGCACCTCATGTTTTGCCGGATGGACGTTAACATCCACTTCTGACGGGTCAAGCTGCAAATATAATACAAAACCTGGCTGCTGCTCTGCACTGAGCTTATCACCATAAGCCTGGCGAATTGCGTGGTTCAGCAGCTTATCTTTCATCATGCGGCCATTTACATAACTGTACTGGCACGCCGCCTGCCCCTGGCAAGCCTGGGGTGCCAACAGCCAACCATTCAATTTGAGATCACCGTAGCTGTTTTCGATAAAAACGGCCTGCTCAGCAAAGGCACGGCCACACAGCATCGCGACTCTTTTCTGGCGCGCGTGCCCGCTAGCGGCTACCGGCAATCGTCGCACGCTCTGGCCATTATGAGTAACTTGCCAACCGACATCAAACCGGCTTAGTGCCAGTCGTTTTATCAGCTCATCAATATGGGAAAACTCTGTTTTATCGGTGCGCAGAAATTTACGCCGGGCAGGAGTATTAAAAAATAAGTCAACCACCTCAATACTGGTGCCATCGGGGTGTGCTGCCGGTTTAACCGTAACGGCCATATCGCGACCCTCCGCCTGAGCTTGCCAGGCAGAGCTCTGAGCGGCGGTTTTTGATGTCAAAGTCAGACGCGAAACCGAACTTATACTGGCCAATGCTTCACCGCGAAAGCCTAGGCTGGTTATTTGCGCCAGGTCATCCAGATCACTGATTTTGCTGGTAGCATGCCGGCTTAAGGCCAGTACCAACTCTTGCTCCGCTATACCTGAACCGTTGTCCCGGATACGGATAAGCTTGCTGCCGCCCTTTTCAATATCAATGTCGATTTGAGAGGCACCGGCATCCAGACTATTTTCCACCAACTCTTTGACGACAGAGGCAGGTCTTTCTACCACCTCGCCGGCGGCAATTTGATTCGCCAGCTGTGGCGGTAAAATTTTAATGGTCATACTCAGGGGATCCGAAGGACCTGACCAATACGAATACTGTCATTTGCCAGTTTGTTGTGGCTGCGTAGCGCGTCTACCGACACCTCATAGCGCTGCGCTAATAAAGACAATGACTCACCCGCCTGCACTTTGTGCTCACGGGCACGTCGCTGCGCAAACAATGAATCAGCGGGAGGCGCCAGTTCAAAATGGCGCTTCAACGCCCGGTGAAGTGACTGCGCTAATTTTGCCTGATGATTAGCCGACTTTAGCTGCTTTTCTTCCTGCGGATTAGAGATAAAACCCACCTCGACCAGAATAGACGGAATGTCAGGTGATTTCAGCACGCCCAAACTGGCAGCCTGCGGTTTGGCCTGATGCAACGAGGTTATTTTACCCAGCTCACCCAGAACCTGGTTTGCCGCCTGATAGGCGGTAACCATAGAGTGGTTCATTGATAAGTCTAAAACGGTTTGCGCCAAATAGCGCTCGTTGGCCGAATCACGAATTATTTCTGCCACGCCACCCAGTAGCTCAGAGTGCCGTTCTGTTTGCTCTAACATCCGGCCCACTTCGGTGGTTGCCCGCCGCAATGACAAAACCCAAACCGACGCCCCCTTTGGTTGCGGCGAGGTAAATGCATCAGCATGAATAGACACCAGCAAATCTGCCTGTTGGCCACGGGCCACTTCAGTACGCCGGTTAACATGAATAAAATAATCACCAGTACGCACCATTACCGCGCGCATGCCCGGCTCTTTGTTTATAAGTTCAGCCAGCCGGTTAGCAATAGGTAGGGTCAAGTTTTTTTCATAAATACCGCTGGGGCCAATCGAACCGGGATCTTCACCGCCATGCCCGGCATCAATAGCGACAATAATATCCCGTGCTGCCCGAATACTGGGCGGTGGCCGGTTTTCCACACGTTGCTGTTCAGGGAAATCAATTACCAGCCTGTGACCGTACGGAGCGGTAGGGGTCAGCGCAAATACTGTTGGTTTAACAGTCCGGTTCAAGTCCAGCACAATGCGCATGCTGCTGTCATCGCCGCTGCTGCGAATCGTTTTGATTAACGTAGAGTCACCGTCAACTGCCGGTAAACTTGCACTACCCGTAATATTGCTCAGGTCAATAACCAGCCGATCAGGATTGTCCAGACTAAAGCTTTTGTATTGCGGCGCTGCGGCCAGATCCAGTACGACCCGGGTATTATCAGGCGATGGCCAGATGCGAATGCTTTGCACCTGATTGCTGGCATAACTAAACGCTGAAAAAAACCATAAAATGGTCAACACTGCGCAGCTAAGAAATTTATTGTTATTTTTCATCATCTCTTATTGCATCTACTATGTTGCGGCCTGCGGCAGTAATAGCACAAATAACTATTTGCCGCTTAGTCTCCATATAGCTTAAGTGTATGTCGAGATCAGGTTCAGGTAAATAACCCTGTCCCTGTTCAGGCCATTCAATCAGGCACAGGCTTTGGCTGTTAAAATAATCTCGGATCCCCATAAACTCGAGCTCTTCCGGATCCGCCAGCCGGTATAAATCAAAATGATAGACCGCAAGTTCAGCTAACTGATATGGCTCTACCAGGGTATAGGTTGGGCTTTTCACATTGCCCGCGTGCCCAAGCGATTGCAAAATACCACGGCTGAAGGTGGTTTTACCCGCCCCCAGACTCCCCTGTAAAAATATGACCTGGCCGCCCTGAAGCTGGCCAGCAAGTCGGCCAGCCAACGCTAGCGTAGCGGCTTCATCTGCCAGAATGGTTGTATATTTTGCTGTCACACGACCTCAGATTAAATAAACGCAATTGTCAGACAGGTAGTTGTTTCGCCATGTTAACAAACTATGGCAAAGCCCGGCCAGCAAAACTAATGCGAAAAACACAGTATTACCTGAACACTCTGACCAGATTATGAATATCCGGTTCCCGGCTATTATTACGTTATGGTAAAGTAACCCCGATGTCCGACTCTACCGCGCCAGGGAAATAACCGCTATGGCTACCGATTACCAGCAGCTTGCAGTGCAAATAAAGCAATGGGCTCAGGAGCTGGGGTTTCAGCAACTGGGTATTACCGGCACCGACATCAGTAGTGAAGAGCCTCGCCTGGCTGCGTGGCTGGCGCAGGGGTACCATGGTGATATGCACTATATGGCAGAACATGGCATGTTACGTGCCCGCCCGGCTGAGCTGCTGCCTGGTACTTTGCGCGTATTAAGTGTCCGCATGGATTATCTGCCTGAACAAGCGGGCTTTGCCACCAACCTGGCCGATCCGGCCAAAGCTTACATCAGCCGCTATGCACTGGGGCGTGATTATCACAAACTGGTTCGCAAACGTTTAAAGCAACTGGCTGATAAAATTACCCAGGAAGTGCCGCAACTCGCTTTCAGGCCCTTTGTTGATTCAGCACCGGTGCTGGAGCGGCCATTGGCACAACGTGCCGGTCTGGGCTGGGTTGGCAAGCACAGCTTGCTGCTGGATCATAACGCCGGCTCCTGGTTCTTTTTAGGGGAATTGCTGGTTGACCTGCCACTCCCCGTAGATACGCCCCACCCAGGCGATTGCGGCAGTTGTGTTGCCTGTATTACCAGCTGCCCGACCGGCGCTATTGTCGCACCCTATGTTGTGGATGGCCGGCGCTGCATTTCGTACTTAACCATTGAGTTAAAAACCGCTATTCCGGAAGAATTACGGCCTTTAATCGGTAATCGTATTTATGGCTGTGATGACTGTCAGCTGGTATGCCCGGAAAACCGCAGTGCGCCGCTTAGCGCAGAAACAGATTTTCAGCGGCGTCAGCAATGGCAGGAGCTGGACTTAATTGCCTTATTTTCCTGGGATGAAGCCCGCTTTTTGCGCAATACAGAAGGCAGCGCTATCCGCCGCATCGGTTTTGAGCGCTGGCAGCGCAATATCGCCGTCGCCCTGGGTAATGCCCCCTACAAACCAGAAATAACCGACGCCCTGCAGCGTGCAACCCCAACCAGTTCAGCCATGGTGCGGGAACATATTGAGTGGGCAATGGCGCAGCAAAAACGGAAACGCTGGCAAGCCGAAAATATTTTGCCGCGCGCAACTGAGCGGCTGGTAAGGATTATTCAGAAGGGTTTACCGCGGGATGCCTGATATTGGTTTGGCCAAGCCCCAAACGCTGCTGTGCCAACCGGACAATTTGCTGCTGTCGTTGCCCTGAAGCTTGCTGCCACTCCAGTATTTCAGCAAGCAGACGGCCGCAACCTAAACACATGTCTTGCTGGTTAAGGCAACAATTACGCACACAGGGCGAACCAACCATCTCTTTTCACCGTTAGCTGTCACAGCCATTAGCTTGAGTGTAGCAAAACCACAAAACAAAAAGCCGCTTAAAAGCGGCTTTTTGTTCGAATTTGGAGCGAGTAACGAGGTTCGAACTCGTGACCTCGACCTTGGCAAGGTCGCGCTCTACCAGCTGAGCTATACTCGCATCGGTCAACGCAGTTGCGTTGTGATGGCGCGCATTTTACAAAATCAGCAGGCTTATGCAAGCACTTTATGCTGGTAATTTGAAAAAATACTGACGATAGGTTACTAATTCAGCAATCGACTCCCGAATGTCATCCAGTGCCAGATGACTGCCGGCTTTTTGTACTTTATTTAACACCTCGGGGTGCCAGCGCCTGGCCAGCTCTTTTACCGTGCTTACATCTAAATTCCGGTAATGAAAATAGCTTTCCAGGGTGGGAGCATATTCCGCCAGAAAACGTCGATCCTGGCCAATACTGTTACCACACATCGGTGACTTGCCCTTAGCAATATACTGGCTCAAAAACGCAATAGTCTGTTGTTCAGCATCGGCCAGACTAGTCTGACTGGCCAGACAGCGGGCGGTCAGACCACTTTTGCCATGCTGCTCTACACACCATGGGTCCATATTATCAAGAATCGACGCTGGCGTTTGAATGGCAAATACCGGTCCTTCAGCCAAAATATTAAGTTGGCTATCGGTAACAATGGTCGCCATCTCCAAAATAACGTCGGTTTTGGGTTCAAGCCCGGTCATTTCCAAATCCAGCCAGATTAAATTCGTGTCGTTCGTTGCCATATTAAATCCTTAGGTGCGCGCTGCTTTGTTCAAATTCAGATTGCAGGTATGATACACGCCTTAAGCTTAACACTGATAGCGCCTGATTGCGCAAAACGGTAAACCCAGCACGTGACCAAGAAAAAACACCTGACCAAACGCCAAACAGATCGCATTGCCCAGAACGAGCAAAAGCGGCTGCGCGGTACAAAAAAAACAAAATCCGAGCAGTGGGATGATGATGTGTTACTGGCCGCTGAACCTGGCCTGGTGCTCAGCCGCTTTGGTCAGCATGCTGACATTGAAGATAATAACGGCCTGGTCGTACGCTGTAATATGCGCCGCACAATTAGCTCGGTTGTCACCGGCGACAAGGTCATCTGGCGCCGTGCCCGTCAGGGCACCGGCAGTATTGATGGTGTTATTGAAGCGGTAGAAGACCGCAGCTCAGTATTGTTGCGGCCCGATTTTTACGATGGTTTAAAACCGGTAGCGGCCAATATCGACTTAATGATTATTGTCTCTGCCATTTTACCGGCGCTGTCACTGAATATAATCGACCGTTACCTGGTCGCCGCCGAGATGACCCACATTAAGCCGCTGCTGGTAATTAACAAAGTAGACTTACTAAGCACTGAGCTACATCAGCAACTAACAGACCAACTTAGCCTGTATCACAAAATTGGCTATGATTACGTGCTGGTTAGCGCTAAATCGGGTGCTGGCATGCCCGAACTATTAGCGAAAATTCATAGTGGTACCAGTATTTTTGTGGGTCAGTCCGGCGTCGGTAAATCATCGTTAATGAACAACCTGATGCCAGGCCTAAGCGCAGCAACCCGTGAAGTGTCCGAAAACTCGGGCCTGGGTCAGCACACTACAACGGTATCCAGGCTTTATCATTTACCAGAAGGCGGCAATTTAATTGACTCGCCGGGTATTCGCGAATTTGCGCTCTGGCATTTAAGCGCAGAAGAAGTAACCGAAGGTTTTATCGAGTTTCAACCCTGGCTTGGCCGTTGTAAGTTCCGAGATTGTAAGCATGTGAATGACCCGGGCTGTGCCATTCAGCATGCGGTAGAACAAGGTGAGATCAGCAGCGAACGTTATGACAGTTATTTAAAAATCCTGACCAGTATGGCGCAGGACAAACCCAATTATTTTTAAGAGAAAGGTTAGTAGTTCAATGGATAAAATTAAAATTACCCTGCAATACCTGATGCCTAAGCATCTGATATCGCGTCTGGCCGGTAAAATAGCCGCCGCTGAACTGGGCTGGTTCAGCCATTTCCTGATTAACCGCTTTATCAAAGCGTATAAAATTGATATGACTGAGGCACAGTTTGAGCGGGCAGAAAACTACGCCAGCTTTAATGAGTTTTTTACCCGGCCTTTAAAAGACGGCATCCGGCCACTGGCCACTGCATCTGATATTGTGGCTCACCCGGTAGACGGTGCTATCAGTCAGTTAGGTCCAATTACTGATGGCAAACTGGTGCAAGCAAAAAACCACAGTTATTCATTACAAAGCTTGCTCGGTGGCCTGGAGCAAACTGCAGCGCCTTTTACCGACGGCACTTTCGCTACTATTTATCTGGCACCAAAAGATTACCACCGTATTCATATGCCAGTAAGCGGCACCCTGCGCGAGATGATCTACATCCCGGGAGAGTTGTTTTCTGTTAATCCGTTAACGGCAGAAAATGTACCCGACTTATTTGCCCGCAACGAACGGGTAGTCACCATTTTTGATACCGAATTCGGGCCGATGGCCCTGGTATTGGTTGGGGCAACCATCGTCGCCAGCATTGAGACCGTCTGGGCGGGTACTATTACCCCACCAACCGGTAAACATATTTTCCGCTGGAGCTATCCGGCAACCGGCAATACCGCAGTTAAACTGGAAAAAGGCGCTGAGATGGGCCGCTTTAAACTAGGCTCTACCGTGGTACTGGCTTTCCCGGAAGGTAAAGTGGATTTTCTGGCTGACCAGCAACCCGGCACTGTCACCCGGATGGGTGCGCCTTTTGCAGAAATAACCTGACCGCTCAATAGTAGCGGCTGACGCGAAGATACTTTCTGCTGTGACCGTTGCAGCCCTGGACGGGCGGAAACGAGACCCCATGGATGGGTTCACGGCGTGTCACAGCAGAAATGTACGAAGTGGCAGCCAGCTTACGGAGAAATGGAGATCGCACTATGCAAATCATTGCCCACCGCGGTGCCAGTGGCGAATTTCCCGAAAACACCCTGCTCGCCATTGAGCAAGCCATCATCCAGGGTGCTGACGCCATCGAGATAGACGTATTTGCCGTGCAGGATGAGCTTATCGTCATTCACGACCACCACTTGGCGCGCACCACCAATGGCATCGGCAGTATTTATCAATATACTCTGGCAGAACTGCTGCAACTGGATGCTGGCCAGGGCCAACGTATTCCTACCTTGTGGCAGGTACTTGAGCTTACCCATGACAAATGCTGGCTGAATATCGAGCTTAAAGGTGATAATACTGTCGCGCCACTACTGACGCTGCTTGATAAAGCAGAACAGCAACTGGGGTTTGATTTACAAAGTCTGACTATCTCTTCATTTAACCATCATTTACTGGCCGAACTTAAACGTAAGCGTCCGGAATTAAAGCTTGGTGCGCTAACCGCCAGCCTGCCGGTTGATTACGCCGCTTTTGCCAGCCGGTTGCAGGCCTATTCCGTTAATTGCGATGTCAGTTTTATCAATCAGGCTATGGTTGATGATGCCAAAGCGCGCGGGTTAAAAGTGTTTGTCTACACGGTAGATCAATCAGACGATATAAGGCGCTTACAAGATTATGGCGTGGATGGCATTTTTTGTAACTTTCCAGCGCGTAGCCGGGCAATTGCCGCCAGCAAAGAAAAACCCGCTGGTTAAGCGGGCTCGTCGGCGTGATGTTCGGTGTCGCAGCTTTCACACTGGCTGCATAATCGCATGTTCATTACATGCGCCAGCACCACCAGCGATGCGCCGACAATTAACACCACATGCTCGTATTCATGCCCCCAAACATCACGTTGCCAGTAGATAAAACCACCTAGAAACAATGAGTAAAAAGGGTAAAGCTTGCGGTGATACCGGTGAAAACCGATAAATAACGCGACAAAGCCGAGCACCATGGTAAACAGCAGCATCAGACGCTCGAAAGCATGATTATGATTAACCGTTAAACCTAAAAGTGGCAGAATTGGCAATAACACCGGCAGCAAAATACAGTGGATCGCACATAGCGATGTCACGGTAATACCGACTTTATCAAATAGCACTCTGGTTTTGGCTAACACAATATAAACCCGCTGTGTAGGAATCACTAAAACGATATAATATAACAAATCAAAACACTTTGAAACGTGTTAACTGAAATTTGTTTGGTCCCTTAGTGCGAATACGCCTTTCACATGCTGATCCCGCTACCTCGCTATGGCATAATAGCGTTTATTTTTTTATCTCCGGACCTGCTATGGATACCCTACTGACACAATTAGATGAAAACCTGAAAGAGCTCTACCGTAAGGCGCTGGATGCTGATGCGGTTCTTGAGCAGTTGCAACAACAAGGTCAGGCGAAACATCAGAGCATTTTCCCCGCCAGCAGCGATTTCAGTGTTAGCAGCAACCGTTTTATGCCGTATTTAAGTGAGGCAGCAGAGCAGGTGGCAGCAATCCGGCAAAGCCAGCAATTTAACACCGCGACCCTGGCCCGGGTGGTAAAGCAACTTCAGCTGTTGCATAAAACGCTGGCAGAATTTCGCCAGGCCTTAAATACTGGAAAATAGACAAATCCCGGCTATGCTTAAGGGTGGTAAATAAAACCAGTCTGGTAGTGAGCAGGTCATGCAAGTTAATGCAGTAAACACAAATAATTTCAGCGTCAATTCCGGCCCTAATGCCGCTGGCAGCAATAGCGTTGTTAATAGCCGCGCAGAGGCGGCAGCACCACTGCTGACTGACGCAAACTCCCGCCCGCCCAGCCTTACAGCAGCAACTGCAGTTGCGGGCTCTGATAATACCTCAGCATCATCACAACAAAGTACAGAACCAGAGCGTAACTCAGAGAGTGTGCGCGTTAGCAGCAGCATTGGCCGGGCGGCTTCTGCCGGTCAGTTGACCCGTGAACAGGCACTGGAAATTTACCGCAACATCGCTCAATTCTTATAAGCGTTAACGGCATAATCAAAGGCTACGAAAAAGCCCCGCGAGGCAGGGCTTTTCTAACTGTTCAAGCAATTTTATTGCTCAGGATTACTCACTTTGGCAGGTAAAGAGGCGTGCACGGTAATTTTAGGTTGCAGCTCCTTTTTAAACCAGTCCTGCAGCATTTCACGTTCAAAAGCAAATTCAGGGCTATTACCGCGTGGTGCCATGCGGCTCATAAACCCCATGTCACGAAAACGCTCTTCACCACCCACTACTTCTTCACCGTACTGATCGCGCAATAAATGGTTAAAACGGATTGCCGGCGAATTAATCTCTTTAATCACCCGGATAGCCTGGCCGGTATTGGTGGCAAAATAGTCAACCTCACCGGCTAGGTCAATGTCCGTAACCGTTACCTGCCAGCTATACCCCTCTGGTAATTCGCTGGCCATCTCCTGGAAAAACTTTTCAAAATTACGTTGTACCCGCTCTTTAAAACGGCTGCGCGAGTCATTTGCTGCGCGAATGTCGGTAAACTCATCCGGCTCTTGCCAGTTCAGATCTAATTCTGCCCCTGCCTGAGTATTGCTGAGTACCGGCGCTGATAACACTAACGCCAGTGTTGCTATCAAAAATGTTTTCATTACTACCTCCCACTTGGGCCCGGTAACACGCCACAATGTTGTGGTATTACCAGACTACGCTGTAAGCTTAGACCACGATCATGATCTTAAGTTTAGTTAACCGTCATACTATAGAACATAACCGGTATAGCAAGCTGTGCAAATTTGTATTAATAGTCGTGGCAATATGTGTAAAGTTGTAGCAAAAAAAAAAGCCCCCGCTGTTACCCGGGAGCTTTTTAAACGCAGGACGTTAAGTTACATCATGCCGCCCATACCACCCATGCCGCCCATATCAGGCATGGCCGGGGCATCGTCTTTTGGCAGTTCAGTGATCATCGCTTCGGTGGTGATCATCAGTGAACCAACAGACGCAGCAAATTGCAGTGCTGAACGGGTTACTTTGGTTGGATCCAGAATACCCATTTCCAGCATATCGCCGTAAATGTCGGTAGCCGCATTGTAACCATAGTTACCGCTACCCTCTTTAACCTTGTTTACAACCACTGACGGTTCTTCACCGGCATTGGCAACGATTTGACGCAATGGCGCTTCCATCGCGCGCAACGCAATTTTAATACCGTGGGTCTGATCTTCATTCGCACCGGTTAAGCTGGTCAGCTTGGCTGCAACACGCACCAGGGCAACACCACCACCAGGCACCACACCTTCTTCTACGGCAGCGCGGGTTGCATGTAATGCATCTTCTACCCGGGCTTTTTTCTCTTTCATTTCCATTTCAGTGGTCGCGCCCACTTTGATTACCGCAACACCGCCAGCCAGTTTAGCCAGACGCTCCTGCAGTTTCTCTTTGTCGTAATCTGAAGTGGCTTCTTCAATTTGCTGACGAATTTGCTTAACACGGCCATCGATAGCGCCCTGCTCGCCTGCACCATCAATGATGGTAGTGTTATCTTTAGTGATAACAACCCGTTTAGCAGTACCTAAATCTTCCAGGGTGGCTTTTTCAAGCTCCATACCGATTTCTTCAGAAATCACCGTACCACCGGCTAAGGTTGCAATATCTTGCAACATCGCTTTACGACGGTCGCCGAAACCAGGTGCCTTAACTGCAGACACTTTAACAATGCCACGCATGTTGTTGACGACCAGCGTAGCAAGTGCTTCGCCTTCTAAATCTTCAGCAATAATCAACAGCGGTTTGCCTGCTTTAGCTACGCCTTCCAAAACCGGCAGTAATTCGCGGATGTTAGAGATTTTCTTATCAACAGTCAGGATGAACGGGCTGTCCAGTTCTACCTGGCCGGCTTCCTGATTGTTAATGAAATAGGGAGACAAGTAGCCACGGTCAAACTGCATACCTTCAACCACGTCCAGCTCATTGGCTAAACCCTGGCCTTCTTCAACGGTAATTACGCCTTCTTTACCCACTTTATCCATGGCATCAGCGATGATTTTACCAATTTCTTCGTCAGAGTTTGCAGAGATAGTACCTACCTGAGCAATGGCTTTAGTGTCAGCACAAGGCTGAGATAAGTTTTTCAGCTCTTCTACTGCCGCAATAACGGCCTTGTCGATGCCGCGCTTTAAATCCATTGGATTCATGCCGGCAGCAACCGCTTTAACACCTTCATTGATAATGTTCTGGGCTAATACGGTAGCGGTAGTAGTACCATCACCCGCTTCATCATTGGCTTTAGAGGCAACCTCTTTTACCATTTGCGCGCCCATGTTTTCGAACTTGTCTTCCAGTTCAATTTCCTTGGCTACCGATACACCATCTTTAGTGATCAATGGTGAACCAAAAGATTTGTCCAGAATAACATTACGGCCTTTCGGGCCCAGGGTAACGCGTACAGCGTTTGCCAGAATGTTTACGCCTTTAAGCATTTTATTGCGAGCTTCGTCGCCAAAACGTACGTCTTTTGCAGCCATTTTAAAATTCCTTAATTCAGTTCTAAGTTAAACGATGAGTCAACGTGCGGCTTAAATAGCGCAACTTAATCGAGGATCACACCTAAAATGTTGTCTTCTTTAGTGATCACAAACTCTTGACCGTCTACTTTTTCAGTGCGCTCTACGTAGGCACCGAACAATACTTTGTCACCAACTTTTACATCTAAAGGTTTCACGTTGCCGTTATCCAGCATACGACCATTGCCAACCGCTACAACTTCACCACGGCTTGATTTCTCGGCAGACGCGCCGGTTAGTACGATACCACCCGCTGATTTGCTTTCTGCTTCTAAGCGTTTGATAACGACACGATCATGTAATGGACGAATATTCATGCTCTAATCTCCTAAAGCGTTTTTTGAGTTTTAACATGGGTGTTAAAATGTGTGTTCGGTATATGGGGCAGTAGCAAAAAAAATCCAAGGGGCAAACAAAAAAATTCTTATTGCCAACCCGGGGCAACATCGGCAAAAACGGGTTCTTAAGACTTAATTAAGGTATCCGTGAAATTATATTCTGCTGCGAAAGGTCTGATAACAACCAAGGTTGGTCGCAACGATAAAGACCAGCTGACGACTATTAACGTATAGTATCGTCCTAACCATAAAGAACGTAACGCGCAACCAATGGCGATAATAGTGCCAGCGCCCGATTCATAATTCAGAAGGTTTAATTGATGTATAAGGTGTTTTTGCTGCCATTTTTACTGTGGTTTTCACTATTGGGCTTTACCCTGACTGCCACACCGGCACAGGCTCAGCAAAGCTCGGTGTTGGATAGTCTGCTGCAAAAAGATGACCAGTTCCTGCCGGTCGACCAGGCCTTCGTTATGGATTTCCGGCAGCAGGACGATGAGCTTATCGTTAACTGGACCATTGCTGATGGTTATTACATGTACCGCGATAAGTTTAAATATGGTGGGGTAGCGGTCAGCTTTTCTCACCCGACTTATCCGGCCAGTATGCAAATTGAGGATGAGTTTTTTGGGGTGACCGACGTCTACTTCCATCAACTGACCCTGAAAATCCCACTCTCTGATATTAGTGAAGATGCCTTTTTGCGCATTCAGTATATGGGCTGTGCCGAAGCCGGCTTATGCTACCCACCCATTAATAAAGAAATTCCGTTGTCCATGCCAGGCAATGTGGCAGCGTCAGACGACAATGCAACGCCCCCGGCTGACACCCCAACGTCCAGCCAGTATAGTTTAGCCGACAGGCTTAGTAGCGGGTCGGTCTGGCTGAATATGGGGGTGTTTTTTCTGTTAGGCCTTGGGCTGGCGTTTACCCCGTGTGTCTTTCCTATGTATCCTATTTTAAGCAGCATTATTGTTGGACAAGGCAAGCAACTCAGCACCGGCCGTGCCTTTGGTCTTTCATTTAGTTATGTGCAGGGCATGGCGCTGACATATTCAGCGCTGGGGCTGGTAGTGGCCAGTTTAGGGGTGAAATTCCAGGCCTGGATGCAGCATCCTGCAGTATTAATTGTCGCCGCAGTGATATTTGTCCTGTTAGCACTGGCCATGTTTGGGGTATTTAACTTTCAATTGCCAGCCAGTTGGCAGGCTAAAGTCAGTGCAGTCAGTAACAAACAACAAGGTGGCAGCTTAAAAGGCGCTTTTGTGATGGGCGCGTTATCTGGGCTTATTGCCTCACCCTGCACCACGGCTCCGCTATCAGCAGCGTTAATGTATGTCGCGCAAAGCGGCGATTTAATGCTGGGCGCTCTCACCTTGTATATTCTTAGCCTGGGTATGGGCATTCCGCTTATTTTGCTGGGCACTTCTGGTGGCAAGTTACTGCCCAAAGCCGGCGGCTGGATGAATGTCGTCAAATCGGCTTTCGGTTTTGTTTTATTGTTAGTGCCTATTATTCTGCTCGAGCGCATTCTACCATTCTGGCAAATTGTCTTGCTGGCATCAGTGCTTGGTCTGTTGGTTAGTGGCTATTTATTTAAACTGTTGTTTGAACAGCAGGGCAGCACAGCTAAAGCCAGCTTGCTGGTATCCGCTCAGGTGTTGCTGCTGGCTACCGTGTTTTTTAACTGGCACTATTTTAGCCCCGCCCAAAATAACCAGGTTGTTGTCAGCAGTGCTGATAGTACAACCGGCCAGTTCATCGACGTTGCGGACTTAGCCGGTCTGGAGCAGCAGCTGGCCGACGCTAAAGCCGCAGGCCAATACACCCTTGTTGATCTGTATGCGGAGTGGTGTGTAGCCTGTAAAGAATTTGAACAGTTTACTTTCCCGGCAGCGCAAGTGCAGGCCGAGACCAATAAAATGCGCCTGATTAAAATTGATGTGACTAAAATGACCCGTTCTGACGAGAAACTGTTAAATCATTACCAGGTGCTGGGCTTACCCACGTTGCTATTTTTCAGCCCGGATGGTGAAGAGTTAACCCAGTCGCGGGTTACCGGTTTTATGGCCGCTACCCCGTTTGCAGAGCATTTGGCGGCGCTTACCCAACAATAGTTCTACCTGATAAGGGTCAGTCCGTTGTTTCAGGACAAGCGGCTGGCCTTACTCCTTCCTCAATATTGGCTTGTTTTTAGTGGTTGCTTTTGGCTCACTCTGGCTGATAAGACCAGTATTTTGCTGCCATTTGTCACGATTTCACTATAATAAGGCCCTTATCTGGTGGTAAAGGGCATCGTCATGTTGGTTAATTCAGCAAACAGGTGCATTTTTAAGCCGGCTCTCGTAACATAAAGCGTATTCAATACATTTAGCGGAAATACAGCACAAATGGCGTCAAATTACCGGGTTTTATTACTAAACGGTCCAAACCTGAACATGCTGGGTATCAGAGAGCCCGCTGTGTATGGCGCAGCCAGCCTGAATGATATTGTCACTGAACTGGACAATAAAGCCAGCGCCCTGGGTGTCAGCCTCAGCCATTTGCAGTCAAATGCCGAACATGTATTAATAGATGCCATTCAGCAAAGTTTAGGCCAGCAGGATTACATTATTATTAATCCGGGCGCCTTTACCCATAGCAGTGTGGCGATCCGCGATGCGTTACTGGCGGTAGCTATTCCCTTTATCGAAGTTCATTTATCTAACATGCACGCCCGTGAGGCGTTCCGGCAACACTCTTATTTGTCTGATATTGCTAAAGGTGTGATCTGCGGCCTGGGGGCCAAAGGCTATCACTACGCGCTGGATGCAGCGGTATCAGCATTACATACAACCAAATAAATTAACTAACATCAGGCGACAGACATGGATATTAGAAAAATTAAAAAATTAATTGAATTGCTCGAAGAGTCAGGCATTTCTGAGTTGGAAATTACCGAAGGTGAAGAATCAGTGCGGATCAGCCGCCATAGCCCGGTGCAACATTACGCCCCGATGCAACCGATGCAATACGCCCAGCCACAAATGCAGGCGCCTGCAGCAGCGCCAGCTGCCGTAGCAGCAGAACCGGCAAAACCTGCCATTACCGGCCAGGTTGTTAAGTCACCTATGGTGGGCTCATTTTACCGGGCAGCCTCGCCTACCTCTAAAGCCTTTGTCGAAGTGGGCCAGAGTGTCAAAATCGGCGATACCCTGTGTATTGTTGAGGCGATGAAAATGATGAATCAAATCCAGTCTGACAAGGCCGGTGTTATCAAAGAAATTCTGGTTGAAAACGGCGACCCGGTCGAATTTGATCAGCCGTTATTTATTGTCGAATAACCTAAAAAGGCTGACCAATGCTAGAAAAAGTTCTTATTGCCAACCGGGGAGAGATTGCTCTGCGTATTTTACGCGCTTGCAAAGAACTCGGTATTAAAACGGTGGCGGTGCACTCCACCGTAGACCGTAACTTAAAACACGTGCTGCTGGCCGACGAGACCATTTGTATTGGTCCGGCACCCTCGCCACTAAGCTACCTAAACATTCCGGCGCTTATTGCTGCTGCTGAAGTAACCAACGCGCAGGCTATTCACCCGGGTTACGGCTTTTTAGCCGAGCGCGCTGATTTTGCCCAACAGGTAGAAGAGAGCGGTTTAGTATTTATTGGCCCGCACCCCGACTCTATCCGCTTAATGGGCGATAAAGTCTCCGCTATTGAAGCCATGAAAAAAGCCGGCGTGCCCTGTGTACCGGGTTCTGACGGTGCTGTCGGCGACGACCCGGCGACCAATAAAACGATTGCCAAGCGGATTGGCTACCCGATTATTGTCAAAGCTGCCGGCGGCGGCGGCGGTCGTGGTATGCGGGTAGTCCGTAGTGAAGACGAACTGGTAAACTCTATCGAGATGACCAAAGCCGAAGCGAAAGCAGCCTTTGGCAACGATATGGTGTACATGGAGAAATTCCTGGAAAACCCACGCCATATCGAAATTCAGGTTTTGGCGGATGGCCAGGGCAATGCCATTCATTTAGGTGAGCGTGACTGCTCAATGCAACGCCGTCACCAGAAAGTGGTCGAAGAAGCGCCGGCTCCGGGCATTACCCCGGAACTGCGGGCCTTTATCGGTGGCCGTTGTGTTGATGCCTGTAAAGTAATGAACTATCGCGGTGCCGGCACTTTCGAATTCCTGTTTGAAAACGGTGAGTTTTTCTTTATTGAAATGAATACCCGTATTCAGGTTGAGCACCCGGTTACTGAAATGATTAGCGGTGTCGACTTAATTAAAGAGCAACTGCGTGTTGCCTCGGGTATGCCATTAACCCTGACGCAGGAAGACATTGTGATACGTGGCCATGCTGTCGAGTGTCGGATTAACGCTGAAGATCCGGTGACCTTTATGCCATCGCCCGGCAAAATTACCCGTTTTCACCCGGCCGGTGGTAATGGCGTACGCTGGGACTCTCACATTTATGCCGATTACACCGTGCCACCAAATTATGACTCTATGGTCGGTAAGCTGATAACTTATGGTGAAAGCCGGGATATCGCTATCGCCCGCATGCGCAATGCACTGGACGAGTTACTGGTAGAAGGTATTAAAACGAATATTCCGCTGCACAAAGATATTATGCGTGACACTGAGTTTTGCAAAGGCGGGACTAATATTCACTACCTTGAGAAAAAACTGGGCATGTAATAAAGCCGGCTATCGTCGTATTTACCACAGAATAAAGGCCGCAATTGCGGCCTTTTTGCTATACTGCGCCAAAATTGCCGCCTGAGAACAACCATGCCCTGGATCCAATTACGCGTTAACACCACTGAAGATAAAGCCGAACAAGTCAGCGATATGTTGCAAGGCTGGGGCGCTCAGGCCGTTAGCTTTGTTGATGCCCACGATACCCCCATTTACGAGCCCATGCCGGGCGAAGTGATTTACTGGACGAATACCGTAGTGGTTGGCTTGTTTGACGCTGAACACCCGATGGACAGCGTGCTGAGTCAGTTGCAAAAAGTCGCGTTTTTTAAAGACGGCGTTGAGTTTAAACTGGAACAACTGGAAGACAAAGACTGGGAACGGGAATGGATGGATAACTTTCATCCAATTAAATTTGGCGAGCGCTTGTGGGTTTGCCCCAGCTGGCGCGACATTCCAGACCCGACAGCTGTCAATGTCATGCTTGACCCGGGCCTGGCTTTTGGCACCGGCACCCACCCCACCACGGCCTTGTGTATGCAATGGCTGGATCAGCATATCCAACCTGATCAAACCGTGGTCGATTTTGGTTGTGGCTCAGGTATTCTGGGTATAGCCGCCTTAAAATTAGGGGCAAAACGGGTTGTTGGCATTGATATTGACCCGCAGGCGATAGAAGCCAGCACTGCTAACGCCGCACGTAATAACGTCAGCGGCCAGATAGAACTGTATCTGCCGAAGGATCAGCCCCAACTGCAAGCTGATGTGGTAGTCGCTAATATTCTGGCGGGCCCGCTGGCAGAGCTTAGCCAGGTCATCAGTCGCTATGTAAAGCCCGGTGGTTTACTGGCGTTGTCAGGTATTCTCCAGAGCCAGGCGCAAAGCGTAATCGCCGCCTACCAGCACGAGTTTGACTTTGATCCCATTGCGGAGCAGGAAGAATGGGTGCGGTTAAGCGCCCGGAAAAAAGCCTGCTAAGCCAATAGTGGGTAGCAAATAAGTTGGTGGCAAAATAAACAGCCTTACAATTATCTTTTTGACTACACCTTTGTTTACGGGCGGCTGAATACAGGAAAACACGTCTTTTCAGCCTTTTAGCGAATGTCAATCCCCGAAAGGCCACATTAATTGTAGTTTTGTTTAAATAATAACCTTTGCTTTGTTGGGAAAAATCCGTAAACTTAGCGCCCCTTACGGGTAGAGCCTTGGAATACATGGTGCGCATAGGTCCTCATCAGTTAGCGAACAAAGTAATTTGTGCACCGATGGCTGGGGTGACAGATCACACTTTTCGTGAGCTATGCCGCCAGTTTGGTGCTGCTTTAGCTGTGTCAGAAATGCTGTCGAGCAATCCTCAGGTCTGGCAAAGCGAAAAGTCACAAAACCGGATGGGTCACCGGCAGGAATCAGGTATTCGCTCCGTGCAAATTGCCGGCAGTGATCCAGACCAGATGGCTGCAGCCGCGCAATACAATGTTGAGATTGGTGCCGATATTATCGATATCAATATGGGTTGCCCGGCCAAAAAAGTGAACAAAAAACTGGCGGGTTCTGCCTTGTTGCAATACCCACAGTTGGTAGAACAAATAATTCAGGCCGTGGTACAAGCCGTAAAGGTCCCTGTCACCCTGAAAATCCGAACTGGCTGGGATCCTGACCACCGTAATGGTGTACAGATTGCCCGCATAGCTGAGGATAACGGCATACAAGCGCTGGCGGTACACGGCCGCACCAAAGCGTGCATGTACAAGGGCGAAGCTGAGTACGACACCATTAAAGCCATAAAACAGGCGGTGTCATTACCCGTTATTGCCAATGGCGATATTACCACGCCAGAAAAAGCACAATATGTGCTCGATTACACCGGTGCCGATGCCATTATGATTGGCCGTGCGGCACAGGGTCGCCCCTGGATTTTCCGGGAGGTGGTCCATTACCTGGCAACAGGTGAAAAACTGGCTGCACCGGCAATAGCCGAAGTGCAGCAAATCATGCTGGAGCATGTGCATGGCTTACACCAGCTTTATGGCGTGCATTTAGGGCCCCGGATTGCCCGTAAGCACGTAGGCTGGTATTTGGCAGAGCATGATGCCCAGGGTGTGTTTCGCAGCGAATTCAATGCTATTGAGCAGGCTGAACGCCAGTTTGAGGCATTAAATGACTATTTTTATCAACTAGCAGCAACCAACGTAAAAGAGAAAAGCAATGTTTAATTCGAACGTTACTTCGCCATTTATTACAAATGCCCATGTTCAAACTCAGGAAAAGCCACAGGCTTTAAGCAACGCAGTACAAAAAGCGGTTGCCAACTACCTGCAACAGTTAAACGGTCAGGATGTTGACGACCTTTACGAACTGGTGCTGTCTGAGTTAGAGCGGCCGCTACTGGAAGAGGTGATGAAATACACCCGCGGTAACCAGACCCGCGCTGCCAATCTGATGGGCATCAACCGCGGTACGCTGCGTAAGAAGCTGAAACAATACGGCATGAGTTAATGCCACTGCGGGGCCAGCGCCCCGCCACTAAGCACCTTCGGGTGCTTTTTTATTGGTTAGGTTAAAATCTTATTTCTGCAAGCGACAAGAGAGTTTAAGCATGACTACACTACGCCCTATTCGCCGCGCACTGTTAAGTGTGTCTGATAAAACCGGTATCGTGGAATTGGCCCGCGCTTTGGCTGCGCGGCAAGTGGATATTTTATCGACTGGCGGCACTGCTAAGCTGCTGGCCGAACAAGGCATTAAAGTTACAGAAGTGTCTGACTATACCGGCCACCCGGAAATTATGGACGGCCGGGTAAAAACCCTGCATCCAAAAATTCACGGCGGAATTTTAGCCCGTCGCGGCGTAGATGAAAGCGTAATGGCGGCCAACAACATTGGCCCTATCGACTTAGTGGTAGTAAACCTGTATCCGTTTGCCAGCACCGTGGCAAAGCCCGGCTGCACCCTGGAAGATGCGGTTGAAAATATCGACATCGGGGGCCCGACTATGGTTCGCGCAGCAGCGAAAAACCACAAAGACGTGACCATTGTTGTTAATGCGAAAGACTACGACAGCGTACTGGCCGAAATGCAGGCCAATGGTGGCGCCACCAGCCATGCTACCCGTTTTAGCCTGGCTATCAGCGCCTTTGAACACACCGCTCAGTACGATGGCATGATAGCTAACTACTTTGGCGCCATGTTACCGGCCTACGATACACCAGCCGAACCTGCTACCAAATTTCCACGCACCTTCAATAGTCAGTTTGTTAAAAAACAAGATTTACGTTACGGCGAAAACAGCCACCAGAGCGCCGCCTTTTACGTGCAGGACGGTGCCACTGAAGCGTCAGTTTCTACCGCGACTCAGCTGCAAGGCAAGGCATTATCGTATAACAATATTGCTGATACCGATGCCGCGCTGGAATGTGTCAAAGAATTTGCTGAGCCGGCCTGCGTTATCGTTAAACACGCTAACCCGTGCGGCGTGGCCATTGGTGACTCTATTCTGGCAGCTTATAACCGTGCCTATCAGACTGACCCCACCTCGGCGTTTGGTGGCATTATTGCCTTTAACCGCGAGCTGGATGAAACCACGGCCAAAGAAATCGTCAGCCGCCAGTTTGTCGAAGTGATTATTGCGCCGTCAGCATCTGATGCTGCGGTTGCGGTAGTGGGCAGCAAGCCCAATGTCCGTTTACTGGTGTGTGGTGAATTCAGTGCCACAGCTACGGCGCTGGATATCAAGCAGGTTAACGGCGGCATGCTGCTGCAGGACCGCGATCAGGCCAAAGTCACCGCAGCTGACTTAAAAGTGGTGACCAAGCGCCAGCCCACTGAGCAGGAGCTAAAAGACTTACTGTTCTGCTGGAAAGTAGCTAAGTTTGTTAAATCAAACGCCATTGTCTATGTCAAAGACAGCATGACTATTGGCGTTGGCGCCGGCCAGATGAGCCGGGTTTACAGCGCGAAAATTGCCGGTATCAAGGCTGCCGATGAAAACCTCGAAGTAAAAGGCTCAGTAATGGCTTCAGACGCCTTCTTCCCGTTTCGCGACGGTATCGACGCTGCTGCCGCCGCAGGTATTACCGCAGTGATCCAGCCAGGTGGCTCAATGCGCGACGCTGAAGTGATTGCCGCCGCCGACGAGCACGGCATGGCCATGGTATTTACCGGTGTTCGCCATTTCCGCCACTAAAAGCTCTCGCTATTAAGCGTTTGCTTTAATTATAAAAAAGGCCGCAATGCGGCCTTTTTTATACCTACCTTATCGACACTATCCCAAACGCACAAATTCCCAAATCATTAAAGTAAAAGGTTGTTGTGCATACCGACTAACTTTTGCAGGCTCTCACCCAACCAATACTCAGCAAATAACGGTTACCTTGCTCTACCTTAGTTACCGCATGCTCGCAAAGATCGGGCCGGAAAAATTTAATGCGGGAGTTCTGATAAATTGGTGTGGCGCAGATAAAGTCGCCACCTTTTTTCGCCTGTTTTAATACAATATTTAGCCGGTAGTGCCGACCACAGTTAAGGGTGTCTTTATGTGGCGGCACTTCGCAGCCTTGCGGAAAGCGCAGCAGATAACAGTCGAATTTCAGAGGCCAATATGCGCCGGCGAGCAGCATTTTATCGTAACCACTTTGCTGGCGGCCTTTTTGCCAGCGAAACAGCTGTTTTAGTATGCTCAAGACATCCGCCTAATCATAACGTTCAGGCAGCGCTGTTTAATATCAGCTTTTCTACTTTAGGCTGCTCGCCATGCTCTGCCTGCCAGGCATCGTAATTCGCCTGCAGATTAATCCATAACCCCACATTACTATCTGTTGCCAGCGCGATACGCTGCGCTAAATCAGCTGAGCACGGTATATGGCCATGGCAAAAATTGCTCATAGTAGTGCGGGAAACGTCCAATGCTTTAGCTGCTTTGGTCACTGAAATGCCATGCTCTTCCAGGATCTGCAGACGAAAAATCAACCCCGGATGCGTGGGACAACGCGTCATTTTTTCCATAGTATCCTCCAGATTGTTACCGGCATTAGATGCTCTATTTTTGAGCGCGGATTTGCTTACCGTGATAGTCGCGATAATCTAATAACACCGCTCCATCGTCTTCCAGTTCAAACGTCACACGCCAATTGCCGTTAACTTCAATTGAGTACACACCAGTACCTGAACCTACTTTTTCCGCGAATTTCGCCTGAAAAAGCGCGCGTAAATCTCTTGGTTGATGTGATGCAGCAATGGCATCGAGAATAATCGTAAGCTTCACAGCGTGTTTTGGCTGCACACCGCTATGATCGCCATGTAGAAAAAGCTTTTTAAGACCTTTGTGCTTAAAGTTCTTGATCGCCATGCTGCTCCCTCATCAATGCCGAAAGTGTAAAGCATTGCTTTACACTTATCAAACCAAACGTGGAATTTACCGCGTAACTTTGTCAGCCAAAAAATCGCCACCTTTAATTAGCCTAAGCCGATCAGTGCTGCGGTTATACACATACACCCAGGCAATAACAGTATCGCCATTCTCCATTATTACGCTTTGTTGTTCGCGCCTATACTCCTGCGGCTGCGCAAAGCCCGGACCACACTCTTCGTATTTGTCCAACAACGGTAAAACAAACTCTGGTTGCGACAGTAAGTACAGCTCGCCACTAACCTGATCTGTAACATCAGTGGATGGCACTGCACCGGGGTAATAATCGACCAGATACAACTTTGCCTGCAAACGGCCTTGTCCGAGCAAGCTCGCATGCTGCTGCAGTAATTGATAACAACGATTGCCAGCAGCGCGGCGCTGGGCGCATTGGCGAAGGGTACCGTATACAAATAAGTATTCTGGCATTAGCAAAACCCGCTTAAGCAACAGCCATCAATTCTACATAAATTTAGCCGGAACTGACCACTCCAGCTGAAAGCTGTTGCTGATTTCACAGTATGCCAGACAGGTTAGTGACGCCTTTCTGATTTTAACCGCCTGCTGATGACTGCCAAGCAACAAACTTAACAACCCTGAGAAGTCCGGTTCATGACCAATCAGCAACGTGTGCTGCGGTAACTCTGGCAATTGCTGATAGAGTTGGCTTAACGCACTCTGGCTATCGGTCGCCAGCGCCAGCCAGTCACGTTCGCTGGCAGGAGGCAGCTCTGCCTCTTTACATACAATTGCCGCAGTCTGAATTGCTCTGGGATAAGGGCTGCTTAGCACTGCCTCAGGCGAAATGTTGTGACGTTGCATAAAGTGCGCAACCCGGCGAGCTTGCAGGCGCCCTTTTTCAACCAGGCAACGGTCAATATCCAGCTGATTCGGCCGGATAACCTCTGCGGTAGCATGACGAAGAAAATATAAGAATTTATTCATAGCGGCCGCAGTTATAACATGGTGTTAAGGCAGATTTATGACACCCACTTGCTACAAGATATGCAGACATTTTGGCATATAAGCGTATTTTTTAGTTTAATGCTTAGTCAAGCCAACTTAATTTAAACTGCATAATATTGATTTATATATATTTATAGAGTGGCCTCATTTTTGCTCTGTCATTACTGCAGGCGGCAAGGCCGCAACTGAGCAATACTTAAAAAAAGACAAGGAGCACCTATGTTGAAACAACTATGGCTGGCCACCGCATTGTGCTGCGCCAGCAGCGCGTTATTAGCCGCTGAAACACTACCTGACGCCCAGGCTGTCACCCGTTATGCCGATCAGTTGCTGCAGCAGCAACCGATAGATACCAACAGCCCTGGCGCAGCAGTACTGGTTGCACGCGGTGACGAATTACTATTTAAACAGGCGTACGGCCAGGCAAATATTGAGCTGGGTGTGCCATTAAGCCCGGAACACAAATTCAGGATCGGCTCTGTTACCAAACAGTTTGCTGCGGCGGCCCTGTTAAAGCTGGTCGATGAAGGCCGAGCGTCACTGACTGATCCACTGAGTAAGTACCTGCCGGATTATCCTGAAGGTCAGGCCATTACGCTGTTACAACTACTAAACCATACCTCCGGCGTCAAAAGTTACACCGGCATTCCTGGCTACATGCATAACAAAATTCGTCATGAATTAACCACCTCTGAGCTGATTGATGAGTTTAAAGACTTACCAGTCGATTTTGCTCCTGGTGCAGAATTCAGATACAACAATTCCGGTTATGTATTGCTGGGAGCTGTTATTGAAACCATCAGCGGCAAAAGCTGGCATCAGTATATTAATGATGAATTACTGCAACCCAATAAACTCAGCAATATTGTTTACCCTGGCGAACAAACTGTTATTCCGGGTATGGCCAGCGGATACAGTCTGCGTCCGGGACAAGACGTTACTCAAGCGGCCATACTCAGCATGACCCAACCGCACGCGGCTGGTGCCCTGGTGGCAGATGCGCATGCTCTGTGGCAGTGGAACCGTCTACTACATGGCGGCAAGCTGCTAAAATCGGCCACCTACCAGCAGATGATTACACCAACCGCCGCTGCAGCCGAAAATGACGGCAATTATGGCTTTGGCATTGGCCGGGGTATGTTACGGGGTATGGAAGAACTTCAGCATGGCGGCGGCATCAATGGCTTTGTCTCGATGTTGATTTATTTACCTCAAGCCAAAATAACCGTGGTGATGCTTCGCAACAGCGATGGTCCCGGGCCGGATCTAAACTATTTGGGCCGCAAAATTGCTGCCTTTGCCAGCGGTAACCCCTACCCGCAATACAAGTCAGTTACCCTGACTGAGGCCGAGATGCGTGAAGTAAGTGGGGTTTATAGCAAAGGCGAAGACAGTCGCAGGCTTGAGGTTAAGGACGGCAAGTTATTCTCAACCCGCGCTGGCGGCCGGCCATTTGAACTTATACCACAAGGTAACGACAGTTTCGGGTTTGACGACAGCGTAACCCGGCTGGTGATCCAACGTGACAGTAACAACAGCGTTAGTGGCCTAAACATGTTTTACGACGGCGATGGTAAAGCGGAATTTTGGCAACGCAGTAGTGATGTGCCGGTAAAGTCCGATATTAACTTAACTCAGCAACAGCAGCGGGCTCTGGTTGGCGACTATGCCTCAGATCAGTTGCAGCTAAAAGTTTTCCAGAATGATGAAAATGGTTTAATGGTACAGGTAGCCGGTCAGCCTGCGCTTGTGCTAAAAGCTGCCAATCCACGAAGTCTGTACCTTACGGTAGTGGACGCTACACTGGACTTTGAGCCAGCGACGGGGCAGGCAACGCAGCTTACCCTGACTCAGGGGCCGGGCCGTTTTGTGCTTACCCGTAAATAGCCTGCCAGCCTGTCTTAGGCTGCTATTGCGAACTTGCCACTGCTGATCAGCAGTGGCGTTACCCCAGCTTAGCGCCGTTGGGTACCGGGCTGTCTACCCCTACCAGCACAATTGCGCCGTCTTCCCGGGCAAAGCCGGTTACCAGACACTCCGACTGAATAGGCCCAATTTGCTTTGGTGGAAAGTTCACCACCGCCATTATCTGGCGCCCCAGCAATTGCTCTTTACTGTACAAGGTCGTGATTTGGGCGCTGGACTTTTTAATACCAATGTCGGGGCCAAAATCCAGTTGCAATTTGTAGGCGGGTTTACGGGCTTCTGGAAAATCGTCCACGGCAATAATGGTGCCTACCCGAAGTTCTACTTTGGCAAAGTCCTGCCAGCTGATAGTTTCCATTTTGACTCCCGCGCTAAACTGTTAAGCTGCTATGCTAATATCCTGAACATAAAGCATAACTTAATCCGGAGAACCCTATGGCGCAATGGTTAAATGCTACCGTATCTGAAACAATTTACTGGACCAGCAACTTATTTAGTATAAAAGCCAAAACCGGGCCGCTGCCTTTTATTGCCGGCCAGTTTGTCAGGCTGGCAGTTGAAGGCCCGGAAGGCCGCATCCAGCGAGCCTACTCGCTGGTGAACCCTCCTGAGAGTGAACATCAGGAATTTTTAATCAGTACCGTGGCAGACGGCTTGTTATCACCATTACTACAACAGCTTACTCCTGGCGACAGCATTGGCATCAGCCAACCGGCCAGCGGTTTTTTTATTCTGGATGAAGTACCCAACGGCGATAATTTATGGCTGATTGCAACCGGCACCGGCATTGGTCCCTATTTGTCGATGCTGGCAACTGCGGAGCCCTATAGACGATTTAAGCATATCGTATTGGTGCATAGCGTTAGCAATGCCGCTGATTTAGCCTACAAAGAATTAATTAAGGGCTTTGTGTCGCAGCATCCGGGGCAATTACATTACCAGGCTATCGTCACCCGCGAGCCACACCCCGGTGCGCTGCAGGATCGGATACCCAATTTAATCAACAGCCATCAGTTACAACAACAATGCGGCCAGCTGCTTAATACCAAATCGCAAGTCATGCTGTGTGGTAACCCGCAAATGATCACCGACACCAAGGCCATACTGGAAACTATGGGCTTAACCAAGAACCTGCGCCGTACTCCTGGCAATATTACGGTCGAGCAATACTGGTGACAGATCGTATAACGCGGGATTAACCGTTAGAAAATGCCTGCCAGTGAGCGAAGCAGCCCCTGATGCAGAGGCTGTTCCGCGTCGCTCCAGCTCAGATTGGCTTTGTTGGCGAAACTGACGACTTTAACCTGGTACTTACGTCGATCGGTAGCCAGCTCCCATAACAATTCAATATTGCCACTGTCACCCTGTCTAAGCTGTTGGCTGCTGCTTTCCTGCACCATAGCAATACTGTCGGGGGCGATACGCTCGGCCAGCTGAATATCGGTCAGCATGGTGTAATACTTGTCCTTTACCAGCTGATTACCGACATATTCAGCGCCAGCCCAGGCGGCTAACACCACCAGTGCTTTCGCAATATCTTTACCATCAATGTTTGTACCGTAACTGGCATCGGCATAGATCGCCATATTAGTGGTACGACGCGACGCGACTTCAATTTCAGGCTCTGGCATCGCCATACCCGGATATAACAGCTGATGAATTTGCTCCGGGCTCATATTATATTCACCGCTGGCCAGCACCACTTCCGGCCGCTCTTTTAACACGGTACGCACATTAACCTGCAACCAGTATTGCGCTTGTTGCGGCGAATCGACCAGCTGATAACCCCGGCTGAGCAACAGCTCGCGCACATCATCGGCCAACGGTAGCTGATATTCGGCTGCGGTCTGGCGAATATCAATAAAAATAGTCCGAAGTTCAGGCTCAACCGGGTCCAGGTAGATAGTCTCACTCATCCGGGTTTGCACATCCAGCTTGCCTTTGGCGACCGAGGTGTGCAACGCCATACAACCGGTTAATGGCAGCAACACCAGCAAGCACAGAAGCAAGCGCATTCAGAACAGGCCGGCCAGTGAACGCGCTACACCGTCAGTAAGCTGCGGTGCCGCCTCAGGCCATTTTAAATTTGCCTGATTGGCATAACTCATTACCCGGCTTTGATATTTACGCATGTCGGTCTGGCGTTGATAACTTGAACTGGTGCTGCCGCTATCACCCTGCAGCAACTGGTGCTCTGAACGCTCACTGACGCTGCCAGTAAACCGCTCCATCACCTGAATATCGGTAATAGCGGTGTAATACACGTCCTCAACTAATGCATCAACAATAGTGCCCGCTGCTGCACCGGCCACTGCCGCGCCTAAGCCTGCCGCGCCCGAGCCTCCGGTCGCCCGGTGAAGCGCGTAGCCCGTTACCGCGCCACCGGCCATACCCGGGCCTGCTGCAAACGCGCGGTTGGCATCACGGCCGTTGGTCCGCCCAACCTGCAACACATTAGCCTGCAACCAGTAATGCGCCTGGCCTGGGCTGTCAATCACCTGGTAACCTTTAGCCCGCAAATTGGCCACTACCTGGGGCTTTATATCAAATTCGGGTTTATCAGAGGTGTTGCGGACATCAACAAAAATGGTGCGCTGGGCGGGTTCTACCGGATCCAGAAAAATACTGGAGGTCATTTTTGTTTGCACATCCAGATTGCGCTTGGCAACTGAGGTATGTAAGGCACTGCAGCCTGCCAGGCTTATTATTACTGTACCCGCCAGTACCCGCTTTATTAAATTCATAGTGACCTCACTAAATTAGTGCTTGATGCTTTTGGCTATTTTGCGCCGCAAAGCTTAATATTATCTGAATAGTTAGCATTGCGTTAACTCAGGCTGGCAAAACAATGTAACCAGATATGTTGGCTCGTGGCAGTGCTTTTAACGGTCATTTATCTTTACTTTTTTACTGTAGCAGCTACAATACGCGCCGCTCTTTTGATTGTTCTTTATACAGCTCTTTTTAAAAAAGGTAATCGCTATGCATCCGATGTTAAACATCGCCATTCGTGCTGCCCGTAGTGCAGGTAATATTATTGCCCGTGCCTGTGGTCAGTTAGACATGGTGCAAAAACTGCAAAAAGGCAGCAACGACTTTGTCACTAACGTCGACAAAGAAGCTGAACAAGCTATCGTGGCAATTTTGAAGAAATCTTTCCCCACCCACGGTATTGTTGCTGAAGAGCATGGCGATTACGGTAACAGCGACAGCGAGTTTCAGTGGATTATTGACCCACTGGACGGCACCAGCAACTTTATTAAGGGCATTCCGCATTTCGCGGTTTCTATCGCCTTAAAACACCAGGGAAAATTAGACCAGGCAGTTATTTTTGACCCACTGCGTGGCGAGCTGTTTACTGCGTCACGTGGCCGCGGCGCTCAGTTAAACGGCACCCGGATCCGGGTTACCGCTCTGCCAGATATGACCGGCGCTATCCTGGCTACCGGCTTTCCGTTTAAAGCTAAACATCACTTAGATAGCTACAGCAAAATTTTCAACAGCTTTTTTGCTGACTGCGCCGACATGCGCCGCACCGGCTCAGCGGCACTGGACTTAGCCTATGTTGCGGCGGGTCGTTTTGACGGTTTCTTTGAAATTGGCTTAAAGCCATGGGATATTGCCGCAGGTGAACTGATTGTGCGCGAAGCCGGTGGTATGGTGTGCGATTTTACCGGCGGTTCTAATCAGATGAAAAGCGGTAACATTGTTGCAGCAAGCCCGAAAGTGCTGCAAGCCATGGTTAAAGGCATGCGGCCGCATCTGTCAGAAACCCTGGCTAAATAATACGCTCTCCACTCCCGGCTTAGTGCACAGCCCTAAGCCGGTATTTCTACTGCCAGTCCTTGCTCTGTCCATTCCCGGTAGCCACCCGCTAAACTCAGTACCTGCTGATAACCCATTTGCTGTAAGGTTTGCGCGGCAAGTGCCGAGCGGTATCCGCCACCACAATATAATACAATTTTTTGTTTTTTATCCGGCACAGTTTGCTCAATATCCCGCTCAATAATACCTTTACCCAAATGCATAGCTTCCGGTAAATGGCCTTTAGCCCATTCATGGTCTTCGCGCACATCCAGCAGTACATAAGGTTGGTTATGTTGCAACAGCTCGCTAATCGTAATTTCGTTAATATCCGCTTTTGCCAGATTAACCAGAGCGATAAAACCCGGTGCGTGTTGAGAAGCCATCGTTATACCCCATAAAAAAATGCCAGTCACTGACTGGCATTTGTAGCACACAACTCACCTATTTACAGCAAAGGCTCTGTACCTTCACCTTCTTTTTCAGGCGGCGGTGGCGGTAGCATATCCTCGCGGCTGATACCCAACTGCGCGGCAATCGCGCTGGCAACAAACACCGAAGAGTAGGTACCAATAGCAATACCAAACAACAACGCGAATGCAAAATTGTGAATAAGTGCTCCACCCATAGTAAACAGCACCACCAACACAATAATAGTAGTCAATGAGGTTACAACGGTACGATTCAGTGTAGAGGTTACCGCATCATTAATCGTTTCATTGACAGTAGCATCGCGTAGTTTGCGAAAACTTTCCCGAATCCGGTCAAATACTACTATGGTATCGTTAATGGAGTAGCCTATCAGCGCCAGAATAGCCGCCAGCACGGTTAAATCAAACTCCAGCTGCAACAATGAAAACAAACCCAGCGTGATAATGACGTCATGACCCAGTGACAACACTGCACCCACTGACAAGCGCCATTCAAAGCGCATGGTCACATATAGCAGAATACCTATCAACGCGGCCAGCATGGCTAAACCGCCCTGCTCTTTCAGCTCATCACCCACGCTTGGGCCGACAAACTCGACCCGGCGCATTTCTATTGGCTCACTGGATGTTACTGTCAACGCCCGAAGTACTTCGTTTGAAATGGTTGACTGCTCAACCCCTTCACGAGGTGAAATCCTGATCGCGACATCTTCGCTGGAGCCAAAATACTGCACTACAGCATCCGGATAGCCGCTGTCAGCCAGCACCTGACGTACCTGTGACAGGTCGGCACCACCACTGTAGCCCACTTCAATAACGGTACCACCGGTAAAGTCCAGGCCCCAGTTCATGCCTTTAATGCCTATGGTCGCCAGCGAGGCCACAACCAACAAAATTGACAATACCAGCGCTGGTGTCTTAAACCGCATAAAGTTAAGCGATTCGGTAAAGCGAAATATTCTCACACCGCCTCCTTACATAGGAAGTGACTGCACACGGCGGCCACCCCAGAATAAATTAACCAGCAAGCGGGTACCGACTACCGATGTAAAGATCGAGGTCAGAATACCAATCGCCAGGGTGATAGCGAAACCTTTCACCGGCCCCGTACCAATGCCGAATAAGATCAATGCCACCAACAAGGTTGTAATGTTGGAGTCAGCAATGGTGGCAAAAGCACGGTCATAACCGTGATGAATGGCCTGCTGCACGCTGCGTCCTTCGGCTAATTCTTCGCGTATCCTCTCGAAAATCAGTACGTTGGCATCAACCGCCATACCTACTGTCAAGACGATACCGGCCATACCCGGCAAGGTTAGGGTTGCACCAGGGATCATCGACATAAAACCGGTAATCAGAATAAGGTTCGCCAGCAGTGCTACGTTGGCCACTAAGCCAAACGCTTTGTAATACAACACCATAAAGATTAACACGACCACCATGCCCCACATAATAGCGGTCATACCTAAATCAATGTTTTCCTTACCCAGGCTCGGGCCTATGGTACGTTCTTCAATGATCTGGGTGGGTGCTATCAGGGCACCGGCCCGTAACAACAGCGCCAGATTTTGCGCTTCAGCCGGATTATCAATACCGGTGATCCGGAAACTACGGCCAAGTCTGGCCTGAATAGTCGCAGCGTTAATCACCTCTTCATACTTCACCAGTACGGGTGTGCCGTCTTCATTCCGCTCTTCGCCCGGCTTATACTCAATAAATACCGTGGCCATTTGCCGGCCAATGGTGCTGCGGGTCGCGTTAGACAGTAAGTTACCACCCTGCGCATCTAACGATATACTAACCTGTGGCCGCGAATACTCGTCATAACCCGACGTAGCGCCGGTAATATGATCCCCGGTTAACATGGTGCGGTTTTCCAGCAAATATGGCTGACCATTGCGGTCGCGATACAAGCTGGCGCCGGCTGGCAGACGACCATCTAAGGCAGCGCCTAAATCGGAGTCGTTATCCACTAAGCGGAACTCCAGAGTAGCTGTCGCTCCCAGAATCTCTTTGGCCTGGGCCGGGTCCTGAACACCGGGTAACTGCACGATAATCCGGTCCGCACCCTGGCGCTGCACTAACGGTTCAGCCACACCAATTTCATTTACCCGGTTACGGATAATGGTAATGTTTTGCTCAAGCGCATATTCGCGAATTTCCCGCACCCGGTTTTCGCTTAAGCTAACCACCAGGCTGAACTCGGTGTCACCTTCAGTAAACAGTAATTCCCGATCATTCTTGCTAAGTGCAGCTTCTGCAGCCGCTACATCTTCGGCACTACGCAGTAAAATTTGTATCTGACTACGTTCTAAATCAACTTGCACCGCACGGTACCGGACCCGCTCTTCCCGCAAATCAGCCCGGAACGCCTGCACCAGGTCATTGAGATTTTTATCGATAGCCGCTTTCATATCTACGGCCATTAAAAAATGGACACCACCGCGTAAATCCAGGCCGAGTTTCATCGGACTGGCGCCGATAGCACGTAACCAGGCTGGTGTGGTGGGTACCATGTTCAGCGCGGTGATATAGGTGCCACCCAACTGGCGCTCGGCAACTTCGCGTGCGCGTAGCTGATCTTCTGCACTACTGAACCTGGCCAGCAACTGACCTTCTGTCAGGGTAACTGACTTGGCCGTTATATTGGCTTCAACAAATGCCTGTTCAAGTTCAGCACGGGTCGTTTCACTCACCACACCGCCGCGGCTGGCATTAATATTTAATGCCGGATCTTCTGGGTACACATTGGGTAATGCATATAGGAATGCTGCAAGCAACAAACCTAACACCACCAAATACCGCCAGAGAGGATTTTTGTTTAACACAAGCAGATCCTTTTTTGTTCGCTTAGCCGCTTACAGCGACTTTAAAGTGCCTTTTGGTAACACGGCACTGATCGCAGACTTTTGTACCGTGACTTCAGTGCTGTCGTTTAACGCAACGGTAATAAAGTCTTTGTCTTCAGCAATTTTACTGATCCGGCCAACAATACCACCCTGGGTTAGCACTTCATCGCCTTTACCCAGTGCTGACATCAGATTACGGTGCTCTTTAACCCGTTTAGCTTGTGGCCGGTAAATTAAGAAATAGAAAATAAGGCCAAAGGCCAGCAACATAATAATTAAATCCCAACCACCACCCTGCGGTGCAGCTGCAGCGCTATCGGCGTAGGCATTACTGATAAATAGACTCATGGTTTTCCCCTTACAATTATTAAAATAAATACGTTTTTATTGATATCTTAATTAGTACTACTAACTGTTTCAGCATTATCTGAGCCAACGGCTACCTGCTCAAGTGCCGGTACGGCCATGTCGCGCTTAGCGTAAAACTCACTGACAAACTGCTCCAAGTTACCAGTGGCTATGGCACCACGCAATCCCTGCATCAGTTTTTGGTAATGATGCAAGTTATGAATAGTGTTAAGTCTGGCGCCAAGGATTTCATTACAACGATCCAGATGATGTAAATATGACCGGGAATAATTTTTACAAGTGTAGCAATCACATTCCGGGTCCAGTGGCGAGATATCGTCTTTATGCTTGGCGTTGCGAATTTTCACCACGCCAGTACTGATAAATAAATGGCCATTGCGGGCATTGCGGGTCGGCATGACGCAGTCAAACATATCTATGCCCCGGCGCACCGCTTCAACAATATCTTCCGGTTTGCCAACACCCATTAAATAGCGGGGTTTGTGGCTGGGCATCTGGCCGGTGGTGTGGTTAAGGATATTAATCATATCCTGCTTTGGCTCACCCACCGATAAACCGCCTATGGCATAACCATCAAAACCAATATCTTCCAGCCCCTGCAGCGACACATCGCGCAGACCCGGGTACATGCCACCCTGAATAATACCAAACAACGCCGCCGGGTTATCACCGTGCGCATCTTTCGAACGTTTTGCCCAGCGCAGTGACATTTCCATCGACTTTTTAGCTTGCTGCTCGGTTGCCGGGTATGGCGTACATTCGTCAAATATCATGACGATATCGGAGCCTAAGTCGCGTTGCACTTCCATCGAGCGCTCTGGTGTCAGCATAATCCGTTCACCGTTCAGAGGTGAGCGGAATTTTACGCCTTCTTCAGTAATTTTGCGCAGCTCGCCCAGGCTAAATACCTGAAAACCGCCAGAGTCGGTCAGAATGGGCTTATGCCAATGCATAAAATCGTGTAAATCACCGTGTTTTTTGATGATCTCTGTGCCGGGGCGTAGCATTAAGTGAAAGGTATTGCCTAAACATATTTGCGCGCCGGTCGCGTCCAGCTCTTCCGGAGTCATGCCCTTTACCGTGCCATAGGTGCCTACCGGCATAAAAGCCGGCGTCTCTACTACGCCACGCTCAAATATCAGCCGGCCACGGCGGGCCTTGCCATCGGTGGTATCTAATTCAAATTTCATTACTATCCTCAAGCGCCAGAAAGACAGTCTGGCTTAATTCGCGGCGCATTATAACAGCTAAATCCAGATTCACTAAGTTAGAAGGAGACTCTTGCGGGGATAAGGAAATTCACGCTTCGCCGCCTTCGACAGCACATCCCTGTGCTGTCTCAGCCTCCGCGGCTTCCCTGCCGCTGCTGCGCGCAAACACCTTATCCCCTTTTACAATTCAGCAATCTGTTTTGTTCAGCCAATAAACATCGCGTCGCCATAAGAGTAAAAGCGGTATTGTTCAGTGATTGCGGTATGGTAGGCATTCATTACATGCTCGCGGCTACTAAACGCCGATACCAGCATAATCAATGTTGATTCCGGCAAGTGAAAGTTAGTGATCAACGCATCAATTACGCTGAATTTGTAGCCCGGGTAGATAAAAATCTGGGTATCGCCGTTATAGGCAATCAGCTGCCCCCCCCCCTGCTGCGCAGCCGACTCCAGTGAACGCACCGAGGTTGTGCCTACTGCCACGACTTTATTGCCACGCGCTTTGCATGCCGTAATGGCATCGACTACCTGCTGCGACACCTCGATATACTCGGCATGCATCTTATGCTCCAGCACGTTATCTACCCGTACCGGCTGAAAAGTACCCGCACCAACGTGCAAGGTAACGTAGGCAAATTCAACACCTTTGGCGCTGAGTTTATCCAGCAATGGCTGGTCAAAATGCAAACCCGCGGTTGGCGCCGCCACCGCACCTGGCTTTTCGTTATAAACGGTCTGATAGCGCGCTTTATCTTCGTCGTTATCCGGTCGGTCAATGTAGGGTGGCAACGGCATATGGCCCAGCCGCTCTAACATTTCAAGTACCGGCTCATCAGACAACACTTCAAGCTCAAATAACTCATCATGCCGTTGGTTCATTCGTACTTTAGCCGCGTTTTCCAGCAATAACTCAGTACCGGGTTTAGGCGCTTTGCTGGCGCGCACATGTGCCAGAAAGCGTTTGTCATCCAGCATTCGCTCTACCAACACTTCAACCTTGCCGCCAGATAATTTCTGGCCGAATAACCGGGCTGGGATCACTTTGGTATTGTTAAAAACCAGCAAATCACCTGGCGCCAGAAAATCAGCCAGATCTTTAAAAATATGATGCTGTAATACGCCGCTGTGTCTGTTCATGCTCAGCAACCGGCTGGACGAACGTTCGGCTTTAGGAAAGCGGGCAATAAGTTGCTCTGGCAACTCAAATGAGAAGTCTTTTACCTGCATTGTTGTCGTTGACATATAAAAAAGGTTCCTTGGCTTTACCGACCAGAGGGTACGGCTGAAAAATCGGCCGTATTTTAACAGAACAACGCCGCTATTGGCATTTGTTTGCCAACACTTCAGCGATAATATCAGCCATTAGCCGATAACTGCGGGCTTTGGCCGACGTTGGCCGCCACGCTACGCCAATATCGCGATACGCCGCTGCATTACCGGGGGCTTGTGTTATCAGTCCGGTGCCTTCCAATAAGCCACTGTTAATTGCCATATTTGGCATAAAGGTGACACCAAGCTTGTTGTTTACCATTTGGGTCAAGGTGTGCAAGCTCGTTGCAAAGAATGGGTTAACCTTACGGCTATCTTCCAGCTCACAGGCTTTTACGGCGTGACCCGTTAAGCAATGCTCCCGCTCCAGCAAAAAAATACTTTCATCCGGCCACTGGCTGATATCCTGATTAAACCCGCGCCCCAACCAGTCCTGGTGCAAGACCAGTTTAAAACCATCCTGCGCCAGTACTTCAGTGTGAAAAGCCCCGGTTTCATAAGGTAGCGCCAACAACACCATATCCAGCCGCCCCTCTGCCAGCGCATGTAATGAGTTGTCAGACGTATCTTCGCGCAATAACAGCTGTAAGTCGGGAAAACGTTCACGGCTTAAGCTCATTACTTCACTCAGCACAAAAGGCGCAATGGTCGGAATACAACCCAGCCGGAATGGCCCGGCCATTGGTTTGCCCTGCGATTTAGCAAATTCCGTCAGCTCTTCACACTGCTCAATAATATGTCTGGCCTGGCGCACAATATCTTCCCCCAGAGAGGTGAAAATAAAGGTTTTATGATCACGTTCCAGCAATTGCGCATGCATGGTCTCTTCAAGGTTAGCGATAGCGGCACTTAAGGTAGACTGGCCAACAAAACAGGCCTCCGCAGCGCGGCCAAAGTGCTGATGTTCATGCAAGGCCAGCAGATATTGCAGCTGTTTAATACTGGGCAGTCTTTTCATTGCTAATTCCGATTAAAATACATGGTTTATACAATTATATTAATCAATATAACGCATCAGTTATCAGAGGTCGAGCAAGCCATAATTTAACAAAATTATCTATTATGGGTTCATAATACACCCAAAACCAACTGACAAAAATTAATAAACTACTATCTCAGTCACTTAAGTTTAATATTTATGTTTTTTGTAAATTACAAATTGAAACAATTAGCAGTTTGTTATAGCTTGAAGACCTCATTGTATACAGACGCTGCCATATCGCTGACCCAGCTGATTACCTTACTCAGCCAACGTCGACCATATAGAAACAAGCGAATAGCCGTTGCATTGACCTCTGATTCCGAGTTGGGCAGTCCGCAATCAGTCTTGAAGGAATAATCTATTATAAAAAATCACCTCAGGAGGGTGAACTATGTCCAAATTATCCAAACCATTAGCTATTGCCAGCTGCAGCTTGCTGGCACTTGCGGTTAATACCGCCCTCGCCACCACTGATAACAACGCTACCGACGATAATCGTTATATTATTAAATATAAAGACAGTAGCCTCGGGCTGACTAAGCAGGACGACTATGTCCTTAAAAACCAGAATGATGCCAGGGAGCGGGTACTTTCAGCCCTGAGTGACAATAAAGGCAAGTTACAACGTCAGGGTGCAAAAATTCACCACGTACTTGCTGAGCAGCGCTCTATTGCCGCTGAACTGCGCCCGGGATTGGTCAAATTGCTTAAAACAGACCCCAGCATAGAACTCATTGAAGTCGATCAGCGCCGCTACCCGATGATGCAGCAAATTCCCTATGGCTTTCCAATGGTACAGGCAGATTTGGTCAGCGATGAATTCGCTGGTAATCAAACGGTTTGTGTTATCGACTCCGGACTGGGTTTGCCACATGAAGACTTTGCTTCAGGCAACATTAACGGTACAAATGATATTGGCACCGGCAACTGGTTCGACGCCGGTGGCCCGCATGGTACCCATGTCGCAGGGACGATTGCTGCGCTAAACAATGACACAGGTATCGTTGGCATTATGCCCAATGGCCAGCTGAATATGCACATCATAAAAGTATTTAATGCAGCGGGTTGGGGCTACTCATCTACCCTGGCATCAGCCGTAAATGCGTGTGCTACTGCCGGTGCTACCGTGGTTAACATGAGTCTTGGTGGCGCCGCCCCGAGCGCTGCGGAAAGCAATGCAATGCAGGCGGCTTTTGACGCCGGTTTATTATTAATAGCTGCAGCCGGTAACGATGGCAACACCGCGTTATCTTACCCGGCGTCATACGATTCCGTTGTCTCCGTTGCTGCTGTCGACAGTACAAAAACGCTGGCAGACTTTTCTCAACGCAATGCCCAGGTTGAACTGGCAGGTCCGGGTGTCGATGTTCGCTCTACCTATCCTGAAGGTGAAGGCCTGGAAGGGCAGCTTAGCGTTAATAGCGTTTTTTATGATGCGATCCCAATGTCAGGTTCTGGCAGCGGCGCGGTGAATGCCGAGTTCGCGGATTGCGGCCTGGCCATTGACGCCTGTACCGATGTGTCTGAAAAGATATGTTTAATTTCCCGCGGTGAAGTCGCTTTCTCTCAAAAAGTAGAATCGTGTCAGGCTGGCGGGGGCCTGGCGGCGATTATTTATAACAATGAGGCCGGTAATTTTAGTGGCACCGTAGAAGGCACCACGGCGACAATTCCGGCAGTAAGTTTATCGCAGGAAGACGGGCAAATGCTGCTGACACAATTGGGCAGTACCGCAGATTTGGTGTCAGGCGCCAGCAATTATGGTCTGATGAGCGGTACCTCTATGGCGTCACCTCATGTTGCGGGCGTTGCCGCCCTGGTATGGAGCCACTTCCCGGATTGTAGCAATGCCGAGATCCGCGCTGCGCTGGCGGCCACAGCTGAAGATTTAGGTTCGGCCGGTCGTGATACGTCCTATGGTTTCGGTCTGGTGCAGACAAAAGATGCCGTAGATTACCTGACTGAATTTGGTTGTGCAGGGTCTGGTGATGGCCCGGACGAACCCACGCCTCCTGAGGCAATTGCCCTTGAAAATGGCGTTGCGGTTACCGATTTAGCGGGCGCAGCTGGCGAAGAGTTACTGTTTGCGCTTGACGTGCCAGCTATGGCAACTGATTTGTCATTTGCCATGAGCGGAGGTACCGGAGATGCTGATCTTTATGTCAAATTTGGTGCTGAACCCACCGCAGGAGATTGGGATTGCCGACCTTATCTGGGTGGCAATAACGAAACCTGCGCTATTGACCCGGCGCAGCAAGGCAGCTACTTCGTTAAAATTATTGGCTACACCGCCTTTACTGACGTTAGTCTGACAGGTAGCTTTGTTGCAGAAGATGAGCCGGGTGATCCGGATCTGCCTGATGCTGGTGGGGAAACCATTACCGATATCAGTGTTGGCCGTCGCAGCTGGCAGCACTATACACTTGACGTTCCGGCGGGTATGGCAGAGCTGAGCGTAACCATTAGCGGTGGCCGCGGTGATGCCGATTTATATCTTAAGTATGGCAATACACCCAGTGCAGGCAGTTATGATTGCCGGCCTAGCCTCAACGGCAACGAAGAAACCTGTGTTATCTCAAACCCTGAAGCGGGCGTATGGCACATGTCTGTTTATGGTTTCCGCGCGGTACGCGACTTAACGCTGGTAAGTGAATACCGGCCTTAACCGTCACGTATCAATGTGATGGTAAAACAAAAAAAAGGGGCTGAAATTCAGCCCCTTTTTTTGCTTTGTGGTTATCACTACAGCGTAAACAGGAACTGCAGAATATAGAAGAAGACAATTGCCAGACCGGCACCCACCGGCAAGGTAATAACCCAGGAGATAAAGATATTCCGCACTACGCCTAAGTTAAGCGCGGCGATTCCCCGGGCTAAACCCACGCCTAACACCGCCCCCACCAGGGTTTGGGTAGTCGATATAGGCAAGCCGGCCCCTGAGGCAATAACGACCGTTGAAGCCGCCGATAACTCAGCGGCAAAACCGCGGCTTGGGGTTAAATGAGTAATAGCAGTACCTACGGTTTTAATAACCCGTGCACCCAATGTCGCCAGACCTATAACGATACCAATCCCGCCCAGCGGCAATATCCACCAGGCAAGCGTCGCTTTGCTGGCGATTTCGCCACCAGAGCTTACCACACTTACCACAGCCGCTAGCGGCCCTATGGCATTGGCGACATCGTTCGAGCCGTGGGCAAACGCCATACAACAGGCGGTGGTAATCATCAGGACACTAAAAATGCGCTCAACATTATTAAACTGCATTTTTTTATCTGCGGCCGGGTCAATTTTAATCCGGCTAATTGCCACCTTACCAATTAATCCCACTACCACACCCAACACTAATGACAGCAAGTAGCCATTAGCGGTGCTGATATCCAGACCAATATGCTTTAAGCCTTTCTGCACCGTTACCAATGCCATTACAAAAGCGGCAAACGCCATATAAAACGGCACATATTTTTTGGCGTTGACAATAGGGTGATCAGTATCGAATATCAGCTTTTGGGCACTCATAAAGAACAAATAGGCCAAAATACCGGCAAGGATCGGTGTGACCACCCAACTGCCAACAATGCCGCCCACTTTATCCCAGTGTACCGCTTCAAAACCAACCCCCACTGCAGCGAAACCAATAATAGAGCCGACTATTGAATGGGTGGTTGACACCGGCCAGCCGAAATAGGACGCCACAATAAGCCAGGTTGCCGCGGCCAGTAATGCGGCGATCATGCCGTATACCATTAGCTCAGGGGTGTCGACAAAGAAAGCGGCGTCAGTAATACCACCGCGAATGGTCGAGGTTACCGAACCACCTGCCAGATAAGCACCGGCAAATTCAAAAATCGCTGCAATAAAAATAGCCTGTTTAATGGTTAGTGCTTTCGAGCCAACTGAGGTGCCCATAGCATTGGCTACATCGTTCGCGCCCACACCGTAAGCCATCAAAAAACCGAACACTGCAGCCAAAATAATCAGAATGAGGCCGTATGATTGAATAATATCCATCAGTAATACCTTTTTAAATTAACGGGCAAGCATAATTTCTAAGCGTGAACCCACTTTTTGGGCATTGTCGGCCAGGTCGCCAATCCACTCGATGGTGCGATATAAAAACATCACATCTACCGGGTTTAGTTCAGCCTCTACCAGTCGTACTGCTTTACGTAATTTAATCTGCATTTCATCGGTGTCATTCTCAATGGCATCAAGCTTTTCAACCATTTTGATCACCAGCTCAACTTCACGACCCCGAAACCCGGTTTCTAATAACTCGTCCAGCTCGTTAATAGCCTCGGACGCCATGGCGGTCGCATCAAGACAACGCTGTATATATAAGTTAAAGTCGGATTGAATACCGGCAGGAATTTCCAGCTCGCGACCTAATACCCGGCCGGAAATATCTTTGGCTTTATTGGCAATTTTGTCTTGCTGGGCAACCAGCTCTAAAATGTCGGTCCGGTCTACCGGTAAAAATAAACCGCGGGGCAAGTTGATGCGAATTTCCCGTTTTAATTTGTCGGCGTCTCTTTCCAGGGCAACAATGCTTTTGCGCACCTCTGCGGCTTTAGCCCAGTCCTTCTGATACACCGCAGCAAAAAAAGGCAGTAAATACTCACTGGCCTCATGTACTTTGCGGATATGTTCTTCGATTGGCTTTATCGGTGACTTGGCAAACACGGATAAAAAAGTATTACCTGGCATAGTGTAGCCTCATAATATTCAGGGTGAATAAGGTCGGCGCGCATTGTAACTGCAATCAAACCGCAATAAAAATGAAATATTAGCAGATAAAACACAAACGCCTCAGCCAGAAGTCTGGTTGAGGCGTTTTAAAAAAGCGAGCCGGTTATAAAAAGTTAGCTGCGGGCTTCTTTCTCAAGGGTTTCTTCAGAGCTGTGTCTAACCACTTTCCCTTTAACAAAAAAGATAATGTATTCAGAGAGATTTTTGCATCTGTCGCCAATCCGCTCCAGCGAACGGGCCGACCACAGCACATTCATGATTTTGGGGATAGAGCGCGGATCTTCAATCATATAAGTCATTAACTGCCGGGTTATTGACTCGTACTCGCGGTCAACTTTCTTATCTTCCTTGTGCACCGTCAAGGCCGCTTCTACGTCCATCCGGGCAAAAGCATCCAGCACATCATGCAACATCTGACCAACGTGCCGGCCAAGATTATCCAGATTTACCAGCAAATCCTGCTGGGCACTGTTAAATGACTCTAATGCTACTTTGGCAATACGCCGGGTTTCATCACCGATACGTTCTAAGTCAGCAATGGTTTTCAAAATCGCCATTATCAGCCGTAAATCGCTGGCCGCAGGCTGACGTTTGGCAATGATCCGGGTGCATTCCTGGTCAATTTGTAATTCCCAGTCGTTAACCTTTAAATCATTGGCAATAACTTGCTGTGCCAGCTCGCTATCACTGTTGGCTATGGCAGCCAGCGCATCAAATAACTGACGTTCGATTAAACCGCCCATGGCCATAACATGGTTGCGAACCTGCTCTATCTCTTCGTTGAACTGACTGGAGATATGCTTCGATAAATTTAACTTATCCATTGGCTGACCCTTGCTGCGTTTAAAGTGGTGTTTGCGAAGTTCCTATCCAAAGCGCCCGGTAATATAATCTTCGGTTGCGCGCTGACTGGGATCAGTAAACATCTTATTCGTTTCATCAAATTCTATCAGCTGCCCCATGTTTAAAAAGGCGGTGTAATCCGATACCCGGGCAGCCTGTTGCATATTGTGGGTTACTATCACCAGGGTATAGTGCTGCTTCAAATCGTACATCAGCTCCTCTATTTTCAGAGTTGAAATAGGATCCAGCGCCGATGCCGGCTCATCCAGCAATAATACCTCTGGCTCTATGGCGATAGCACGGGCAATAACCAGTCGCTGCTGCTGGCCACCCGACAGGTTTACCGCACTTTCATGCAGTCGGTCTCTGACTTCGTCCCACAACGCTGATTTTCGCAACGCTGACTCAACCAGTTCGTCCAGCTGACGTGGCTGCTTTATACCCTGTAAGCGTAGCCCAAAAGCGACATTTTCATATACGCTATGCGGAAACGGATTCGGTTTTTGGAAAACAATCCCAACCCGGCGCCGCAGTTCTGCCGGCTCTACGTTTTTGTCATAAATATCATGCCCATCCAGTAACACCCGCCCCGAGGTTGAGGTGTCTTCCAGCAATTCGTTCATCCGATTGAAACTTCGCAATAAACTGGATTTACCGCAACCAGAAGGGCCTATAAATGCTGTAATTTTGTGTTCAGGAATACGCAAATTAATGTTCTGCAGCACGGTTTTATCAGCAAAACGCAGTGACAAATCCTGTACATCAAGTTTTATGCCGCACTCTGTTTTCATATCTTACCCTGTCATTGTTACAGTTTTATTACTCTGAAGCTGACTGACTGCGATAGCGCAATGTTAAACGCTTCCGCAAACGATATGCGGCTAAATTCAGTAAAAATATTAATGCTATCAATACCAGAGCGGATGCGAAAACCAAAGGCTCGGCACGCTGCGCATCCGGGCTTTGCAGGCCAGCGTCATAAATGTGCATGCCCAGGCTGGTAATTTTCCGCTGGATCTGCAAATACGGAAATTCAGATGCGAACGGCAAGGAGGGTACCGACTTCACGACACCCACAAAAACCAGTGGCGCAACCTCACCCGCCGCTCTGGCAATAGCAAGCATCAGCGCGGTAATCATCGCCGGAGAGGCCTGCGGCAACACAATTTTCCAAATCACTTCTGCTTTCGTGGCACCCAAGGCAAAACAACCCAGCCGCAAATTTTTTGGGATCCCGGCCAACCCTTGCTCGGTGGCAACAATGACTACCGGCAGGGTCAGCAATGCCAGCGTTAACGATACCCACAGCAGGCCGGGAGTACCAAAGGTTGGTGCAGGCAGGCTGTCGCGATAAAAAAGACTATCAACACTGCCACCCAGAAAGTAAACAAAAAAGCCCAGACCAAACACACCAAAAACGATTGACGGCACACCCGCCAGGTTATGCACCGCGATCCGGATCAACCGGAGCAAGGGGCCATCTTTGGCATATTCATGCAAGTAAACTGCGGCAAGCACCCCCAACGGCGTTACCAGCACTGCCATCAGTAAGACCATAAGCACAGTACCCAGAATTGCCGGGAATATTCCCCCTTCTGCAGATGCACCGCTAAGAAACTGCCACCAGTTAAGCAGATACTGCAGCAGTTTACTTGCGCCATCGCCAGCGCTCTCTGCAGGCCAGAATACGCCTACGCTTTGGACAATAATAAATGTCAGTAAGCCGCAAACTAACAGCAAACTAACCGCCACTGCACCGGCATTAAGCCAGATCCAGGGGGTGCCTTGTCGAAACCAGTTTTGCAGCATACTCACAATCTCTGATACTTTTTGCGCAGGCGCTGACGAATAACTTCAGCGGCTGTATTGGCCACAAAGGTAAATAGCAGTAACAGCAACGCCGCGACGAAAAGCACCCTGAAGTGACTGCTGCCAACGGTTGCCTCCGGTAGTTCAATAGCAAGGGTCGCAGTCAGGCTGCGCAGCCCCTCAAACAGGTTGAAATTTGTCACCGGACTGTTACCGGTTGCCATCAGCAAAATCATAGTCTCACCAATCGCCCGGCCAAATCCAACCAGCATGGCGGCAATAAGCCCCGGCGCAGCCAGGGGCAGGCTAATTCGCAACACGGTTTGCCACGGCGTTGCGCCCAATGCCAGGGCACCACGTGTTAATTGAGCAGGCACCCGGTAAAGTACATCATCGGCAATAGCAAAAATGCCTGGTACAACGGCAAAGCCCATTGCAATACCAATGATTAGCGCATTGCGTTGTTCGTAATATATACCCTGCTGATCCAGATAAGAACGTATACCTCCGTCAAACAGGGCGCCGTCAAGCTGATTCGCGAGCACAAAAATCAGACCGCTGATTGCCAGCAGCCAAACCATTAACAGTACTATCTCCCGGCCATCGGTAACGCGTCGCTGCCAGGCGGCAGGAAGATATGGCCACAAAGCGGCCAAAGCCAGAATACTAAGTGGCAAAAACAACAACCAAAGCAGCAAGGCCAGTAGATGTCCTTCAATTACCGGAGCCAGCCATACCGCGGCAATAAACCCCAGAATTACCGTTGGAAACGCCGCCATGAGTTCAATACAACCGGTGATCCGCCGCCGCGCCGCCGACGGCAGAAAACAAGCAGTGTAAATGGCCGCCATAATGGCCAGCGGTGCAGCAAACAACATGGCATATAACGCTGCTTTAAGCGTGCCAACTGTCAGCGGTACTAACGAGAATTTGGGTTGATAATCATCTGAGCCGGAAGAGGGTTGCCAGACAAAATCTGGCCGGCTGAACCCTTCGTACCAGACACTGTGCCACAGCGTTTGCCAGCTAATCTCAGGGTGTGGGTTTCGTACGTTGAACTGATGCAGCCGGTCTCTCTGATACACACTCAGCAGTTGGTTGTCGTTGCCAAAAACCAGAGCATCGGCATCGGTTATACCGGTGTTAAAGCGCGCTAATGGTCTGGTTAGTGCTGAGTAGTGAATTGCCAGCTGGCCATCTGCAGCCAGGGTCGCAAAACCACGGCGATTGTTTTCAGACGCTATTTTTACGATGGCACTGTCGCCACCTGACAATTCTTTGGCCAGTTGCAGTCTGACCTGTCCTTCATGATTGGGTAGCAACATCCATTGCTGTAAACGGCCACTCTGGTAGCCCGCCAACAGTGCCTGACCTGCAGACATCCAGCTTACACTGGTCAGGGTATCAGTCTCTGCTGATAGAGACCATTGCTGCAGACAGCCTACAGCCTGGGTCGGTGTGTATAAACAGGCTTCACTGGCGGCAGTTGCCAGCAACTGGTAGTGGCCGCTGTCCGATTCCGTGTAAAAAGCCGGGGTTGCCAGCCAACCAGCGCGCACCAGACCCACGTCAGGTTTGGCAGTTTTATTTTGCGGCAATACAGCAACAGGTGGCAGCGGTGTAATATCAACATTTTTAAAGAGTGGCACCACTTCGCTTATCAGATAAACAAAAAGTGCGGCCAGCATCAACACCACGCTGATGCCAGACAAACCAATCATCAGACCAAACAGTCGGTTATACCAACGACGCCGGCGTTGCAATTGCCTTGAAGCATGAAAAGTGGCAGTTGATGCTTTACTCATAGCTGCCCGGGCTCCGCTGGTAGTCCCAGATATTGTCGCCAATAGAGCAATTCGTCCTCTGACAAAGGTAAAAAACCATCCTGGCGCACCAACTGCTGGCCTGAGGCGGATAAAACTAAATCGAAAAATGCCCGCTCATTTGCTGGCAACGGCTGGCCGGGTGGCCGGTTAATATAAATATAGAGTTGCCTTGCCAGCGGATAACGACCCGAACGGGCATTCTCGGCAGTCGGTGCCACTGCCGGTGTCTGGTCGTCAGTCAGAGCTAATACTTTAACACCGTCAGTGGCATAACCAATACCGGAATAACCAATACCCGCCACAGATTGGCTAATAGCCCTGAGCATAGCGGACGACCCGGCCATTTGATTGGTGCGGGCTTTAATATCACCATTGCACAAAACATACTGTTTAAAGTAGCCATAGGTACCCGACACTGAGTTACGGCTGTACTTGGTAACAAAACGATGTTGCCAGCGGCCAGTCAAGCCCAGTTGCCCCCACTGTTGAATGTCGGTTGGCGCACCGCAGCGCCGGTTGATTGAGAAAATCGCATCCAGCTGTTGCAAACTAATTTGGGTTAACGGGTTGTCAGGATGGACATAGATCGCCAGTAGATCTATCGCTACCGGCACAGCGGTTGGTAAATAGCCAAAACGCTGTTCAAATTGCTGCAACTCTGTCTGCCGCATTATCCGGCTCATCGGCCCAAGTGCGGCTGTGCCCTCGATGAGGGCAACAGGTGCTGTCGATGAACCATTACTTTGTATTTGCATGTTCACACCGGGAAAACGGCGGTGATATTCGCTGCTCCACAAGTGCATTACCTGATGCAGTGTATCTGAACCGACACTGGACAATGTGCCCTGGCTTTCTGCTGCCTGCACACCGGCAGTGCCGGCCATTATTATCAGCAGCAGGCATGCCCGCAGCCTATATAGCACCATCTGTTTTACCTGCGCGTTCTGCATTGCTGTTGCTATCTTATAACAGCAATCCATGACAAGACAGCAAACAGAAAATAAATTATTACGTAGCGTTTTAAAATCAGAAAGTTGTGTCTACACTCTACAGACTTTTGACTGGTATTCAGAATCGCAAATCACCGTTGCGATTTACATAATTGGACAGCGTAAGGGAACATTTTTATGAAGCAGTTAGTCCTTACCGTTATTGGTAAAGATAAAGCAGGTTTAGTCGAGCAGTTAGCCAAAGTAATTAACGAGCAAAACGGTAACTGGATGGCGAGCAATCTAAGCCATCTGGCCGGTTATTTTGCTGGCATTGTGCAAATTGAGGTTGCCGAACCTGATTTAGGTGCCTTAGTTACCGCATTGAGTGCTATTACCGATTTAGATATAAAAGTACAGCAAGGCGAACAAAGCGAGCTTAACAAACAACAACAGCTACGCTTTGTGATTACCGGCAACGACCGGCCAGGTATTGTGCGGGAACTGTCGTCGGTAATTAAACACAAGGGTACCAATATTATTCAGTTCTCCAGTAACAAACAAAGTGCCCCAAACTGGGGGGTGCCGCTGTTCCATGCTGAAGCGACTGTCCAGCTGCCTGCCGGCTTAAGCCGGGATGAAGTTGTTAAAGCACTTGAAGCGATTGCGACCGATATCGTGGTAGACGTCGAAACCTGAGCCGCTAATGCCGGCGCGGTGCGATGACCAGATCACCACAAAATTATGTCAACGCTATCTACCCAGCCTTGTGTTGGGTAGATGGCTTCATCATTTTGTCACAAAAATGCCATAGTGTGCTTTGCAGGCCGTAAGCAGGAGCAATCAAATGGATCAGCCAGCAACAGTACAAACTCAACAAGGGGCTCACCCCGACTACCCGCTATTTCCACGAGAATTAAGCTGGCTGGCGTTTAATGGTCGCGTGCTGCAAGAGGCAGCCGACACCCGTAATCCGCCTATTGAACGACTGCGTTTTCTCGGCATTTACTCAAACAACCTGGACGAGTTTTTCCGGGTTAGAGTAGCCGATGTTAAACGGCGAATTTTGTTAAAGAAATACCAGACCTGGGAGCATGAAGACGCCGAAACCCTGCTACAGCAAATTCAGTTGCAGGTAATGGAGCTGGGTAAGCAATTTAATAAAATTTATCTGGACATCCAACTTGAACTTCGCAAACACAACATCGAGTTAATTGATGACAGCAAGCTAACCGACGCGCAATCAGCCTGGGTAAAAACATTTTTTCGCAGCGAAGTAAAACGGCATATTTCGCCGATTATTCTATCCAGCACCGACAGCTCACTGAGCAAAATTCTGGAAGATAACACCACCTACCTGATGGTAGAAATGACCGGTATCGGTAAACCCGATTATGCGATTATTGAGGTGCCGACGGCGGAAGTGTCGCGCTTTATTGAGCTACCACTGCACCTGAACACCCGTAAGAAAAATGGCCATTACCGCCGGCAAATAATGTTGCTGGATGACGTTATAAACCACTGCGCCAGTGATTTATTTAATGGTTTTTTCCAGTTCGACACAATATGTACGTTTTCATTGAAACTAACCCGTGACGCCGAATACAACATAAGCGATACCCTTGATCAGAGTCTGATTGATAAAATGTCTAAGGGCATTCGCCAGCGTTTAAAGTCTGAACCCACCCGTCTGGTATATGATGCGGCAATGCCAGAGCAAATGCTGAAAGTCCTGACCCGGCAGCTCGGTACCAGCTCTACCGATGCGCTGATTGCCGGCAGCCGTTACCGCAATTTTAAAGACTTTATTGGTTTTCCGAACCTGGGCCATCAGAGTATGGAATTCCCGACAATGGAGCCGTTACCCAGCCCGGATTTTGAGCACTACCCCACCAGCTTTGATGCGATTCGCGCCACGGACATTATGCTGTACTACCCGTACCATAATTTCAGCTATTTTACCGAGTGGGTGCGCCAGGCGTCGTTCGATCCGAAAGTCAGTCATATAAAAATGACCATGTACCGGGTAGCCAAGCACTCGCGGGTTATTCATTCGCTACTGGATGCGGTACGAAATGGCAAAAAAGTTACAGTGGTCGTGGAATTAAAAGCCCGTTTCGATGAAGAAAATAACATCAACTGGGCCAGACGGATGACCGACGCCGGTATTGAGGTTATTTTTGGCCAAACCACCTTAAAAATTCACTCTAAATTGTGTTTAATTACCCGCCAGGAAAAAGGTAAAGCAGTGCGCTATGGCCATATTGGCACCGGCAATTTTAACGAAAAAACAGCCCGTATTTACACTGATATGAGCCTGTTTACCTGCCATAGCGAAATTACCACTGAAATTGATCAGGTATTTGAGTTTATTCAGTATTCGTACCGGCCGTTTAACTTTCAACATTTAATAGTATCGCCAACCTGGAGCCGGCCGCGTTTGCTGAGCCTGATTCAACGTGAAATTGATTTTGCAACCAGCGGCCGCAAGGCGGAAATATTTTTAAAAGTAAATAACCTGGTAGATGAAGAGATAGTGCAACTGCTCTACAGAGCAAGCCAGGCCGGCGTCAAAATCCGGATGATTATCCGCGGCATGTGTTCACTGATGCCCGGCCTGCCGGGAAAAAGCCAGAATATTAAAATCATCAGTGTCCTTGATCGGTATCTGGAGCACGCCCGGGTCTATTTGTTTCACAATGGTGGCGATACCGCATTGTATATTTCGTCCGCTGACTGGATGACCCGCAATATCGATCAGCGGGTAGAGGTAGGCGTACCGGTTTACGATAACCGGATTAAGCAGCAAATTATCAGCACCCTGGATATCCAGTGGCGGGATAACGTGAAGGCGCGTATTATTGACGGCAAACATTCAAATGCCTATGTGAAGCGTGGCAATAAACGCAACGTGCGTTCCCAACAGGAAATTTATCATTTTCTGGCACGGCAACAGGCGGTACAGGTTGATACAGACAATTGACAAATACTGAACAGCTCGCGTCATCAGGCGCTGATTACATGGCCGCGGTTGACCTTGGCTCTAACAGTTTTCATATGGTTATTGCCCGGGTAAATGACGGTGCGCTGCAGTTGCTGCATCGTGAAAAGCAAAAAGTGCAGCTGGCTGAAGGCCTGAATGACGATCTGGTGCTTAGCGAAGAAGCCATAGAGCGCGGCTTACAGGTACTGGCCCAGTTTGCCGATACGCTGCAGCCTTTTGCACCCAATGCAGTAAGAGTAATTGCCACCTACACCTTGCGCCGTGCCCGCAACGCGGCGACTTTTTTACGCCGGGCTAAGGTGGTGTTTCCGTTCCCGATTGAAGTCATCTCAGGTCAGGAAGAAGCGCGCTTTATCTACCAGGGTGTAGCGCATTTCGAACATTACAGTGCTAAGCGGCTGGTTATTGATATTGGCGGCGGCAGCACCGAATTTGCTATCGGCGAAGGCCTGCAACCCCTGCGGTTAAGTAGTCGCAACATGGGCTGTGTCAGCTATGGCCAAAGCCATTTTGCTCAGGGTAAAATTAGCCCCCGCCGCTTCGAGCGCGCTATTCTGCAGGCAGAACAAGAACTGGAACCCATTGTCAGCAGTTTTCGCAATGCCGGTTGGCAACAAGCCGTTGGCACGTCGGGCACCGTTAAAACGATTAAAGATGTTATTGCCGGTCTTGGCTGGAACAGCAATAGCCTGCGCCTGAATGACTTAACCGCATTAAAACGGCACGTATTGCAATTTCAACACGCCAGCGAACTGGATCTAAGCGGTTTAACCGATGATAGAAAGTTGCTACTTTGCCCCGGGCTGGCCATTTTAATTGGTGCTTTTAATATGCTGCAAATTGACGAAATGGTCTATGTGGACGCTGCACTTCGCGAAGGCGTACTGTACGAAATGAGCGACCGGCTGCAACATCATGATATACGTGAGCACACGATCAGTAGCATGATGCGCCGCTACAGCGTTGACGATGCCCAGACCCAGCGGGTGCAACAAACAGCACACATATTATTTCAGCAGGTACAACAAGCCTGGCAACTGACTGATGATGATGGTTTGTTACTCAGTTTTGCCTGCCGGGTGTTCGAAATAGGCCTGCATATTAATTCGTCCGGCATTCAGAAACACTCCGCTTATATTTTGCTAAACGCTAACCTGCCCGGCTTTAATCAGGAACAGCAGCAGCTGTTAGCCTGTTTGGTACGTTTTCACCGGCGTAAAATCCGCGCCGACGAAATCCCTATTTTCAGTTTGTATCAGTTACCTCAGGTTATCCACCTGCTGGTGTTGCTGCGCCTGGCCGTATTACTCAACCAGAAACGCCGTGATGACTTCGTGCCTGAGTTTGTTGCAACCGCTAGTTCGCAACACCTGGAACTGACCATGCCAGCAGAGTGGCTTACCCAGCAAAGTGTATTATCTGCTGATTTACAACTCGAGCAAAAAGCCTTAAAGAAAATTGCCTTCCGGCTGGATTGTCCGGGCCTGGTTGAGGTTAGCACGCTATAACATTCAGCTATGACCCCATTGTCCGCCCAAACCATCAGACGTTGTGTCGATTCTGGTGTTCAATGACGCATAGCGACTTGGCTTTTTGCTAAGTAGCGCTTAAGGTAGAGAGACTAAGCCGCCACCATCGGAAGTCTTATGCGTCTATCTTTGTTAAGCCTGAGTTTAATACCGCTGCTATATGCTCCGTTCACATCTGCCGGGCCGCGGCCTGAGCTGACTGAAAACATCCAGAATACTATGCCAAAGGTTATTGCATGGCGGCGTGATATTCACCAACACCCGGAGTTATCGAACCGTGAAGTGCGCACTGCAGCGAAAGTAGCGGCGCATTTAGAAAAACTGGGCCTGGAAGTGCGCACCGGCATTGCCCATACCGGTGTGGTTGGCATTTTAAAGGGCGCTAAGCCCGGTGGGGTCGTTGCACTGCGGGCCGATATGGACGCTTTGCCGGTAACTGAGCAAACCGGTTTACCCTTTGCTTCCAAAGTAGTAAGCGAGTTTAACGGCCAGCAAACCGGCGTGATGCATGCCTGCGGCCATGACGCACATGTGGCCATGCTAATGGGCGCAGCAGAAGTACTGGCCAGCCGCAAAGCCGATATCGCCGGTACTATTATGTTTGTGTTTCAACCCGCTGAAGAAGGTCCACCCGCCGGTGAAGACGGCGGGGCCAAGTTGATGCTGGCTGAAGGCTTATTTGCCAACCCTACTCCGACGGCCATTTTTGGCTTGCATGTCTGGCCGGGTAAGCCTGGTCAGCTGCAGGTTAAAACTGAAGGCATTATGGCTGCGGCCGACAGTTTTCAGATTACCGTTAAAGGTAAACAGGTGCATGGTTCCAGCCCGTGGCGCGGCATCGACCCGATTAACGTTACCGGCCAGCTGATTAATGCCATTAACCTTATTCCTGCCCGCCAGATAGATGTTACCAAAGCCCCGGCGGTCGTGTCATTTGGCCAGGTACACGGCGGTATTCGCTGGAATATTATTCCGGATGACGTCAAGTTAGAGGGTACCATCCGCACCTTTGACAGTGAGATGCGCGAAGACTTAATTGCCCGTATGGCGCACACCAGCGAGCACATTGCCAAAGCCAGCGGCGCTGAGGCCGAGTTTCATGTCCATAACTTTGCCGCGGTAACCTGGAATGATCCGGCATTAACCGACTGGGCCATGCCCAGCCTGAACTGGGCAGCGGCTGAACATGGTGTAGCCGCAATAAAACCGATTACCGGTGCAGAAGATTTCTCGTTTTACCAGCAACAAATACCGGGGGTGTTTTTCTTTTTAGGTATTTCACCCGATAACACCCCGCTTAGCGAGGTACCGCCCAATCACTCGCCAATGTTTGATGTTAATGAAGATGCGCTGGTCACCGGGGTGCGGGCGCTAACCGGCTTAGCGCTGGATTATTTAGCCAACCCGCCTGAACTTGTTAAAAAATAGGGAAATATCATGACCACACCATGCCGCTGCCACTGGGTTGACCTGACAAAACCCGACTATGTTGCTTACCACGACACTGAGTGGGGCGTGCCGGTGTATGACGATAATAAGCTGTTTGAGTTTTTAACGCTGGAGGCGGCACAGGCGGGATTAAGCTGGTACACCGTGTTAAAAAAGCGCGATAACTACCGCGAAGCCTTCGCTAATTTTGATCCGGTAAAAGTCGCCGCTTTTGATGAGGTCAAAGCAGCAGAGCTACTGCAAAACCCCGGCATTATCCGTAACCGCTTAAAAGTAGCTGCGGCGATAAACAATGCGGCGCGCTTTCTGGAAGTACAAGCCGAGTTTGGCAGCTTCAGTAATTATCAGTGGCGCTTTGTTAATGGCAAACCACAGCAAAACCGTATTGCCGGCCCGGACGATTTTCGCGCTACCAGCCCAGAGTCCGATGCCTTTAGTAAAGACTTAAAAAAGCGCGGCTTTAAGTTTGTCGGCTCAACCATTATTTACGCCCATATGCAAGCCTGCGGTATGGTTAATGATCATCACAACGATTGCTTTCGGAAGGCGGCTGTTTAACTGCTACTACCGCTTTACTTCACTTTAAACTTGGCTTTTTTAAGCGGTGCATCTTTGCTATTGCCCAACACCAGTTCCGCCGGGATAGTAAAAGAGAAACTGCTACCGCGGCCGGGTTCGCTGAAAATCATCAGCTGGCTGTTATGGCGTGATAACACATGTTTAACGATAGCTAAACCAAGACCGGTACCACCGGTGTTGCGGGCCCGCGCCTGATCCACCCGGTAAAACCGCTCAGTTAAGCGTTTGACATGATGCGGCGCGATACCCTCACCGGTATCATTTACCGCAAATACCGCCCGCTGATGCTGGCGCTGCCAGCTGACCGTGATGTCACCACCGGCCGGGGTATACTTGATAGCATTGGTTACCAGATTATTAAAAGCGCTACGCAGCTCTTCGGTAACGCCGGTGACTTTTAAATCCGCTTCAATATTAAAGCTGATGTGGTGCTGCTTTTCATGATTCAGCGCCTGCGCTTCCTGCTCCAGCGTCGCGAGCATCGCAGGTACGTCCACTTCATCATCAAACTGCACCCGGGCTGAGGCTTCAATCCGTGATAAGGTCAGTAGTTGCTGCACTAAACCATCCATTCGTTTGGTTTGCTCCAGCATGACGGTATGCGCCTTTTGCCACATAGCAGGCTCGGGTAACCGATTGGCATCAATCACTTCAAGGTAGCCCTGCAGCACCGTTAGCGGGGTACGCAGCTCATGCGACACGTTTGCCACGAAGTCTTTGCGGATTTGTTCCAACTGTTTTAGCTGGGTAATGTCGCGGATAATCAGCAGGTACTGCTCGCTGCCGTAAGGCATCATTTTGCATTCCAGCACCAGATTATTATTGCCGCTGGCACTGATTTCCAGCGGTCGCTGAAACTGCTTTTGTTTTAAGAAACTCTGAAATTCAGGATTACGCACCAGGTTATCAATCCGCTGGCCTTCATCACTGGGCCAGCGCAGGCCCACCAACATCTGCGCCAGCTTATTACACCAGACAATGGTCCAGTCGCTGGTTAATACCACTACCGCTTCCGGCAAGGCTTCTGCGCCATCCCGAAAGCGTCGCACCAGGGTACGCAGTTCTTTGCGTTTTCTGCGCTCGCGCCGTTGCTGATAATAAATACCATCGAAAATTTGTTGCCAGAAGCCTTTGCCTTCCGGCGGGGTAAGTTTGCGGTCGTGCCACAACCATTTGGTAATTAAAAACAAGTGGTTATAGTTAGATGCCAGCAAGTAAAAGCTCAGCAATAACATAAACAGCATGCTCTGGCCGAAGGGCCAGCCCAGTAGCCCTGCCAGGGAATAAAAAAGGAAGACTTTCGCGAAAATCTTCCCTTTAGAAAGCTGTGGCCGCATAAAACCTACTTAGCAGAAAAGCGATAGCCTGAGCCCCGCACCGTTTGCACCAGCTTATCATGCCCCGCCACAGAAATCGCTTTACGCAAGCGACGAATATGCACATCAACCGTCCGGTCTTCTACATAAACATTGGTACCCCAGACATGGTCCAGCAACTGCTCACGGCTGTATACCCGTTCCTGATGCGTCATAAAAAAATGCAGTAGCCGAAACTCAGTCGGCCCCATATCCAGTGGCTGTTGCTCGGCCATTACCCGGTGTGCTACCGGGTCAAGCTTCAGGCCCTGCACTTCAATAATTTCGTCCAGGCTGGTCGGGGACACCCGGCGAATGACTGCTTTGATCCGCGCCATCAGCTCTTTTGGTGAAAACGGCTTGGTGACATAATCATCAGCACCGACCTCGAGGCCCCGCACTTTGTCTTCTTCTTCGCCACGGGCGGTGATCATAATAATCGGAATATTGCGGGTTAACTCATGCTGCTTCATTTTTTTAGCAAACTGAATACCGCTGCCGCCCGGGATCATCCAGTCCAGTAATACCAGATCAGGATAAGGTTCAATCAGCTGATTAACCGCACTGGGAAAATCTTCGGCGGTAATGGCCTGATAACCGTTTTGTTCCAGTACAAAGCACAACATATCGCGGATCGGGGCTTCATCTTCCACCACCAGGATCTTTCTTGCCATAAGGTTCACCACATTCTGTTAGCCGGTTTTAATACCGGACGATTCTAACTATCTCTGCCACCTAGTATTGCTGCAGTTTATGACATTTTTATGAAAAGACGAGGTTAATCTTGGTCACGGCGGATCACGTCTGCTTTTAATACAAATTAAAAACATGTTTTACATTAATGAAACCAGCCGCTAACCACCACTTCGTGACAGTTAAATGAATTTTTTTTGACAAAAAAAGTTGCAGACCACGGCCTGTAAACGGTGCCGCGCGTTGTCACTCAAGCGTCGTATTTGTGTAATAAAACCGTCATTAGCCTGCTGTAGGGTGCCAGCAACTTATTTGGCAACACCTAAAACAACTCAACGGAGAGATGGTAATGGCTTTACGCAAACTATTAAAACTAAGCGCAATAGCGTCAGCACTAATACTGGCCGGCTGCGGTGGCGACTTAGTCGTTAATGCTGGTGGCGACAACAACGGTGGCGGTGGTGGTACTCCGCCACCTGTTGCCTCAGATTGTCCGGCTTTTGCGACTGAAGGCGACAGCCTGGCCGGCGTTGATTTGCCGGTTTGTGAGATCAGCGGCACCATTACCAGCGATACCCGCCTGGAAAACGATATTGCCTGGTCGTTAAGCGGTAAAGTTACCGTAGGTAATGATAATGCAGACAGCGCTACCCTGACTATCGAACCCGGTACCTTTATTTTTGGTAAAAGCGGTGCTGACTATCTGGTTGTTGCCCGCGGTTCAAAAATTCAGGCAGTAGGCACCGTCGACGCCCCCATCGTAATGACGTCAGTTAATGACATGTTGGGCTTGTCCGACAATGAATCGTCTGCAGAATGGGGCGGATTAGTGTTACTGGGTAACGCACCCAGCAATAAATGTGACCAGGCTGATTTAGCCAGCTGTGAAATTCAGGCAGAAGGCGAAGCCGGTCCATACGGTGGCGCTGATCCGGAAGATGATAGCGGTGCTCTTAAGTATGTGCAGGTACGCTATGCTGGTTTTGAAGTTATCCCGGATAACGAACTGAATGGTATAACCTTTGCCGGTGTCGGTAGCGGTACCGAGGTTGAGTATATTCAGGTTCACAATAACCTGGACGACGGCGTAGAGTTTTTTGGCGGCACCGTTGATGCAAAATATGTGGTGCTGACCGGTAACCGTGATGACTCACTGGACTGGGCTGATGGCTGGACTGGCCGTATGCAGCACGTATTAGTCCGTCATAACCCAAATAATACTAAAGCGAACCGCGGCATTGAAGCTGACAACCAGTCAGGTAACTTTACCGCTACCCCGGTCTCAAAACCGCGCATTGCCAACATGACCATTGTCGGCAACAACTTTGACGGCGAAGATGACTCTGAAGGCGTATTATTGCGCGCGGGTACTGCAGCTGAACTTTACAACTTTATCGTGACTGGCCCATCAGGTATGGGTGAATGTTTTGAAATCAACTCAGACGAATCTGTAACTAACGCTGGCAATGGCGAGATCATTTTCCGTAACTCTATTCTGGACTGTGCAGAGCCAACTAAAAACTCTGAAGATGCCTCTGGCACTGTCACCCTGGATGCTGATGCCTGGTTCAGGGCTCAGCCGGGTAACATTATTGGTGATGCGTTACTGGGTGGTTATATTCCGGCGCCAAACTCACCTGCTCTGGGCAATGGTTACAACGTTGCAAACAACGTTGACAGCTGGTTTGACAATGTCGATTACATCGGTGCCTTTGATGGTGAGAACGACTGGACTGTAGGTTGGACGGTCGGCATTCACCCGGAAGATGACTTAGCCGCCTGCCCTGCCGGCACCAGCGAAGTTAACAGCTTATCTGGCCGCTTAAACTGTCAGTTGACTGGTGATATTACCGCCAATGTAACGCTGGCTGCTGGTGCAGACTATGTGTTGGACGGTCGGGTTCGTGTTGGTGTAGATAACACCACCGCTGCCACCCTCACTGTTGAACCCGGTGTGCGGATTTACGGCAAATCAGGTGCTGACTTCCTGGTGGTTACCCGCGGTTCAAAAATTGAAGCCAACGGCACTGCAGCCAACCCTATCGTTATGACCTCAGTGCAGGACATTATCGGTTCACCAACCGCAGCCGGTCAGTGGGGTGGTTTGGTGTTGCTGGGTAACGCACCGTCAAACAAGTGTGATCAAGCCAATCTGGCAGCATGTGAAATACAAGCTGAAGGCGAAGCTGGCCCTTACGGCGGCGCGAATGCGAATGATAACAGCGGCACGTTAAACTACGTAGTGGTTAAACATGCCGGTTTTGAAGTTATCCCGGACAACGAATTAAACGGTATTACCTTTGCCGGCGTAGGTTCAGGCACTAAGTGCTCTAACATCCAGGTACACCAGAATGTGGATGATGGTATCGAGATGTTTGGCGGTAGCGTTAGCTGTAAAAACGTGGTGTTAACTGCAAATGGCGACGACTCAGTAGACTGGGCGGATGGCTGGAACGGTAAACTGCAATTTGTACTGGTAAAACACGCTGCTGATGGTGCCAAGGCTAACCGCGGTATCGAGGCTGACAACCAATCTGGTAACTTCACCGCCACGCCGGTATCGAACCCGACCGTTGCCAACCTGACTATTATCGGTAATAGCTTCGATGGCGACGATGATTCAGAAGGCGTATTGCTGCGCGCGGGTACCAACGCACAGCTGGCTAACTTTATTATTACCGGGCCAGAGACCATGGGTGAATGTCTGGAATTTGATTCAGACGAAACCAAGGCCTTAGCAGCTGCAGGCTCGTTAACTATGACCCATTCAGTCATTGCCTGCGCAGAACCATTTAAAGGTGATTTGGGCAACGGCACCACGACTGAACAGTGGTTCCTGAGTCAAACTGGCAACAGCGTTGCCGCTAATCAGGCTGCAGTGTTGAACGGTATCTTTACTATCGATGCTACCACACCCAAAGATATGTCTGCGCTTGACAGCTTCTTTGACGCCGTTGACTTTATCGGTGCAGTAGAAGCAGGTAATGACTGGACCGCCGGCTGGACCGTTGGTTTAGAAGACTAAGTACAGCAGCACTGCCGGGGCAACCCGGCAGTGCTTTTTCTTATTCAGACATTTGAGACACCAGAATTAGTAACCGTTTTAAGCTGATAGGACAACGTTCAGATGAGCAGCATTCAAAAATTTAGTTTTAACCGTGTTGGTCGCAGTGTGCTGCTGGCCCTAGGCACGACCACTGCGATGATGTCGCTAAATGCCATTGCCCAGGACACGCCAATACCCACTCAGGCCGAACAGGAAGATGTCGAGCGTATTGCTGTATCAGGCCGCCTGATGAGCTCTGCCGCCTCAGCTGCCGCAGAACGTCGCGAGCAACCCTATGTGGCTGAAGTTCTGGGCATGGAACAAATTTCCCGTGCCGGCGACAGCAACGCGGCTGCGGCACTGCGTCGGGTAACCGGCTTAACTCTGGTGAAAGATAAGTTTATCTATGTCCGTGGCCTGGGTGAGCGTTACTCCAGCACCCTGCTTAATGGCGCCATGGTGCCAAGCCCGGATCCAACCCGGAATGTTATTCCGCTGGATATGTTTCCAGCCGGTATTATTGAAAGTTTGGTCGTGCAAAAAGCCTATTCGCCTGAGCTACCGGCTGCTTTTGGTGGCGGTAACGTTAATATCCGTACCACGGCTATTCCACTGCAAACCAGTTTTAATATTGCGATTGGTACCGGCTACAACAGCCTGAACAGCGACGATGGCTATGAATATGCAGGTGGCGGCGATGACTGGCGCGGTAAAGACGATGGCACCCGGAGTATCTCACCGGTGCTGGCCGATGCCCAGCAACAATTTGGCGTACTGACCCCCATTAATATTGCCGAGGGTTTAGGTGGTATTAATGCCGGCAATCTGGCACAGGCAGAAACCATAGTGCGTGAGCTGGGTACTGCTTTTAACCGTGATATTGATATCAGTCGTACTACTGTAAAACCAGACTTTGACGCGAGCGCCTCGTTTGGTAGCCGTTTTGACCTGACAAAAAATATTGTTTTTGGGGTGATGACCGGCTTAAGTTATGACCGTGCTACTAAGAATATTGACGAGCAGGAGCGTTACTATTCTGTGTCAGGTGACAGCCTGGTGCCGCTGAATCGTTACGATGATATCAAAGGCACTGAGCATCAGGTAAAACTGTCAGGCATGCTCAACTTTGGTTTGGAACTGGGTGTCGATCACCGCTTAGAGACATCAACCATTTACCTCAGCGATACCAAAGACGAAATAAAGATTAAAAACGGCGACAGTATTGAAACCATTAACGAAACCAACCGTTTTAATACTGACACCAGCATTTTGTATGAAGAGCGCACCATGCTCAGCAATCAGTTGCGGGGCAAACATAACTTCCCGTTTTTAATGGATTTAGCGGTTGACTGGCAGTACACCGATGCCAAAGCACGTCGCAATGCGCCGGGAGAAGTGGAATATCGCTACCTGAACGAAACCCAGACTGACGGCTCAGTATTCTCATTTTTACGCCGTAACCAAAACGCCGTTAACTACAGTTTCAGTGATATGAAAGATAACACTGAAAATCTAAGCTGGAATGCCAACTTACCGCTAACGCTGGGTAAAGCGGAAATGACCTTTAGCGGCGGTTACAGTTACTTTGAACGCAGCCGTAACGCCCAGACTGACCGCTTTAACTTTGACACCGTGGGTTACACTTTGCAGCAGCTCTCTGGCAGCTTTTCAGAGATATTCTCAGACAGCACGATTTTAAACCCGGCCAACGGCTTTAAGATTTCTAACGTGACTACCCAGGCGGATGACTACGTGGCCGCCCAGATGATCGACGCGGGTTATGGTGCGATGGAGCTGACTTACGACTATCTGCTGCGGTTAAACATTGGTGTGCGCTATGAAGATTTTAAACAAATCTCATTACCGCTGCGGGCAGACGGTGCAATAAGCGGTAATGTGACTGACTCCATTCTGATGGAAGATGGCTTTTATCCGGCGTTATCATTAACTTGGTTCGTGAATGACGATTTGCAGGCCCGCTTTGGCTATAGCAAAACGGTGGTGCGGCCCGATTTGCGCGAAGTTACCCCGGTATTATATGTCGACCCGTTAACAGATTTTAAAGTAACCGGTTTTTCAGGCTTGAAAAGCACTGACATCAGCAGCTTTGACGCCCGCCTGGAATGGTATTACGACAACAGTAATTACAGTTTCGGCCTGTTTTATAAAGATCTGGAAAACCCGATTGAAGCCATTGAATTATCAGGCTCAGACGGTAACCTGCTGATGTCGTTCCGCAATGCGCAAAGCGGCAAAGTGTATGGCGCTGAAGCCGAGTTTTTGCAACAGCTGAATATGTTCAGTGGCGAGTTCGGTCAGTTTGCCAACAACTTCTTTGTAGCCGGCAACCTGACAATCAGTGAGTCTGAAATCAGTATTCAACGCTTTCCGGGTGCAGATTTAACTAATCTGACACGGGGCTTGAGTGGCCATTCCAAGTATGTGGCTAACCTGCAGCTGGGCTTTGACTCTGACAATAACCAGCATAATGCCACTCTTACCTACAACGTATTTGGTAAGCGGATCGCCTTTGCCGGCGTTAATGACAAAGACGACGCTTTTGAGCAGCCATTTCACTCACTGGATTTCACCTACGGTTATACGCCGGTAGAAAATATGACCGTAAAACTGGGCCTGAAGAACCTGCTGGACCAGGAAGTTGAAATTTTGCAGCAAGGCGAAATCCTGCAGCAACGGACCGAAGGTCAGAGTTACAGCCTGAGCTTTGCTTATAAGTACTAGAATATTCAACCAGAAAGCCACCGTCTAAGGACGGTGGCTTTTTTTATTATGTCAGCGATGGGTTTACAAGTCAGTTTGCCGAGTATGGCAATGATAAATACTGAGCTAACCAAACCTTCAGCCGCTGCTTATCTGCCCTAAGAGCAATAAACTCAGCCAGCATCTGGTTTGACACTCTGCCCCGTTCCACATGATAGGATGCGATACCAGAGCTCCAAAATGCAGCCACCGCCTGAACAATACAAAACAAAACCAGCAAGCCAAAGGACAATAATAAACGGTTCCGATACATTGCTTTTCCAACTTGTATGAAAGACCAAACGCACTATGGCGATAGTATACGGCTAATTAAGCCTTACAGATGTGAAAAAGCCCGGCTAACCGGGCTTTTTCGTCACTAGGTATTTAGAAGTGGTATTGCGCTCTTACACCAAAACCGATAGGTTCTTCATTTAACCCTGAAGGAGTATCGACATCAGAAAACACTATGTTGCTCATAAAACGTATATTACTACTGATGTAGTAGTTTACTCCAAGCGTCAAATTTTTCTGCTCTCCGCCCATAACGACACCATCGTTAAGATCGGTTACTGAATATCTGGCCGCAACTTCAATAGCACCTTTGCTTGAGCTTGGTTTAATTCCGCTAAATAATCCTGTTTTATATGAACGAGATTCACCTGTAACAACATAACTTACTTGAAAGTGATAGCCACTAAAACTTAAGTCTGCTGCAGCAGAAGATGTTTTTACTGATAATGCTTCAGCTTCAACTGACCAGGCGCCATTAATTGCGGCAAATTCTAAACCTGCTCTGGTCAGACTATCAATATCGTTAAGTGTGCCGGTATCAATTAAACGAATTGAAGGGTCAATGCGTAATTCAGGTCGGTCACGCAGACGCAGGCTGTTATAATCGCCCAAATCCTGATAAACCACGGCAGCACCAAAGTGATACTGAACGTTATCTACCTTAGGGTGGTAGATCAGACGCTGTGCCAGGCCCATGCTATCATCTTTGCCTGCATCGCTCTCGGTATTCATTGTCCGGCCAAATACCATAGACTCTGAGGTAAGATCATCACCAAACGTTTTGTCAAAGCGAACACCTAACTTACGGTCAGGTGTAATGACTGTTGAGGCACTTGAGCGTTCCATAAAAGTCATTGAGTTTGAACTTGTCATCGTATTAAGACTAAATGGTAATCGTTGATGACCTATAGTCAGTGAACCACCTGCAAATTTAGTACGCAGGTTTACGTCTGCAGCATTAGCATCACCGCCTTCGGCAAAATCATACTCAATAACAAAGCGCCAATCTGGAGAGAAACTCCCCTGCAACCCCATGCGACCGCGGCGAACGTTTACACCATTACCAAATTCTGTCTGATCTTCATTATAAAACCCGGCATCAAGGTGCATACGACCACGAGGTTTTACTTCAATATCTACAGCCAGGGCACTTCCGGCAAATGATGCAGCAAGAACTGTAATAGTGATTTTATTTAGCGTGTTCATTGTTATTCCTATATAAAGAGTAAAACGATAATCGACGTTCACTACATGAGTATATTGCAAATAAATGACACTTAAATGACAGTGTGGCATTTTTATGACTTTTTAATGATGCATTTATGACGCCGCGCAACCAATACTCCATCGTAATATTTGAAAAGTATTAACCAGATTAGACAGATAGCCAGCGGCCAAAGTGATTTTTTAACAAAAAAGGAGCCGAAGCTCCTTTGATCACAGGTCAGTCAGCAGTACCTTAACCATAACGGCCGGTAATATAGTCTTCTGTGCGTTTATTTTTAGGATTGGTAAACACCTCGTTAGTGGCGCCAATTTCGATTAAATCACCCAAATGAAAAAATGCCGTACGGTCGGACACCCGGGCAGCCTGCTGCATATTGTGGGTAACAATAACGATAGTAAAGTTTTGTTTTAACTCATCAATCAGCTCTTCAATAATTGATGTCGCTATTGGGTCAAGCGCGGAGCATGGCTCATCCATTAAAATGACATCGGGGCTGACGGCAATACTGCGGGCAATACACAAACGCTGCTGCTGGCCACCCGATAAGCCGGTACCTGGCTGGTCCAGCCGGTCTTTCACTTCATTCCATAAGCCGGCACGACGTAAGCTGGATTCGACCACATCGTCCAGTTCGGATTTGCGGCTCGCCAGACCATGTAAACGCGGGCCATAAGCAATATTTTCATAAATCGATTTTGGAAACGGGTTTGGTTTTTGAAATACCATACCAACCTGAGCCCGCAACTGCACCACATCCAGTGACGGGTCATAGATATCGCGTCCATCCATTTTAATACTGCCGGTTACCCGGCAAATATCAATGGTGTCATTCATCCGGTTAAGGCAGCGCAAAAACGTCGACTTACCGCAGCCAGACGGGCCGATAAAAGCAATAACTTCGTTTTCAATGACGTCCAGGTTCACCCCATGAATAGCCTCATTGTCGCCGTAAAACACTTTGACATCGCGCGCTGTCATTTTTACTTTGCCGCTGCTGTTGGTCTCAATTGCTGTCATCGCTAAATCCGTCCTGGTTACATCGTGTTCGGTTAAGGTTACATCTTGTTCAGTTAAAAAGCCGGAGTGGCAGGGTTGGCCATTTATTATGACCAGCTGTATTTAGCCGTGCCGCTTACCAGCGTTTTTCATATTTTTTACGCAGCCATATTGCCAGGGCGTTTAACGATAACATTAGCGCCAGCAACACGATAATAGCCGCCGAGGTACGAGCTTCAAAAAAGTTACGCAACTCGTTACCCTGCCACAGGAATATTTGTACCGGTAGCGCTGTTGATTGTTCAAAGGGGCCGGTTGGCACCTGCGCCACAAATGATTTCATGCCAATCAGCAGCAGCGGTGCCGCTTCACCAAGGGCCTGCGCAACGCCAAGAATAGCACCGGTTAAAATCCCCGGCACTGCCAGCGGTAATACATGGTGAAAAATGGCCTGCATTTTTGAGGCACCCAGTCCCAGAGCTGCCTGGCGAATTGAAGGCGGTATGGCTTTAAGCGTTGAGCGGGTAGCAATAATCACGGTGGGCAGGGTCATTAAGCTTAGTACCAAACCGCCCACTATCGGCGCTGACATCGGCAATTTAAACCAGCCAATAAATACCGCGGCTCCCAGCAGACCAAATACGATAGACGGTACCGCTGCCAGGTTATTAATATTCACTTCCACTAAGTCTGTCAGTTTGTTTTTGGGGGCAAATTCTTCCAGATATATTGCCGCGGCCACGCCCATAGGTACCGCCAGGAAAATCACCACCAGCATCATGTACAGTGAGCCCATAAAGGCACCGGCTAAACCGGCTGAAGCCAGCGAGCTGCGTGAATCCGGATTCATAAACAGCGCAAAGCTGAACCGGTTCTCAATGATGCCCTGCTTTGATAACTCAGCAACCCACTCCCGCACTTTCGGGCTTAACTGCTGCTGCGCATCTGGCAGGCTGCGATCAATGTTACCTTTTAACCAGACGTCAATATTGGCGTCAGTCAGCAAATGCACGGTTTTGGTCTGACCAATTATCTCAGGATTATCGATAACCATATCACGAAGAGCATAGCGCTCACCCGACGTGACGATCCGGGACGAATCGCGCCGGTACTGGCGTTCTGATGCTTCTGGTATCACCTTAACCAGGCCGTCCAGAATTAACCGGTTAAAATTGACCATACCCACTTCAGATTGCCACTCAATAAAGCGCTGTCTGAAGGCATTTTCAGTCTCGTCCGGCTGCTGCACCGGTTTTTCACTGATTTGGATAATTTGTGGGTCGAAATAGATATCCAGGGTAATGGCCGATTGCCAGAACGCCGGTAAACCCTTGGCAAAAATATTAATAAACAAAATCGCCACCAGGGTCAGGCTGATGATCACCGCACCCAGGCCAATGCCTTTAAACAGCTTTTCCTGACGATGGCGCCGGTTCAATGATGCGGCCACTTTCTGCTGGGTTTTACTCAGCGGCGCCGGGTGCTCTGCCGTTGCCGGGTTTACTGAATGCTTATTAATGTCTGTCATAAGTTACTCGTATTGTTCCCGGTATTTACGCACTATCACCAGCGCTACCACATTCAGCAGCAAAGTAATCACAAACAAGGTCAGTCCCAGGGCAAACGCCACCAGCGACTGCGGGCTGGCAAAGTCGTTGTCACCCGTCAACTGGTTAACGATAGTGACTGTTACCGTTGATACAGCTTCAAACGGATTAGCAGTAAGGGTCGGGCTGTTACCGGCCGCCAGAACCACAATCATGGTCTCGCCGATGGCACGACTGGCTGCCAGCAATACCGCGCCGACAATGCCGGGTAAGGCTGCAGGCAACACCACTTTGCGAACAGTTTCAGACTTGGTAGCGCCAAGCCCTAACGAGGCATCACGCAGCGCTTTAGGCACCTGGGTAATAATGTCATCTGATAACGATGAGATAAAAGGGATAATCATAATGCCCATTACCACCCCGGCGGTCAGCGCAGACGTCGCCCGGATAGTCAGGCCGATACTGGCACCAAAATCGGCCAGAAAAGGGCCGACGGTAACGAGGGCAAAAAAGCCATACACGATAGTCGGAATACCGGCCAGCACTTCAATAATGGGTTTTGCGGTAGCACGGAACTTAGCAGGCGCGTATTCGGCCAGGTAAATAGCCACCATTAAGCCCAATGGAATGGCCACCAGCAGCGCAATAACCGCCACCAGCATGGTACCGGACAACAGTGGCAGCAAACCGAAACTACCCTGGCTACCCGTCAGCGAGCCCTCACTGACCCCGGTGGTTGAAAAGCGCGGGTTCCAGGTGGTACCAAAGAAAAAGTCAGCCGGCGGAATAAAACTAAAGAATTTGATTGTTTCTCCCACCATCGACATCACAATGCCAATAGTGGTTAAAATGGCCACCGTGGAGCAGATAATCAGTACCGCTTTAACGGTACGCTCTATCTGATGGCGTGCCCGCAATTGAGGTTTAATCCGTTTAAAACTGAAAAACAACCCTGCCGCCGCGATGGCTGACATCAGGCCGGTTAACAGTAAAGCACTGCTGCTTTTTAACTGCTGCATATAAGCTGCAGCGGCCAGCTCCCATTGCTCGGCTTCTGCCACTACCCCAAAATTGGCAGCGAGGTTACCTATCCGGCGCATAATGACATCGGCGTTCATGCCTTCTGCTGCCAGCGCTTCTGGCGGCAATTGTGCTGCCACCATACTATTTATTACGCCAGGTGACAGTAAGGTCCACAATATCAGAATAAAGAAAGCAGGAATAACCGCCCACAAGCCTACCATCATGCCGTAATGATGTGGTCTTGAGTGCATTTTTTGCTGCAGGTTTACTGCCGCTACCTTGCGGCTGCGCACCATGCCCAGCTGATAGCCAATCGCCATCAATGCCAGCAGCAGTACAATTAACGAAAAATTACTCATGCTTGCTCCACTCGCCAATCCGGAATATCCCAACGGGAAAATACTTCTTACTAAGCCGCGCAAGCTTAACGCGCGCACATTGCAGTTTTATTACAATCATTGTCATATTACTGAAATAGAAAAAGAGGACCGGCTGGCCCTCTTCTTATGATCCGAACATCAAGGCCGTTACAGCGACTTTTTAGCGCGAATGTTAGTCAGGATTTTAGTGCGCTCGTCATCATCCAACGGGATCAAACCGGCGGCTTCCAGCGGGCTGCCAAAGCCAGATGCGGCGTCAGAAACAAAGTATTCAGCAAATTCCTTTAAGCCAGGAATAACCCCGATGTGCTCGCCTTTCACATAGAAAAACAGTGGCCGTGATACCGGGTAAGTGCCGGCAATAATATTGTCAACAGTAGGTTCAACGCCACTAACTGTCGCAACTTTTATCCGGTCACGGTTCGCTTCGTAGAAACTTAAACCAAATACACCCAGCGCATTTTTCTGCGCCTGCAACCGGGCCAGCGTTTCAGTGTAGTCACCAGCAATTTCCACCACACTGCCGTCGGTACGCATCGCTAAACAGAAGTTATTTTGTTCGGCTTTAGGTAAGGCCTGTACTTCAGCAAAGGTTTTACAGCCATCAATGATTACTTTCTCTTCATACACTTCGCGGGTACCGTGATTAGAGCCCGGAATCGCCAGTAAAATGGTTTGGTCAGGTAACGACTTATCAATTTGCTGCCAGTTGGTATAAGGGTTGGTAATCATTTTACCGTTTTGCGGTATCTGGGCAGCCTGAGCCAGGAATACGTGCTCGGGCTTTAATTTAAAGATGCCGGCATCAACTCTCGAAGCAAAAACGATACCGTCATAGCCAATTTTGACTTCGATAATTTCATTGACGCCATTTTCTTTACAGGCCTCAACTTCTGCCGGACGAATAGCGCGCGACGAGTTGGCAATATCGATAGTGTTTGTGCCCACACCCTGACAGAACTGCCGTAAGCCACCTGATGAACCACCTGAGCCCACTACCGGGGTACGGAACTGCGCAAAATTATTGCCAAACTCTTCTGCAGCAATAGAGGCAAAAGGCAATACCGTAGATGAACCTGCCACCTGCACAGTGTCACGTTTGGCCTGAGCCTGCCCAGCAAACGCCAGGCTGACAGCTGAAGCAACAATCAGTTTAGTAAGCTTATTCATTTTCATTCTGTAAATCCTCAGTACGAGATGCATTTGATGCTGCACAGTATGCGATACTTTTATTGCAGTAATATGACAGTTGTTTTTGATTCAGATGAGCAAGCTTTTGACCATTAAAAAACCCGCTCATAAGCGGGTTTAAAATAAATCTGAGGAATTGTGATCAACCTGACTAGGTTAACTATTTACCGAGATGCAACTCTGCTTAATCCTGTTTCTTTTCCACGGCCACTCTTTTCGTTGGCGGATTCAACCAGACCACATGACCGGTATGCTTTGAGGTGCGGGTTAAGCTATTTGCTTCAGTCAGTCTGTCGTTATCGACCACATAAGTATATTGCTGTTTGCTCAAGCTGGAACAACCGCTCAGGCCAACAATGACTACTGCGGCCAATGCTGTTACCAAGTGTTTATTGTTAATTTTCATTGCTGTACTCCTGCTACGTCTTAACCAGACTATAGTCAGTGCCGCGCCGGCTGTCTAGCATATTTTTATTACAGTTTAGTGAAGGTTGGTAATATTTTTTTATTTAAATAAACCACTGTTTTTATTGAGAATATTTCAATGACAACAATGTGCAGACTGTCATAATTACGCCATCTTTATTAATAAGTTGTTAAAGGTCTATTTTGACGCCTGAACAGGCCTTAACGGGGACGCCGTGGCTGCAATTCCACCCGGGTTGACTGGCCACTGCTGACTCTGGCCATAAAAATAGCCTGCCTGGCCAGATTAGCGCTGTGCTCGGCAATCCGCTCCAGGGCTCTGGCTACCCAGTTCACGCCTAAGGCTGCATCCAGTTGCTCCTGTTGCTGTTCTTTACCAGCCAGGTTACCGCGTAAAATTGCGCCATAGTATTGATTAATACTGGCAGTCATGCCCAGCGCTTGCTCAGCCTTGGCAATACCGGGCTGCTGCAATGAGGCAAGCGCCAGCCCCAGCATAGTGCTGACCGGTGTTGCAAGGGTATTGATTGCTGTCAGCTGCTTTGCCGACGGTGGTGTGGCCACGTTCAGCAGCACCTGCTGGGCTATTTGCACGTTCTGATTGCAAATCTGCTCGATATCACTGATCGCTTTTAGCAGCGCCAGCACCAGCCGCAAATCCCGATCGCTGGCGGTATGGCTTAACATATCAAGACAATGATCATCCATTGCCAACTCAAAATCATGAGCGCGCTGTAACTGACTGAGCACCTGCTGGGCCTGACGCTGGTTATTGCTTTGGTAAGCACTCAGTGCCTGCTCAAACTGTTGCAGCGCCAGGCTGCTTATCGCGTGTAAACGCTGCCTGGCCTGAGTCATTTCAGCACTAAAGCCTGGCGCGTTACCGGTTGGCCCTTTCTGGCTGCTATTTGTCATAACGGTTTCCTGTAACAAGCTTCGCTTCGCGGCATCTTAACGCTAGCGTTGCGACCGGTAAAGCGCAGCCTTTCGATACGTATTCGGTCTTTATGGTGCCGCCTTTATAGTGCCGTCTTGACATATGGAAAAATGCATATATGATAATTCGCATATAAAGTCAGCCGGAACTGCCGTATTATGTTATGCCCTCTTATGTTTTATAAAGCGCTGGCCGATGATACCCGCTTAAAAAGCCTGCTGTTAATCACCGAACAGCAAGAGCTGTGTGTCTGTGAGCTGATGACAGCACTTGAGCAAAGTCAGCCCAAGATCTCCCGTCACTTAGCCCAACTACGTAAAGCCAATATTCTGCAGGATCGACGCAGTGGCCAGTGGGTGTTTTATTCTCTGCACCCCGCACTGCCCGCGTGGGCGAGTCAGGTATTACAACAAACCTTACTGGCCAACCAGCTTTATCTGGCGCCTTGCCGGCAACAACTTACTCTGGTATCACAGCGGCCCGCTGAGCAGGCCTGCTGCTAACGATAAAAAGGAAACTGACATGAGCATTAAAGTGGGTATCAACGGTTTTGGCAGGATTGGCCGGCTGGCACTGCGTGCCGCTTTTGACTGGCCTGAACTGGAGTTTGTCCGGATAAATGACCCGGCCGCAGATGCTGCGACCCATGCCCATCTGCTGAATTTTGACTCTGTGCATGGTATCTGGCGTCACAATGCCAGCGCCGAGGGCAGTAACATTCTGATCAATGGTAAAACCATTGCGGTCAGCCACAACAAAGCGATCAGCGATACCGACTGGTCAGGTTGCGATTTAGTGATTGAAGCCTCCGGCAAGATGAAAACCGTTGCAGCATTACAGGACTACCTGAAGCAAGGAGTGAAGCGGGTAGTGGTCAGCGCGCCGGTAAAAGAAGCCGGTGCCTTAAATGTGGTTATGGGTGTTAATCATCAGCTGTATGATAAAGCCAGGCACCAGATAGTGACTGCCGCCAGTTGCACCACCAATTGCCTGGCGCCGGTGGTAAAAGTCATTCATTCGCAGCTGGGCATTAAGCATGGTGCTATTACCACCATTCATGATTTAACCAATACCCAGAGCATTATGGACACCCCTCATAAAGATTTACGTCGGGCCCGGGCCTGTGGCAGTAGTTTGATTCCGACGACGACCGGCTCAGCCACCGCCATCGTAGAGATTTTTCCCGAATTAAAAGGCCGCTTAAATGGCCATGCTGTGCGGGTGCCGCTGACAAACGCATCCTTAACCGACTGCGTTTTTGAAGTAGAGCGGCTAACAACCGCCGAAGAAGTTAACGAAATGCTGAAAGCCGCGGCAGAAGGTGAGCTGAAAGGCATTCTGGGCTATGAAAGCCGGCCGCTGGTTTCCATCGATTATAAAACCGACCCACGCTCCAGCATTATCGATGCGCTGAGTACCATGGTGATTAATGGCACTCAGGTTAAAATTTATGCCTGGTACGACAATGAATGGGGCTATGCCAACCGCACAGTCGAGCTGGCGAAGATGGTCGGTTTGCAGGACCAGGCCTGAATATGATTGCAGCATCACTGTCGCCCGCCGTACGCCAGTATTTACTGGTCACGGCTAATTACTGGGCGTTTACCCTGACCGACGGTGCGTTACGCATGTTAGTGGTGCTGCACTTTTACAGCCTGAGCTACAGCGGGCTTAGCATTGCCATGCTTTTTTTGTTTTATGAAGTCTTCGGAGTCATTACCAACCTGGTCGGCGGCTGGCTGGGGGCACGTATTGGTTTAAACAACACCATGAATATGGGGCTATTTATCCAAATCTTGGCGTTGTCGATGTTACTACTGCCCACAGAGTATCTTATTGTTCCGTGGGTAATGGCTGCCCAGGCATTATCGGGCATTGCTAAAGACTTAAACAAAATGAGCGCCAAAAGCAGCATTAAAATGCTGGTAAGTAGTGATGCACCCGGCACCTTGTTTAAGTGGGTGGCATTACTGACCGGTTCAAAAAACGCCTTAAAAGGGCTGGGATTCTTTGTCGGCGGCTTGCTGCTCTCGCTGGTCGGTTTTCAGCTGGCTATTCTCAGCATGGCCGTGGCCTTGCTACTGGTTTGGCTGATAAGTTTAGTTAAATTGAAGCAGGATTTGGGGAAAAGCAGCGCCAGGCCTAAATTCAGTGAAATGCTGTCAAAAAGTCGTGCCATTAATGTCTTATCGGCTGCCCGTATGCTGTTATTCGGCGCCCGCGATGTCTGGTTTGTGATAGCACTGCCACTTTTTTTAGCCAGCAACCTTGGCTGGGACCACTGGACTGTTGGTGGTTTTCTGGCATTGTGGGTTATTGGCTATGGCGGGGTGCAAAGTATCGCCCCTTTGCTTTTAGGTAAAAATACCCTGCCTGACGGCAAAACAGTGACATTTTGGGCCGCTTTGCTATGTGTTATTCCGGGTCTGATTGCCATTGCCCTGAGCGCAAACTGGCATATTGAACTGGCACTTTTAACCGGGTTAATGTTCTTTGGGGCGGTGTTTGCGATTAACTCAGCAGTGCACAGCTATTTAATTGTCAGCTATGCCAAAAGTGACGGCGTATCTCTGGATGTCGGCTTTTACTACATGGCCAATGCCATGGGTCGGCTAATAGGTACTCTGTTATCTGGCTGGCTGTATCAGAGCGCCGGTCTGGTCGTCTGTCTCTGGGTCTCTGGCATTATGCTGGTGCTGGCTGTCATCACGTCCGGTTTTCTACCCAAAGCAACCGCTCGTCAGCAATAAAAAGTTCTTAAATAATAGCAGCCATTCGCGCAACCACTGAAAAGCGACTACAGTAAAACATATTAAAACCTGTAGTATCGATTTGCATGCCGAATAACCCAGACTCAATGCTACGTCACCCAGATATCCCGCCAAGCCAACCAAACCGGCTGCGTACCAAGCGCTTACTGCAAATTATTGGCCTGACCCTGTTTGGGTTGGTGCTGGCGGTTGCCGTCGCCGCTGGCACCACGAAGTGGATCTTGTTAGCAGGCTGTTTTGCCCTGGCATTGGCCGCGATCCTGGCTTACCAGCGGCAAATCGCTTCTGCAACCTTTGTATTGCTGTGGGCTATGTGCCTGATGCTGTCAGCCCTGGCATTTATCTCAGGTGGTATTCGTGATTTAGCCTTGCTGGGCTATCCTGGGGTATTGGTGTTTGCCGCTATGTTGGGAAACAGCAGGCTGTTTTTCCCACTCATCAGCTTTATGCTGGCGTTTTGTGCACTCTTAACTTACCTGGCGGTAAGTGGCATTGTCCCGCCGGTTATTCCGACCATTACTGCAGGACACTTTGTCTTTGTTGCTGCCATTTTGCTGGTTACCGGCGTCAGCGTGTATTTGTTGTACCGAGATCAACAACGGTTAATGCACACCCTGCAAACGGAAAACCACCGGGTAAAACAAAGTCAGGCTCATATTGAACATTTAGCCCTGCATGATCCGCTTACCGCCCTGCCCAATCGTATTTACTGTCAACAGCATTATCAGCGGCTTTACAGTGAATGCCTCGCCGGCGAGCAGCAGCTGGCAGTATTGCTGCTTGATTTGGATAACTTTAAACCGGTGAATGACTCGCTGGGCCATGCCGCCGGTGATTTGCTGTTGCAGCAACTCGCCAGGCGACTGGAAAACGTGCTGACCGCTAACGATGTGTTATGCCGTTTTGGCGGGGACGAATTTTTGCTGCTGCTGCCCGGGTCTGCCAACAATGAAATGCTGGCCAGCCGCGCCAGCAATGTATTAGCACAAACTACCGCACCATTTTTTATTATGCAGAATCAGATAGAGATATCCGGCTCAGTCGGCGTTGCCATTTCGCCGCAGGACGGCACCGATTTCAGTGAAGTATGCAAACATGCAGATATGGCGATGTTTCAGGCAAAAGCTGATGGTCGCAATGTCTACCGGTTCTATAACGAAGAATTAAATAAAGCCAGCATCGACAAATTCAATATGCTGCAGCTTATGCGTAAAGCATTAAAGCAAAATGATTTTCAGCTGTATTTTCAACCTAAGTTACAGCTGGCAAAGCAACGGGTAATCGGCGCCGAAGCCCTGCTGCGCTGGCCACAGCCCGATGGCAGTATGATAAGCCCGGATGATTTTATTCCGCTGGCAGAAAGCAGCGGCCTGATTGTTGAAATTGGCGAATGGGTGTTGCAACAATCTTGTCTGGCGTGCAGTCGCTGGCATCAGCAGGGCTATAATGACCTGACAGTCGCTGTCAATTTATCTTATGTCCAGTTTCGTGACGGCAAACTGGAGCAACAGGTGCAACAGGCGCTGAATGCCGCGGCTTTGCCAGCTCATGCTCTGGAACTGGAGTTAACAGAATCGCTGTTAATTGGTGAGGGCGATAATATCGCCCGGCAACTCAATGCCTTGTATCAATTGGGTATACGGTTCTCGATAGATGACTTCGGCACCGGTTACTCTAATCTGGGATATTTACGCCGCTTTAATGCCAGCCGGTTGAAAATAGATAAGTCTTTTATTATGTCGCTGTGTTTATCTGAGCGCGATGAGCCACTGGTACGGGCGATAATTCAGATGAGCAAAAGCCTGGGGCTGAAAACCGTCGCCGAGGGCATCGAAGACAGCGCGACCGCAGCGCAACTGGCCTTACTTGGCTGCGACGAAGGCCAGGGTTTCTACTGGTCTAAACCCTTACCGGAAAGTGATTTTCTGGGTTTTGTCAGCGCTGAGTTACTTAACGAAAGCTCATAACGCTGCCATTAAACTTTGTTGTGGGTTGAACCTGTTGCCGCTGTGCTGCGTAACGACTGGATAATTCCTTAATCGTCATCATTATGCCTGCTTTAACATCCGATAAACCCATTATAGTTATCACCGGCGCAGGTCAGCGCGTTGGCTTGCACTGTGCCCTGACATTGCAGCAGCGCGGTTATCAGCTGGTGGTCAGTTACCGCAAAAAAACTCCAGGCATCGCTGCGCTGCAACAGGCTGGTGTGCATTGCATTCCTGCTGATTTTAATCAACTCACCGATATCGCCGCTTTTGTGGAGGCGATGGCGCCGTACCCGGCTATCCGGGCCATTATTCATAACGCCTCCAGCTGGCAGCCAGATATACCTCTTGAAATGGGTAACGGGCAGCAAAGCATGCTAAATCAGTTGCAGCAGGATGCAGCAATCTTTGATGCCATGCAGCAGGTGCATGCGAAAGCCCCCTACCTGTTAAACCGCGCGTTGATGCCCAAGCTGCTGGCATCAGCTGATACTGCTGATATTATTCATTTAACCGACTTTGTTGCCAGCGTCGGTAGTAGTAAACATCAGGCCTACGCCGCCTCAAAAGCCGCGCTGGAAAACCTGACCTTGTCGCTGGCGCGGCAATTGGCTCCAAAAATCAAAGTAAATGCTATTGCACCGGCGTTACTGATGTTTAATAAAGGGGATGACGACGCCTACCGTCAAAAAGCGTTGGCAAAATCGTTAATGGCTGTAGCACCGGGCCCGGATGAGGTGTTGCAAAGCATTTTGTATTTACTCGATAGCCACTATATTACCGGCCGGATATTGGCTTTAGATGGTGGCCGTCACTTAAAGCTGCCTTGATGTAAAAAAACGGCCACTGGGCCGTTTTTTTGTGACTAACCCTGTTGGTTATCACTATTACGTGGCTACTTTTTGAACCCAGGCAGCACACCAGCCCTCACTGGCTACCAATTTGCCAGGGAAAATGGCACACGGCCGCCATTTCTGACCATCTTCACCCTGCACCAGATTGCAATTATTACAATTACGACCTTCTACTTCAGACTTATGGGTGTAGCGCATAGCCGCAGCCAGCGGGTCATCCAGTTTCAGCTCTTCAGCAGCTAGCGCGCTTAAACTGATACCGCCTGCGGTCAGGCCAATCACAGTTCCGGCTGACACCTTAAAAAAGGTTCGACGATTGAAGTTACTCATAAATTACTCTCCTGCATTAGTTGTTATTATTGTACTGGTTAAAACCCCTGGCGGTTTTGACGGACATCAACTAATTAGTACAAAAAACAGCCTAGACTTTAGTAGCAGCTGAGTTAGTAGTGCTTTACCCACTCTTAGTTTCTGCCATAGTAGCTATAATTGTAGTGCATATTTTGGAGTTAATATGCTGCTTTGGTTGGTTAATATTGGGTTGCTACTTTTTGTACTTGCAGGTTATTGGCTTAGCAAAGCCAGCGCGATAAGTAGCATTGTCCTGGCAATAGTCCTGTTGACATATTTTTACTGGCAATATCGTTTTCAGCGAGCAGAAAATAACATATCTGTGGAACGTCAGCCTGAACTTGATATCAGTAAAATTGAGGTGTCCACGTCAAAACTTGCTATTGGTTCAGCTGAAGTGTCCTTTTTTATCGATAGTCTGAATAGTGATATCAAACATAGTGCTCAAAATAGCAGTCAGATAGCCGATAGCAGCAACGAGCTGAGCCGCACCAGTGCTCGGCTCAACGATAACCTCCAAACACTGAATCAGAGTATTCAGCAAACTGCCAGTGCGTGTCAGCAAGCTGATAAACAACTTAGCAGCAGTGTTGACAGTCTTGAGCAGCTTGCCAGCGCTGTCAGCTATTCTGCAAAAGAGCTGGAACAGCTTCGCAACTCTGCAGATAATATTCAGCGTATAACAGAGGTTATTAATAACGTCGCAGACCAAACCAACTTACTCGCGCTGAATGCTGCTATTGAAGCCGCGCGCGCCGGTGAACAGGGACGCGGTTTTGCTGTAGTGGCGGAAGAAGTGCGGGCATTAGCCAGTAAAACCTCCGGTGCCACCGCTGATATCGCAAAAATGTTGGCAGAAATTCGCCAGCAAAGCGGCCAAACTGCAGATCAAATGAGTCTTTTGGTCAGTAAAAGTAGTGAGGTTCAGCAGCAACTCCAGCTGGTAGCCAGCGGTTTTGCCGATATTAACAACCAGATCTCCCAAGCTGCTTACGCAAGCACAAATTTGGAAAACGCTGGTGCCCAGCTGGAGCAAACCAGCAATACCATTGCCCAATCTATCAGCAATATCAGTGACGGACTGACAGCAATAGAGCAAAAAGGCAGTAGCATTGCAGATCAGGCGATTGACTTATCGATGGAGACACACTGTTCTGTCTGTTATCACCGTGCTAAGCCTGTTGAGCTGTAGCTCGGTTACTCTGGTACAGCCTTTTGATCAACAACTGTTCAACAGCACCGAGCAGTTTTATAAAACAGCTGCAAGCATTATTGAACAAAGCCGGGCTCAGAGCCCTGTACAACGGCCAACTTTTGCGGACCCAACCCACCCCGGTCACATTAATAACATGCAAACCTTATACGCCACGCTGCTTATTGATGCCAACAGCTTACTGATCCGCTCTATGAGCAACAGTGAATTGGTAGACGCCAGCGGCCGGCACTTACAAGATGAAATAACGGGTTACATTGACGATGCCCTGCCATCCAACTGTGATAACAGTAGCGACGATATCCGGGCGCAATTCAGCTCGCTTACCGTGAAAAACTTTAGGGTATACGGATTTAATGGTTGATGGGGCACCTTTACCCCACCAACCTGATACC